>NZ_JAGGJL010000002.1:0-1479529 GCF_017872775.1 Mycobacterium sp. OAE908
AAACGCCCGGACCCATCCCGAACCCGGAAGCTAAGCCTGCCAGCGCCGATGATACTACCCAACCCGGGTGGAAAAGTAGGACACCGCCGAACACAATTTAAGTCCTTTGCCCCCCAATTCTATTGGGGGGCAAAGGCATTTGTGGAGAAGAAATCTGCAAGGAGTCCTTGATGGTCGAGTTGTATGTCGAGCGGACGATCGCCGCGGCTCCGCAAGCCGTGTTCGATTGGCTGGCAGACCCGGTCAATCTGACGGCGGCTCCGCTCGCGCTACGGGCAGGGTTCACGAAGGGTGCGTCGGCACCGGCGGCCGGCGTCAGACGATGGGTGGTCGGGGCCGGAATGTGGTTCGAAGAGGAGATCACCGCATACGAGAGGCCACGGAGCTACTCGTACCTCATCCTTCGTTCGTTGCCGCCGTTCAACCACGAAGGCGGCACGCTGACGTTCACCAGGGCGGGCGATGGCACACATGTCGGCTGGCGAACTGTATACAGCCATCCGGTCTACGCTGGCGGAAAAGTGCTGGAGGCATTGAGCTTTCGGCTACTTCGCTCGAGCTTCGCGGCGGTTCTCGCTGGCTGCGCCAAAGCGCTGGAACGCTAGTTCAGAACAACGCGGGCGCGGAACGGCTCTTTTCCAAGGCCAGCAATGCCCTTTTGCGGTCGAGGCCGCCGCCGTACCCGGTGAGGCTGCCGTTTGATCCGATCACGCGATGGCACGGCACGATGATGCCGATCGGGTTGTGGCCGTTGGCCAGGCCAACAGCGCGAAACGCCCCGGGCGATCCGATCTGTCGCGCGATCTCCCCGTACGACCGTGTCTCTCCGTACGGGATTGTCAACAGGGCCTCCCACACTCGCCGCTGAAATGCAGTGCCGACCAGATTCAGGTCGAGGTCGAAGTCGATCCGGTCGCCTGCGAAATACGCCTCGAGTTGTTGGACTGCTTCGGGGAACGCGTCGTCATCGGGTTCCCAGCCATCGTGGCTCGGCTCGTATGTCTGGTCGACCATGCGCAGATGCATCAGCCGCCCATCGGTACCCGCGAGGGTCAACTTCCCGACCGGACTCTCCATCGACCGAAATAGCACGTGTTGCATCACTTCTCCTTCGGCGGCCATTCGTTGACCGCATGATCGAGGGCCGTCCACAGGTGCTGAGTCGCATACGACCGCCATGGCCGCCATCGCATGCTGTGCTCGGTCAGCGGGCGGGCATCGCCGGGCAGCCCCAGCTGGTTGGCCGCAAGTCGCACACCCAAGTCGGTGGCCGGGAATGCGTCGGGGTCACCCAGACCGCGCATCGCGATCACCTCGGCAGTCCAGGGGCCGATCCCGGGCAGCGCCAACAGCTGCTCGCGGGCGCGGTTCCAGTCGCAGCCCGCGTCGAGGACGACCTCGCCGTCCGCCATCGCTCTGATGAGCGTGACCAGGGATCGCTGCCTGGACTTCGGAAACGCCAGATGCACGGGATCGATCTCGGCGAGATGCTCGACCGCCGGAAACACATGTGTGAGACCGCCATTGAAATCGGCAACCGGTTGGCCGTACGCGGTCACGAGGCGCCCGGCGTGGGTGCGTGCGGCCTTCAACGACACCTGCTGGCCGAGCACTACTCGGATCGCCAGCTCCTGCTCGTCGACTGTGCGCGGTATCCGTTGCCCAGGTGCCTTGGCCACCAGCGCGGTCAGGTCGGGATCGGCGCTCAGTGCGTCGACGACGGCCTCGGGATCCGCGTCAAGGTCGAGCAACCGCCGACACCGGGCGATCGCGGTGGACAGATCACGGAAGTCATCCAGTACCAGCTGGCACTGCACGTGGTCGGGTTGCGGTGTGAGACTTACGATTCCGTTGCCGTTAGGCAATCGCAGAGTGCGCCGGTAGGCGCCCTCGCGCACCTCCTCGACGCCGGGCACCGCGCTCGCCGCGAGATGACCGAACAGTCCCTCATAGGCGAACGGAGTCCGTACCGGCAACCGTAGCGACAAGGCACCGTTGCCTCGCCCGAATCGGGTTCGGGCCCGTTGACGCAGAGCCGTTGGTGTGAGGTCGCAGACCGCCCGGACGGTGTCGTTGAACTGGCGGATGCTCGAGAAGCCAGCAGCGAATGCGACGTCCCCGAACGGCAGCTCCGTCGTCTCGATCAGCACCCGCGCGGTCTGGCTGCGCTGCGCCCTTGCCAGCGCCAGCGGATTGGCACCGACCTCGGCCTGCAGCAGCCGCTCGAGCTGGCGGGTGGTGTAGCCGACGCGTGCTGCCAGTCCTGTGACACCTTCGCGGTCAACCGTGCCGTCGGCGATGAGTCGCATCGTCCTGGCCACCACGTCGCCGCGCACATTCCACTCCGGAGACCCCGGCGAGGCGTCCGGACGGCAACGCTTGCAAGCACGGAAGCCGGCTCGCTGCGCGGCGGCTGCGGTGGGATAAAACCGCATGTTACGGGCGAACGGGGGCCGTACCGGGCAGCTCGGTCGGCAGTAAATCTTCGTGGTCAGCACGGCGGTGACGAACCAGCCGTCGAACCGGACGTCCTTGGACTGCACGGCCCGGTAACAGCGGTCGAAATCTTCGTGCATGCATCGACAATTACACGAGCCCACCGACATCACTGGCGGAAAAACGACATGTCGTGGCAGCGCCAAACGGGGGGACGTCAGGGCCGTATCGCAACGAGGAATGCGCCCGTGAGGTCGGCGACAAGGTCGGGGGCTTCGTCGAGCGCGAAATG
The DNA here is from genome assembly GCF_017872775.1 of Mycobacterium sp. OAE908. Lineage (NCBI taxonomy): Bacteria > Bacillati > Actinomycetota > Actinomycetes > Mycobacteriales > Mycobacteriaceae > Mycobacterium > Mycobacterium sp. OAE908. The sequence goes on from NZ_JAGGJL010000002.1 coordinate 2,729, forward strand.
GCCGGCGTCGATGACATGAACCCAGCGCTGCGGCGAACCCGGGGTAGTCCGGAGCGACACTCCGGAGCTTGCGTGCACTAGACCTCGCGACGGTATTTGAAAAGCGCCAGGGCCAGCAGCACGCACGTCACGAGGTTGTAGGCACTCAGTACGCCGTAGACGAAGCTGTCGCGCGGATCGAAGCCGAGGACGCCGGGCGCATGGTGTGCGACGTTGCTCGCACAGACGAAAGTCAATGTCGCCCACCCCAAAGCTGTGAGAGCGCTGAAAACGAGCGCTGCTCGGGGTCCCAAGCAGGAGAGCAGTGCCAGCGTGCCGACGACCAGCAGAAGGCCGGCGTGTGGCGGGGTTACTTTCAGGCCGAGCATCGGGATACCGTCCGCGCCGAAGCGGGTGTATCCCATCGACCAGGCCAGCGCTACACCGCCGAGCACGCCGATCACGAGTCCCTCGACCATCAACAACCCTTGTCCCGCACGGGAGCTCAGACGGTCGTCTTCTGCGGGCCGCGTCGTGTCGCCATCGGCGAGCCGCACCCGAGGCTCGCTGACCATCGTCGTGTGGCGGACGACGCCTCCAACCTTTCCCACGTGCTCAAGCCTGCCCCCTGGTGATGCTTTATGGGATGAACGCAAGCCAATTCGCAGGTGACGTGACGCAAGTCCACAACATGACATACCGGTGTGAGTTTCATTCGCTGGAGCTGAATCGGTATGGTCATGACCGATGCGCGGCCGATTCGAGCGAACAATGGCAGCCGGGATTCTCTTGGTGGTCACGGCGAGTGGCTGCAGCGCGCAGTCACACCCGGTACCGACGACGTCGATCACGGTGTACGCATCGTCGGCGATGATCAAGAGCCTCACTGCGATCGGCAAGCGATTCGAGGCCGAAAACCCCGGGACTTCAGTCGAATTCATCTTTGCGGGCTCATCGGGCCTTTCGGAAGAGTTGGCAGACGGTAACGGTGCGGACGTCTTCGTGTCCGGTGACCACGAGAACATGGCAGCAGTCGAAAAAGCCGGTCTCATCGATTCGACTCCGGTACCGATCGCGGCAAACAGCCTGGTCATCGCCACGGCGTCGGGCAACCCTGCTCATCTGGCCTCGCTGGCAGACCTGGCCCGACCTGGAGTGCGTGCGGCGGTGTGCGGTGGGCCGGGCACCTGCGGGTCTGTTGTCCGCCAACTCGAAGACCGCTCGGGGGTCCGGCTGAACCCGGTGAACATCGACATGACCGAAACGGACGTTCTCCGAGACGTAGGCACGGGGAAAGTCGACGCGGGTCTGGTGTTCAAGACCGATGCGCTGAACGCCGGCGACAACGTTTCGTGGTTCGCCTTTCCTGAGGCCGCCGACGCGACGGTCACCTCGTGGATCGCACCGTTGAAGGACTCTGATCAAGCCCAACTCGCGAAGAAGTTCGTGCAGGACGTCACCGACGTCGCCAGCCGAAAGGTCTTCGCCGACGCCGGCTTTGCCGAACCGAACGAAAAGTTCGACAGCTAGCAGAACGCGAGCGCGACGAAGCGGGCCGCCGGATTGTGGCGACCCGCCTCGAACTCGACTCGCTACAGCGGAATCCACTGACCGAGGAACCAGAAGCCCCAGCCGTTTCCGTCACCGGCGGGAACGGGGTTCACCTGCTGACCCATCCAGTTGAACGGCTGATGGTCACCGCGGGCCTGGTCGATGCCGCGCCCGTGCCAGTCCACAGGGCCGGGGCCGCGGTCGTCGTGGTGGTCTCCACACACTGGTTGGCCCGGGCGGTCGCAACCCCACGGATCTGCGCTTGCCGTTCCAAGACCGACACCGAACAGCCCGGCAACTCCGATTCCAGCTGCGAGCGCCGATGCGGACAACGCACGTTTGAAAGACATTTCCTCACTCCGTTTCTCGTCGTGCGGCAATCGCTGCCACCCGACGAAACGTTATGAGGCCGACTTTGGTTGGCTCTGTGCTGACGATGTGCGCCCGCTGTGCAACCGATTACAGATTGACAACTACACGGGCAACGCAAGCCTGGTCGGCTCGTCGTGGCCACGCAACGTCACCGTGTCCCCGAAAGTCCAATGACGACATTCGCTTTCGCTGGCGTTGCGAACCGTGTCCGACGATGCCAGCAAGTGTCCGGGCGTCTCCTTGGACAGTTCGCAGAGCCTGGCTGCTTCGTTGACCGGCTCGCCGATCACGGTGTACTCGAAACGTTCTTTGGCGCCGACGTTTCCGGCGACAGCCTCGCCCGAGGCAACTCCGATACCGGCTTCGAAGTCGGGCACCTCGTCGCGGATCCGGCGCGCGATGGCGCGACTGGCCGCCAGCGCCTCGTCTTCGGGATTGTCCAGATGATTCGGAGCGCCGAACACAGCCAACGCCGCATCGCCCTCGAACTTGTTCACAAAGCCGTGGTGGCGGTCGACTTCCTCGACGATCACGGCGAAGAACCGGTTCAGCAGGTCGACCACTTCGGTCGCAGGCCGGCCCGTCACCAGCTGTGTCGAGCCGATGATGTCGACGAAAATCATTGCGACATGACGTTCTTCGCCACCCAGCTTGGGCCGCTGCTGTTCGGCGGCGGCCGCAACCTCGCGCCCAACGTGGCGGCCGAACAGGTCACGAACCCGTTCGCGTTCACGCAGCCCGCCCACCATCGTGTTGAATCCGCGCTGCAGCTCGCCCAGTTCGGTGCCGTCGAAAACCACCACGTTGCAGTCGAAGTCGCCCTGTTCGACGTGCTTGAGCGCCGCCCGCACCACGCGCACCGGAGTCGCGGTCAGCCAGGACACGATGTACATCAGGATGAAACCGACAAGCAACGCAACGATCGCCAAAATCCATACCGCGACGGCAAATTGCGTCTCGGTGAGGTTCTGCAGCGACACCGCGAACACCGCGAGCAACGCGATTCCGACCACGGGCAGTGATCCGAGAAACCACACGACCATCAGCCTGCCCATGATCCCCGCGGTGAGCCGGCGCGGGGGCGGACCCGCCTCCAGCGCCTGCGCCGCCACCGGTCGCAACGCGAACTCGGTCAACAGGTAGCACGCCGTCGCGATCACCGCACCGGCGAAGCTGATGGTGAACAGGAACCGCGGGATGAACGTCGTGTTCTGCAATCCGTACAGGGTGGTGAAGAGCGCCGCGCCGATACCCCACAGGATCAGGTGCGCCCTTGCCACCCGCCACGGGGCGAGGAATGCGTTGAGCTGGTCCTCGTGCGTCGGCGCGCGCTCCTCGATGGCCCATCGCAGTGCGTTGACCGTTCGGCGCGTGATCCAAAAAGTGCCGATCAACAGTGCCACCAGCACGTACGCCGGGCACACCACCCAGGTCACCCAGAACGGCGCGTCGCTGAAAACACTCGGCACTGGAAAAGCCACGGTCACCAGGAGCAGCGCGGCGCCGATGCCGATGACGTTGGCGACCAAGATGAACACGGTCAGGATCACCTGGATACGGACCCGTCGGCGCGCCTGACTTTCGGTGGACTTGCCAAGCAGCCACGACCCGTAATCGGGCGTATCGGGCAGCCGACCGCTCTGCCTGGTCACCTTCTCCAGGACACGGCCCAGCCTCTGCGCAACGCTCATCGTGGCTCAGCCTAATTTGGCGGTCGCGCCGCATAAGGTGTTCGGGTGCGTCTCGTGATCGCCCAGTGCACTGTCGACTACGTGGGGCGGCTCACCGCCCACCTGCCCTCTGCCCGCAGGCTGCTGCTGTTCAAGGCCGACGGATCGGTCAGCGTCCATGCCGATGACCGGGCCTACAAGCCGTTGAACTGGATGAGCCCGCCCTGCTGGCTCTCCGAGGAGCTCGAAGGGCCTGCGCCCGTCTGGGTGGTGCAGAACAAGGCCGGCGAGCAGTTGCGCATCACGGTGGAGGACATCGAGCACGACTCCAGCCACGAGCTTGGCGTCGACCCCGGCCTGGTCAAGGACGGCGTCGAGGCGCACCTGCAGGCGCTGCTTGCCGAGCACGTGGAGCTGCTCGGTGCCGGGTACACCCTGGTGCGACGGGAGTACATGACCGCGATCGGACCGGTCGACCTGCTGTGCCGCGACGAACAGGGACGGTCGGTGGCCGTCGAGATCAAGCGACGCGGCGAGATCGACGGCGTCGAGCAGCTGACCCGCTATCTCGAGTTGCTCAACCGCGACACCGTGCTCGCCCCGGTTGCCGGCGTGTTCGCCGCCCAGCAGATCAAGCCGCAGGCCCGAACGCTGGCCACCGATCGCGGGATCCGTTGTGTGACTTTGGACTACGACGCGATGCGCGGCATGGACAGCGACGAGTTCCGGCTGTTCTGACAGACTGGGTAAATGCCGCGGCGTCGAACGCCACCTCGCAGGCAACGCCCGCTAGCGCCGTTGCCGGAGAGTCGGCGCATCGAGACCGGGCCCGACGGATACGACTACGAGGTGAGGGCCATCACGGCGGCGCGCGCCACCAAGGTCTATCGCTGCCCGGGATGTGATCACGAGATCCGATCGGGCACAGCGCATTTGGTGGTATGGCCCGCCGACGGCGGTGAACACGCCGCTGAGGACAGACGGCATTGGCACACGCCGTGTTGGGTGCAGCGGCGCAGTCCTACGCGGAAGTGGTCTTAATGCTCTTCGGCCGGCTCGACGAGCTCGATGAGCACGCCGCCTGCATCCTTGGGATGAATGAAGTTGATCCGTGAATTCGCCGTGCCACGTCGGGGCGCGTCGTACAGAAGCCGGACACCCTCGGCGCGCAGCCTCTCGCTCAGCAGGTCGATGTCGCTGGTGCGGTAGGCCAACTGCTGCAGGCCGGGGCCGCGCTTGTCGAGGAACTTGGCGATGGTCGACGTCTCGTCGAGCGGTGCCATCAGCTGGATCTCGGCGCTGCCCTTCGGAGCGCCACGCACCGACAGCATGGCCTCGCGGACACCCTGCTCTTCGTTGATCTCCTCGTGCAGCACGATCATGCCGAGGTGGTCGTGGTACCACTTGATCGCAGCATCGAGATCGGGGACAGCGATGCCGACGTGGTCGATCGCCGTTACGAGAGCACTCGCAAGCGCTGGACGTGCCTCTACGTGCTCGGTGCTCATAACGTAACGGTAACCTTGAGACAGATGTTTGCGGAATGTGTCATGGGCCACATCTCCGAATACCCATTCCTTGGAGGGAACAAATGACGACGTCGGTGATTGTTGCTGGAGCTCGCACTCCCGTAGGCAAGCTCATGGGTTCGCTGAAGGACTTCTCCGGCAGCGATCTCGGCGCCATCGCCATTGCGGGCGCGCTGGAGAAGGCAGGAGTTCCGGCGTCGCTGGTCGAGTACGTGATCATGGGTCAGGTACTGACCGCCGGCGCGGGCCAGATGCCTGCCCGCCAGGCCGCCGTCGGCGCCGGAATCGGCTGGGATGTGCCTTCGCTGACCATCAACAAGATGTGCCTGTCGGGCATCGACGCGATCGCTCTGGCCGATCAGCTCATTCGTGCAGGCGAGTTCGACGTCGTCGTCGCAGGCGGCCAGGAGTCGATGACCAAGGCGCCGCACCTGCTGATGGACAGCCGTTCCGGCTACAAGTACGGCGACGTCACGGTGCTCGACCACATGGCTTACGACGGTCTGCACGACGTGTTCACCGACCAGCCGATGGGTGCGCTCACCGAGCAGCGCAACGACGTCGACCGGTTCACCCGCGCCGAGCAGGACGAGGTCGCCGCGCAGTCGCACCAAAAGGCCGCTGCCGCATGGAAAGACGGCGTCTTTGCCGACGAGGTGGTGCCGGTCAAGATCCCTCAGCGCAAGGGCGATCCGATCGAGTTCACCGAGGATGAGGGCATCCGTGCCAACACCACGGCCGAGTCGTTGGCCGGTCTGAAGCCCGCGTTCCGCAAGGACGGCACGATCACCGCCGGGTCCGCCTCCCAGATCTCCGACGGCGCTGCGGCCGTCGTGGTGATGAACAAGGCCAAGGCGCAGGAGCTCGGCCTGACGTGGCTGTGCGAGATCGGCGCCCACGGCGTCGTCGCGGGCCCGGACTCCACATTGCAGTCACAGCCCGCCAACGCCATCAAGAAAGCCATTGCCCGCGAAGGCATTTCGGTGGACCAGCTCGACGTCATCGAGATCAACGAGGCGTTCGCGGCGGTCGCGCTGGCGTCGACGAAGGAACTCGGCGTCGACCCGGAGAAGGTCAACGTCAACGGCGGTGCCATCGCCATCGGTCATCCGATCGGCATGTCCGGGGCGCGCATCACCCTGCACGCCGCCCTTGAGCTGGCCCGACGCGGTTCCGGCTACGCAGTGGCCGCGCTGTGCGGTGCGGGCGGCCAGGGTGACGCCCTGATTCTTCGCGCCGGGTAGCTACTACGACGCTCTGTAGTATGTGCGCTATGACTAGCGCGTTTGATCTGCGTAGCGCCCTCGGCTGGTTCCGGCTGATCGCGCCGGCGGAAGCCGTCAGCTGGGTCGGTCTGCTGGTAGGCATGTACTTCAAGTACCTGGGCACGACGCGCACCGAAATCGGCGTCAAGGTGTTCGGCATGGCCCACGGCCTCGTTTTCATCGCCTTTGTCGTGACCGGTCTACTGGTCGGAATTGCGTACCACTGGGCGGCTCGTACGTGGTTGCTGGCGTTGCTGGCGAGCATTGTGCCGCTGGCCAGTGTGATCTTCCTCATATGGGCCGATCGGACGGGTCGTATCGGGCCTGCGGAGGCCGTCTCGGCCGCCTCCCAACCAGGGCGGCGCGCACCGGAAACGACGTGACAGACTTGGGGGCGTGAGTCGTCCCCGTCCTCCCATCGCGGCCTCCATGGCCGGTGCGGTTGACCTGTCAGCCCTCAAACAACGATCGGCACCTGCGGGCGAGGGCGCGGCCCCGCCGAGCGGCGTCGAGATCACCGAGGCCAACTTCGAAGCCGAGGTGCTGGTCCGGTCGAACGAGGCGCCGGTTTTCGTGCTGCTGTGGTCGCCTCGCAGCGAAGCCAGCGTACGACTGGGCCAAGACCTGAGCGCTCTCGCGGACGCCGATGGCGGTAAGTGGTCGTTGGCGACGGTGAACGTCGACACGGCTCCGCAGGTCGCACAGGCGCTGCGGGTACAGGCGATCCCCACTGTCGTGGTGGTTGCCGGCGGAACGCTGTTGACCAAGTTCGAGGGAGCGCCACCTCCAGAGCAGCTTCGCGGGGTCATCGACCAAGTGCTGAACGCGACGGCGGGCAAGCTCGCAGGCAACGGCGAGGGCGAGGAGCCCGAGCAGGTCGATCCTCAACTGGCCCAAGCTCGAGCGCATTTGGACGCAGGCGATTTCGATGCGGCGCTGCAGGCGTACCAAGGGCTGCTCACCGCGAACCCGAACCACGAAGAAGCGAAGGGCGCGGTGCGGCAGATCGGCTTCCTGCAGCGCGCGACCTCGCGCGCACCTGGTGCCGTCGTCGCAGCCGACGCCAAGCCCGACGACATCGAGTTGGCGTTTGCCGCAGCCGATGTCGAGATCCTTCAGCAGGACGTCGCGTCGGCGTTCAACCGGCTGATCGCATTGATCAAGCGGACCGCAGGCGACGACCGCACCAAGGTGCGCACCCGGCTGATCGAATTGTTCGAGCTGTTCGACCCCGCCGACCCCGAGGTCATCGCGGGCCGGCGCAACCTGGCCAACGCGCTGTACTAGCCGCTGTAGATCAGGCCGGTTCGAACCACAGGGCCGCCAGCGGCGGCAGCACCATGACCGCTGACGCCGGACGGCCGTGCCACGGTTCGTCGGTGGCCTCCACCGCGCCGAAGTTGCCGATGCCGGTGCCGTTGTAGATGTCGGCATCGGTGTTGAGCACCTCGCGCCAGGTGCCCGCGTGCGGCAAGCCCAGTCGGTAGCGCGTATGTTCGGCGCCCGAGAAGTTGAACACGCACGCCAGCATCGAGCCGTCGTCACCGAAACGCATGAAGCTCAACACGTTGTTGGCCGAATCGTTCGCGTCGATCCACGAATAGCCCTCTGGCCGGGTGTCCTGCGACCACAGCGCCCGACGGCCGCGGTAGATGCCGTTCATGTCCTGCATCAGCCGCTGAATACCGTTGGAGAAGCTGTTCTCATCGAGCTGGTACCAGTCGACGCCGCGCTCCTCGGACCACTCCGCGCGCTGACCGAACTCCTGCCCCATGAACAGCAACTGCTTGCCAGGGTGTGCCCACTGATAGGCCAGCAGCCCACGCATCCCCGCGGCCTTCACATGGTCATTGCCGGGCATCCGGCCCCACAGCGTGCCCTTGCCGTGCACCACCTCGTCATGGCTGATCGGCAACACGAAGTTCTCGCTGTACGCATACAGCATCGAGAACGTGATCTCGTGGTGGTGGAAACTGCGGTGAATCGGGTCGCGCTTGATGAACTCCAGCGTGTCGTTCATCCAGCCCATGTTCCACTTCATCGAGAAGCCAAGGCCGCCAAGGTTGGTCGCCCGCGTGACGCCAGGCCACGACGTCGACTCCTCAGCGACGGTGACGATGCCCGGCGCGAGCTTGTGCACCGTGGCGTTCATCTCCTGCAGGAACTGCACGGCCTCGAGGTTCTCGCGGCCGCCGTAGATATTCGGCGTCCAGCCGCCCTCTGGGCGTGAGTAGTCGAGATAGAGCATCGAGGCGACGGCGTCGACACGCAGCCCGTCGATGTGGAACTCCTGCAGCCAGTACAGCGCGTTGGCGACCAGGAAGTTGCGCACCTCGGCTCGGCCGAAGTCGAACACATAAGTGCCCCAATCCAACTGTTCACCGCGGCGCGGATCGGAGTGCTCGTAGAGTGCGGTGCCGTCGAAGCGGCCCAGCGCCCAGGCGTCCTTCGGGAAGTGTGCGGGCACCCAGTCCATGATCACGCCGATTCCGGCCTGATGCAGCTTGTCGACGAGGTAACGGAAATCGTCGGGGCTGCCCAGTCGCGACGTCGGCGCGTAGTACGACGTGACCTGATAGCCCCATGACCCGCCGAACGGGTGCTCGGCGACGGGCATCAGCTCCACATGTGTGAAGCCCTGGGCCACCACATATTCCGTCAGCTCGTCGGCCAGCTGTCGGTAACTCAGTCCCGGCCGCCATGACATCAGGTGCACCTCGTAGGTGCTCATCGGTTCGAACACCGGGTTTTGCGCCGCCCGGTTCGCCATCCAGTCGGCGTCGTCCCAGGTGTACTCGCTCTTGGTCACCTTCGACGCGGTCTGCGGCGGCACCTCCGTGGCAAAAGCCATGGGGTCGGCCCGTTCGGTCACTGCCCCGTCGGCGCCGTGTACGCGGAACTTGTACATTCCGCCGATCTCAAAGCCCGGCCAGAACAACTCCCACACGCCGGTCGAGCCAAGCACGCGCAGCTGCGCCTCGTTGCCGTCCCAATGGTTGAAATCACCGATCAGGCTGACACCCTTGGCATTTGGCGCCCATACCGCGAACGACACGCCTTCCACGACACCGTCGGGGGTGGTGAAGCGTCGCGGGTGAGCGCCCAAGATCTCCCACAGCCGCTCATGCCGTCCCTCGGAAAACAGGTGCAGATCGATCTCACCGAGGGTGGGCAGGAAGCGGTACGCATCGGCCACGGTGTGAACATGAGGCTCGTCGCCGCCCGAGTCATACGTCACCTCGAGCCGGTAATCCACCAGATCGGTGAACGGCACTGCGACGGCGAACAATCCCGCCTCGATATGGGTGAACACGTAGCGTTCACCGCCGATGAGCGCGGCCACCTCGACTGCGTGCGGTCGGTAGGCGCGAATCACCGTGTGATCGGTGTATTCGTGGGCGCCCAGAATCGAATGCGGGTCGTGGTGCTCGCCGATCAGCAGCCGGTTGAGGTCTGCCGTGTGCGGCCGCAAGTGCGGGCTGGTGCGTTGGTTGGTCTGCGTCATCAGTCACTCCCTGCGCAGTAGCTTGAGTCGTTGGTCGGCCGGAACTTGGGGCATGTTCAGCACGTGGGCCACCGCTCGTGCCGGATCGAGACGGACGTAATTCGCTTGCCCCCACTGATATTCATCGCCGGTGATCTCGTCGCGCACCCAGAAGCGGTCATAGGGCTCCATACCGAGCGCTCCCATATCGAGCCACAGCGTTGCCTCTTCGGGCCCGAAGGGGTTGAGCGTCACCACCACCAGCACCTGATCGCCGGTCACCGGGTCGAACTTGCTGTAGGCCAGCACCGCGTCGTTGTCGGGGTGGTGGAACTTGATGGTGCGCAACTCGTGCAACGCCGGATGGACACGACGAATCTCGTTGAGCCGAGTCAGGAATGGCTCCAGTGATTCGCCGTCGGCCAGTGCGGCGTCGAAATCACGTGGCCGCAGTTCGTACTTCTCGGAGTTCAGGTACTCCTCGCTGCCTTCCCGCACCGGTCGGTGCTCGTAGAGTTCGTAGCCCGAGTACACCCCCCACACCGAACTCATCGTCGACGCCAGCACGGCCCGGATCGCGAACATGCCGGGACCGCCGTGCTGCAGGCTCTCGTGCAGGATGTCGGGCGTGTTGACGAACAGATTCGGCCGGGCCTCGTCGGCGTGTTCGGCGATCTGTTCCCCGAATTCGGTCAGCTCCCATTTCGCTGTGCGCCAGGTGAAATAGGTATACGACTGCGTGAAGCCGAGTTTGGCCAACCCGTAGAGCCGCGCCGGTCGGGTGAACGCTTCGGCCAGGAACAGCACGTCGGGGTTCTCGTTCTTCACCTCACCGATCAGCCATGCCCAGAAGTTCGGCGGTTTGGTGTGGGGGTTGTCCACGCGAAACACGTTGACGCCGTGCGAGATCCAGAACCGCACCACCCGAAGCACTTCTTCGTAGAGCCCGGCCGGATCGTTGTCGAAGTTCAGCGGGTAGATGTCCTGGTACTTCTTCGGAGGATTTTCGGCATAGGCGATCGTGCCGTCGGGCAGCACGGTGAACCACTCCGGATGATTGCGCGCCCACGGGTGGTCGGGCGCGCACTGCAGCGCCAGATCGAGGGCCACCTCCATGCCCTCGTCGCGGGCCGCCGCGACGAAGTCGTCGAAATCCTCGACCGTGCCGAGCTTCGGATGCACCGCGTCGTGGCCGCCCTCGTCGCTGCCGATGGCCCACGGTGAGCCGACGTCGTTGGGTGCGGCGGTCACACTGTTGTTGCGGCCCTTGCGGTGCACCTTGCCGATCGGGTGGATCGGCGGCAGGTAGACCACGTCGAAGCCCATCTTCGCGATGCGGGACAGGTCCTTGGTTGCGGTGGCGAAGGTGCCGTGCACGGGATTGCCCTTGGCGTCCCAGCCGCCGGTCGACCGCGGAAACATCTCGTACCACGAACTGAACCGGGCCGCCGGGCGATCCACCCAGACACCGTATTGCTCTCCGCGCGTGATCAATTCGCGCAGCGGATACTGATCGAGCACCTCGGCTACTTCCGGCGAAAGGGCGGCGCCCGCGCGGGTGAACGGGTCACCAGGGGTTCGCAACCGCGCCGCGGCGTCGATCAGGGGATAGCGGTGTTGACGCGGTGCGCCCGTCGCGGCGCGCTCCAAGAGCTTCGCGCCGACGAGCAGGTCGTTGGACAGTTCGCTTTCGCTCTGGCCGGCGTCCAGCTTTGCGGTGACGTTCTTGCGCCACGTTGCGATCGGGTCGCCCCAACCGTCGACACGGAAGGTCCACAACCCCACGCTGGTGGGACTGAACTGGCCGTGGAACACATCGGGCGTTCGACCGGCCGACATCGGCAGCTGCTGTGGTTTGATGCGCGGCGCCGGGATGACCACCTCTTCGATCGGCACCGGCGCCGGCTGTTTGGCTCGGCCCGGCGGATCGTCGGCGAGCTTCGGATAGCTCGTGCCGTGGTAACGCACCACCAGCGTGGCCGATACCGCGTCATGGCCTTCGCGCCACACCGTGGCACGAACGGGAACGATCTCACCGACTACCGCTTTGGCCGGGTACCGTCCGCCTGAAACTACGGGTGCGACGTCATCGATCTCGATACGACCGGCCACCCCATCACTCCTTACGCTGGCTGTGCTCGTCGTCGCTTCATCGTCCTGGGCGCCCTATACCCACCGTAGTGGTCGGCCCAACCCAATGCGGGTGAAGCGATCACCACACCACGCTGCGGTCAGCCGATTTGTCAGTAAGGTTGACTCGCGTGAAAGCTCTCCGCCGGTTCACGGTCCGCACGCATCTGCCCGATCGTCTGACCGCGCTCGAACGCCTTTCCATCAACCTGCGATGGTCGTGGGATAAACCCACCCAGGACCTCTTCACGGCCATCGACCCGGAGCTGTGGAAGCAGGTCGGGTGCGACCCGGTCGCGCTGCTCGGGCAGGTCACGCCCAAGCGCCTCGACGAACTCGCCGTCGACGAATCCTTCCTGCGGCGACTCGACGGGCTGGCGGCCGATCTGGACAACTACCTGACCCGGCCGTTGTGGTACCAGCAGCAACAAGACGAGGGCGCACAGTTGCCGCACGGCATCGCCTACTTCTCGATGGAGTTCGGCGTTGCCGAGGTGCTGCCGAACTACTCCGGCGGCCTGGGAATCCTGGCCGGCGACCACCTGAAGTCCGCTTCGGACCTCGGGCTTCCTCTGATCGCGGTCGGCTTGCTGTACCGCTCGGGCTACTTCCGGCAGTCGCTGACCGCCGACGGGTGGCAGCACGAGGACTATCCGTCGCTCGACCCGCAGGGTCTGCCGCTGCGGCTGCTCGCCGACCACCGGGGCGACCCGGTGTTGGTCGAGCTTGCGATGCCCGACGCCACCCAGCTGCGGGCAAGGGTCTGGATCGCACAGGTTGGCCGAATTCCGTTGCTGCTGTTGGATTCCGACATTCCGGAGAACGAGCACGAGCTGCGGGGCGTCACCGACCGGCTTTACGGCGGCGACCAGGAGCACCGGATCAAGCAGGAGATCCTGGCAGGCATCGGCGGGGTGCGCGCTATCCGCGCCTACACCGAGATCGAGGGCCTGCCCGCGCCCGAGGTGTTCCACATGAACGAGGGCCATGCAGGCTTCCTCGGCGTCGAACGTATCCGCGAGCTGATCGACGCCGGGCTCGACTTCGACACCGCGCTGACGGTGGTTCGTTCGTCCACTGTGTTCACCACGCACACCCCGGTGCCAGCGGGCATCGACCGGTTCCCGGTGGAGATGGTCAAGCGATACTTCGGCGGGTCGACGGACGGCCCGTTGGGCGCGATGTCGCGGCTGCTGCCTGGTGTGCCGCTGGACCGGATCATCGCCTTCGGCGCCGAGGACGACCCGTCGAAGTTCAACATGGCCCACATGGGCCTGCGACTCGCACAACGCGCCAACGGCGTGTCGCTGCTGCATGGGCAGGTCAGCCGCTACATGTTCAACGAGCTATGGCCGGGCTTCGACGCGGCCGAGGTGCCGATCGGCTCCATCACCAACGGTGTGCATGGACCCACATGGGCTGCGCCGCAGTGGCTCGAGCTGGGCCGCGAACTGCTGGGCAGCGACGATCTCGGCTCGCTCACCGAGCCTGAGACGTGGCAGCGGCTCAAGGAGGTCGACCCGGGCCACATGTGGTGGATCCGGTCGCAGTTGCGCGAGGCGCTCGTCGAGGACGTGCGGGCCCGGCTGCGCCGGTCATGGCACGACCGCGGCGCGTCGGATGCCGAATTGGGCTGGATCGCAACGGCATTCGATCCCAATGTGCTGACTATCGGGTTCGCCCGCCGGGTACCGACGTACAAGCGGCTGACGTTGATGCTGCGCGACCCGGAGCGGCTGGAGAAGCTGCTGCTCGACGAGAAGCGCCCGATTCAGCTGATCGTCGCCGGTAAGTCGCACCCGGCAGACGATGGTGGAAAGGCGCTGATCCAACAGATCGTGAAGTTCTCCGACCGGCCGGAGGTGCGGCACCGCATCGCGTTCCTGCCTGACTACGACATGTCGATGGCCCGGCAGCTGTACTACGGCTGCGATGTCTGGCTGAACAATCCGCTGCGGCCGCTGGAGGCGTGCGGGACGTCGGGCATGAAGAGCGCGCTCAACGGCGGCCTGAATCTGTCCATCCGCGACGGCTGGTGGGACGAGTGGTACGACGGCGAGAACGGCTGGGAAATCCCGACGGCCGATGGGCTGCTCGATGAAGGCCGCCGCGACGACATCGAGGCCGCTGCCCTCTACGACCTGCTCGAGCAGTCGGTGGCGCCGAAGTTCTACGACCGTGACGAGCACGGCGTCCCGACGCGATGGGTGGAGATGGTGCGGCACACCCTGATGGAGCTGGGGCCGAAGGTGCTGGCGTCGCGGATGGTGACCGACTACACGGAGAAGTACTACGCCCCGGCGGCGGCGTCGCTGCGCAAGACAGTCGAACCGGGTGCCGATGGCGAGCCGTTCGGCGCGGCGCGTGAGCTGGCGGCCTACCGGCAGCGCGCCAACGAGGCGTGGCCGAAGATCCAGATCACCGATGTCGACAGCTACGGCCTTCCTGATACCCCGCTGCTCGGCTCGGAGCTCACGCTGACCGCGACGGTGCAGTTGGCCGGGCTGCGCGCGGACGAGGTGGTGGTTCAGGCGGTGCTGGGCCGCGTGAACGGCAGCGACGTGCTGGTGAATCCGATCACCGTGCAGATGGCGCACACCGGTACCGCTGACGGCGGCAACGAGGTGTTCTCCACGACAACGCCGTTGCCGGTGGCAGGTCCTGTCGGGTACACCGTGCGGGTCCTGCCGCACCATCCACTGCTGGCCGGGGACAACGAACTCGGCCTCGTCACGCTGGCGTGAGCGCCGCCCTCAAGGTCGCACTCGACGGCGGGCCGTATGCGCTGGCGGCCGGTCCCGACGGCGCGATGTGGGTGACGCTGGTGCACAGCGGCGCGATCGCCCGGGTGACGAAGAGCGGCGATGTCAGCTTGTACCCGGTCGGTCCGCAATCGCGGCCGTCGATCATCACCGCTGGCCCCGACGGTGCGCTGTGGTTCACCCGCACCGGCGACGACCGCATCGGACGGATCACGACGGACGGCGAACTGAGCGCGTTCGAGCTGGGGGAGGACACCGGGCCGTACGGCATCACCGCGGGCCCGGATGGCGCGCTGTGGTTCACGGGGATGACGTCGGGTGAGATCGGCCGTATCTCGGTCGACGGCGAGCTGTCGGCGGGCACGACCGTCGGCGGTGCTCCGTCCATGATCACCGTGGGGCCGGACCACGCGTTGTGGTTCACGCTCAATCAGGGCAACGCAATTGGCCGGTTCACACCGACAGACGGACTGACCGTGCGTGAATTGCCAACTGCGGGAGCAGGTCCCGTCGGTATCGCCGCCACGCACGACGACGCGGTGTGGTTCACCGAGATCCTCGGCGAGAAGATCGGCCGGATCCCGATGGACGACGCGATCCAGGAGATGGAGCTGCCGGGTAAGCCGCACGCGGTGGTCGCCGACCCCGACGACGGTGTGTGGGTGAGCCTGTGGGGTGCCAACCAGATCGCGCGCATCAGCGGTGACGGCGCGGACGTCGTCACGATCGATCTTCCGCCGGGCAGCGAGCCGCATGGCTTGGCGATCGACCACGACGGCGTGGCCTGGGTCGCGCTGGAGTCGGGGTTCGTGCTGCGCATGTCCACGTGAACTCGGCGGGGTCACGCTCGGATAAAGACTCGCCGACATGCGGCACGCCTTCGCGGCAGGCGGCTCAGCCACTGGGTAATGATCCAAGGCGGAATGTGTTCCGGCCGAGGAGGCTGCGCTGTGCTGGTTCGTCCCATGGCCGTGCTGGCTGCGTGCGTAGCGACCGGCGCGTTGGTCGTTCCGATCGCATCAGCCGACCCTGAGACGGAAGCCGTTTCCGCCGAAGTGCCTGCGCCTGAGGCGGCGCCCCCCGATGACGGCCGGGTCGATTCGTCGCCTCCCAAGACGACTTACTCGCCGGACGGCTGGACCCTCACGGTGTCAGCCAAAGACGAGACTCAGAGGGTCACCGCGCCGCTGACAACCGCGATCTCGACCCGCGAGTACGAGGTGGGCGGCATCTACAGCGGCTCACTGGTCGGCCCCGAGGAGGACGAGGAGGGCGCGCAGGGGACCCTCGAAGTGGGTTATCAGATCGGCTGCGGCATCGATATGAGTACGTCAAACGGTGTGTCCCTGACGGGCACCGTGGGGCTCAACCCGTCGATCGGAGTCGTTGGCACCGACATCATCTCGCCGCTGCCGGAAGGGATCATCCCGGGAGTCGGCGCGAACGTCGGCGGTGGTGTCACCGTCGGCCTCAAGCCAGGGCTCATCAACACCATCCCGGTGTCGAAGAAGGAGTTCAGGGGCGACAGCCCCTGGATCATGGTTGACGGATTCCGCATCAAGATCGACGGCTGCGTCGGCGAGTCTTTCATTCGCTCGTATGCGTTCCTGACCCGTTCGACCGATGAGTCCGACGCGGTCTCAGCGTGGTACGGCGTGACGAAGAAGGTCTAGTTGTTCTCGGCGAGCGACCGTGTTTGCACGCAGACACGCCGCATTTGCACGGCATTTTGCGGTCGCTCGCGGTGAATTAGGGGAAGCGCTTGAAGCAGCGGTCCTGATCGCCGAGCACACCGACCCGAAACGCGTCGATCCGCGAGAAGCCCGATGGCACCGATTCGCCGTTGACATCGCTTGCCGCAAGGCCGTTGGTCAAGATGCCCGACACCGCCTCGTCGACGTCACCAGCGGTCAGCGCGATGGTGTTGCCGTCGGGTGTGGTGATGGTCTTCGACATCTTCACGGTGGCCACGCCGGTGAGGCATGCCGTGCGCAGCGCTGCCTCGGCGTTGTCGAGCAGTACGCCGCCGTGTGCGTGCTGCAGCGCCTGCATGTAGCGCGAGACCAGCACCGAGTAGGCGGTGTTGTCGCCGCTCGCAAGCCCGCCGCCGTCGGCATTGTCGGATTGCGTACCCATCGCCTGCAGCTCCTTCAGGTCGACGACGATGGTGTTCGTCGCGGGGCAGAAGGACGCAGGCGGGCTTGGCCTGGCGTCCGGACACTTTTCGGCGTCGGATGTCTTGAAGCTGAGCTTGGGTGGATCGGCGGGCGAGAACACGATGCCCATCGCGTCGATGATCGAGCGCGCCGACTCCTCGGTGACCGGCAACTCGCCGGTCTGGTCCTCCGGCAGCAGCACAGGCAGATCCCCGCGACGCTGGCCGATCTCGCGCATGTCGATCGCCGCACACGCCGAGGGACCGTCGGTGAATCCGAACTGGAAGGCCGACAGTCGCTCGAACGCAGAACCGTGTTCATCGATGCCGGCTTCTGGATCACCTTCTGCCAGAAGGGGATCGCGGAACGCGATCACCGCGGCAAGCACATTGTTCAGTCCGTCGGCGGTGGACAGCGTGAAGCGTGGCGACTTGTCCTCGGCCACCCAGCGCATATACGCGGCCGCAAAGCAGTCGGCCTGTTGTTCGGAGACCAGCGTCGGTGTCTTCTTGGTGGTCAACCCCGCCTGGTGTTGTATCGCGTGGCCGTACTCGTGGGCGAGAACCATCGCGACGCCCATGTCCCCGTTCGCCTTTCGCAGCGACGGCAGCAGCTCGCCGCGGTCCCAGCCGATGGTCTCGTCGTCGAAGCAGAACGCCGCGTTGACGAGTCCATAGGTGTCGTCGCCACAGAACGTGGTGCCCTCGAAACCGTTGGCGTCCCACGAGATCAGCGCCTCGACGGGTTTGAACTGACCGTCGAAGGTATCGCCGTACACCTGGCCCCAGTATTCCTCGATGTCGCTCACGGCGTTCGCGGCCAGCTTGTCCATCTGTCCGTGGTCGGTGCCCTCGACGTCGCGCACGTCCCCGTGCGCGTCGGGCCGCAGCCCGGTCGGGCCGTCGCTGGCGGGCAGCCCAGCCACGTGGAACGGGTCGTCGAACACCGAGACCGCTTTGCCCTGAAGGGTTGTGGTGCACGCGGGTATCAGCAGCGTCGTGCAGGTCGCGATCACGGCAGCAACTACGCGGCGTCGCCTCATGGACGCAGCTTAATGAAAGCTGTCAGCCTGCGCGCAGACGTTCGAGTGCTTCCCGCACCCGACGTGAGTCCGTCGTCGCCCAGAACGGCGGCAGCGACGCGCGCAGGTAGCCGCCGTATCGCGCGGTAGCCATCCGCGAGTCCAGCACCGCGACCACTCCGCGGTCGTCCATGCGGCGCAGCAGGCGCCCCGCGCCCTGCGCCAACAGCAGCGCGGCATGGCTGGCGGCCACGGCCATGAACCCGTTCCCGCCGCGGGCCGCCACGGCGCGCTGTCGCGCGGTCAGCAGTGGGTCGTCGGGCCGGGGAAACGGAATGCGGTCGATGAGCACCAGCGACAGCGACGGGCCGGGCACGTCGACGCCCTGCCACAGCGACAGCGTGCCGAACAGCGACGTCTCGGGATCATCGGCGAACCGCTGCACCAATGCCGACGTGGTGTCCTCGCCCTGGCACAACACGGGCGTCTTCAGCCGCTCGCGCATGATCTCGGCGGCGGCCTTCGCGGCGCGCATCGACGAGAACAGGCCAAGCGTGCGCCCTCCCGCCGCGGTGATGAGCGCCTGGATCTCTTCGAGTTGCTCGGCGGAGCCGGTGCCGTCGCGACCGGGCGGGGGAAGATGCGCGGCGACGTAGAGGATGCCCGACTTCGCGTGCTCGAACGGCGAGCCGACGTCGAGGCCGCGCCACTTGGCCGCGTCTTCACCGGCCAGCCCCCACGCCGAAGCCATCGCCTCGAAGTTGCCGCCGATGGTCAGTGTCGCAGATGTGAGCACGGCGGTCGTGTGCTCAAAGAGTCTGGCGCGCAACAATCCTGCGACCGACAACGGCGCAACCCGCAGCACCGCGCGAATGGTGCCGCGGTTGTCCTCATGGTCCAGCCACACCACATCCGTTCGGTCGGGGATCGCCGGGACGAACGACGACAGGATCCGCGTCGCGGTATCGCTGATGTCGGTCAGCGCGGTCACCGCTTCGGCGCGTGCGGAGGCTGCCTGCGGATCGCTCGGTGAGGTGTCGATGGCCGAGCGGGCCTTGCTCGCGGCGTCGCGCAGCGCCGTCAGGTAGGTGGCCATCTCGTCATCGAGGACATCGATGCGCCCCGGGGTGGCGTCATGGATCGCCGACGACAGCACCGCGATCGTCGCCTCGAGGCGTTCCGCGAGCTCGGGGTCGATCAGCCTGCTGACGCGGCGGTGCGCAACGCCGAGCGAGGTGGCCGACAGTTCGCCGGTGGCCACACCGGTGACGCGGTCGGCCAGTTCGTGTGCCTCGTCGACCACCAGCAGATGGTGTTCGGGCAGCACGGCGGCGTCGGTCATCGCGTCGATCGCGAGCAGCGCGTGATTGGTGACGACGACGTCGACGTGGCCGGCCTTGTCCCTGGCGCGTTCGGCGAAGCAGTCGGTGCCGAACGGACAGCGCGCCACGCCGATGCACTCTCGTGCCGAGACGGACACTTGCGACCACGACCTGTCCGGCACGCCCGGCGTGAGCTCGTCGCGGTCACCGGTCTCGGTATCAGACGACCAGGCGATCAGCCGCTGCACATCGCGGCCAAGGGCGCTGGCGGCCATCGGCTCGAACAGCTCCTCCTGCGGCCGATCTTCGGGTTCCGTCGCCGCACCGTTGTGAATCTTGTTCAGGCACAAATAGTTTCCGCGACCCTTCAGCAGCGCGAACTCCGGCCGCCGCGGCAGCGTGTCGGTCAGCGCGTCGGCCAGCCGTGGCAGGTCGCGGTCGACGAGTTGGCGCTGCAGCGCGATGGTCGCGGTCGAAACCACGACCGGCTCCTCGGTCTCGATGGCCCGCGCGATCGCGGGCACCAGGTATGCCAGCGACTTGCCGGTTCCTGTGCCCGCCTGGACGGCCAGGTGCTCGCCGCTTTCGAAAGCGCGCGCGACGGCCTCGGCCATCTCGATCTGGCCGCTGCGCTCGCTGCCGCCCAGCGCGGCGACCGCCTTGCCCAGCAGTTCAGTGACGTGCGACGTGATTGCTCCTAGCTGGCGGGCGGGATCATCCGGGTCGGAATGGCTGGTTCTCCTTTAGACAGTTTGAGGCCGTCCCACGGCAGGCTGTGCAGGCCTTCCTTCACCCGACGCCGGGCCGCGTCGAGCGAAAGGTCGCCGACCGGCTCACCGCCGCGCACGAGGTCGACCGTCAGCGCCCGCCCTGACTCATCCGGCGGGTGGCCAAAGGGGTGGACCATCTCCTCGAGGATGGTGCCCGTGGGTTTGCACGTCCGCAGCGCCTGCTTACGGCCGCCGTGGGATTCCTTGTGGCTGCTGCGCTTCTCGACGGGCATGCCGTCGACCTCGACAAGCTTGTAGACCATGCTGGCCGTCGGAGCGCCCGAGCCGGTGACCACCGAGGTGCCGACGCCGAAGATGTCGGCGGGCTCCGCGCGCAGCGCAGCGATCGAGTACTCGTCGAGGTCACCCGACACCACGATGCGGGTCTTGGTGGCGCCGAGCCCGTCGAGCTGCTCGCGGACTTGGCGGGCCATCACGCCGAGGTCGCCGGAGTCGATGCGCACCGCGCCGAGTTCCGTACCTGCCACCTCAATGGCGTTCGCCACGCCCTGCGTGATGTCGTAGGTGTCGACCAGCAGTGTGGTGCCGACCCCGAGCGCGTCGACCTGCGCCTTGAACGCGGCCTTTTCGTCCGGGCCGCTTTCAGTCGTGTGCAGCAGCGTGAACGCGTGCGCGCTGGTGCCGAGCGCGGGCACACCGTAGCGCCGCTGCGCCTCGAGATTCGACGACGCCGTGAAACCGGCGATGTAGGCGGCGCGCGCCGCGGCGACGGCCGCCTGCTCGTGGGTGCGCCGCGAGCCCATCTCGATCAGCGGGCGCTCCTTGGCCGCGCTGACCATGCGTGCAGCAGCGGACGCGATCGCCGTGTCGTGGTTGAAGATCGACAGCGCCAGCGTCTCCAGTACCACGCATTCGCCGAAGGTGCCGTGCACCGACAGCACGGGAGAACCGGGGAAGTACAGCTCGCCTTCGGCGTAGCCGTCGACGTCGCCGGCGAACCGGTAGTCGGCGAGGTACGCGAGCGTTTCAGGGTCGAGAAACCCCTTCAGTGATGCCAGCGCGGCGTCGTCGAATCTGAAGTGCGCCAACGCTTCCACGAAGCGCGCGGTGCCCGCGACGATGCCGTAGCGCCTGCCCTCGGGCAGCCGGCGGGCGAAGACCTCGAAGGTGGCGCGACGGTGTGCGCTGCCGTCGTGCAGCGCCGCTGCGAGCATGGTGAGCTCGTATTTGTCGGTCAACAACGCTGAAAACGACGAAGCCACACCGCAACGGTATCGGTTTGTTCGCCTCGGTATCCTTACCAACATGGCGACTCCGGCGAAGACCCGACCGGGAACCCGCGAGGAACGCGACGTCAAGAGTGTCGACGCGACCGACTCCCCATGGGTGACGATCGTCTGGGACGACCCCGTCAACCTAATGACATACGTGACGTACGTCTTCCAGAAGCTGTTCGGCTACAGCGAGCCGCACGCAACCAAGCTCATGCTTCAGGTGCACAACGAAGGCAAGGCCGTGGTGTCCGCAGGCAGCCGGGAATCCATGGAGGTCGACGTGTCCAAGCTCCACGCCGCCGGTTTGTGGGCGACCCTGCAGCAGGACCGCTGATCTCGCTGTGCGTAAGTGGAAGCGGGTCGACACCCCCGACGGCCCGCGCTTTCGGTCCGCGCTTGCCGCGCACGAGGCCGGGCTTCTCAACAGCCTGGTGACGTCGATGCTCGGCATGCTCGAGGAGCGTGAATCATCCGCTCCCTCAGATGAACTCGAAGAAATCACGGGCATGAAGACCGGTAATTCGCGGCCGCCGGAAGACGAAACGATGAAGCGGTTGCTGCCCAACTTCTACCGCACGCAGCGAGACCATCCGGCAGGCACAGGCACCGCGGAGAGCCTCAACAGTGCGCTGCGCAGTTTGCATGAGCCGGAAATAATCGACGCGAAACGTCAAGCGGCGCAACGGTTGTTGGACACCTGCCCCCCGGGTGGGGGCAAGTTCGAACTCAACGAGGATGACGCGCACGCCTGGGCGGCCGCCGTCAACGACGTGAGATTGGCGCTCGGCACCATGCTCGACATCGGTCCGAATGGCCCAGATGCGTTGCCCACTGACCATCCGATGGCCGGACACCTCGATGTGTATCAATGGCTGACCGTGCTGCAGGAGTACCTCGTGCTGGGGCTGATGGGCAAGAAATGAGCTCCATCACCGATGTCAGCGGCATCCTCGTCGGCCAGCATCATCGTCTCGACCCCGATGCCTCGATCGGCAGTGGCTGGGCCACCGGCACCACGGTCGTGCTGACACCACCCGGCACGGTCGGCGCGGTCGACGGTCGCGGCGGGGCGCCGGGCACCCGCGAGACCGACCTGCTGGACCCGATGAACTCGGTGTGCCATGTCGACGCGATCGTGTTGAGCGGTGGCAGTGCGTTCGGGCTCGCGGCCGCCGACGGCGTGATGACCTTCTGCGAGGAGCAGGGCCGCGGCGTCGCGATGGAGGCCGGTGTGGTGCCGATCGTGCCCGCAGCGGTGATCTTCGATCTGCCCGTCGGCGGGTGGCAGTGCCGGCCGACCGCTGAGTTCGGCTATGCCGCCGCCCGCAGCGCTGGCACCGAGGTTGCCGTCGGGACCGTGGGCGCGGGCACCGGCGCACGCGTCGGCGTGCTCAAGGGTGGCGTCGGAACCGCCTCGATCCGGCTGGATTCGGGGGTCACGGTCGGCGCGATCGTCGTGGTCAACGCCGCGGGCGACGTGGTCGATACCGATACGGGACTGCCCTGGCTGGCCTATCAGATCGAGGAGTTCGGCCTTGTTTCACCGCCTGCCGAGCAGGTCGCGGCATACGCCGCCAGACGGGCCGAGTTCAGCCCGCTCAACACCACGATCGCGGTGGTGGCCACAGACGCCGCGTTGAGCCCGGCGGGATGCCGGCGAGTGGCGGTCGCGGCGCACAGCGGCCTGTCCCGCACCATCCGCCCATGCCACACCCCACTGGATGGCGATACGGTATTCGCGCTGGCCACCGGTGCCATCGAGATCCCGCCGGACCCGCTGACACCGGCGTCGATGTCGCCCGAGACGCCGCTGATCACCGATGTCGGCTCCGCCGCCGCCGACTGCCTGGCCCGCGCGGTGGTGGTGGGCGTATTGGCCGCCGAGTCGGTCGCCGGAATACCGTCGTACCGGGACATGTTGCCCGGAGCGTTCGAATGAGAGGGAAACAACCGTGTTGGTGATCCGCGCCGACCTGGTCGACGCCATGGTCGCGCATGCGCGCGCCGACCATCCCGACGAGGCGTGCGGGGTGATCGCGGGCCCGCAGGGGGCCGATCGTCCCGAGCGGTTCATCGCGATGCTCAACGCCGAGCGGTCGCCGACGTTCTACCGGTTCGACTCGATGGAGCAACTCAAGGTGTGGCGCTCGATGGACGAGGCCGACGAGGTGCCGGTCGTCATCTATCACTCGCACACCGCCACCGAGGCCTACCCGAGCCGCACCGACATCTCCTATGCGTCCGAGCCCGACGCCCATTACGTGCTGGTGTCGACGCGCGATCCCGACGATCACGAGCTGCGCAGCTATCGCATCGTCGACGGCGTCGTCACCGAAGAACCCGTCAAAATCGTTGAGCAGTACTAGAAAGGTTTGACCCCATGTCTGTAACCGTGTCGATCCCGACCATCCTGCGCACCCATACCGGCGGCGAGAAGCGAGTCTCGGCAACCGGCGCCACGCTGCAGGCGGTCATCAGCGACCTGGAGTCGAACTACTCGGGCATCTCCGAGCGCCTTGTCGATAACGGCAAGCTGCACCGCTTCGTGAACATCTACGTCAACGACGAGGATGTGCGGTTCTCCGGCGGGCTGGACACCGAGATCTCCGACGGCGACTCGGTGACCATCCTGCCCGCCGTCGCAGGCGGCTAGGTTGACGCGCTACGACTCGCTGCTGCAGGCGCTCGGCGACACGCCTCTGGTTGGGCTGCAACGGCTTTCGCCGAAGTGGAATGACCAACCGCATGTGCGGTTGTGGGCCAAGCTCGAGGACCGCAACCCGACCGGGTCCATCAAGGATCGGTCCGCGCTGCGGATGATCGAGGACGCCGAGCGCAGCGGGGTGCTGTCACCCGGTGCGACGATCCTGGAGCCGACGAGCGGCAACACCGGCATCTCGCTCGCGATGGCCGCGCTGCTCAAGGGCTATCAGATGATCTGCGTGATGCCGGAGAACACGTCGATCGAGCGTCGTCAACTGCTCGAACTCTACGGCGCCAAAATCATCTACTCCCCGGCCGAGGGCGGGTCGAACACCGCGGTTGCACACGCGAAAGAGCTTGCGGCCCAGAATCCTTCGTGGGTGATGCTGTACCAGTACGGCAACGAATCCAACACGCTGGCCCATTACGAGGGCACCGGGCCCGAGCTGCTGGCCGACCTGCCCGAGATCACCCATTTCGTTGCGGGCCTCGGGACCACCGGCACGTTGATGGGGACAGGGCGGTATCTGCGCGAGCAGGTGCCCGGCGTGCAGATCGTCGCCGCCGAACCCCGTTACGGCGAGGGTGTTTACGCGCTGCGAAACATCGACGAGGGTTTCATCCCCGAGTTGTACGACCCCGACGTGCTGACCACCCGCTACTCCGTCGGGTCCTACGACGCGGTCAAGCGCACGCGTGAACTGGTTCAGGTCGAAGGCATCTTCGCCGGAATCTCCACCGGTGCCGTGCTGCATGCCGCCCTCGGGATGGCCGCCAAGGCGGTCAAGGCCGGTGAACGCGCTGATATCGCGTTCGTCGTGGCCGACGCCGGCTGGAAGTACCTGTCGACCGGTGCGTACGCCGGTAGCCTGGATGATGCCGAGGACGCATTGGAAGGGCAGCTATGGGCGTAGGCCCGGGATACACGCCGACTCAGCCGCAGCCGAAGAAACGGCCGGCCTGGCTCGTTGGCGGGGTCACGATCGTCACCTTTGTCGCGCTGCTGTGGATCATCGAGCTGTTCGATTCACTGTCGAACCATCGCCTGGACGACAACGGCATCCGGCCGCTGGAGAGCGACGGCCTCCTCGGAATCCTCTTCGCGCCGCTACTGCATTCGAACTGGGATCACTTGATCGCCAACACCATTCCGGCGCTGATCCTCGGCTTCCTGATGACACTCGCGGGGATGTCCCGCTTCGTCTACGCGACCGTGATCATTTGGATCCTCGGCGGTTTCGGCACGTGGCTGATCGGCAACATCGGCGCACATTGCCCATACGTCGGGGTCCAATGCGAAACCAACCACATCGGGGCGTCGGGCCTGATCTTCGGCTGGCTGGCGTTCCTGATCGTGTTCGGCTTCTTCACCCGCAAGGTGTGGGAGATCGTGGTCGGCGTCATCGTGCTGCTCGTCTACGGCAGCGTGCTGCTCGGCGTGCTGCCCGGCACACCAGGGGTGTCATGGCAGGGCCACTTCTGCGGAGCGGTTGCCGGCGTGCTCGCCGCGTATCTGCTGTCCGGCCCCGAACGTAAGTCGCGCGAGCAACGCAAGCGCAAAGCGGCCAACCCATATCTGACGTCGTGAGCGCACAGTTGGCGCCCGTCGGGATATTCGATTCCGGCGTCGGCGGCCTCACCGTTGCGCGCGCGATCATCGACCAGTTGCCCGACGAGGACATCATCTACGTCGGCGACACCGCGAACGGCCCGTACGGCCCGCTGACCATTCCGGAGATCCGTGCGCACGCGCTGGCGATCGGCGACGACCTCGTCGCGCGGGGCGTCAAGGCTCTGGTGATCGCGTGCAACACCGCGTCCTCGGCGATGCTGCGCGATGCGCGCGAACGGTATGCGCCCGTCCCTGTGGTCGAGGTGATCCTGCCTGCCGTCCGACGGGCCGTGGCCGCGACGCGAAACGGCCGCATCGGAGTGATCGGAACCGAGGCGACGATCGCGTCCCGTGCGTATCAGGACGCGTTCGCAGCGGCCCGCGACACCGAGGTGATGGGCGTGGCGTGCCCGCGGTTCGTCGACTTCGTCGAGCGCGGGGTGACCAGCGGACGGCAGGTGCTGGGCCTGGCGGAGGGGTACCTGGAGCCGCTGCAGCGCGCCGAGGTCGACACGTTGGTGCTTGGCTGCACGCACTACCCGATGCTGTCCGGGCTGATCCAATTGGCGATGGGCGATCAGGTCACGCTGGTGTCCAGTGCGGAAGAGACTGCCAAGGACTTGCTGAGAGTGCTCACCGAGCTTGATTTGCTGCGCCCGCATGACGCGCCGCAGGCACGCCGGCTGTTCGAGTCCACCGGTGATCCTGAGGCCTTCACCACACTTGCGGCGAGATTCCTCGGTCCGACGCTGGATGGCGTTCGGCCTGTTCAGCGTCACGTTGCGGCCCAAAGATGATTTGTGTCGCGTAAACGGGCGATGTTTTCGTCAAGCGGATAGCGGGCATGGCAAGCTAGTGAGCGTGCGAATCACCGTACTCGGTTGCTCCGGCAGTGTTGTCGGGCCAGATTCGCCAGCCTCGGGGTACCTTCTGACCGCCCCTGACACCCCGCCTATGGTGATCGATTTCGGTGGTGGTGTGCTCGGCGCCCTGCAGCGCCACGCCGATCCCAACGCGGTGCACGTATTGCTGTCGCACCTGCATGCCGACCACTGCCTGGACCTGCCCGGCCTTTTCGTTTGGCGGCGGTATCACCCGACGCCCGCCGCCGAGCGCGGCCTGATGTACGGCCCGGCCAACACGTGGGCTCGGCTGGGTGCGGCGTCCTCGCCCGAGGGCGGCGAGATCGACGACTTCTCAGACATCTTCGACATCCGGCATTGGGTCGACAACGAAGCGGTGCAGATCGGCTCGCTTTCGATCGTGCCCAAGTTGGTGTGCCATCCGACGGAGTCCTACGGACTGCGCATCAGTGACCCCTCTGGCGCGACGCTCGTTTACAGCGGCGACACCGGCTATTGCGATCAGCTGATCGACCTGGCTCGCGACGCCGATGTGTTCCTGTGCGAGGCGTCGTGGACGCACGATGCGTCGCGCCCGCCGAAGTTGCATCTGTCGGGCACCGAGGCGGGCCGCGCCGCCAAGCAGGCCGGCGTCCGCGAGCTGTTGCTGACCCACATTCCACCGTGGACATCGCGCGAGGACGTCATCAGCGAGGCGAAGGCGGAGTTCGACGGGCCCGTGCACGCGGTGGTGTGCAACGAGGCGTTCGACGTCACTCGCTCCTGATTGCCGTCGGGGCGACCGGTTAGGGTTGGCCCGTGTCCAGACGAGAAGACGGCCGACTCGACGACGAGCTTCGTCCGGTCCGCATCACCCGTGGTTTCACCTCGCACCCCGCCGGATCGGTTTTGGTGGAGTTCGGTCAGACCAGGGTGATGTGCACGGCGAGCGTGACCGAGGGCGTGCCGCGCTGGCGTAAGGGCTCCGGCCTTGGCTGGTTGACGGCCGAGTACGCGATGCTGCCCGCGGCCACCCACGAGCGCTCGGACCGGGAGTCGGTCAAGGGCCGCGTCGGCGGGCGCACGCAGGAGATCAGCCGGCTGGTCGGCCGGTCGTTGCGGGCGTGCATCGACCTGGCGGCGCTCGGCGAGAACACGATCGCACTCGACTGCGACGTATTGCAGGCCGACGGTGGCACCCGAACCGCGGCGATCACCGGTGCATACGTAGCGCTGGCCGATGCGGTGACGTACCTGGGCGCGGCGGGCCGACTGTCGGATCCGCGGCCGCTGTCGTGCGCGATCGCCGCTGTGAGTGTCGGCGTCGTCGACGGGCGCGTCCGGGTGGACCTGCCGTACTCCGAGGACTCGCGGGCCGAGGTCGACATGAACGTCGTCGCGACGGACACCGGCACGCTGGTCGAGATCCAGGGCACAGGCGAGGGCGCGACGTTCCCGCGCACGACCCTGGACAAGATGCTCGACGCGGCCATGGTGGCGTGTGAGCAGTTGTTCGCGATTCAGCGCGAGGCGTTGGAGTTGCCGTATCCCGGTGTGTTGCCCGAGTCTGCAGAGCCGACGAAGAAGGCGTTCGGAAGCTGACCGAACTCCTGGTTGCCAGCCGCAACCACAAGAAGCTGGCCGAACTGCGACGCGTGCTCGACAGCGCCGGAGTCGCGCTGACGCTCCTGTCGTTGGAGGACGTCGCGCCGTTCGACGAGGCTCCCGAGACGGGTGCGACGTTCGAGGAGAACGCATTGGCCAAGGCGCGCGACGCGTTCCGCGCTTCGGGGCTGCCGTCGGTCGCAGACGATTCGGGGCTGGAAGTCGATGCGTTGAACGGGATGCCCGGCGTGTTGTCGGCGCGGTGGTCGGGGCGGCACGGCGATGACGCAGCCAACACCGCACTGCTACTGGCCCAGCTGGCCGACGTGCCGGACTCCCGGCGAGGAGCGGCGTTCGTATCGGCGTGCGCGTTGGTGTCCGAGTCGCGGGAGCTCGTGGTGCGCGGGCGGTGGCCGGGCGACATTGCGCGCGAGCCACGCGGCGCGAATGGCTTCGGCTACGACCCGGTTTTCCTGCCGCAGGGCTGGTATCGCACCGCGGCGGAACTCAGTGCCGAGGAGAAGGACTCGGTGTCACACCGGGGCCGCGCACTGTCGGCATTGCTTCCGGCGCTGCGACAGTTGGCGTCCGGCTGACGGTGTACCGGTGCAGCATCCATGCTGCCGGAATCGTCAGGGTCAGCGTCGCGGCAACAAGACCTGGCAGTGAGCCGGTGAACAACGGCCACCGCAATACCAGATATGTTGTCACCGCCATGATCGGCACGTGCAACAGGAAGATCTCGTAGGAGATCTCGCCCAGCCAGACCATCGGCCGCGTGCTCAGAAGCTTTGTGTACCAACCCGACTCGTTGAGTGCTATCGGTGCCACCACGAGCGTCGCGATGGCGGCGTATGCCAGCGCCTTGACTACCGGAGCAGATGCGGTGTCCGTCGTCGAGACGGCCAGGTAGAGAACGACCGCCAGGCTGATCGCGGCGTTGGCTCTGCAGCGGGCACCGGCGACTTCGAGAACGGCCAACGCCATGCCGCCCACGAACCATGCGAGGTGGGCGGGCAGCCACATCCCGGCGGAGTTCGGCAGGAATTCGGCGTCGGTGACCAGGAGCCAGAGCGGTGTGATCGCGGCGAGCGCCGCGAGGGCGGCCAGGGTGCGCCACGGTCGCCAACCGCAGCGCAGCAGCAGGTAGGCAAGACCGGGGAGCACCGCGTAGAAGGAAACCTCCACGGCCAGGCTCCACGTCTGCGACAGGCCCGTGTGCAACAGCGTGATGAGGTAGTCGTCGGTGTAGATCTGCGTGAACGTGAGATAACGCAGCAAGCCGTACCACGTCTGTCCCGGGTTGGGACCGGGAGTGAAAACGGTGTACAGCGCGAAGACCGTCAACACTGTCAGCACGTAGCCGGGCAGGATGCGGCGGAACCGGTGCCGCGCGTATCGGGTCAGGTCGGGTGGCGCTGAGCCTGCCGCTGCCGCGCGCACCCATGGCCGGAACAACAGGAACCCGGTGAGGACGAAGAAGATCGCGACGCCGACTTCGAGGTGGGCATAGACGGCTCCGACGTAGCCGTGGGTGAGCTTGCCGGTTGCGAAGGCGGCGTGAGTGCCGACGACGAGCAGCGCCGCGACGGCGCGCAGGCCCGTCAGAGCGGGAACACGGGATGGGGAAGTGGCCGCTGTCACACCGCTCGTCGGGGTGCGGTTACAGCACACCCCGGGGTTGGCTGACACTGCATCGAGTGTACCGATGCGGTGTCGGTGCCTTTAGAACCCGAACTGCGACTTGATGTTTCGTGTCTGAATGTTTTCGACGATGATGCCGACAAGCGGGATGGTGCCTGCCAGCAGCACTCCGATGGTCTTGGCGATCGGCCAGCGCACCTTGACCGCGAGATTCGCGGTGGCGATCAGATAGATGAAGTACACCCAGCCGTGCACGACGCCGATCCAGGTCGGGGGATTGTCGACTTTGACCACGTAGCGGATGTAGATCTCGTAGCACAAGGCGATGAGCCAAACGCCGGTTGTCCAGGCCATGACGCGGTATGCCAACAGCGCCTTGCGGATTGACTCGACCGTGGTCGGCGTGGGGGCTTCGGTCATGGTGTCTTTCTTTCCTTGTCTTTGTCGGCGAGCTCGGCAAGGTAGGCGTTGTACTCGTGGAGGGTGGGGTCGTTGTCGTCGGAAGGCGTTGCGGCCTTGGGTCTTTCGGGCAGGAGTCCGGATGGGATCTCGGTCACGGTGTCGTGCTTTCGCGGCTCGGGTGGCGCGTCCTCGTAGCGGACGAACTTGTAATAGGCATAAAAGCAGAACCCGGCGAACAGCGGCCATTGCAGGGCGTAGCCGAGGTTTTGAAATGTGCCAGAGGCCGACTCGAAGCGGGTCCACTGCCACCAAGCCAGGGCCAGGCAACCAGCGGCGGCGACGACGACCAACGCGATCAGCGCTGGTCTCCTACGCCGTGTAGTGGACACCGTTCAACGGTACCGCGCTACTCTTGGGACGCTCACGCGCGAGTGGCGGAATTGGCAGACGCCCGGGTTTTAGGTACCCGTGTCTTCGGACGTGGGGGTTCGAGTCCCCCCTCGCGCACCATCTCTGGAGATGTGTTCTTCCAGGAGCTGTCAACAATTGATGACAATCCGCGGACGGCATATGCCTAGGGAGACCGGTCAGCCCGCCTTCCGGACTGGATATCCGTTCTGCTCCGCCAAAGACCGCAATTGCTTCAGCGCGAACCGCCGTCCACGTCCCGCCGGGGGGATGAGGACGCCCGCCCACACCCCCTGCGCGCCCGGCGTCTCACACGCGTCCTGAGCGCACTGCCAGCGTCGTGGACATGCCCGGCACAACTCCTTGGCGCCCTCGTCGGCGACCGTCGTCCATCGGTCTGGATCGCGCGCACACAAGACGTCTAGCACCGAGTCTGCCTTCCAAAGTCGCACCTAAACGGACAATATGCCTATATTGTATTGGCGATACAGCCATATTGTCGACCGCGCCGAATGAGCGGGCATATCACATAGGTGTATGAATGAACTCTGTGTTGTCGGAGCTTGGCGGGGTTACCGCGGAGGATCGCTCGAGTATCGAGCGCATCCGCAACGCGGCGCTGAAAACCTTCGGTACCTACGGGACCTCGTCGACGTCCTTGCGCACCGTCGCCGAAGCCGCAGGGGTTTCCGTCGGCCTGGTCCAGCACCACTTCATCAACAAGGCCGGCCTCATCCAAGCGGTCGACGACCACGTTATGGGGGTCGTCATATCGACCATCTCCCAACCGATTCCACCGCCGCCGGCCGACTCGATCGCCGAGATGGGCAGCCGCGTCACCCGAATCGTCGCCGATCATCCGGAGATCGCAGACTACGTCGGCCGCGCGCTCATCGACGGCAGCCCACTGGGTGCGGCGATCTTCGACACCCTCACGGCGTTCGGCATCGCCCGGTGGAACCAACGAGCCGAGCGGGGCGAAACGCGTCCCGAAGTCGACGTGACGTGGGGCGCTCTCAACTCGCTTGTGCTCGCGCTGGGCACCATGATCATGCGCGGCCATATCGAGCGGCAGCTTCCCGAGCCGCTCACCGCACCGACTCAACTAGAACGTTGGCAGCAGTCGGTCAACATGTTGTTGCGCGACGGGCTTTTTCGGCCCCTCAGCTGACGGCAACCTCTTCCGCGTCGTCAGCCTGGGCGCGAAAGCATGCGATGCTGGCGCCGAAGCTGACCAGGGCCACCGCCCCCGCGACGGCTGCCGTCGCCACATGTGATGCCCCCCAGCTCGCCAGACAGACCGCAACCGCGATCACCGCGATGACGTTCAGAAACAGCCCGGTTGTCGCGATGGCCTCGGCCATCCCCTCCTCGCTCATGGCGCAGAGATTGCCCGCTACGGCCTCTGTTGAAACCCAACCCTTTTCCGGTACGTGGTCGGTGTCTCCCCGCAGAACTGCGTGAATGCGCGCGTGAATGCGCTCAGGCTCTCGAAGCCGACGGCCGACGACGTCTCCTGCACCGACTGCCCCGGCCCTGCCAGCAGGGCCATCGCTCGCAGCATCCGGGCATGCAAAAGGTATGTCCGCCACGACAATCCGAGAGTGTCCTGAAATAGGCGCCGCAATGTCCGTTCCGACACCGACACCGCGCGCCCGACGTCGGCCGCCGTCACCGAATCCAGATGTTCCTTCGTGTACGCCATAGCCGCCGCCACGATCGGGTTGTCTGATGTCGGCAGGCTCAGCGGCGCCTCATGATCGAGTGCCTCGACGACCAAGTTCGCCAGCGTCCGGAAGAAGGCGTCGGAAACCGCGTCGCCCTGCGGGCGGTCGATCGGCCACCGCAGGCCGTAGATCATCATTTCCCGGATCAAGGGTGACACCGCGAGGATGCGGGCGCGGTCTCCGCCATCGCCGACCAACTCGCGGTCGAACATCACCGCGACCGTTCGGACATCCGGGTTCATCGTGGCCTGGTGCTCAAGTCCGGCCGGAATCCACGCCGCCTGCTGCGGTGGCAGCAGATAGTGCGCCGACGCCGTCTCGACCTCGACGACCCCGCCGATCGCGTACTCGATCTGATGCACCTCGTGCGAGTGCCAACCGGTGATCAGCGCGTCGCCCTCGTAGAGGTAACTGCCGCCAAGGGCCCGCCCGCCGCGGCGCAACTCGATGACCCGGCGGGTGGGGTGGTGGGAAAGGTCGAGCCCACTGGCCGATTCGGCTAAAACCTTGTCCGAAAGCGCAGAGACGGTCACACCGCTAGACGGTACTACTTGAAGCTATGCAGACCGACGACCTGATCCTGGTGAGCATCGACGACCACGTGGTGGAACCGCCCGACATGTTCCTCAACCACGTGCCTGCCAAGTACAAGGCCGAGGCGCCGGTCGTCGTCACCGACGA
Source organism: Mycobacterium sp. OAE908 (assembly GCF_017872775.1). Taxonomy (NCBI): domain Bacteria; kingdom Bacillati; phylum Actinomycetota; class Actinomycetes; order Mycobacteriales; family Mycobacteriaceae; genus Mycobacterium; species Mycobacterium sp. OAE908. Next base: position 35,599 of record NZ_JAGGJL010000002.1, read on the forward strand.
CAAGGGCGTCGATCAATGGATGTATCAGGGCCGACCCCAAGGCGTCAGCGGCCTCAATGCCGTCGTGTCGTGGCCTCCGGAGGAGTGGGGTCGTGACCCCGCCGGCTTCGCCGAGATGCGGCCCGGTGTGTACGACGTCCACGAGCGCGTTCGCGATATGAACCGCAACGGCATCCTCGCCTCGATGTGCTTCCCGACCTTCACCGGTTTCTCCGCCCGGCACCTCAACATGCACCGCGAGGAGGTCACGCTGGTGATGGTGTCGGCTTACAACGACTGGCACATCGACGAATGGGCGGGCAGCTACCCGGATCGCTTCATTCCGATCGCCGTGCTGCCGACGTGGAATCCCGAAGCGATGTGCGCCGAGATCCGCCGCGTCGCCGCCAAGGGCTGCCGCGCTGTCACGATGCCGGAACTGCCGCACCTGGAAGGCCTTCCGAGCTACCACGACGACGAGTACTGGGGCCCGGTGTTCCGGACATTGTCGGAAGAGAACGTGGTGATGTGTCTGCACATCGGCACCGGATTCGGGGCGATCAGCATGGCGCCCAACGCCCCGATCGACAACATGATCATTCTCGCGACCCAGATTTCGGCGATGTGTGCGCAGGATCTGTTGTGGGGCCCCGCAATGCGCAGCTATCCCGATTTGAAGTTCGCGTTCTCCGAGGGCGGCATCGGCTGGATCCCGTTCTATCTGGACCGCAGCGACCGGCACTACACCAACCAGAAGTGGCTGCGTCGCGACTTCGGCGACAAGCTGCCCAGCGACGTGTTCCGGGAGCACTCGCTGGCCTGCTATGTCACCGACAAGACGTCGCTGAAGCTGCGCCACGAGATCGGCATCGACATCATCGCGTGGGAGTGCGACTACCCGCACTCCGACTGCTTCTGGCCCGACGCGCCCGAGCAGGTGCTGGCCGAACTCAACGCCGCCGGCGCAGACGACAACGACATCGACAAGATCACGTGGCAGAACGCCTGCCGGTTCTTCAGTTGGGATCCGTTCGCGCGCACGCCGCGCGAGGAGGCGAACGTCGCAGCGTTGCGCGCCAAAGGCGCCGACGTGGACGTGTCGATCCGGCCGCGCAAGGAGTGGGCTCGGCTGTACGAGCAGAAGCAGCTCGCCAAGGCCTAGACCCGCATTTGCGGATCAAAGTAGGTCTTATGAACGCATTCGCGGATAAGATGCCGCCGTGGCATTCATTCGTGTGCGCGAGGCGGCCGAACTGTTGGGTGTCAGCGACGACACCGTGCGGCGCTGGATTGACGAAGGCAGTCTGACGGCGACACTCGACGAATCAGGCCGCAAGGTCATCGCCGGTGACGTGCTGGCCAAGTTCGCGAGCGCGAACGCGGCTGCGGCGCCGAAGGATCCACTGACCATCGCCAGCTCTGCGCGCAACCGCTTCGCCGGACTGGTCACCAGGGTGATCGCCGACAAAGTGATGGCTCAGGTCGAAATGCAGTGCGGGCCTTTCACCGTCGTCTCGCTGATGAGCGCGGACGCGGTTCGCGAATTGGGACTCGAGCCGGGCAGCGTCGCCGTCGCCGTCGTCAAGGCCACCACCGTGATCGTCGAAACCACCGGAGGGCAATCTTGAGGCGACTGGCGACTGCGGCGCTGACACTACTTCTGATCAGCGGCTGCACCTCCACCGAACAGCCTGCGGCCTCGAACACAAAGATCGTCGTGTTCGCCGCGGCCTCCCTGAAGACGACCTTCACTGATCTCGGCGAGCGGTTCAAGAGCGAAAACCCCGGCAGCTCAGTGGAATTCTCGTTCGCGGGCTCGTCGGATCTGGTCACCCAGCTGACGCAGGGCGCACAGGCCGACGTGTTCGCCTCGGCCGACACCAAGAACATGGACAAGGCAGCACAGGCGGGTCTGCTGACAGACAACCCGGTCAACTTCGCCTCCAACACGCTCACCATTGCCGTCGCACCCGGCAACCCGAAGAAGATCACCTCGTTCAAAGACCTGACGCGGCAAGGACTCAACGTGGTGGTGTGCGCGCCGCAGGTGCCGTGTGGGTCGGCGACTCAGAAGGTGGAACAGTCCACCGGAGTCAAGCTGAACCCCGTGAGCGAGGAGTCGGCCGTCACCGATGTGCTGAACAAGGTGGAAACCGGGCAGGCCGATGCCGGTCTCGTGTACGTCACCGACGCCAAAGGCGCGGGAGACAAGGTCGCCGAGGTGCCCTTTCCCGAGGCCGCAGGCACCGTCAACATTTATCCGATCGCGGTGCTGAAACAATCCAGGAGCCAGGAACTGGCGCGCAAGTTCGTCGACCTCGTCACGGGTGAGGCGGGCCAAAAGACCCTCACCGCAGCGGGATTCACCAAACCCTAGATCATGTCTTTTTCGGTGAGCCATCGCATGATCGGCCAACCGAGGAACACCGGCAGCCAGCAGGTCAGCACGCGGTAGAGCAGCACCGACGGCACCGCGATGGCGGTGGGCACGCTGAACGCGGCAAGACCGCCGATCAACGCCGCCTCTACGGCGCCGACGCCACCGGGAGTGGGCGCCGCCGACGCGAGTGTGCCACCGACCATCGTCACGACTGTCACCGTGACAAACGATGTGGTGCCGCCGAACGCCTCGATGCTGGCCCACAACGTCAGGGCCATGCCGAGAGTGGTTGCAGCACAACCCAACACGATGATCGCGAGGCGCTTGGGCTCGCGCGCCAACTCCGCGAGGTCGACGAGCACCTCCGCCAGGCGCGGCCGCACCGCCGTCGCCAACCATCGTCGCAGCTTCGGCACGAACAGAAAGGTGCCGACGAGTCCGAGCAGCACGCCTGCGATCAGATACAACACCGTGGTGGACGGGACGAAGTGCCTCAGATCGGCCGAGGCTCCCGCAACGGCGCTGAAGAAGATCAGCAGCGCGACGTGGGTGATGACCTGCACGCTCTGTTGCAGTGCGACGGCCGCGGTCGCACGCAGCGCGCCGAGACCGCCTTTCTGCAGAAACCGCGTGGACAACGCCAGGCCTCCGACGCCGGCAGGTGTGGTGGTCGCTGCGAACGTGTTGGCCACCTGCATGATGGTGAGGTTCTTGAAGCTGACCAGCCCGTCGGCGCAGGCCCACAAGGCCGCTGCCGCACCGACATACGTCGTCGCCGAAACCGCGAGGCCCAGCAGCGCCCACCACCAGTTCGCTGTCTTCAGCGCGGAGACGAACGCGGGCACCGTGCTGATGAACGGGTAGGCGACGTACACCAGCGCGACGAGCAAGACCAGCCGGACGACCTGACTGCGGGTAAACCTCGTGATGGTCTCGGACTTGATCTGATCGGCCCCGGTCTGACGCTTCACCTCGTCACGCGCGGCCGACATCACCGCGCCTACATCGCCAACCGACTTGCGGACGCGACTTGGCATGGCGGACTTGGTCAGTCGTCGCGACGCCCTCAACACGGGGCCCTTGCCGAAGACGTCGACGGCCGCGGTGACCGCGGGCTCAGCGCCGTACAAGTCGGTCGTCGTCACGAGCAACTGGGCGACATCTGCCTGTAGCTGTTCGTCCGTCGCGCCGAATTCGGCGCTGCCGAATCCGCCGAAGCGCGCGGTGCCGCCGTCGATCCTGATCTCCTTACCGCGAAGGTCGCCGTGGGAGATCTGGCAGTTGTGCAGGGTGCGAAGCGATTCCCACACCCGCGTGACCGCGTCGTTGTCGTCGCGGCAATCGGTGATCGGGGTACCCGATGGCGGAGTGTGTGCGTACAGCGTCCAACCGCGGTCGAGCGGCGCCATCGCCAGTGTCGACGTGCTCGCGACGCCCAGATCGCCGATCGCGATGGCCATCAACGCGCGATGCTCGACCGCGCGCCGCATGGAGGGCTGCAGTGGCGCCGTCTCGCGGTTGCGCAACCGCAGCCAACGCCAGAACTGGCGGATGAACCCGCCGCTGCGCTGATTTGGGCCATACATCTCGACGACGGCCACCGCGTCGGGCTCGTCGGACTTGGCGGACAGCAGCAACGGTCCACGGCCGGCGGGGCGCACCACGGTCAGCGTCGACGGCAAGAAGTCGCGCCGGGCCAGCGCGCGCACCGCGCCGTCGAGCGGCACTTCGAGTGCGGGCGTCCCGACCACAAGCACCACCAATGCGCCGACGAACCAACCGACCGCCAGACCGAGCAGCGACCGTGCCGGCACCACCGCGCTGACCACGAGGTGAATCGGCACAAAGGCGAGCAGCAGCGCCCACCACCACCGCCGCCACCGGGCGGGCAGCCACGGCCCGGAAACCGTCAGCACGGCGGCCAGCATCGCGATCCATCGCGGGTCGTCGAGGAACTGCGAAAGGAGCGTGTCCAACCGGTCAGACAAGTCGAAATGCCATCGCGGCGCGGAGATGCCGTTGCCGGTGATCGACAGTGAAATGAACGCCAGGAACGCCGCGGCGGCATACGCGGCAAGCAGCTTCCACTGCCGAGAGACGATCAACCCGATCAGGATCGCGAACGGCAGCGCCAGGATCGCAAGGCCGTACACCAGATACACCAGATTCGACTGGGTGGGTGTCAGCACGCCGACGATCTCGGAGATGGACTTCTCGAGCGTCACCCATTCGTAGCGGGTGATCAGCGAGCTTGTGACGACGGCAGCCAGGAACACCGTTGCAAGGGCCAGTCGCAGGATGTCGTTCGTACGCCGGGTGAGCGGTTGCAGCAAGCTGCCCGAAACGGTGATGTCCCGCCCGTCGACCCGCATGTCCCAGCATCTTTGCATGTCGGCGGCGCGCCGGTGTTATTGCGACGAACTGCGAGTGTTCACCTAGAGGCGTCCACGGATACCAGTTGCCGCAGCGGACGGCCTGCGGTTTCGCGCATGGTGAGCAGGGTGACGAGCGAGACGATAGCCGCGGCGATGACGTAGTAGGCGGGCGCGACGTCGTTGCCGGTGCGAGCCACCAGCCAGGTGGCGACATACGGCGCCGTCCCGCCGAACACCGCTACGGAGAGGTTGTAGCCGATGGAATAGCCGCTGGAGCGCACCCTGGTGGCGAACAGTTCGGCGCCGGCCGCCAGCGACGCGGAAACGAACACCGACTCGATCGCCGACAGGCAGGCGTGAGCGGTGATCGCCGCGGCCAAGTTGCCGGTATTCAGCAGCAGGAAAAGGGGATAGGCAAATACTGCGAATCCGACCGCCCCCGTGATGAGCAGAGGTTTGCGCCCGATCCGGTCTGACAGCGCGCCAAGGGGCGGGATCAGAACGATCGCGACGAGGCTGGCCACGGCGATGGAGACGAAGGCGTCCACCTTGGTGAAGCCCAGGGTCTTTGTGAAGTAGCTCGGCAGGAAAGTGAACACGACGTAGAAACCGACGTTGTGAATCACTACGAGTCCGGCGATCTGGAGGATCGGCCGCCACGACGAGGAGATCGCTTCTTTGAGCGGCGAGGCGGACACCTCTCCGCCCTCACGCAGCGCCTCGAAATCCGGTGTGTCCTCGAGTCGCAGCCGGATGTAGAGGCCTACCACACCCAGTACGCCGGCGATCAGGAACGGAATCCGCCAGCCGTAGTGGTCCATCGCGGCGTCGGAAAGCACCGCTTCGAGGCCGGTGACGGTGAGCGATCCCAATAGGAATCCGACGATTACAGACCAAACCAGGAACGACACCACGAACCCGCGATGCTTGTCGGGTGCGTACTCGGCCAGGAAACATGCGCCGCTGCCGTACTCGCCGCCCGCCGAAAAGCCTTGGATGCAGCGCAGCAGCAGCAACAGCAGTGGTGCCGCCACGCCGATGACGGCGTAGCTGGGAACGAGACCGATGACGAATGTCGAGCCCGACATCAGCAAGATGACAAGGGCCAGGACCCGTTGGCGGCCGATCCGGTCAGCGAGCGGCCCGAAGAAGAATCCGCCGAGCGGTCGCATGAAGAACGCAGCCGCGAAGATCGCGAAAGTGTTGAGCAGTGCCGTGGTCTCGTTGCCGGGCGGGAAGAACTTCTGTGCGATGTAGGTCGCTAGGAAGCCATAGACCGCGAAGTCGTACCACTCCACCAGGTTGCCGATCGACGCGCCGCGAACCGCTCTACGCACGGCTTCGGGGCCCGGGTCGGCGCGGCCGGTCTCGTTTGTGCGGACGTCAGGCGACATGCCCTTGCATTCCCGTTCGGGCCGGGCAACTAACGCAAGTTGGCGATTACCGAACGGGAACCGAGATCTGCGTGAGTTCTGATCGCCCGCGCAGCATCTCCGAGCCCTGAAGCTTCCAGCACCTCTGCTCGGCCTGATCGGCGCGCTCGATCGCGGCGCTCGAACACAACACCCGGCTCTCGAAGTCCTTGGCCCGGTCGGCCAGCCGTGCGGCCTCGTTGACCGCGTCGCCGACAACCGTGTATTCATAGCGGTTTTCCGCTCCGATGTTGCCCGCGAAGACCGGCCCGGCGGATACCCCGATTCCGAAGTCGACGAGAAGCAGCCGCAATTCCTCGGCCAAAGCGCGCGCCGTGGCCAAGGCTGCGGTCGCCGGATCGTCGATGTGCAGCGGTGCGCCGAACACCGCCAGCGCGGCATCGCCCTGGAACTTGTTGATCAAGCCCTCGCGCTTGTCCACCTGCGCGACCACGATACGGAAGAAGTCGTTGAGCACGGCGGCCACTTGATGCGGTTCACGCTTCGTCGCCAGTTGCGTTGAGCCGACCAGATCGATGAACAGGATCGCGACCTCGCGCTCGTCTTCCGATACCGACTCGTGTTCCTCGATCGCGCGACGGACGACTTCTTCACCGACGTGCCTGCCGAACAGATCCCGCAACCGGTCGCGTTCCTGCAGACCCGCCACCATGCGGTTGAACCCGCTCTGTAGTTGGCCGAGTTCGGATCGTTCATACACCTCGATTTTGTCGCCGAGATGGCCGCGTTCGACCTCCGCCATTGCGTCGACGACATCGCGGATCGGATCCGAAATCGACGACGCGACCAGAATCATCGCGCGCATGCCCAGCACCACGGCGACCAATGCGAGCACCAACACCGGCACCTCAATTGGCGCGTCGCGCTGAATGATCCAGCCATTGGCCCGCAACATCACCAGCACGACTATCCCGGCGCCCGGGAGCGCCGAACACATCGTCCACATCAATATCAAACGGGCACGAACGCCAGGCGCTCGCTCCGCATGCTCCAAATCCCATGTGGCGGCAACCATCAACGCGCGCAGAGCACGCTGGGTGAACAGGAACCCGGTGCATACGGTCGCGGTGGAACCGAACATGATCGCTGAAACAATCAGGATCAGCACACGTAGGCCCGCGTCGACGTTCAGGGGAATCATCACCGCGGCTGCGAGGACCCACGGCGTCAACAGAATTGCGGACTGCCGCCTGGTGATGTTGGGCGTCTTTGGCGGATTCGCAGCGCGGCCGAGTGCACGAGCTACCAATGCCACGCCGCTCAGCCCGACCGAGAAGGTTCCGACGACGATGATCGCGGCGGTCGCGATCAGATTCGTGACGTTCAGGACCGATTGTGCTTCGAGGACCGTTTCTCGGCTGACCGAGATGACGATCGCGACGACCTCAGCAGCCGACAGCAGGTAGGCGAACGCAAGGCCTGCCGCATATCGAACGACCAGGCTGCGTGGCCTCATCGGCCCATAGTGTCAGTCGCTGGCAGGTAGCGGCTTGGCTTCCTTCAGATTCAGCGCGGTGGTACCGATGCTCAGCGTGCCAGCGCCGGCCTTGGTGACAAGCACCTCGGCACCGTTCTCGTCGACGTAGCGCTTGCCCATCACGTTGCCGTCGGCAAAGTCGGGGTCCAAGTTGGCGTCGGCTGACTTTTCGGCGTCGAGCGGCACCATCGGCACGCCGCCGGCACGCAAGTCGTCGAGGCTGTCGGCGCTGCGCACAACGATCACCTGGGTGTCGCAGACCTGGCTTTGCAGCCGGGTGCCGTTCTTGATCATGTTCGACTCCTTTGGAATTCGTCGACCAGTTCGCGGCGCAGCACCTTGCCGGTCGCGTTCGTCGGCAGTTCGTCGCGGAACACCACCCGATCGGGTGTGCGAGATCCACGTAGTTGCGCGCGCACATGGTCGCGCAGTTCGTCAGGGTCAGGTGCGGCGCCCGAAGCGGGAACCACGACAGCGACGATGATCTGGCCCCATTCGGGATCCTCGGGACCGACGACCACACAGTCGCGTACCGAGGGATGCTCGACGAGGACGTCCTCGATCTCGGCGGGCGCGATGTTCTCGCCGCCGCGGATGATCGTGTCGTCGGATCGACCCCCGATGAACAGGTAGCCGCCTTCGTCAAGCATCGCAACGTCTTTGGTGGGGAACCAGCCGTCGGCATCGAGCACCGAACCGATGTCCGTGTAGCGGCCCGAAACCTGCTCGCCGCGCACGAACAGCTCTCCGGTTTCACCCGGCCCGAGTACGCTGCCGTCTTCGCCGCGGATCTGCACCTCGATACTGGGCACCGGTTGACCGACCGATCCCAGCCGACGAGCGACCGCTTCGTCGGCTGCGGCCAGCGCCTCCCGATGATCGTCGGGGGTGAGCACCGCGATGGTCGAACTGGTCTCGGTGAGGCCGTAGGCGTTGACGAAGCCGACGGCGGGCAACAGGCCAAGTGCCTTGCGTACCAAGGGAAGTGCCACCTTCGAGCCGCCATAGGCCAGGTTGCGCAGGGTCGGAAGGGCGACCGGTTCGGTCTCGAGCACCGAAACGATGCGGTCCAGCATGGTCGGTACGACGGTGGCCGATGTGACACCCTCGTCGCGCACCAGGCGTACCCACTCGTTGGCGTCGAACTGCTGCAGATAGACCATCTTTCGGCCCGCGTAGAGATTCGACAGCGCTGCGCTGACTCCCGCGATGTGATACGGCGGCACGCAGATCAGGGCGGCATCGGAAGGTTCAGCGGAATCGAACTCGACGGTGCCGGTGATGTAACTGGTCAGGTTGTTGTGCGTCAGCTCAACGGCTTTGGGCTTCGATGTGGTGCCGGAAGTGAAAAGGACCACGCCGACGTCGTCAGGGTCGGCGAATTCGGCGGCGGGTTCTGCGGTTCGGGCCGCGTCGATGAACTCGTCGGAGCTGAGGACCTGCTTACCTGCGCCCGCGACGACATCGCGGTATTCGTCGTCGGCGATCACCAGCGGCGTCGGCAACCGGTCGATCAGTTGGCGCAGGCCGTCCTCGCTTAGCCGGTAGTTCAGCGGCGTGAACGCGACCCCTGCGCGTGCCGAGGAGAACAACAGCAGCGGCAGCATCGCCCCACCGGTACCGACATATGCCGCGTGCTGGGCACCTGAGGCAGCGATGACGCCGGCCCCGCCGTCAGCGAGGTCGCTCAGTTCACTTGTGGTCAGCCGGATCTCGCCGGAAACCACCGCGGTGCGGTCCGGATTCGACGACGCTGCCATCTCCAGCAGCAACGAAATACTCATGGCTTGTCGACGAAGATATCAAGGATGGGATCGTCACCGCCGCCGTAGCTGGAAAGGTCGGTGACGCCGGCTTCGGCCAGCACCGCAGAGTCGATGAAACATTTGCCGTTCACGTCGGCAGGAGCGCGCGACAGGATCTCGACCGCGGCATCGCCCATGATGTCCGGGGTGCGCGACGACGACATCAGCTTGCCCTCGGCGAGGTTGGCCACCGCCGACGTCGCGATATACGTCTCCGGCCACAGGCAGGAGAACCCGATGCCGGTATCGGCATACTCGGCGGCCCAGCCCAGCGACAGCAGCGTCATCCCGTACTTCGACAGCGTGTAGGACGGGTGCGCGCCCAGCCAGTAGGGATTCATGTTCAGCGGCGGCGCCAGCGTCACGACATGCGCGTTCGCCGACTTACGCAGGTGCGGCAGCGCAGCTTTCGTCAGCAGGAACGTGCCCCGGACATTGATGTCCATCATCAGGTCGAACTTCTTGGCGGACAGCTGTTCCGTCGGCTCGGTGGCGATCGCGCTGGCGTTGTTGATCACGATGTCGACGCCGCCGAAGTGCTCGACCGCGGTGTCAACGGCGCGCTGCACGTCCTCCTCCTTGCGGACATCGCCCACCACCGCGACGCCCTTGCCGCCGGCGGCCTCGACGTCGGCGACGGCGGTGTGCACGGTGCCCGGCAGCTTGGGGTGCGGTTCGGCGGTCTTGGCCAGCAGCACGACGTTGGCGCCCTGCTTGGCGGCACCGATTGCGATCGCCAGCCCGATGCCGCGACTGCCGCCCGAGACGACGAGCGTGCGGTCAGTGAAGGTGGACATGGGCCTCCTCGGGTGCCTCACCGGGATGCTACCCGATTGGAATTGGCATTCTCATTCTAAGCAAGTCTCATAATCGCTGTGTACCGGCCCTTCGCCGGTGCGAAGCCCGCTTCCGCGCCCCGCGCCCAGTGCATGTTTCCACAGAGCGGTATTGGCATTCTCATTTTTTGCAAGTACGTTATCCATTGATGAACGACCCAGTACAGACCCCCTCCGGGATCCCGCTGGAGCCGGTGTACGGACCGGCCGACCGCGCGGGCGATCCGCCTGCGCCGGGTACCTATCCGTTCACCCGGGGCAACTTCGCCAGCGGGTATCGCGGTAAGACGTGGACGTTTCGGCAGTATTCGGGCTTCGGGACCGCCGAGGAATCCAACCGCCGTTATCGCTATCTGTTGGATCAGGGCGGCACGGGGTTGTCGGTGGCGCTGGATCTGCCGACGCAGTGCGGGTATGACTCCGACGATCCCGAGTACGGGGAGGAGGTCGGCCGCGTCGGTGTCGCGGTGGACACGCTGGCCGACGCCGAGATCCTGTTCGACGGCATCCCGTTGGACGCGATCAGCACCAGTTTCACGATCAACGGCACGGCGGCGATCCTCTTGGCCTTCTATGTTGCGGCCGCGGAGAAGAAGGGTGTGCCGCGGGCCAAGCTCACCGGCACCATCCAGAACGACATCCTCAAGGAGTACGCCTCGCGCGGCACCTGGATCTGGCCGCCGGAGCCCTCGCTGCGGTTGATCGCCGACACGATCGAGTTCTGTGCGGCCGAGGTCCCCAAGTTCAACGCGATCTCGGTGGCCGGTGCGCACTTTCGGGACGCGGGCGCCAATGCGGTGCAGGAGATGGCCTTCACGCTCGCCGACGGCGTCACCTATTGCGACACCGTGGTGGAGCGCGGCCGGATGAGCATCGACCAGTTCGCGCCGCAGATTTCGTTCTTCTTCTACACCCATGGGGATTTCTTCGAGGAGATCGCCAAGTACCGGGCGGGTCGCCGGCGCTGGGCCACGATCGTGCGTGAGCGCTACGGTGCCACCACGGACAAGGCGTCGATGTTCCGGTTCGGCTGTGTGGCCGGCGGGGCGTCTTTGTATGCGCCGCAGGCCCAGAACAACCTCGTGCGGGTGGCGTATGAGGCGATGGCCGCGGTGCTGGGCGGGGTGCAGTCGATGTTCACCGCCGCCTGGGATGAGCCGTTCGCGCTACCCAGTGAGGAGTCGGCGACGCTGGCGCTGCGCACGCAGCAGATCTTGGCCTTTGAGACCGGGGTGACGAAGGTGGCCGACCCGCTGGGCGGGTCGTACTTCGTCGAGGCGCTCACCGATGCCACCGAAGCGAAGATCGTCGAGATCATGGCTGATCTCGAGAACCATGGCGGCATGGTGCGCGCCATCGAGGACGGCTATCTGCAGGGCCTGATCGCCGACGAGGCGTTCAAGATCCACCAGGAGATCGAGTCCGGCGAGCGCCCGGTCGTGGGCGTCAACAAGTTCGTCGCCGACGAACCGCCACCGGAGATCGCGACCTATGAACTGGATGCCGAGGGCCGCGATCTTCAACTCAAGCGGCTGTCCAAGGTCAAAGCGGAGCGCGATCCGGCGGCGGTGGCCGATGCGCTGGCCGCGCTGTCGCGATCGGCGGAAGGCGATGACAATTTGATGCACAAGCTGATCGACTGCGCCAATGTCTATTGCACTGTCGGTGAGATGGTCTCGGCTCTCAAGGCCGTGTGGGGCGAGTTCCAGCAACCGGTGGTGTTCTAGATGGCCGTTCGTGTTCTTGTCGCAAAACCGGGCCTCGACGGTCACGACCGAGGCGCGAAGATCGTCGCGCGCACGTTGCGCGACGCCGGTTTCGAGGTCATCTACACCGGCATCCGTCAGCGCATCGAGGACATCGTGTCGATCGCGCTGCAGGAGGACGTTGCGCTGGTTGGCCTTTCGATCCTGTCCGGAGCGCACGTCGCGCTGACGACGCGCACGGTGGAAGCCTTACGGGCCGCAGACGCAGGTGACATCGCCGTTGTCGTCGGCGGCACCATCCCGCAGGGCGACGTCCCGAAACTCTTGGATGCCGGCGCGGCAGCGGTCTTTCCCACCGGCACAGCGCTGGACGTTCTCGTCGCAGAGGTGCGCAAGCTGACATCGGAGAAGGTGGACTGACATGCGCCTTGGCGTGATGATCGGGGCCGAGCGCGGTGACATGGCGCGCAAGGTCAAGAAGCTGCTCGAGGACATCGAGTGGGCTGAACAGGCGGGGCTGGACACTGCGTGGATGCCGCAGGTGCCCAACGACTTCGACTGCCTCACGATGGTGTCGCTGATGGGCGCACGCACATCGCGCATCGAACTCGGCACCGCGGTCGTGCCGCTGCAGGCTCAGCATCCAATCGCGTTGGCGCGCCAGGCGCTGTCGGTTCATGCAGGCACCGGCGGACGGCTGGCGCTGGGCGTGGGGCCGTCACACCACTGGATCGTGCGCGACATGCTCGGCATCCCGTATGAGAAGCCAGCGGCCTACACCCGCGATTATCTCGAGGTGCTCAACAAGGCGCTCGCGGGTCCAGGTGACGTCGACGTGGAGAACGACTCGTTCACCGTGCACAATCCGACTGTGCTTGGCGCTGATTCACCGATGCCCGTCCTGATTGCGGCGCTCGGGCCGGTGATGCTGCAGATTGCAGGCGAACTCGCCGACGGGACGGTGCTGTGGATGGCCGACGAGCGGGCGATCGGCGACCACATCGCCCCGCGGATCACCAAGGCCGCCGATAATGCGGGTCGTCCGGCGCCACGGATCGTCGCGGGCATTCCGGTGTGCCTGTGTGCCAATTCTGAGATCGACGCGGCGAAGGAGCGGGCTAATCGGATTTTGGCCGAGGCGGAAACGTCGCCGAATTACCAGAAGTTGCTCGATCGCGGCGATGCCCGCGATGTCGGCGACCTGACCGCCGCCGGCGATGAAGAGGCGATTCTGGCGCGGTTCCGGCAATTCGCCGACGCTGGTGTCACCGACCTTTCGGTGCGGTTGTTGCCGATCGGTGAGAACCGTGACGAGTTGATCGCCTCGAAATACCGTACACGCGAAGTCATTTCGCAGTTGGCCACCGCAGTGCGATGAATCAAGGCCCCCTCGCCGGCATCCGCATCCTCGAGGTCGGTGTCATGCTGGCCGGCCCGTACGCAACGATGCTGCTGGCCGATCTGGGCGCAGAGGTCATCAAGATCGAACCGCCCGGCGGCGAGATCTCGCGGCAGGTCAGCGACAGCTACTTCGCCAGCCTGAACCGCAACAAGCAGAGCGTGTGCCTCGACCTGCGTTCGGAGGAGGGGCGCAGGCGCTTGGGTGAGCTCGTCGCGAATTCGCATGCGCTGCTGGTGAATATGAAACCGTCGGCGATCAAGCGGCTGGGGCTCACGTACGAAGCGTTGCGAGAGTTCAACGAAAAGATCGTCTGCGTTGCGATGACCGGTTTCGGGTTGGACGGCGGCGATGACCCGGCGTTCGACTACGTCATCCAGGCGGCCACAGGTGTCGCCGCCATGACAGGTGATCCCGCTGGGCCTCCGACGTTGCCCGGCTACTCGTCGGCCGACAACTCGACCGGGCTCGCCGCGGCGCTCGGGTTGCTCGCTCAGATCGTCTCGGGGCGCGGCGGCCAGGTGGACGTGTGTCTGCGCGACGTGATGTTGTCGCAGCTGAACTACCGGGCGTCGGCCTACCTCAACGACGGCGCGGCGCCGCAGCGCTACCCATACGGAGCACACTCGTATTATGTTCCAGCGCAACTCTTTTCGACAGCCGACGGATATCTGGCGCTGTTCATCACGCACGACGCGTTCTGGAAGGCGTTCGCCGATGAGGCGAAAATCGATGGATTCCCGACGATGGCGGAGCGCGCTGCCAAGCGTGATCAGGTCCTGAAGGTCGTCACCGCGGCGCTGGCCACCGACACCGCGCTCGGCTGGGAATCGAGGCTGCGTCCACTCGGCATTCCGGCGGCGGCGGTCCGCACGCTTCCCGAAGCGTTGGAGGCAACACCCGAGGCGCTGGTCACGGCGGGGGATTTCAGGTTGGTGGGCAGCCCGATTCGCATCGCAGGCTACGAGCCGCAGTTCCGGCCCCCACCGTCGCTCGACGAGCATGGCGACGTCGAGTCTTAGTCTTCGTAGTGCACAGTGACCGACGGCGTATCCGGAATCGCCTGGCAGGTCAGCACATAGCCGTCCTCGACCTCGTCCGGCTCCAGCGCGTCGTTGACCTTCATGGTCGCGTGGCCTTCGGACAGCCGCGCCATGCAGGTACCGCAATTGCCCGCCTCGCATGAGAACGGCGGCGAAACTCCGGCACGCCGCGCGCTTTCCAGCAGTGTTTCGCCGGGCACCCGAGGCACCTCGGCCTTCTTGCGGTCAATGTGAATCGTGATGATGCCGCCGGTGTCGCCGACCTGCTCAGTGGTTGCGGGCTCGTGAGCCTGCGGCGTCGCGTCGAAGTCCTCGATGAAGATCCGTCCCGGGCCTGGCAGCGCTGATGTCACGACGGACATGAAACCCTCTGGGCCACAGACATAGCAGTCAGCAGCGGTGTCGGCGCCGACGAAGCCGACGATCGCGGCGGGATCGATCAGCCCGCTCTCGGCATCGATATGCCGAACCACCGACAGTCGGTCCGGGTAGCGCGTGACCAGGTCGTCGAGCACCGCGTCGAAGATCACCGACGCCCGGTCCTTGTCGGCGCACAGCAGTCGCACGGGGCGATCGGTAGTCGCCAACGCGCTTTTGACGAGCGAGAGGATGGGTGTCACGCCGCTTCCGCCGCTGAACCCCAGCAGCGGTCCGGTCGATTCAGTCAGGCAGAAGGTGCCCGCGGCCCGCGTGAGCGTGACCTCGTCACCCTCGACGAGGTTGTCGAGCATCCAGTTCGACACCTTGCCGCCAGGCACCCGCTTGACCGTCGTCGCCATCTCGGAGTCGGTCTCCGGGGCGCTCGACATCGAGTAGGACCGGTACAGGTCCTTGCCGTCGACGCACACCTTGAACGTGCAGAACTGTCCGGCCTTGTAGGGGAACGGCGACTCGTCGGGGGCCAGCACGTAGGTCCTGGCGTCGGCCGTCTCCTTGATGATCCGAGACACCGTCGCACGGTGGAACAGGTGCGGCTTCGGCATGGTCCCCCTGTCGTCTGGCATTGTCATTCTGATAATAAGAGAATACCATTCTCCTCGACAACGGAAACCTTCTCAACTGGCGGAAAGGAGCGGGCGCGACGTGAGTGAGCGGACGGCGCTCGCCTTCGACCAGCGGGAATACACCCTCCCGCAGCTCGACGCCCTCGCCAACGGGATGGCCACAGTGCTGGAACACCGCGGCGTGCGGTCGGGCAGTCGGGTCGCACTGATGTCGTCGAACCGCCCAGAATTCGTGATCGCACTATGGGCCATCTGGCGGCTCGGTGCGGCAGCGGTACTGCTGAGTCCGGCCTGGAAGCGAACCGAGGTCTCCAACGCCGTGGCGCTGACTGGGCCGTCACATGCGGTCGGCGATCATCCGGTGCTCGCCGAAGTGATGCCGATGCTCTCGCTGGACGAGGCGATCACACCTGGGCAACGAACCTTCGAGGAACCTGCTCCCGATAGCGACGCGCTGTTCGTGTTCAGCTCCGGCACGACCGGCATGCCCAAGGCGGTGCGGCACACCCACGGTTCGTTCGCCGTCGCGGTGCGGCACTGGCGTGATGCGCTGCAGCTGACGTCGGCCGATCGCATGCAGGTGATGACGCCGCCGTCGCACATCTTGGGTCTGCTGAACATCGCGATGGCGCTCGACACCGGAACATGGATCCGACTGCACCGCCGGTTCGACATCGACCTGATGTTGCACCACATCGAGACAGATCGGATCACTGTCGAGATGGCCGTCGCGCCAATCGCTTTGGCATTGGCCGCGCATCCGCAGCTGGAGAACTATGACATGTCGTCGCTGCGCTACATCATGTGGTGCGCAACGCCCGTCACGCAGAGCGTCGCCGAGGCCGTCACCGCCAGGACGCGCGTGAGCTGGGTAACTGCGTACGGGACCAGCGAATTGCCGGTCATTGCGTGTAACGACCTCGACGGGGCGCGGCTCGACACCGTGGGTCGGCCGGTGCCGGGGGTCAGCGTGCGCATCGTGTCACTGGACGACGGCGAGGTGCTGTCGCCGGGCGCGATCGGGGAGATCCAGGTGCGCTCGGATTCGGTGATGGCGGGCTACCTGCCGAGTGAGGCGACGGCGCAGGCATTTTCGGGGGACTGGTATCGGACCGGCGATGTCGGCTATCTGGATGTCGGCGGCTGGCTGCGGATCACCGATCGAGCCAAGGAGATGATCAAGGTGCGGGGGTTTCAGGTGGCTCCGGCGGAGATCGAGGCCGTGCTGCACGGACATCCAGCCGTCGAAGACTGTGCGGTGTTCGGGGTGCCCGACGCGGCGAACGGTGAGGCCATCGTTGCTGCCGTGAAGACATGTCGCCCGGTCGAGGCGGACGTGCTGGTGGCCTTGGTGGCAGACCGGCTAGCGTCCTACAAGCGGCCGAACCGCGTGGTGTTCGTACCCGAAATACCGCGCCTGCCATCGGGGAAGGTATTGCGTCGAGTGCTGAAGGAGCGTCTGTGGACGTCCGTCTGACCAGTGAACAGCAACAGCTGCGGGAGGCCGCAGCCAAGCTGGCCGATGACCTCGGGCCGGGTTCGGTTGCTGACCTCGACGACGCGAGTCGGATCGCCCGGCTGGAGAAGGCCGTCGAGGCAACGGGCTTTCGGACGTTGCGGTCTGACGGCGCATCAGGCGTCGAGGTCGCTATCGTGGCTGAGGAATTCGCGCGTGGCCTCGTCGATGTGCCTTTCCTGGGGCCGGTGCTTGCCGACGAATTGACCCGCCTGGGTCTGGAGCCGTCGGTCCCGGACCGCGCGCCGGCATCGGTGGATTTGACGGGAAGCCTTGGGGGAGTGGTCGAATCACCGGCTGAGCTGAGCGAGCTTTCCGAAGATGACGCCGCCCGCTGGCGCGCGCTGGCGCTCGCGGTGACGTGTGCCGACCTGGTCGGTGCAGCGCGTGGCGCGCAGGCGCTCGCAGTCGACTATGCGAAGGTCCGCGAGCAGTACGGCGCGACCATCGGGTCCTATCAGGCGGTCGGACATCTGCTGGCGGAAAGCTTGGCGCTGATCGAAGGGTCGATCAGCGTGCTGCGCCACGCGGCGTGGGCTGTCGACGAACTGCCCGCCGCGGAGGCGATCGAGGCGGCGAAGGTAGCCAAGATCTACTGTGCGCGTGCGGCACTCACGGTCTGCGAGACATCGATCCAGGTGCACGGCGGTATCGGCAACACTTGGGAATGCCTGGCCCATGTCTACCTGCGCCGGGTGCTGACGGCCACCGAGACATGGCCGGTGACACTGGAGGAGCTGACCATTGGACTTTCGTGATTCACCGGACGAGGCCGCGTTCAGGGAACGGTTACGCGGTTGGCTGACGGAGCAGAAGGGCCAGTTCCCGACGTCGGGCGACGACTATTGGGCCGCTCAGGGTGACTGGCACAAGGCGCTCTATCAGGCCGGTTTCTTCGGCACGTCGTGGCCCAAAGAATATGGTGGCCAGGACCTTCCGCCGGTGTACGACGTCATCGTCGACGAGGAGATCGCGAAGGCCGGCGCCCCCGCCCGGCCGAGCCTGGGATATCTAGTCGTCGCGTTCGGCCACCACGGCAGCAAGGAAATACAGCAGCGTTTCCTGCCCGGCATGATCAATGGCACCGAGCGATGGTGCCAGGGCTTCTCCGAGCCGGGTGCGGGGTCCGACCTGGCGTCGCTGACCACCACTGCGACGCGCGAGGGCGATGAGTACGTCATCCACGGGCACAAGATCTGGACGAGCTATTCGGATGTCGCAGACTGGTGTCTGTTGTTGGCGCGCACGGACAAGGATGTGCCCAAGCACCGGGGCATCTCGGCCTTCATCGTCAATATGCATCAGCCGGGTGTCACCCAGCGACCGTTGAAGATGATCAGCGGGGTCACCAAGGAATTCGGTCAGGTCGAATTCGACGGTGCTCGGGTGTCTGCCGAGAACATGGTGGGCGCACCGGGTGAGGGCTGGAAGTTGGCGATGACGGTTGTCAGCCATGAGCGGGAGCCGTCGACGCTCGGCTTCTCGGCACGGTACGGAAAACTGGTGCGGCAGTTGGCAACCCGGGTGGACGGCCCTACGCCCGAGGAGTTGTCGTGGGCGTGGGTGCAGACCGAGATGCTGCGATTGCATGTGCGCAGGCGGTTGTCCGAGCAGCTTGACGGCATCACCCATGGTCCGCAGGGATCGCTGGACAAGCTGCTGATGACGTGGGTCGAGCAGTCCGTCGGCCATGCCGCGCTGAAGACCGTCGGCACCAGCGACCCCGAGTTGTTCGCCGCCTACATGTACAGCCGCGCGCAGAGCGTGATGGGCGGCACGAGCCAGATTCAGAAGAACATCATCGCATCGCGCATTCTGGGATTAGGGGTCTGAAATGTATGGCATGCCAGCGGAAATCGATGTCAAGGCTGACGGCGGTCTGCGCATCATCACGCTCAATCGCCCGGATGAACTCAATGCGGTCAATGACGCGCTGCACGTGGGGCTGGCCAGGATCTGGGAGGAACTCAACGAGGATGTCGGCGCGCGGGCGGCCGTGATCACCGGCGCTGGCCGGGCCTTTTCGGCAGGTGGTGATTTCAACTACCTCGACGAGTTGCGCAACGACGAGGCGCTGCGTCAGAAGACCATCAAGCACGGCCGTGACCTTGTCATCGGCATGGTGCGCTGCCGCATCCCCGTGGTCGCCGCGGTCAACGGTCCGGCTGTCGGGTTGGGCTGCAGCCTGGCGGCGCTCTCGGACATCGTCTACATGGCGGAGACGGCGTTCTTCGCCGACCCACATGTGTCGATCGGACTGGTCGCCGCCGACGGCGGGCCGCTGGTATGGCCGTCGCAGATCAGCTTGTTGCAGGCCAAGGAGTTCGCATTTACCGGTGTGCGGATCAAGGCCGCGCGAGCGCTCGAGTTGGGGATGGCCAACCATGTGGTCGCCGACCCGTTGGCCGAGGCGATCGCGTGCGCGAAGAAGATCATGGAGTTGCCGCAACAAGCGCTGGAGAGCACCAAGCGCCTGATGAACATGCAACTCGAGAAGTCGGTGATGGCGTCGCTCGATTACGCGAACTTGTCCGAGTACGTGTCTTTCGGGACCGCTGACTTCAACAAGATCGTCGACGGACTCATCGCCAAGGAGAAGTAACCCAACTACCGCACACCCCAACTACCGCACACCCCAACTACCGCGAGCGACCGTGTCTGTGCACGACATGCCGCGGTTTGGTGGCATTCTGCGGTCGCTCGCTACCCGCGGCCCAAGATCTTTTGCGCCTCAGGGGAATCCGCGTCGGTCATCTGTATGGTATTCGGATCTGGGTGGACATACAGCTCGAGCTGCATGTTGTCGGGATCGCGGAACACGACTGTAGGTCCATACCCAATGTCGATGATTCCCGAGTTCGGTACAGCCAGTGCGTCCAAATGCTCTACCCACTGTTGCAATTCGTCTCGATCCGAGACTTGGAATGCGAGATGATCGAGGCCCACGCGCCGTTCATCGAACGCGCCACCCTCCGCGGTCGCGGTATGAGTCATCACGTTGACGTTGATACCCGAGGGATGTAGCAGCGATCGGATCTCGAATACATCCGTGGAGACCCGGTGCACCAGCGTGAAGCCCAGCACGTCGTTCCACCAGACGGCAGCCCGGTCGCAGTCGGAAACCGTCAACTCGACATGCGAGAACCCCATGATTCGTGGCATAGCACTTCCTCCCCACGCGGCCTTGCACCACTACGCCACAGACTGCGCCGAACGAGCGGGTTTGGCTGAGGAATCGTGAAGTCAGCTGCGGAACACGCCCTTCAGCTGACTGCTGGGGCAGCTCTCCCGCGTCGATGAAGAGGAACTCCAACCGTGGACGCGCCGTTTTGTCACGTTCGACGGCGCCGAACGTGCGCGGACTGTACGCATTTCGCGGCGTGTCGGCGTGCGGACACGCACGCTCGCTCAAGTGTTTTGGGCGGCGATTCTGGCGCGCTCTCTCATCGAGGCGATCACTCCACCGTCGTTGAGGATATCGGTGCCGGTGAGGTATCCGGCTCGATCACTTGCACAGAAGGCCATCAGTTCAGCCATCTCCTCCGGCTTGCCCCACCGCGGTACTGCGGCGTCGGCGACCATCGCACCGGCGCCGGCCTGCTCCTCGAGCCTGCCCATTTCGGTGTCGATGGACCCTGGAGAAACCGAGACGACGCGCAGGCCCCGACCGTTGAACCTTTCGGCCTGCGACGTGCTGTACCACCTGACAAAGCTTTTGCTCACGGCGTAGGCGATGCCAGGTCGCGCCTCCTCGGGTACGAGGTTGCAGGCCGAGATCATGTGGTCCATGAAGGCCGCTTCGTCCCGCAAGGCAAGCGGAAATCGCTCCGCCGGAATAATCTCCTCGGGAAGCATGTGGGCCGCCATCGACGCCACGTTGACGATCGCCGATCCCTCGCCGGCGGACGCGAAGAAGGCCTCGTTGACATTCACCGTGCCAATCGCGTTGGTCCTCATGACAAACTCGGCGTCGCCCATGCTGGGGCTGACCCCAGCAGTGTGGATGACCGAGGCGATCTTTCCGAGATCGGCCGCGGTCGCGAGCAGACGGTTGACCGCCTGCCGGTCGGTGACGTCGCAGTTGACGACTATTGGCGCAATTCCAAGGTCCTTGAGCGTGGCGGTCGCATCATCAAGCCGGTTCTGCCGGACGTCGCAGAGGACGACTGTGTGGGTTTGGCCGACGACCTTGGCCGTGGCCACCCCCATTCCGCCTGCGCCACCGGTGATTACGGAGACCTGATTCATTCGCGGGCCCTTTCCCAAAGAGTGCTAGGGGACGAGTTCTTCTGAGCGCTGGATCGTACCGGTGATGCCAGTTGCATCCTGATGCGCCAAGAGCACCGCGGCGTTGGCCATCGCCTCGGGTGGCTCGACCATCTCGTCAGGAATCTGCATGCCGCCGCCACCGGCGGCCCAGCCCTCGGTGAGCACCACCCGCGAGGGGCTGAGGCAGTTCACCGCGATGTTGTCGGCCTTGAGATCCGCGGCCAGGCCGAGGTACAACCGCTCGGCGCCGGCCTTCGACACCCAATACGCGTTCGAGCCGTGCTCGACCATACCGACGCCGGTCGTCGTGATCGCGATCAGCGACCCGCCGCCGCGCACCTTCACGTGCGGGATCACGGCCTTCGTCACCAAGAAGACACCGGTCAGGTTGACGTTCAGACACAGCTGCCACCGCTTCAGCGGAGTCGACTCGATCGGGCCGAGCCACAGCACCCCCGCATTCGCAACCAGAATGTCGATCCCACCGAACTCCGAAACCGTTTGTGCGACAGCTGCTTCGACCGAATCCTCGCTCGTGACATCGCACGAGACAGCGATGGCGCGGCCACCGGCCGACGTGATTCGGTCGGCGACCGTGTGGATCGTGCCCGGTACCTTGCCCTCGTGTTCGGAGCGCGCAGCAACCGCGACGGCCGCACCTTCGCGGGCCAACGCCTGGGCGATCGTCGCCCCGATGCCTCGGCTGGCGCCGGCGACGAACGCGACTTTCCCCGCCAGGGTCATTTCGGGGGAAACCGCAGCGCCCCGTCGAGACGAATGATTTCCCCATTGAGATAGTCGTTTTCGATGATGCTCTGCGCCAGTTGCGCATACTCAGTCGAGCGACCCATGCGCTTGGGGAACGGAATCTGCGGCGCCCAGTACTGCTCCAGCTGATCGGCAGCCTTGCCGTATGCCGGGGTGTTGATGGTGCCGGGCGCAATGGTGACGACGCGGATCCCGAGTGGCGAAAGGTCGCGCGCCGCAACGAGTGTCATGCCCAGCACGCCACCCTTGGCGGCGGAGTAGGGCAGCTGGCCGATTTGCCCCTCATAGCCCGCGATCGATGCGGTGTTGACGATCACGCCACGCCCGCCCTCTTCCAGCGGCTCGGACTTCGCGATCTCGGCTGCCGCCAACCGCATCACGTTGAACACCGCGGTCAGATAAAACGTGATGGTCTTCTCGAAGGCCTCCATGCTCAGCGGAGAACCGTCCTTGCCGACCAGCCGCCCGCCGCCGGCCGGGCCGCCATGGGTGTCGATCGAGATTCGCAGGGGAGCCAGCGACGTCGCTTCCGCGATGGCCGCGTTGACCGACTCTTCGGACGTGGCGTCCGTGCGGACGTAGCGCACGCCGAGCTCGTTTTCGAGTTCCTTGCCTTTGTCATCGGCGAGGTCGGCAACGACGACCTTGGCTCCCGCGTCGTGCAGGCGTCGAACGGTTGCCTCACCCAGGCCACCGGCTCCGCCGACAACGATCGCCGAGCTACCTGCGATTTGCATGTGGTTCCCCTTCTTGCAACTGGCACTCTCGAACTGAGAGAATAGCATTCTCATACGAAACGGAGACACCCATGCCTGACGCCGTCATCGTGTCCGCGCTGCGCACACCCATCGGCACCGCCGTGAAGGGCACACTGCGTGACACCGACGCGTATCAGCTGGCAGAGCACGTTGTCGGCGCCGCGGTATCCGATCTCGACAGCTCGCAAATCGACGACGTGATTCTCGGCGAGGGCCTCTACGGCGGCGGTGTCGTCGCCCGCCACGCTGCGATCACCGCCGGGCTGCCGTCGGTGCCGGGCCTTGCGGTGAATCGGCACTGCGCCGCGGGCCAGGCCGCCGTGCAGAGCGCAGCGGCGAGCATCCGCGCCGGTATGGATCAGCTGATCCTGGCGGGCGGGGTGAACTCGGCGTCGACGTCACCGCGGTTCACGCGTCGGGTCGGTGACGAAGTAGTCGACTGGTTCCCGCCGACCCATCCGAACCGGCCGGACGCGCCGAACATGGACATGTCGATCACCGTCGGATGGAACGCCGCCGTCAAGGCCGGGGTGTCTCGCGAGGAGATGGACGAGTGGGCGCTCGGCTCGCACCGCAAGGCGATTCAGGCCATTGACGAGGGACGGTTCAAGCACGAGATCGTTCCCATCGAGACGCCGCACGGCCTGTTCGAGGTCGACGAGCATCCGCGGCGCGACACCACTCTGGAGAAGCTGGCCGCGCTAAAGCCGCTTCACCCCGAGATCGAAGGGTTTTCGATCACCGCGGGCAACGCCTGCGGCGGCAACGACGCCGCCGCAATACTTGGCATCGCCAGCGATCGCCTGGGGCTGCCCGCGTTGGCGACCATCCGGTCGTGGGCGTCGGTAGGCGTGGACCCTGCGTCGACGGGCCTTGCGCCTGTCGAAGCGATCCCGAAAGCGCTTGGCAGGGCTCGACTTTCACTCGCCGATGTCGATCTGTTCGAGATCAACGAGGCGTTCGCCTCGATGTGCGTGGCCACGATCAAGATGCTCGACCTCGACCCCGAGAAGGTCAACCCCAACGGCAGTGGCTGCTCGCTCGGCCACCCCGTCGCGGCGACGGGAGCCCGGATGCTTGTGACGCTGGTGCATGAACTGCGCAGGCGCGGCGGCGGTATCGGTGTCGCGGCGATGTGTGCGGGCGGCGGAATGGGTTCCGCCACCGTGATCGAGGTTCCAGCTCCCTAGACTGAGGGCGATGACGATCGACGAGCTCATCGAGTCGGCGCGCAACGGGTCCATCCGTGCCGCCGGCCGGTTGCTGAGCCTGGTCGAGAGTCCGCGCCGCAATGAGGTTCTCGATGCGGTCGGGCCGACGACGCCGCCACGCATCGTCGGCGTGACTGGACCGCCGGGCGCCGGCAAGTCGACGACGGTCGGCGCGTTGGTCGGTGCCTACCGGGAGCGAGACATGCGCGTCGCGGTGCTCGCCGTTGACCCGTCGTCGCCGTACAGCGGGGGAGCGCTGCTCGGTGACCGCATTCGAATGGCCGCACATATCAACGACTCCGATGTATTGATCCGCTCGGTGGCCACCCGGGGACATCTTGGCGGGCTGGCGGCCTCGGTTCCGGCGGCGATCAGGCTGTTGGCTGCGCTGTCGTATGACCAGATCGTGCTGGAAACCGTGGGCGTCGGTCAGTCGGAGATCGAGATCGCTGCGGTCGCCGACCCGACGGTCGTGATCCTGAATCCCGGTGCGGGCGATGCGGTTCAGGCCGCGAAGGCCGGCTTGTTGGAAGTGGCGGACATCGTCGTCGTCAACAAGGCGGACCGCGAGGGCGCTGACCAAACAGTGCGCGACCTTCGCGGCGAGACCATGGCGCCGATCCTCAAACTCGTTGCCGCGCAGGGCGAAGGCATCGACAAGCTGGTGGACGCAATCGAGGAGCACCATCGGGCGGACAGCCCGGAACGTCGAATCGCGCGTGCCAGGGCGCAGATCTTGTCGTTGGCACAAACACAGCTGCGGAACCATTCGGAGTTAGACCGACTGGCGAAACAAGTCGCCGAGGGCTTGGACGATCCGTACACAGCCGCGGAGCAGCTGACCAATACGAAAGGTCAAGCGTGACAACCTAGCCGCCAGCGGCTGACGCGGGCAGGTTGAGCATCCGTCGTGTCATTTCGTTGAGCTGCGCGCGCAGTGTCTCACCGTCGACGTCGGCCAGCAGCGGGTGCATCACCGCGACGCTGATCGCGCTCGACAGCATCGCAGCGTGCAGGCGCGCCTCGACGCCGGCCTCCGTGCCGAGCAGCGCGGCGTAGAGACGTTCGATGAACCGCTGGAACGGTTCGTACTCGGCCTGCAGCCGAATGATGACGGGATCAAAGAGCGGAACACTGAAGTCGCCACGGCGCTCGATGGCCTGCTCGATCATCCTGTCGAGCAGAACCTGGCGCGCCCGCAGCGGGTGGCCCTGCGCCTCGGCGGCTTCGACGGCATCCTCGAGCCTGCTCATCTCCCGCTCGGTGATGGCGATGACGATCTCTTCCTTCGTTTTGAACTGGCGGTAGACGGCCGCCTTCGTCACACCCATTTCGTCGGCGATCATCTGCAGGGACGTGCCGCTGACACCGCGCTCGGCAATGAGTTTCAACGCGGCGTCCAATACACGTGTCTGCGCGGCGGTCCGTGTGATTGCGCTGAACCTGCGGTCCTCGTGGGTGGAGGTCACAGCCACGAGGGTAACCGAGGATTGACCGTCTAGTAGCCGATCGGCTACCGTCCCAGTTGCCGATCGGCTACCGACGCTGAGCGAGGGGTTCGACGATGAGACGCACGGATGGCGAGTTGATCCTGTTCTGGACCCTGCCCGCGATCGCCATCATTTGGGTATCCGCCTTCTTCATCTTCCCTGGCTTCGTGCACCCGATGTCACCGACGATGTCCGCGGACCAAATCGCGAGCTTCTATCGCGACGAGACCGCGCGGATTCGTTACAGCATGATCTTGTTCAACTGGTTCGGTGTTGGTCTGATCCCGACGGTCATGCTGCTGGCGATGCAGGTACGTCGAATGGCGCACCGCACGCCGATCTTGTCCTACAGTCTGATCGCCTGCGCGGGCGGGCCGCCCTGTCTCTTCTTGATTGCCAACATGTTCTGGCTGCTGGGCTCGTTTCGTCCGGAACGTGCGCCGGAGCTGACCCAGCTGCTCAATGACCTTGCCTGGATCACGTTCACCATTTCGGTTCCGTACCTGATCGCGCAATGCCTGCTTCTTGCACTGGCGATCTACTGGGACCGTCAGGAGCAACCCGTCTTCAAGATGTGGGTGGCGCATTTCAATATTCTTGTCGCGGTTGCCTTGGCGCCTGCCGCGTTCACGGCGCTGACGTTCAGCGGGCCGCTGGCGTGGGACGGACTGCTGTCGTTCTGGGTCAAGAACATCGCGATCGCCGCTTGGATCGTTGTGATGGGAGTCGTTCTCGGCCCATCCATCTTGCGTCGGCGCGCCGAGGAGCGGATCACCGCATGAGTACGCTGCGCCGGTTGTTGTCGAACGTGCGCGATCATCCCAAGCGCGAGTTGTGGTTCGCGTGGTGGGTGATGGTCATCTTCTATCAGCTGTACGGTGTGCTGTTCTTCCTGGTCACCCGCGTTCAGCCGCCGCCGAGCCCGGCCTGGACCACCCCGATGGTCGTGCAATGGTTCGACGCGCGGCACTACGGGATTCTCGCCGGGTTCGGAATCGTGTTTCTCATCTCGGGGTTGTGCGCGCCGATGAATGCTCTTCTCGCATATTCGATGCGGCGTATGTCGGTGAGCCGGATTTTCGGATACTCGTACCTCGTCATGTATTCGCTCAGCGCCATTCCTGGCATGTTGGTGATGGCCATTGCGATGACCGCCGGGGCCATGCGGCCAGACCGCGATCCCGAGATGATCCGTTGGCTCTACGACTTCGCGTTCCTGTCGTTCAGCGGGACCATGGGTGTGTTCATGATCGGCTCTTTGGTGTGGTTGGTTGCGATCCTGATCGACAAGAACGACGTGTTCCCGAAGTGGTTCGGCTATCTGGGCCTGTGCAATGCGCTGACCGAATTCGTCGTCGCGCCTGCATGGATCTTCCAACGCGGCGTCTTCGCCTGGAACGGTGCGATCGCATGGTGGATCAACATGGTCGTCTTCGTCACCTACACCGCCTGCTTCATCGTGCTGCTGCGCAGGATGATTGTTCGCGAGGATTTCGGCACCGGACCCCTGCCTGAAGTACCGCCCAAACATCAACGCACCCAACATGATTCGGTGGGGGCGATGCAGTGACGAATCTGCAGGAAGACTCCTCAACGGAAGCCGGGCGCCAGGCTACCCGGTTCGTGCCGGGGCAACCGGACATGTGGGTGTTCGTTCTTTTCGAATCACTTCTCTTCACGGGGTACTTCTCGGTCTATCTCGTCGGCCGGATTCAGAACCGGGAGCTCTACCTGCAGTCCCAGGCCGCGTTGGATCTCCGCTTCGGGGTGTTCAACACCATTGCCCTGCTGCTGAGTTCGTGGGCGATCGCGCGATGCGTCCAGGCTTCTCGCGAAGGGGCGTACCGGGACGCACTGAGAGACGCGTTCCTGACGATCGGGTTCGGTGTCGCATTCCTGGTCTCCAAGGTGCTCGAATGGGGCAGGGAGATTCGGCTCGGCAACACATTCACCAGCAACGAGTTCTTCCAGCACTTCTTCTTTCTGACATCGATCCACCTGCTGCATCTGCTGATCGGCTTCATTGTGATGGGTGTTGCGGTCTACCAGTTGTGGAGTCCCGCCAGGCGATCGCAGCAGTTGGTCGAGACCTGCGCCACCTATTGGCACACCGTCGATTTCCTGTGGGTGCTGATCTTCGCATTGCTCTACGTGGTGAGGTGAGCCGTGAGCGGAACTTTCAACAAGAGGCTGGCGATCGTCTGGCTCGTGCTCACCGCCATGACGCTGGCTTACATCTGGCTGGACCACTCGGCCGATGACCACGGGGCGCTGAAGGCGAGCACGGTCGTCACGGTCGCCGCTATCGTCATCGCTCTTGTCAAAGTGCGCATCATCTTTCGGGAGTTCATGGAGGTGCGACACGCTCCGGTGCTGCTGCGTCGCCTCACTGACGGGTGGGTTCTGCTGATGGCGACGATGTTGCTCGGCAGCTACTTCATCGCCTCGGCGTTAGCTGGCTGAAGCGGCAAGACCCGCACGGTAGCCGAAGGCCATAGCCGGGCCCAGCGTCCCGCCCGCGCCGCCGTATGCCTTGCCGGTTGCCCCCGCCATCGCGTTGCCCGCGGCAAACAACCCGGGAATGACGGAGCCGTTGACGTGGAGGACGCGACCGTCGCGGTCGGTCCGTGGGCCGCCCTTGGTGCCCATCGCGCCGACGGACACCGGCACGGCGTAGTACGGCGGGGTGTCGATGGGGCCAAGCGTCTTGCCCGCGGTCGTGGTCGCTTTGTCGTCGCCCCAGTATCCGTCGTAAGCGCTTGAGCCCCTGCCGAAGTCGGGGTCGGTGGTGTGAGCGACGTTGACGTTCCACGCCGCCAGCGTGCGGGCGAGGCCGTCGGCGTCTATGCCGGTCTTCGCCTCGAGTTCGGCGAGGTCGGCCGACGGGGAGAACCACTCTGGGGCAGGCTCGCCGGGCGCGACACCGAGGAAGCCGTAGCGTTTGAGATGTAGCGAGTCGAACACGATCCACGCCGGGTCGTTCGCGTACCCGTCGCGCGGGTCGAGGTATTGAAACGGTCCGGCCATCGAGTTGTATTCGCCCGCCTCGTTGAGAAACCGCTTGCCGGACCGGTTGACGATGATGCTGCGCGGCCGGGTCCGCTCGAGGCGCACGCTGCGACTGCGCGGATGCCCCTGGAACGTGTCGTCGGGCAGCTGCACGATCGGCACCCACCACGCCTCGCCCATGTTCGCCAGGTCGGCGCCATGTGCCATCGCCATCCGCAGCCCGTCGCCGGTGTTGTTCGGCGGTGACACCGCCCCGTGCATCGGTCCGCGCAGATATGCCTCGACGAGCTTGGTGTCCCATTCGAACCCCCCGGTCGCCAGCACCACACCGCGTCGGGCACCAACGCGAATATCCATGCCGTCCACATCGATCCGCACGCCCGTGATCGCCGACGAGTCGCCAATCAGCTCCACCGCACGGGCATTCGTCCGCGGCGCGACGCCGAGGTCGAGCAGACCTTTGAGGAGCCCGGCGATCAACGCGGTGCCCGCCACGCAGAAGTCGCCGTCTTCGTTGTCGACCGACGCGTGGATCCTCGCGCGTGTCTCCGCGTCGATGCCGACATTGCTGAAATCCGCAGGGAACGACGTGATTCGGTCCCGCCACTCGCCGAGCCGCGCCAGGTCAAAGGGTCGGGCGTTCAGCGACCGCCCGCCGCCGGGACGTCCGCCGGGCAGTTCCGGCTTGTAGTCAGGAAACCCCTCGGCGATCTCGAACTGCAACTCGCTATGCGCCTCAACGTAATCCAACATTTCGGCGCCGGTCCGGACAAATGTCTCCATCAGCTCGTCGTCCATGAAACCGAGAGACTGGGCACGCAAGTACGCCATCGCGTCCTCGACCGGCAACTCGCCATCGGACGCCCGACTGTGCGCCGGAATCCAGACGATGCCCCCGGAAACCGCAGTCGTGCCACCGACCGTCGCCGCCTTCTCGTAGACCTCCACCGACGCGCCGTTGCTCGCCGCGGTCAGTGCGGCGGTCAAACCCGCACCGCCGCTGCCCAGCACGACCACGTCGACTTCGGTGTCCCAGTCGCTCATGTTCGAGGCTCCTTCAGCTCAGGATCGCGGAAAGTTCGTCGGCGGCCTTGATGACCGCGTCTCTGCCGTCCATCACGACGTCCTCGCGGTGCGAGATGAGATTGATGCACGTCGGCGGAGACGGTGGCCGGCGCCTCACCGGTACCGCAAGGCCGAAGGTGTTCGGCTCGACTTCACCGTGGGTGATGATCCAACCCTGTTGTCGCGCTTGGGGAACGAGTTCACGTTCGCCCGGGCGCGGCGGCATGCTGGCGAGCAGCGCGATACCAGCGGCGCCGCGCTCCAGCGGGTATCGGCTGCCCTCGTGGAAGTTCAGCTGATAGAAGACATTGGTTGGCACGATGACCGCGATCGCCACCTGCTGATCGCCCTCGGCGACGAGGAGGGACACCGTCGTGCCGAGTCCGTCGGCCAGTTTGCGCAGCGTCGGCACACTCAGCTGCCGCACGTTGTTGTCGTACGACGCGCCCAGCACCGCGAGTCCGGCGGCTGATCGATACCTGCCGTCCTCGCCTTTTACCAACATCCGGAACTGCGCGAGCGTGCTGAGCAGTCGGTAGGCGATCGTGCGATGGACGCCGATGTCGTCGGCGACCTGCTGCACCGTCAACCCGTTCGGGGACGCGGCGACCAGTTGCAATGCTGCCAAGCCCCTGGCCAGGGTCTGCGAGCCCGGCGCACCGTTCGGTGTCGGCTCGGTTCCATGCCGGGCTGCGCCCTCCGACGACATCGCGCCCCTTCCTTGACAGATCCACTCTGCGAGAGTGATGCTCTGACTATAGTGCACATGGATGTGCGATAAATGAGCAGAGTGCTTACAAAATACGAGAATCGGATTCTCGCCGTCAAGAGGGGAAGCAGTGACGGACTTCGAGAGCATCTGGAGCGACCTTCAGGGCGTCCCGTTCTCGCAGGGTTACCTCGACGCGGGCGGAGTGCGCACCCGCTACCTGCACGCCGGTGATCCCGGCAGTCCTGCGCTGGTGTTTCTGCACGGCTCCGGCGGTCACGCCGAGGCGTACGTGCGCAACCTCGAAGCCCACGCCGAACACTTCTCCACCTGGTCGATCGACATGCTCGGCCACGGCTACACCGACAAGCCGGGGCATCCGCTCGAGGTGCGGCACTATGTGGATCACCTGATGGCGTTCCTCTATGCGATCGGTGCCGAGCGTGCTCACATCAGCGGCGAGTCGCTCGGGGGTTGGGTCGCCGCGCGCGCCGCGATCGACCACCCCGATCGGATCGACAGGCTGGTGCTCAACACCGCAGGCGGCTCACAAGCCGACCCCGAGGTGATGAAGCGGATCATCACGTTGTCGATGGCGGCCGCGGAGAATCCGTCATGGGAAACCGTGCAGGCGCGGATCAAGTGGCTGATGGCCGACAAGTCCAAGGATTACGACGACATCGTCGCAAGCAGACAACGCGTCTACCGCCAACCCGGCTTCGTTGCGGCAATGAAAGACATTATGGCGCTGCAGGATCCGGAGATTCGCGCACGCAACCTGCTCGGCCCAGCAGAGTATGGCGCGATCACCGCGCCGACGCTGGTGGTGTGGACCAGCGACGACCCGACCGCCGACGTCGCTGAAGGTCGCCGCATGGCATCGATGATCCGCGGCGCCCGCTTCGAAGTGATGCCGGGCTGCGGGCACTGGCCGCAGTACGAGGATCCCAAGACGTTCAACTCGCTTCACCTCGAGTTCCTGTTGGGCCGTTGACGATGACCAACGAGGCGGATGTCGTCATCGTCGGGGCAGGCCCTTCGGGCCTGACTCTGGCGAACATCCTTGGCCTGCAGGGTGTTCGGACACTAGTCGTGGAGGAACGCGACACTCTCATCGACTATCCCCGCGGCGTCGGCCTCGACGATGAGGCGCTGCGCACCTTCCAGTCGATCGGCCTTGTCGACCGCGTCCTGCCACACACTGTCCCGAACCAGATCCTGCGATTCTTCGATGCCAAGCGCAAGCTGCTTGCCGAGATGGCCCCGCCCGATGCGCGGTTCGGCTGGCCCAAGCGCAACGGCTTCGTTCAGCCGATGGTCGACGCTGAATTGTTCGGCGGCCTCGAGCGATTCGACCACGTCGAGGTTCGATTCGGGCATCGGATGCAGACGTGCGTCGAAACCGAAGAGGGCGTGACGCTCGAGTTCGCCGACGGGCAGCAGCCCGTGCGGACACGCTATGTGGTGGGGTGCGACGGCGGTCGCAGTGTCACCCGCCGCCTGATGGGGGTGTCGTTCGACGGCACCACGTCCTCGACGCGGTGGCTTGTCATCGACTGTGCCAACGATCCGCTCGGCCACCCCAACAGCGAAGTCGGCGCCGATCCTGCGCGCCCGTATGTCTCGATCGCCATTGCGCACGGAATCCGACGCTTCGAGTTCATGATCCACGGCGACGAGTCCGACGAAGAGGCCGAGGATCCTGCCTTCGTCAGACGGATGCTCGCGCAACTTGTTCCGCATCCCGAGCGCGTCGACATCATCCGGCACCGCGTCTACACCCACCACTCGCGCATCGCAGGGGCGTTCCGGAAAGGACGGCTGATGCTGGCCGGCGACGCCGCGCACCTGATGCCGGTGTGGCAGGGACAGGGTTACAACAGCGGCATCCGGGACGCGGCGAACCTCGGCTGGAAACTCGCCGCGGTCGTCAACGGCCACGCCGACGACGCGCTGCTCGACACCTATGACGTCGAACGTCGCAAGCACGCCCGCGCGATGATCGACCTGTCGACGTTGGTGGGCCGAGTCATCTCGCCGACCAACCGGCGGGTGGCGGCGCTGCGCGACCGCGTCATCCACGCGGCCTCCGTGGTGCCCACGCTCAAGCGCTACATCCTCGAGATGCGGTTCAAGCCCATGCCGCGGTACACAGACGGCGCGGTGGTCCACGTCGGTGAGGACACCTCACCGACGGGCACCCTGTTCATCCAGCCGCGAGTCGACACTCGTGAACAGCAGAACGTTCTGCTCGACGATGTGCTGGGGCCGGGCTTCGCCGTGCTGTGTTGGAGCAACAACCCACGCGCGTTCCTCGGCGCCGAGGTGTTCGACCGCTGGAAGGCGTTGGGCACCAAGTTCTTTGCCGCTCGGCCGATGACACAGTTGCACTGGACCGGGCACGACGACCCCGACGTCGGGATCGTCGGCGATCGCACCGGCGCGCTGAAATCGTGGTTCGACGCGCATACCGAGTCGGTGCTGTTCCTGCGGCCCGATCGCTGCGTCGCGGGCGCTTGTATCGCCCAACGCGCACCCGAGATGTCCACATCACTGTTCAAAGTGCTTTGTCTGACCCAGGGAGGAGGTAACGGTGCCACTCGCCCTCTGTTGCATGTCGCACAGCCCACTGCTGAACCTTCCGGGACCGTCGCAGGAACTGCTTGACGACATCGACTCCGCGCTGGGGCAGGCGCGCGACTTCGTCGCCGCGTACGACCCCGAACTGGTCGTCATCTTCTCGCCTGATCACTACAACGGCTTCTTCTACCGGACGATGCCGCCGTTCTGCATCGGCACCGCAGCGCAAGGCGTCGGAGATTACGACACCTACGCCGGGCCACTCGATGTGCCGGAGGACATCGCGACCGAATGTGCCAAGGGGGTCCTCGAATCCGGTGTCGACGTGGCGATCTCGGCCAGCATGGATGTCGATCACGGCACAGTGCAACCGCTGCAGAAGTTGTTCGGCGACGCGACGGCCCGCCCGGTGATCCCGATTTTCATCAACTCGGTCGCCACCCCGCTTGGTCCACTGCGTCGGGTGCGGGCGTTGGGTTCCGTTGTGGGGACGTACCTTGCGACGCTCGGCAAGCGGGTACTGGTCATCGGATCCGGTGGGCTGTCGCACGATCCGCCGGTGCCGACATTGGCGACGGCACCTCCTGCGGCGTTGGACCGGATCGTGCATGGCAACCCGATGACAGCCGAGCAGCGACAGGCCAGGCAGGTCGCCGTGATGGAGGCCGCGCGCGAGTTCGCACACGGTCAAGGCTCGCTGCAAGCCCTCAACCCCGACTGGGACCATGCCTTTCTGGAACTGCTCGACTCCAACCGGCTTGCCGACGTCGACGCGTGGTCGAACGCGTGGATCGAGAAGGAAGCCGGCCACTCGGCACACGAAATCCGCACGTGGGTGGCCGCTTTCGCGGCCTTGGCCGCGCACGGGCCCTATCAGACACAGCATCGCTTCTACCGGGCGGCACCGGAACTGATCGCAGGTTTTGCGATCCGAACGGCGGTACTCGATGTCTGACCACTTCGACCACACCGTCGACGTGCTGGTCATCGGCTCCGGCGGCGGCGGCATGACTGCGGCACTGGCCGCCGACGCGTCGGGACTCGAGACGCTCGTGGTCGAGAAGTCTCCGCAGTTCGGCGGTTCGACCGCGTTGTCCGGCGGTGGCATCTGGGTGCCGGGTGCGCCGAGCCAGCGCAAGGAGGGCTACGTCCCCGATCCCGACGAGGTGTTCGGCTACCTCAAGCAGATCACCGGCGGCCTGGTCAGCGATGCGCGGCTGCGGCAGTACGTCGACAGTGCGCCGAAGATGATGGAGTTCCTCGAAAAGCTCAGCCCGTGGTTCGAATTCGTGTGGAAACCGGGATACGCCGACTACTACCCGGAACTGCCCGGCGGCTCCGAACTCGGCAGCACCATCAACGTGCCCGCCATCGACCTGCGCAAGCTCGGCGACGAGGAGCAGAACCTGCTGCACCCGTTGGCGCTTGCACCGAAGGGAATTTGGTTCGCCCCGAAGGATCTTCGGCTGTTCTACCAGGTGCGGCAGAACTGGCGAGGCAAAGCGGTGCTGCTGAAACTGATTTGGCGGATGTTTCGCGCACGGGTGTTCGGTGACCGGATGGCGGCCATCGGCCAGTCACTTGCTGCTCGGATGCGGCTGGCGCTCAAACAGCAAGGCGTTCCGCTGTGGCTGCACTCACCGATGACCGAGCTCATCACCGATGTCGACGGAACCGTTACGGGCGCCGTCGTCGAGAAGGACGGCAAGCTGGTGCGCATCCAGGCCCGGCGCGGGGTGATCCTCGCCAGCGGTGGGTTCGACCATGACATGGCCTGGCGCCGGCAGCATCTTCCGGTGCTCGAGAAGGATTGGAGTTTCGGCAATCCCGCTGCTACCGGCGACGGAATCAGGGCGGGGGAGAAGGTCGGCGGCTCGACCGACCTGCTCGACGAAGCCTGGTGGTTCCCCGCGATCTGCTGGCCCGATGGACGACTGCAGTTCATGCTCAACGAGCGCATGATGCCGTCCCAGTTCGTCGTGAATGGCGACGGCAAGCGCTTCATCAACGAGGCGGCGCCGTACATGGACTTCGCCCACGCGATGATCGACGGCCAGCGCTCCGGCGTCACCCATATCCCGTGCTGGCTGATCACCGACATCCGGTCCTTTCACCGATACGTCGTCGCCGGTCATCTCCCGATCCCCAAGATTCCGTTCGCGCCGGTACCCACCGGCTGGAAAGTGCCCAAGGCGTGGCTGGAGTCCGGTGTGGTCAAGGAGGCCAACAGCTTTGATGAACTCGCCGCGAAGATCGGCGTGCCTGCGGCCAATCTGCGTGCCACGGCCGAGCGCTTCAACGAGTTGGCGCGCAGGGGCCACGACGACGACTTCAACCGCGGCGACTCCGCCTACGACAACTACTACGGCGACCCGACGTTGCCCAACCCCAACCTGTATCCGCTGGGCAAGCCGCCTTACTACGCGTTCCAGATCATCCTCGGCGACCTGGGCACGTCGGGCGGTCTGCGCACCGACGAGTTCGCGCGCGTGCTGCGCGAGGACGATAGCATCGTGAAAGGCCTTTACGCCGTGGGTAATGCGTCGGCTGCTGTGATGGGACGCAGCTACGCGGGAGCGGGCGCAACCATCGGCCCGGCCATGACGTTCGGTTACGTCGCGGCCACACACATCGCAGCGACATCCGGGATCAACCGACAAGACCGCTCGATCTCCCAAGGAGGAAGCAAGTGAAGATTTCCCTGTTCTACGAATTCCCGCTGCCGCGGCCGTGGACGCCCGACGATGAGCACAAGCTTTTCCAGGACGGGCTCGACGAGGTCGAGGCCGCGGACAAGGCGGGCTTTTCGACGGTGTGGCTGACCGAACACCACTTCCTCGAGGAGTACTGCCACTCCACCGCGCCGGAGATCTTCCTCGCCGCAGCGAGCCAGCGCACCAAGGACATTCGGCTCGGCTTCGGCATCATGCATCTGCCGCCCGCGGTCAATCACCCCGCTCGCGTTGCCGAGCGCGTCTCGACACTGGACCTGCTGTCCAATGGCCGCGTGGAGTTCGGCACCGGCGAGTCGTCATCGGTGGGCGAGCTCGGCGGCTTCGGCATCGATCCGGCCGACAAACGCAAGATGTGGGAAGAGGCTCTCGAGGTTTCGATCCGCTGCATGATCGAAGAGCCGTTCACCGGATTCAAGGGCGAGCACGTCGAAATGCCGCCGCGCAATGTGGTTCCCAAGCCGCTACAGAAGCCACACCCGCCGGTATGGGTCGCATGCACCCGCCCGGCGTCGGTGTCGATGGCCGCGCAAAAGGGTCTCGGCGCATTGAGTTTCGCGTACACCGGACCGGGCCCTCTGACAGAGCGGGTGAACGGCTACTACAAGGAGTTCGAGGAGAGCGCGGTGCCCGTCACGCCGCAGATGAACCCGAACATCCTCGCCATCGGCGGCGATTTGTCGATGATGGTGGCACCGACCGACGAGCAGGCCATCGAGCGCCTCGGCAAGGGCGGCGGGTTCTTCGCGTTCGGCATCATGCACTACTACATGACCGGCATGCACACGCCCGGTCGCACCGGCGTGTGGCAGCGCCACCTCGAGGAGATCGAAAAGGATCCGAGCATCGTCTACGGGCCTGACCGCGGTCCGATCGGCAGCCCCGCCACCGTGCGGGAGTTCCTGCGGGGCTACGAGGAGAGCGGGGTCGACGAACTGATCCTGCTGCTGACTCCGCGCCGCCACGAAGAGACGATGGAGTCGATCGAGCTGATGGGCTCCGAAGTGTTGCCCGAGTTCATCGAGCGCGAGGAGAAGGCGGCCGCCGAGAAGGCGAAGCGGATGGCGCCGATTCTGGAGAAGGCAGAGGCGCGCAGGCCGACGTCGACGGCTCCGCTGTTCGACGAGACCTACTCATTCGGCGGTCTGCCTACCGGTCGTGAGAACTACACCGCCAACGAGGTGTCGCTGGCGATGGAGGAAATGAACGCCGGTATCGAGGCTGCGGCCGCCAAACTCAAGTCGGGAGAGGGCTGGACGAGCAGGAATCCGAACGCGGACAAGTGACGCAGACCGATGAGCTGTTCCGTTACGACGGCCGCCGCGCCGTTGTCACCGGATGTGCGTCCGGTATCGGTGCATCCGTTGCACGGCAGCTGACCGATCTCGGCGCTCAGGTCGTCGGCCTCGACGTTCAACGGCCTGCGCTGCAGCTCAAGGAGTTTCACGCGGTCGATCTGGGCGACGCCGCGTCGATCGATCGGGCCGCCGCGGCGATAGCCGGTCCAATCGACTCCCTGTTCAACATCGCGGGCGTTTCGTCGGGCATCGGCGACCCGCTGCGCGTGGTCACCATCAACTTCCTCGGCACCCGGCGATTCACCGAGGCATTGGTGCCCAAGATGCCGCCCGGATCCGCGATCGCCAACGTGGCGTCGCTGGCGGCGTCGGCCTTCCGGGAAAACGCCTCTGTGACCGCCGGCCTGCTGGACACTGAGTCGATGGCCGCGGGCATCGAATGGTGCGAGCGCAATCCGCGGCCGGTCGCTGACGGTGGCGGCTACCGGCTGTCCAAGGAGGCGATCATCCTCTACGGGATGGCCAATGTCACAGCCCTTGGCGCCAAGGGAATCCGGATCAACTGCACCGCACCGGGTGTCACCGACACCCCGATTCTCGACCAGCTGCGGACGGCGTACGGCCCGGAGTTCCTCGATTCGTTCAGCACGCCGCTGGGCCGGGCCGCTGAACCCGATGAACAGGCCAGTGTGCTGGTCTTCTTGAACAGCCGGGCCGCCAGTTACCTCACCGGACAGGTGATCTGGGTGGACGGCGGCACGGTCGGCGCCGCGACGATGAAGCCGGGAGGCAAGTGATGGCAAGCATGACCGATTTCCGCCGGGTGGCCGACGACGTTCGCAACTGGGGACGCTGGGGCGACGCCGACGAGCTCGGAACGCTGAACTTCATCACGGCGGCCAAGGTCGCCGAGGCGGCCGGCCTCGTCAAGCACGGCAAGGTGTTTCCGCTTGGCGTCGACTTCGGATCCTCGGGGCCCCAAGGCGCGTTTCACTTCCGGCAGAACCCGCTACACGTGATGACCATCGACGGCGGCGACGCCGCGACGTTGCTGCAGTACGGACCCAAATGGTTGACCAACCCCGCGGCCGGCCAGCTGGCCGGATATTTCGAGGGCAACCCGATGCGGTTCAACGACGACATCATCATCATGCCGCTGCAGGCCGCCACCCAGTGGGATGCGTTGTCGCACGTCTACTACGAGGACTACCTGTACAACGGCTTTCCGGCGAACTCCGTCACGAGTGCCGGCGCCTTCTACTGCGGTATCGACAAGGTGGACGGCAAGGGCATCACCTCCCGCGGCGTGCTGCTCGACATCGTCGCGCTCCGCGGTGTGGAGACCTTCTGCGAAATGGGCGATCCGATCACGCCCGACGAGCTCGACGCGGCCGCGAAAGCACAAGGCGTCACCGTCACGCGCGGTGACATCGTCTTGGTCCGAACCGGTTGGTGGGCACGCTTTTTGGAGACCGGTGACGGCGGCGAACCTGGAGCGGGCCTCGACTGGACATGCGCGCAGTGGCTGCACGACCACGAGGTCGCGGCAGTCGCGGCCGACAACCTGATGGTCGAGAACCCGGTGTCCGGGGTCGAAGGCGCGTTTCTGCCGATGCACATGCTCTGCCTGCGAGACATGGGCCTGATGCTCGGCGAGTACTGGGACCTGACTGCGCTGGCAGCGGACTGCGCCGCCGACGGTGTCTATGAATTCCAGCTCGTCGCACCACCGTTACGAGTGACCGGTGCCGTCGGCTCACCCATCAACCCGATCGCCATCAAGTAGGTGAGGACATGACTGCAAGTACAACCACGGGCGGTGCGCCACTGGTCGTCGGGCTCGGCGGAACGCTGAGGGCCAACTCGTCCACCGAGCGCGCGCTGCGGTACTGCCTGGAATCCGTTGAACGCCAAGGCGGGCGGACGAAGTTCTTCTCTGGCGAGGACCTCGACCTGCCGATGTATGCGCCGCATGAACTAGAGCGCACGCCCAAGGCGCTCGAACTGGTCGGCGCACTACGAGCAGCCGATGCCGTCGTCGTCGGCTCACCCGGTTATCACGGAGCGGTGTCCGGACTCGTCAAGAACGCACTGGATTACATCGAAGATCTCCGCGAAGATCCTCGGGTCTATCTCGACAACACCCCGTGGGGCTGCATCAGCTGTGCATACGGATGGCAGGCGGCGGTCGGAACCCTGGGCCAATTGCGCAGCATCGGACACGCCCTGCGCGCGTGGCCGACCCCACTCGGAGTCGCGATCAACTCGGCCGACCAAATCTGGGACAGCGCGGGCCGGCTTGCGGACACCGGCGTGCAGGGACAGCTTGACCTGCTCGCCACCCAGTTACTCACGTTCGCCCGCGCCGCCTGGGAAACGGCGTGATGGACGTCGCGCGCAAGACGATTCTGGTCGACGGGTTGGTTACCAGCTATCTCGAAGCGGGACAGGGCGATCCCGTTGTCCTGCTGCACGGTGGCGAGTTCGGCGTCAGCGCAGAGATCGGGTGGGAGCGCAGCATCGCCGCGCTGGCGGAGCACCATCGCGTGCTCGCACCGGACATGCTGGGGTTCGGTGGCTCCGCGAAGGTCATCGACTTCAACGACGGCCGCGGCATGCGCATCAGGCACATCGCGCGGTTCTGCGCGGCGGTCGGTGTCGAATCGGCGCATTTCGTGGGCAACTCGATGGGCGCCATCAACCTCTTCGTCGACACCACCTCGGAAGCTCCGGTATTGCCCGCCCGCAGCTTGGTGATGATCTGCGGAGGCGGTGAGATCCAGCGCAACGAGCACTCGGCCGCGCTCTACGACTACGACGCAACGGTTCCCGGGATGCGCCGCATCGTCGAGGCGCTCTTTCACGACCCGTCATATCCTGCCGATGACGCCTACGTGCACCGCCGCTACGAGTCCAGCATCGCACCAGGCGCGTGGGAGGCGTTGGCGGCGGCACGGTTTCGGCGACCGGGTCTGGAGCCGCCCGCGCTGCCGTCGAGCAAGCGAGCCTACGAGCGCATCGCAGTGCCGACGTTGGTGGTGGAGGGGGAGTGCGACAAGCTCCTGCCGCCCGGATGGGCGGCCGAGGTCGCCGGCCAGATACCCGGCGGTCGCTCGGTGGTGATCCCAAAGGCCGGTCACTGTCCGCAGATTGAGCAGGCGTCGATGGTCAACCACGTGTTGGTCGACTTCCTGAGCGAGGTGCAACGAAAGGTGCCTGCGTCATGGTCAACGAACTGACGGGCAAGGTCGCCGTCGTCACCGGCGGCGCCTCGGGGCTGGGCGAAGGACTGGTGCGGCGGTTCGCAGCAGAAGGCGCCAAGGTCGTGATCGGCGACGTGGACCGCGACGGCGGCAAGGCGCTGGCGGCAGAACTCGGTGGCGACGCATCGTTCGTCGACAGCGACGTAGCCGACTTCGAGCAGGTCGGCCGGCTGGTTTCGACGGCGGTCGAGCGCTACGGCGGACTGCATGTGATGGTCAACAACGCAGGCATTTCCGGGACGATGCACCGGCGCTTCATGGATGACGACCTGGCTGACTTCCACAAGGTGATGGCGATCAACGTCGGTGCCGTGATGGCGGGGACGCGCGACGCGGCGCGGCACATGTCCGAGCACGGCGGCGGATCGATCATCAACATCACCTCGATTGGCGGCATCCAGGCCGGCGGCGGCGTCATGACGTACCGCGCTTCCAAGGCCGCGGTCATCCAGTTCACCAAGTCCGCCGCAATCGAGTTGGCGCACTACGAGATTCGCGTCAACGCTATCGCCCCCGGCAATATCCGCACCGCGATTGTCCGCAAGTCGGCGGCGGGCGAGGACCTGGAGAAGCTCGCGGAGTTCGAGGAGAAGATCCGCGCGCAGATGCGCAACGATCGCCCACTCAAGCGCGAGGGCACCGCCGAGGATGTGGCCGAGGCGGCGCTGTACTTCGCCACCGATCGCTCGCGGTATGTCACCGGAACGGTGTTGCCGGTGGACGGCGGCACGGTCGCGGGCAAGGTGATTCCGCGCAAGTGAGCTGTTTAAATCAGTCGCTTGACTTAAGACGCACGGCGGCGTTGACTGGGCAGGTGACTACCGCCAGGACCGTGCGCGCCGATCGGGCCAGCAGTACCCAGGAGGCAATACTGAAGGCCGCCGAGCGGCTGTACGCCGAGCACGGCGTGTTCGCCGTGTCGAACAGGCAAGTCAGCGAGGCCGCCGGGCAAGGCAACAACGCGGCCGTCGGTTATCACTTCGGCACCAAGACCGACCTGGTTCGGGCGATCGAGCAGAAACACCGAGCGTCCATCGAGCGACTGCTCGAGCGGATGGTCGCCGACACCGGCGATTCGACGGAGTTGCGTGACTGGATCGCCTGTCTGGTGTGCTCGCTCACCGAGCACCTGGCGCAGCTCGGCAATCCCACCTGGTATGCGCGGTTCGCCGCCCAGGCGCTGACCGACCCGGAGTATCACAAGATCGTCATCAAGGATGCGCTCGCGTCGCCGTCGCTGGTGCAAGTGGTCGACGGGATCACCCGTTGCCTGCCGGATCTGCCGATGGCCGTGGTGACCGAACGCAACATCATGGCACGCAACCTGATGATGCATACCTGTGCCGACTTCGAGCGTGCCTTCGCCGAAGGCGCCGACGTGCCCAGAACCAGTTGGGGTGCGGTCGGAACGGGCCTGATCGATGCGATCGTCGGAATGTGGCGCGCACCGGTGACGGAGCACCCCTGACGTGAAAGTGACTGTCGATCAAGACAAATGCGTCTCTTCTGGCCAGTGCGTGCTCAACGCCGACGAGGTGTTCGACCAGCGCGACGATGACGGCGTCGTGCTGCTCCTGACCGACAACCCGCCTGCCGAGCAGGCCGAGAACGTCCGTAAGGCCGCCGCGGCCTGCCCCGCCCTGGCCATCGATATCGAGGAATGACATGTCGGAAACCCTGACGCAATTGGACATCCCCGAATACCCCATGGACCGTGACGCGCGCTGCCCCTTCGCGCCGCCGCCGCAGGTGCTCGACATGGGTACGGCCAAACCGCTGTCGCGGGTGCGCATTTGGGATGGCAGCACCCCGTGGCTGATCACCGGCCACGAGGTGGCGCGCGAATTGTTCGCCGACTCGCGCGTCAGCGTCGACGACCGCCGCGAGGGCTTCCCGCACTGGAACGAGCACATGCTCTCGACGGTGTACAAGCGGCCCCGGTCGGTGTTCACCTCCGACGCCGAGGAGCACACCCGGTTCCGCCGGATGCTGTCAAAGCCGTTCACGTTCAAGCGCGTTGAGGGCCTGCGCCCAGCCATCCAAGAAGTCACCGACGAGTGCATCGACGCGATCCTGGCAGGCCCGCAGCCCGCCGACATCGTCGCGAAGCTCGCGTTGCCGGTGCCGACCAGGGTGATCAGCGAAATGCTCGGCGTGCCATACGAAGACCATGAATTCTTCCAGCATCACGCCAACGTCGGACTCGCCCGGTATGCCACCGCGGAGGACGGCCAGAAGGGCGCGATGAGCCTGGCGGGGTACCTGATCGACCTCGTCAAGAAGAAGATGGAGCACCCGTCAGAGGACGCCGTTTCGGATCTGGCCGAGCGGGTCAACGCCGGCGAGATCAACGTCAAGGAAGCCGCGCAGCTGGGCACGGGGTTGTTGATCGCCGGGCACGAGACCACCGCCAACATGATCGGCATCGGGGTGCTTGCCCTGCTAGAGAACCCCGACCAGGCTGCGCTGCTGCGTGATTCGGATGACCCGAAGTTCATCGCCAACGCCGTCGAGGAGTTGATGCGTTACCTGTCGATCATCCAGAACGGGCAGCGCCGGGTGGCCATCGAGGACATCGAGATCGGTGGCGAGACGATACGTGCCGGCGAGGGCATCATCCTCGACCTTGCCCCCGCGAACTGGGATGCCAACGCGTATCCGGAGCCCGACAAGCTCGACCTCACCCGTGACGCGGGTCAGCAGCTGGGCTTCGGTTACGGCCGTCACCAGTGCGTCGGCCAGCAGTTGGCGCGCGCCGAACTGCAGATCGTGTTCCACACATTGCTGCGGCGCATTCCGACGCTGCGTCTGGCCG
Organism: Mycobacterium sp. OAE908; assembly: GCF_017872775.1. Classification (NCBI taxonomy): domain Bacteria; kingdom Bacillati; phylum Actinomycetota; class Actinomycetes; order Mycobacteriales; family Mycobacteriaceae; genus Mycobacterium; species Mycobacterium sp. OAE908. Next base: position 78,519 of record NZ_JAGGJL010000002.1, read on the forward strand.
TGCCGTTCGACGAGGTGCCGTTCAAGCACGACCGCCTCGCCTACGGCGTCTACGAACTTCCCGTTACCTGGTGATTGGAGTACCGATGTCCACCGCGTCAACAACGACTCTCTATCCGGCCGAAGGCTGGGGGGCACCGAAGAACCGCCGCGGCCACGCCCTGGAGGGCGGCCTCACCGGTCTTCCTCAAGGAACCGAGATCTTCTCGGCCGACAACCACATCTCGGTCGCCGACGACATCTTCTTCGAACGCTTTCCTGATGACCTCAAGGGTCAAGCCCCGCGCATCTGGTACGAGGACGGCGCATACATGGTCGGCATGAAGGGCAAGTCGTGGGTAGGCGGCGACTTCGGCCGGGTGCTGATGCAATACGACGACCTGGCGGGCGCCGCGTCGAACAACATCGAGGCACGCATCCAAGAGCTCGCCGAGGACGGTATCGACAAGGAACTCGCCTTCCCGAACGCCGTGCTGGCGCTGTTCCACTATCCCGACAAGGCGATACGCGAGCGGGTCTTCCGTATCTACAACGAGTACATGGCGGACTTGCAGGAGCGGTCGAACGGCCATTTCTACGGCGTCGGACTGATCAACTGGTGGGATCCGAAGGGCACCAGGAGCACGCTCGAGGAACTGAAGGCGTTGGGACTCAAGACGTTCCTGCTACCGCTGAATCCCGGCAAGGACGATGACGGCAACGTCTACGACTACGGCGGCGCATCAATGGACGCCATGTGGGACGAGATCGAGGCCGCGGGCCTGCCCGTCACGCATCACATCGGTGAGACCCCGCCGAAGACGCCATGCGAGAACAACAGCGTGGTCGTCGGCATGATGATCAACGTCGACTCGTTCCGCGAGCAATTCGCAAAGTATGTCTTCTCGGGCATCCTCGACCGGCACCCGACACTCAAGATCGGCTGGTTCGAAGGTGGAATCGCCTGGGTGCCAACGGCATTACAGGACGCCGAGCACATGTTGGCTTCGTACCGGCACATGTTCAACCATGAGCTCGCCCACGACGTTCAGTACTACTGGAACCACCACATGGCTGCCTCGTTCATGGTGGACCCGCTCGGTCTGCAGTTGATCGACCGGATCGGCGTGGACAACGTGTTCTGGTCGTCGGATTACCCCCACAACGAGAGCACATTCGGCTACTCCGAGAAGTCGTTGGCCACGGTCGTCGACGCGGTCGGCCCCGACAACGCCGTCAAGATCGTGGGCGGAAACATCAAGAAGTTCCTGGGTATCGACGGATGACCACATCTCTGACCGCGGTCACCACCGCCGCTGACATCCCGGACCTGCCTGACCGAGCCCGGATGTACCGCGAGAGCGGCGCCCGGTTGCGGGCCGCGATGGCCGACAACGGCGTTGACGCCCTGATTCTGCTGGGCAACGGCAACGTGGTGTACGCCACCGGGGCGAGCTGGCCGCTGCTCGACGCGGGACTCTCCCATGTCGAACGGCCCATCGCGATCGTGCTGGCCGACGACGAGCACCCGCACTTGTTCATGCCGTTCCGGGAGGGCGCCGCGTCGGCGTCCGAGATTCCGTCCGACCATTTGCACTCCGCGCTCTTCCTCGAATTCGACGAAGGCGTCGACCATTTCGCGCGGGTCCTCGCGGAGCTGATCCGCCCGGGCGCGACGGTCGCCGTCGACGAGCTCACCGGCGCGATGCGCCGCGCCGCGAACCGGCTGTTTCCTGGCGGCGCTCCGGCTGACGCCGCTCCCGTCGTCGGCGCCGCCAAGCTGGTGAAGACACCCGATCAGATCGCCTGCATCCGAAAGGCGTGCCGCATCACCGAAGAGGCGGTCGTCGACGTGCAGAAGGCGCTGGCGCCGGGTGTTCGGCAGATCGACCTGTCGGCACAATTCGTGCGCAGGGCATTTGAACTGGGCGCGACGGCCAACATGCTCGAGGCCATCTGGCAGGTGATGCCGACCTCCAAGGCCGAGGGCACCTGGACGACGCACGGCGATCTCGCGCTGCCGTTGTTGACGACCGAACGTGAACTCGCCGCGGGCGATGTGCTGTGGACCGATGTCAGCATCACCCATACCGGGTTCTGCTCCGACTTTGGGCGCACCTGGCTGGTTGGCGAAACGCCGTCGGCCCGTCAGCAGGATCAGTTCCGCCAATGGCGCCACATCCTCGATGCGGTGCTGAAGGTGACGAAGGCCGGCGCGACCTCTGGTGACCTGGCCCGCGCGGCAATCGCCGCCAACGGCGGGCAGAAGCCATGGCTGCCGCACTTCTACCTCGGCCACGGCATCGGCACCAACGCGGCCGAAATGCCGATGATCGGAACGGATCTCGGCGAGGAGTTCGACGACAACTTCGTGTTCCCGGCCGGGATGGTGCTTGTGCTCGAGCCGGTGGTCTGGGAGGACGGCACCGGCGGCTATCGAAGCGAGGAGATTGTGGTGATCACCGAGGACGGCTACGTGCCGTTGACCGACTACCCCTATGCCCCCTATGAAGACTGAGATCCTGCCCGACGAGCGGGCACTGCGAAACGGCAGGCGCGAGCGTGCGCTGGCCCAGATGGAAGTACACGATCTCGACGTGCTGGTGCTCGGGCGACAGGCGAACGTTCGATACATTTCGGGCGCACCGCAGCTGTGGGTGGCGGGCACTCGCCCATTCGGGCCGATCTGCACGGTCGTGCGGTCCACGGGCGAGATACACCTGAACAGCACCTGGGACGAAGGCATCCCCGCCGACATCCCGCACGACCATCTCTACGGTCTTGCGTGGAACCCGATGACGTTGATCGACGTGTTGAAGGACATCGAGGGTGCCGCCACAGCTCGCCGGGTCGGAACCGACGCTCTCACACCATCGTTCGCGAAGTTGCTTCCGATGGCGTTTCCCCATGCGGAGCTCGTCGACGGCGAACTCGCAATGCGGGCCGCCCGGCGAATCAAGACGCCGGACGAAGTGACCGCACTGCGTGGCTCGCTTCGGGTGGCCGAGGAGTCCCTGGCCACCGCGGTCGCTGAGCTGCGGGCGGGCGCCACCGAGCAGGAACTCACCGGCCTCATGCTCGAGGCGCAGGCCGCAGGCGGGGTGAGCACTCCTGCGACGCAGGACGGTGCCTGGGTGACATCGCGCGAGCATCCGTGGCGGGCGGTTCGCAGCGACCGGCGGATCGAGCAGGGCGACCTGGTCGCCTTCTCCGCGGGTGTACTGGCAGACGGGTACGTCGGCGAAGTGGGCCGGACGTGGCCCGTCGACGTCGACGCGTCGGCGCTGTCCGACCGTTGGAAGATACTGTGGGACAAGCTCTCCGCGGCGTGCCGCCCCGGCCGGCCCGCCAGTGATCTTCTCTCTGCGTATCAGGCCGCGGGCGAGCCGCTGCCGCCGATGCCGGTTGCCCACGGTCTGGGGCTGGGATTCGACCCCCCGGTGGTGACGCCGCAACTGCAGGCCACTGCCGCGGCTGAAATCCTGGAGCCGGGCATGGTGCTGTCCGTCACTGGCTATGTCTGGCAGGAGGGCGTCGGCGCGGTGTTCGGCCGCGAGGCGGTCCTCGTCACACCCGACGGTCCCGAGGTGCTGACGTCAAGCCCATCTCCGGCGGCAGTAGGAGCAACCAATGGCTGAGCGGCCCAAGCCCGAAGAGCTGATCCTGTACGAGAAGGATCCCAAGACCAAGATCGCGACCATCACCTTCAACCGTCCGGAGTACTTGAACGCCCCGACATCGGCGGCGCGGCTGCGTTATGCCGATCTGCTGCGCGCGGCCACCGTCGACAACGACGTGAAGGTGGTCGTGATCCGCGGCGTCGGCGACAACCTCGGCAGCGGTGCGGATCTTCCGGAGTTCATGGAGGGCAACGACAACACCGACCTGCGACTGGCCGAGCTGCGGCTGGAGGACGACGGTGTCGGTGAGGTCACCTACCCGCCGAAGGGGTCGTTCCGGCACGGTGCGACGATCAGCGCCTGGTACGCGAACGTCCAGGCCGGTAACCGGCCGCTGCAGGAGCTGAAGAAGATCAGCATCGTCGAAGCGAAGGGCTACTGCTACGGCTGGCACTTCTACCAGTGCGCCGACGCCGATCTGGTGATCTCCTCCGACGACGCGCTGTTCGGCCACCCGTCGTTCCGGTACTACGGCTGGGGTCCGCGGATGTGGACGTGGGTGCAGATGATGGGGCTGCGCAAGTTCCAGGAGATGGTATTCACCGGACGTCCGTTCACCGCCGAGGAGATGTATGACTGCAACTTCCTCAACAAGGTCGTGACGCGGGATCAACTCGAAGCCGAGGTCGACAAGTACGCGCGGGCATGCGCGCGAAACCGGCCTGTCGACACCGTTTTTCAGCAGAAAGTCTTCTTCGAGGTCTACAAGCAGCATCAGGGCGAGTACATGGGCAGCCTGCTGTCCGCTTTCTTCGAGTCGATGGGCAGCGGTGTCGCCAACGACGACGCCGACGACCTGGACATGATGGAAGCGATCGACAGCGGATTGGCCGACGCCGTCAACGACAACGACGACAAGTTCCCGCCAGACTTCAGGCTCAGCAAGTCGAACCGCAAGAAGAAGGACTAGTGGCGTGAGGCGCGATTCCGCGAAACTGCACTTTCTGCGCGGCTCACTCGCACTTGCTCGCAACAACTGCAATCTCGCGCAGGGGTTGGACCGGTTGTCGTGAACGGCCCGCTTGACGGGTACCTCGTCGTCGACCTATCGAGTGGCATCGCCGGCGCGTACTGCACCAAGCTGCTGGCCGACGGCGGGGCCCAGATCGTCAAAGTCGAAGCGCCCGAGGGTGATCCGCTGCGACGATGGTCCGCATCCGGGGCTGCGATTCCGGCCGACGGCGACGGTGCACTGTTCACTTTCCTTGCGTGTTCCAAGCACAGTGTCGTCGCCAGGCCCGAGGCCGACATGGACTTCATCCATACCCTGCTTGCGGACGCGGATGCGGTCATATGGTCAGCCGGCTCGATCCTCACACCCGTCGATATCCACCAGGCACACCCCCATCTAACGGTCACGGCCATCACGCCGTTCGGCCTCGAAGGGCCTTGGCGCGACCGCCCCGCCACCGAATTCACGCTGCAGGCATGGTCCGGCGGAATTGTCGGTCTTGGCCGCGGATCCGCCGACCGCGCACCGGTTTTCGTCGGCGGCCAGGTAGGCGAGTACCTTGCCGGGGCATATGCGAGCGCGGCGACGATGGCCTCCCGGCTGCGGGGCGCCGCAGAACTGATCGACCTGTCGATGCTGGAAACCCAGATCCTCGGCCTGACTTATTATCCGGTGAGTTACTTCCAGATGCTGGGCAGGCCATGGCGTGACGCGCGTCGGCTCACCGTGCCCGGCATCGCCAGGGCTAAGGACGGCCTGATCGACATCGGCTGCGGCACCGCACAGCAGTGGTTCGACCTGTGCGCGATGACCGGGCATCAGGACTGGATCGACGAGGAGTCGCCGCTGTCGATCACCGAACAGGCCAATGAGAAGGCCGACGAACTGTACGCCTGGGTCGAGAGCCAAACCGTCGACGAGATCCGGGACTTGGCGACGGCGTTCCGGATACCCAACGCACCGGTCGCCAACGGCGCCAACATCGAGTCCCTCGATCACTTCGTCGAGCGTGGTTCGTTCGTCGCCAATCCACGCGACGGCTTCACCCAGCCCGGGCCGCCGTACCGGACCCAGCCGGAGTTGTTGCAGCAACCAAAGGCCGCCCCGCGGTTGGGCGAGCACACCGACCACTACCGCAGGCGCGGTCCACGTCAGCGAGAGATGGCCGGGCCAATGTCGTTCGAGGGCTTGCGGATTGTCGACATGACAACGTTCTGGGCCGGGCCGTCGTGCACCCACATGCTCGCCATGCTCGGCGCCGAGGTCATTCACGTGGAGTCGACCCGACGACCCGACGGCACCCGGCTCATCGCGGGTATCCCGATCACCGAGGAGCAGTGGTGGGAGAGGTCGCCGATCTTTTCGGGACTCAACACCAACAAGAAGGGGCTGACGCTCGACCTGCAGAGCACCGCGGGACGCGATCTTCTCCTGCGGCTGATCGCGACGTCCGACGTCATCGTCGAGAATTTCACGCCGCGGGTGCTCGAGCAGATCGGCCTGGACTTCGCTGCGGTGCAAGCGGTTCGGCCAGATGCGATCATGCTGCGCATGCCGGGCTTCGGTCTGGACGGGCCATGGCGCGACAACCCCGCGTTCGCCTATGTCATCGAGGCAGCATCCGGGATCAGTTGGCTGACCGGTTATCCCGACGCCAACCCATACGAGCCGTATTCGGTCGGTGATCCCAACGCGGGCGTGCATGCGCTCAATGCACTGCTGCTCGCGCTGGAACACCGCCGCCGCACCAGGCAGGGTGTGCACATCGAGGCGGCGATGGTCGACGCGGCGCTCAACGTCGCCGCCGAGCAGGTGATCGAATACTCCGCGTACGGTGCGCTCCTTCAGCGTGACGGGAACAGGGGACCGGCGGCGGCACCGCAAAACCTGTACCGCGCCAACGAGATCGACGAGTTCGGCAGACGCGACTGCTGGGTCGCGGTGGCCGTCGCCACCGACGAGCAGTGGGCCGGGCTTACCGAGGCGCTCGGCCATCCGGAGTGGGCCGCCGATCCCGCCCTGACATCCGCCGATTGTCGGCGCAAGAACCACGACCTGATCGACCGGCAGCTCACCGCATGGTGTGAAACCCGCACGGGCGACGACATCGTCGACACGCTGTGGCGCCACGGCGTACCGGTGGCCAAGGTCATCCAGCCGCACCGCCAATCCGAGCTACCGCAACTCGCCGCTCGCGCATTCTTCGAGGATGTAGACCATCCCGTGAACGCAAGTACGCCGCACAGCACGCTGCCGTTCCGATCGACACGTGGGCCCGGCCGGGTCCATCGCCAGCCCGCGCCACTGCTCGGACAGCACAACCGCGAAGTGCTCGCCGAACTCGGGCTCAGCGACAAGGACATCGACGAACTGGAAGCCAAGGGCATCATCGGCACGGCTCCGGCCATGCACGGCTCGAAGGTCTGATAGCTTCCAGCCGATGGCCATCGACCCCTCCGACATCCTGCTCACCGGCCGCGTCGCGGTCGTGACCGGCGGGGGAGAGGGCCTCGGCCGCGGCATCGCCGAAGGCCTCGCCGCATTCGGTGCACACGTCGCGATTTGGGAACGCAACACCGATACCTGCGCTTCGGCCGAGGAAGCCATCGGCGCGCTGGGTATCGTGACTGATGTCAGGGACAGCGAGCAAGTCGATGCTGCGCTCGAGCGCACCAGAGCAGAATTGGGCGTCCCGACGATCCTCGTCAACAACGCGGGCGGCGTGTTCTCGTCACCGCTGCTCGAAACCACCGAAAACGGCTGGGATGCGTTGTACAAGAGCAACCTTCGCCACGTGCTGCTCTGCACGCAACGTATCGCCCGCGGCCTTGTCGACTCCGGCCTGCCGGGCAGCGTCATCAACGTGACGTCGATCGAAGGCGTTCGGGCTGCGCCGGGCTACGCCGCATACGCTGCGGCCAAGGCCGGTGTCATCAACTACACCAAGACAGCCGCCCTCGAGTTGGCGCCGCACCACATTCGCGTTAACGCGCTCGCGCCTGATCTGACCGTCACCGAAGGCCTGCTGCGGGTGGCGCCGAATGGGCTATCGGAAAGCGCGAGCTACATGATTCCGATGGGCCGCCCCGGACACGTCGACGAAATGGCCGGTGCAGCAGTCTTTCTCGCGTCGGACATGTCCAGCTACATCACCGGACAGACCATCCACGTCGACGGTGGCACGCAGGCCGCAGGCGGCTGGTACCACAACCCGCAGACCGGCGACTACCAACTGGGGCCGGGCTAGTGCGTCCAGCCCTCGGCGACCTGATCGTCGAAGGTGCGGTCGATGCGCTCGAACCGACGCTTGATCGAGTCCCGCGCCGCGCGGTGTGGCAGCACATAGAGGCGGTTCGCCAGAATCGCGTCGGCGGTCAAGCGGGCCACGTCGTCGACGTTGAGCACAGAGTCGTCGGTGGGGTCTGACGCCAACTGTTGCACCGTCTCGGCTTCGGAGTGGGCAGGCCCGTAGTCGGCGCTGCGAACGCGTTCGGTGTTGGCCAGCAGGTTGGTCTCGACGATCATCGGGCACAGCACCGAGACCCCGATGCCGTTTGGCCGCACCTCGCGCGACAGCGTCTCCGCAAGCGCGACAACACCATATTTCGCAACGCAATACGGGCCGAGTCCAACGTTCGGGATGAGCCCCGCGAACGATGACGTGAACACAATGTGGCTGTCGCAACCCTGCGCGATGAGGCGCGGCAGGAATGCTTCGACGCCGTGAATCGGCCCCCACAGGTCGACGTCGATGACGAAGCGCCAATCGTCGTGACTGGTCTCCACGATTGGGCCGGCATACGCGATGCCTGCGTTGTTGAACACCACGTGCACGTCGCCGAAGACACGGAACGCCTCATCAGCGAGGTTGGTCACGGCATCCAGCTTGCGCACGTCGCAGACGACACCGTGCGTATCGACGCCGTCGGCACGCAGAGTAGCGACCGCCTGATCCAGCGCGGCCTGATCGATATCGCCGAGCATCACCCGTGCGCCGCGGCGCCCGAACTCCTTGGCTGTCGCGAATCCGATGCCGTTCGCACCGCCCGTGATGACTGTTGCGCGCCCTTCGAAACTCTCCACGGCGCGAACACTATGCGGTCAGGCGGGTTCAGTTGGCGGATCCCATGACGGATCGCCCAACTTGGCTTTGATCGCACCCCACGGATCGGCGTACTGCCCCGGTGCATTCCAATACACCGAACGACGCTTCATCACCTCGCGCACGATCGGCGCGAGCAACCGGCCCCAGTACCGCATGAACCAGAACTTCGCGGACAACTCGGACATGATGTCGGACCACGAGTGATGCTGAAACTGCAGCACTTCCTGTGCCCGCGTCGGGTCCATCCAGTCGGTGACGAACCAGGCCTTCTCGCTGTCGGGGTCTCCTCGCCGCCCTGGCGGAATGGCGCCTGGCATGCCGAGCGCTGACACCATGGCCGGCGCCAGGTCCCCATAGCAGTGCCGGTGGGAGTCGTCGCCGGCGATCAGCAAGATCTCCCCGACGGCGTCGGCGGTCGTCGCAGCGGCACATGCACGCGCGACGTCGCGAACGTCGACGGTGTGCACCCGGTTGTCGCTGGGAAGAGCGCTCTCGAAGAGCATCGCGTCCCCACTCAGCGGCATGGTCGACAAATCGGAGGTGAGCACACCGCCGAACCGCAGCACCACCCAGTCCAGTTTCGACGACCGCACGATTTCTTCCGCCTCGGCCTTGGTGCCGCTGTACAGGTCGCAGGGCCGCATCGGATCGTCGGCCGTCAAGGGCGCGGTGGTGCGGTGCGGATTGCGCGGGCCGAACACCGCGTTGCTCGATCCCAGCACGAGGCGGGGCGGACTGGGTTGTTCCTCGGCGATGCGGACCAGGGTGGCCGTCGCCTCGACGTTGACGCGACGCGCGAGCTTGGCATTGCGGTAGATCAGCGGCGGGATGATCGCGGCGAGGTGGATGATCGCCGCGGGTGCGACGTCGGAGACGAGGCGCTGTACCTGCCCCGGATCCGTCAGGTCGGTCCAGCGCGCCTCGACACCGGCGGGGAGCCCATTTGCCTTCTTGACATTGGCAGGCGTTTCGAGGTCGGCTATCACCACGTCGCGGCCGTCGGCGGCAAGTTGCCGCACCGTCGCCGAGCCGACCAAACCGAAGCCGCCCGTGACCAGCACTGTGTCCGACATATGGCTCCCTACCTGCGGATATGACATTCTCTTTTTAGGAAAGTACCATACTCTGATTCGGGGGAAATGCAGCGGGGAACGGGCTACACATGAGCAGCAATGGGGCGGGCAAGCCAGAGGTGGCCAAGTGGGATCCGGGTTTCACCAGGCAGCTCACCAGCCGGGTGGGCCCGATCATCAAGCGGTACTTCCGCGCCGAAGTGCGCGACCTGGAACTGATGCCGAAGGCGGGCGGGGCGCTGGTGGTGTCGAATCACTCCGGCGGGATGTTCACCCCTGATGTGCTGATCTTCGCGCCGGCGTTCTATGAGAAGTTCGGATTCGATCGGCCGCTCTACACGCTCGCGCACTGGGGCGTATTCATGGCCAACGTGGGTGACTGGCTGCGCCGTGCCGGTGTCATCGAGGCCAGCCGCGAGAACGCGGCGAAGGCACTGCGGGATGGCGCAGTGGTGTTGGTGTTCCCCGGCGGCGACTACGACGCATACCGCCCGACATTGACTGAGAACGTCGTCGACTTCGCCGGTCGCACCGGCTACGTCCGAACCGCCATCGAGACGGGCGTACCGATCGTCCCTGTCGTGTCGATCGGCGGCCAGGAAACCCAATTGTTCCTCGCCCGTGGCGATTCGATCGCCAAGAGGCTGGGTCTGCAGCGACTGCGCGCGCAGATCCTCCCCATCAGCGTCGGGTTCCCGTTCGGGCTCTCGGTGATCCTTCCGCCGAACATCCCGTTGCCCGCCAAGATCGTCGCGCGCGTGCTCGAGCCGATCGACATCGCCGCCGAGTTCGGCGAGAATCCCGATGTCGACGAGGTCGACCTGCACGTGCGCGCGGTGATGCAGAAGGCGCTCGACGAACTCGCCCGCGAACGCCGCTACCCCGTGCTGGGCTAGGCCGGGGCCATTGCGGTCTCGACGGTGCTCGCGTCGGAAAGTCCACACGCCCTTCGAATTTCGCCGAACGCGTGGATCATCGCGTCGGTAGCCTCGTGCGTGTCTTTGAAGGTCCGATCGTCGGACAGCACCGCGATGTCGAGTTGGTCGACGTAGCTCCACACGGTCATGTTGAAAGCACTTCCCGCGGAAAGCACTCCGACGGAATAGATTTCACTGACCGGCGCACCGCCGATGTGTCCGCGCTGTCGCGGTCCGGGCACATTCGACACCGCGACGTTCATGATCATGCTGCGCGCCGCCCGTTTGGATTGCCACCGGAACAAGGCGGGGGTCAGCGGAGGCGGTAGGTACTCCATCATCTGCCCGTGCAACTGCGGGCCGAACAGTTCGTTGACCTCCTTGGCCCGGTTGGCGGCTACCGCCGTGAGCCGTACCCGTTCCAGCGGATCGTCGATGTGCACCGGCAGTGAAACGGCCAGGCCGCTGATCTCGTTGCCCGTGATGCGGTCCGCAGATCGGTCAGTGCTGACGGGGACGCTCGCCAGGATGGGGCGATCCGCTTGTCCGTCGTAGCGCAACAGCAGCTCGCGCAGACCGCCAGCGGCCATCGACAACACGATGTCATTGAACGTGACGCCGAGATGCTTTGCAGTTTCCTTGATTTCGGCTAGGGACAGGGCAGCCGTCGCGAATGTCCGTACCGGCGACACGACGTGGTTGAGGAAGGTCGGCGGGGTCTTGAGCATCTTGGCCATGCCCTCGTGGTCCTCCCGCTCGCGGGCTTTCCGCATGACGCGGCTTGCGCCACGGACCGCGTCGCGCGTCAGGCGGGGCAATGCGGCGATGTTCTGGACGTGATCGCGGCCCGCCGCACGCAGCAGGTCGGCGGTGGTGGGCGCCTCGCACGTGGGGTGGTCGTCACGCTCGTCATGTGCGGAACCGGCAAGGTCCATCAGCCGGGCCAGCAGATTGGCCGACGCCACGCCGTCGGCAAGCGTGTGATGCACCTTGCCGATCAGCGCGAACCGGTCGTCGGCCATCCCTTCGGCGAAATGGAACTCCCACAACGGGCGGGTACGGTCCAGCGGTGTGCTCGCGATCTCGCCGATCACCGCGTCGAGTTCCCTGCGCCCGCCAGGCTCGGGCACCCGGACGCGGCGCAGGTGATAGTCGAGGTCGACCGGGCAGTCCTCCAGCCACATCGGATGATGCAGCTTCCATGGGATGTCGATGAGCTGGTAGCGCAGCGGTTCGAGCAGGTGAAGCCGCCGGGCGATGGTCCGGCGGAACACGTCGAAGCTGAACTCGCCGTCGAACTGGGCGGCGTGCACGATCGCGACCTTGAGTGTGTGCGTGTGCAGGTTCGGCGTCTCGCTGTACAGCAGCATGGCATCCATGCCGTTGAGTCGCTTCATGTTCCACCCCCGGGTCTATCGAAGCACCCCAGGGCGAGTGATCACGTCGCTTTCGGCGAGCGAGCGCGCTACTTCAGGCAGCTGCCGCCGTCGACAGGCAACGTGACGCCGGTGATGTAGCGGGCTTCGTCGGAGGCCAGGAAGAGCACGGCGTTGGCGATGTCTTCGGGCTCGACCCAGCCGATGGGCAGGGTGTGCATCAGTTGGCCGACGACCTTCATGTCCTCGGGACCCGGATTCTCCAGATCGGGTCGGAACAGCTTCATTGTTCCTTCGTTCATGAACAGCGGGGTGTTCACGTTGGTCGGGTGCACCGAGTTGACGCGGATGTTCTGGGCGCCCAGTTCGACGGCGAAGGTCCGCATCAGACCCACCACGCCGTGTTTGGCCGCGACGTAGTGGCCGGTGTGTGGGTAGGCCTTGAGCCCGCCCACCGAGCTGGTCAAGATGATCGAGCCGCCGCGACCGCCGGCCAGAATGTGGGGGACACCGGCCTTGACGGTCTTCCACACCCCGCCCAGGTTGATGTCGAGCATTGCGGTCCAGTCGGTTTCGCTGGTCTTGTCCAGCGTTTGGCCGCCGTTGCCGATACCGGCGTTGGCCACGATGATGTCGAGGCGTCCCAGCTGCTCGACACCGGTGTCGACCGCGGCTTTCAGCGCGTCGTAGTCGCGGACGTCGACCTCTGCGGTGTAGATACGACGGTTGTGGCCCTTGACGAGATCCGCGGTCTCGGCCAGATCCTCCGGTGTGGACGCCGCGATCAGGTCGACGGTGTCGATCTTCTTACAGATGTCGACGGCGATGATGTCGGCACCCTCGGACGCCAAGCGCACCGCATGCGCCCGGCCCTGGCCGCGCGCCGCACCGGTGATGAAAGCGACCTTGCCTTCAACACGTCCAGTCATTGACAACTCCAATTCGTCAGTAGTGGAACACTTTTCACGAAACCAGGGTGGGCATGGATTCCCAGCCGCGGACCGCCGTGGTCTGAGACGGACGGGCGTTGGGCCAGTCGACCTCCCACGTCGGGAATCTCTTGAGGATCTCCTCGAGCGCGATCCGGCCCTCGAGGCGCGCAAGCGCGTTGCCCATGCAGAAGTGGGTGCCCGCCCCGAACGTCATGTGCGAGTGGGGTTCCCGATGAATGTCGAACACATCCCCGTTCGGCGGGAAGCGACGGTGGTCGCGGTTGGCGGCGCCGACAAGCATGAGCATTGCGGAACCTTCTGGCACGGTCTGCCCGTAATACTCGACGTCGCGGGCGACGTATCGGGCGATCTGCAGGGCTGGCGGCTCCCAGCGCAGGATCTCCTCGATCGCCTGCGGAATCAGCGCGGGGTTCTCGGCCAGTTCCCGACGCTGGTCGGGGTTTTCGGCCAACGTCTTGCCTGCCCAGCCGATCAGCCGGGTGGTGGTTTCCGAGCCCGCGGTGGCGACCACCGTCAGATACATCAGCAGTTCGTCACGACTGAGCCGGCGCACGGTGCCGGTCTCGTCGGTGAATTCGACATTGAGCAGGTCGGTCATGATGTCGTCGGACGGGTGCTCGGTGCGGTAGTCGATGAACTCGGCGAACACCTCGCCCGTCGCCAGCAGGTTGACTTCCTTGCTCTGCAGCGTGGCTTCGCCGTGGTCGGTCACTCGGCGTTGATCTTCTTCCGGGATGCCCAGCAGCATGCCGATCACCCGCATCGGCATCTGCTCGCCGAGGTCGTTGACGAAGTCGAATCGGCCAGTGCCAACCAGCGGGTCAAGGCAGCGCGAAGTGAACTCGCGGATCTGGGGTTCCAGGGCGAGCACCTTGCGTGGCGTGAACATCCGCGACAGCAGATTGCGGTGGATGTTGTGAATCGGCGGGTCCTCGAAAATCAGTGTGCCTGGCGGGATCTCCATGCCGGACTTGATGATCTCGAGCAGTGCGCCGCGGCCGGAGATGAATGTTTCGTGGTCGATCACGGCCTTGTTGACATCGTCGAATCGACTCAACGCGTAGAAGTCGTGCTTGTCGTTGTAGTAGAGCGGCGCTTCCTCGCGCATGCGGGCGAACACCGGAAACGGGTTCATGTTGAGCTCGACGCTGTACGGGTCGTAGTACAACTCGTCCGCGGTCGCGGCGTGTTGCACGTCGGAATTCTCCGCACTGATCGTCACGGTGTTGCCTCTCGCTGAGCAGGGGCGTAAGACATATGGACTGTATTTGTCTCACAACTCTGGCATCGGCGGGCCGCGGGTGTCAATAACAGACTCTTTTCTTGCAACTTAAGCTCTCTGCTTAGAAGAATCAGCTTCTCGCGCCAGTGTCGTGGCGACCTGCGGAAGGTCACTACGTCGGCGCCGCCGATCAGCATCATGCGTGGGTGTTCGATCACGGCCCGCAGTGCGCGGGCGCCGACGGTGCCGATCGGCCGGTGAAAGATTCTATGAGGCAACGCATTTGGAGACATCGAGTTCAGTCCGGGAATCGCAGGAGCGCTTCTTGGGCATACGAGGCGACCAGCGTGCCGTCCTCGGTGAGGATGTCGCCGCGGCCGAAGCTGCGGCCGTGCGCCAGTAGCGGGCTGTGCTGCCTGAGTAGAAACCACGAGTCGGTGCGGAACGGCCGATGAAACCAGATCGTGTGGGATGTGACCGCGGACGTGAACCATGTGCCGTTGCCTCGATGGCTGACGCCTTCCATCGGCCGAAGGGCGGTTCCGATGAGCGTGAGATCGGTGCCGTAGGCGGCGAGCGCGGGTGCCAGCGCCGGCTCGACGGCGGGCGTGCGCATCCACACTTCGTACTCCGGAGGCCCGGTGGTGGTGGCGGTCAGATCGACGTCGGCGCGGGTCTCCCACGGGATCAGGTCGAGTGCGACTCGATGCTCCGGGCCGAGGACAGCGGGCACATCGTCGATCGACTGACGTTGTGGACCATCCTCGAATGCGTGCATGGAGATCGACGAGGTCGCCACTATTCCGCGACTCTGCTGTGCGGTGACGGCCACCGTCGCAAAGGAGCGACCGTCATGGTGGCAGGTGGCGCGGTAGTGGATCGGCTCATCGGCGTGGCCTTCGCGCGCGAACACTGCGTGCTGGGATTTGACGGCCTTGTCCGGACAGATCGTCGACGCTATCTGGAGGAATTGGCCGAGCAGTTGGCCGCCGAACACGCGATGGTATTCCAGGTGTTGATTGCGGCCCTCGAACTCGGTGACGTTGCCTTGTCCGGTGCCCCCCGACGGCACCGGGTGCAGATCAAAACAGGCCAGTAGGTCGGTCCAGAGATCGGGCACTCACTGAGTGTAAGCCTGATTCTACGTCAGTGAGAACGTAATTCTCGCGCTAGCTGGAGGCGAATCCGTGGGAGCAGAAGTCCCAGACTTCGTCCGCAGTGATGGGGTGCGCAACGCCATCGGCGGACTCGCCGCTGTGCTGCGCGACGAACATCACGGTCTGCATCGTCATCGCGGCCATCCGCTTGGGGTTGATGCCGGGCCGCAATTCGCCGGCCTCGCTTGCGGCCTCCATCAGCTCTGTGAGCAGGGCCAATAGTGGCGCGTGGGCGACGTTGACCTCCGTGGGGTGGGAGACAAGTAGCCGCGGCGCGAAGTCGGTGAACAGCGGCCGCTTTGCGGTGGGGTCTGGTCGCGAGGACTCGAACAGCAGCTTGACGGCTACTTTGAGGCGTTCGAGCGGGTCCTTCTGGCTGTCCGTCGCGGCGCGGATCTGGTCGGCCGACCGGCTGAGGGCATCCTCGAACAGGGCGAGCAGGAGCTCATGCTTACCGTCAAACTGCAGGTAGAAGCTTCGCAGCGACTGCCGCGAGCGGTCGACTACCTCTTGGACCGTGAAGTCGGTGCTGCCCTTCTCGATGATGATCGCCTGGGCGGCGTCCAGGAACCGCTGAACGCGCTGCGCGGCCCGAAGCTTCGCTGTCTTGATCGATCGCTCGACCGCGCGTTGCTTCCAGGCGGGTTCTTCGCTGGGACTAGTCACCGGCGGCTCGGATCCAGGCCGATTAGGCAAAACATGCACTGACTGTACCGGAGAACGCCTTGCCATCGCGGTCGTCGACCCCCTCGCGGTTCACGTGTCAGAGATTGTAACTTTCTCACCATGAGAATAGTATTCTCATTTTGGAGATAACAGAAGTCTTTAGTTTTTCTTTCCCAGGAGCGCCGTGCAGCTGAATTTCGACGCTGACGTCGAGGCTTTTCGCGCGGAGTTCGTGGCATTCCTGGACGGACATCTGCCCAGTGACGAAGAGGCCTTGGCTCGCTCCCACTCGAGCAGTGACGTCCCCGACTGGGCGCGGCGATGGCAACGGCTGATGTTCGAGAACGGCTGGTTGTGTCCCGGCTACCCACCCGAATTCGGCGGCCGCAACGCCACCATTCTTCAGCAGTACGTGCATCAGGTGGAACTCACACGCAGGGCTGCCTACCTGACATTCAACCCGCAGGGTGTCGGCATCATCGCGGCGTCGTTGATCTCGTTCGGGACACCGGAGCAGCAGCAGAAATGGGCTATCCCGATTCTGCGTGCCGACATCGCGGCGTCGCTGGGCATGAGCGAGCCCGGCGCCGGATCGGACCTGGCGTCCCTGCGCACCAGGGCCGTACTGGACGGTGACGAGTTCGTCGTCAACGGCCAGAAGGTGTGGACGTCTGGCGCCCACGATGCAGACGTGTTGCTGACTTTTGTTCGCACCGATCCAAATGCCCCCAAACACAAAGGGATCAGCGTGCTGTTGATCCCGACCGATGCTCCGGGCGTGGTGCGCAGGCCGTTCGCGTCCGTATGCGACCGCGACGATCTCGACTTCAACGAAGTGTTCTTCAACGATGTGCGGGTGCCTGCAGAGAATTTGGTCGGACCGCTCAACGAAGGCTGGCGGGTGGCGAATGGTTCGCTCGGCCATGAGCGAAACATGTTGTGGCTGAGCTACGCCGACCGGTTGCAGGAGTTCGTCGACGATTTCTGTCCGCGCACGACGCTGGATCGTGACCGTTACGCGACGCTGGTGATGGACAACCAGGCTCTTCGCCTGATGGGGTCAATGGCGTTGGCGGCAGCTTCGCGCGGCGACGAGGATCCCTCGGCGATGTCGGTGCTCAAGCTGTTGGGGTCGGAGGCCTCGCAGCTGGCCGCCGAGCACGCGCTGGCGGCGGCGGGCGCTGACGCGTTGGCGCACCCGACCTTCTCGGGCCCGTATAGCGCCGTGCATCTCGACGTGTACCGCACCGGTTGGTTCGAGCGTTACGTCCGCTCGTTCGGCGGCACCATTGCCGGCGGGACGTCGGAGATCCAACGAAACATCATCGCCCAGCGGGTGCTGGGCTTACCCCGAAATTGAGGAACAACTGTGTACATCGATTATGAGGTCGCCGACCGCATCGGCACCATCACGCTGAACCGCCCCGAGGCCGCCAATGCGCAGAATCCTGAACTGCTCGACGAACTCGATGCCGCATGGACCCGCGCCGCAGAGGATCCCGAGGTGACGGTGATCGTGTTGCGCGCCAACGGAAAACACTTCTCGGCTGGTCACGATTTGCGTGGCGGCGGACCCGTTCCCGACAAGATCACGCTCGACTTCATCATCCAGCACGAGGCCAAGCGTTACCTCGAGTACACGTTGCGCTGGCGCAATGTGCCGAAGCCGTCGATCGCCGCCGTGCAGGGCCGGTGTATCTCCGGCGGGCTGCTGCTGTGTTGGCCGTGCGACCTGATCATCGCCGCCGACGACGCGCAGTTCTCCGACCCAGTGGTGCTGATGGGCATCGGGGGAGTCGAATACCACGGCCACACTTGGGAGTTGGGACCGCGTAAGGCCAAGGAGATTCTGTTCACCGGTCGCGCGATGACCGCCGACGAGGTGCTGGCCACCGGCATGGTCAACCGGGTGGTGCCGCGCGACGCGCTCGACTCCGAGACGCGGGCGTTGGCCGAGCAGATCGCCAAGATGCCACCGTTCGCGCTGCGTCAGGCCAAGCGTGCGGTCAACCAGACGCTCGACGTGCAGGGCTTCTACGCGGCGATTCAGTCCGTGTTCGACATTCACCAGACCGGCCACGGCAATGCGCTGAGCGTCGGTGGATGGCCTGTGCTGGTGAACCTCGAAGAGATGAAGGCCAACATTCAATAGCGCGAGCGTGCGCGAAATGCCACATTTTGCGGGCGTGTCGTGTGCAGACACGCACGCTCGCGGTAGTTGGAGCGGGGCCTTTAGAGCTGGGCCAGGCGTGGGGCTGAGCCGCGGGCGCGCAGTCCCGCTCCCGCCTTGCGAGTCAGTTCCCTTGAGCTGCCGAGTAATCCGTCGAGCACCAGGACCCGCTTCACGTGACGGTGCAGATCGTGTTCGGCGGTGAAGCCGATACCACCGAGTACCTGCTGACAGTGCTTGGCTGCGGTCAGCGCGGCCTTGCCCGCGGCGGCCTTGGCCAGCAGCGCGGTCAGATCTGGATTGTCGACGCCGGGCAGATTCAGCGTCGCCTCGGCTCCTTCGATCGCCACCAGCGTTTCCGCCAACCGGTGCCGAATCGCCTGGAACGACGCGATCGGTCGGCCGAACTGCGTGCGATCCAGCGCATGCTGACGCGCCAGGGTCAGCATCGCCCTTGACGCGCCGACCAGCCACCAGCCCACCGCAACGCGAGCCTCCGCGACCCGGATGGGATAGCCCTCCTCCTCCCGGCGCAGCGGCAGTCCGCCAAGAGTCGACCCGTCGCCGGCACCGGTGCGGTCCCACACCACCCAGGTGTTGCCGGCATACGGCAGCGGCAACTCCACGGTGTCGCCGATGGTATTGCCGGTGGCGTGCAGCACGACGTCGACGAGAACCGAAGCGTGCGAACCGGTTTCGCCGAGTAGCCGGAACACCATCGGCACGGCTACCTCGAGCATGTCGGACAGCATTTCGGCCCAGCCGAGTTCAGTCAGCGCGGCATCGAGTTCCGGCCCGGACTTCGAGAGCATGGTCTTGCGCAGTCCGTCTTCGAGCAACTCAAGCTCGGAATTCACGCCCACGGTCACTCCTTCCCGAGATCGAGCAGACGGCGGGCGATGATGTTGCGCTGCACCTCGGCGGTGCCGCCGTAGATGGTGGCCGCGCGCGAGTACAAGTACTCCGTGCGCCACGGGGTGTCGTCGAGTTCGATGGCGCCCGGCAGCAGATCGTGAGCGGTGTCGTACAGCCGCTGTTCGGCGCCGGCCAGCAGCACCTTGTCGATCGAGGTGTCTGGGCCCAGCTTCAGGCCTTCGCCAAGACGGTGCTGGGTGGCGCGAGACCGGCACCGCAGCGTGTGCAACGCCAGATACGCCTCGCCCATATCCGAATCCACTGCTTGGCCTTGACCTTTGACTTCACCGATCAGCGCGTCGAACCGCGAGTAGAGGTAGGCGATGCGCTGCCAGAAGCATGTCGAGCGTTCGTAGGGCAGCAGGTCCATGGCCAGTCGCCAGCCGTCCCCAGGTCGGCCGAGCATGCGGTCGGCCGGCACCGCCACGTCGTCGAAGTACACCTCGCAGAACTCGTCGACATCGTGCATGGTTCGCAGCGGTCGCACCGTGACGCCGGGGGAGTCCAGGTCGACGAAGAACGCGGTGATGGCTTCGTGATTGGGGGTGTCCGGTCCGCCGGTCCGGGTCAGCAGCACACACCGAGTCGCGTACTGCGCGAAGCTCGTCCACACCTTCTGCCCGTTGACAATCCAGTGATCGCCGTCCTGCACGGCACGGGTGGTCAACGACGCGAGGTCGCTGCCTGCGCCGGGTTCGGAGAAGCCCTGGCACCACGATTCCTGGCCCGACAACAGCTTCGGCACCATCTCGGCTGCCAGTTCGGGTTGCGCATAGTCGATCATGGTCGGGGTCAGTACGTCGAGCATCGAATACGGCCCTGGATGGTCGATGCCACGGCCGACAATCTCCTCGCCGACGATCGCGCGCAGGATGTCCGGACCGCCCAGACCGCCAGCCGATTCGGGCCAGCCATAACGCATCCAGCCCGCGTCGTACAGCGCCTTCAACACGCGCAGGTGTTGCGCCTGGTGGGCGTCGAGCGACCCGCCGTCCGGCGGAGGCGTCAGATCGTTCTCGTCGAGCCACGTCCTCAGCGCGGTGCGGAAGGCGGCGGGTTCGAACAGATCCGTCATCCGGCTTCTGGTCTCCCGATCGCGTGCGGCCGACCCGAATCGTGCTCGCCACTGCGCCGAATGAACGTCATGGCACGGGTTTTCAGCCGCCACCCATCGTCGGTGCGCACATAGGTGTCGTTGTAGTAGCCGATGCGCATGTCGTGCTTGGAGTGCTCGATGAAGCACAGCGGTTGTGTGCCCGTGGCCGCGTCCGGGTTGTCGGGGTCGAGGGTGACCAGTGACGTGCCGGTCATGAACAGACCCTTGGGGGCCGCGTCGACGAGTTCGGGGAAGCGGTTCAGTGTGTACGTCGAGCCGAACGCGCTGTAAGTGCCGTCCGGAGTGAACACCGAGATCAGGCCATCGATGTCGCCCTGGGTGATGGTGACCGCGTATTTCGCCAGGAGCTGCTGGATCTCGACCAGATCTTCAGTGCGCGTCATGTCGGAAGACCTTACCGCCCTTCATTACAAAGTTGACGTTTCGTGTAACGGTAACATCCGCCAAAGGATCACCGGGAACCGCGATGATGTCGGCGAGATAGCCCTCGGCAATCTGGCCCAGGTCGGGTTTGTTGATCAGATCCGCCGCGACGACGGTGGCCGCGCGCAGCACCGCTGCCGGCGGCATGCCCCACTCGACCAGCGTGACCAGTTCATCGGCGTTGCGGCCGTGCGGGATCGCCGGCGCATCGGTACCCACGGCGATCTTCACCCCGGCGTCGTAGGCGGCCTTGATCGAGGTCTCCGCCTTGGGGAACATCTCGGCGGCCTTGTCCTGCAACTCTTTCGGAGCCTTGGATACATCCATCGCCTGCGCCAGCCTG
The DNA here is from genome assembly GCF_017872775.1 of Mycobacterium sp. OAE908. Lineage (NCBI taxonomy): Bacteria > Bacillati > Actinomycetota > Actinomycetes > Mycobacteriales > Mycobacteriaceae > Mycobacterium > Mycobacterium sp. OAE908. The sequence continues at coordinate 99,566 of NZ_JAGGJL010000002.1, forward strand.
CGCGTGGTCACCAAAAACCGGTCGTTGTCGACCATCATCTTGATGGCCTCGTCATCCATCAGGAAGCCGTGCTCGATGCAGTCGATACCGCACTCGATGGCGTGCTTGACCGCCTCCGCGCCGTGCGTGTGCGCGGCCACGCGCAGGCCGCGCCGGTGTGCCTCGTCGACGATGACCCGAAGCTCTTCATCCGAATAGTGCTGTGCGCCAGCCTCTCCGGTCAGCGACATGACCCCGCCCGAACAGCACACCTTGATCAGTTGGGCGCCGTGTTTGATCTGATAGCGCACGGCCTTGCGGATCTCGTCGACGCCGTTGGCGATGCCCTCTTCGATCGTCAACTCGAGCACGCCCGGCATGAACGCGGCGAACATCGTCGGGTCGAGATGTCCGCCGGTCGGGGTGATCGCGTGGCCGGCAGGGATCACCCGCGGTCCCTCGATCAACCCGGCGTCGATCGCCCTGCCCAACGCGACGTCGAGCAGGTAACCGCCTGTCTTGACGAACAACCCGAGGTTGCGCACGGTCGTGAAGCCGGCGCGCAGCGTGCGGCGGGCGTTGCCGACCGCGCGCAGCACCCGGGTTGGGGGATCGTCCTGCACCTGGGACAGGCCGGGATTCTCCCCGCGGCCGCCCATGAGGAGGTTGACCTCCATGTCCATCAGCCCGGGCAGCAGGATGGCGTCCCCGAGATCGATAACGTCTCCCTCGGGGTCGCCGCCAACACCGACGATCCGGTCGTCTTCGACCCGGACGATTCCCGGCCGGACGATCTCGCCGGCTTCGACGTCAACTAGACCCGCTGCTTTGAGGGTCGGCACGGTTAGACCACCGGCTCCTTTGTGCATTGGATGTACGCGGCGCCGCTGTCGAGCACACGCGGCTGCTTCCATACCTCGATTGGGAACGACACGTTGACCAATGACTGCATCATGTGAATGAGAGCCTTTGCGTCGTCGGGCATTCCGTCCAGAGGGAATCGTGAGTCGCAGTATTCCATGACGGCTTCGAGTCGCGGGAACGCGGCGTCATAGAACTCTTGCATCTCGGCCATCGTTGAGGAGAGCCGCTTTTGGTAGCGATCCTCCTCGTGGGGCAGGCACCAGTCGGAGAACCGTTCCAGGTCGGCGAACTCGGCAGGGAGCTTAGACATCGATGTTCTCCTTCTTGAACTTCTCCACATAGTCGCCTGCCGTCTTGTGCAGGTGCCGGAGCAGGACCTCCTGATCGCACAATGGGAAGTCGGTGACCACCTTGGTGCCGATCATCGTCTGGGTGGCCTCCAGGGTGTTGGCGTCCTGGAACGCGTACTCCTTGAACGTCACCGCGGCGAGTTCGTGGGCCAGCCGCTCACGGGTGTTGGTGGCGGGCACGAAGTACAGCGTGCACTCGAAGATGTGCTTGTCCACGTCGGTCGGCCAGTAGTGATAGGTGAGGTACCAACCCGGCGCCCAGAACAGCAGCGTGAAGTTGGGGAAGAACTCGAAAGAGTCGGTGCCCCAGCTGTCGTAGCGGCCGGGGTTGATGGCAGGCGGCAATTCCTCGGGAAGGATGCCCGTGATTTTCGGGCGATCCCACGGTCCGAACAGACCGCTGTGCAGGACCCGCTCGATCGGCTTGACCATGTTGAGATCCTTGGGCGGCGACATCCCGCCCCAGGACGAGATCATCGCGTGATCGCCCTTGATGTCGTAACTCAATGCCTCGAAGCCGATTCCGAGCAGCTTGTCGGCTTCCTCCTTGGTCGCCTGCTTCTGGTGCAGCACCGGTGCGTGGTAGAACTCGGTGAACGCATCGATGAACAGCTTCCAGTTCGCGTTGACTTCCGCACGATAGGTGTAGGTCTCGGTCATCTCGTGGAACGGATAGCCCTCGAGGCCCTTCGCGAAGTCACCGAGGTAATCGACCAGCGGCTCGGCGTCGTTGTCGAAGTTGATGAAGATGAACCCTTCCCAAACCTCGCAACGCACCGGCACAAGACCGAACTTCGCTTTTTCCAGGTCGAAGAACTCGTCCTCCTGCTGAACGAAGGTCAGGTCGCCTTTGAGGCTGTAGCGCCAGGCGTGGTACTTGCATGTGAACTGACGGCACGAGCCCGAAACCTCTTCGCCCGGATAGTCGTTCCACACCAATTTGTTTCCGCGGTGGCGGCACATGTTGTAGAACGCGCGGACCTGCTCGTCGGTGTCCTTGACGATGATCACCGACGTGCCTGCGCCGACCGACGGCATCTCTCTGGTGAAATAGCTGCCCTTGCGTGGCAGTCGTTCCACCCGCCCGACGTTCAGCCACAGCTTCTTGAAGATCGCCTGCTGCTCGAGCTTGTAGTGCTCGGGGTCGATGGAGTCGGTGTAATCGACTGGCGCAGTGCCGAGTTCTGGCCAATTTTCGGTCCAGCTTCCGGCGGCCGGCTTCGGGAAATGTCCCACTGTTTACTACCTCTCTGAGTTCGTTTCGGAGTCGGGTCCTACGCCGAATGTGTTGATGGCCATGGCAAGTGCGCCATAGCAGCCGATCGTGAAGACGAGATCCATGCACTGACGCTCGTCGAGGTGCTCGGTCAGGACCACCCACGTCTCGTCGGACACCACGGACTTGTCCTGGAGTTCGTCGACGGCGTGGATGATCGCGCGGTCGAGATCGTCGGTTGCCTCACCGCGTTGGATGCCGTCGATGTTCTCTTCGGTGAGCCCGGCCTCGAGGCCCATCCGCACGTGGTGACGCCACTCGTACTCCGACTGGGCACGGTGGGCGACTCGCAGCACCGCCAGTTCGCGAAGTCGCGGCGGCAGCGTTGACGAATACAGCAGATGGTTGTTGAAGCGCAGGAAGGCCCGCGTCAGCTTCGGATGACGGACGAGCGTGGCGAGCAGGTTGCCCGACGCCTGCGGGTTGCGCCGCTCTTCAGGCAGCGAGGACAGCGCGTGGTCGACGGCGTCGTCCCACTGGTCTGCAGGCAGCGGTGGCACCCGCACGGGTGGTCTCCTCTCACGCACGAGAATCAGGTTCTCATATTTCGCCAATAGGTTTCCACTTTTCTGACATTTGGTCAATGCCAGACAGCAGACGTGCCGGTCACAGCCGTGCCCGCAAGGAGGCAACGGTGCTGCCTGGAGGCCATGACGCCGGTAACGGACATTGATTCTCGCGGAATGAGAAGGTAGTTTCCTCAGATAGAGAACATCACTGGTCCAATGACGCCCCGGCGTCGAGGAGGAGTCGAGGCATGAATAAAGACGACATGATCCTGATCAGCGTTGATGATCACGTTGTCGAGCCGCCGGACATGTTCAAGAACCATCTGCAGAAGAAGTACCTGGACGAAGCGCCACGGTTGGTGCACAACCCCGATGGCAGCGACACCTGGCAGTTCCGTGATGTGGTGATCCCCAATGTCGCGTTGAACGCCGTGGCCGGCCGACCCAAGGAGGAGTACGGCCTGGAACCGCAGGGCCTCGACGAGATCAGGCCCGGCTGCTGGCAGGTCGATGAGCGCGTCAAGGACATGAACGCAGGCGGCATCCTCGGCTCGATCTGCTTCCCGTCGTTCCCGGGCTTCGCAGGCCGGCTGTTCGCGACAGAGGATCCCGAGTTCTCGTTGGCGTTGCTGCAGGCATACAACGACTGGCACGTCGAGGAATGGTGCGGGGCGTATCCGGCCCGGTTCATTCCGATGTGTCTGCCCGTGATCTGGGATGCCGAGGCCTGCGCGAAAGAGGTGCGCCGCAACGCCGAGCGGGGTGTGCATGCGCTGACCTTCACCGAGAACCCGGCGGCAATGGGATATCCGAGTTTCCACGACGACTACTGGACGCCGCTGTGGGAGGCGCTTGTCGACACCGACACCGTGATGAACGTGCACATCGGTTCGTCGGGCCGGTTGGCGATCACAGCCCCGGATGCGCCGATGGACGTGATGATCACCCTGCAACCGATGAACATCGTGCAGGCCGCCGCGGATCTGCTGTGGTCCAAGCCGATCAAGAAGTACCCAGACCTCAAGATCGCCCTGAGTGAGGGCGGGACCGGCTGGATTCCCTACTTCCTCGAGCGGGCCGACCGCACCTATGAGATGCACTCGACGTGGACGGGTCAGGACTTCAAGGGCAAGAAGCCGTCAGAGGTGTTCCGCGAGCACTTCCTGACCTGCTTCATCTCCGATCATGTTGGCGTCAAACTGCGCAATGACATCGGCATCGACAACATCTGCTGGGAAGCCGACTACCCACACAGCGACAGCATGTGGCCCGGCGCCCCCGAGCAACTGCACGAGGTGCTCGAGAAGAACGACGTGCCCGACGACGAGGTCAACAAAATAACCTTCGAGAACGCGATGCGCTGGTATCACTGGGATCCGTTCACCCACATCCCGAAGGAGCAGGCGACGGTTGGCGCGCTGCGCAAGGCGGCCGAGGGCCACGATGTCTCCATCCAGGCGATGTCCAAGCACGAGCACGGCGGCGCGAACTTCGCGGACTTCGCCGCGAATGCCAAGGAGTTGTCGGGCAATAAGGACTAGGTCGTAGCTTTAAGGGTGAAGTGCGCCGGTGCGGACGGACCGTTCACGCACCGGCGTACTGCTATGTGACTTGAGGAGGGGCATCGTGCCCGGCGGGATGAGTTTCGAGCTGACCGAGGATCAGGAGCTGATCCGTAAGTCCGTCGCCGAGTTGGCAGGCAAGTTCGACGATCACTATTGGATGACCAAGGATCAGGCGCACGAGTTCCCCCAGGAGTTCTACGACGCCATCGCCAAGGGCGGCTGGCTGGGCATGACGATCCCGGAAGAGTACGGCGGCCACGGCTTGGGCATCACCGAGGCGACGCTGCTACTCGAGGAGGTCGCTCGCTCGGGCGCGGCGATGAACGGCGCCAGCGCCATCCATTTGTCGATCTTCGGCATGCAGCCGGTGGTCAAGCACGGCTCCGATGAGCTCAAGAAGGCCACATTGCCCCGGATCGTCAATGGCGATCTGCATGTGTGCTTCGGCGTCACCGAACCCGGTGCGGGCCTTGACACTTCGCGGATCACCACGTTCGCCAAGCGCGAGGGCGACCACTATCGCGTCAACGGCCGCAAGGTCTGGATCTCCAAGGCGCTCGAGTCGGAGAAGATCCTGCTGCTGACGCGGACCACTCCCTACGACGAGGTGACCAAGAAGACCGACGGCATGACGCTGTTTCTGACGGATCTGAACCGCGACCATGTCGACATCCGGCCGATCAACAAGATGGGCCGAAATGCGGTGAGCTCCAACGAGGTTTTCATCGACGACCTGATGGTGCCGGTGTCCGACCGCGTCGGCGAAGAGGGCAAGGGCTTCAAGTACATCCTCGACGGGCTCAACCCCGAACGGATGCTGATCGCCGCCGAGGCGTTGGGCATCGGCAGGGTGGCACTCGAGAAGGCCGTCAGGTACGGCAACGAGCGGGTGGTGTTCAACCGGCCGATCGGCATGAACCAAGGCCTGCAATTCCCGTTGGCCGATTCGCTGGCCCGGCTGGATGCCGCGGAGTTGGTGTTGCGCAAGGCGACCTGGTTGTACGACAACGGCAAACCCTGTGGGCGCGAGGCGAATACCGCGAAGTACTTGTGCGCTGATGCCGGTTTCGGTGCCGCCGATCGAGCGCTGCAATTGCACGGCGGGATGGGTTATTCCGAGGAGTACCACGTGTCGCGGTACTTCCGCGAGTCGCGCCTGATGAAGATAGCGCCGGTCAGTCAGGAGATGATCCTGAACTTCCTCGGCGAACACGTGCTCGGCATGCCCAGGAGCTACTGATGACCAACTATTTCGACCTGACCGGCCGCTCGGCGCTGGTGACCGGCGCCGCGGGCGGAATCGGCTCGGCCGTCGCCACAGCGCTGGCGGAGGCGGGCGCAGCTGTGCTCGTCACCGACCTCGACAAGGACGGCGCCGCCGCTGTGGCCGAACGTATTTCGGACGGTGGCGGTCGGGCAGAGTCGGCTGCCCTTGACGTGTCGGATCGCGACTCCGCGGACGCGGCGGCCGCGCAGGCGGCCGCACTCGCTGACGGCGCGCTGCACATCGTGATCAACAACGCGGGCGTCACCAAGCCGGCGATGTTCGACAAGACCACGCAGGAGTCGTTCCGGCTGCTGTTCGACATTCACGTGATGGGCGCCTTCAACGTCACTCAGGCTGCCCTGCAGTACATCCCGACCGACGGGACCGGACGCATCATCAACGTGACGTCGGCCGCCGGTCTCACCGGAACGCTCGGGCAGGTCAACTACTCGGCGGCCAAGGCCGGCATCATCGGCTTCACCAAATCGCTGGCGCGTGAGTTGGCGACCAAGAACATCAACGTGAACGCGCTGGCCCCGCTGGCGGCCACACCGATGACGGAAACCATCCGCACCAACGAGAAATTCGCGGCGAACATGATGAACCGAATCCCGATGAAGCGCTGGGCCGACCCGGCGGAGATCGCAGGAGCGTTCGTGTTCATGGCGTCGAACGCCGCGTCGTACATCACCGGGCAGGTATTGCCGGTCGACGGCGGAATGGTCATGTGACCGCCCCTCTTGCCGGTGTCACCGTCGTCGCCATGGAACAGGCCGTGGCCGCGCCGATGTGCACGCGCGTCCTCGCCGATCTCGGGGCGCGGGTCATCAAGGTGGAAAACCCCAACGGTGGCGACTTCGCCCGCGACTACGACGACGTGGTCAACGGCCCCGGCGGACTCGCCGCGCACTTCGTCTGGTGCAACCGGGGCAAGGAGTCGGTCACGCTGAACACCAAGTCGCCGAAGGGTATGGAGATCCTGCACCGGCTGCTCGATCGCGCCGATGCGTTCGTGTCGAACCTCGCACCGGGGTCGACGGCCCGGATGGGCATCGCCGCCGCCGACCTGGCGCACAGCCACCCCAACGTCATTCCCGTCGAGATCGACGGGTACGGACCGGGCGGTCCGATATCGCACAAGCGCGCGTATGACCTGCTGGTACAAGCCGAATCGGGATCATGCGCGATCACGGGCTACCCGGGCATGCCCGCCAAGCCCGGGCCGGCCATGGCGGACTTCACCACCGGCCTGTACGCCGCGATCTCGATCCTGGCGTTGCTGGTCGGGCGTGGTAATCGTCCAGCGGGCCCCGCGCCGTCCGTCGAACTCAGCCTCTTCGACGTGATGACCGACGTCATGGGCTATGCGCTGACCTACACCCAGCACTCCGGCATTGACCAGGAACCGCTCGGCGTCGGCTCGCCCGCAGTGGCGCCCTACGGTGCGTTTCCTACCCGCGACGGCCATACCGTGGTGCTCGGAACCACGAACGACCGCGAATGGCAAAGGGTGGCAAGGGAAATCATCGATCGCCCCGACCTCGCTGATGACCCGCGGTTCGCCACCAACCCGGGGCGCTGCGCGCATCGCGACATTCTCGACGAAGCCATCGGATCGTGGTGTGCCCAACACGACCTGGCATACATCCAGAAGACCGCCGACGACGCGGGCATCGGCAACTCGCGATACAACGTCCCGAGCGAAGTCGTGGTCCACCCTCACTTGACTGCGCGTGACCGCTGGCGCACCATCGGCACCTCCAAGGGTGATATTCCGTCGCTGCTGCCGCCGCCCGTCATCGCCGGATACGATCCGCCGATGGGGGCAGTGCCCGGCTTGGGCCAACACACGGATGCGGTGCTTGCCGAACTCGGGCTCGCCGAGGAGGAGATCGCCACGCTGCGAGCCGACGGAGTCATTGGATAGCTGCTGATGACCGTAGAACAGGTGCTGTTGTCGACCGACCACGACGGCGTCCGGACGCTGACCTTGAACCGTCCCGAGCGCAGGAACGCGATCAACCCGCAGCTGTGGCGTGAGCTGGCCGACGCGCTGCGCGCCACCGCCCGCGACGACGTGCGCGCCCTGGTGATCACCGGCGCGGGCGGCGCCTTCTGCTCGGGTGCAGACATCTCTGTCCCCGAGGACATCCACCCCAGGCACAAGCTGCGCAGGCTCACCGACGTGGCGCTGGCGTTGCATGAGCTGGCCATCCCCACCATCGCAAAGGTGACCGGTGTGGCCGTCGGCGCGGGGTGGAACCTCGCGCTTGGCTGCGACTTCGTGGTCGCGACGCCCGAATCGCGGTTCTGCCAAGTCTTTTCGAAGCGCGGGCTGTCGGTGGACCTCGGTGGGTCGTGGCTGCTGCCCAAGCTGGTCGGGCTGCAGCAGGCCAAACGTCTGGTGCTGCTCGCCGACATGATCGACGCCGAGGAAGCGCTATCGCTGGGGTTGGTCACCTGGGTGAAACCAGCAGACGCGATCGACCAGTTTGTCGTCGACCTGGCCGGTCGGCTCGCGGCAGGCCCGCCCGTCGCGCTGGCACAGAGCAAGGCGCTGCTCAACGACGGTGCCGACGCGACCCTGCGCCAAGCGCTCGCAAATGAGGCCCGCGCGCAACCCGGCAATTTCGCCACCGCAGACTCCATAGAGGCGTACGCGGCGTTCGCCGAGAAGCGCGAGCCCGCATTCACCGGCCGATGGGCCGTACCGAGATCGGAGTGAGATCGATGCGTGAAACCGTAATCGTCGAGGCGGTGCGCACACCGGTCGGCAAGCGCAACGGCGGACTGTCCGAGATGCACGCCGCCGATCTGTCGGCGATCGTGCTCAACGCGCTCGCCGAACGCGCGGGCATCGACCCGGACATCGTCGACGACGTGGTGTGGGGTTGCGTCTCGCAGGTCGGTGACCAGTCGAGCAACATCGGCCGCTACTCGGTGCTTGCCGCCGGCTGGCCGGAGACCATTCCGGGAACAACCGTCAACCGCGCGTGCGGGTCCAGCCAGCAGGCGCTGGACTTCGCCGTGCAAGCCGTGATGTCCGGCCAGCAGGACGTCGTCGTGGCAGGCGGTGTCGAGGTGATGAGCAGGGTCCCGCTCGGTTCGGCGCGCGCGACGGGCATGCCCTACGGACCGAAAGTGCTTGCGCGCTATGGGGATTTCTCATTCAACCAGGGCATCTCGGCGGAGCTGATCGCGCAGAAGTGGGGCTTTTCGCGTACCCGTCTCGACGAGTACTCGGTGCGCTCCCACGAACTGGCGGCCAAGGCGCAGGACAACGGCGCGTTCGAAACGCAGATCATGCCGGTGTTCGGTGACGGTGAACCGGTCGTGGCCGACGAAGGAATTCGCCGGGGGACGACGGTCGAGAAGCTGGCCGGCCTGAAGCCTGCCTTCAAGGAGGACGGCGTCATTCACGCAGGCAACTCCTCGCAGATCTCCGACGGCGCGGCCGCGCTGCTGGTGATGACGGCGGAGAATGCGGTCGCGATGGGGTTGACGCCGATCGTCCGCTACCGCGCAGGCGCGGTCACCGGAGCGGACCCGGTCTTGATGCTGACCGGCCCGATCCCCGCGACCGAAAAGGTGCTGCACAAGGCCGGTGTCGGGCTGGACGAGGTCGGCGTGTTCGAGGTCAACGAGGCGTTCGCGCCCGTGCCCTTGGCCTGGCTGGCCGAGACCGGCGTCGACGAAGACAAGCTCAACCCGCTGGGCGGGGCGATCGCGCTCGGCCACCCGCTCGGTGCTTCGGGCGCGGTGCTGATGACGCGCATGATCAATCACATGCGCGACAACGGGATTCGCTTCGGCCTGCAGACCATGTGTGAAGGCGGCGGGACGGCCAACGCCACACTGGTCGAACTCATCGCATAGACAAGAACTGAAGAGGAGGACCAGTGCGCCGCGATCTGTTCACCAAGGATCACGAAGCCTTCCGGGAGCTGTGCCGCGACTTCGTCGAAAAGGAGGTCGTGCCCGCCTATCCCGAGTGGGAGAAGGGTGGCCGCATGCCCCGTGAGGTCTTCGAGAGGATGGGCTCGCTCGGCATGCTCGGGATGGCGATCCCCGACGAGTATGGGGGCGGCGGGGAGCCGGACTATCGCTACAACGTCGTCATGCAGGAGGAGGCGGCGCGCGCGCTGGTCACGCTGTCGACGGTGCGCACTCAGCTCGAGGTGATCCTGCCCTACTTCCTGCACTACGCGAACGAGGAGCAGCGCAAGCGGTGGTTCCCCGGCCTGGCCGCGGGGACCCTGTTGACGGCCATCGCGATGACCGAGCCCGGCACGGGTTCAGACCTCGCGGGCATGCGCACGACTGCGGTGCGCGACGGAGACGACTGGATCATCAACGGCGCCAAGACATTCATCACTGGCGGCATGCAGGCTGACCTCGTGATCGTGGTGGCCCGTACGGCAACCGATCCGGACAACCGGCGCAAGGGTCTGACGCTGTTCGTCGTCGAGGACGGCATGGACGGCTTCACCCGCGGGCGGGAGCTGGAGAAGATGGGCTGCAAGGTGCAGGACACCGCGGAGTTGTCGTTCGTCGACGTCCGCGTTCCTGCTGCCAACATGCTGGGGGAGGAGGGCGAGGCCTTCGGATACCTCGGCCACAACCTTCCGCAGGAACGGCTCACCGTCGCCGTCGGTTCGGTGTCACAGGCCCGCTCGGCGATCGCTGCGGCCATCGACTATACGAAGAATCGCAAGGCGTTCGGTACACCCGTCGCGTCGTTCCAGAACACCAAATTCGAACTCGCGGCGTGTTCGACGGAGGTCGAGGCAGGTCAGGCGATGCTGGACCGGGCGGTGGCCCTGCACGTCGACGGTGAGCTGTCGGCCGCTGACGCCGCGCGGGTCAAACTGTTCTGCACCGAGATGCAGCAGCGCGTCATCGACCGGTGTCTACAGCTGTTCGGCGGATACGGCTACATGATGGAGTACCCGATCGCCCGGCTGTACACCGACGCCAGGGTGGCCCGCATCTATGCGGGCACCAGCGAGGTGATGAAGGTGATCATCGCTAAGTCGTTGGGCCTCTAGCGATTTCGGCGCGCTAACCGTCGCTGTGCATGGATTAGCGCGCCGAAATCGCAGTCAGGTGCGGGCGATGTTCTCGACGATGATGTCGCACGCCGCCTCGTAGAAGGCGCTGATGAGGGTGGAGAACGACAGCTCGAACGGATAGATCATGTGCACGTCCAACGGTTCGGGTTTCCATTTCGGCAGTACGGGCACGATCGTGCCGTCGCGGAGTTCGTCCGCGCAGAGGATCTGGGTGGGCATCGCGCCGACTCCGAGCCCGTGCAGTATGTACTGCTTGCATACCTGAAAGTTGTTGGCCCGCGCCCGAACCTGAGGCGAAAGCTCATGTCGCCGCCGGTTGTTCCGTAGCACGATCTTGTGGGGACCGCCGAAGCCGAACTCGATAAAGGGCAGGCCGTGCAACTGCGTGGGTTCGACGATCGGCTCCGCCAACTGTGCGACGAAGTCCGGCGAGGCACACAGAAAGAGCTCGAGACTGAACACCTTTCGTGCGATCAGCGTCGAATCCTGTAGCGGGCCGGTCCCGAACACCACATCGAATCCGTCCTTGATCGGGTCGACCATGTTGTCCACGAGTCGGATGTCCAGTTGCGAATTGGGATACCGCTGCAGGAAGGTGGCGCCGACTCTGGACGCGTAATCGATGCCGACGAAGACCGGTATGGCTACTCGCAGTTCGCCCTGCGGTTCCTGCTTGCTGGCCTCGACCAGGGCGCGCACGCCGTTGGCTTCGGTCAGGATGTTCATCGCGTGTGCGTAGACCTGCTGGCCGAGGTCGGTGACGGTGAGCTGGTGGGTGTTCTTGCGCAGCAGCTTGATGCCAAGGTCGGCTTCCAGCCTGGTCAGCTTGCGGCTGACCGTCGACTTGGGCATGCCCAGCAACGTCGCCGCCTTCGACAAGCTCCGCGACTCCACCACCTTGCCGAAAACCAGCAAGGCGTCGACGTCGAAGGGCAGGTTCTGCTCCATGTGTTCCAAATATGCAACAGGGTGTTGCGGTTTTGCGGCTATTTCGGTCAATCAGCCAGTTGTACCGTCAGGCCTCATGAGTCACAACAGCCTGGTGACCAAACCCGCAAGCGGACATTGGACCGACGCCTATCCCGAACTCGGCCGAGGTCCGGTATCACTCGAAGACTGCGTCTCGCCCGACTTCTACGAGAAGGAGCGTGAGCATGTCTTCTCCAAGACCTGGCTCTACGTCGGCCGGGTGGAACGCGTGCCGAAGTCCGGCAGCTACTTCACCCGCGAACTGAGGTTCCTGAACACCTCCGTCATCGTCGTGCGGGGCAAGGATGACGTGATCCGTGCCTTCCACAACATCTGCCCGCACCGCGGCAACAAGATGCTCTGGGAGGACGACCCGTTTCAGGAGGTGGCCGGCCGCGCCCCACTGCTCTACTGCCGCTTCCATGGTTGGCGCTACAAGCTCGACGGCTCGCTGCACTCGGCCACTCGCACGGATCTGCTGCTCGACTTCGACGCGGATAGTTGTCGAGTGCCTGCCATTCAATGCGAAGTGTGGGAAGGCTTCATCTTCATCAACCTCGACCCGCACAACACCGAACCGCTGCGCTCGTATCTCGGCGAGTTGGCACACGGCATCGAGGGCTACCCCTTCGCCGGCCCGCATCAGGTGTACCGATTCAAGACCGAATTGCAGTGCAACTGGAAGATTTTCGTCGACAGCTTCGCCGAGAGCTATCACGGACCCTATCTGCATGCCTCCTCCTTCGGCGCCCTGACCGCTGAGGCCAGGGAAGCGTTTGATCAACCGAATCCGTTTACCGACGCGCTCGCTTACCAGATGAAGGGTCCGCACCGGATGTTCTCGTTCTCCGGAGAGCCATCGCAGAAAACGCCGTACTCCAAGCCGATTGAGTGCGTGATGGAGGCCAGCGCCGCAGGCCCGTGGAACAAGCGGGTCGATCGGGGGCCGATGCCGCCGGGAATCAATCCGACCCGGTCGGAGAAATATGGTTTCGACTCGTTCCAGTTCTTTCCCAATTTCGTGCTCATCTTCGGGTCGTCGGGCTTCTCCACGCACACTCACTGGCCGACCGGTCCCCACTCGCACATCTTTGAAGTCGAGATGTTCTACCAGCCGCCCAAGACACACAAGGAGCGGCTCGGCCAGGAGCTGACGGTGACGTTCCTCAACGACATCATCCTGGAAGACGCCAGCCCGTCGGAAGGGCTACAGGCGATGCTGAACAGTGGTGCGCTCACCCATTTCACGATGAACGACGAAGAGATCCTGTTGCGCCATCTCCACAAGACGGTCGCAGAATACGTCGAAGCGGGTGAAAAGCGATGACTGCGACTCTGCCCCCGGAGTTTTCGCGGCTGGAGCACCTGGTCCCGGAGTGGGCGATCGAAGACGGGCACGAGCGCTACCTGAAACGGGTGAACAGCTCGATGTCAGAAATCCAGGCGTTCTACGACGAGGTGTTTCCGCTCGCCGAAGAGGCGGTGACTTACATCGACAAGTTCGACTACTCCGAACCCCTGCCCGACGACGTCGCCAACCTGCGCAACCTGCTCTACTCCTTGATCACCGTTTCCCTGGCAGTGGAGTTGTGGAAGCAACCGCGCGTAAAGCACTCCGCCAAAACCATTCTCACGAGAGTGAGCTGAACATGGGACTTACCTCCGCCCAACTCGATGTCGTCGACCTGAGCCCGCGGATCGGCAGTGAGATCAAGACCGATCTCGAAACGCTGCTCAGTGGACGGGAAGCCGACAACATCCGTGCCACGCTGGAGCAGCGAGGGGTGGTGTTCTTCCGCGGCCAGGAGATCAGCGACGAGCAACAGGTCGCCATTGCCAAAACCCTTGGAAACATTGTGCAGAACGAAGGGGAGAGCGGCATCTACAAGATCTCGCTCGACACGAACGTCAACCAGCGAGCCGAATACCTGAAGGGCTCCATGTTCTGGCACTTCGACGGCTCGCTGCAGCCGTATCCGAATCTCGCGACGCTGCTGCGGGCCGTCAAGCTGTCGGACACCGGGGGCGACACCGAGTTCTGCAATACCTATGCCGCATACGACGACCTACCGACCGCTGACAAGGAACTCATCGCAGACCTTCGAGTGGTGCACAGTGCCGAACGGTCGCAGTACTACGTCCGTCCGGAGATGAGCTACGAGGAGATCACCTTCTGGCAGAAGTCGCCGACGAAGGTCTGCCCGATGGTGTGGACTCACCAGTCGGGGCGTAAATCGTTGCTTCTCGGCGCGACGGCCGACTATGTCGTCGGAATGCCGGTGGAGCAGAGCCGCGCTCTGCTTGCCCGGCTTCGTGATTGGGCCACCCAGCCGCAGTATGTCTATCGGCACGAGTGGCAAGTGGGTGACCTCCTCATCTGGGACAACACCGGAACCATGCACCGGGTGCTCGAGTATCCGGTCGACAGCGGCCGACTCATGCATCGCACGATCCTGGCCGGCGAAGAGCCGCTGCAGTGAAACTCGGCATCATGACGCCCGTCGTCACGAACGTCGCGGGCGCCCCCTTGACATGGGAGAAGAACGCAGGAGTTGACGATGTCGGTAGGATCGCCGAGACCGCGGATCGGCTCGGTTATCACCACATGACGTGCAGCGAGCACATCGGTTTGCCCTCTTCCGAAGCTGCCAGGCGCGGTACGCGGTACTGGGATCCGCTGGCCACGTTCGGTTATGTGTCGGCTCGCACCAGCCGGATACGGTTCGCAACCATGACGTTGGTGCTCGGCTACCACCATCCGTTGGAGATCGTAAAGCGTTACGGCACACTGGACACGTCAGCAATGGCCGAGTGATACTGGGCCTTGGCGTCGGGTCGCTGAAGGAGGAGTTCGACCTCCTCGGTGTGCCATTCGATGATCGAGGTGCCCGCGGCGACGATGCGCTGCGCGCACTGCGAGCCGCACTGCCGAGTAACGAACCCACCTATGACGGGGAGTTCTATTCGTTCGGTGGGCTCACCGTCGACCCTTGTGCGTTGCAGCCGCACATGCCGTTCTGGATCGGCGGCCGCACCAAGCGCTCCTTGCGGCGGGCGGTCACGCTCGCCGATGGCTGGTGTCCGTTCAACGTTACGTTGGCCACCGCCGCAGAATGGCTGAAGGCGTGGGAGTTGCCTGAAGGGTTCGAGGTCGTCTTGATGGCCGAAGAGCTCCTCGACCCGGTGGGCAATCCGGGGCAGGCGGAGGAATCGTTGCATGCTCTGGCGGCTGCCGGAACCACTACCGTGTCCGCCGTCTTCCTGGCCCGCTCACTGGAGCACTACCTCGAGCAGCTTCACGCGCTAGCTGAACTGCACGGAGGGTGAAGGTGGCTCTTCTACCGCCGCTGGCCGTGGATGAATGGGGCGACGATGAATATGCGGCCGTAGGACGACTATTCGGCATGTCGGCAGACGAAGTGCCGCGGGCCGGATCGGGACAGCCGAGGGACCCGTCGCATTTCGACATCCTCGGTGTGCTGGCGCACCACCCGGCGATGGCTCGAGAGTTCTTGGGTTACAACGCTTTTCTGTTGCAGCGCGGCGAGTTGCCGGTGCGGTTGCGTGAGTTGGTAATTCTGCGGCTTGCGCACGCCAGGCGCTCGGCGTTCTTCTGGGGAGAGCATTACCGGATTGCGGCTTCGGGCGGCATGTCTGAAGACGACATCGCCAAAGTCCCCCGGGGTAATGCCGAGTTCGGTGGTGTGGATCGGCTCGTCCTGGAGGCCACCGATGAGATGCTCGCCGACGGCAAAGCCAGCGCGCAGACGTGGGCCCGCCTGGTCGAGGGCCTCGGCACGCACCAGGCGATGGAGCTCATCTTCGTATTCGGGACGTACGCGATGTTGGCGACGGCTTGTGATACCTGGGAACTTCGACCGCCGCCGGGTAGTGCGGAACTGCCTCCGGACGTCTGACCTGCGGCGCGACACCGATCTGAGCCAATTTCAGTTGAGACCCTTGTCACACGCCGCAAACCTACCTACTGTGTGTTCACTAGGTTGGTTGCGACGAAGGAGCCAAGTGTCACGGCCGTATGAGTCTCTCCTCGCCAAGGGGGAGGACCGCAGGCAGCGGATACTTTCCGTGGCCGAGCGGCTGCTGGCGCGCAACGGCTGGCGTAACACCTCGTTGGCTCAGATCGCGAAGGAAGCCGGTGTCACGCCCGCGGGGTTGTTGCACCACTTCGAATCCAAGGAGCAACTTCTCAACGCGGTGCTCGATGCGCGCGACGCCGACGACGAGATACACGCCGACTATCAGTCCGGTGACCTGATCGCCGAGCTCAGCCGGGTGCCCGAGCGATTTGAACGCGCCCCCGAGCTCATCGGCACCTTCACGGTGCTGTTGGTCGAGAACATCGCACCCGACGCTCCGCTGCACGACCGAATGCACAAGCGGTACAGCGACGCCGTCGGCATCGTCACCGACATCATCAAGCGCGGTCAGAGCGACGGAAAGTTCCGCCCAGACTTAGACGCGTCCAGCAAGGCCGTAGAAATACTCGCCTTCATCACCGGAATGGAGACCCTATGGTTACTCGATCGATCAATCCCGCTGGCCGAGGTGTTCAAGGGGTACGCCGAGTCGCTGGGTCGCGAGCTGGCGCCCAGGAGCTCGACATGAGATACCGGCTGGACGTGGTGGCCCCGACGGTGCTGGACGCGGTGGCGTTCGCCGGGGGTTGGATCTACGACCGGGTGATGGCGGGTTGGGATGTAACGGTGCTGATCGGCAACGACGATGACGCGCGGCCGCTCGAAATTCTCGGAGCGCAGGTCCGTGATCTCGAGTCGGTGCTCGAGGCGTGGGAGGACCGCCCGCATCCGCAGACGGTCGCGGTCGCCGCCGATGTGTTCGACAGCGATCCGCGGGTACATCAGCATGTCCTCAACGCGCTGGAGCAGGGCGCGACGGAGGTGACGCTGTGGGGTGAGCGGCTGCCTGCCGAACTCGATGAGAGCGTCGACTCCGTCGAGCACCACTTGAGCGCCGCGGCAAGGGCTTTCAAGTCGCAGGCGCTGGCAGCGGCCAATGCTGAGGCCGCTGTCGCCCACGCCGAGACGTTCCGCTGCGGCATGTCGGTGTCGGTCGCTGCTGACCTGGTCCCGGCGAGTTAAGTCGGTTCGATCAACACCTTGCCGATGGCGCGGCCTTCGGCGACATGCTTGAGCGCGGAAACGGTTTCGGTGAGCGGATAGACCGCGCAGACGTGCGGGCGCACTCGTCCGCTGACCAGATGCTCACGCAGTTCGTTTTCATTGCGGGCGAATTCATCTGGCGGAACGTCCTGAAACTGAAACCCGAGAACATGTATGCCCTTCACCAGCACCAGGTTGAGCGGGATGCGGGGGATGACACCGGACGCGAAACCGACCGTCACAAACCGCCCGCCGCGGCCCAGTGACCGCAGTGCGGGTTCAGATAGCTCACCGCCGACCGGATCGATGACGACTGCCGCCCCTCTGGGCAAGGCCTCCTTCAAGGCGGCGCGTACGTCGGCTGATTTGTGGTTGATCAGATGCTTGGCACCGTAATCCGCTGCCACATCGAGCTTTTCGGTCGACGATGCAACCGCCGTCACCGAGGCGCCGAGTTGCACTCCCAGCTGGACCGCCGCCAAGCCGACACCTCCACCCGCGCCGAGCACGACCAACTCGTCGCCCTCCTGCATCCGAGCCGTTGATCTCAGCGTGTGGTAGGCGGTGCGATACGCGACACCGAAGGCCGCGGCGGTGCGATCGGCGACTCCGTCGGGTGTTCGGGAAAGCGCGGCGACGGGTACCGCCACTTCTTCGGCGAACGCACCGAACAGTCCGGTACGCGTGACGCGGTCGCCGGCAGCGAATCCCGCTGCGTCAGCGCCGGTCTCGACGATCGTGCCTGCGAACTCGCTGCCCGGGACAAAGGGCGGTGGCACGCTGATCTGATACTGGTCGGCGATCAGCAGCACGTCGGGGAAGTTCACCGCTGCTGCGCCGACCCTCACCCGCACCTGTCCCGGCGCGATGGCCGGCACCGGATGCTCTTCCACACACACCACATCCGGTGGCCCATAGGCCGGGCAGACCGCGGCGCGCATGTCAGCGATAGTCGCTGGATTCGGCCAGCTCGGCCGCCGACGCCATCAGATCCGTCACGACGGGCCCGAAGGCCAGCAGCTTCTCGTCGTCGCCAGCGCGTTGGAAGCCTTGCTCCAGCACGATCGCCAGTTTCCACTTGGCCAGCACCAGGTAGTAATCCAGGTCGTCCACCTGGCGACCGGAAACCTTCGCGTAGTGCTCGACGACCTCGTCGCGGGTGGGCATTCCGCGCATGTCGACGTAGCTCATCTCTGAAGCCTGCGCCGTATCCGTCGGCCAGCTTTGCACCATCCAGGCGAGATCCAGCTTCGGGTCGCCGACGGTGCCCATCTCCCAGTCGACGATCGCGGCCATCCGCGCGGGCGCGCCGTGGTGATACATGACGTTGGCGAATTGATAGTCGCCGTGCATGAGGCCGGGGATGAAGTCGAGCGGCTTGTGCGCCCGAAGCCAGGCGGTGGCCACCTCGAGGCCGGGTAGCTCGCGCTTCTTGATCCTTTCGAGGAAGCCGGTCCACCGGTCGACCTGGCGCTCGTGGAAACCGTCCGGACGGCCGAGATCCTGCAGTCCCTTCGCCCGCCAGTCCACCTTGGACAGCAACGCAATGCCTTCGGCCAGTTGATAACTCAGGCCGGGGCGAGTGCCCATGTCGCTGTCGAACGGTTCCGGCCACTTGCCGTGCTGGTCCATCGGCGACCAGCCGTCGACGAACCCCATCAGGTAGAACGGCCGGCCGAGGACCGACGGGTCCGAGCACACGCCGACGGCCTTCGTGTGCGGTACGTCGGTGCCGTCGAGCGCCTCGATGATCCGCCACTCGCGCAGGATGCCCTTGTCGCGGTCGGGGGGAGCGCCCGGCGGCGGCATGCGCAGCACGCAGCGCTCATCACCCCGGCGCAACTCGTAGATCACGTTCTGCGTTCCGCCCGACAGGAACCGCGCCTCCAGTGGCTCACCCTTGCCCGGCAGCGCCTCACCGTCCATCCAATCGGCAAGGCGCGCAACGTCGATCTCGCTCACAGGTTCCCCACCTCGTTCTCCAGGTAGTCGGCGTACTTGGCGCGGGCGGCGTCGCGTTTAGCGGGTAGCCACTCGGTCGGCCAGGTGTCCTCGGTCGCTTGGTAGCCGCGCAGCACCTGCTTGGCGACCGTCGTCTTGTGGACCTCGGTCGGACCGTCAGCCAGTCCCATCACCGCGGCGCCGGTGACCATGCCCATGAACGGCATCTCGTTGGTGACCCCCAGCGCGCCGTGCACTTGCATTGCCCGCCAGGCGATGTCGTGCAGCACCGTCGGCATCACCACCTTGACGGCCGCGATGTCCTTACGCACCTTCTTGTAGTCGTTGTACTTGTCGATCTCCCACGCGGTGTAGAGCACCATCAACCGGAACTGCAGTAGCTGCGCGTAGGAATCGGCGATGTAGCCCTGCACGAACTGCTTGTCCGACAGCAGGCTGCCCTGGGTCTGGCGGCTCAACGCGCGTTCGCACATCATGTCCAACGCCTTTTGGGACATGCCGATGGTCCGCATCGCATGGTGAATTCGCCCGCCGCCCAACCGGGTCTGGGCGATCACGAAAGCCTGTCCCTCGCCGCCCAACAGCGCTTCGGCAGGCACCCGCACATTGTCGTAGTGGATCAGTGCGTGCGAACCCTCGCCTTCGGGCTCACCATAGAGCCCGATATCGCGGACGATGTTCACACCCGGGGTGTCGGTCGGCACCAGGAACATCGACATGCCCTGGTAGGCGCTGACGTCGGGATTGGTCACCACCATCACGATCAGGAACGAAGCCGTGCTCGCGTTGGAGGAGAAGAACTTCCAGCCGTTGATCACCCAGTCGTCACCGTCGCGCACCGCACTCGTCTTGAACAGCGTCGGGTCTGCGCCGGCATGCGGTTCGGTCATCGAGTAGCACGAGAAGAGTTCGCCGTCCAGCAACGGACGCAGATACTTCTCCTTCTGCTCGTCGGTTCCATAGTGGGCGATGATCTCGGCGTTCCCGGTATCTGGCGCCTGACACCCGAACACGATCGGCGCCCATTGTGACCGGCCGAGGATCTCGTTGAGCAATGCGAGTTTGAGCTGTCCGTAACCCTGGCCGCCGAGCTCGGGGCCAAGGTGGGTGGCCCACAAACCCTTTCGGCGCACCTCCTCCTTGAGCGGGTCGATGACCTTGCGCCGGTTGTCGTCCAGCGGCACGAACTGTAGATGCGGAAACGCCAGATCGAGTGGCTCGCACTCCTCACGAACGAACTCGTCGGCCCAGTCCAGCAGCTTCTGGTATTCGGGGTCGGTTTCGAAGTCCCACGCCATTGCGGGCGTCCTTTCAGTTGAAGGTGACGATGTTGTAGCCGGCGATCAACGCGGTGATATCGCGGCTGACGACCTCTGTGAACGAGCGGTCGCCGTAAGTGCCTGCGGCCCAATGCCGTACACCTTCGCTGACGTGCATGCCGGCGAGGTGGGACAGGTGGCGCACATCGACATGTGGCGCCAGCTTGCCGTCCTGCTGCGCCTTGGCGAACAGTTCGCCGAACATATCGGCGTCGCCGTCGTCGAGTGGCTCGCCGGCGAGGATGCGGTGCTCGTGGCGGTAGCCCTCCAGGATCGTTTCGATGATCAGGTCACGTGGGTTGCGTGCCATCGAGCGTTCGAGGCTGCGCAGTGCTTCGACGATGACCGCGTCGATCTCGTAGTCCTTCTGCAGCAGCGAGCGCACGGTTTTCTGCGCGGCGCGGGTGGACAGCAGGCCGACCTCGAAGAGCACGTCTTCCTTGGCCGGGAAATAGAAATAGAACAGCGCGCGCGAGACGCCGGCGGCGCGGCAGATGTCGGCCACCGTCGTCTTCGCGTAGCCGTTGGTGCGCCATAGCGCCATCGCGGCCTGCACCAAAGCACGCTTCGTCTCGTGGGACCTCGCGCGTTGATAGGAAGCCCGCCGCTGACTACCGTCAGCCGCTACAGCCACGCTGTTCTTGCGCACAGGCCGACTGTAGCAGCCAGATTCGCGGTGGTAAATAGTTGACGCATGTCTAACTATTCGCATGGTGGCGGACGCGAGCGTGCCGTCCTGAGGGAGTATTCGAAGGTGCCCGCGTAGCAAGCGACAAATCAGTTGTCGCTCGGTACACGGGCAATTACTTGAGCGACTGCGAGGCCTCGTATCCCGCCGTCAGGTAGAACACCGTGCGGTCGAGGCTGGGGAGGATCTCGGTGATGTCGATCTCGCCGGCGGCGAAACGACCCATCAGGCCGTAGACGGCGCTGGACACGATGTCGTCGACGTCCTCGACGAATGCGGGGTCGGCGTCGGCGAGCACCTCCATCGCCGCGGGCACCACCGCGTCGAAGCCACGCCGAACCAGCTTCTGACCGCCGGGGGCGGAGCGGGCACGAAAGTACGCGTTCAACATCGCGGGGTGGCGCTCCCACGGCTCGAAAATCGTGCGCAGCACGCGCATCAACCCGGCATACAACGATTCGTCGGCATCATGCGGCTTCGTCAACCCGGAGTACCGGTTCTCTTCCATCCAGCAGTTGAGCGCGGCCAGGATCAACTCGTCGCGGGTGCCGTATCGCTTATAGATAGTGGCCAGCGAGGTGCGGGCCCGACGAGCGACCTCGCGCAGCTGTACCGCTTCGTAGCCCTCGGTTTCGAGCAACTCGACGACGATCTCGAGAATCCGGTCCTGCCCCTTGCCGTCCATGAGTAACCAGGTTACCGTACCGGGTGTAACGCGGTTACTGATGCAACGAAGCGAGGATCGATGGGTTCTTTGGACGGCAAGGTCGCCTTCATCACCGGCGTGGCCCGTGGCCAGGGCAGAAGCCACGCGGTGCGGCTGGCCGCCGACGGCGCCGCCATCATCGGCGTGGACATCTGCGCCGACATTGCCTCAAACGGCTATGCCATGGCTTCTCGCGAAGAGCTCGACGAGACGGTGGCGTTGGTCGAGGCCGCGGGCGGCAAGATGGTCGCCTCTGTTGCCGATGTGCGCGACTTCCACGCGCTGAAGGCGGCGCTCGATGCCGGGGTGGAGCAGTTCGGCCGGCTGGACATCGTGCTCGCCAATGCGGGCATCGCGACGATGGCGTTCCGTGAGCTGACCGACGAGGAAGACCTCGAAATGTGGACCGACGTCCTCAACGTGAATCTCGTCGGTGCGTTCCACACCGCCAAGGCTGCGATACCGCACCTTATCGGCGGGGGACAGGGCGGCTCGCTCGTGTTCACCAGCTCGACCGCCGGTTTGAGGGGTTTCGGCGGGCTGCAGGGCGGCGGTCTTGGCTATGCGGCATCCAAGCACGGCATCGTCGGGCTGATGCGCACGCTCGCCAATGCGCTTGCCCCGCATAGCATCCGCGTCAACACCGTGCACCCGACGGCTGTCAACACAATGATGGCGGTCAACCCGGCGATCGTGTCCTTCCTGGAGAACTATCCCGACGGTGGTCCACATCTGCAGAACCCGATGCCGGTCGAACTGCTCGAGCCCGAAGACATCAGCAACGCGATCGCCTACCTCGTCTCCGACGCAGCCAAGTACGTCACGGGCGTCACCTTCCCCGTCGACGCCGGATTCACCAACAAATTATGAGCGGTCGCGTCGACGGCAAGCGCGTCCTGATCACCGGCGCCGCAAGGGGAATGGGTCGCAGCCACGCGTTGCGATTGGCCGAAGAGGGCGCGGATCTCATCCTCGTCGACATCTGCGAGTCGATATCTGAGCTGGAGTACCCGCTGTCGACGCGTGAAGATCTGGACGAGACCGCGCGACTAGCCGAAAAGCACGGCGGTCGGGTCGTCACGGCTGTCGTCGACGTGCGCGACGCGGAAGCGTTGGCCGCGATCGTCGACGACGGCGTTTCCGAACTGGGTGGGCTCGATGCGTCCGTCGCCAATGCCGGCGTGCTGACAGTTGGCACGTGGGACAAGACAACGCAACAGCAATGGCGAACGGTGTTGGACATCAACCTGATCGGCACCTGGAACACCTGCGCGGCGGCGCTACCTCATCTGGTGGAGCGTGGTGGGAGCCTCGTCAACATCAGTTCGGCTGCGGGTCTGAAGGGCACTCCGCTGCACCTTCCGTATACCGCGTCCAAGCATGGCGTCGTCGGGTTGAGCCGGGCATTGGCCAACGAGCTTGCCGCGCAGAATGTCCGGGTCAACACCGTGCACCCGACCGGCGTCGCGACGGGTATGCAGCCCGCGTCCCTGCACGAGCTTCTCGGCGAGCAGCGCCCCGATCTCGTCCCGATCTTCCTCAACGCACTGCCCGCGGTGATGGCCGAGGCCGTCGACATCAGCAACGCGGTGCTGTTCCTGGTCTCCGACGAGTCCCGCTTTGTGACAGGTCTGGAGTTCAAGGTCGACGCCGGAGTGACGCTGCGATGACGACCCTTGACACCGAGCGCGTGGAGCGCGGCAGGCGGACGTTCGTGGAAGTGATGACCGTTGCGCCGCCCAACGATTCCAGCCCGGCGACCGAAACCGGCCTGATCGACTTCGTGTTCGGCGAGGTGTGGTCGCGTCCCGGGCTGAGCAGACGAGACCGGCGGTTCGTCACGCTGCCGTGCGTGGCGGCGGCCGACGCTGAGGGGCCGCTGAGAGACCATGTGTATGCGGCCCTGAACAGCGGCGATGTCTCCATCGCCGAAATGCGGGAAACTGTACTACATTTCGCGGTGTACAGCGGTTGGCCCAAGGCGTCGCGCTTCAACATGATCGTCGACGAGCTGTGGGAGCGGATTCACCGTGAACGCGGACAGGCCGTGCCGCCGCCCGAGCCCCTGTTGCCTCTTGTCACGTCGAGCGACCCCGAAGAACGGCTGCTCACCGGCGAACAGTCTTTCAAAGACATCAACTGCCTACCGTTCGCCCCGCAACGCGATAACCCGTATCAAGGTGCCGGCATCCTGAATTTCGTCTTCGGCGAGATGTGGCTGCGGCCAGGACTCGGCATGAAGGAACGGCGGTTGATCACCGTGGCGTGCGTGGCGTTCCAGGACGCACCGTATCCGATCATGAGCCATGTCTACGCCGCCCTGAAGAGCCGAGACGTGTCCTTCGACGAAATGGGCGAACTGGCTTTGCATTTCGGTGCCTATTACGGCTGGGCGAAAGCATCCCACCTCAACCAGGTGATCGGTGAGCAGAAGCAACGCGTGCTCGACGAGTGGCGCCAGGAGGCGCAGTGCTCATCGCCGGAGAGCGGATCGCCGCAACGTCCGGTGAAACGTACCCACATCTACCCGGCGAGCGGACCGGCGTCGTGACCCTTCGATCGACCTCACCGACGGGATGCATGGAAACCTCGACGAGCTGGCCATTCGCATCGCCATGCGGTGAACTTCAGCGCTAATTTGTGCAAGTGCTCAGCACGGGCGCCGGAGTCAGGTGATGATGCATATCGACATCATCGAGGAGGGTCATGGCGGGTCGAGTAGAGGGCAAGGTCGCGTTCATCACCGGTGCTGCGCGAGGCCAGGGACGCAGTCACGCTGTGCGCCTGGCGCAGGAAGGCGCCGACATCATCGCCGTCGACATCTGCCGACCCTTCGCCGACTCGCCCGCTCCGCCGGCAACTCCAGAAGACCTCGCCGAGACCGCGGACCTGGTCAAGGCGCTGGATCGCCGCATCGTCACCGCCGAGGTCGACGTCCGCGACTATGACCAGCTGAAGCAGGCGGTCGACAGCGGAGTCGAACAACTCGGCGGTTTGGACATCATCGTCGCCAACGCCGGCATCGGAACGATCGGAACCAGGCTCGACCGGATGAAAGAAGACATCTGGCAGGAGATGATCGACGTCAACCTCGCCGGGGTGTGGAAGTCGGTCAAGGCGGGCGTCCCGCACCTGCTGGCCGGCGGCAGGGGCGGGTCGATCATCTTGACCAGTTCGGTCGCGGGGCTGAAGACCTACCCGCACACCGGTCACTACGTGGCGGCCAAGCACGGGGTGGTCGGGCTGATGCGGACGTTCGCCGTCGAACTCGGCGCGCACTCCATCCGCGTCAACTCCGTGCATCCGACGCATGTGAACACACCGCTGCTACACAACGAGCAGACGTACCGGATGTTCCGGCCGGATCTGGAGAACCCGGGCCCCGACGACATGGCACCGGTCTGCCAGACCTTCCACATGTTGCCGATCCCGTGGGTGACCGCCGAGGACATCAGCAACGCGGTGCTGTTCCTTGCGTCCGACGAGGCCCGGTACATCACGGGGGTCACGCTTCCCGTCGACGCGGGTAGCTGCCTGAAGTAACGAAAGGACCGCCCCCGCATGACGATTGCGCACGACGTCTACTACGACCCCTATGACGTTGGCATTGTCCACGATCCCTATCCGGTATACGCGCGACTGCGGGACGAAGCGCCGATCTACTACAACGAGCGTTACGACTTCTGGGCGATCTCGCGCTATGCCGACGTGGAGAAGGCACTGGCCGACTGGGAGACCTTCTCCAACAGCCGCGGCGACATCCTCGAACTGATCCAGTCGAACTTCGACATGCCCAAGGGCGTGATGATGATGGAGGATCCGCCCGTGCACACGATGCTGCGCGGGCTGATGTCGCGGGTCTTCACGCCGCGCCGGATGGCCGAGATCGAAGACCAGATCCGCGCGTATTGCGTCAACTGCCTTGACCCGCATGTGGGTTCGGACGGTTTCGACATCATCGCCGAGCTTGCGTCGATGATGCCGATGCGCGTGATCGGCATGCTGCTTGGCATTCCTGAGTCGGAGCAGGTCCAGGTCCGCGATGCCAACGACGCGAACCTGCGCACCAAGCCCGGCGCACCGATGAAGGTGATCACCGCCGACAAGATCGCCGACGGCCGCATCTACGCCGATTACATCGACTGGCGCGCAAAGAATCCGTCGGACGACTTGATGACTGCGTTGCTCAACGTCGAGTTCGAAGACGAGAACGGGGTGACGCGCAAGCTGACCCGCGACGAGATCCTGCGCTACACGCAGGTGGTCGCGGGTGCCGGAAACGAGACGACGGGACGACTGATCGGCTGGCTGGCCAAGGTGCTGGCCGAGCATCCGGATCAGCGCCGTGACGTCGAGCAGGATCGGTCGCTCTTGACGCGCGCGGTTGATGAGACGCTGCGGTTCGAGCCGACCGGTCCACACGTAGCGCGCTGGATGGCAAAGGATTTCGAGTGCTACGGCACCACTGTGCCGGCGGGCAGTGCGATGCTGCTGTTGTTCGGTGCGGCCAACCGAGACTCCCGGCGCTATGAAGACGCCGAGGCGTTCAACATCCATCGCGACAACATCTCGCATCTGACGTTCGGAAAGGGTGTGCACTACTGCCTCGGCGCGAACCTCGCGCGGCTGGAGGGCCGCGTCGCTCTCGACGAGCTGCTCAACCGGTGGCCCGAGTGGGACATCGAGTACGAGACAGCGGAACTCGCGCCGACGTCGACAGTCCGGGGCTGGGAAAGGCTGCGCCTGGTCTTGCCGTGAATCAGTCGAAGGCTATGACCCCTCGGATGTTCTTACCTGCGCGCAGATCCTTCATCGCCTCGTTGATGTCGTCCAGCTTGTATTTCTGAGTGACGAGCTCATCGAGCTTCAACGTGCCGGCCTCGTACATCGACAGCAGCATTGGCATCGCGTCGCGTGGGTTCATCTCGCCGTAGAGCACGCCTTTCAGCGTCTTACAAGAGCTGACCATGTCGGGCAGGATCAACGGCACCATCATGTCGGTCAGCTTGGCCATGCCGGTGATAACACAGGTACCGCCCTTGCGTAGCAACATCATCGCCAGTAGCACCATGTCGGCCGGCACCACGCCCGGGGTGAGGACCACCCGGTCGGCCATGACGCCCCACGTGATTTCTTTGACGAGTTCCAGTGCCGCGCCTGCGTCAACCGCGGTGTGCGTCGCACCGAAAGCGGGTGCGATGTCGCGCTTGAACTCGTTGGGGTCGACAGCGACGATGTACTTGGCGCCGGCCGCTTTCGCGCCCTGGACGGCGTTCATGCCTATTCCGCCCACACCAATTACCACGACCGTGTCGCCGATTTTGGTGCCCGCGGCAACTGAACCCGAACCGAATCCCGTTGTCACCCCGCAAGAAACAAGTGATGCGGCTTCCAGCGGTATCCAGTCGTGGACCTTGACCAACGACCGTTCCGAAGCGACCACATACTCCGAGAAGGTCCCGACCTGCATCATGGCCATCAGATCCTCGTCGCCAAGATGGCGCCGCCGCGTGCCGTCGGTGGTCATCGCCTTGCTGTAGATGTCGGCTCCGACGTCGCACAGATAGGTGTATCCAGTTGCGCACCAACGACAGCTACCGCACGCGGGCAGAAACGAGATCGCTACGTGGTCACCGGGTTTCAGCGTCTTGACCTCTGGGCCGACCTCCTCGACGATGCCGGATCCTTCATGCCCGCCGAGCATCGGGAACCATTCGGGGACCGGGACGCCGGACGCCCGCATCATCTCTTCCATCTCCGCACTGGGCACGCTGTCGCCGGTGTAGAAGTGCTCGTCGGAATGGCAGACGCCCGCGTAGGCCATCTTGACCAGGACCTCACCGGCATGGGGTGGATCTAGGTCGACCTCGGTGACTTCCCAATCCACGCCGACTCCGCGTAAGACTGCAGCTTTGGATTTCATCAACTCTCCTCGGTGGGTCGAACGGGCTAAGCTGCCGGCCAGCCGACGGTTTTGGTCTCTGTGAAGATCTCGAGGCCCTCGATGCCGCACTGCCGTCCGATACCGGATTGCTTGTACCCGCCGAACGGGGCGTCGGCGCCGTACCACAAGCCGCCGTTGATTCCGAGCGTGCCGGTTCTGATCCGGCTCGCGACGGACTTGGCTCGCTCGAGATCGTTGGCGAAGACCACGCCCGACAGTCCGTAGATGGAGTCGTTGGCGATGCGGACCGCGTCGTCGTCGTCGACGAAGCCGATCACCGACAGCACCGGGCCGAAGATCTCCTCCTGCGCGATGGTCATGCGGTTGTCGACGTCGGCGAACACGGTGGGCTCCACGAAGTAGCCCTTGGGTAGGTGCTTCGGGACACCCCCGCCTGTGACGAGGCGCGCCCCCTCCCGCTTCCCTTTCTCGATGTAGCCGAGCACCCGCTCCTGCTGCCGTTTGGATACCTGCGGCCCCTGGAGGACTGAGGTGTCGGTCGGATCGCCGTATTTGTTCTTCTCCATCGCAACTTTGACGATCTCGACCGCCTCGTCGTATCGCGAGTTCGGGACGAGCAGACGTGTCGGCATCGCGCAGCCCTGCCCGGCGTGCATCATGATGAACGCACTGCCGCCGACGGTGGAGCTGATGTCGCCCTCGTCGTCGAGCACCAGATAGACCGACTTGCCACCCAGTTCGAGGAAGGTGGGTTTGACCGTCTCGGCAGCAGCCGCCATGATGCGTCGGCCGGTAGCAGTCGACCCGGTGAACGCCACCATGTCCACCAACGGCGAGGTCGACAACACCTCGCCCACAAGATGATCAGACGATGTCACGATGTTGATCACGCCCGGCGGGATATCCGTCTGTTCGGCGATGATTCGGCCGATCCGGGTGGCGTTCCACGGGGTGTCGGGCGCCGGTTTGAGCACCAGCGTGTTGCCCATCGCCAGTATCGGGCCGATCTTGTTCAGGATGATCTCGAAGGGGAAGTTCCACGGCGTGACGACTCCGACGACGCCGACGGGTTCCTTCCACACTTCCCGCGTCGCAGGCGTGCCCATTCCGAATGCATCCTTGTCGGGAAGTGAACGCCTCCAAGGGAACTCACCGATCATGTCCGCCGGCCAGGTCAGTGCCTCGTTCAACGGCACATCAAGCTGCGGTCCGTAGGTAGACAGCACCGGACAACCGACCTCGGCCACCAGCTCGTTGCGCAGCTCCTCCCGTTCGGCTTCGAGCGCCGCCTGTAACTGCCGAAGGCCGGCAGCCCTGGCCTCACCGTTGCGAGACCAGTCGGTCTGGTCGAAGGCGCGGCGCGCCGCCGCGACCGCGCGCTCCATGTCGGCGCGGGTGCCGTCGGCGGTTGAGCCGAGCACCTCCTCTGTCGCCGGGTTGATGTTGTCGAATTGCCGGCCGGTTTCGGATTCGACGAGCTTGCCGTCGACGAGCATGCGGGATTCGTGGGTCACCGTGAGATGTCCTTCACCATTGTCGAAGTTCGGCGACGGCACCGGACGGCCGTGGCGCCAGGGTCAGATACGGGATGAAACTGCTATTGCCGCAGGCGAGTACGGAGTGCACGACACCCACGAGGTGATCGGCGTCGACGAGGCCGCCCTGCATATAGCCGTTGTCCATCCAAAACCGGATGGCCTTCTCGAGCGCATCAGGGTCCCAGGTTTTGTTGAACTCGGTTTGGGAGTCACCCTGACCACCGAAGCAGTCACCGACCGCAAGGCGGGTGAACCCGATGTTCGGATGCTCGATACGCCATGCCTCGACCAGTTTGTCGAGCGCGGCTTTGGACACCGCGTAAGCGCCCAGAAACGGCCACGGCGCGGAGTAAGAAGCGCTCAGCGACGACAGATAAATCGCCGATCCGGCGGCCGCTGCCAAGTGGGGTGCGGCCGCCGCTGTGATGAGTGATGCACCAGTGACGTTGGTGGCGAAGAGGTTCGCCCACTGATCGGCGCTGACGTCCGTGAGTGGCGCGAGCACGCCCACACCGGTCGTGTACACCAGTGCGTCGAGACCGCCGAAGGCCGCGACGACTTCATCCACGGCATGTCGGCAGGTGGCGCTGTCCGTGACGTCACACGCGACCGCTAACGCGCCGTTACCGGCTTCATCGGCCGCTTTGACGAGGCGATCACGTCGTCTGGCCAAAAAGGCCACCCGGGCGTTGCGTTGGGACAGGCCCATTGCGATGCAGCGGCCCAGGCCTGCCGAGGCTCCGACAACGGCAACTCGCAGTGGCGGCGTGTCATGCATCAAAACTCCTTGGAATGAGGCGAGAGCCACATTATCAGTTTTGTAGAAGGACTATATTCACTTACCGATAACACCGATTTACATACAGGCTCAGGTAATGCTGGGGCGTGGGGAAGGGCTAGCGTTTCAATACGTTCCGCGGCTCGATCGCGAAGCTGAGCATCAGTCGGTCGAGTATTCGCGCAGCCCGAGTGCGGGCCCTCGCCGGGCTTTTGGCATGCGCGACAAGCAGAGCGCCCTCTTCGAGGGCGGCTACCAGCATGTGGGTCAGTTCGCCGACCGGGTGGTCGTCGATGATGCCCTCCGCGATGGCCCCGGCCACCATCTCGTTGATGAGGGCGATGCTGTTGCTCTCCTGAATTGCGCGCAGTGTCCGCCAGCCCAGTACGACCGGACCGTCGAGCAGCATGACCCGCTGTACCTCGGGCTCGAGCGCCGACTCCAAGAATCCGTGCAGTCCGGCTGAAAGCCGCTCCCACGAATCGGCGCCCGACGGGGGGGATGCCAAGGACCTCAGCGTGAGGTCACGCTCGACCTCCTCGAACACCGCGCGAAACAGCTCGGCCTTGTCTTTGAAGTGGTGGTAGAAGGCGCCGCGAGTGCCGACGCCCGATGTGGCGACCAGATCGCCGATGCTGGTGTTGAAGTAACCCTTCTCCACGAACAGGGTGCGGCCGGCGTCGATGAGGTCGCGTCGCGTCTGATCGCCCCGTGCCCGACGTTCGATGTCGGTGCCACCACGCTTGGCCATGTCGGGCATCGTAACAACATTCATACTGTATGTTGCGCTAATGGGTGATGACGAAGTTCGCGCGTATGGCTCCGTGGCTCCTCTGAAAGTCGGCTTGCTCAACGACTATCCGACCCGAACCGGCACGGACAACGACACTCTGGACACTCTGCGACTGGTCTTTGATGAGGCTGCCGCGTCTGGCCTCGTCGACCGACCAATCGAAGTGGTCGAGCGCAACGTGATCGGCTTGCCCAACGGCACCTATCAGGCCGTCGAGCAGGGGTACGACGAGTTGGTCGCCGCGGGGTGCTTGGCGATCTTCGGGCCATACGTCTCGGATAACGCAGTGCCCTTGACGGCACACGCCGAACGTGTCGGCAAGGTACCCAACATCATCCTGTCGGGTTCGGAGGGTGCACTCAGTGAATGGACGTTCGCCCTGAACAACGGATCGATGCCGGAGGAGCCGGTGATGCTTGCCGCGGTGATGCTCGGTGACGGTCGGTCCAGGATCGCAATCGCGTACGAGGCGTCGTTGATCGGCAAGGAGTATCTCGCCTTCGCTGAGAAGGCATATTCGGCGGCTGGCCTGAAAGTCGTGACGACGGTGGCGATTCCACAAGTGGAAGCCGATAAGTCGGCGGCGGTTGCCGAGCTCGCGGCCGCCCAACCGGATGCGCTCGTGCACGTGGGGTTCGGCCACGGACTGTGGGGATTCTCCGATGCACTCATGGCCGCGGATTGGGACCCGCCGCGCTACACCACCACTGCGTTCGAGATGGCTCATATCAGTGCCGAATGGATGCACCACTTGCGTGGTTGGGTCGGGCTCGACAGCTACGACGAGCGAAACACGGTCGGGCAGGCGTTCCTCGATCGGTTCGAGGCGCGATACGGCCGTCGGCCAGGGCATTCGATGCCAGGATTGGCATACGACGTCGGCACGGTGATCGTGCGCGGGTTGGCGGCGGCGCGGCCATTGACCGGTGAGGGCGTGAAGTGCGGCATCGAACAGGTGAAGCTCATCCCGTCGGCCAGTGGGGCGCCGGGCACCTTCCTCCGCTTCGGGCGCTTCATCAGGCAGGGCTGGTTGGGCTCGGACTATCTGATCGCGCGGCGGGTGCTGCCGGACGGGAGCCGTCACGTCTTCCATTCGGCTCCCAGCGACAACATCTCACGCGCGGTCGGCTTGACTCGTTGAAACTCCGGCTAATTGGATCGCCCCGAAGACCGGGGCGGTGACGATTCCGGGCGGATGTGCCAGTACATCCGGGATGGCACGCACCGCTCCCATCGCGATCATCAGATGGCCCGGCTGTGCATGCTTTCCGGTGGGTGACTGGCCGTCCCAGCCGACGTCGAGAGCAAGTTCGAAGCTGGGCACACCCTTGATGACAGCGCGGATGAGCGGTGCCTTCGCACCGACCGCGAGCGGCACCAGACCCCACTGCGGCAGATCGCGGGTGAGCACCCACTCTTCGTGGATGGCCAGCAACGGCCGGCCCGACCAATGGCCGACCCACGAGAATCGTTGGCCGACGACCGTTCCCGCCGCGATCCTGCCGGCGAGCACCTCGATGTCGTGGTCGAGCGTGGTGGCGTCCACCGACACCTCGACATGCGACAGCCGGATGCCGAGCACGTCGGCGGTGGCGTTGAGCGCCTGCCGGTAGGCCAGGTCGAGCTTCTTGATGATCGGTGAGTCGATGCTGACGTCTTCGGGTGGTCGGCCCATCCCCATCAGATCGACGAGCATGGGGCGGCTGTCCACGGCCGAAACGTCGGTCGCCTCGTAGAGGTCGATGCGGTCGATGCTCTTGCTGAGCCCCGTCACTGTGGCGACGAGACGTTCGAACATGAAGCCGGGATTCTCGCCCGCGGCGTGAAACCGAGAGCTTCCTGTGCGACAGGCATCGACGAAGGCGGCCTCCGTGTCTGCACCATAGGTGGGCAGGTGGTTATACGAGGTTGTCGTGATGACGTTGGTTCCGGCCGCAAGCAACCGGCAGATGTCCTCGGCATTGGTCTCGACCGCGTGGGCCTTGCTGGCTGCGTGGATGACGACGTCGGCGCCGAGTGCGAATATCTCCTCCTTGTCACAGGTGGCCGACACCCCGGTGGTTGCCGGTAGACCACACAGCGCGCCTGCGTCTTGGCCCGCCTTCGACGGGTCGTATACCAATACCCCCACCAGCTGAAAATTGGGATTCTCAATCAGTTCCGCCAACGCGGCGCGCCCGACAGCGCCGGTGGCCCATTGCACTACTGAAATAGCCAATCGATCGCTCCTGGTTGCGCTTTCGCGTACCGCCCGGTTACGGGCTCGATTCAACCTACATCATGTAGGTTTGCAACCACCAAGGTGTATGTTGTGCATGCCGAAACAGCAGTGAGGAGCCGCACCATGGCCCAGCCGGCGACCGTCGAGGAACTCGAACAGAGCATTCGGGATGCCCAGAGCAGATTCAACGCGGGCATGGGCGCCGACGGCGATGCCTCGCCCTACCCGATGTTGAAGGAATTGCGGGCGCAGAGTCCCGTGCACGCTGGGTGGCCGGAGATGGGCGTGGTCGGCAACGACGGTGACGGTCCGCCGACGTTCACCGCCTATACGTTCGACACCGTGAAGGCGATCTTCACCGACAACGTCACATTCAGTACGCGCTGTTACGAAGACATCGTCAGGCCGCTGCAGGGTCCGACGATCCTGGAGATGCAGGAACCCGAGCATGCGGTGTACCGCAAGTTGCACGAGTTCGCGTTCGCGCGTTCCTCGATGAAGCGGTGGGACGCTGAGCTCGTGGGCCCCTTGGTCGCGAGAACAATTGCCAAGTTCAAGGACGCGAGGCGTATCGACCTCGTCGACGCCGTGTTCATGCCGATCCCGGTACGGGTCATCGCGGCGCTGCTCGGCCTGCCCGATTCCGACGTGTTGCAGTTCCATCGGCTCGCCATCGACTTGCTGGGCTTTCGTGGGGACATGGAGTGTGCGATGCGCGCTTCGGCGGAGATGAAGGAGTACTTCGTCGGAATTCTGGCCGACCGGCGCAAAAAGCCGAAGGACGACATGGTGTCCATCCTGGCCGGCGCTGAGGTCAACGGAGTGAGAATGTCCGACGAGCAGATCTACGGGTTCATGCGCAACCTGCTGCCCGCGGGCGCTGAGACGACGTCACGATCGACGGCCAGTCTCGCGATGGCGCTGCTGACCCACCCCGACCAGCTCGACGCCGTACGCGCTGATCGCGGATTGCTGCCACAAGCCATCGAGGAGGGCATTCGATGGGAGACCCCACTTCTCAACTTCATGCGCGAGGTAACTCGCGACACCGAGATGGGTGGTGTCGCGATACCGAAGGGCGCAACGATGATGCTCAGTCTTGGCAGTGCCAATCACGACGAGAGTCGCTGGGATGATCCGGAGAAGTTCGACATCTTCCGGGATCGCAAGCCGCACATCGGTTTTGCACACGGTGCGCATGTCTGTCTCGGAATGCATTTGGCCCGGCTCGAGAGCACCAAGATTTTCAACGCACTGTTTGACGAACTGCCCGGGCTACGACTGGACCCCGACGCGCCACCGCCATACATCACCGGAACCATGTTCCGGTCGCCACCGCGGCTCGACGTCGTGTGGGACTGAGGAGATCGACTCTTGACTACTCGTGTGATCCAGTGGGCGACGGGTGTGACCGGAACTATGTCGCTGCGTCACGTGCTCGACAGGCAGGACCTCGATCTCGTCGCCGTGCGGGTCTACGACCCGGTCAAGGCGAAGGTGGACGCCGGCGTGTTGTGTGGCGTGGGGGAGACGGGTGTCGTCACCACCGACGACCGGGACGCCGTGATCAACACCGATGCCGATGTCGTGCTCTACATGGGCAAGGTGGAGACAGATACCCCCGGCTGCTTCGCCGATGTCTGCGACCTGCTCGCGTCGGGAAAGAATGTGGTGGCCACGGGCAGCCGGTTCATCCATCCCCGGTCGCTGCATGAATCCCTCGCCGACGACATCGAGAAGGCATGTCGCACAGGGGGATCCTCGTTTCTCGGGCTCGGCTTGTATCCCGGATTCGTTGGCGAGTCGTTGGGTCCTGTCTTGTCGCGCCTGACCCAGAAGACCAATCGGATCAGCGTACGTGAGGTACTCAACTACTCGACGTACGCCAGCCACGATTTGATTTTCAACGCCATGGGTTTCGGTCATGCCCCCGACGACACCACCCCGCTGCTGTCCAACACCGATTACGCGGCGAGCGCGTGGATCGGCAGCGCCACGGTGCTTGCGCAGGCGCTGGGACTGGAAATCCGATCAGTCGAAGGCTTCCGTGAGGTCGCGACCACACCGCGAACGCTGACGGTTGCCGCGGGCGAAATCCCGGCGGGCACAGTCGGTGCGATGCGCTTCGGCGTCTCCGTCGACTGCGGCGAGACAACGATGTCTGTCGAGCACCTCACCCGCATGGCAGACGATCTCGCTCCGGACTGGCCGAGCGAGATCGGATACCAGCTCACCTTCGAAGGCGAACCAAATATGCGTCTTCACCTCGTCATCGGTTCTGAAGGCGAGGATCACGCCGCACAGGGATGTCTGGCCACCGCGATGCACGCCGTCAACGCGATACCGGCGGTGGTCGCCGCCGAACCCGGACTGTACGACCTGTCGAGGATCGCCCCGTTCGTCGCGCATTGGACCAATCGGTGACGCCGGCGGCCATCACCTTCACCGATCGTGTTGCCCTCGTCACCGGCGGTGGGCGCGGGTTGGGGCAGGCGTACTGCCGAGAACTCGCCCGACGCGGTGCTTCCGTCGTCGTCCACGACAACGGCGCGGGCGCCGACGGCCGAGGTCGTGACAGTGCACCGGCAAATGACGTGGCGGCGGCCATCGCGGCCGAGGGCGGCCGAGCAGTGGCGTGTACGTCTGATGCCAGTACCGAGGATGGCGGCCGCGAAGCCGTCGACCTCGCGCTTCGCGAATATGGACGTTTGGACGTCATCGTCACTAACGCCGGCATCATCCACGACGGTCCGCTGGAGCAGTGGCCCACCGAGCGGTTCGACGCCCTGATTCGCCACCATGTGCTTGCCGCATTCCACGTTGCACGGCCGGGGTTCGCCGTCATGAAGAAGGCCGGCTACGGTCGATTGGTCTTCGTGTCCTCAGCGGCAGGCGTTTTCGGTCAGGCCGGACTGGCGGGCTACGCGGCGGCAAAGACTGGGATGCTCGGGCTGATGAATGTGGCGGCGCTGGAAGGTGCCGCGTTCGGGATCACCGCCAACGCCATCATGCCGATGGCAGGCACCCGGATGGCGTTGGCGCTGATGCGTGAGGCAGCCGAGACACCAGACGCACGGGCTTTTCTTGACTCATTGCGGGTCGACCAGGTTGCGCCTGTCGTCGCCTATCTCGCCAGTGAGGCGTGCACCACGACGCACAGCGTCTTCAGTGCGTTCGCCGGTCGCGTCGCCGCGGTGCAGATCGGCGTGACCCGCGGATGGTTCAGCCCGAACGACATGTTCACCGCCGAGGACGTCGCCACTCATATCGGTGAGATCACCGACACCGCCGGGCTTTGCGTGCCGGGCAGCATCTTCGACGAGATGGCGATAGGTCTGGGTGACTAGCCCGCATCTGCCGGGCCGTTGCCGAACCCCGTGTAGCTTCTGATCAATGGCAGATCCGCCATGGTCGCGAACCCGGCGGCCGCATCACAGACCGCCGGAATGGCGTTCACGACTTGCATGGCGACGGTGATCAAGCCCGCTCGCACATGCTCCTCGATCGAGGCCTCACGTGAGAAGCTCGCCAATGCGAAGAAGTGTGTGCGCATGGATGGGTCGCCCTCAAGGGTCAGAGTCCAGCCGTCCAAGGGCGTCGGCCAGTGCTTCGGGTACTCCCCACCCACGGTCCACAAGGTTTCGAACTCGATCAGCGTGTCGCCGTTGCGATGCCCCGTAAAGTTCCAGCGCTGCCCAGCGGTCGTCCCGGCCCGGACGACGTGGTCGAAGATTTGGAAGTCCTTCGTTGCCGGCACCGTCTCGAGGTGCACCGAGACATCATCGATGTCGGCGTTCAACGTGTCGGAGATGAACCAGGTCTGTTCGACGAACAACCTTGTGAGGAAACGAAGATATTCGTTCGCAGTGGGTGTGACGTCGTCAGTCGGCCGACCGAACCACATTCCGTCGAACGTGATGTCGGTGCTCTCCCAGAGTGTCCAGTCAGCCCGCTCCTGGAGTGTGAATTTCTCAATTGTGCGGCTCATTCCGGACAGTGCCAGCGGCAGCACACCCGACAGATTTCCGGGATTCAGTCCGCTGCCATGGATGGTGCTGTTGCCCTTCTCGCACGCCGCTCGCAGGCGGAGGCGATCTGCCTCGGGGATGCGTCGCGGATGGAACAGAAATGACGGCGTCGCCACGTTCTTTCCGCTTTCGAGAAGCGCGCAGACGTCGTCGAGGTTGGTGAACGAGGGGGCGTACAACACGACGTCGGCATCCAGGGCGAGGATCTCCGCCGTGTCGGTGGTCGCCGTTACACCGATCGGTCTTCGGTCGACGATGGTTCCGATATCCACGCCGTTCTTCGCATCGGAGTACACGCGGGCGCCTACCAATTCAATGTCAGGTCGGTGATCCAGGATCGTCGTCACCATCTCTGTGCCTACCGCTCCGGTGGCCCACTGGATGACCCGAATCGGCCGGGGGATTGTCAACGGTCGGCTCCCTTCAACTCCGAGCACAAGCCACTGTATCTGTGGTGATAATGTCTGTTCTCATAAGGCGCAAAGTTGAGTTCTCTCAAGTCGGTGCAAGCCGTCGAAAGGAAGTGCCGTGGATGACGTCTTGAGGTACGAAGGGAAGTCCGTCGTCGTCACGGGCGCGGCCTCCGGAATGGGCCAGGCGGCCGCTCAGATCCTCGTCGACCTCGGCGCAACGGTGACCGCGCTCGATATCAAGCCCACTACGGTTCCCGTCGCCCGTGCTATGCAGATCGACTTGCGTGACAGGGAAAGTATCGAGCAGGTGGCAGCGGCTATCGACGGACCTGTCGACGGCCTCTTCAGCTGTGCGGGGCTGCCCGGCCCGCCGTTCAGCGAGTGGGACACGATCCTGGTCAACTTCGTCGGGGCGCGCCACCTGGCCGAAGCCCTGGTGCCCAAGATGTCTCAGGGGTCGGCCATCAGCGTCATCTCGTCCTCGGCGGCGATCGGCTGGCAAGATCACATCAAAGTGATCAGTGGATTGCTCGAGACCGACGGATTCGACGGCGCGGTGGAGTGGCTCAAGACCAACGAGAAGCAGTGGTCGTGGAGCGGTTACGCGTACTCGAAGTACATCATCGACGCGTGGGTTGGCTGGTGGTATCCGGAGTTGGGGGCCAAGGGTATCCGGATCAACTGCATCAATCCGGGACCCACAGAGACGGCGATGATGCCGGCTTTCCAGGACTTGATGGGTAAGGAGACGGTCGACCAGGCGATCGGGCCAGTCGGTCGCTATGCCACGGCTGAGGAGCAGGCCTGGCCGCTGATTTGTCTGGGCAGCCCCCGGCTGAGCTACGTCGGCGGCGAGGTGTTGTGGACCGACGGAGGCTGGAACGGCGCGATGACGATGGGCCGTCACCAGGCGAAGTGGGCGGATACTGCGGCTACGGAGATGTCGAAGAACGGCTGAACCCACTCAGATGAAGTCCGAGCCGCCGTCGACGTTGATGGTCGCGCCCGTGACGTAACCGTTGCGGCGCGACGCGAGATAGGCGGTGGCCGAGGCGATTTCTCCGGTAAGCCTGCCCGGCCGATATCGCACGGATGGCCGTAGGTGCGGTCCACCCAAGTCATGACGTCATGGGGATCGGCAGAGTCGAGGCTCTCGGCGGCCAGCGTGTCCTTCAGGATCTCCGTGAAGCTGGCTGTCACGATGGTGCCGGGGCATACGCAATTGACCAGAATGCCCTCCGGTCCAAGGCTCTTCGAAAGGTTCTTGGTGAAACTCGACAACGCCGCCTTGGTCGCGGTATATGCGACCAAACGGGCGCTCTGACGCTGAATCGAGTGTGCCGAAAGGGTGACGATGCGGGCCCACTCGGCGGCGCGCAACATGGGCAGCGCGGCGCGTACGGAACGGACGGCCGCCATGGTTCCCATGTCGAATGCGGCGTACCAGTCGTCGTCATCGAGTTCTTCGAAGCTACCCGCGGCAGGGCCGACGGTGTGCACCAGCACGTTCAGGTTGCCCCAGGCGTCGCGGACCGCACCGAATCCCGTGGCAATGGAATCGGCATCAGCCATATCGACGATGATCGGGAGCGCCTCGGGAGCTCCCGCAGCCCGGATCCGATCAGCGGCCGCCTTTAACGCGGTTCTTCCTCGCGCCATGATCGCTACCGAAGCGCCCTCGGCGCCAAGGACTTCGGCGATGGCCAAACCCATGCCCTTGCTGCCGCCGGTGACGACTGCGGTCGAGCCTGCGAATCCCAAGTCCATGTGTCTCCTAATCAGTGTCCCTTGATGAATCGGGGCGCCAGGTGCACGATGTCGCTTACCACCGTTGGGTTCGCGCGCGAGACGGCGATCAACGAAAGCATTGCGTTGGCGACGTCTTCGACCGCGGACATCTTGGCTGGAATCTGTCCCTCCTGAGCCCATGCTCTATACAGGTCGGCCAGCAGGTCGCGGTCCGCTCCTCGGAGGATCTCAGTGCCCTCTGTCGGGCCGACACTGACCCGGATGATGGCCAGATCGGGGTGTTCGGCCCGCCAGGACCGCAAGATTTCGTCCAACGCCGCCTTACTCGCGTGGTAGGCCGCGACACCGGCACGGGGCCGGCCGACATCGTGGCTCGACGCAACCAGTACTACGGCATTGTCGGCCAAATAGGGAAGTGCCGAGCGCAGTACGTGTGACGCGCCAACAGCGTTGACCGCGTAGGCATGCAGCCACGTCTCTACGTCCGTCTCTTCGATGAGCGCGAACGGTACAGCGGCGCTGGTGAACACAACGGCGTCGAGTTGTCCGAATCTCGCGGCCACCTCGTCGACCACGCGCTCGATGCCGCGCGTGTCGGACACGTCGAGTTCGTGCGCGGAACCGCCGAGTTTTTCAGTTAGTTCGGTGAGGCGCTCGACACGACGGGCGGCGAGCGCGACGTCGGCGCCCCTCGAATGGGCAGCGAGCGCCAGCGCGTGCCCGATACCCGAGGACGCTCCGACGATGAGCATTCGCGTCTCGGCGATGTTGGAATGCCGATCACTCATTTTTGCCTCCTCTGGCCGGATGACGCCGTCGCCGACGAAGAATCGATGATCGCGCGGACGGTGCGACGGCATCGACCGCATTCAGACCCGGCCCCGCAGGCTTCGGACACCTGGTTGCATGTCGCGGCGCCAGCCGCAACCGCCTTCGAAACGGCTTCTATCGTCACCCCCTGACATAGGCACACGTACATCAGTGCAAGTCCGTTCCGCTTGTCTGGGCCAGCCGCATGGCGTGGACGAAGCGCCCTACGAAGACAGGCGGATAGGCGCCCACGCCCGCTGCGATGAGCCAGTCGGAGGCCACCTCGGAGTCCTCGATCCACTTCAGGGCGATACTCGGGCTGGCGACCTGGTGCAGGAACATCACTTCACCGAATGTGTCGAAGGCGCGGTAAACCAGTGTCCTTCGAATGCCGGCGCTCGAGAACTCCTCGAGTGAGTTCCTAACCTGGGCCAAGAACTCGTCGACGTCGTCGACTGGGGTGACGGCGGCAACCACCACGTCGCTGCCCGACGTAGGTGAGCCGCCGAGGTCGAAACGGCCTAACGTCTCTCCGGCGAAAACGGCGGGTAAGTCGTCGATGCCGACGGCGTCGAACCAGTCGAAGAAGTACGGCGATCGCAGCAGGTTGAGTAACGGCTGATCGGTGTGCAAACCGATAACGGCCAGCACCTTTCCAGGTTCGAGAACCGACTCGTAGACGAACGCGTATCGCGCCCCCAGATCCCGGAGGCTTTCCTCGTGCCGCGCCAGTACAGAGCCGACACGTTCCGGGTCGGCGACGCGAAACTCGACGGCGAAGACGAAGCTGCGGGCAGGCTGTGCCACGAATAACCTCCACCCAACCATCGATGTTTGGTGACATTCTCGCATGTGAGAATTAAGGTTCTCATGCGCGGGGGCCATCAGGGGGGCAGTAGTTCACGGCCAGCCGAGTAGGGGAAAAACCCCTCTCCCGCATCCGATAACGCATATTCTCACGTCGTGGCATACAGGGTGAAGGTTGAGCCGTATTACGATCCGTTCGACTTCGAGATCGACGACGACCCTTACCCGGTGTGGAAGCAATTGCGAGACGACGCACCGCTTTACCGCAACGAGGAGATCGGATTCTATGCACTGAGCAGGCACTCTGACGTAGCCCGCGAGCTGGTGAACTGGCAGGACTACCGGTCGGGGCGTGGCACCGTCATCGAGTTTCTGCTCAACGGAGTCCAGGTGCCGCCTGGCATCATCCTGTTCGAGGACCCCCCGATCCACGACCTACACCGCCGCCTTCTCTCCGGAGTCTTCACGCCTCGGCGGATGGCCGCCATCGAGCCATTGGCCAGGGAATTCTGCCGACGATCGTTGGAGCCACTGGCGGAGGCAGACCGCTTCGACTTCATCGCCGACCTTGGAGCTTGGATGCCGATGCGCACCATCGGGTACCTCCTCGGCATCCCAGAGGACCGTCAGGCCGCCATTCGGGAGAGCAACGACCGCCTGCTCGAGCTCTCTGATGACCGCCCGGGCGAAGTCGCCGAGGACGTGCTGACCGAAACGGGCTCCATGCTCGAGGAGTTCATCGATTGGCGCTACGACCACCCATCCGACGATTTGATGACCGATCTGGTCAACGCGGAAGTGGAAGAGCCGGACGGAACCCGACGACGACTGACGCGCGGTGAGGTGCTGACATATACCGGAACCGTCGTCGGGGCGGGCAACGAGACTACGACTCGGCTGATCGGATTCGCCGGCCAGCTGCTGTCTGATCATCCGGACCAGCGACGGGCGCTCGCAGCCGATTTCAGCCTGATTCCTAATGCCGTCGAGGAAGTCCTTCGGTACGAAGCGCCGTCACCGGTGCAAGCCCGCTATGTCGCTCGCGACGTCGAGCACTACGGGCAGACGGTGCCCGAAGGATCGGCGATGTTGTTGCTCAACGGATCAGCCAACCGCGACGAGCGCCAGTACCCCGACGCCGACACCTTTGACATCCGTCGCAAGGGCGCCCATCTGTCCTTCGGTCACGGCATCCACTTTTGTCTCGGCGCCGCGTTGGCCAGGGTGCAAGCGCGCATCGCACTCGAGGAAGTGTTGACGCGGTGGCCCGACTGGGAAGTCGACTACGAAGCGGCCAAACGCGCCCACACCACCAGCGTCCGGGGCTGGGCGACACTCCCAGTGTCGGTGTGACATGACGAATAGTCTTGATTTCGAAGCGCATTCACGCACTTCGGAACACCCGATCGCGAACTATTCGTCCTGGCCCACCAAGATCGGATGGGGACTGTTCATCGTCCTCTACTTGACTTTTGCCACCGTCACGGTCGCGAACATCCAGTCTGGCCTGCACGGCGATCCGACGAGAAGCAACCCGAATCCCGGCCCCGCGCCATATCCGCCGTTCCTAGGGTTCGACCACTGGCCGCTCGCGGTTGCGATCAGCTCGGTACCGATGGCAATCGGCTTGATCTCGGTCCTGGTCTGGCTGTCCTGGCGGCAGCGAAAAGTCCACTGGGCGGTCATCATCGCGTTCGCAGGTCTGATCACGGGCGCGCTGGATCCACTCGCCAATTGGGCGACCTTCGCCATCTTCGATCCCCGTATGTTGCACTTCCCGCTGTCCTGGCCGTATGTGAACATCTCGCCAAACCTCGAGCCTGCCTTGGCATTCCTCGGCGGATATGCGGCTTATTACCTGTTCAACGGGCTGGGCTTCCTGCAACTGCACGACAGATTCATCGATCGGTTGTTGCGACGAACGAGATGGCTTGACCGTCATCGGCTGGTTGCGGTGTTCATCGGCGCGACCGTCGTCGCGATCCCCATCAACGGTCTGATCCAGTTCACCTGGATGAAGGCAGGCATTTTCTTCTACACCGAAGCCGTCGGGCCGGTATTGCACATCGGTCGCATCCATTTTCCGCTGATCATGGCCGTCTACGACTCGATCATCTTCGGCATGGTCGCGGTGATGTGCGTCCGAAACGAGAACGACGAGCTGGTCCTCATCAACAGGATCGCCCGCTGGCTGCCCGCACGAGCGGGCAGACCGAAGGTGACGCTGACCCGTCAGCTGCTGATCTCGGTGGCCATCGGGCTCGTATCGTTCGCGACACCGCTGGCCGTCCTTGCCGGCCTGCGGGAAGCGGGTTTGTCACGCCCCGCATACGACCAGAATCCGTATCCCAATGTGAAGGTCTACGACCCGTACGGTCACCTCGAGAATGCCGGAAAACCGGGGCCATTCTTCAGATGAAGGAGCAGATCTGAGATGACGACAGCGCAGCCCGAACGCTACCGAGTTGTTCATGTTGGGACTGGACTGACAGGTAGCCAAGCGCTTCGCGCAATCATCGACGATCCCGACCTCGACCTCGTCGGGGTCAAGGTATCGACGCGCGAGAAGGCGGGTCGGGATGCAGGCGAGCTATGTGGCGTGCCGGATGTCGGGGTGCTCGCGACTGACGATCTGGCGTCGGTGTTGGCGCTGGCACCGGATTGCGTGGCGTATTGCGCCACTGCGGTACGGCGCGAAGAAGAGGCGTTGGCGGACATCGCCCAATATCTCGAGGCGGGGATCAACGTGGTCACCATCTCGACGATCCCATTGGTATATCCGCGGGCGGCGCCCGCAGATTGGCGACGCGTGCTGGAAGACGCTGCCGCCAAGGGCAATTCGACGTTCTACGCCACCGGTGCCGAGCCCGGGTTCATCAGCCTGAACATCCCGACGGCATTGCTGGCCGGGGCGGGCACCGTCGATTCGTATCGCATGGACGAGTACGCCCTCGACCTTGATAAGGCCTACCCGATCTGGGACGTCCTTCATGAATCGATGGGCTTCGGTAAGCCAGATGGGCACGTCCCGGTCCGGATCGCGTCGGGCAAGGTGAACAAAGACTGGGAAACGGTCGTGCGCTACATTGCCGACATCCTGGGCGTGGAGCTCGACAGCGTCGAATTGGATTGGGAGACACTGCTTGCCCCCACCGATTTGGAGACCAGGCTCGGTATGATCCCAAAGGGAACCATCTGTGCGCATCGGTGGCAACTCGGAGGAGTCGTCGACGGCCGGACCGTCGTTTCTGTGCAGTACTTCGCAACCGTCAGTTCTACTCCGTGGCCGAAGCGGTGGCCGCAACCGGCCCGAAAAGGTGAAGGAGGCATGGTTTTCCGGGTCGAAGGCAGCCCGAGCATGAGCCTGGAACTTCATTTGGAACAGTCGACAGGCGATGATGTCAATCCCGGCGTCAAGGTGACGGCGCTAGCCGCGGTCAACTCGATTCCTGACGTCGTCAAGGCGCCCGCCGGTGTCATTGGAACACCGTTTGCGGGACCCTCGATTGTGAGCCGGCAATCACGGACGCGGGTCCGATAGCTGATTCGCTGGTGGCTGGCGATCAAGAGCCCGTCACGCCGACATCGACGGGGATGGCAGCACCTGTGACGTATCGCGCTTCGTCTGAGGCCAGCCACGCCACCGCGTTGGCGATGTCTTCGGGCATCGCGACCGCGTTCGGCAACAGTTGTTTGCTGAATCCATGTCTCAGAGCGGAGTTGGATTGGCCGGCCTCTACCATCGCTTCGACCATCCGGCCGCTTCCCATCGGTGTCACGACCGACCCGGGGTGAAGACTGTTCACCCGGATGTTGTGTACGCCCAATTCGGCAGCGAACGCACGGGCGAGCCCGGTCACACCGTGTTTGCTCGCCGTGTAGGCGATCATGAACGGCTCCATGGTCAATCCGGCGGCGGATCCGATGAGGATGATCGAGCCGCCACGACCGCCCGCGATGATGTGCTTGGCGCCCGCCATGACCGTGTTCCAGGTGCCGATGAGGTTGATGTCGATGGTGTCCTGGAAGTCGCGAGCGGAGACCCGATCCCAGGTCGCCGGCACGCAGATGCCTGCGTTGGCGACGATCACGTCGAGCCGCCCGAGTTCTGCGACGCCATCGTCGACGGCGGCGCACAACCCGTCGTGATCCCGAGTGTCGACGATCGCGGTAACGGCGCGGCGACCGTTCGCACATACCAGTGCAGCGGTTTCGGCCAGGTCCTCCGGCGTGGCGGAATCATAAGGGACGCTG
Organism: Mycobacterium sp. OAE908; assembly: GCF_017872775.1. Taxonomy (NCBI): domain Bacteria; kingdom Bacillati; phylum Actinomycetota; class Actinomycetes; order Mycobacteriales; family Mycobacteriaceae; genus Mycobacterium; species Mycobacterium sp. OAE908. The sequence goes on from NZ_JAGGJL010000002.1 coordinate 144,529, forward strand.
GGAGGCAGAGGGCCTGCGACGTCCGCCAGGATGATGTCGGCGCCGTCTGCGCTGAGCCGTTCGGCATGGGCGCGCCCCTGTCCGCGTGCCGCCCCTGTGATGAGCGCGACCTTGCCGGTCATATCTGGCACATGCGTACGCTACCTCACCGCGTCCGGTCCGAGAACTACCATTTCTGTAAAACGGAAATTGCAATTTCGCGCAGTGGTAGCGTGCCGACACATGGGCGTGCTCGACAACCAGACCGCTTTCATCCTGGGTGCGTCGGCCGGCATCGCCCAAGCCTCGGCCAAGCTGCTGGCCGCTGACGGAGCAACGTTGTACCTGCTCGGGCGATCGATGAGACGCCTGGAGGCAGCAAGAGACAACATCCTGAAGTCGCGCCCGGCGCCGAAATCGTGATGCAGAAGGGCGATCCGGAGGATGAGGCTACCGTGAGGGCGGCCGCGCAAGCCGCCTACGACGTACACAACCGGCTGAACATCGTCCTCGGCACCGTTGCGATCGGGGGCACTGGCCCGCTCATCGAGCAGAACCTGGAGACCTTCACCAACTTCGTCATGGGCAACCTGCGGTCGAACTTCCTTGCCATGCGTTATTCCGTGCCACTGATGACCGATGGCGGATCCATCGTCTTCATCTCATCGACGTCATCGAAGATCCCGATGGAAGGCCTCGGACACTACTCCGCGGGAAAGGCTGCGCTCGAGATGCTCATCCGCGTAGCAGCTTCCGAACTCGGACCACGCGGCATCCGCGTCAACGCGGTGCGGCCGGGTTTGACCGAGGCGGCAACTACGCAGGGCTACATTCACCTCGAGGAGCTCACCACCAGCTTCCTTGACCGGGTGCCGTTGGGCAGGCTAGGGGTGTCGGATGACATCGCACCGGGTGTGCGCTACCTTGCCGGACCCGAATCCAGCTGGATGACAGGCCAGAGCTTCGCCATCGACGGCGGTAACGAGGTTCGCGGAGCGCCGCGCGGGCCCATGTTCACCGTTTAGTCGACGTCGAGTGCGTTGCGCGGTGCCGTGATCGGCAGATCTAGCGACGTGGCGATTCCCGGTGCAGCTTCGACGACGTAGGGGATGGCATTGACGACCCGCATGGCCGTTGCCTCCATTGCGTTGTCGTTCGCCGATTCGGGCGTGTCTTCGGTACCGAGCCTGAGGTCGCATTGCATGTGCGGCTGGCCTTCGATGATGATGCGATAGGTGCCGTTGGGTGCCGACGCCCACTCCGGCGCCAGATCGGGTGCCATGCGATTGATGTGTTCGATCGTGATCACCGGTTGACCGTTCACCATGCCGGTGGTCTCTGCCCGTACGGCGCCGCAGGTACCGGCGGGAATGGTTCCGCACGCGACGTGGAGGTCGCGCGGAGTGAGCACCCGTTCGTAGGACTCGGTGACCTTGTCGAGCGTGACGCCGAGCGCCTTGGCGACGAGTCCGATCGGCGGTCCCCACGCGAACTGCTGTGCGCCTTCGAGTTCGAGCAGCGGGGTGAAATCGAGTGGCTTGCCGAACCCCATCGCAGTGATCATGAGGTCTTGGTTGGGATAGGCCGAGTAGTCAAAGATTTCTTGTGCGCGAATCGACCGGATGGTGTTCGACAGCGTCGTGAGCAGTACCGCGAATTGGTCGCCCGCAAAGCCTGGCTCGATGCCGGAGGTATAAATCGTGACACCGGCCGCTAGAGCGGCCGCACGGACCTGTTCTGCGAGTTCGGGGATCCACCTGTCCGGGAACATCATTCCCGGCGTGTTGGTGGTCACGACGTTGAGTCCGCCGTTGAGTAACCGCACGTAGTCGCGTACCGCAGCGGCGTCCATCTCGGCGCTAGCCGCCCCATAGAGAACGCAGTCGGGTTTCAACGCGATGATGTCGTCGAGATCGTTGGTCGTCGTCACGCCGATCGGCCCGAGCCCGACAATCTCGCCGGCGTCACGTCCGGTCTTTTCAGGGCTGTGCACCCACACCCCGACCAGTTCCAGGTGTGGCCGCCGAACGATCGCGCGTATCGACAGGCTGCTGATCCAGCCGGTGGAGATGACGGCAACGCGTAAAGGCTTGTCACTCATGGTCGTTCCTCCTCTGGCTGTTCGTAATTCCGTTGACGCTCCTCACAACTAATCTGCCGTGACGGTTTCGCCTTCGCGTTTGGCCAGCAATTCCGCCAATTGCACCGCTAAATCGGATTTCTTTACCTTGCCTGTCGCAGTAAACGGCAATGTGTCCTTGGCGGTGACCCAGATGAACTTTGGGACCTTGTACGCCGACAGCTGTTTGCGCACCTTCGCGCGAAGATCATCGGCGTCTAGTTCGGCATTCCCTTGCGGCACGACCGCCGCCGCGACCACCGTGCCATTGGTCCCGTCGTCTGCGCCCACGACGTAAGCCTCGAGTACACCGTCGCAGTTCGTAAGTGCCAGTTCGACTTCGGTGGGAGTGATGTTGGTGCCGCCGCCAGTTTTGATCAGATCGCCGAGTCGGCCGGTGAACCTGATCCAGCCGTCGGGATATTCGATGCCGCAGTCGCCCGTCCGATAATAACCGTCGGGGGTGAAGACGTCTTCGCGCTCACGTTTGTACAGCCGTTGCATGAGCGAGTAGCCCCTGACCCAGATCTCGCCCTGGGTGCCCTTGGGAACAGGTTGGCCTGTCTCGGGGTCGACTAGCACGTGACTGAGCCCCTCGATTGAAAACCCTCCCGTTTCGACTCGATCCGGTGGTTGGGACGGATACGGGTCGACACCGATGTGGTTGCCGCAAAGTTCAGTCATGCCAAGAGCATTCGGCCCCTTTGGGCGACGGTCGGCCAGCACCATCGCAGGCATGCTGGTGCGCTGCACGGAGCTGAGATCGCGATTGGCGAAGTCGCGGTGTTCCGAAAGCGACTTGCCCTGCTGCGGCCAGCCGAGGGTGATGGTCGCGCGATGGCGTTCGATCAACTCCAGTGCCTCTGCCGCCTCGAACGCGGGCTGGGTGACGAGCGTGGCGCCGTGATGTATCACTGCGTGCAGGCCGGTGATCAAGCCGCCAACCCAGAAGAACGGCATGGCGGTGAACATCACGGTGTCCTGTGTCACGCCGTAGTGGAAGGTCAGGTTGTAGGTGTGGCGCACGAGGGTGCCCTGAGTGTGCACGGGCGCCTTCGGATCGCCGGTACTGCCGGAGGTGTAGATGATCATGGCTTCGTCAGCCGGGGTGACGCATGATTCCACATCGACGAGGAACTCGGAGTCGATGCCATGTTGCGAGCCAAGCTCCGCTACCGAGGTGGCCCAAGCCCGGTCGCACGGCCCCCAGACGGCGACGGTGCGCAGATAAGGGGTGCGGCGAAGGGCGAGGCGACCAGGCCGGCGTTGCTCGGCGAGACCGGGCAGGGACTCTTCGAGGCGCTCGATGAAATTGTGGTTGCGAAACGATCGCCGCACCACAACCGCACGTAGGTCGGCATGCCGCATCGTCCACGCCAGTTCGGAGGCTTTGTAGAAGGTATTGAGCGGGACCGCGACGCCACCGATTCGGGTTATCGCGAACCACGTGAGGGCCCATTCAACGCTGTTGGGCATCAGGATGCCGACGTGGTCGCCTTTCGCGATTCCTTGGGCCAGAAGTCCCACCGCGAGCTCGGCGGACCGCCGATCGAGGTCTGAATAGGTCAGCTCCTCGCCGTCGGAGACGAGCAACGGCTTGTCCCCGAAACGCGCGGCGCTCGACCTCACCAGGGCGGGAATCGTCGGTGTGATGGCCGGAAAGGGCATGGCGTCGAGTCCTCGCCTTTGATCGTCGTTGGTTTCAACAGGATAATGCGTATGCCGGGAAGTGAGAACAGCGGTTCTCGCGTTGATACCGGGAACTACACTGCGGCCATGGCGGCAATGGATCCGACTGCTTCTGACCGACTGGATCGCATCGAGTCGAGTCTCGCGATCAGTCAACTGCCCAGCAGATATGCGATGGCGCTTGACGCACGCGACCTGGACGCCCTGGTTGAGCTCTTCATAAGCGACGTCGAGGCAGGAGCTGAGGGCCGAGGTCGAGAGGCGCTGAAGCGGTGGTATGACCGAGTGCTGAGGCGTTTCTACCGCAGTATTCATCTGATCTGTGGCCACCAGTTCGACTTCATCGACGCCGACCATGCCACGGGCTCGGTCTACTGCCGGGCTGAGCACGAAGACGGCGACGGGTGGTATGTCATCACGATGCGTTACGACGATGCGTATGAGCGCCACGATGATCACTGGTGTTTTGTGAAGCGACGTGAATATCCCTGGTACTCAGTCGACGTCACGGAGCGCCCCGGTCCGGAGTTTGTCCGCTGGCCGACCGATGTGACTTTGCGCGCCGCGATGCCTATGCGGATGCCGACGTGGCGCGCGTTCTGGGAGCGCGGAGATCCGGCTCTGCCTGGACGGCTTTCTGCGCGGCCGTGAGGCGCGATCACTCGCAATCTTGTTTGGTTTACAATTGTCCGAAACTGACATTCTCGCTCTTGAAAACGCTAATTATCGCTCCTGGGAGGACGCTATCTCGGTCGACAAGGTACTCAGTGGAGTACGAGTGCTGGAGGTTGCCGCATGGACATTCGTCCCCTCGGCAGGTGCGGTCCTCGCGGAATGGGGTGCTGAGGTCATCAAAGTGGAGCCCCGCGACGGTGGCGATCCGCAGCGAGGTCTCGTCACGATGGGAATCGTCGACGAGGGCGGCGGCGCAGTGAACTACATGATCGAGATCCCGAACCGCGGAAAGAAGTCCATCGGAGTAGACCTCAGCACTCCAGGCGGTCAGGAAGTGGTCCGTGAACTCGCCAAGACCTGTGATGTGTTCCTGACCAGTTATCTACCGGAACGTCGGAAAAAACTCGGCATCGACGTCGAGGACATCAGGGCCGCCAACCCCAGCATTGTCTATGTGCGTGGGTCAGGGCACGGGCCGAAGGGCCCGGACTCCGACAAGCCCGGGTACGACGGCGTGTCCTACTGGGCCCGGGGCGGCATCGCGACCGTCCTGACCGAAGAGGCCGACGACCTGGTGCGCTCCCGTCCGGCTTTCGGTGACCTCCTCGGAGGTATGACGATCGCAGGGGGTATCGCGGCGGCTCTCTACAAGAAGGCGAAAACCGGCAAGGGTTCGGTCGTCGACGTATCGCTACTGGGGCTGGCCGCGTGGAATCTCAGCCCCGATGTCGCGGTGAGCCAGATACACGGTGGCGGTGCCATTCCGAAGTTCACCCACGCCGATGCGCCCAATCCGTTGGTGGGCACCTACCGGACGAGGGACGGCCGCTACGTCCAGCTGATGATGTTGCAGCTCGACAAGTTCTTCACAGAGGCGATGCATGTGATCGGCCTTCCCGAAGTCATTGACGATCCGCGATTCGCCGATCCCGCATCACGATATGAAAATCGGGTCGCCCTAATCGCGATGCTTGACGACGCGTTCGCGAAACGCAGTCTGGCCGAGTGGCGCGCCACCCTTGCGGGGCTTTCCGGCGCCTGGGGGATAGTGCAGACGCCAGCCGAGCTCTGCGTCGACCCGGCGGTCACCGCGAACGGTTATGTGGCGCACACCGAGACCATCAACGGCGTGCCGTACTCGCTTCCTACCAATCCGGTTCAGTTCGACGAACAATCCGTCGTTCCACCGGGTGCGCCGGAGCACGGGCAGCACACCGAAGAGGTGTTGATGGACGCCGGCATGGACTGGGACACGATCATGAAATACAAGGAATCCGGGGCGATCCTGTGAGCGCCACGACGTCCGAGATCGCAGACGGCGCTATCGAATTCGACCCATTCTCCGAAGACTTCTTCAATGGGGCGTACAACACCTACCGCCGACTTCGTGACGAGGCGCCGATCTACTACAACGCGAAGTGGGACTTCTGGGCGTTGACGCGTTATGACGACGTGGCACCCGCGACGAAGGATCACGAGACGTACTCGTCGGCCAAGGGTGCCACTCTCGACATGGTGAAGGCCCACGATGACGCCATCCCGGTGCCCAAGGTGATCATCTCGATGGATCCGCCGGAGCATCAGAAGATGCGCAAACTCGTGAGCAAGGTGTTCACCCCGCGCGCTATCGAGGCGATGGAACGCATGGTGCACGAGAAGGTCTACGAACGCCTCGAGTCGCTGGACCCCGAGTCATTCGACGTCGTCGCCGACTTCTCGGCATTGTTCCCGAACGAGATCATCACGACGATGCTCGGCGTTCCGAAAGAGGATCGCGACCAAATCCGGCTCTGGTTGGACCTTCTGATCGAACGCCATCCCGGTGAGATCGCCACCACCAAAGAGGGATACGAGGCGGCGACCAACACAGGCCTGTACTACTACGACCTCGTCCAGCAGCGGCGGGCTCGACCCGAAGATGACATGATCAGTCGGCTCATCGAGACCGAGATCGAGCGTGACGGGGTGGTGGAAAAGCTCACCGACGTCGACATCACTGGATTCGCCACGATGCTTGGGGGCGCCGGCGCCGAAACGGTCACCAAACTGGTGGGCAACGCGATGGTCGCCTTTGCCGACTTTCCCGATCAGTGGCAAAAACTCCGCGATGACCGAAGCAAGGTTCCGGCAGCAGTCGAGGAGTTATTGCGCTACGAGGCGCCGTCGCAATACCAGGTCCGCACCGCGACTCGTGACGTGACGTACTACGGAACAACGATTCCCGAGGGCAGTGCGGTGCTTCTCGTCACCGGTTCGGCGACGCGGGACGAGCGGATGTTCGAAGAGCCCGACCGGTTGAACATCGATCGAGAGCGCAAGATGGGATTCAACCTCGCGTTCGGATACGGCATACACAGCTGCCTGGGCGCTGCGTTGGCGCGGATGGAGAGCCGCATCGCACTCGAAGCGCTGCTCGACTTCATCCCCGAGTACCAAGTGGATCGCAGTGGCTTGCGACGCGTGGCGATGTCGAACGTGTGCGGCTGGTCCAACGTACCGGTGTCGTCGCGACGCTGAAGCCTTGGCGTTACACCGCCTCGTGTCGGAAGTAATTTCATCCCCGAGGCAGCAGCGGCGTGGTGTCGGCAAGGCGACGTTGCCCGCTGCGGAATGGTTCGGTGGCTGAGACTTGGGCCGCAATCCCCGAGGCATTCATCGCGTGCAGCTTAAAGGCCCGCGCGGCAGAGCTGAGTTGGTGTTCGATGCTGATGCCGGCATCGGGCTCGATTGGCCATGTACCGCCCCAGCCCGCGACGTCGGAGCGGCGGCGCCTGGTGGCCTCAGCGAGTAGACGACGCACTACCTGATTGCGCTCATACAGAGCGGCCGCGAAGACGACGACGTCCGGCCACTCAGGGTCGAACTGGAAGCGATCAGGCAGCGGACTTGCCCTTACACCGAGTATCTGCAGCGCCCGTTCGTCGCCGACGGTTTCTAGGCAGACCTCGACACGCAGGCCGGCGCGCACCGAATCACAGACGAGTCCGCCTGCCCCGGACACCATGTCAGCGGTGTCGAAGCCGAGCACAAGCAACTTGTGCGGCGTGGCTCTACCCCGGCTCGGCGGGGCGCCTCCTGCTTGCCGTGGAACAAGATCCTGCGTCGCGGATGCCACAGTCAGTTTCATCTCGGCCTCTCCTCGACGAGCCATGGTAATAGACAATTTCAATTATGAGAATATCGGTATTCAATTGCGCAGAAGCCGCCTCGAACCTCTCTGAAAGGCGGTTAACGTCGGCGAGAGCGATTCTCGAGGAACCCGTTGACGGCGTAGGCCCGTACGAACTCCGCGACGGCATCGTCCTCACGCATGTCGATGGTCGGTGAGGGAGTTGTAAAAAGAGAGAACAGCATGCGGGCGAACCACTCTGTTGCAGAGGCGACGTCGAGGTCGCTACGGACCTCGCCGGTCAACTTGGCCGCAGACACGTACGGGGCCAGGAACTCGGCGCACTCCTTGAGCAGGGTCGCGGCGTTCTTCGTCATCATGAGGTTGACTTCCTCTTCGTCGAAGTACGCCTCGGGCTCTACGACCTGGCGCGCCTGCGTAACGAATACGGCGGCGCGCACCAGCCGGCCTTCTAGGGTGCTGCCACCGTGGCGGTCGATCGCCTTGGCCATGTTGCGGTAGAAGCGCTGCGATGCCGCCTCGGCGCAGGCTTCGACGATCGTCTCCTTGTCCCGGAAGTATTCGTAGAACGTGCTGCGGGAGACCTCGGCCGCCTTGGCGATGTCGACGATGGTCGTCTTGGCCAGCCCCTGGGTCCGAAAGCATGCGAACGCTGCTGAGATGATGACATCCCGGGTGTCGGCCGCCGTCGCTTGCGTCATCTTAGAGCTCACTGGCTGACATTAGCTGCTCAGTGATCCGGTGCCAGGATGAGCCCGCTGGTCGGCACGCCGGTGCCCGACGTGACCAGGACGTGCTCGACATTGTCGACCTGGTTGTGCGAAGTGCCGCGAACCTGACGAACGCCTTCGGTGATGCCGTTCATTCCGTGGATGTAGGCCTCGCCGAGCAATCCGCCATTCGTGTTGATCGGCATTCGGCCGCCAAGGGACAGCTCGTCGACCGATACAAAGTCCTTGGCTTCGCCGCGACCGCAGAATCCGAGTTCCTCGAGTTGGGTGAAGACGAACGGGGTGAAGTGGTCGTAGAGGAACGCAGTGGAGATGTCGTCCGGCTTGAGTCCGGAGTCGCGCCATAGCTTGTTGCCGACGACACCCATCTCGGGCAGGCCGGTAATGTCCTCACGGTAGTAGCTCGTCATGACCTCGCCGTCGTAGGCCGCGCCCTGTGCGGCAGCTGTAATGACGGCCGGCGGTTTGGCTAGGTCCCGAGCCCGCTCGACGCTGGTCACCACCATCGCGACGCCGCCGTCACTCTCCTGACAGCAGTCCAGCAGGCGCAGCACCGGCTCGATGATCCACCGCGACTCCTGGTGCTGCTCAATGGTTATCGGCTTACCGTAGAACCACGCATCGGGATTCTTCGCGGCATGTATGCGGTCGATGACGGAGATCTTTCCGAAGTCTGCGTTGGTCACCCCGTACGTCGTCATGTAGCGCTGCGCGTGCAGTGCCACCCAGGCGGCAGGTGTCATGAACCCGAATGGGGCATACGGCGCCATCCATAGGGGCGTCACACCGGGTTGGCGTCCCGCGCCGCCGAACCGGAAGCCGGAGCGCTCGTTGAAGGCCCGGTAGCACACGACAGCCTCGGCAGCGCCTGTGGCGACCGCCATCGCGGCCTGCATCACCGTGCCTGCGGCGGCGCCACCGCCGTGCGGAACCCGCGTGAAGAACGAGAGGTTCTCGATGCCGACATTGCGGGCGACCTCGATCTCCTCGTTCTCGTCGACGGTGAAGGTCACCATCCCGTCGATGTCGCTGGGCCGCAGCCCGGCATCTTCAATGGCCGCTTTCGCCGCCTCGCAGGCGAGCTGCATCTCGGTTCGGCCAGACTCCTTTGAGAATTCGGTCTGGCCGATACCGACGAGCGCTGCCCTGCCGCCGATGCCGTCTTTCATGCATCGACCCCGTCGAGCAGGCTGAGCACAGCGGTGCCGGAGACATGATCGCCGAGGCTGTTGATGCCCTTGAACGTCACTTCGACCAACCCCTCTACGTCGGCCGAAGTCTTGTCCGTGACACGGCCTTCGAAGCGCAACGGGTCGTTCGGGTAGGCCGGCACGCCGAGGCGAATGGACAGTTTCTTGACCATCGCTTCCGGCCCGGCCCAGTCGTGCAGGAACTTCACGCACAACCCGTTAGTGGTCAGGATGTTGAGGAAGATGTCCTTGGAGCCTTGGGAATTCGCGAAGTCGCGATCGTGGTGTACCGGCATGTAGTCGCGTGAGGCGATGGCGCCGGCGACGATCAGCGTGGTGGTCACGTCCACGTCCAACGGTGTGACCTCGTCGCCGACGTTGATGCTGTTCCACGCGAGCGTGGAGGTGCGCTTGAGTGTGGAGGTCATCTCGTTCCTTCCGAATAGGTGCTGCCGAGACGGGCCAACTGCTGTGACGCCGATCCGAGTGCGAGTTCGTTCTGCTTGGCCCACAAGAAATATCGGGACAGCGGGTACGTGACGTCGATACCCATGCCGCCGTGCACCTGCTGTGCCGATGCGGCGACGCGCGCTCCTGCTTCCGCGGCCCAGAACTTTGCGATCGCCGCTTCACGATCGGCGGGCCTGCCCTCGGCAATCAGCCATGCCGCGTGCCAGGTGGTCCACCGGATGGCCTCGACGTCGATGAACGCGTCGGCGAGGCGCTGCTGGACCGCCTGGAAAGATCCGATGGGTCGTCCAAACTGTTCACGCTCGCTGGTGTAGGAAGCTGCGAGCTTCAAAGCCCTTTCGGCGACGCCGATTTGGATCGCGCAGAGGCCGACGAGCGCCCGCGTGTAGAGGGCAGATACGACGTCGGCGCCGTCGTGCGCGGTGAGCCGATGGCCTACGGCGTCGGCGAGTTCGACGTCGGCGTGCGGTTCGCCATTGGTCGTCGCCGCAGGGCTGATGTTGACGCCGTCGGATTCCGTGTCAACGACGAAGAGGCCGGGTCCGTCGTCTGCCAATGCAGATACGACGACGGCCGTTGCGAGTTGCGCTGCGGGCACCAGCTCCTTGGCGCCGTCAAGTCGCCACACGTCGCCGTCGGCGTGCGCGGTCGTACGTGGTGACGTCGGATCGGAGTTTCCCGGTTCGGCGAGCGCTGCGGTGAGGATCGTGTTGCCCTCGGCTACGCCCGGCAGATACTTCTGCTGTTGTTTGGAATCACCATGCCGGGCAATGGTGTCTGCGCCGAGGACAAGCGTTGCGTATACAGGGACTGGCGCGACACTGAACCCGACCTCGGCCAGCAGCACGCCCAACTCGAGGAACCCACCGCCACTGCCACCGAACGATTCTGGCAGCGCGATCCCGAGCAGGTCCGAGGATGCGAGCTCGCTCCACAACGCGGCGTCGTAGCGAACCCCGCTCGCCTCGAGCTCGGCGAGGTGCTCGGGCGTCGCGCGGTGCTCGAACAGCTGGCGCGCGACCTTGCCGACCGTCTCCTGTTCTTCAGTGAAAGTGAAGTCCATTGTGCTTATCGCCTTCCCGTTAGCCGGCGGGCCGGAATTGGTGCAGCACCAACTCATCGCCACTCGGAAGTGCTTCGAAGGTCTGGTAGAAGACCTCGACGGGCATCCCAACCTTGATGGCGTCGGGTTCGATGTCACACAGGTTCGACACGATGCGTACCCCCTCGTCGAGCTCGACCAGTGCGACGACATACGGGTACTGGAGAAACGGCAGCGGCGGATACTGCGGCATCACGAAGCTGTACACGGTCCCGCGACCGGTAGAGACGACGTAGTCCCAATTGAGCGACTGGCACTTGCCGCACATCGGGCGTGGTGGAACCCGCAACGTCGCGCAAGCTGTGCAGCGCTGGATGCGCAGTTCGTTGTCTTTGAGGCCCGACCAGAAGAATTCGGTATCAGGACTGATCGAGGGTGCGAGTCTGCTGGCCATCAGTCCCGAGCCGTTCCGGCGGGGTCCCCACCCGTTTTGAATCGCAGGGTGCGAAACCACTGGCGGCCGACGACGTTGGCGTCCTGGTCGCGGTAGGTGGTGACCCAGGTGACGAAAAACCCGTTGCCCATGGCGGTCTTCTTCTCGTCAGAGATCGAGTCGAAAACCGTCTCGGCGGTGATCTGGTCACCCACGCGCGGGTAGCGTTCGATCTCGAACTCGGAGTTCGTCGCGATGATGCCGGTGTAGCCGGCATCTGAGAGGAACTGCAACGGGTTCCTTCCGCCGATTTCGATTGGTACTCCACCGCGCTCGTGGATACCGGCCAGCTTCGGCGGTGGCATGGTCCAAGTCTGCAGCATCACCGGCGGCGAAACGATGTCGCCGTAGCGAGAGCCCTTCGCGAACTCGGGGTCGAGGTATGCGGGATTCATGTCGTCCAACGCGTACGCCCAGTGCCGAATCATCGCGGGATTAACCGGATCAGGCGCGCGCGACGGTTTGCCGACACCGTCGGTCGGTGTACCGATCAGCGCGTCGAGGCGTTGGCGCAGTTCCTCTTTCGTCAATGCAGTCACGGATGTCGGTTTCCTTTCAGGACGCTCGCATGTCGCGGGGTGCACGCGGCAACCCCAGACCGGCCATGGCGATGATGTCGCGCTGTAGTTCGTTCGCTCCGCCGCCGAACGTGTTGATGACGGCAAGTCGATAGGCGCTTTCGAGCTCGCCCTCGAGAGGGCCCGTTGCGCCCTTCCGTAACCCTGACTGGCCGACGACGTCGAGCAGTTCGCGCGCCACCTGCTGGGTCAGTTCAGTGCCGAAAACCTTTGCGGCCGAAGCCTCGCCCATGCCCAACCCGCCCGAACTGATATTCGTGTTCACGCGCAGATTGAGCAGCCGGTAAGCCGCGACCTGTGCCTCGACACGCGCGAGAGCCTGTTGAACCCACGGCTGATCGATTACATATCCGTTGTCGAGCGGCGTTGTCCGGGCCCAGTCGAGGGTTTTGTTGAAGAGCGGTTCGAGCGCGCCGAGATTGCCGAGGGCGGCACGTTCCAGGTTCAGCTGGTTCGTCACCAGCTTCCACCCCTGGTTCTCACCGAGCACGATGGCGCTCTCCGGAACGCGTACGTCGTCATAGAACGTGTAGTAGGTCGAAACCCCCGGCATGGTGTGCAGCGGCTTCCAGGAGAAGCCGGGGGAATCGGTCGGCACGATGAACACCGTGATGCCCTTGTGCTTCTTGGCTTCTGGGTCAGTCCTGGCAGCCAGCCAGATGTAGTCCGCGAACTCCGCCCCGCTGGTGAACACTTTCGATCCGTTGATGACGAACTCGTCGCCGTCGCGCACCGCGCTGGTTCTCAGTGAGGCCAAGTCGCTGCCCGCACCGGGTTCGGAGTATCCGATCGCGAAGTCGACGGTGCCGTTGAGGATCGCAGGAAGGAACTTCTTCTTCTGCTCCTCGGTGCCGTACTGGATAAGCGTGGGGCCCACGGTATTGAGCGTGATCATCGGCAGCGGCGCATGTACCCGGCGGGCCTCCTCACCGAAGATGTACTGCTCGAGCGCGGTGAGCCCGCTGCCGCCGTACTCGACTGGCCACGCGACGCCGAGCAGACCAGCCTCGCCGAGCGCCCGCCGCGCTTCGGAGACAGCAGCTCCGCCCTCCATCTTCCCGACGACCGCGGCACGCCGCTCAGGCGTCATCACAGCCTCAAGGCGCTCGCGGTACTCCTTGCGGAGTCGCTCCTGCTCGGGGGAGTAATCGAAATCCATCAGATACTCGCTCCCAAACGGACAGGCATGCGCTTGACGCCCGGCACCATCGTGGCGCGCAGCCGCGTCACGTCGCCGGTCAGTTCGATCGACGGGTAGGTGCCCAGGAGCACCTCGAACATCACCCTGGCCTCGAGCCGTGCCAGTTGCGCTCCGAGACAGGCATGCTCACCAGCGCCGAATGCGATGTGCGGGTTGGGATTACGGGTGACGTCGAACTCCTCACCGGTGGGACCGAAGATCTCTTCGTCGCGGTTAGCCGCACCGTAGAGCATGACCACAGTTTGGCCTGCCTTGATCTGCTGTCCCCGGATCTCGACGTCCTTAGTGGCCTCGCGCGCCATGTGGGTCACCGGGCTGGTAAACCGCAACATCTCCTCGATGGCAACGGGCAGCAGCTCGGGCTTGGATCGCAGCAGCGCGAACTGGTCGGGGTGATCCAAGAGCGCCAGCGTCCCCAATGCGATGAGATTGCGGGTGGTCTCATTGCCTGCCACGAGAAGCAGGAACGAGAAGTTGAGCAGGTCGGCATCGGTTAGACGCTCACCGTCGACCTCGGCCGCCGCCAGTATCGACAGCAGGTCGTCCTGCCCCGTGACCTCTCCGGAGCGTCGCGCATCGATCAGCTTGGTGAAGTACTCGTAGAGTTCGCCGAGGGCCACCAAGTTGTCCATCTCGATGTCGGGATCGGCCGTGCCCACGGCGGCATCCGACCATGTGCGGAACTGCTCCCAGTCCTCGGGTGGCGCGCCGAGCATCTCCGCGATCATGCGGGTGGGTAGGGGAGCTGCAATCTGCTCCGCGAACTCGTACTCCCGTGACGGGTCGACGTCGTCGAGAATGCCCTTCACAATCTCGCGTACCTTGGGCTCCAGCAACGTGACCTGGCGCCGCGTGAATCCCGAATTGATGAGCTTGCGGAGCTGTCGATGGCGCGGCGGATCGGTGAAGATCAGATTGCCCTCTTGGACTGGGCTGGGCATCGCCGGATCCGGGATCGAGATGCCCTTCGTCGAGGTGAACAAGTGCGGGTGGCCGGAAACGAAGCGGATGTCCTCGTATTTCGTCAACGCCCAGAAGTTGGTGACGTCGTTGTAAACCACTGGCGTGGTGTTGCGCAGTTCCCGATAGCTCGGGTACGGATCGCCGGCATAGAAGTCCGGCGAATGCAGAGGAAACGTTGAAGTGGGCGTACTGGGCACGCGGGGCCTTCCTCGACGCAATGGCTGATCGGACACAATATCCGCTAATGTCCGGTTAGGTTGTGTCTACAGGACGATGATTGGACGTGTCAATCACCAGTTACCTGGGCTATGTCCCGACAGCGTTGACCTCCGTGCGTCCTGAGGTGTACACAATGGATGAATATGTCGGAGTACCGTGTAGACGCGCCGGACTTCGGCGTGTCCCGACGAACCACCAGGAAGGCGCGATGAAGTGACGGCCGAATTGAGCCTCGTCGACAGCTACGGGGTCTACATCGACGGAAACTGGGTCGAGCCGGACAGCGGACGGTACGACGTCGTGGATCCGTCGACCGAGCAGGTGATCGCCTCCGCACCGGACGCCGGTGTGGCCCAGGTCGAGCAAGCAATCGCTGCGGCACGGGTCGCCTTCGACTCTGGACCCTGGCCCACGGCCCATCCCGCCGAACGATCGCGCTGCCTTCAGCAGTTGAGCGATGCTCTGCTCGCCCGCTGCGACGATCTCTACGCGCTCGCGCAGGCCGAGTGGGGGTGCACAGCAAACGAGCGGCTGATCCAGATCGAGGGACCCGCATTCATGGTCGGCCGTGCTGCGGAGCTCGCGCTGGAGCCGGTCGAGGCGCCCTTGGACGCGTGGGGTTCGGCGGGTACCACGCTCTTGCGATATGAACCGCTGGGTGTGGTGGGCGTGATGACGCCGTGGAATTTCCCGCACACCTTGAACGTGATGAAGCTGCGCGCGGCGTTGGCAGCCGGCAATACCCTCGTCTTGAAACCGTCGCCGCTCACCCCGTTGGCTGGACTCGCGCTGGCGCGAATCATCGACCAGGAGACCGACATTCCGCCCGGCGTCGTCAACGTCGTCACTCCGAGCAGTGTCGAGGGCAGCAAGGTCCTAACCCTCGACCCTCGAGTGGATATGGTCAGCTTCACGGGTAGCTCCGCGGTTGGCCGCGACGTGATGGCGGGTGCAGCAGGCACCATGAAGCGGATCCTGCTCGAATGTGGCGGCAAGTCGGCCTGCATTTTGCTCGATGACGTCGACCTCACCGACGAACTGCTGGAGCGGCTGCTATTCGAGGGGTGCACATTGCATGCGGGACAGGCGTGCATCCTCAACAGCCGGCTGCTGGTGTCCGACAATCTCCACGACGAGGTTGTCGGCCGGCTCGCGGAGATGGCCTCAAATGTGAAGGTCGGGGATCCCCGTGATGAGGCCGTCGCGATGGGGCCACTCATCAGCAGCCAACACCTCGAGCGTGTTGAAGGATTCGTCAATCAAGCTGTTCAAGACGGCGCGAAGGTAGTCGCCGGCGGCGGACGGCCGAAAGGTCGTGGGCGCGGACACTATTTCGAGCCGACAATCTTGACCGACGTGACGGCCGAGTCTTACATCGCCCAGGAAGAAGTGTTCGGCCCAGTGATGACCGTGCTCCGGTATCGCACGGATGACGACGCGGTCGCCATCGCCAACGACTCCGCGTATGGCCTCGGCGGCGCGGTCTGGAGCACCGACGTCGAACGTGCGCTCTCCGTCGCGAGGAAGATCAGGACGGGTCAGGTGTCGATCAACGGCACCGTCGCCGGGGATGCCCCGTTCGGAGGGTTCAACCAAAGTGGCATAGGTCGTGAGAATGGGATGATGGGACTGCGGGCTTACATGGAGCCCAAGGTAATTGGGGTACCCGCGTGACGGGAGCGCTGGCGGGACTGCGGGTGGTCGAACTGGGTACCGACATCGCAGCGCCGTATTGCACCAAGCTACTCGTCGACCTCGGCGCCGACGTCTGCAAGATTGAGCTGCCAGCTGGGGATCCGCTGCGCAACTGGGGGACCGCCAGTGGGTTGTTCGACTATATGAACGCTGGAAAGCGGGGAGCGACACTGGATCTCGCGTCGCAGGGCGGCGTCGTCCAGCTTCACGACATGATCAGTCAGGCCGACCTGCTGGTGGAAAATCTCCCTGCGGGGTCAACTGACCGCTGGGAATGGGGACTCGACGGCGACAGCCTGGCGCGGATCAATCCGAATCTGGTGATCGTTCGTATTTCCGACTACGGCCAAGAGGGCCCGCGACGGGACCACCCATCGACATCGCTGACCCTCCAGGCTGCGTCCGGTTGGGTGAACACACGTGAATTCGGCCGCGCGCCCGTGCAGGCTGGCGCGCGTATCCCCGAGTACATCGTGGGCGGCTACGCGGCGCTCGGGGCGCTAACCGCGCTGCGGGTGGCCGATGCGGGAGCGGATCGGCCCGTTGAGGTCGACGTCTCGGCAATCGAGTCCTTGTTGTCAACATTGCCGTATCCGATGCTCATGGCAGCGCGCCTGAAAAGCCTTGGCTTACCGCCAAATTCAAAGGCAGGGCCGATGCTGGGCATCGTACGGGCCGCTGATGGCTGGATCGGGATCAACTGCCTGACCGGACAGCACTGGCTGGATGTGTGTGCGATGGTGGGACTGCCCGAATTCGGCGAGCACCAGATCGCGATCATGTTAGGCGGGCCCGAACGCGACGAGTTCTTCGCCAAGGCCCAGCCATGGCTCGATTCGATTGCGGTGGCCGATCTGGTCGAGCTCAGCCAGGCCATGCGGATTCCTGCGGCGCCGATCAACGACGGGGCGTCGATCCTGGACTGTCCGCAGTACCGCGACCGCGGCTTCTTCATCGAAGGCGGTTCGGAAACCGCGCGGTTCCAGCGACCCGGTGCGCCGTTTCGGCTGTCCAAGACACCGGCCGCCAAGCCCGCACCGGTACCACAGCTTGGCGACCATCCGATCGTGTCCTGGGCTGCGCGGGAGGCGACCCGCGTTGGAACGCAAATCGGGGACGTGGCAACGCCGTTCGCGGGCTTGAAGGTCTTCGACCTGAGCACATTCTGGGCGGGCGCGTATCTGACGTGTTATCTGGGCGCGTTCGGCGCCGACGTGATCAAAGTCGAGTCTATCCAGCGGCCCGACGGCCACCGCTACTCGGGCTCGCTGCTGCGCAACAGTGACGATTGGTACGAGATCGGGCCGCTGTGGCAGGGCACCAATCTCAATAAGCGCGCCATCACCTTGGATCTAACGACGGAAGTTGGTCGCGAGCTGGCGCTGAGGTTGGCCGCGGATGCCGACGTCGTCGTCGAGAATTTCTCGCCGCGCGTGGTTGAGCAGTTCGGCCTGGACTACGACTCGCTGATCAAAGTGAACCCCGGCGTGATCATGGTGCGCATGCCCGGCTTTGGGCTCGAGGGACCCTGGCGCGACTACGTGGGGTGGGCGCTGAACATCGAACAACTCTCCGGGATGTCGGCGGCTACCGGATACTCCGACGGGCCGCCGTGCAATCTGCAAGGACCAGCCGACCCGATTGCGGGTGTGCACGCCACAGTCGCGCTGCTGGCCGCACTCGAGCACAAGCGCCGCACCGGCGAGGGCCAGTTGATCGAGGTCGCGCAGGTCGAGGTCGGCGCGGCGGTGACGGCCGAACCCGTGATCGAGCACTCGCTGACAGGCAAGGTGCGCCAACGCGAGGGCAACCGGCACCGTCATATCGCACAAGGTGTCTACCCGGCCATTGGCGACGACGAGTGGGTCGCCATCTCGGTGCGCGACGATGCGGACTGGGCCGTCCTGGCCGAGATGATCGGTCGCCCCGAATTACGTGACGACCCGCGGTTCGCTTCGCAAAACGCACGGATACACAACCACGATGCGTTCGACGAAGTGCTCGCCGATTGGACGGCGAACCAACCGCCCGATGAGATCGCCGAGACGATCCGTCAACGCGGTGTGCCGGCGGAACGGCTGCTCACAGCGGATCGCATGTATGACGTCGACCAACTCGACGCCCGCGGCTTTTATGAAGATCTGGAGCACCCCCTTTCGGGTCGGCAACGTTATCCGGGTTGGCCGTTTCGAATCACCCCGGGGCCCACACGTCACCACTGCACGCCGTCGCCGACACTCGGTCAACACAACGAAGAGGTTCTGCGGGCGCTGGGGCTGTCAGCCGACGAGATCGCGGAACTGCGCAACCGACGTGTCATCGGCGAGCGCCTACTCAACACATAGCCTCGAGAACACATCTTCTCGCATTTCGATAGCAATTATTTCCAGGCGCTTCCCCGGGGCCGGTCGCTGACGTAATGTCCATAATGCAGATTGTCTGCGATCCAAGAGGAGGGGCATGCGTCCGGCCACGATCTTGAGCAGGTCGGTGGCGTCGCATGCTCACTGACGGCGAAACAGAGAAACTGGCGCGTCGCGTTGGCGAACTTCTGACCAACGACCCTCAGTTCGCCTCGGCCCTTCCCGACAAAGAGATCTGCGAAAAGATCTTGCGCCCCAGCGTCGGCTGGGCCGAACTCATGCAGGTGGTGACGAAGGGCTACGCCGCACGGCCCGCGCTGGGGCAGCGCGCCACCGAAGTCGTCACCACGGCCGGGCAGCGGTGCCTGCAGGTACTGGAACGGTTTGACACCATCACCTACGGCGAGCTCTGGCTGCGGGTCGCCGCCGTCGCTGCTGCGCTTGCCGATAACGGTGTGCGGCCTGGTGACCGCGTGGCCACCCTCGGCTTCTGCAGTGTCGACTACACGACGGTCGACATGGCCGTACCCCTGCTCGGCGCGGTCTCGGTACCGCTGCACGCCGGGGCGCCGACAAGCCAACTCCAACCGATGGTCAATGAGACGCAGCCGGCGGTGATTGCCTGCAGCGCTGACTATCTCGAGGCCGGTGTTGCCCTCGCGGCCTACGGGACGCCGGTCGTGCTGTTGGTCTTCGACTACCATCCAGAGGTCGACGCTCACCGGGAAACGGTGGAGGAGGCCGAGCGCCGGCTCGCGCAAATAAGCAGCCCCGTCGTCGTCGAGACACTCCCGCAAACCATCGAGCGTGGCAGCGCACTACCGATCCCGACGGGCCCTGCCACCGACGACGACCGCTTGGCGGTGATCGTCTACACCTCGGGCAGTAGTGGCAGTCCCAAGGGAGCGATGCAGCCAGAGAGCTTGGCCAAGTCGGTGTGGACGGTCACCGCGGGGGTTCTGGTCGAGCGCGGGTTCGCCATCCCGGCAATCACCTTGAACTACATGCCGATGAGCCACACCGCTGGGCGCGCCATGCTGTATTCGACGCTGGGCGCCGGCGGCACTGCGTATTTCGCTGGCGCGAGCGACCTCTCGACCTTCCTCGATGACCTGGCGCTCGTGCGTCCTACCCAACTGAACTTCGTGCCGCGGGTCTGGGAGATGTTGTACCGCGAATTCCTCAGTGAACTGAACCGACGTGGCGAGGCCACCTCCGAAGACGAGGTGCTGGCGGATCTGCGCTCGCGCCTGCTCGGCGGGCGCTACATTTCGGCGCTCACTGGCTCCGCCCCCATCTCTGCCGAGCTGGCGGCGTGGGTACAGAGGCTGCTCGATTCGCATCTGATGAACGCGGTCGGTGCGACCGAGTCGGGTTCGGTGATCATCGACGGCAAGGTTCAGCGACCACCGGTGACCGATTACAAGCTAGTAGACGTGCCCGAACTCGGCTATTTCAGTACCGACAAGCCGCATCCGCGCGGTGAGCTGTTGGTCAAATCGCGCACGCTGTTCAGTGGCTACTACAAACGAGACGCACTGACAGCTGAAGTTTTCGACGAGGACGGTTTCTATCGTACGGGCGACGTGGTCGCCGAGGTCGGATCCGACCAACTGCAGTATGTCGATCGCCGAAACAATGTGCTCAAACTGTCGCAGGGCGAGTTCGTTGCGGTGTCGAAGCTGGAGGCTGTCTATGCCAATTGCGAACTCGTGCACCAGATCTACGTGTATGGCAACGCTGAGCGGTCGCATTTGTTGGCAGTCGTCGTGCCGACTGGCGAAGCCCTCGCTCGTCACCAGGACACCGACCTCAAACCGTTGATCCTGCAATCGCTCCAGCAGGCTGCCCGTACAGCCGGACTCGAACAGTACGAGGTCCCGCGCGACATCATTGTCGAACCATCCCCGTTCACCCTCGACAACGGTCTGTTAAGCGGAATTAGGAAACCATCTCGCCCGAAACTGAAGGCCAAATACAGCGAGCGGCTCGAGCAACTGTACGCAGAACTCGCCGAGGCGCAGAACGTACGTTTGCGCACGTTGCGTGAGCGCAGTGCGAGCCGTCCCGTCATCGAAACCATCTGTGGAGTCGCCGGCAGCATGCTCGGAGCCGCTACAGATGACCCGCCGGCCTCGGCGCGCTTCACCGATCTCGGCGGAGATTCCTTGTCCGCATTGACATTCGCCAACAACCTCGAAGACATCTTCGGAGTAGAGGTTCCCGTCGGCTTGGTCATCAGCCCAGCCGGCGATCTGCAATCCATCGCTGACTACATCGAGACCGAGAACCGATCGGACCGCAAACGGGCAACATTCGCATCGGTGCACGGCGCGGGGGCCGTTGAGGTGCGCGCTCGCGATCTCACCCTCGACAAGTTCATTGACAGCGCCACACTCGGCGCCGCTACCCGGCTGGAACCACCGGCATCCGCTGTCGACACCGTCCTGTTGACGGGCGCCACCGGCTACCTCGGGCGCTATCTTCTGCTGGACTGGCTGAAGCGAATGGAGGCCGTCGACGGCACCGTAATTTGCCTTGTCCGTGCAAAAGACGATGCCGCGGCGCGGGATCGACTCGATGCGACGTTCGACAGCGGTGACGCCGAACTGTTGTCCCGCTATACGAAGCTCGCCGCAGGCCACCTCGAGGTCCTCGCCGGCGACAAAGGCCAGGCCGACCTCGGGCTAGATCACGCAACGTGGCAGCGCCTCACCGAAGACGTCGACCTGATCGTCGATTCAGCAGCGCTGGTCAACCACATGCTGCCCTATCCGCAACTCTTCGGACCAAATGTCGTTGGCACCGCCGAACTCATCCGGCTGGCTCTGACCACACGGCAGAAGCCCGTCACCTACATATCGACCGTGGGGGTTGGAGCGACCATCCCATTCGGCGACTTTACCGAGGACGCCGATGTACGCGCCGCTAGCGCTACCCGCTCGGTCGACGAGAACTACGCCAGCGGCTATGCCACCAGCAAGTGGGCCGCCGAAGTTCTGCTCCGCGAAATGCACGACCTATGCGGCGTTCCGGTCACCGTGTTTCGGTGCGACATGATCATGGCTGAAACCGCCTACCGCGGGCAGCTCAACCTTGCAGACACGGTGACGCGGCTGATCTTGAGCATCGCGGCGACTGGTCTCGCGCCGGCTTCGTTCTACCTGCCTGGCGCCGGAGGCGGACGTGCGCGCGCCCACTTCGATGGCCTACCGGTCGATTTCGTCGCCGACGCGATTTCGACATTGACAATGGACAGCGGATTCCACGACTTCCGGACCTTCCACGTGATGAACCCACACGACGACGGGATCGGTCTCGACGAGTACGTGGACTGGATGATGCAGGCGGGCTGCCGCATCGAGCGGATCGATGATTACAACCAATGGCTGATGCGGTTCGAGACTGCCCTGCGCAATCTGCCCGAACGACAACGACAGGCCTCACTTCTGCCGCTGCTAGTCAGCTTCGGCCATCCGCAGCCGGCTCTTGCAGGAGCGTTCGCGCCCACGCAACGATTCCAAACAGCTGTGGCGCACACCGGGATCGGCGCTGATGGCGAGATACCGCAAATCAACAGAGCCATTATCGAAAAGTATCTGTCCGACCTCGAACTGCTCGGCTTGCTCGACGCCAATCACCGCGCCACAGAGGCAGAACAGGAGAATTGAATGTTCGACAATGTCGATTTTGAGGTCGTCCGCCAGTCACCGACTCTGGATCACTACCGCCGCGAGTGGGTGCCCGGGCCCGGCTTGGGGCTCTCCGGCATCTGGATCGGCGCCGTCGTCAGCGACGCGTCCGGCCACGACTACTGGGGGGTACGGGGATGCGAAGATTTCATCACCGGGACGACGCATGTGGTGTCGCCGATCTGCGGATTCCGGTCGCTGGACAAGCGACTCGATGTTGATGCGCCCCATCTGTTCTCCGAGTACTCGACGCTCGATTGGTTCGAGCCCATGCAGTACGTCGACAGCGACGGCAGTGTGCAGATGCTCTATGCGAGCGGACGAATTGAGCGTGATACCGAAGGATTCCACTGGTACGACGCAAGCAACCGATGGGAGTTGCACGGACGGACCGTGAGCGACATCGTCCTCACCCACGTGCCCAGACAGCAGGGCATCACCGACGACGTCTACTACCGCCATGAGCTGATGTACGTCACCGGCAAGATCGACGGTGTCGAGGTGTCGGGATACGCACACCAGGACTTCGCATACGGCCCGCCGGGCAAGATCTACACCGAGCTGCCGATCGCACGTCATCTGCAGGGCATGTGGGTTTCCTGGCTCCACGAGTTCGCCGACGGCGAGCTGGGCGGTGGCAGCTTCTGGCAGGGTCGCGAGGGTGTGCCCTTCGGGCCTGGTTATCAGCTCAAGGACGGTGTCACCTCCGTGCACAAGGACATCGTCGCGAAACCGGCATTCAACGACGCCGGCAAGATGACCAACCTGGATACCACCATCGGATCCGATTCCTACACATTCACTTTCGAGGCCAGCGGTAGTCCGCTGCACGTCTTCGGGCCGCTGACCAGTAACTCGAGCGGCAAGGAGCCGGTCCGAAGCTGGTGCTGGGTCGAATACACCGGAAGCATGTTGACCCCCGACCTGCTGGACGCCGCGAACGCGATGTATGCGCTCGCGAGGGGACGGTGACCGATGGTGTTGCCCACCGATACCGATGTCGCCGACTACATCGAGGACCTGAAGAACTGGGGACGATGGGGCACCGAGGATCAACTTGGAACTCTGAATCTCATCAAGCCCGAGCACCGGGTTGCCGCTGCGCGTTTGGTCACCGAGGGGCGCAGCGTGTCGTGCGCCCGCGATCTGGTCACCGCGTACGGACATCCCGACAACTGCGCTCAGATGTATTACGTAGCAAGCGGAGAGGGCGTTAACCGGGCCGACGGCGTGCCGCCTACCGCGCTCGGGCGCGGTGATCTCGGATCTGCGGTCGAGTTTGTCGGGTTGGTGTATCACGGGACGAACGTCACCCATGTCGACTCGGTGGCCCACTTGTTCTGGAAGGGCCAGATCTATAACGACCGGTCTTCAGGTCTCGTGACGTCTGAACACGGCGCGCTGTTCGGTGCCGTTACCGCGATGCGGGACGGCATCGTCGGCCGCGGCGTGCTGCTCGACGTCCCACGCGCAGAACGGGTCGCTGCATTGGCCGGCGGCCGCGCGGTCACCCCCGCCGATCTCGAAGCAGCCGCGACCGCACAAGGTGTCACCGTGGGAGCGGGTGACATCGTGCTGCTCAGAACAGGACGGTGGGCCGCCGACAGTGGCGAGACCGAGCCAGAACGGGCTACCACGATCCACACGATGACGCCCGCTGGGGAACTAGGGCGGGCTGGCACCCCGCATGCATGCCATGGCTGCGCGAGCGAGAGGTAGCCGTGATCGGCTGCGACGGACCGCAGGAGCCGCTTCCCCCTCCCTATCCGGCGGTGCCTGGCGCAATGATTCACGTGTACGCCCTGTATTCGATGGGGATGCCGCTGATCGACAATTGTGACCTTGAGGAACTGGCGAAAGTGTGCGCAGAGCTCGGCCGGTGGGAATTCCAGCTTACGGTGACCCCGCTACGGGTGGTCGGTGGCTCCGGTTCGCCGGTCAATCCCATCGCGGTCTTCTGATGACCCTTCCCGACGACATCATCACATGGGCCGGCGAGCGCTGCGGTGGCCGCATCGTCGACATCGAACAGCAGATCCGTTGGCGACCACACCATTTCCTGACCATCGACCGCCCAAACGGCCGCATGCGTGTGCTAGCTCGATCGAAGCGAACCGACACCCAGGGTGCCGGCTTCATGGAGCACTTCGATATCGCCCATGAAGCCAGGGTGCTCGAGGCGTTGCAGGGCAGCGGGCTGAAGGTTCCCGAGTTCTTCGGCTTCAACGAGCACCACGGCGTCATCCTGATGGAATGTGTCCCCGGCAGTAACGACCTGTCGACAGCGCCCGACGATGCCACTCGCAAGCAAGTTATGGCGGAGTACATCGAACAGCTGGCCAAGCTCCATCAACTCGAAGTCGAGCCAATGCGTCTGTCCGGCTTAACAATTCCGCGCACGCCCGACGACATCGCGTTCGGCGGCAAGTTCGGATTCATCGAGGCGGACTTCGCACGCTGGCGCCGTCATCTGCGACCGGAGCCGTTTCTTGAACTCGGCATCTGGTGGCTGCACTCCAACGTGCCCACCGCTGACCGCGCGGTGACATTCTGCCAGGCCGACACCGGACCGGGTCAGTTCATGTTCGCGGACGGCCATGTCACCGCGTTGATTGACTGGGAACTCGCGCACATCGGCGATCCCATGCTCGATCTCGGCGTGATGCGGATGCGCAACATGCTGTACCCGACCGGGTCCCTGGCCGAGCCGCTGGCACGTTACGAGCAGGTTAGTGGCCGTCCGATAGACCGTCAGGCGCTGTGCTTCTACACCGTGATGTCGATGCTGCTGACGCCGATTGGGGTTTCCCCGGTAATGCAGAATCCAACTGCCCGGCTCGAACACACACTGCCTGCATTCGCCTGGGATGCCACGTTGCGGCGCGGGTTGGGCGATGCGCTGGCCGAGGCCATCGGTATGGAGATAGATCGCCCAAATCTACCCGATCCGCCTGCAGCGCAGTATCACTCGCTCGAGGACTATCTCGTGGAGCATCTCGATGCCAACTGCGTGCCAGCCGCTGCCGACGATGCCGGCCGTTTTCACATCACTTCCGCGGCCGGTATTGCGCGCGCGGTCCAACTCTCGTCGCGAATCGGCGCCGAATTGCTCGAAGCCGATCTAGATGACATGGGTTTGGTGCTCGGCCGGCGCCCCGACAGCCGAAACGACGGACTCGCCAAGCTGAGCGAGATGGTGGCCGCCGACCCGGCGGACCGCCTCGAACAGTTCGTATGGCTGTTCTCCCGAATCGAACGACGCCGTGAATATCTGCTCAAACCGATGATGATCGACTCGGCTTCCGGAAAATTCGAACGGCTTGCGCCAGCGTTACCGACCAGAGAGGTGTCTCGATGACCGCGAAAGCCGATGCCGGAAAGGCCGATACGTTCGAGTTGCCCGACACGTTGCAGATCGGACCTGCGGTCGACCCGCATCCGTATGTCGCGGAAGCTCGGCGGCGCAACAGTGTTCAACGCAAATGGCCGCTGCCGATGGCACCGTCGATGAGCCCAGGGGGAAGCGGTGGCGACGGTACGGCGAAGACTTACAACGTGCTCGGGTACGCGGAGGTATCTGCGGCCTTCCGCGATGATGTGACCTACTCGTCGTCCCTCATCGCCAAGGGTGTGGGGCCACTGCTGGCCGACACGATTGTCGCGATGGATGAGCCGGAGCACCACACTCACCGCTCGATTGTGTTTCAGGCGTTTCGGCCGAAGCTGTTGGCTCGCTGGGAGAACGAGCTGGTGCGGCCGGTGGCTGATGAGCTCATCGACTCCTTCGTCGGCGCCGGAAAGGTCGACCTGGTTCGGAGTTTCACGTTCGCGTTGCCGATGCGCGTCATCGCTCGCATCCTCGGTCTGCCGCGAAACGACGTCGCGCAGTTCCAGAAGCTGTCGATCGAAGTCATCAGCATCGGGACGGACTGGGATCGCGGCATGGCCGCCTTTCACGCCCTAAAAGAGTATTTCGCAGAGCTCGTCGAACAGCGTCGGCAGGAGCCGCGGGACGACCTGATCACCGAGCTGGTCCAATCCGAGGTAGAGGGCCACCGCCTTTCGGATGAACAGATTTTCGCGTTCCTTCGGCTGCTGCTGCCGGCGGGCGTCGAGACGACCTACCGATCCTTGGGCAACCTCCTATTCGCTCTTCTCACCCATCCCGACCAGCTCGCCGAGGTCATGGGCGATCACGCACTAATTCCGCAGGCGGTCGAAGAGGGACTGAGGTGGGAGTCGCCGATTTTCAATACCGGTCGCGTTAGCACGCGTGACAGTCGGCTCGGCGGGGTCGATATTCCCGCCGGTTCGGTGGTGACGTTGTTCGTCGGCGCCGCTAACCGGGACGAGAAGGTGTTCACGGATCCCGACAGGTTCGACGTGCACCGCAAGCCAAATCCGCATCTGTCGTTCGCCGTCGGAACCCACGCCTGTCTCGGCATGCATCTTGCACGTATGGAGAGCCGGATCGCGCTGGAGCAGATCTTGCTGCGGCTGCCGGAGTTGCGGCTTGACCCGTCGGCACCACCACCACAGATCGTCGGCATGCCTTTGCGTTCGCCTGACGCACTCAATGTGGTTTTCACCCCGACGGCAAACGGAAGCCCATGACGACGGCGCCCGCCGACTTCGGAGGAACATGTCTGATCGGCGAATGCACGTTCGCCGGAGAGCTGCTGCTGCCGTCAACCACATACTTCGGTCTGCAGAAGTCGGGCTCCTACCTCTACGGGACGGTCCGGGACGCGGAAGGGAATCTGCTTCGGATGCTGCGCGCCGTCGAGCCGGACCGATCGACGCTGCGATCGCTGTTTGTAGCCGAGCCAGGGACGCAGCTGCAAAGACACTCCCGAAGTGACGAGATGTGCTGCGGCCCTGTGTCTACCGTGCAGGACGGCGACGTCGTCACCCTCTCGGTCGCCGAAGCCAAAGGCTTGGGAGGCTTTCGGTTCGTACACGGTCCCGATGGTTGTGTGTGGAACGAATCCGGGGTTCTGGCGCTGTCCGGCGATGTTGTCGGGCCGGCGGTGCAATGGTTCAACACCTGGGAGGGCGGGGGGTGCTTTTCGGTGACGGCGAAGTATCGCGTGGGAGGTAGGTTCCTGGGGCGGCCGGTGCAGGGTTTCGTCGGCCACGAAATCCATTACTTCACACCGGGTTTCAACTGGCTGACCGCACCGTACGGCCGTGGCAGGGAAATCTGCTGGCAGCAGATTGCCAACGAATACGAGGACGGCACCATAGTCCAAGCGACGTTTGCCTACGGTGCAGACGGGTGGGGCTTCGCAATGCTGCACGACGAGCATGGCAGCTTCACTTCAACCACAGAGATCCGAGTCGAAGCGACTGTCCGGCCGAACGGCTACCCGGCGACCGTTCGATACGAATTCGCCGACCAGTCATGGACGTGGCGCATCGATCCACAAGGGGAGCGCCCATCGTTTCCCGGCATCGCCATGCTCGGCGCCGACGGCACCTGCGTGCGGGGCGGAGATAGCCGCGAAGTTCGCTATGCCATGGGTAATTCAGACTGGTGGACCGATGGACGGGCGGGGCACATCATTGTCCGCGATCGCTGAACGCCTTCAAAAGCAAACCGAGGCATTCCTTTTGCATCTCGGCGTGAGCGGCGTTGGCACCCTCGCCGTCGTGGGCGCGAATGGCCGCGATGACTGCGAGCGCGCCGGTGCGGCTTATTTCGATCGTTTCGGGCACGATGCCGAAAATGGTGTCGATCGAGGTCGCGCGCGTTCGGCGCACGGTTCGGGCCACCGCAGGAGCGCTGGCGGCTTCGAAGAGCACATCGAGATATCCCTCACACAGCGAAGCTATGGTCGTAGGATCTTCAGTCGCGGTGAGGTCCGCGGCGATCGCCGCGAGCCGGGCGTCGAACTCGGGCGTCAAGCGCGCAGCCGCGCGACGCGCAATCAACCCGAAGAGCAGATCCCATACCTCTGCGTTGTCGGAAACCGAGGTCTCGATCGGCAAGACGAACCCGCCCCGGTGCATCTCCATCTTGATCCAGCCTTCCTGCTCGAGAATGACCAGAGCTTCGCGTACCGGCACCCGGCTGGTGCCCAACTGCGCGGCGATTTCTTCCTGAGCAAGACGCTGGCCCGGCCCCAGATCGCCGTTGATGATCTGGCGACGGAGATGGTCGGCGATGCGTTCACCGCTGCTGCGGCGCGCGAGGCGAGAGTGGGCTCGTGCCGGCCGGCTCATGCGTTTCGGTCCTACCTTCCCTGTCGGCGTCCGGCCAAGGCCGTTCGAACGGTGCAGACGAAAAGCGTAGCCCCGGACCTCTACGGCGACGGGCTCGCTATACAAAGTGCAGACAATCTGCACACTGATCGACTACTTTGCCATCTGACATCAAGGAGGCGACCGGCTTGCGAACCTACGACCGTCTGTTCATAAATGGGGAATGGGTGCCCTCCAACGGCACCGACATCCTCGAGGTCACTTGCCCACACTCAGAGCTGGTCGTAGGACACGCGCCGCAAGCGACAGCAGAGGATGTCGACAGCGCCGTCCGCTCGGCACGATCGGCATTCGACGCCGGAGACTGGTCTAGCCTCAAACCCTCGCAACGGGCCGAGTGCTTGAGTGCCCTGGCCGGTGAGTTCGAACCCCACGTCGACGAGATGGCGGCGCTCATCACCGAGGAGATGGGTTCGCCGATCTCCTACAGCCAATTCGCGCAGGCAATGCCCGGGGTGCTGATCATCAACGCGGGGGTCAATCTCGCCGCAGGTTATCCCTGGGAGGAGACCCGCCGCGGCGACCTCGCCGACACCGTCGTGCGGCGCACGCCGGTCGGTGTGGTCGCTGCGATCGTGCCATGGAACATGCCGTTGCTCGGCGCGCTCACGAAGCTTGTTCCCGCGTTGCTCGCCGGGTGCACTGTGGTGTTGAAGCCCGCCGCCGAAACACCCATTGATGCGCTGCGGCTGGCCGAGATCATCGAACAGGTTGGCTTGCCGAAGGGTGTGCTCAACATCGTCACCGGCGGACGAGGGGTCGGTGAGCAGCTGATCGGGCACCCCGGAGTGGACAAGGTGTCTTTCACCGGCTCCACGGAGACCGGTCGGCGCATCGCATCGCTGTGCGGCGAGCATCTCAAACGCGTCAGCCTCGAATTGGGCGGCAAATCGGCTGCGGTGATGCTCGACGACGCTGACATCGCGGCCATGATCGACGGTCTGCGGTTCGCTTCGTTCGCCAACAGCGGCCAGGCTTGTATCGCGCAGACGCGAATCTTGGCCCCGCGCAACAACTACGACGAAGTTGTCGATGCAATCGCAAGCCTGACAGAGTCTCTGCGGGTGGGAGACCCCACAGATCCACAAACTGATATCGGTCCTATGGCCAGCCGCCGCCAGCAGCAGCGCGTCGAGAAATACATCGCGCTGGGCCAGGAAGAGGGGGCACGAGTCGTCGTCGGCGGAACCGGCATGCCCGAGGGACTCGACAGGGGTTGGTACGTCCAGCCCACCGTGTTCGCCGATGTCGATAGCCGGATGCGCATCGCGCAGGAGGAGATATTCGGTCCTGTGCTGGCCGTCATCCCATACGACGATGTTGACGACGCCATCCGCATCGCCAATGACTCGCGCTACGGCCTCGCTGGCACCGTGTGGACGCGCGACATCGATCACGGAATGGACGTTGCCCGACGTATACGGACCGGATCGGTGGGGATCAACCAGTACATTCCCGACTTCGCCGCGCCGCTGGGTGGGTTCAAGGACAGCGGGCTCGGGCGCGAGGGCGGTCCCGAGGGAATCGACCAGTACGTCGAGCTGCAATCACTCCTCCCGGGGGTTCGTATCTAGCCAGAAAGGACAGATGGTGTCCTACCGAGTAATCCAGTGGGGGACAGGCAACGTCGGCATGCACGCGCTGCGGACGATCATCGAACGCCCCGACTTCGAGCTGGCCGGCGTGCGCGTATACAACCCCGCGAAGGTCGGCATCGACGCCGGTGAACTTCTGGGCTTGTCACCGACCGGTGTGCTGGCTACAGATGATGTCGACGCCATCCTCGAGATCGACGCTGACTGTGTCTGCTACAGCCCGCTCGGCGGCACGTACGACGGGGGACGTGGCGCGGTCGACGACATCTGTCGGCTGCTTGCATCGGGTAAGAACGTAGTCTCCAGCGCCCACGAACACCTCGCCTATCTCGGGCCGGACGTCGATCTGCCGGGAGCGGGTCCCGAAACCTATGAACGTCTGCTCAACGCATGCCAGCAAGGTGAGACATCGTTCTTCCACGTCGGCATCAACCCGGGCTTCGCGATGGATCTCTGGCCGATGCAGCTGACTCGGCTGTGCGGACGAATCGACTCCGTGCGGGTCAGCGAGATCGTGGACATGAGTCGCTACACCTCTATCCATATGGTGCGCGACGCGATCGGGTTCGGCCTCCCGGCCGATGCTCGAACTCCGCTGGATGAGCAGTTCGGGCAAGTGGACAAGTCCCCGTTCTATCTGTCGATGCGGATGCTTGCCGATGCCATGGGCGTGGAACTCGACGACGTCAGGTATCGCCGAGAGGTCGCCGCGACGGATCGCGACGTGCCGATCGCTGCCGGCACCATCGCAGCCGGGACGATCGCGGCGATGAAGATGTGCCTCGACGGGTGGGTCAACGGGCGGCCGGCCATCGCCTTCGAATTGATCTGGCGGGTGACTGATGACGTGGCGCCAGAGTGGCCCGCAGGCGACAGCCGCTGGTTACTTCATATTGAGGGTGACATGACCGTGGACTCGGAGGTCGCCCTGTCGACAAGTCGCGGCGCCGGTCGAGCCGTGTCGCTCGCGGTTGCCACTCTGCTGCTGAATGCCGTTCCCACCGTGTGCAAGGCGGATGTCGGGATGATCAACAACTTGACGCTCGCTCCCCACGCGGGCGGGTATTTTCCGGACCACCAGCGCGGGGAGGGGGCGAGCACCGGATCGACGGCCAGCTGAGCAACCAAACCGAACAGGCATTCACGCCAACGGGTTACAGCAGGTCCCCAGAACAACATCCTTGACTCGATAGGCTGCGGAAATGATTGTTTCCACAATCGATAATAGCGCTCTCTTTTCAGAGAGCACCTATTTGCATAGGATGAGCCGATGTCGTTGATGATGCCCTGCGCGCGTGGTTACCTGCGGAGGGGCATGCTGATCGCGGGTCGTCAAAGCACAGGGCAACGGTGACGAGAAACCTCGGTCCCGGCCGGGCCCACGAATCGGAGACCGCCAGTTCTGCAACGCCTGTCGGCGCCCGACCTGGGCGCCACTTCGGCGTCCGCAGCCACATCCGTCCGATCGCTGGCATGGTCACCGTAGTGGCAATTGTCGGAATCGTCGTTGTGGCGGTCGCGCTGTTTCGCGGCGATTTCTCCCAAACGATCCCGGTGACGGTGATCTCGCAGCGCGCCGGTCTGGTGATGAATCCCGACGCGAAGGTCAAGATGAACGACATCCAGGTCGGCACCGTGTCGTCTATCGACCAAAAGCCCGACGGGACAGCCGAATTGCATCTCGCCATGGACCGCTCTGCGATGCACCTCATTCCCTCGAACGTAAGCGTCGACGTCGCATCATCCACAGTTTTCGGCGCGAAATTCGTCGAACTCACCTCGCCCCCGGACCCGTCCCCGACACCGCTTCGACCAGGCCAGGTCATCGAGGGCGACCATGTCACCGTCGAGATCAACACGGTGTTCGAACAGCTCACCTCCGTGCTTTCGACCCTTCAGCCCGAGAAACTCAATCAGACCCTGAGCGCACTGTCATCGGCATTCGGTGGCCGCGGCGAAAAGATGGGCCAAATCATCGCCGATCTCGACGCCACCCTGGCCGAACTCGATCCGAGTCTCGACAATCTGAGCCACGACATGGCTGTCGCGCCAACGGTGCTCAACACTTACGCCGACGCAGCCACAGACCTCCTACAGATCACCGAGCACGCAACCTCCATCAGCAAGACCGTCGTCGAGCGTCAAAAAGATCTGGATGCGCTGTTGGTCAGCGCCATTGGCATCAGTGACATCGGCAACGACGTGCTGACCACCAACCACCGCCCCCTCGCCGATACACTGCACCTTCTTGCCCCAGTGACGGACCTAACCCGCAGGTATGACCAAGCCCTCTACTGTGCGCTAGCCGGGGCAATCGAGCTGGCCAAGGTGCCCCCCGCCAGGGTGCCCGGTGCCGAGGTCATGGCCAGCCTGGTGTGGGGTGCGGACCCGTACCGCTATCCGTCGGACCTACCCAAAGTCGCCGCGACCGGTGGGCCACAATGCGTCGGCCTCCCGCGCCTCCCGTACGAAACGCGGCCTCCCTACGTCGTCGCCGACGTCGGCACCAACCCCTGGGAGTACGGCCATCCGGGGATCTCGCTCAACGCAGCGGGAATCAAGGAATATCTTCTGGGACATCCCATCGACGGACCCCCTCGCAACTCGGCGCAGATCGGCATGCCCGGATGAAACGCCTATCGTGGACGCTGCTCAAGTTCGGGGCTTTCGCGGCGGTGATGCTGTTGCTGACCGCGGCCCTATTCGCCGTCTTCGGTGAGTACCGAAGTGGTTCAACCGCTGGATACTCGGCACTCTTCAACGACGTCTCAGACTTGCGCACCGGGGACTCGGTGCGAGTGGCCGGCATCAAGGTCGGCAAGGTCAACCGTGTAGCGCTGCGCGCCGACAAGAAGGTCGTCGTCGAATTCGATGCCGACCGAAAGGTCGTCTTGACCACCGGCACTCGGGCAGCAGTGCGCTATCTCAACCTCGTCGGGGACCGCTACCTCGAACTCGTCGACAGTCCCGGCAGCACACGGATCATGGCTGAGGGTGCCCAGATCCCCCCTGACCGCACCTTGCCCGCACTGAACCTCGATGTTCTGCTGAACGGCCTCAAGCCGGTCGTCCAGGGGCTGAAGCCCGAGGATGTCAACCAGCTGACCACCGCACTGATACAGATCATGCAGGGTCAAGGTGGGACCGTCGAATCGCTACTGTCGCAGACGTCGTCGTTCACCAACGCGTTGGCCGACAACGGACAAGTTGTCGAGCAGCTGATCGACAATCTCAATGGCGCAATGGCCACCCTCGACCAGGACGGCCAAAAGTTCTCCGGCGCAATCGAAAAGCTACATCAGCTGATCAGCGAGCTGTCCGCCGAACGTGAGCCGATCGGCGTGGCAATCGAATCGCTCAGCAACGGCACTACATCCTTGGCCGGCCTTCTGGGGCAGGTGCGTGAACCGCTGGCTGGCACGGTAGACCAGCTCAACCGCCTCGCGCCAGCGGTTGACGCGCAGAAAGAGCTCATCGACGGGGTGCTGCAGAAATCCCCGGAAAACTACCGCAAGCTGGCGCGGATGGGGGCTTACGGCAGCTTCTTCAACTATTACCTGTGTGGGGTCACCTGGCGGGTGTCCGACATGCAGGGGCGCACTGCCGTATTCCCATGGATCAAGCAGGACACCGGAAGGTGCGCGGAGAACCCATGAACAGATACCGCGGGAAGAAACTCATCCGATCCGGTTTCATCGGCGGCGTCCTCATCGTTCTGATCATCGCGGTCGGGCTGCAGCCCGAACGGCTGCTCGCATGGGCGAACTCGTTGCGGTATCAGGCCGTCTTCACCGAGGCAGGCGGATTGACAGCGGGCAACGACGTCAAGATATCAGGCTTCAAAGTCGGTAGTGTCACGGATGTTTCACTGGAACGTGGTCGCGCTCTGGTGACATTCACCGTCGACAGCACGGTCAGTCTTGGCTCCCAGACGACCGCGCACATTCAGACCGGAACGCTGCTTGGTGAACGAGTACTGACGCTGGACTCGGCCGGGCCGTCGGCCATGTCACCACTGGACCGCATCCCGGAGTCGCGAACGTCGTCTCCGTATTCGCTCAATGACGCCATCAGTGACCTCACCACCAATATCGCCGGAACCGACACTTCGTCACTGAACCAGTCACTGGATGTGCTGGCGAGCACCATCGACCAGATAGCGCCCCAGCTGGGTCCGACATTCGACGGGTTGACGCGGTTGTCGAAGACACTCAACAACCGGAACGAGACGCTGGCAGATCTACTCAAGCACACCGCCGACGTGACAGGGATACTCTCCGAGCGGAGCAATGAAGTGAACACGCTCATTCTCGACGCCAACGACCTGACGGGCGTATTGGTGGATCGTCGAGAAGCGATCGTGCAGCTACTCGCCGCAACATCAGCTCTGGCACAGCAGATTTCAGGAATCATCGGCGACAACGAAAAAGTGCTGGCGCCGACACTGGAAAAGATCAATTCGGTAACGGCGATGCTGGAACGCAACCGTGACAACATCGCCAAGGCCATTCCGGGTTTGGCCAAGTTTCAAAGCGGGTTGAGTGAACTCGTCGCCAACGGTCCTTACTATGTCGGCTACATCCCCAACCTGACACAAGGGTCAATTCTGCAACCATTCCTGGACTACGCGTTCGGCTTCCGAAGAGGCACCGAGGCTGGCCAGCCGCCAGACAACGCCGGGCCACGGGCGGAAATACCGTTCCCGTACAACGGAATTCCACAACCGCAGGAGCAGTGGGGCCGATGAGGCGGCGCGCTTTGGCTACCGCTACGGCGGTCCTGCTGACGGTCGGACTGCTGGCGGCAACCGCATATCTCATTCATCAGAGTTTCTTCGGTCCCAAAACCATCACCGCCGACTTCCCAATTGCCACCGCGATTTACCCTGGCGACCAGGTACGGGTGGCCGGTGTCAAGGTTGGCACGATCACCGCGATCAACCCCCAGCCGACCCTGATCCGGCTGACCATGGCCATCGATCGAACGGTGCCCATCCCCGCCGACGCCAAGGCTGTGATCGTTGCGCAGAACCTCATCTCGGCGCGATATGTGCAATTGACCCCGGCCTACGAGGACAGCGGCCCGCAGATGCCGGATGGCACTGAGATCCCCGTCGCGCGAACCGCGGTGCCCGTCGAATGGGATGAGGTCAAAGCTCAGCTCACCCGCCTGGCAACCGAGTTGGGTCCCAGCAGCGGCGTTTCCGACACGGCAACGGCCAGGTTCGTCGACAGCGCGGCCAACGCGATGGCCGGCAATGGTGACAAACTACGCCAAACCCTGGCCCAGCTTTCCGGCGTCGGACGCATCCTCGCCGACGGAAGCGGCAACATCGTCGACGTCATCAAGAACCTGCAGACGTTCATTTCGGCCTTGCGCGACAGCAGCATGCAGATCGTCCAGTTCCAGGGTCGGTTAGCCACGCTGACCAGCGTGCTCGACGGCAGCAGGTCAGACCTCGACAATGCGTTGACCAACGTCTCCGAAGTGGTCGATCAAGTACAGCGCTTCGTCCGGGGAACCCGTCAGCAGACAGCGGAGCAGATTCAGCGACTCGCCAATGTGACCCAGAACGTCGTTGATCACAGCAAGGACCTCGAGCAGATCCTGCATGTCGCTCCGACCGCAATCGCGAACACCTTGAACATGTTCGACCCCCGCGACGGAGGCGCAACGGGCATTTTCACCCTGTCCAATATCAGCAATCCCGTCCAGTTCCTATGCGGTGCCATCGGAGCCGTTGAGAACGCCACCGCACCGGACACCGCCAAACTGTGCGCGCAGTACCTTGGACCCGCCCTCAAACAGTTGAACTTCAACTACATTCCGCTCCCGATCAACCCGGTCCTGACCCCGGCTCCGCCGCCGGAGAATCTCTTGTATACCGATCCGGCCCTCGCGCCGAATGGTGGCGGTCGACCGAGTCCGCCCGAAACCCCGCCTGCCGTTTCGGCTTTCACCGGAGCGGGTGACGTTCCCCCACCCCCCGGATACGGTCCGCCCAAGCCGCCATCCGCACCTCCGGGTCTGCAGGAATTGATGCTGCCACCACAGCCGGCATCACCGGCAGCCCCAGCACCGTTACCTGCCGAGGCGCCGACGTCCGATGCTATGCCGTCTCCCGGAGGGACTCCGTCGCAATGAGATTCGGTCGTACTTTACGTACGGGCATCGCAACAGCTGGCTGCGTCGTGCTTACATCGGCAGGCTGTGCCTTTCAAGGAGTCAATTCGCTTCCGCTGCCAGGAGCGGTCGGCCGTGGTTCCGGTGCCGCCGTCTATCACGTAGAAGTGGCCAATGTCGGTACACTGGAGCCGAATTCACCGGTGATGGTCGACGACGTCGTCGTCGGTAGCGTCGCGCAGATGGCGGTCGAGGGCTGGCATGCCGATCTCGAGGTCTCTGTACGTCCAGATGTGGTGGTTCCCGCCAACGTCGTTGCAACCGTGGGTCAGACGAGCCTGCTGGGGTCGATGCACGTGGCACTCGATCCACCACTCGGCCAATCTCCACGGGGACGATTGGAGCCAGGCGCGACCATTCCGCTCACGCAGTCCACCGCGTTCCCATCCACCGAGCGCACGCTGTCCACCTTGTCGACGGTGGTCAATTCCGGTGGCCTTGGACAGGTCGGAGACATCATCCATAGCTTCAACATCGCTCTGAGCGGGCGGCAATCCGAGACTCGTGATCTGCTGACTCGCCTCGACAGGTTCGTAGGCGTCTTCGATGCTCAGCGCGGCGATGTCATCGCATCAATAGAAGCCCTCAATCGCCTGTCGGGCACCCTGACCGTGCAGCGCGACGTCGTGCGACAAGCGCTCTCCGAAATCCCTCCTGCTCTTGATGTGCTGAACCAGCAGCGACCCAAATTCACGACGGCGTTGGACCGGCTGGGCGGATTCAGTCGAACCACGGTATCCGTGGTCAACGACACCCAAGCCGACCTGGTCAGAGACCTGTCGAATCTCGCTCCCACCGTGAAAGCACTCGCCGATGTCGGACCCGACATCGACAACGCGCTCGCTTTTCTGCCGGTTATGCCGTTTGGGCAGAACCTCATCGATCGTGGAATTCGCGGTGACTACATGAATCTCTTCGCCGTATTCGATCTCACCGTGCCGCGACTGAAGCGCACACTGTTCGCCGGTACGCGCTGGGGTAACGACCACGCGCTGCTGGTGCCTGCTCCCGGGGACGCCGGCTACGACGCGTTCTACAACCCCCTGACCGCACCGCTGGCACCGGCTGCGCCCTCAGGCGGTGATCCCGCACCTGCCGCCGGCGATTCGGGACAGCCTGCCCAGCCGGCCCCTATCGAGTCGAGGCCGCGCTGATGCTGACGCGCTTCGTTCGAACCCAGCTGATCATCTTCTCGATAGCATCGGTCATCGGGCTGGTAGCCATGGTCGCCGTGTACCTGCAGGCTCCCACTCTGCTCGGCATTGGACGCATAACCGTCACCATGGAAATGCCAAGGGGCGGAGGCCTTTATCCGCTTGCCAACGTGACGTATCGCGGTGTTCAAATCGGCAAGGTCACCGACGTCGCGCTGACCGCACGGGGCGCGCGCGCAACGCTGAGAATCGGCACCTCTCCGAAAATTCCCGCCGACCTCGCGGCGCAGGTGCGCAGCATCTCGGCCATCGGCGAGCAATACGTGGACCTGAGGCCGCGCAGTGATGCCCCGCCGTATCTACATGACGGGTCGGTGATCGCGATGACGAATACCGAGATCCCGCAACCCGTCGGGCCGATGCTCGACCGTACGAGCGCGCTTTTGGCCAGCATCCCCAAGGACCAAGTGGGGGCGCTGCTCGACGAATCGGCCAACGCCTTCAACCGCGCCGGATATGACCTGGGGTCACTTCTGGATTCGTCGGCCACGGTGGCCCGCGATAGCCACGGGGTGGTGCAACAACTGCGATCCCTGATCGATGACAGCGGACCGCTTCTGGACGGCCAGGTCGAATCGTCGGAGGACACCCGGACGTGGACACATAGCCTCGCCAACGTGACCGATAAAGTCGTCCAAAACGATCCACAGATACGCGCCATTCTTCGGTCGGCGCCCGCCGCGCTGGACGAAGCGTCTGCACTGCTGACGAGCGTGAAGCCCACACTGCCGGTGTTGTTGGCCAACTTCACGAGCCTGGGTCAGGTAGCAGTGACGTACTTGCCTTCCCTCGAACAGCTGCTGGTACTGGTACCTCCGTTCTTCGCCGATCTTCAGGCCATTGCCCCCAACAACAACGCGACGGGGCTCCCGCTGGGCGACTTCAGGATTCAGATCAGCGATCCGCCGGCATGCACCGTGGGCTTCTTACCGCCATCGCAATGGCGGTCACCGGCAGATACCACCACCATGGACACCCCTGACGGTCTGTATTGCAAGCTGCCGCAAGATTCACCGATCCTTGTGCGCGGCGCCCGCAATCTGCCGTGTATGGGACATCCGGGTAAGCGTGCGCCCACCGTGGCGATCTGCGACAGCGACAAGCCGTACCAACCGCTAGCGATGCGCCAACATGCCCTTGGTCCGAATCCTTTCGATCCCAATCTGGTCGCGCAGGGTGTGCCGCCCGACGATCGAACGAGCCTCAACGACAACATCTATGCGCCGATCGAGGGCACGCCGCTACCTGGGGGATCTCCGCCGTCAGCATCGAATCCACCTGAGCCGTCCGAATCCGGACCCGCCCCCGTGCCTGCGGCACCGAGTTCCGCGTCGACCACCGGGGCCGCCTCTCCGTCCGTGGCCGTCACCACCTACGACCCGCGAACGGGACGCTATCTGACGCCCGACGGTGCTATGCACGAGCAGTCGAACCTGGTGACGGGTGACCAGCCGTCCAGCTGGAAAGACCTCGTGATTGCGCCGAAGTACGTTGCGTCATGAACCTCACCCTGCGCGGCATCGCAATGACGGCAGTGG
This sequence comes from Mycobacterium sp. OAE908, assembly GCF_017872775.1. NCBI lineage: Bacteria > Bacillati > Actinomycetota > Actinomycetes > Mycobacteriales > Mycobacteriaceae > Mycobacterium > Mycobacterium sp. OAE908. The sequence goes on from NZ_JAGGJL010000002.1 coordinate 183,553, forward strand.
CCGTGGTCGCTGCGGGAATCCCAACGACTTCAAGCGCTTTCGCCGCCGTCGATCCCGCCATCAACGGCAGTTACACGGCGACGTCCGATGGTCAGTGGGCCAAGACGAACGAGTCCTTTCATGACGAAGCGACAGTCATCTCGACGTGGACCATCACGTCGTCCTGCACGGGAGCCTATGACTGCACTGGCACGGTGGCGAGCGACTCGGGATGGTCGGCCAAGATCGTCTACATCAGCCGGATGTGGTTTGTCACCCGCATTCTCGACGATTGGATGCGATGCGCTGACGGGACGGCGGCGACTGGCAAGCAGATCATCAAGTTCTACGAAGACCCGAACATCAAAGGCAAGTATGTCGGATGGGACACCACCGCGGGGCCCAGCGGCGCCTGTGGAGTCAACCGGCCGCTTTTCATCGAAATCCCGTTCACGCTGGATCCGAAGTAGCGGACACCTTCCGGCGTGCTCAGGCGTCAGTCGACCATGGCGGCGATGGTGTCCACGACGCAAGCGGGCCGGTCCGATCCCTCCACTTCGACGGTGACCCGGACCGTAGCTCGCGCGCCCTTGTCGGTGCGCTCCACTTTGATGAGTTCGGCGCCGGCGCGGATACGGGAGTCGACAGGAACCGGCGCAGGAAAACGGAGCTTGTCGGAGCCATAGTTGACTTGCATCGATAGTCCGCTGACCCGGTAAATCTGTTGCACCAGAATGGGAACCAACGACAGGGTGAGATAGCCGTGAGCGATGGTTTTGCCATACGGACCTTTGGCTGCTTTCTCGGTGTCCACATGGATCCACTGGTGATCGCCCGTCGCCTCGGCGAACAAGTCGATCTCCTGCTGTGTGATTTGATGCCACCCGCTGTAACCGAGGTGCTCGCCGACATGTGCTTCGAACCCGGAAACCCCTTCGTAAACAACGGGACCGGTGGATACCTCGGTCACACCGGCACCTTGATGCCCAGCTGCTCCATCGCATTTCCGCCCATGATCTTCGCCTTCGCCGCATCCGACACGCCGTCGAGACGGTCGACGAAGCTGAGCGGATCACCGATGCCCTCCGGGTGGGGGAAATCCGATCCGAACATCACGTGGTCCTCGCCCATGATCTCGATGATCCCCTTGAGGTCATCCTCGAGGAATGGATGAATGTAGATGTTGCGCTTGAACACCTCGACCGGATGCTCGTCGAACTCTTTCGGCATGATCTTGTAAGCGGTGTTGAGCTGCTCGAGCAAGTTGCGCACCCATCCGCTGCCGTTCTCCACGCACAGGATCTTCAAGTCGGGGAATCGGGACAGGGCACCGTGACAGATCATCGCCGCGAGTGTGTCTTCGATGGCGCGGTGGCCCATCACGACTTCCCGCAGAGCGCTGGGCTTGAAGGACAGGTACTCATCGCCGCCCTCCCACTCCATCAGGTGCTTCTGGTAGCCACTGTCCGATGCGTGCATGGTCACCGGCAGGCCGGCGTCGACGACCTCCTGCCAGAACGGGTCGAACTCGGGCAGGCCCATGGATCGCGACCCCCCGAACCGGCTCGGCACCGGCGCCGGTCGCACCAGGAAGGTCTTCATGCCTCGTTCGAGGCACCAGTGGAATTCCTTGATGGCCTCGTCGACTAGAGGTAGGCAGATGACCGGCGTTGCGAAGATGCGGTCGTGGTAGTTGAACGTCCAGTGCTCGTGCATCCACTCGTTGAGCGCGTGGATGATGGCGTGGGTGAGCACTACGTCGTCCGTGGTCCGTTCCTCGATGAGGCTGGCCAGCGTCGGATACATCACGCAGCGGTCAATGCCCAGCTCGTCCATCAGCTCCAGTCGCGGTGCGGGCGCCTGGTACGCGGGGATGACATCCATTGCCTCGCCGATGAACTCACGGAAATTGAGTCCCTCGGGATTGTTGCCGAGGAAGTAATCCTCAGCGCTACCAGGTCTTGCCACTCTTTCGAACGTCGGGTTAGGGATCATGTGGCTTATGTGATCTTTGACGACGAGCTTGGGTCGCCCGTTGACCTCTACATAGCCGACTTTGCCGCGGTGTTCCTTGGGCAGGTACTTGGTCAGCGCGTCAGTCGTCTCGTACATGTGGTTGTCGATATCGAAGACCGGGTACGGTAAGGACCGGGAAGACATGTCGCGGAACCCTCCTCAGAGCTGCGGATATGAGCATTTACGCTAAGTGGAAATGACGTTATCACCTCGGTTGCCGACTATCCACAACGGGCGGGTCAATGAGCAGGGGAGGCCCACGACTCGATGACCGCGTCGGTCGTCGTGACGGTGGCGAGCAGCGACAACGTGTTGTCGATGACCGCATCGGCGTACTCGCGGGGAAAACCACTGACGGCGTCTCGTGGAAGGACGAATTGATATCCGCGATTGACCGCATCCATGGTGAAGTTCGTGATCGCGACATTCACGGAAACCCCTACTCCGACGATCGTTCTGATCCCGAGATTGCGTAACACGGAATCGAGGTCCGTGCCCGTCATCGGTCCGGCGCCGTGAAGCCGGGTGAGGATCAAATCGCCTGGCTCCGGCCCAAATTCCGGCAATACTGAAGCCCCGGGGCTGCCGGGAGTCAGGTCGGTCTGGAACGACTTACCCGCCGCGAACAACCTGGCGTTGCTGTTCGATCCGCGGCCGTCGGGTCGTCGCTGGATGAGACAATGCACCACGGCGGCACCCGCAGCGCGGGCCGCCGGCAGCAGCCTGGCGATATTGGGGATCGCCTCGCGGCGCGCCTCGTCGGCGAGCATCGGTAGGCCGGCTTGGGGTCCGATGACACCGCCCTGGCACTCCTGGGTGACAAGTGCGGTCGTCATAGGGTTGAGGAGGTCGTCGAGGCTCGGCTGCGGCATGAGAACCAAGGTTATCGTGTTCCGACAACCCTTGTTTACACGGAGGCGAAATGGAGAGCTGGGAACTCGCGGTCCGAGAGTCGGTTCGGCAGACACTCGCGGACTACACCGCTGCTACCGATCGGTTCGACCTGCGTGCGCTGGCTTCGTGTTTTGCCGCCGACGGTGTCCTCGAGTTCACCGGTGGCGCAGAACCGTTGATAGGTCCGAGTGCCATCGAAGCGGGACTGACTGCGGCGTTGGGGCAAGAGCGTGATCCATCGAAGCGGGCGCCGACGTACGTCCGCCATCATGTGTCGAGCATCCGCTTCGCCACCGTTACCGAACACCGTGTCGATGTCAGCAGCTATTTCGCGGTGCACACCGATATCGGCCTCGACCACTGGGGGCGCTACCGCGACGTGCTGACCCCGACCGACGAGCGTTGGCTGTTCGCACATCGGCGCGTCAGCGTCGACGCCTTTGCGCCCGGCAGCCTCATGGCGTGATGAATTCGCCCGCGAATGCGCGGGCCCGGTCCGTGTACTCCGCGCGGTCCGTGCCTTCCGGCGCAATCGTCAACCAGGTGACGCCGGCCGCTTCCAGTTTCTCGATCGTCGCGTGGCGTTCGTCGGCTGATCTGCTGTCGTCGAGCAGATTGCCCGCCGAGAAGCAGATGTCCAGTGGCGCGGTGCGGCCGATCTCGGCGGCGTACTTGTTGGCCCAAGCGATGGCCGCCTCCAACTCCTCGATAGTGGAGATCTCCGCGGTGCGTGACGCTGTTGCGTAACCGAACGTGTTGAACGGTGCCCAGCCCTGGGCGCGCGAAACCGCACGTCGCACAGCGGGCTTGCTGTTGCCGCCGACCCAGACAGGCGGCGGAGTCGCTGGAACCGGATACAGTCGGACACCGCGGGCGGAGAACGACGTTCCATCGTAGGCGACGACCTCTCCGGTCAGAACCTTGTCCAGTACGTCGAGCGCCTCGTCGAGCAGCGCGCCGCGGGTGTCGAAATCGATTCCCAACGCCCTGAATTCGGGCTTTAGGTAACCGGCAGCTGTGCCGAGAATCAGGCGGCCGCCAGACAGCACACTGAGACTCTGGATCGACTTCGCGCCGAGGAAAGGATTGCGGTACGCGGCGATGTAGACGTTGGTCAGCAGCTTCACGTCAGCCGTGGCCGCGGCCGCAAAGGACAGAGCAACGAAGGGGTCCAGTGCATGGTGTCCACCGTGATCGAGCCATTTCGCATCGGGCGCGGGGTGATCGGTGACGTGCACCGCACCGAACCCACTGGCTTCCGCGATGCGAGCGATCTCCGAGATGGCCTCGGCGGTAACGAATTCCGATACGGAATCGACGCGCTGGGTCGGTAGCTCCAGGGAGTAGGAGATGGTCACGATGGTCCTTCCGGGTCAATGGCTTGACGATGGTTCGACGAGGGCTGCCAGGCGTTGGGCATGGTGGTCAGGACTCCCGAAGATCAGTTCAGTGGCCTTGGCCCGCCGAACGTAGAGGTGAGCGTCGTGCTCCCAGGTGAACCCGATGCCGCCGTGGATACGCATGTTGTCGAGAGACACCTGCAGGAGAGTCTCCGAGCAGGCCATCTTGGCGACCGAGCACGCCACCGGCAGCTCGTCACCCGCGGCGACCTGTGCGGCGTGCACCGCGGCGGAGCGTGCCCCCTCGACCGCGACGAGCATGTCCGCGCACCTGTGCTTGACCGCCTGGAAGCTGCCGATGGCACGACCGAACTGGATCCGTTCCTTGGCGTATGCCACGGCCATATCGAGGCATCGCTGCGCCCCGCCCACCTGCTCGGCGGCCAGGGCGACGGTGGCCAGGTCGCACGTGCGAGCGAGGCCTGCCGCCGCGTCGCCGTCTGTCCCGATAAGGCGGGCGGGAACACGGTCGAACCGAAGGCGGGCGACTTTGCGCGTGCGGTCGAGTGTGGCCAGAGGTTCGCGCGTCAACATATCGGCACTCGCGTCGACGGCGAACAGCGATACACCCGCAGCCGTATTCGCGGCTACGAGTACAACGTCGGCGGTGTGACCGTCGAGGACAAGGTCGGCCACTCCAGAAATCTCGTGGCCTGCATCATCCTCGCGAGCAGAAAGCTTGACGGCGTGTGGATCCCACGCGTCGAGGCGACCATTGAGAACCAGGGTTGCGGTCGTTGACCCGTCGAGGAAGCGGGGAAGATAGTCCTTCATAGCGGCCGTGTCGCCGCTGCAGAGGATCGCCTGAGTTGCGAGGGCGACGGTGGAGAAAAACGGGGCGCACAGCAGCGCGGCGCCCATTTCCTCGAACACGACCGCGAGTTCGGACATGGTGGCGCCGGCCCCTCCGAATTCTTCGGGCACGGCAATGCCGTGCAGTCCCAGCTCGCAGGCCATTTGGCGCCATACCGCCGGGTCGAAGCCCGCCTCGGTGGCCATGAGTTCGCGGACCCGGGCGGCAGGCGACACGACCTCGAGGAACTCCCGAACCGCTTGTCGGAGCTCGTCGGCTTCATTCATCGCTTGCGCTGCCTCCAGGTACGCCCGGCCCGACCCGGGATAGGCATTCCCGGAAGAGGATAGTATCTTTTCTGAAATAGGAGAATCTGCATTCTCGCATGAAGGGGCCGCACTGTGACGACGAAACTCGACTACGGGATCTTCGACTGCGATACGCACTGCTACGAGACACGCGACGCGTTTACCCGCTACCTGCCCAAAGAATTTCAGGATCGGGCCATCACCACCGTGCGTGGAGCGGACGGGGTCGAGGTGATCCTCGCCGGCCACCGCGTCGCGACGTTCAACAGCGAAGGGGGGTTGGGCCTGGATGTCGCGTACCGCCCGGGTTCCCTGAAAGAGATGCTGAAGCAGATGGGTTCGGGCAACCCCGAGGAATCCTACGAGCCGCAGCCCATGCAGCCCGAGTACATCGAGCGTGCCGCACGGCTCGCGGTGATGGAGAAGCAGAACGTCGAGCGGATGGTCATCTATCCCAGTGGAATGGCCCTGTCCGCCGAGCACTATGTCGACGACACCACGGCGCTATATGCGAATCTCCGGTCTTTCAACCGATGGTTCGACGAGGAGTGGGGCTTCAACCACGAGGACCGCCTGTATGCCACCGGGTTGCTTTCGCTTCGAGACCTCGACCTGGCCGTCGCCGAAACAGAGGCGTTGATCGCGCAGGGCGCGAAGTTCATTCTGCTGCCGACCGGTCCGGCCTACGGTCGATCCCCCGGCGATCCCTACTTCGATCCGATCTACGCCCGACTCCAGGAGGCCGGTTGCGTCCTGGTGTTCCACATCATGCCCTTCTGGTACTTCGATGCGATCTCACCGGCCTGGGGGCAGAACGCGGATCCGGCGTCGTGGCACATGTCGGCATGGCAGTGGATGAACATCTATGGCCAGCGTCCGATCGAGGACACCCTCTCGGCGTTGATCTTCGACAATCTCTTCGGGCGCTTCCCCGGCTTGAACGTGTTGGTCGCCGAGCACGGGGCCGAGTGGGTCCCCTTCTTCACCAAGCACATGGACAAGAGTCGTGGCATGGGGCGCAACGGTCCATGGATCGGCGGAAAGTTGACGGAGCGGCCCTCTCTCATCTTCCGCAATCACGTACGGGTGGTGCCCTATCCGGAGGACGATATTCCCGCAATCGTCGCCGGCCTTGGTTACGACGACTGCCTGGTGATGGGCTCGGATTACCCCCATGCCGAAGGGCTGGCCGCGCCCGCGGACTTCGTCAAGCTGCTCGACCCGCTCGACGATGCCGCCAAGAAGCGCATCATGCGCGACAACGCCGATGCGTTGCTCACTCGGAGCCGGTAACTCAATGGGTGATGCGGACGAGGGTGATGTCGACCTCGATCTGTTGCGGGAAGCGGCCCGCGATTTTCTGACCGGACGCCTGGCCCAGGACTCCTTGAAAGAGCTCGCGGCCATGGATTGGACGGGACTGCTTGTCGAGGAAAGGCTCGGCGGCAGCGGATGGCGTCCGGTGGAGACGGCTGTCATCGCCGAAGAATTAGGCCGCGCGCAGAACTCGTCGGCGTGGTTCGGTTGTGTCCTGTCCGCCGCGGCGTTGACGTCGGCCCCGGGGGAGCTGCGCGACCGGTGGTTGCCCGCGATGCTCGATGGGACGGCATCGGCGGGGTGCGCGCTGGCCGGGGACACCGTCCGGGTGACGCAAGGTGACGCGATAGACATCTTGATCACATTGGGGAACAAAGGAATTCATCTGTTCGAAGTGTCCGACACAATGCCGAGGAGTCCGGACGGCGAGCTGTTGGATGTCCACCGACCGGCGTGGCGTGTCGAGATCTCCGGCGCCGACAGCGTGCTGATCGGTGGGCCGGAACGCGCAGATGAGTTGCTCGCGGTGGCCAGGGTCCTGCTCAGTGCGGACTCGCTGGGAGCTATGGCGGCCACGTTCGAACGATTGGTCGCCTACCTCAGGGAGCGCATCGCCTTCGGTGCGCCGATCGCGAGTTTCCAAGCGGTGCAACACCGGCTGGTCGATCTTCTGGTTTTCGAGACCAAGGCCCGTGCGATCATCCTGAAGGCCGCCCGCGCTCTGGCGTCCGGGGACACGTCCGCGATCACGTTGTCGAGCACTGCACACGCATTCGTGTGCGCGAAAGCCGCCGCGGCCGTCGACGAGTGCATGCAGTTGTCGGGCGGCATCGGATTCACCTGGGAGTACCCCCTGCACCACGACCTGCGCCGGGTGTTCACGAACGGATATCTGCTCGGCACCGCCCGCTCGAGCCGTGCGCTCATCGCGCAGAGGTCCGGCTGGTGAGCGCCCTGGGCGCCCGGCCCACCGAAGCGCAGCTGGCCGACTTCAGGCGCCGCGTCAGGGCGCATATCGTCGAACATGCGCCGCCGTTCGAGGCACGGGAAGGGTGGCGGGCTCCGGAGAACGCCGAGCAGGAGGCGCAACTGCGCCGCTGGTTTGCGACGCTGTTCGACGCGGGCTTCGTCGGAGCCGACTGGCCCGTCGAGTACGGCGGGCGTGCTGATCACCATCCGTTGCATGACCGGATTGTCAGTGAGGAGGTCCTGCGGGCCCGTGCCCCTCGGCCCGTCGACCAGGTCAACCTTGCAGCACATGTGCTGCTGCACTTCGGATCTGACGAACAGAAGGCTGCACTGCTGCCGTCGATGCGGCGCAGCGAGCATGTGTGGTGTCAGCTGCTGAGCGAGCCCGACGCGGGTAGCGATATCGCCGCGGTCCGCAGCCGGGGCGTGCAGCAGAGCGGCGGCAGCTGGGTGCTGAGCGGTCAGAAGACGTGGATCACCGACGGGCATTGGGCCGACATGGGCCTCGCCCTGATCCGCACCGATCCCACTTCGTCCCGCCATCACGGCCTTTCCGTGTTCACTGTGCCCCTCTCCGCTTCCGGCGTGGAGGTGCGTCCGATCCGGACGATCAATGAAGCGATCGAGGTCAACGAAGTGTTCCTCGACGGCGTCACGGTGCCGGCCAGCAGCCTGATCGGTGAGACCGGCCAAGGCTGGTCGATCATCATGGCGGGCTTGGATTTCGAACGGTTTGGCATCGGCGGAAACGTCGTCCTACTCGAGCTGCTGATCGATGATCTGGTGATGGTCGCGGGCAACGCCACTCTCGACGGGAGACCGGCGTTCGAACATGAGGACATCATGCAGACCGTGACCGAGTTGGCCGTCGAAGTCGAAGTGGCCAAGGCCTTCATCGACGATCATGTCGAACGACTCATCGTCGGCACCGAGCAACCCGGTGACGGGTCGATCGCCAAGTTGAGCTTCGCCGAGACGTACCACAGGGTTTCGGCATATGGCGCCGACCTCGCCGCGATGGTGTGCACGGTGGCCGCCGATTCGGCAGTGCAAGAGGCCAAACGGCGTCTGCGTGAATGCTGGTTGTGGTCCCGTGCGTACACGGTGTCCGGGGGAAGCAATGAAATGATGCGGAACATCTTGGCCAAGCGCCGGCTGCTGCTGCCGAGTCGCTGATGGCCGAAACTTATTGGCACCTGGTCGAAGCGGCGGCGCGTACGTATCCCGAGCGTGTCGTGCTCACCGACGACTTCGGTCGAACCTTGACGAATTCACAGCTGCGCGATTGCGCGTCAAGCACTGCAGCGGCGTTGTATGAGCGCGGAGTCGGCGACGGTTCCATGGTGTCCTGGCAGCTGCCGACGACGCTGGAGACCATGGTGGTGATGGTGGCGCTCGCCCGATTGGGCGCCGTGCAGAACCCGATCCTGCCGATTTGGCGCGAAAGCGAAGTCCGATTCGTGACAACCCAGCTGGGCACCGAAGCATTGATAGTTCCTGGGTGTTGGCGAGGGTTCGACCACACCGCGCTCGCGCAACGTCTCGCGGCAGAGCGACCGATGTCGGTCGTGGTGATCGATCACGAGATGCCAATCTCGGACGGACTGCGCGTGCCGACGGGCGACCCCGCCCAGTTGCCGTCACCACCGTCCTCAGACGACGACTGCCGCTGGATCTACTTCTCGTCGGGCACGACCGCGGCGCCCAAAGGTGCTCGTCACTGTGATCGATCGGTGATCGCCGGGTCCGAGGGAGTGGTCGGCATCGTCGGCGCATCGAGCAGAGACGTCAACCCGATCCCGTTCCCCGTATCGCACATCGGCGGAGCCGCGATGTTGGCGGCGAGCTTGCGCACCGGAATGCGGCTGGTTCTCTTCGACTCGTTCGACCCCGCGACGACGCCCCAGGCCATCGCAAGGCACCGCCCGACACTGCTGGGCACCGCGACCCCCTTCTTCGTCGCTTTCATGGCGGCGCAACGTGCACACGGAACCGAACCGCTCTATCCGGACCTACGCGGCTGCGTCGGGGGCGGGGCGCCCATCACCGCTGAGTTGGGACGTCAAGTGCGCCAGACATTTCCGGTGAACGGGGTGGCCAACTCGTGGGGTCTCACGGAGTTTCCTGTCGCTACCTCCCAGACTCCCGAGGCTCCTGTCGAACTTCTCGATCGGACCGTTGGTCCACCCGTGCCGGGGGTATCGGTGCGAGTCGTCGGTGAGGACGAGCGCGAGGTGAAGCCTGGCGAGGAAGGCGAGCTGCGGCTCAAGGGACCGCAATGCTTCCTCGGCTACGTCGACAGTTCGCTGGACGCCGGCACCTTCGACGCCGATGGCTGGTTTCGCACCGGTGATCGCGGACTGGTGGACTGCAATCGCAACATCATCATCACGGGTCGGCTCAAAGACGCCATCATCCGCAATGCCGAGAACATCTCAGCGCTGGAGATCGAGGGCGCGTTGGCCAGCCACCCCGCGGTGGCCGACGTCGCGGTCATCGGCGTTCCGGATCCAGTTACCGGGGAACGGGTTTGCGCCGTCGTCGTCGCCGAGGCGGGCACAACGGTCACGCTGTCGGATTTGGCAAAGCACTGCCGGGCACAGGGCTTGAGCCGTCACAAATCACCAGAGCGGTTGGAAGTGGTGACGGCGCTGCCGCGGAACCTGACCGGCAAGGTCTTGAAAAACGAGTTGAGAGCTCGATTCGGTGTCTGAGAAAAGGAGAGTTGCATGACCGGACGATTGGAAGGCAAGGTCGCCTTCATCACCGGTGCGGCGCGTGGCCAGGGCCGTGCTCACGCGATCGCCATGGCCAGGGAAGGCGCCGACATCATCGCCGTCGACATCTGCCGTGACATCCCGTCGAATCCGTATCCGTTGGCAACGCCGGACGATCTCTCCGAAACGGAGCGGTCGGTCAAGGAGGTGGGCCGTCGCGTGCTCGCGAAGATCGCTGATGTGCGGGAGCGTCACGAGTTGCGCGAAGCGGTCGATGCGGGCCTTGCCGATTTGGGCAAGATCGACGTTGTCGTCGCCAACGCCGGCATCCTGCCCATGGCGATGGGCAGGCCGCACGATGCGATGTCGTTCGTGGACGCGAGCGACGTCGACCTGCTCGGTGTGATGAACACCGTTGCCGTCACCGTCCCGCATCTCGCCAATGGCTCGTCGGTGATCATCACGGGTTCGACGGCCGGGATGATCCGGGGCACCACCGACAATCCGAATATGGGTCCCGGCGGCCGTGGCTACGGCTGGAGCAAGCGGGTGATCATCGAGTATGTCGAGGAGATGTCATTGGCCTTGGCGGATCGGCTGATTCGGGTCAACGCCATCCATCCGACGAATTGCAACACCCATCTGTTGCAGAACGACGGCATGTACAGCATGTTCCGCCCTGACCTCACGCAGCAGGGCAAGCAGGCCACCCGTGAAGAGGCCGAACCGCTGTTCACGTTGTTCCAGGCCATGCCGATTCCCTATATAGAGCCGGAGGACATGGCCAACCTCGCCGTATTCCTCGCCAGCGACGAGAGCCGCTACATCACCGGACAACAGATCAGGGTCGATGGGGGCTCGTTACTCAAGTGGCCCAACGGGCCGGGCGGCTAGCCGAACGGCACTCGATCGGAGCCGAGGATGTCGACGAGGTGCGACATGTCCTCCTCGTGGAACGGGTTCGCCCAGGGTCGACCGTTACCGGGTGTCTGTGCGATCTGCGGTTCAGCGGTGGCTGAGCCGGGCGATCTCGCGAAGCAAGGGCTTCGCGGCGATCTGCACCTCACGAGTTGTCATGGGCTGCACCGGATGTACGGCGAGAACGAGCTGAATGCGGCCGTCGTCGTCCAACACGGGCGCGGAGATGGTGGCCACCGGATGCGCGCCGCGGGTGTTGTCGTCGGGAATCAATCCCGCCGAGGTGAACTCGACGCGCAACCGGTCGATGATGGAGCGCAGGTTCTGCGGAAGGCTGTCGCCGGACAGAGTTCCGATCGCATGCGCGGCCTGCGCGAGCGTCGGCGTCATCCAGTCGACGTCGTAACCACGCTCCCGCGTTCGATCGAGAACGGTGGCGAGCCGTTCACTCAATGCAGAATCGCCCGCAGCCCCGCGCCGCACCCATGCCTGCCGCTCGCTGGGCGTGTCCCAAGCCGCGAACCCGACGCCGAAGGGTGGCGCATAGGGGATGCGTTCGTTCGGTAGCGGCGTGACTGATGCGTCTGCGGGTCTTTCGAAGGCTGTGATCAGCAGTTCGTCACCGATGCGCTCGATGACAGAAGCCGGCATCGCGGTGGTCTCGGCAAGTCGTCGGGCCGCGTCGCGTGCCAAGTGAGCCATCGGTCGGGCCGCATCGAGTCGGGACGCCACCAGGGTCAGCGTCGGTCCCAGCGCGAACGTCTTGGCTACGGGATCTCGCGTGACCCATCCGCGATCGGACAGCGTCTTGAGGATCGCGTGTGCGGTGCCTTGGGACAGGTCGAGTTCCCGCACCACGTCGGAGAACCGCATTTCGCGATTGCCTGTTCTGCTGAGCAACTCGACGATGTCGAGCACACGCTCCGTCGGTGCCGAATTCGCCCCGCGCATCCTTGACTCCTCGCATACGGGCCTTCTACCGTCATTCAGTAGTTCGAAAACTATATCTCGGATAATAGAGAAAGTCGGGGATTCGGTTGCGCGCTGTGGTGCTGCGAGATGGCCAGCTGGTGGTTCGCGAAACCGCGGATCCCGTTCCGGGACAGGGTGATCTACTGTTGAAGACGCTCAGCACCGCGATCTGCGCCTCCGACGTGCATTTCATGGACCATCCCGAGCTCGCTATCGACGACCCGACCGGCCGGTCGCTCTACGACGCCGACCGCGACATTGTCATGGGACACGAGTTCGTTGGGGAGGTCATCGGACACGGACCTGGCTGCAGTGACGCGTTCCCGATCGGCTCGCGGGTGACGTCGATGCCGATCCGCTTGGTCGACGGCGGTGCGGGCGGTCTGCGCATCATCGGTCAACATCCGGATGCTCAAGGCAGTTTCGGTGAACTACTGGTGGTACCCGAGGCGACAGCGAAGGTCGTCGACGGATCCATCTCGAGCGATGCCATTGCCGTGGTCGACGCGTTCGCGGTCGGCGAGTACTACGTCCGCGTTGCCGCAATTCAACCGGGTGAGATACCGATTGTCATCGGGGCGGGCGCGATCGGTCTGTCTGCGGTCGCTGCGCTGTCAGCGCGCGGGATCGAGCCGATCATCGTCTCCGACTACCAGGCTGACCGCCGTGACCTCGCGCGCTCTGGCTTTGGCGCGCACGTGCTGCATGACCCGGCTGGCCGATCCGTGTTCGAGACCTTCCGTGAAGTGCGCGCCGACCACAAGCTGGCCGGAACGGCGGTCGTGTTCGAATGCGTCGGTGCGCCCGGCCTGATCAACGACCTCGTCAAGGAAGCGGACTTCTACACCCGCATCTACTGCGCCGGCGGCTGGTACACCGGGGACACCTTGGACATCACCGAAGCCACGCGTCAAGGGTTGACCCTGCGGTTCGGCGGTGGCCCGATGCCGGAGGACTGGTATGGCGTTTTGGATGCGGTTGTCGAAGGCCGTCTCGACCCGATGCCCAGCGTCGGCAGAATCATCGGTCTCGACGAGGTTCCCGACGCAATAGAGCAGGCGCGCAGATCAGATGGACCACCGCGCATCGTGGTGCACCCGAACGGAGACTCGTGATGACTGACCGCGAGAACCTCGTCGAGTTGACGCACCGCTACGCAACCGCGATCGATGGTCACCAATACTCGCTTCTGACCGAAGTATTCACTGACGACGCGCAGGTGGACTACGGCGAGGTCGGTCAGTGGACGGGCGGCACCGAGGTGGCGGCGTTCATGGAGGCGGCCCACGTCATGGCGGCCCACACGCTTCACCGGATGACCAATCAGGTGATCGACATCGATGGCGACACCGCGACAATGCGTACGTACGTTGATGCTCTGATCCTGCTCAAGGACGGATCAGGTGCGAATCCCGTCGGGTTCTACGACGACTGCGCTGTCCGCACGTCGGACGGTTGGCGTATCGCTCGTCGCGCCTACACCTCAGTCCGGTCATCGCGGTTCCGGCGCCATGACCGACATCGCTGAGAAGTATGGGCCGTGGGCGCTGTTGGTCGGCGCATCCGACGGTGTCGGCGCTCTGTTCGCCGAGCGCCTCGCGAGCGAGGGTGTGAATGTCATGCTCGTCGCTCGTCGCCAGCATTTGCTCGACGAGGTCGCTCAGGGCATTCGCGAGCGCACCAATGCCGAGACGCGGATAGTTGCCGTCGACCTCACCGACCGTGACGCTTCGCAAAGAGTCATCGACGCGACCGACGACCTCGAGATAGGCATGCTCGTGTACTGCGCCGGCGGTGATCCGTATTACCAGCCTTTCCTTGCCAATCCGGTGTCCGCAGCGGAAGACCTACTGCAACGCAATTGCCTGGTATTGATGCGGTTGTGTCACCACTTCGCAGGCCAGATGGTCGAGCGGAGGAGAGGCGGCATCGTGAACTTCACATCGGGGGCCGCGCTGGCCGGTGGCCGAAACATGGTGGCTTACGGTGGAACCAAAGCGTTCGACATGGTGTTCACCGAAGGTTTGTGGGTGGAGTTGCACGACAAGGGTGTTGATGTGCTTGGACTGGTCCTCGGTATGACAGACACCCCGGCGTTGCGCAAGTTGGAGTTCGAGCGCGGACGGCTGGCGTCTATCGACGAGGTCCCCGAGGGCGCGGTCACCGCAGCAAGCGTCGTCGACGAGGCGTTCGCCAACCTCGGTAACGGACCGACAATCGCCACCGGCGACGACATTCGGATGGCCTTCGAGCTCTTCAAGTCCATGTCACGCAACGAGGTGGTCCGACTGATCATGCAGATGTCCACCGAAGTCATGGGTTCCGACGACCGCCAGGGAAGTTAGACACCGAGATGTTCACCCTTCGCTTCGACATGCGGGCACCGTCGATCGGTGCATCCCCGACCGAGCTGTACGCGGCGGCCAGCGAGATGTCTGCGTGGGCGGAGACCCGCGGGTGCGTTGCTGCCGTCTTGTGCGAGCATCACTGCGCTGACGACGGTTATCTCCCGTCGCCGCTGCTGCTCGGCGCGGCGATCGCCGCGCGTACCGAGCAGTTGATCCTGAACTTGGTGATCCTCCTTCCGTTCTACGACGTCGCGCGCTTGGCAGAGGACATGTCAGTCCTGGATCACATCAGTGCCGGCCGGGCGACCTATGTATTCGGGATCGGTTACCGCCAGGAAGAATACGACCACTTTGGACTGTCGCTATCCGATCGCGGGCGGCTGGCAGACGAGAAACTTGGGCTGCTTCGGCGCCTCCTCGCGGGAGAAGAGGTCATTCACGCCGGCCGGCGGATGAAGGTGACCCCGCAGCCCCGAACCCCCGAAGGTCCCATGATGAGTTGGGGCGGTGCCAGCCTCGCTGCCGCACGTCGCGCAGGCCGCAACGGTCTTGGGCTGCTCGCCAATGGGGGTGTTCCCGGAATGCGGGAGGCGTACGAAAGTGCATGCCGGGACAACGGTTTCGAACCGGGTTTCATGCTGATACCCGAGAAGGACGCGGCTACCAATTGCTTTGTCACCGAGGATGTCGACGCGGCGTGGGACGAGATCGGCCAGTACCTGCTGCACGACGCGATGGCCTACTCGCAATGGAATCCCGACAACACCGTATCGGCGAATATCACCACCGCCAAGACTGTCGACGAGTTGCGGTACGAATCAACGTCTCACGTGATCCTGTCAGTCGACGAAGCACGAAAACGCCTTGCCGCAGGCGAGGTGTTCAACATCAATCCGCTGTGCGGAGGAATACCCCCGGCGATCGCGTGGCCGTACCTGAAAACATTCGCCGAGCTGGGCTAGTGGAGAGGAAGACATGAGCAGCGATCGCGTGGCCTTGAACGAAGAGATTGCTTTCCAGAAATGGGAGGGTTATGCGAAGCCCATTGACCGCGGCCGCCACGTGAACTTTGGTGAGAAGTTCGTCTTTGCAACCGATTACGTGATGATGAGCCCCCACTTCAACGATGGCGCCCCCCAGTCGGCAGCCGAGATGTTCTCCGACGAGGTGGCGACGGCGATGGCCAAGTACGCGCCCGACGGAGACATGCTCACCGCGGAATGGCGAATGTGGTGGAAGCACATGCCGGACTATCGCCTCGTCAGTCCGTTCGAATGTGTTGCCGGCGACTGGGGCTTCTCGTCCTGCGACACCTACGCGGGAACGCTCGCCGACGGGACAGTGCTGGAATTGCGCGAGTGGGACTACATCTGGGTCAACGAGGACGGCAAAGTGACCCGCTGGGATTGGTTCGTCGATTCCGACAAGTGGGAACAGTTGCTGGGACTCGTCGGGCTCGATCCGAAGGGTTTGACGAGCCAGCAGTACACGGTCAACTTCTTGCGCGAGGGTGGCGTCGGCAGCTGAGACTCACGCCAACAGAACGTTGCAACGTTCTTGGTGTTCTGGGTGCCGCCCAGTGGAGAACAATCGTTCTCACCATTGGTACGAGACGTTTAACCTTACGCCGCGGACAGTGTGAAACGACAGGAAAGGCGGACATCTCGACTCGGAATCGCAGCAGTTGAGAACTCTCGAATGTATCGATTTTGCACGTGGGCACCGGTTCTGACCGGAAAGGAGGCACTCCGGGCGATCATCGCCGATCCCACATTGGAGCTCGTCAGGGTCAAGGTGGCGAGGCCTGAGAAGTCGGGAGTGGATGCGGGTCGCCTGTGTGGTGTCACGGATGTCGGTGTTGTGGCAACCGACAATCTCGACGCGGTGCTGGCTCTCGCGCCCGACTGCGTTGTCATTGTGCCACCGCAGTTCGACATGGATGCTCAAGCGGCGCGAGGCAATTCAACCTTCTACGCCACCGGCGTCGAGCGCGGGCTGCCACGAGTCAGCTTCGGACGCCACCTTCACGCAGGAAGTTGATGGTGTAACCCTGGAAGGTGAGTTCGGCGGGATCCAGGCCGATGAGCGCCAGGAACGGGTACCACTGACGAGAGTCCACGAACCAGTCCCATCGACTGATGTGCCCGTCCTCGTTGGTCCAGATGTAGTCCCACTCGCGCAATTCCAGCACCGTCCCGTCGGCGAGCGTTCCCGCGTAGGTGTCGCGGGCCACGAAGCCCCAGTCGAAGACATCGCATTCGAACGGCGCGACGATTCGAAAGTCCGGCATGTGCTTCCACCACATACGAAACTCGGGGGTGAGCATGTCACCATCTGGGGCGTGTTTGGCGATAGCCGCTGCCAGCTCGTCTGAAAAGAGGTCAGCCATCGGCTGCGCAACGCCACCGTTGAACAGGGGGCACATCATTACGGCGTCGGGTGCGTAGATCCACTCGTCGCCGTAGGTGACGAAGTTCGTCTCCGTGACCTTCGAGTATGCCTCCCACTTGGCGTGGGCGAGCCTCTTGTGTAAAGCCACGCGATCGATGGTCATACCGTCCCCCTTGTTCGTCAGATGCCGATGAGCTCCTTGAGATTTCGGCCCATCACCCGGGCAGTGGTATCGGCTGGCAGATTCGCGAGTTCCTTGACGAACTCGGCGGGCTCGGCGAGTCCTTCCGGGTGCGGGAAGTCCGAACCGAACATCACCCGATCGGCGCCAAGGATCTCGACGAGGTGCGACATGTCTTCCTCGTGGAACGGGTTGACCCAGATGTGCCTGCGGAAGGTGTCGGCGGGGTGCTCGCTGAAATCTCCTGGCTTCTTGCGGTACACCCGATCGAATACGTCGATCAGGCGGTGCGCCCACGAGCCGCCGTTCTCCACCACGCCGATGCGCACGCCGGGGAACCGCTCGAAGACGCTGTGGGCGATGAACGCCGCGAGCGTGTCGAAGATGTTGCGGCTCTCCTCGTAGATGAAGCCCCGCAGCTTGCTCAGCGCGAATCCGTTGAACTCCGAGGCTTCCTCCCAGTCGTCGACGTAACGCTCGTAGCCGGAGTCCGAGTTATGCATCTGCACTGAAATGCCTGACGATTCGACCAACCGCCAGAAGTCGTCGAACTCCGGTAGCGCCGGTGACCGCGACGTGCCGTCCTCCCGCGGCACCGGCGCCGGCCGGATCAACACTGTCCTGGCGCCGTTCTCCAGGCACCACTCGAGTTCTTTGACGCCGAGGGCGGGGTCGTTGAGTGAGATCGCTGGAACGGGGAAGATCCGGTTCTGGTAGTTGAATGTCCAATCGTCCAGCAGCCACCGGTTGAACGCGTGCGTGACGGCGTGGGTCAGCTCGGTGTCGCACTTGGTTCGTTCCTCCAGCATGCCCGCGGTGGTCGGGAACATCACCGCGCCGTCGACGCCCTGGCGGTCCATCAACGCCAGGCGAAGGTCCGGACGCCGAAACTCGTCGGGACAACGGATGGGCTCGGCGAGCTCACGCAACGTCTTGCCCTCCGGATTGACGCCCCGAAAGTAATCGGACCAAGCACCCGGCGTGGGGATGACCTCGTAGGTCGGATTCGGGATGCATTCAGTGACCGTGCCTAGGATCTGGAGCTTTTTACGGCCGTTTACCTCGATGAACTTCAGCGCCTCCGAGTACTTCTCCGGTAGATACCGCGTATAGGCGTCGATGGTCTCGTACATGTGGTTGTCGGCATCCCATACCTCGAACTGAGGTGTTCCACCCATCGAAAGCTCCCTCGAACATTGTGGCCTTTGATAATGACGTTATCCTATATCGAGAGGGATCGTTCTCAATCAGCCGGTCAACCGTGCGCCATGGACGCGACGTGATCGATCCCGGAATGCGTGCTAGTGGTGAATTGACCCGGAGGCAGTCCGAGAACGTTCAGATGTCAGCGGGGACGAGGTCCCGTTTGACCACCTTGCCGACGTCGTTGCGGGGAAGTTCGTCGACGAACACGATTCGCGCGGGGACCCGGTACGGGGTCAAGCGTTCACGGCACCACGCCATCAAGCCGCCTTCGGACACCGAATCGTCGATGCACACGACGAATGCCCACGGCACTTCGCCCAGCCTCTCGTCCGGCACGCCCACCACTGCGGCCTCGCGCACACCGTCGGCCGCGACAAGCACATCCTCGACCGTGCCGGGGAACACCTTCAGCCCGCCTCGGTTGATCATGTCCGACACCCGGCCGTCGAGCCACAAGAAGCCGTCGTCATCGAACCAGCCGAGGTCGCCGGTGTGGAACCAGCCGTCGTCGGTCAGCCTGTCCAGGAATGCCGGGTCGATCTTGCGGGCCGCTGTGGTCGGCGTGCGAACCATGACCTCGTCGTCGGCGATCATGACGTCGATTCCGGATAGCGGCCGTCCTACCGAGCCGAGCTTCGTCTCGCCCCACTCACGCGCGTCCGCGGCCGACCATCCGACGACCTCGCCACCGAGTTCGGTCTGGCCGTACGAATTGAGGACGATCACGCCGAACTTGTCCCTGAATCTGCCTGCCTGAACTGGCGACAGGGGAGCGGTGATCGACCGCACGATCTTCAGCGGCGACAGGTCGGTCACCGAGTCGTCATGCAGGACCATCGTCAACGCCGCTGGCGGTAATACCGTGGAACGCAACTGATGTCGCTTCACCAGGGCGGCGAAATCCGCAGGCGAGAACCGGTCCATCAGCACGACCCCTGCGCCTGCGCGGAAGGCGAACAGCACCTGGTAGATGCCAGCCCAGAGCGACAGGGACAACGGGACGAGGTTCGGCATCGGCGGCCGGCCGGCTTTGTCTGTGGCTGTCTTCGCGCCGCGCAGCTTGGTGAGCAGCCGGTCGATCAAATCCAAGACGGTCGTGTGGCGCAGCGGCACCGGCTTCGGTGGTCCGGTGGTACCGGAGGTGAATTGGAGCAGAGCGACATCGGCATCGTCATAGTGCCGCGGATCGGGGGCCCGCCAGGACGAGGTATTCAGCGACCACGCCAGATCGTGTCCGGTGGCTACGGGCAGTCGGAACGTCGAGAATCGATGCGCGAGATCAGGGGTCGTGATGATGGCGACAGGGCGCAGGATACTCAACTGCGCTGCGACTTCGGCGTCTGCAGCCCTGGGATTGAGCGGCGTGTAGACACCACCCGCGCGCCACGTTCCGAACAGCCCGGCGATCGTCGTGGCGTCGTTGGGCAACATGGCGGCGACCACGTTGCCGGCTTCCACACCGGTCTCGGTGAGCAGCTCCCGCAGTCGTTCGGCGCTGGCTCGTAGCCCGTCACACGACACTTCAGAACCGAGTGTGTACACGGCGACGTCGGGCAGGTCGTCGAGCAGCTCGACGAGACTCATGAATCCGCCTCCAGCGGAGCCCAATTGGGAAGCCGTTTGTCGGCGAACGCAAGAGGCCCCTCGTTCTGGTCGGGATGGCCCCACATCGACGTCAGGTGCTTGGCGCCCTCGCGGCAGGCGTCGGTGAGCCCATGTTCGAGCGCTCCCCACAGCGCACGCTTGGTCGCGCGCATCGCCGCGGGCGAATTTCTGGCTATCTTCTCGCCGAGTTCCTGCGCGACATCACGGAGCCTCTCGGGAGGATCGACGATCTGGCTGATCATGCCGAGTTGATAGGCGCGCTGGGCGCTGAGGCGTTCATGGCTACCGACGAGTGCCATTCGCAGCACGGCCTCGGCGGGCACCTTGCGCATCAGCGCGATGGTCTCCAGCGCGCTGACCTGGCCGATCGAGACGTGCGGGTCGACGAAGCTGGCGTCCGACGACGCGATGACGATGTCCGCGTCCGCGACCCAGTGCAGACCGCCACCGGCACAAACGCCGTTCACCGCGGTGATGATCGGCTTTCCGACATCGCAGTGCCAGCCTGTCAACTTGAGGTCCAGGGTGCGCATCGTCTCCTGGAACTGGAGCACCGCGTCACCGTCGAGTTCCTCGACGTCGGCTCCCACCTGGAAAGCGCGACCGTTGCCGGTGTGCACGATCACCCGGACCTCTGGGTCGGCGTCCAGTTCGGCCCAGGCCCTGGGGAACTCCTCTCGCATCAGAGCGTCATAGGCGTTCAGCCGGTCGGGGCGATTGTTGATGATCCAACCCACGGGTCCGCGGCGTTCGACGATCAACCTCTGATAGCTCACGGGGCCTCCACGTGTTCCAACGGGCACCAGTTCGCCTGGCGCTTGTCGCGCCACGCGCGAACTCCCTCGGCATGATCGGGATGATTGCGCAATCGCCAGATCTCCTCGCCGGCCTCGCTTTTGGCTTGTGTCAGCCCGACTTCCAATGAGCGCCACAACGCCTTCTTCGTTGCCCGCATCGCGGTGGGTGAGTTGCCGGCGATCGCGGCCGCCAGTTGCTCTGCAACGGTGCGCAGCTGTTCGGCCGCCACCACCTCTGACACGATCCCGAGTTCGTATGCCCGCTGCGCCGTGATCCGCTCACCTTTGCCGCACAACGCCATTCGGGTGATCGCCTCCATCGGGGACTTGCGCAGCAGGGTGATCGCCTCGTAGGCCACAGCTTGGCCCACGGATACGTGCGGATCGACGAACGTCGCTTGATCGCTTGTGATCACGATGTCGGCGTCGGCGATCAGATGGAGACCGCCGCCTGCGCATACTCCGTTGACCGCTGCAATCACTGGCTTCCAGACCTCGCAATGCCACGACGAGATCTTCAGTGTGGCGTCACGGGTGCGACGCGAGTGCTTGCGCATGGCGTCTTTGTCCCGCGCTACCTGCACCACGTCCATTCCCGTGCAGAACGCCTTACCGTTGGCGGCGTTGATGATCACACGCACGTCGGGATCGGCGTCCAGCTCAGTCCAGGCGGCTTCCAATTCGTCGAGCATGAGGGCATCGAACGCATTGCCGGCGTCGGGCCGATTCAGGATCAGCCAACCAATGCCGTCGGATACGTCGACAACGATCCGCTCATAGTGACTCACGAGCGGGGGATTTCCTTCCAGGGCTTGCCTTTCCAAGGATCGGGCTCCTTCGGCAGTCCAAGCACCCGTTCGCCGAGGATGTTCTTGTTGATATCGGTCGTGCCACCCTCGGTGCCGTTTGCGAGGCTGCGCATCATGCCCTGTACTTCGCGCGGGAGAGCGTCCGGATTGTCGGTCGCCGGCCATGCGACGGCGGCGGTCCCGAGCAGATCGACCATGAGGTCCTGGATCTGTTGATTGAGGGTGGCCTGATGCACCTTGCCGATCGAGGACGCTGCTCCGGGGGACTGGCCGGCCGAGAGTGCCTTGCGCACACGGGCGTTGGTCCAACCGCGGATCTGTTCCTGTGCCCACAGCCGCATGACCTTGCCGCGGACGACCGGGTCGTCCCACCGGCCGGTTTCGCGGGCGAGCGCGATCAGGCGTTCGGTGCTCGAGCCGCCCAGGCGGCCCATGCCCCCGGAGCCCGACCCCGACACCATCTGCCGCTCACTGGACAACGTCGACGCGCTGACTCGCCAGCCGTCGTTGATCTCCCCGACCCGGTGTCCATCCGGCACCCGGGCACCGTCGAGGAACACCTCGTTGAACTCCGACTCACCAGTGATTTGGCGCAAGGGCCGAACCTCGACGCCCGGCTGATGCATATCGAGAAGGAAGTAGGTGATGCCCTGGTGTTTGGGCTGTTCTGGATCGGTGCGGGCGAGCAGGATTGCGAAGTCCGCCTCGCCGGCCCACGTGGTCCACACCTTCTGCCCGGTGATCACCCAATCATCACCATCGCGCACGGCGCGGGTCGCCAGCGACGCGAGATCGGACCCTGCGCCGGGCTCGCTGAAGAGCTGGCACCACTTCTCCTCGTTGCGGACGATCGGCGGCAGAAACCGCACCCGCTGTTCCTCGGTTCCGTGACTGAAGAGCGCCGCGGCAGCGTTGTTGAGCCCCAATGGATTCAGCCTGGTCAGGCGTAGCGGGGAGAGAACGGTTTCGACGGCGCGGGCGACCTCGTTGGTGATGCCCAGTCCACCGTGCTCGGGAAGCCATGTCGGTGCCACCAGTCCCGAGGCCGCGAACGTCGGATACCACTGCCGGTAATCGGCATGACTACGGACCGCCCGCAGAGCGGCCGGTCCCTGTGTGGCGGCCGTTCTCCATGCGGCGGGTACCTCTGTCGCGACCCATTGCTCCACGATCGCCACGGCGTCATCGGCCGTGGTGCCTGCGGTGATCGATACCAGCGTCATCGACCCTGGAACTTCGCATCTCGCTTGTCGCGGAAGGCTGCCAGGCCTTCTTTGAAATCGTCACTGCGGCTGGATAGTTCGAGCGCCATCGCCTCGTTCTGCAAGTGTCGGTCGAGGTCGAGTCCGTTACCACTCTGCAGCAGCCACTTGGTGAGTCCGAGGGCCACCGTGGGTGCATCGCCCAGTTGCCCGACGAGTTCGTCTGCGACGGAGGGTAATTGGTCGGAAGGGCACGAGCTGTGAATGATGCCCCAATCGGCCGCCGCAGCTCCGCTGATTTCCTCGCCGAGCATCAGTAGTCGCCGGGTGCGCACCATCCCGATCACGCGCGGCAGCAGCCAGGCCGCGCCGCTGTCCGGGGTGAAGCCACGGGCCATGAAGGGTTCCCAGAACCTGGCGTCGTCGGCTGCGATGCAGAAGTCGGCTGCCAGCGCGATGTGGAACCCCAACCCGGCTGCCCAGCCGCGCACCACCGCGACGATGGGCACCTGGGTTTCGAGCATCAACGGGATCAGCCTGTTGGCTTTGTTCGGCAGCCGGCGCTGCGTGCTGCCGACTCGCGGCTTGCGCTCCGAGCGTGCGTTGTTCGTGATCAGATCCGAACCCGCGCAGAAGTCCGGACCGTCGGCGTCGATACGAATGACCCGCACCGATTCGTCTGTTCCCGACGCGGCGAGGTGTTCGATCATCGCGTCGAGCATGACGTCGTCGATGGCGTTGCGGCGATCGGCACGGTCCAGGGTGAGGCGCAGCAGTGGACCCTGTCGTTCGGCCCGAAGCCCGGGGACGCTCGCGTAGCTCATTCGGATCAGCGTCCGGCGAATTGGGCAGACACGGCGGTCAGCAGATCGGTCAGGTTCGTCGCGCCGCCCGGCGGGTCCGGCAGCCGGACCGGGCCGCGGTCCCTGCTGGGCAGCAGGATGGTCGCGTGTCCCGGTGCGGTCACTTGGCCGCGGTGATTGGTTGCTGCGAGATCGACGTCGACAGCGGGACGGTCGCCCTCGGCGAGGTACTTGCGCACGACTGTGCCGGTGACGGTGTGCAGATCACCGACGTAGTTGAACAGTCGGAACTCACAATCCAACTTCCACAACCAGGCGTCGTCACCCATCCAGTCCGTGCACAGGTGTATCAGCCATGTCTCGCGCATGCGCCCGTAATCGAAGGTGGTGGGATTACCCGCATTCCGGGCGGCGTTCGGCTCCCAATGCACGCGCTGCTGCACATCGGGTACTCCGTGCTCATTGGGGGTGTAGAAGCGCGGGATGCGCTGACGGTTGCGCCACGCCAACTTCAGCGGACGTACGCCGTACATGCCGGTCCCCATGCCGACGTGCCAGCAGACCATGTCTGTCACGGTCAGCGGTCCCTTGGTCAACGAGCCCATTGAGTCACCTTCGTTGACGTCCTCCCACCATCGCGGTTCGGCTCCGCGGGGTGATTCGCGGGCGTATTTCTCGTCTATTTCGGCGATCTCGTCGGGCGTCCAGGTCTTCAGCTCGATGTCTTCATACTTCTTGCGCCCGCGCGCCTTGCTGCGCTCGGTTCGGATCATGTTGCGGTACTGCCCGCCGAGGATGGTGCCCTCGTCATCCCGGAAGACCTGGGCCGACCATTCGTGAACTGCGCGGTCGGCGAATTCGCTGCTCTTGTCGAGCGCGGCGACCAGCGCGTTGCGCCGAAACACCCGGTGGTTGGCGCGCAGCGGCGCCCACCATTCACGCGCTGACGATGCATAGAACGCATGAACCCCGCGCAAGGGGTCACCCTTGGTCAGGGCGCGGTCTTCATCGGAGAGCGTGGCGACCTCGTCCTCGCCGATCAGCGTGTCTCCGCCGACCAGCGCGGGTGGGGCGATTGCTTCGCCCCACACCGACTTCGCCGCGTACTCCGGATCGGCCCACAACGGATTGGCGTCGCCGTAGGCTTCGGCGACGTGGCGGAAGGTGTCCTCGTTCGGCCGGAAGTAATGCGGCGGCTGCGTGTGCGGGACGGCGATGCCGACGGTGGCCCGCAGTCGGGCCAATCCCTCGTCGGAAATCTGCCCCGTTGCTGACATGGAAATTAAGATACCCGAAAAGCGGAAACGCCGTTAACGCAGGATGGTGGAGATGGCAGAAGAAGCGCCCGGCATCGTTGTCACCGTCGGATCCGACGGTGTCCAGCGCATCGTCATCGATCGAGCCGACGTCGGAAATTCGTTGTCTCCGTTGGCACGTGACGCTCTCACCGCCGCGTTCGAACGTGCTAACGACGATCCGGCGGTTCGTGCCGTGCTACTCGGTGCTGCCGGTTCGAAACACTTCTGCACCGGTGCGGGACTGGCGTCCAAGCCGGACCGGAGTCAGCCGATGCCGCAGCGGCGTCCCGGTGATATCGCCCGCATGCTCCAGCAGGGCTGGCAGCGACTCGTCGGCGCCATCCTTGGCTGCGACAAGCCGGTGGTGGCCGCGGTCAAAGGGACGGCGGCTGGTGCGGGATCGAGCCTGGTTCTCGCTTGCGATCTGGTGGTCATGTCCACGGAGGCAACGCTTGTCGAGGCATTCGTGCATCGGGGAGTGCTCCCGGACTCGGGCGCTATTCATCTGTTGACCAGAATCGTGGGTCTGCGCAAGGCGACCGAACTCCTGATGTTGGGCGACCCGGTGGACGCTGCCACGTGCGAGCGACTCGGCGTGGTCAACCGCGTGGCGGCGCCGAACGACACGGACAGGGTCGCCGAAGAGTTGGTGAGTCGGCTCGCCGCAGGGCCGACGGTGATGCTGGCGCTGACCAAGCGGCTGCTGTCGGTGTCGTCAGAATCCGGCCGCGACAGGGCCTTCGAGCAGGAGGCCTGGGCTCAGGAGGTGGTTTCGCGCACCGTCGACCTGCAGGAGGGCTTGCAGTCCTTCGCCGAACGACGCACGCCCCGCTTCCAGGGTTTCTGACGTCACCCCCTGGTGGGGCCCCCGCGAATGGTGAACGTCGCGCTGTCGTCGATGTCGTCGATCGACTCCGCCACTTCTTCGGCGGTGAGCGAGGTGTCCTCGATGCCCTTGGTGACACCGATGAACACCCTGGACACCTTGCCCGCGCCGACGGAATAGATGTGTGCGGTGCGGTCGCAACTGCGGTGCGACAGGTACACGACTACTGGCGTGACCAGCTCGGGATCCATGGTTTTACCCGCCTCACCCATGATGTCCTCGGTCATGCGGGTGCGCGCAATCGGAGCGATGGCGTTGATGGCGATTCCGTTTCGCGCCCCCTCGATGGCGAGCACGTGCATCATGCCGACCAGTCCCATCTTCGCGGCACCGTAGTTGGCCTGGCCGAAGTTGCCGAAAAGACCTGTGCCCGAGGTTGTTTGAACAATCCGGCCGTAGTTCTGCTCACGCATCACCGGCCACACCGCGCGGGTCACATGGAATGCGCCGGACAGGTGGACTGCGATAACGGCGTCGACCTGCTCGGCCGTCATGTTCTTGAATGCTGCATCGCGCAGGATGCCTGCGTTGTTCACCAAGATGTCGACTTGGCCGAACGCGTCCATGGCCGACGCGACGATAGCGGCACCGCCCTCCTCGGTGGCGACCGAGTCGCCGTTGGCGATCGCGGTACCACCGGCCGTGGTGATCTCGTCGACAACCGCTTGCGCGGCGGACGTGGACGCACCGGTGCCGTCGACCGCGCTGCCGAGGTCGTTTACGACGACACGCGCCCCACGTCTGGCGAGTTCCAGCGCATGGCAGCGTCCGAGACCGCCGCCCGCACCGGTGACGATGGCTACCTGATTGTCGAAAGTCATCGATGAGCGCTCGCGCGAAGAGTTTTGATCTGACGGCATGGTGAGAGGTTACATTTACTTTTAATGAGAACAAGCATTTGCATTGGAGGGCGCCCATGATCGGGCCGTCGGCACTGCTGCAGCACGCGCAACAGCGCGCCGCGGTGTTGCGGGACCGCTACACCGCGGCGGGGTTGTGGTCCGCACAGCCGGTCGACGTGGTCCGCACGACCGCGGCGCAGCATCCCGATCGACTCGCGCTGGTCAGCCGGCGAGGTGAAATCAGCTACGCGGAGTTGGACGGTCATGTGGAGCGGGCCGCCCGGAAGATGTTGGACGCCGGGGTCGAGGCGTCGATGCCGCTGGTAGTCGTGGTCGGAAACGACATCGAATCGGTGGTCGTCATCCACGCCGCGGTACGTATCGATGCGGTGGTACTGCTGGTGCCCAGAAGCGCGGGTGTGGCACAGGTCGCCGACATCGCGGCGCGCACGGGTGCGCGTCTTGGTGTCGCGCCGAACTGGCGGGAAACCGCCGAACTCGCGGGCAGCTGTGCGTGGATCGACCTCGGCCGAGCGGAGCCGCCCGATGCAGTCGCGGCGTGCCGACCCCTGCGTGCGGCCATGGACCCGTCGTTCGTGCTCTACACGTCCGGCACCACGTCGAAGCCCAAGGGCGTCGTCCACTCGCTCAGCACGTTGATCAAGGCGTCGCAGAATTACATCGCCGCAGCCGGATTGACTGCCGACGATCGCATCTTTCTGATCAGCCCGCTGGCATCGGTGACCGGAGTCCTGCAGGGGCTGTTCATCGGCCCTCTGCTCGCGGCACCGGTGGTGCTCGAGGACCGCTGGGATCCCGCGGCGACGTGTGAGCTGCTGGTGTCATCGGGGGCCACCTGGTATGGCGGCCCCGACCGGTTGCTGGACAGGGTGCTCGACGAGGCGGTCGCGCGGAACCTCGAGATTCCGCTGACGGCGGTCTATCTGGGCGGGACGATGTTGGACCGTCGGATAGTCGAACGCATCGAGGATGACTTCGCCATCACCGTGATGCGCGCCTACGGCTCTTCGGAGGTGCCGGTGAGCACGTCGGGTCTGCGCACCGAGCCGCGCGACGTGCGCCACGACGACGACGGCGTGCCGCTCGCAGACGTCGACGTGCGTGTGGGATCGGCGAGCGAGGCCACCGAGTGCTGCGTCCGCGGTCCGCACACTTTTCTGGGCTATACCGACGCGGCCGACGACGCGCAGGCGTTCGACGGTGAGTGGTTTCGCACGGGCGATGTGGCAGATCTCGACAACGGCCGGGTGCGCATCGTCGGACGCATCAAGGACATCGTCATTCGCAACGGGCTGAAGATCCCCACCGCCGAAGTGGAGGAGACGGTGACGCGCATCGACGGCGTGCGTGAATGCGCGGCCTATTCCGTCGCTGACGCGGTCACGGGCGAACGGCTCGCGGTGGCGGTGGTCGTCGACGAGGGTGTGCGGCTGTCGATCGCCGACGTCGCCGACGCCCTCGCGGCCGCGGGTCTACCGAAGTACAAGTTTCCAGAAGAGCTTGTGTTCTGGGATGAGCCGTTGCCGGTCAACGCCAACGGCAAAGTCCAACGCAACACCCTCGATGAACGCTCGACCGGGCGGTCGCGGGTTCTCGCCGACCGCCTCGGCCAGTGACGCTGCGGGCTCTGATCAGCCCGCCGTGTTCTTCGTCGCCTTGCTCATCTGGGCCTGCCAATCGGCGGCCCCACCGCCGTGGTCGTGCTTGGACAGGGCCTTTATCGAGACGTCGTGGCCCTCGGCCGCCTTTCGCAGGGCGCCGACCGTGGCTTGCTCGCGGCTGATGTGGGAACCGAACGGGTCCCAGTGGTACCAGCGCATGGCGTTTTCGAAGGTCATCTTGTTGATTTCGTCGTCGGGCACGTCGTGCTCGGTGAGCACGTCGTGCAGTTGTTCGGGCGCACCGGGCCACATGGAGTCGCTGTGGGGGTAGTCGGCTTCCCAGCAGATGTTGTCGATGCCAACGTCGTTGCGCAGTTTGACGCCGACGTGGTCGGAGATGAAGCAGGTCAGGAAATGGTCGCGGAACACCTCTGACGGTTTTTGCTTGCCGAAGTCCTGACCGGTCCAGGTGGCGTGCATTTCGTAGGTGCGATCGGCACGTTCGAGGAAGTAGGGGATCCAGCCGGTGCCGCCCTCACTCAGCGCGATCTTGAGGTCTGGGTACTTTTTGACAGGCTTGGACCACAACAGATCCGCTGCGGCTTGCACGATGTTCATCGGCTGCAGGGTGATCATCACGTCCATCGGCGCATCCGGTGCCGTGATGGCGAGCTTGCCCGAGGACCCGATGTGCACGT
This sequence comes from Mycobacterium sp. OAE908, assembly GCF_017872775.1. NCBI lineage: Bacteria > Bacillati > Actinomycetota > Actinomycetes > Mycobacteriales > Mycobacteriaceae > Mycobacterium > Mycobacterium sp. OAE908. The sequence continues at coordinate 212,524 of NZ_JAGGJL010000002.1, forward strand.
TCATCACCGTGTCGGTGTCGACTAGCGCTTCCCACAGCGGCGTCCAGTAGTCGTCGTGGAAGCTCGGATAACCCAGCGCGGCGGGGTTCTCGGTGAACGTCAGGGCATGCACCCCTCGTTCGGCATTGCGGCGAATTTCCTTGGCGCACAACTCCGCATCCCAGATGACGGGCAGCGTCATCGGAATGAACCGAGCGGGGTAGGCGCCGCACCATTCCTCGACATGCCAGTCGTTGTAGGCCTGAACGAGCGCGAGACTGAACTCGGGATCCTCGGTCACGAACAAGCGACCAGCGAAGCCGGGGAAAGACGGGAAGCAGATGGAACCGAGGATGCCGCCTGCGTTCATGTCCTTGATGCGCTCGTCGACCTGATAACAGCCCGGCCGGATCTCATCGAGGCCCTGCGGTTCCAGACCGTATTCCTCCTTAGGACGGCCCGCGACAGCGTTGAGCGCGACGTTGGGGATCACCACGTCACGGAATTGCCAGGTATCCGACCCGTCGGGGTTGTGCACCAGTCGCGGCGCCTCGTCCAGATACTTCTTGGACAGATGGTTGCGGAACATGTCCGGTGGCTCGACGATGTGGTCGTCGACGCTGACCAAGATCATGTCTTCTTTGTTCATCAGGGTTCCTTTCCAATACTTGTGGTCGGGCGGAAGGTCGGGACGACGAAGCCGTCGTCGTCTTCGACGAAGTCGACCGTCAACTCCATGTCGGCGTGAAGTTGGTCGGGTGAGCAGTGCTCCAGGACAGTCATCAGCCGGGGACCTTCTTCGAGATCCACCATGGCCACCACATATGGCGTGCGGCTGTCGAACGGCGCAGCGTTCTGATGGATCTCGCTCCAGGTGTAGAGCCGGGCGCGGCCGGACGCTGGCACCAAAGCCACGTTCTCGCTCCAGCAGAATGGGCAGAAGGGCCTTGGATACAAGGAGTTTCGTCCGCACGCCCGGCACGCGTTGACCATCAACGTGTGGCCCTGAACGGCGGTCCACCACGCCTCACTGTCGGTGTCGACGGTAGGACGGTGGGGCCCAGCGGGAAAGCTCATCACTGCCTCCCGAGGATCACGGTGGCGCTGTGGCTGAAGAAGCCGCCCATCGCGTGTACGCATGCCAGACGTGCACCGGCGACCTGGCGAGTGCCACATTCCTCTCGTAGCTGTCGCACCGCCTCCACCAGCAGAAACATGCCGCGCATACCCGGGTGGCAGGCGGCCAGCCCACCACCGTCGGTGTTGGTCGGCAGCGCACCTCCAGGACGCAGCGCTCCCGACTCGATGAATGGTCCACCGTCGCCCTTGGCGCAGAAGCCCAAGTCCTCCACCGTCAGGAGCACGGTCGAGGTGAACGAGTCGTAGAGCTGGCACACGTCGATATCCGCCTGCGACACCCCGGCTCGAGCGAAAGCACGCGGGCCGGACATGGCAGCCGCCGACGTGGTGAAGTCGGCCCACTCGCTCATGCTCACATGCGACGTGGCATCGGCCGCACCCAGAATCCACACCGGCTCCTTGGCGCAGTCTTTAGCGACTTGTGCGCTGGCCAATACGACGGCGCCGCCGCCGTCGGTACGTAGACACACGTGCTTGGAGGTGAACGGGTCAGCGAGCATCGGTGCTGCGGCGACGTCATGCGCTGTGATGCGATCACGCTCGAAAGCGTTGTCGTTCATGACAGCCCACTCATGGGCCGCCACAGCGACTTCGGCCAGCTGCTCGACGGTGGTGCCGAACTCGATCATGTGGCGTCGGGCCGCCATCGCGTACTTGGCGATCAACGTCGCGCCGTACGGGACTTCATACTGCATAGCGCCCCCCGTGCCCATCGCCGCCGCCGAGCCGCGAGTCCGCCGCTTGACGTCCGAGCGCGCGGTCGATCCGTAGGTCAGCAGCGCGACGTCGATCTCACCGGCGGCGATGGCCGCTGCGGCGTGTCCGGCCATGACCTCCCAAGAGGACCCACCGACATTCGTGGCATCGACCCATGCGGGCTGCAGCCCGAGGTATTCGCTGACTTCGATCGGGGGTAGCAGCGTTCCGTGCCCGCCGAACCCATCGATGTCGTCCTTCGTCAGACCAGCGTCGGCGATGGCGCGGCGGGATGCCTGCGCCATCAGCGCCATGGCGGTCTTGTCAGGGACCCGCCCACAATCGGACAGCGCCGCACCGACGATCGCGACTCGGTTCGCTGGCATAGGTAATGCGTACCACATTGATAATGGCGTTAACGACTTGGTGGAATGAACGTTCTCAGTCGGATACCGTGGCCATGTGCACAGACCGCTTCGGGAGGCATTGCGCGGTGACGGACTGGTGCTGTGCCTCGCGCTGCTGAACGCACGCACTCCCGACGTGCCGGCCATCGCCGCCGCGGCCGGGTACGACGCGGTCTACGTCGACCTCGAGCACACGTCGACCTCCCTGGAGACGACAGCGATGCTGTGCGCAAGCGCCCTGGGCGCAGGCATCTCGGCGCTCGTTCGGGTGCCGTCGCACGATCCCAGCACCATTGCTCGCATTCTGGATAATGGTGCAGTGGGAGTCATTGTGCCTCACGTTAATTCAGTGGCCGAAGCAGAAGCGGTCGTTGATTCGTCCCGGTTCCCACCGCTCGGGCACCGGTCCATCTCGGGGCCGAATGCCGTCAGCGGCTACCATGCCCGCACGGCCACCGAACTGACGGCGCTTCTCGACGGTCGCACCGTTGTCGCGGTGATGGTCGAAACCCCACAGGCGGTCGCTGCCGTTGATGACATCGCGGCCGTAGATGGCATCGACATGATCCTGCTCGGGCCTAGCGACCTGACCGCCGAAATGGGCATCCATGGCGAGTATGAGAATGCTCATTTCCATGATGCAGTAGAATCGGTCGCGGCGGCCTGCCGCAAGCACGGCGTGGCGCTGGGAGTTGCCGGGATCAAGTCGCTGGACCTGCTGGAACGCTTCGTAGATATCGGTTTGCGATTCATTTCAGCGGGGACAGACGTCGGGATGATGACCGAGGCAGCGACCAACCGCGCGCGCGCCTTGCGGGGACTGGAGAGCCGCACCGACCGATAGCGAAAGCCTGGTCAGCACAACAGGAGGACGAATGCCCACCGCTATCTACACCGAACGAGTCACCGATCCGATGGCGTGGACCGGTGCCGACTTCGCCAGCAAGGAGGATTTCGCTTTCGACTTGTCGGCCCGCAATGTGGCTGCGTTGGAATCGATTTTGGCCAAAACCTCCGCAAAGGATCGCGACGACATCACACCCGAGGATGCCCGTCACCCCGACCTCGACGAGGATCTGGCTCGGCTCTACCGCGAACTGATGTTCGGCAGGGGATTGGCTTGTGTACGCGGCTTCCCCGTCGAGCAACACTCGATCGAGGACCTCGAACGCATCTATTGGGCGTTCTGCACACACCTTGGGTACTTGGTGTCCAACAATTCGTTCGGCCACCGCATGGTGCGTGTGCAGGAAGAGGTGCTGCCCAACGGGGTGCAACCGGCCCGTGGCACAAAATCACGGGCTGAATTGGCCATGCACAACGACGCCGCCGACATTCTGTCGCTGCTGTGCGTCTATCCGGCGGCCCAAGGCGGCGAGAGCCAATTCGCCAGCGGTCCGGCCGCGCACAATCGGATACTCGCCGAACGACCGGACTTGCTCGATGTCCTTTATCAGGGCTTCCCTCACCACCGCCGCAGTGAACAGCCTGACGACCAACCCGACGTGACGCCCTACGACGTGCCGGTGTTCTCCCAGATCGACGGCCGCATCTGCATCAATTTCACCTATAGCAGCATCCTGCCTGCGATGAAGACGATCGGCCGCGAGTTCACGCCGAAACAGGAAGAAGCCATCGAGTTGTTGCGGACCATCCTCGTCGAGCAACAAGTCGAGTTCCGGCTGGAGTCCGGCGAGGCAGCGGTCGCCAACAACTTCGCAATGTGTCATTCCCGGTCGGATTTCGTCAGCAGCACCGATCCGAAACGGTCGCGGTGCTTCCTGCGCGCATGGATGGAGGTGCCTCGCAAAGACCGCCGTCTGCCGATCGGACGTGAATACTTCCACATGGAGAACAAGGATCTGCGGCTGGGCTACGACATCGTCGAGGGCCGGGACGGCGCCATTGCGCGCAACGACTACAAGAATGTCGATGCGGCGCTCGCCGACATGTTCAAGGCAGCGCAGGCGAAGCCCCAACTGAAGAAGTGATGAGCGAAGGCGCCCGTCCGCGACTGGTTTTCGAGCGATGGACCGACCCCGTCGCCGGTGACATCCTCGAGGTTGGCGATCTCGAGCTGATCGAGCTTGATCTCAGCGCGCCGCCCGAGCAGAGTTGGGCCGCATTGGAATCGGCGCACGGCTATCAAGTCGCCACCCGAACCGACGTGGCGTCCGTTGACGGTGGCGCGCAGTGGCTGGCTGGTCCGGAATTGGTGCACCGCTGTGGGCAACTCGTCGCGGTGTGCTCAGCGGGTGCCGGCTACGACGTCATCGATGTCGAGACGTGCACCCGCGCGGGGATAGTCGTCTGTAACAACTCGGGACCCGGCGCCGAAGCGGTGGCTGAACACGCACTCGGCTTCATGCTCGATCTGGCGAAGAAGATCACGGTGTCAGATCGGGTGCTGCGAGCCGGTCCGATCGGTGATCGGCTGGCACTGCGGGGGAGCCAACTGCTGGGCAAGACACTGGGTGTCGTCGGCCTCGGAGCCATCGGTGGCCGACTGGTCGAGCTGTGCGCACCTTTCGGCATGGAGGTTCTGGTATTCGATCCGTACGTGGACGAAGCACGTGCGCGTGCTCGCGGTGTGAGACTGGTGCCCCTGCAGGAACTGCTCGAGCTAGCCGACTTCGTACAGGTCACCTGTCCGCTGACGAGTGAAACCGAGGGCCTCATCGGCAGGGCGCAGTTCGCGGCGATGAAACCCAGTGCCTACTTCATCACAACGGCGCGTGGTCCCGTCCACGACGAAGCAGCATTGCTGGACGCGCTCACCAGCGGCAGCATCGCGGGAGCGGGGCTGGACGTCTTCCACGAGGAACCGCCACGTCCCGCAAACCCGCTTCTGCACCTGGACAATGTGGTTGCTACTCCGCACACTGCGGGAATCACCGTCGAGGCCGCTCGCGACATCGCGGTGGCCACCGCCACGCAATGGCAGACGATCTTCAGCGGTGGTATGCCACCACGCCTGCTCAACCCCGATGTCTGGCCACGGTATTGCGACAGGTTCAGCGACATCTTCGGCTTCCGCCCCAGCGCCGCAACGGCTTCGGAGGACAGGAGTATCACCAAGTGACGCAGTATGACACGATCGAAGTCGAAATCCGGGGCCATACCGCCTGTGTGACGCTCAACCGGCCCGAGGTGCTCAATGCGATCAACGACGAGATGATCGCCGAGTTGGCCGTGGCATACGCGGAAATCGAGAATTCCCAAGACATCTGGACTGTCATCATCACCGGAGCCGGCCGCGCGCTCTGCGTCGGGGCGGACGTCAACAAGGCCGCTGACCATGACATGGAGAACGCAGCGGGAATCGACAACCAGGGTGACCCGATCCTGAGCTCCATGCGGCAATGGGATGCCCCGCAGGAGGCGACGCCACCGTGGCTGCAGATGACCAAGCCGATCATCTGCGCTGTCAACGGGATCGCCTGTGGCGCCGGAATGGACTTGGTGACAACCGCTGACATCACCATCGCGTCCGAGCATGCGACGTTGATGGACCCGCATGTCAGCATCGGTGTGACGTCAGGCCGCGAAGGGGTCCGGCTGGCGCGGATTCTGCCGCTTCCCGTCGCAATGCGTCTGATCTTGATGGGTAAACATGAGCGCCTCGACGCCCAGCGGGCTTACGACTTGGGCATCTTCACCGAGTTGGTCGCACACGACGCGCTGATGGACCGGGCCTGGGAGATTGCAGAAGTCGTGAACTCCAATGCGCCGCTGGCAGTCCGGGGTTCACGAATGGCCGTGCGTAAGGGCTTGACGCTTCCCATCTACGAAGCCGAACTCCTCGCCGAGAACTACCGCATGAAGGTGGCGCTGACGAAGGACGCCGTCGAGGGACCGCGCGCCTTCCTCGAGAAGCGCAAACCCGACTGGAAAGCGCTGTAGCCCTCGCGCGGGAGCTCAAACCATGCCAAAGAAGGTCTTGGCGTTGGTGGACAACACTTTTCGCTTGGTCTCTTCGTCCAGGCCCTCGGTCGCCTTGTTGGCGACGTCCATGCTGTTGGGCCAGTTGGTGTCGTTGTGCGGGTAGTCGGTCTCGAACATCAGCTGGTCGGGACCGACGAGGTCGAGGATGCGGAACGCCACCGGATCGCCGAACGTGGAAAACCACACACGGCCGGGAACTTGGCTGCTCGGCGGTTCGGTCAGCAGCGGGTGAATACCGCCCCATGCCCGGCGGTCCTCCCAGACCTCGTCGACGCGTTGCAGGTAGTACGGGATCCAGCCCGCTTGCGCCTCGGCGAATGCCAGCTTGAGGTTGGGAAACTGCTTAAGCTTCGCGGAGAACAGCCAGTCGACGAGAGCGATGGTGCAGTTGACCGCCATCAGAGCGCTGGTGACGACGTGCGGCGAGTCGGGTGACGACTTGGTCAGCGATGAGCTCGACCCGATGTGCAGCATGATGCCGACGTCGTTGCTTTCGCAGGCGGCGAAGAAGGGATCCCAGTAGCCACTGTGAATGGACGGAAGATCCAGCCGGGAGGGCAGCTCAGAGAAGCACACTGCGTGCATGCCTTTGGCCGCCACCCTTTCGACTTCTTTGACGGCGAGATCGACATCCCAGAGCGGGATGATGCCCAGTGGGATCAGGCGACCACCCGAACCGGCGCCCCACTCATCGATCTGGAAGTCGTTGTAGGCCTGCACGCAGAGTGCGGCCAGCTCTTTGTCTTTGCCGTATAGGAAACGCTGACCGCAGAAGCGGACGAGCGTGTTGGGAAAGCACGCGGACGCTTCGATGCCGGCTATGTCCATGTCTGCCAGGCGGTCCGCCGGACGGTAGCAGCCGGGCCGCATTTCGTCGTAGGTGATGGGGTCCGTGGTGAGCTCGTCGAGCTCATAGCCGGCGGCCGCGCTGATGAGCGGAATCGGGATGATCGAATCCTCGTAATGCCAGATGTCCGCATCGCGACCCTCGTCGTCGTCGATGAACGCGACGTCGGTCGTCACGGCGGGATCCATGCGGCCCCGGTGCCGGACGATCCTCGGCCCGATGTCTCGGTATCGGTCCGGCAGTCGACTGGTCCACAGATCGGCCGGTTCAACCAAGTGGTCGTCGGGTGAAACGATCAGGATGTCTGCGCTCAACGCTGCACTCCTTCGAAGACGGCTTCCGGCTTCAGATTCGCGAAACCTGAATTGTCATAATCGAGAATGATCGTTTCCAGACTAGCGCATGAAACCGCCCAGTCGCGCGCGAGGTGCCATGTCCGGCTCGACACCGCAACATACTCGTGTAGGTAGATTGAGTAAGAAAGCCGGGGAACGCGTATTCTCATATCATCATGACTGCCAAAAAGCGTCCGGAACAGGACACCGAAGCCAGCCTCGAGCTCGTGGACGCCGAAGTCGAAATGCCCACGAGCTGGCAAGAACGCACGATCGAACGGCGGCTTTCCGCCGCCAGGGCGCGTGCATTGGCGCGTAGCTCGCGCTTCCTCGCCACGGCCTTGGAACTGGTCGAGGAGTCCGGACGGGCCGACTTCACGATCCAGACCCTGATCGACCGGTCGAATCTGAGCTTGCGCGCGTTCTACCAGCACTTCGCGGGCAAAGAAGAACTGTTGTTGGCGCTCTACGAGAATGCGACAAGTCAATTCATCGAGGCCATTCGCCACGAGGTCTCGGCGGCCGACGGTCCGATGGAACAACTCGAAGCGTTCTGTCGTGGGTTCCTGTCTCGGGCAGAATCTTCCGAGGCAATTGGCGGCAGGGTGATGACGATCTACAACCTGAGTCTGGAGATCGAGCGTCCTGCTGATTTCGCCAAGATCTGGGAGCCGCACCAGAAGCTGCTGACGAAGATTCTCACGTCGTGTTCGCGCGCCGGGATGGTGCGAAAGGACATGACGCCCGTGCAGCTGACGACGCTGCTGAACTCGACGTTGATCGCGCTCGCGCAAATCGGCGTATTCCACCTCGGCGTCAAGGGCGCCGAGCTGACCGAGGATCAACTGTGGGCGTGGTGCAGGCAAGCACTGACACCGCCGGCGGGCACAGTCAAGCCGAGGCGTGTCGCGAAAGCGCCCGCGAAGCGAACCAGCGCCCGTAAGCCCCGCAAGCTAACGGGGTAGGCCGAGTCCGCGCTGGGCGATGATGGTGCGCTGCACTTCGCTGGTGCCGGCGTAGATAGTCGTGCCCAGCGAGAACCGCATGAGGTGCTCGAAGCGACCTTCCTCGACTGCCGTCGGCTCGAAGTGGCTTCGCATCGCGTCTGGCCCCACGAGCTCGACGACGTCCTGGCTGGCCCGGGCAAGTGCTTCGGTGCTGAACAACTTGGACATCGGCCCCTCGCCAACTGGCGTTTGTCCTTGTTCGATCATCCAGACGCATCGGCGTTGAAGGAGCATCGATACCTCGAGTTCCATCGCCACCCTGGTGATCCTTCGTCGCACGTCGTGTCTGGTGATCGGAGGTGACTCGGAATCGCTGCCGGGGGTGTTGGCCCAGCGCTCCACGTGATGTAGCAGTCTGGCAAGGTGCGGCCCCCAGCCGGACGCGTGTTCGTCTTGTAACGACAACCCCAGCACTTGCCAACCGCCGTCGATGTCACCGACGCGCCACTCGTCGCCGATGCGGACATCGGTGAAGAAGGTGACGTTCGTGCGCTCTCCCGACAGTGTCCAGACCGCCTGCGCGTCGAAACCCTGGGAATCCAGAGGAACGAGAAACATCGTGAGGCCCTTGTGTTTCGGCTTCTCGGGGCTGGTGCGGGCGAGAAGGAACACGTAGTCGGCAATATGGCCGTTGGTGGTGAACATCTTGGACCCGTTGATCACCCACTGCTCGCCGTCGCGAATGGCCCTGGTCCGCGCCGCGGCGACATCGGACCCGCATTCAGGCTCGGTGAATCCCAATGCGATCGTGAGGTCGCCGTTGAGTGCAGGCCCCAGTATGCGGTTCTTCATCACGGGACTGCCGATCTCACGGATGATCGCCGCCACCATTCGAGTTGTCTCCGAGAGGTAGACGGGCGCGTCGGCGGACATCAGCTCCTCTTTGAGTGCCTGATCCTCCCAGACGCTGCTGTTCTGCCCGCCGAACTCGACAGGCCAGCTCGGGGCGAAATAACCCTTCTGCACAAGACCTTTCGCGAAATCATCGTCGTGTGCGACGCCGCTGCGGTAGATCCGTTCCTCGAACTCCGGTGTCATCACCTCGCGCAAGTGGCTGCGCACACCGGCCCGGAAAGCCTCGGCGTCAGCGTCAGGTTGAAAGTGCATTGAAACGAACCGTCCTGTCGTTCGGCATGTGCGCCAGCTTGGTCGATAATGTTACTCTCAAATCTGAGAGCAACCATATCCGCATGTGATGGGACTGCAGCGTGGACCTGACCCTCTCCGGGGAACAGCGGCAACTCGTTGATTCCTTCGCCTCGATATACGCCAAGGAGTCGACGACGGAGCGAGTGCGCTCGGCGCAACCCCTGGGCTTTGACCCGGCACTGTGGAAAGCACTGCACGACATCGGTGTAGTGGAGATGGCCGTCGACCACGAGGCGGGCGGCTGGGAAGCCTCCGAGCTGGATCTCGCGCTCATCGCCGAGCAGTTCGGTCGCGCGGTAGTGTCGGCTCCTGTTGTCGAGGCACAGGTTGCGGCGAGACTGCTGGCGTCCAGCGGTGCCGCCGGTGCTGCGCTACTGAGCGCGGCTGTCGCCGGTGACAAGCTGGTCACGTTCGCGCCTCGCGCAGGGTGTGGCTCCCAACTGACACTGGTACCCGGTGGCGCTGTCGCCGACGCAGTCATCGCGTTCATGGATGGGCGTCTGATTGCATCGCCTCTGACGGAAAACCGTCGTGTGGTCGAGAACCTCGGTTCGTTACCTCTGGCCGATATCGATATCGACCACGAGGTCGTTGTCCTGGCCGACGGAGCAAGCGCACGCCGGATGTTCTCCGGCGCGGTTGATCTATGGCTGACGTTGACCGCGGCGGCCCTTGTCGGCGCCTCGGCCAGGGCGATCGAAATCGGCGTCGAATACGCCAAACAACGGCGTGCGTTCGACACCCCCATCGGAACCTTCCAGGCGGTGTCGCATCCGTTGGCCGACAGCGCCACGGCGACGGACGGCGCTCGGCTGTTGACATTGAAGGCCGCGTGCGCTTTTGCCGACGAACCAGAGCGTGTCAGTGAGCTTGCGGCGATGGCGTTCGCATTCGCGTTCGAAAGTGCCCGCGATGCAACCTATCGCAGCCTCCACATCCACGGCGGATACGGGTTCGGCATGGAATGTGACATTCAGCTGTATTACCGACGGACCCGCGGCTGGGGCATGGTGTTCGGCGAGCCGGCGTCCGCGCTTGACCGTGCGGCGGACGCCCGCTACGGACCGGCGGCGGGTTGAGGCGATTCGCGCGACTCCATGACGGCGAAACTCAGGGTTGCGCGTGCCGCCAAGCGATTTCGCCCGACGTCGACGACATCGACCGCTACGACGATCAATTGCCTGCCCGCGCGCACCAGGGTCGCGGTCGCCCGGGCAGGCCCCTCGACTATGGGCGCCAGGAAGTGGATCGACATGTCGGCCGTGCCGGCACCCGCTGCTGTGTTCACATGTTTGATCGCCAGCCGTCCCGCGGCTACGTCGATGAGCGTGGCAACCATTCCGCCCTGCAACGCGCCGCGGATGTTGACCAAGTCGTGTCTGTGGTGCAGATCCACGACGACGGTGTCGTCGGTATCGACGACGTCGTAGAAGGGCAGCTGTGCAAACAGGTGCCCGGGAATCGTCACCTGCATCGGCTGTGGGCTGTCCGTCACGCCTGCGCACGCACCTGGTCTTTGGCCGACAGCACGATTGGAGGAGCCGTCCGCCAGTTCGGCACGCCCTGCTCCTCACCGGCCGTCGCACGCTTGTCGTCACGCACGCCAACCCAATGCGAGTGGTTCAGCTGGTGCAGCGTGAAGCAGGACTGCAGCGCGTTGTAGAAGCCCATGTTGTCGACGGACTGGTTGACCGATTCCTTGATCAGCAGCGCCGCCATCGTGGGGACAGTGGCGATGCGCCTTGCCATCTCCAATGTGCGGTCGGCGAGTTCCTCGCGTTTGAATACCTTGCTCACCATGCCGAGGCGGTATGCCTCGTCGATGTCGATCGCGTCGCCGGTGAGCATGAGTTCCTTGGTGCGACGCGGCCCGAACTCCCACGGATGACCGAAATACTCCATGCCGCACATGCCCAGCCGCGTGCCGACGACGTCGGCGAAACGCACTTCTTCGCTGCCGACGATCAGGTCGCATGCCCAGATCAGCATGAGGCCCGCTGAGAACACATCGCCGTGCACCTGGGCGATGGTGATCTTGCGCAGGTTGCGCCAGCGAAGGTTGTTCTGGAAGAAGTAGTGCCATTCCTGCAGCATGATCTTCTCGGCGCCCTCGCGGGTCCCGCCATTGATCGCCGCGGTGGGGTGCTGGTCCGGCCCCGGTGTGAATTCGGCTCGGGCCTGCTTGGATCCGATGTCGTGGCCCGAGGAGAACATCGGCCCCTCACCCGCAAGGATCACGACGCGCACGGTGTCGTCGGCCTCGGCTCTGGTGAACGCGTCGTCGAGTTCGACCAGCATTCCGCGATTCTGCGCGTTTCGCTGATCTGGCCGGTTCAGCGAGATCCGGACGATCTGGCCGTCGTCGAAAGACTCCCACTTCAGGAACTCGTAATCGCTCATTGTCTCCTCCACGGTTCTCTAACTCCGGTAATGGTGTTATCAATTACTGAGAAAGTATGTTCTCACACGTCGGTGGATCAGATGGAAGGCTGCTCATGGCGAACCGCCAACGCAACCCACGGGTCATTCTCTGGGGCCCGGGGCAGGTAGGAGTCGGCGCTCTACGAGCCCTCATCGCACATCCCGGGCTCGACCTCGTAGGTGTCGTCGTGCACGCCGAAGCCAAGGACGGCGTGGACGCCGGAGACCTATGCGGGATGCCCAAGACCGGCGTCAGCGCCACCAGAGACATCGAGACCGCTTTGGCAGTCGACGCCGATGTCGTTGCCTACTTCGCGTCGGGTGATTACCGGTATCGCGAGGCGGCGCTGGACGTCGCCCGGTGTCTGCGGGCCGGCAAGAACGTCGTTTGCACTTCGTTGGTGCCGATGTGCTATCCGCCCGCGGCGGACAAGGAAACCGTCGACCTGATCGAGGAGGCGTGTGCGGCGGGCGGAACCAGCTTCTTCAACAGTGGAGTCGACCCCGGTTGGGCAAACGACGTGATCGCGCTGACGATGACCGGCTTCAGCAGCCGCGTCGACAGCATCACGATGCTCGAGATACTCGATTACGGACCGATCAACCAGCCCGACATCATGTTCGACTTCATGGGATTTGGTCACCCGCCTGATCATCCTGCGCCCCTCTTCGACACAAAGCGCCTCGCCGCTCTGTGGGCACCGACGGTGCATCTCGTTGCCGACGGAGTCGGTCTGCCGCTCGACCACGTCGAGACGACGATCGAAAAGTGGTTGGCCACAGAGCGTTACGAGGTCGCCTCGGGCTGGATCGAGCCGGGCACGATGGGCGGAATGCGGTTCAAGCTCGCAGGCATGGTCGACGGTGAGGAGCGTGTCGTGCTGGAGCACATCACGCGGATGGGGGAGGGCTCCGCGCCGGATTGGCCACGGCATCCGTCACCCCACGGGGGTTACCGCGTCATCGTCGACGGCCTGCCGACCTACACGGTGGACATCGAGATGCACGGACGCGGAAACAATATGCGTGGCTTGACCTACGCCACTGTCATGCGTGAACTCAATGCCATCCCTGCAGTCATGGCGGCCCCGCCGGGGACGTTGTCCACTCTGGACCTGCCGTTGGTCACCGGGCCGGTACGCGGGGGAAACTGGCGCGGGCTCATTCCACGCACGAGGTCGGCATGACACGGCAGGTGGCCCAGTCGACCTCGACCGACCTGTGGGAGGTGATGCGCACAGCGTCCGCAGTTCGGCGATACCGCGCCGAACCGGTCGCGGACGAGGTGCTCGAACGATGTCTGCTTGCGGCGACCTGGGCGCCGTCAGGCGGAAACCAGCAGCCATGGCGGTTCGTCGTGGTGCGCTCGCCCGAGGCACGCGCGGTCATCACCGAAGCTGCCCACCGAACATGGGACAGCCTCAAGGACTTCTATCGGCTGTCCACGCCCGCAGGCGACGCCAATGACCCAAAGTCCCGGGTGCTGCGGGCGATGGCCGAACACATGCGCGTCGGCGGGAACGCACCTGCTCTCGTGCTGTTCTGCGTCCAGCCACAGGCTGGGGCAACTGAACTGCAGCAGGGGGCCTCACTGTTTCCGGCGGTACAAAATTTCCTTCTCGCCGCTCGCGCACAGGGCTTAGGTGCAGCGATTACGTTGTGGCACATGTCCTGTGACGACGCGTTGCGCACTTTGATCGGCATTCCGGACGACTGGGTCGTCGCTGCGCTGGTGACGGCGGGTTGGCCGCAGGGAAGACATCGCATGGTGCGCCGAAAGCCGCTGTCCGAAGTGGCAGTAGTGGATCATTGGGGTCGACATTGGCCATCGGAGAAGGCATGACCACGCGTAAACCCGAACTCTCTCTTTACCTGACCACCTATACCGACGGTCCGCACCATGACTGGCGTGCCACCCTGGAGTACGCCCAGGCCATGGACGCTGCGGGTGTGGACCGGGTGGTGGTCTCCGACCACGTGGTGTTCGGGGAGAACCTGGACGCCTACGCCGACCCGACGATCGGTGGCCAGGCGGGCGGCAGGCAGCCCACGGGTCCGGACGGAAGCTGGCTGGAGCCTCTGATTGTGCTGACGGCGATCGCCGCCACCACTACGCGGATCAGACTGGGTACCGCGATCCTGCTCGCCGCACTACGGCGGCCCGCTGTGCTGGCCAAACAACTCGCCACGCTTGACGTGCTGTCGGAGGGTCGAATGGATCTAGGCGTCGGCGTGGGCTGGCAGCGTGAGGAATACGAAGCCGCCGGCCTGTCATTCAAGAATCGCGGTCGGTTGCTCGACCACACGCTGGAGGTCTGCCAGACGCTGTGGACGCAGCAGCGGGCGTCCTACGAATCCGCCGAGCTGACGTTCGACGGCATCCACCAAATGCCCAAGCCGGTTCAACCTTGTGGCGTGCCGATGTGGATCAGCGGCACGGTGAACAACGCTGTCGCGCGCCGGATTGCACGCTTCGGAAGCGGCTGGATCCCGTGGGGGCCCGCGTACGCGGACATGCCCAGTGCGATTGCGGCGATGAAGGACAAGATCCGCGAGTTCGGCGGAGACCCAACAGATCTGCAGGTGCAGGGTGTCGCGCGTGCTGTAAAACGAGACGACGGCTCGATTGACTTCGAGGCATCGACTGCAGGCGTCCCTGCGCTCGTCGCCGCCGGGGTGACCGACGTCCGGTTTCCGGCGTCGTTATCCGTCGAACCGGACCGAGCGGTGCAGGAGCTTTCGGCACTCGTCGAGGCGTTCCGCGCCGCCACAACATGAACGGTCAGGGCTTGGCTTGGTCCAGCAGCCACGCCGCCCATGTCGCGTCGGACCGCTTGCCGGGCAGGGCGAGTGCGGTCGAGACGGTGACGATGAGTCCGGTGGCGATAAAGGTTCGCACTTGCATCGCGTCGGCGCCGGTCAGGTCGGCCACCGTGCGCTGCAAGGCAAGGTACCGGCGTGCGACGGCTTCTCGAACGGCGTCGTCTCCTGCAGCGGCGTAGCTCTGCAACATCATCAGCGCGGTGGTGCGATCCCGTTGCAGCAGCCGCCGATACGCCTCTCCCATCGCCACCAACGGCGTCAGCTCGGTGTGACGGTCGGCAGCTTCGCGGAACGCTGAGGTGATGCGGTCGAACGTCGTCTCGACAACCTCGAGGAACAGCGCTTGTTTGGAGCCGAACATCTGCACGACTCGCGGATGGGAGATGTCCGCGCGGGCTGCGATCGCTTCCAAGCGCGTTCCGGCGAGGCCAGTCTCGGCGAACTCTACGGCAGCCGCTTCGAGGATCTCCGCTCTGCGGACCGCGGCAGGCTTGCGAACCCGGGCGGATGTCACCGAGGGGTCTTGCCCAGCTGTCGAAACACCAGCGCGTTGTCGTACAGGCACCGATAGGCGCGGATCAGACCGAACTCGTCAAAATCCAACCGGTCATCGCCGTGAAATTCGATCGTCTTGCCCGACTTCGCATGAGTGCCGCTGAACCGCCATGCCACCAGCACGGCGCGGCGTGCTACGTCGGCGTAAAGGCCCTCGAGCGAGAATGTGTGGTCGGGGTAGGCAGCATGCATGGCGTTGACGAACGAGCGGATCGAATCGCGACCGTAAACGGTGTCACCGAGCGCCGGTTCGTCATAGACGAGATCTTCGGCGCACAACGCAGCGACGGCGTCTCCGTCGTGGTCATTCCAGGCCTTTTCCCATTGCCGTCCGATCTCCTCGACCGCGGCAGGGTCGGCGATGGCTGCTTCAGCGATTAGCGTCATGCAAACTAACTTACCGGTTTGTAAGGAGCAGGGCAACGGTAAACCCCCTAAACTTGGCTCGCCGGGCGTTCGGTCGCCCGCCCAAGGAAGAGCGATCAGATATCCACCGCAATTTCGACGGGTAGTCTTCGGATAGTCAACACCCGCTGCGCAGGAGCACTTGTGACCGGTTCATCACCGCCCACCCGCCGGGTGGTCGAAATCATCGGGCTGCTCACCGAGCGCGCAGGCATACCAACCCGGCTCAGCGACATCGTGAAAGCTTTGAACCTCAACCAGGCGACCGCCCATACGATCATGAAGGAGCTTGTCGATACAGGCTGGGTCGCCCGTGATCCTGTCACCAAGGCGTTTTCGATCGGTGCGACTCTGGTCAACCTGGCGCGCCAGATCGATCAGTCACCGTCGGTCGCGCAGGCCGCGAAGGTCGCAGCTCAAACCGCTGTCGCCGACACGGGCTACGCCGCGTCGGTGTCCGAGCGTGCAGGAAACCAACTCGTCATCACGGCGTTCATCAGTGCGCGCAGCGCACACGACGAGCAATGGCACGCCACCGTCGGAGATCGACTGCCTTTCGCTGCGCCGTTCGGGCCGGCATATGCCGCTTGGGAACCACGGGATGAGCGCCAGGCCTGGATTCAACGCAGTGGGGTGAATAGTCGTGCGTTCCAGGGCCAGCTTGAACGTTTCCTGGACGACACGGTCGCTCAGGGCTACAGCGTCGAGCGGATGAGCCCAGAGATGGTGTCGGCGATTCCAGTCATGACCAGGCTCCAGGCCGAGGCGTTATCTGATTCGATGCGCGATCATCTTGACGAGGTGCTGCTCGAAATGACCGGCACTGCAAGCAGTTCGGCGGGAACCCGGCACTATGTGGGCGCGATCAGCACACCGATCTTCGATGCCGCAGGCCGCGTCTCGCACAGCATCAGTCTGCACCCGTTCACGGACCTCTCCACGCGGAAGATCCAACAGATTGGACGTCGTCTTCGGCGGGCCGCCTCAGTGATCGATGCACACATATCTTGAGGAAATCCCACTCCGCGTCGCATAACGACGGCCGGACGGGATCGGACGTCAAACATTAAGCGGTTTGGTCATTTTGCGCCCGTTGACGTGTGCTGCGCCCCGCGGGTAGGTTTTGCATAATCGAAATATCAAAGTTGAATAATCGATGCAAAACACACAACCGCCGCGGGGTTGGAGTAACCCCCACTCGATTAGGAGAAAAAGTTGTCTGTAGTTCGCGGGTTGCTAGACACGTCAGGCGAGCGACGCATACTGCGCACCGCTGCGGCGTTGGGGACGGCGGCAATGCTTGGCGCCGTCGGCGTCGGCGTTAGCAGCGGTGTCGCCAATGCCGATCTCCTCTGTGGCTATTCGACACCCGCGTCTGACTCCGGCGTTGAGGTCGATGCGATCAAGTCGCTCAAGGCAAGCTACTTTCAGAACATCGACGCCACGAACTGGGATGCCCTGCGTGACCTCCTCGCTCCCGACGTCGTCGAGGACACCACATGCAGTGCCGGGCCTCTCCTCGTCGGCAGGGACCCGTTCATCGCCTTCCTGAAGGTCACCCTCGGGGCTGCCAATACCCATCATCAGGGCTACGACCCGCACATCCACCTGACGTCGGCGACGACTGCTGAAGGGTTGTGGACGCTGGAGGATGTGCTGATCTTTGGCGGCACTGTCGGTGTGCACGGCTATGGCCACTACAACGACCGCTATACGAAGGTCGATGGGCGGTGGATCGTCAAGTATTCCAAGCTCACTCGCACTCGCCTGGACCTGATCAACCCCGACGGCACGGTGATCCAGGCGGACGCTCCCATCGATGCGGTTGTCGCCGCGGTCAAGAAGGTCACCGGGGGGTAGCGGTGCCGCGCGACGTCACGCCCCGCCGGCCGAAGAAGTTGGTCATCGGGGCCAGCGGTTTCCTCGGATCTCACGTCACGCGTCAACTGGTCGCCGCCGGAGAAGACGTGCGGGTGATGCTGCGCCGAACCAGCTCCACCAAGGGCATCGAAGACCTTGACGTGGAACGTGTTTACGGTGACATCTTCGACGATGTGGCGCTGAGGGAGGCGATGTCTGATTGCGATGTCGTCTACTACTGCGTGGTCGACACACGGATGTGGTTACGCGATCCGGCCCCGTTGTTCCGCACCAATGTCGACGGCCTGCGCTGTGTGGTCGAGGCAGCGGTGAATACCGACTTGCGAAAGTTCGTGTTCACGAGCACAACTGGCACGTTGGCGATCAATGCCAGCAGGCCTGTCACCGAGGCCGATCCCCACAACTGGAATCAGGGCGGGGCGTACATCGAGTCGCGGGTGGCGGCCGAGAACTTGGTGTTGGACTATGCCCGAGAACGCGGTCTGCCTGCTGTGGCGATGTGTGTCTCGACGACCTATGGCGCCGGCGACTGGGCGCCGACCCCCCACGGATCGATCATCGCCGCGATCGCCGCGGGCCGCTTTCCGTTTTACTTCGGCTATTCGGCCGAGGTGGTTGGGATCGAAGACGCCGCGCGGGCCATGCTGCTCGCCGGCGAACGTGGCCGAGAAGGTGAGCGCTACGTCGTCTCCGATCGCTACATGAGCGTGCGCGACGTCAACGGCATTGCCGCAGCGGCCGTCGGCAGAAAGCCGCCGCGGATCGGAGTTCCGTTGCCCGTGCTGAAGATTGCAGCACGCATCAACGACCTCGCGGCCCGGATCCTCAACCGAGATCTCCCGTTGGCCTACGCCGGAATCCGCATGGCCGAGCTGATGTCACCCCTTGACCACAGCAAGGCCGAACGTGAACTCGGTTGGACGCCAAGGCCTGTCGAAGATTCCATCCGGGAGGCGGCCCAGTTCTTCGCGGCTCGGCACCGGACTGGCCGTCTTAGCCTGCCCACCCGGGGTTGAGCGTCGCGATCCGATCGAGGTTGTCCTCGGCCCAGGTGCGCAGCATGCTCAGTGGGACAGCGGCGCTTGCGCCGAGTTCTGTTAGCTCGTACTCGACTCTGGGTGGTACGTCGGCATACACCGTCCGAGTAATCAGCGAAGCTGATTCGAGTTGTCGCAGTGTGCGGGTCAACATCTTCGAACTGATGCCGGGCAGTTGATCGCGCAACGCGCTGAAGCGCACGGGCCCGTTCTCCAATAGACCGATCAGCAGCGCGGACCACTTGTTGGCGAGCAGGTCGAGCAGTATCCGGCACGGGCACAGTTCTCCGTACACGTCATGGTCGTCGTGCTGGCCGGTCCGACACGTTTGAGTCATCGCCGTGCCTTTCTTGCTCGGGTGGCTTTGGATCGCGGCGCTTCAGGCGTGTGGGTCAGCCCGGCAAGAAGCACCTGCACTGCCTTGGCTCGACCCGCGTGATCGTCGGCGGCGACGGTCATGCGGATGAACATGGCGATGTCGTCGACAGTGATACCGGGGTGCAGGCCACCCGCCTCGCGGAGGCGGGTGGTGAACGGTTCGACGAGGTCGGTGATCAGCCGCTGCGCGTGCGACTTGGCCCGAGGGCTCGTCGCCGCCAACCGGAGGAAGGTTTCGGTTTCGGCGCCGGACAGATCGCAACTCTCCGTGAATACCGATCGGAACGCCTCGAGTGGGTCGGAGACGTCTTCGGCCGAATCCGCCTCGCCCGCTTCGGCGATGAAGTCGTCGAGCACCGCCACGACCAGATCGTCCTTGTCCGGGAAATGCCGGTAGAGCGTGGTGGGGCCGACGCCGGCTCGGCGGGCTATTTCTTCGAGGCTCGCTGCTGGCCCCTGTTCGTTGAACGCCTCGCGGGCCGCGGCGACCAGGCGCTGCCGATTGCGCTGCACGTCCCTTCGCGGCGTCCGCATTCCGTCCTCCTCGATCCGGTAGCGGAACTACCATATCCGCTAGCGTCGATGAAGCGGCGGTGCCGCTACCGGATTAGTTTCTCCCAGTGAAGGCTCAACAAATGTTCAGGGAGGGTACAGAACGGTCCTGCACTATGGCGTTAGCGGCCATACGTTTGCGAACGATGGCCGGAGCAATGGCATCGTTTGGTTCGACGCCGGTTGGTACATGCAGCAGCAAGCCTTAGGGACCGCTGTCACTTCGAAAAGGCACGGTGCCCTCATGACCGCTACGGAACCGGACCGCCCCGCAGCCTGCGCAGGATCCCGTAGCGTCATCGAAACGGCGTTCAGCCTCCTCGACCTCATTGCCGAGCTTCAGCCGGTTCGGCTCGTTGACCTCAGCGCCGTCTCTGGGCTCCCACATCCCACAGTGCATCGCCTACTTCAGCAGTTGGTCACGGTCGGGGCGGTTCGGCGCGAGAGATCGCGCTACGCCCTCGGCGCAAGTCTGCTTCGTCTCGGCGCAACGGTGACACCTGCGGCCCGGGTACGCATCGCTTGTCGGCGGCCCATGGCTGAACTCGCATCGATCACGGGGGCAGCCGTGAGCCTGTCCGCCGATCTCGGCGAGGGCCCCGTTTATCTCGACGCGCTCGCGGCTCGCTCGCCGGTGCGATTCCTGGCCAAGGCCGGTGACGTCGTTCCAGCCGAAACCGCTCAGGGCCGCGCGCATGACACGCTCACTCGGCCGGTTATCGATGCCGGTGAGGTCGCCGCGGACTACAGCTGTGTCGCGATGGCGATACCGTATGGCTCAGCAACGGGTGTCGCGGTCGTGTCCACCTTGATCCCGTCGTCTCGACCTTCGGATCTGATGCTGGCAGCGACCCGCAAGACGGCGGAACGTATTGCCAGCGTGATGCTTTCGAATCCTTAATCGGCACGGTAGCGGCAGTGTGGCCGTCACACTCAGTCCGCACCCCGGTGCCGCACTGCGGATCACCGGGTGAGGTTGTGCTCTGCCGCGACCAGACGGACTGGCTGCGGAAGCCGCGTCGTGAGGCTGTGACCAGTAAGGGTATCCAGCGGGTAACTAATGGTCCTTGCATGTCACCGGCATTCGTTGGTTAACCTCGCCGCGTTCGCCGTCCATCGAGGAGACCCGTGTACATCGCTTTTGTCCATTCACTGAACATTCATTGGCGGACTCGGTGGAACCGTTTCTAACTTCGGGACCTATGAGTGGGGTTGCGCGGTGAACCGGGAGGCGATGGTGGAACTGTGGACTCGGCACGCCCGCTATGAGTTCGAGCTGAAGAACGCCGATTTGACGATATCGACGATAGTGCCGGATGCGCGCGTGATGCACTTACCGGCGATGAGCGGGGCGTCGGGGCGTGAAGCGTTGCGCGCCTACTACGCCGACGTTTTCATTCCGGCTCGGCCGCCGGACACCACGCTCGAGGTCGTGCGGCGCTCGCTCGGTGAGGATGTCCTGGTCGACGAATGCCTTATGGAGTTCACCCACGATCGCGTGATGCCGCGCCTTCTTTCGGGCGTGACCCCCACCGTGGAGGGCGTTGATCGTGGCTGATTCGCGAATGACGGTGCATCGCACCGCTGTCCGGGCCGTCGTGGTTCCGCTGCGGCATCCGATCATCGCCGCGATCGGTCGGTTCGATCATTGGCCGCTGGTGCTTGTTGACGTCGAGTTCGCCGGCGGAGTCGTCGGCTCGAGCTACATTTCGCCATATCGCGCCAAGTCATTGCCGGTGGTGGTCGCCGAGTTGCGTGACCTGCTCGGTGGGCTGACCGGGCGCGACATCGCCCCCGGCGACGCATTTCGGGAGACGCTCGCGTCGCTCAATGTGGTTGGGGTAGCTGGTGTCTCGACCATTGCAGTGTCAGCAATCGATATGGCGCTATGGGACGCGCTGGCCAAGGCCGCCGGTCTTCCGCTGGCCGGGCTTCTGGGCGGTTCTGTCGGACCCGTGCGGGCCTACAACAGCAACGGCTTGTGGCGCCATGAGGTCTCGACGCTGGCCTCTGAAGCCAAGGCGTTGGTCGAAGAGGGCGGGTTCACCGCGCTGAAGATGCGCCTCGGCAGTGTCCATCTTCGCGACGACCTTGCGGCCATCGACGCAGTCCGGCAGGGGATCGGCGACGACGTCGATCTCATGGTCGATTTCAACCAAGCCCTTGGTCTGGGTGATGCGATGCGGCGCTGCCACGAACTCGACGAGCAGAACCTGTACTGGTTCGAGGAACCCATCGCATACGACAACCTCCGCGGCTACGCCCAACTCGCCCAGAAGGTTCGAACACCGCTGCAGGCGGGCGAAAACTACTACGGCGCCCGCGATTTACTGAAGTTCCTCGATAGCGGCGGTGTTCACTACGCGATGGGCGACCTGATGCGAATCGGCGGCGTCACAGGCTGGATGCAGACCGCTGGAGTCGCGGCGGCCGCAGGCATCCAGTTCTCCAACCATCTATATCCGGAGTTCGCGGCACACCTTCTCCGCGTAACTCCGACAGCGCACTGGCTCGAGTGGGTCGATTGGGCATGTCCCGTCCAGGCCAACCCGGTGCAACCACAAGCGGGCACGCTCACCGCCCCCGACCAGCCTGGTGCAGGCCTGGTCTGGGACGAGCGGGCGGTCAAGAAATACGCCGTCCACATCTGACAACCGAAAGGTAGCCATGCTGACCGTACGAGAAGCATTCTTCGAAACCGCGCGCCAATTGGGTCTTACGACCATGTTTGGCAACCCTGGTTCCACTGAGGAACCGTTCCTGAAGGATTTCCCCTCCGATTTCCGTTATGTCCTTGCGCTGCAGGAGTCGCCGGCGGTGGCGATGGCCGATGCGTACACGCAGCGCACCGGGCGACCCGCGTTAGTGAATCTGCACACGGCCGCGGGCATGGGCAATGCCGTGGGAAACATCGAAAGTGCCTGGTACAACCGTGCACCGCTGATCATCACCGCCGGCCAGCAGACTCGCGAGATGCTGCTGCTGGAGCCGTATCTGACCAATGTGAGCCCGCAGCTGGTGCCGCAGCCTTACGTCAAGTGGGCTTATGAGCCCGCTCGAGCCGAAGACCTTCCCGCAGCGCTGATGCGGGCCTACGCGGCCGCCGTGCTCCCTCCTGCTGGACCGGTCTTCCTATCGATTCCAATGGACGACGGAGACCGGCCGTGCCACCGACTTCCGCTGTTGCGAAAGGTAAGTCGCCACCTGTCGGCCGACCCACACGCATTGTCGGACGTGATCGAGGCGCTGACCGCGGCCCGCTCGCCGGTTCTGGTCATCGGGGGTGCCGTGGATCAGTCCGGGGGCTGGGACGATGCCGTTGCGCTGGCCGAGACGCTGCGATGTGACGTATGGGCCGCACCGGGGGAAGGACGGCCGGGGTTCCCGGAGACGCATCCCCAGTATCGCGGAATGCTGCCGCCTGCGATCGGTCCCTTGGCCCAAGCGTTGTCGGGCCATGACGTGATCGTCGTCGTCGGTGCGCCGGTATTCCGTTATTACCCCTACGTGCCCGGCGAGTATCTGCCCGAAGGCGCGGAACTGTTTCACATCACCGATGACCCGTCCGAGGCGGCGCGCGCACCTGTCGGGACCGCGATCCTCGCCGACCCAGGCCGATCGTGCGCAGTTCTCGCCGAGAATGTCCCACCAGCGAATCGAGCCCTGGCGGCGGCGCAGCCGGCCTCGGTGCCTGCGCAGGTCGACGGCCGCATCACCGCAGAGTGGCTCTATCACACCATCCAAACGGTCCGCCCGACCGAAAGTGTCATCGTTCAAGAATCGCTGTCCACACTGCGTGCGTTGCGCCAGCAGATCCCGACCGACCAGCCGAGGTCGTTTTTCTCCATGTCCAGTGGCGTGCTCGGTTACGGCCTGCCCGCAGCTGTCGGCGTCGCTTTAGCCGAACGCGACGAGGGCACCAACAGGAAGGTCATCTGCATCGTCGGCGACGGTGCGGCGAACTACGTCATCCAGAGCATCTGGACCGCGACCCAGCACGATCTGCCGATCTTGTTCGTCGTCGTGCGAAACGGCGCGTACAACATCCTGAAGTCTTTCGCGGACCTGCTCGAAACCCCGGGTGTACCCGGCCTCGACTTACCCGGCCTCGACTTTCTGGGATTGGCCCAGGGCTACGGCTGCACCAGTGAACGGGTGACATCCGCGGACGCCCTCCAGGAAGTGATCAAGCGTGGAATGGACACCGACCGGCCACATCTCGTCGAGGTGCTGATCGATGCGACCGTCCCACCGCTGATCTAGCGGAGCGATCATGACCATGTTGATGAAGGCAGCAGTTCTCACCGAATTCGGATCGTCGCTACAGATCCTCGAAATGGAGGTGCCGTCGCCCGGTCGTGGGCAGGTGCTGGTTCGGGTGACGGCAAGCGGGGTCAACCCCCTCGACACGAAGATTCGGCGCGGACAGGCGGCACACGCGCAGACCGCGCTGCCGGCGGTGCTGGGTATCGATATGGCCGGCGTCGTCGAAGAGGTCGGCGATGGGGTCGACGAATTCCGGCCCGGTGACGAGGTTTTCGGGATGACGGGGGGCGTGGGCGGCATTCAGGGCACCCTGGCC
Source organism: Mycobacterium sp. OAE908 (assembly GCF_017872775.1). NCBI lineage: Bacteria > Bacillati > Actinomycetota > Actinomycetes > Mycobacteriales > Mycobacteriaceae > Mycobacterium > Mycobacterium sp. OAE908. The sequence continues at coordinate 236,663 of NZ_JAGGJL010000002.1, forward strand.
GAGTTCACCGCAGTCGATTGCCGGCTGATCGCGCGGAAACCCGGGGCGCTGTCGATGGAGGAGGCAGCGGCGATTCCGCTGGCGTTCATCACCGCGAGGGAGGCGCTCGTCAGCCACGCGCATATACGTGGCGGCGAGCGGGTGCTCGTGCACGGCGGGGCGGGAGGCGTTGGTCACCTTGCTGTCCAGCTGGCTCGCTATCGGGGTGCGCAAGTCTTCGCCACGGGCGGTCCGGCGAGCCAGGACGTCATCACGGCAGCCGGCGCGGTGGCCATCGACTACACCACGACCACCGTGGCCGAGTATGTCGCCAAGTATTCCGCCGGGGACGGATTCGACGTCGTATTCGACACCGTCGGCGGGCCCACGCTGGATGACTCCTTCGCCGCCGTCAAGCGCTACACCGGTCACGTCGTCAGCGCACTTGGCTGGGGCACTCACAGTTTGGCGCCGCTGTCGTTTCGGGCAGCGACCTACTCGGGTGTGTTCACCCTGCTGCCTCTGCTGACCGGCCAGCAGCGCGAGCGTTACGGCCATGCTCTTCAGCTGGCGGCAAAACTGGCCGACGCCGGTCAGTTGGCTCCGCTCATGGACGGCAGGACATACACGTTCGCGAACCTCGACGAGGCCTACAACTCCGTCGAAAACCGCACCGCCACAGGAAAAGTCGTTGTCTCCGTCGCCGCAAGTTCCGGTGGCACAACAAGAAGGAAACAATCATGACCACCGTCTCACCGCGCCCGCTCGGCAGTGACGCCCAAGACGACTACGAAGTAGTGGCCGAGTTCACCGATCTGATGCCGACAGGCGTAACGGTCAGCGACGACGGTCGCATCTTCGTCTCGTTCCCGCGTTGGGGTGACGACGTCGCCTACACCGTCGCGGAGATCGTCGACGGGGTGGCCGTCGCTTATCCAAGCGAGGAAGCGAACAAATGGTCCGGGGTGGAACCGCGCGATCAGCTCATCTCGGTTCAGAGTGTGGTCGTCGACCCGGATGGACACCTCTGGCTGCTGGACACCGGCGCCCCCTCCTTCTCGCCCTACGTGGGCGGCGGAGGGCCCAAGCTGGTTCGAGTTGATCTGGCCCGCAACGAGATCGACCATGTGCTTCCCATCGACGACACGGCGATGACGCCGACCACCTATCTCAACGATGTGCGCTTCGATTTCAGCCGCGGGCGATACGCGTACATCACTGACTCGCAGCCGACCGGCGCGCTCATCGTTGTCGACCTCGACACAGGTGATTGCTGGGATCGGCTCCGCGGCCACCAGAGCACACAGGCCCAAGACCAATTTCGCGCAGTAGTGGAAGGTCTGGTACGCGATCAATACCGTGTCGGCGCAGACGGCATCGCCATCAGCACCGACGGAGCCAGGCTCTTCTACTGCCCCTTGTCCTCACGCCGGCTCTACAGCGTCGACACGGCCGCGCTGCGGGACCGCGATATCTCCGACGACCTGGTCGCGGAGACCGTTCTCGACCACGGTGACAAATGCGCGTCCGACGGCCTCGAAACAGACACCGCCGGAAATCTGTACGCGACGGCGTACGAACACGGCGCCGTGTTGCGGCGCAGTCCGACAGGCCAGTGGACGACGGTGCTGCAGGCCGCGGAGCTGCTGTGGCCCGACACCTTGGCGATCGCTGCAGACGGCCACCTGTATGTCAGTGTCAATCAGTTGCCGCGCACCCCGTTGTTCAATCACGGAGCCGACGACCGGATACCGCCGTACCTGATCATCCGAGTCAACGTCGGCGCGCAACCGATCCGGCTCAAACCATGAGCGGCATCGAACCCGAGTTGGCCAAGGCGTTCACCGCGATCGCCCACAGCGATCAAGGCGGACGGCCAGACGCCATGCAGCTGCAGTATTGGAACAGCCACGTCTACGTGGGGCATCTCTTCAGCGGCGGCTTCAGCACGATCGACGTCACCGATCTCCGGTCGCCCAAGACCGTCTCCTTTCAACCCGCACCGGCCAACACGTGGAACATCCACCTACAAGCAGCAGACGACCTCCTCCTTGTCATCCACGCCAAAGACCTGTGGAAGCAATTCGACCAGGAAGCCAACTACTACAGCGGTTCATTGGGCACTCGGGTCGGCGGAAGCGAGCAGAACTGGTCGGCAGGTGTGGCGATTTACGACATCAGCATGCCGTCTGCGCCACGGCGCATCGGCTTTCTGCCGATTGACGGCGTCGGCGCACACCGCCTGTGGTACACCGGCGGGCGATACGCGTACGCCTCAGTGCTGCCAAACGGCTTCAGCGACTACATCTTCGCCGTGATCGACCTCGCCGATCCCACCAAGCCCGGCATCGTCGGGCAGTACTGGTTGCCCGGCATGAACACGGCAGTCGGTGAGGAACCGGCATGGGACACCACCCGATGGCGTTATGCGCTGCACCATGCCATCATCGCCGGCGATGTCGCCTATTCGTCGTGGCGCGACGGCGGGCTGGCTCTGTTGGACATCAGCGACAGAGCCAACCCACAACCGATCGTGCACCGAAACTGGTCGCCGCCGTTCGGTGGCGGAACTCACACCGCCTTACCGCTTCCCGACCGTGACCTGCTCGTCGTCGCCGATGAGGCCACCGCCGACGAGCTTGCCGACGGGCTGAAGCATGTCTGGGTGTTCGACATCCGGGAGCCGTCGAACCCGATCAGCATCGCGACGCTTCCGACGCCGGCCGAACAGGACTACGCACGCAAAGGACGACACTTCGGACCACACAATCTGCACGAGAACCGGCCGGGCAGTTTGGTTTCCGACACGATCGTCTTCGCAACCTATCAGAACGCCGGCCTGCGCGCGTACGACATCACTGACCCGTTCGCACCCGGACAGATCGGCGCGTTCGTGCCCGGCCCGCCCGACCGGCTCATCGACCCCCGCTCCGGCAGTCGACGTGTCATCCAGACCGCCGACGTCTACGTTCGCAGCGACGGGGTGGCGTTCACCACCGACTACAACGGTGGGCTGGACATCGTCGAATTCCACGGTCCCGCAAGCTGATACACCAGAAGGAAGCCGATGAAGTCGATCGTGTACACACATGCCGGTGATCCGTCGGTGCTGACGCTCGTCGAAAGGCCAATGCCTGACGTGGCTGCCGGCGAGGTCCGGGTGAAGATGGCCGTCTCGGGAGTCAATCCGACGGACTGGAAGGCACGTCAGGACCTCGGCGCTGCTATCGCGCCCGGCGGCCAAGTCCCCAACCAGGATGGCGCGGGTGTCATCGACACCGTTGGCGACGGTGTGACGGGGCTGAAAAGTGGTGACAGGGTGTGGGTCTGGGACGCTGCCTGGCAGCGATCCGAGGGAACCGCGCAGGAGTACGTGATTCTCCCCGCCGCGCAGGCAGTGCCCCTACCCGACAATGCGACCTTCGACGTCGGGGCGTCAATGGGCATTCCGGCACTGACCGCTCACCGCGCACTCACCGCGCACCAGGCCGCGCCGATGCAGCTGCGACCCGGCGCGCTGAGCGGGTTGACCGTGCTGGTGGCCGGTGGGGCGGGAGCTGTCGGTCATGCTGCCATCCAACTCGCCGCGTGGGCTGGTGCGGCGGTGGTGACCACCGTGAGCAGCGACGAGAAGGCCGAGCTGTGCGCGGCCGCAGGAGCGCAGCAGATCATCAACTACCGCCGCCGGGAGGTCGCGACCGAGCTGCTCGGGAAGCACCCTCGGGGTGCCGACATCATCGTCGAGGTCAATCTGCGTGCCAACGTGAAGCAGGATCTCGCAGTGCTCGCCAACGACGGCGTCATCGCCATATATGCATCTGACGAACTCGACGCGGTTTCCGTTCCGACGCGCGGTGCCATGATGAAAAATGCTCGCCTGCAATACATCCTGACCTATCTCACCGACAACGACGCCAAGTTGGCCTCGGTCCGGGCGGTCAACTCAGCGATCGCCGATGGTGCCATGGAGGTGGGAGATCGAGCCGGGTTGCCGCTGCACCGTTATCCGCTGGAACGCACCGCCGACGCTCACCGCGCCTCTGAAGCCGGAGTCGTCGGCAAGGTGCTCATCGATGTGACATCAGGGGATGAGAGATGACGCGGCCCATCCGTGTCGGGCACATCGATTTGAGCTTTCATGACGCCGCCGCACGCGAGGTCGAGCGAATTCTCGGCGGCTATGGTCACGCCATCGAGCGGTCGGCGGCGCCGCACGAAGGGATGTTTCGACGCATGGCCGACGGCGCCGTCGACGTTCTCGTCTCGGCGTGGCTGCCGAGCAGTCACGGCACCTACCTCGCTCCATTCGCCGAACACGTGCGCGAAGTCACCGTCTTGTATGAGCCGTACTGCCTCTGGGGCGTGCCCGACTATGTGGCCGAGGATGACGTTCGCGGGGTTGCCGACTTGCTGTCAGAACCGGCGCTGGACCGGATGGAGCGGTTGATTCAGGGAATCAATCCCGGTGCCGGTATCAGCCGTTTCTCTGCGGCGATCATCGACCAGTACGGGCTGAGCGCCGCCGGATACGAATTCCGCACCGGGACAGAGGAACAGTGCTTCGGCCGATTCGTGGACGCGGTCGCACAGGGGAGATGGGTCGTGATCCCGCTGTGGCAACCGCAGTGGCTGCAACACCGCTACCGGATTCGTGAGCTCGACGAGCCCAAGGGTCTGCTGGGCGGCACGGATCAAGCCACTCTGATTGTCCGTCGGGACGCCGAAGCGCTGATTGGAGATGACGCGCTTTCCGAACTGGCCGCGCTGCATCTGGGCAATGCGCGGGTCAGTGAACTCGACGATCTGCTCCAGCACTGAAGGAGCTCGCGGGGCTGTCGCGGGGTGCGGCAGGGTTATACCTCAGCTTCTGACGTTACGGCTCGATGCAGTAACGCAATTCGACTTCTACGACCGGTCGGGACCGATAAGAGCGGCATCGGATGCGGCAGCGGTACATTTCGCGCGCACCGAACGGTGGACAAAGCTACTTTCCGTAAGTATGGCGGTGCGCTACGCTCGCTGTTTCTAAAGCCGTTGCTGTGGAAGGCCAGAAATCACGTCATCAGGATCACGCCGGTGAACTAACCGACCGCGCTGAACTCGATGTGCAATTCAGTGAGCCCGCGCAGCAGGAACGTGGGTTCGTAGAGGTAGTGGCGGTCATCGGCCGCGCCGTGTTTGGCATCGCTGATCGTGATGTCACGCATGCGATCGAGCATCCGATTGACGGTGATGACACCCTCCACGCGCGCGAGCGGGGCGCCTGCGCAGGTGTGGATGCCGCGGCCGAACGCGATGTGTTCGCGAACATTCTTTCGGTCCAACCGGAAGTCGTGTGGGTCCTCGAACTTGAGCGGGTCCCGGTTGGCCGCACCGAGGCACAGCATGAGTACCGTCCCGGCCGGAATGTGGACGCCGCCAAGCGTGGTCGTCTTGCGCGCCAACCGGAAGTCCACCTTGGTCGGGCTCTGCGTACGCAATGACTCCTCGATGAACGGGCTGACCAGTTTGCGGTTCTCGCGCACAGCCTGCTGTAGATCCGGCCGCTCGCCGAGCACCTGAACGGCGGAGCTGAGTAGCTTGGTGACAGTCTCCTGGCCCGCCGCGAACAAGAAAGTCGCCGGGCGGACCACCTCGAGCAGTTCCGGGATTGAACCGTCGGGATATGTCGCGGTGGCCATCGTCGTGAGCACATCTTCGCGCGGTTCGCGTCTCCGCTCTGCAATGTACGCACTGAACTTATCGTCAAGGTACTGAAGGGGATTGAGTGCTACCGGCTCGCCGTCCAGCGCACCTACGCCTCCCGGTTGCCCGGCGCCCAGTGCGTGTCGTATCTCGTCGCGGTCTTCCTCCGGCACACCCAGGAGGTCGGTGATCGCCACTGTTGCGAACGGCCTTGCGTATTCGGCCAAGAACTCGCAGTGGCTGTTCGTGATGAACTCGTCGAGCTGGTGATCGACCAGCTGCCACATGAACTCTTCGTTCTCCTTGAGCCGCTTCGGCGTCAACAACTTGCTCAGCAGCGACCGCGCCCGAGTGTGCGCCGGCGGATCCATGACCACCAAGTGCTCGTTGATCGGAAATTGATGACGATGCGCCTCGATCAGCTCGGTGATGTCGTCGCCCTCAGGCTCGAACGGCAGGGGAGGGAACGGTCCGCCGATCGCATTGACCGCCGAGAACGAATCGACGTCTTTGAACGCCGCCATCACCTCGGCATAGCCCGTGACAGCGATGACGCCGTGGTGCGGTTCCCGAAATACCGGCCCCTGGCTGCGCAGGTAGTCCAGGTAGTCGTAGGGGTCCTGCGCGACGGCTGGGTCGGAGAAATAGTCGACAGATACGAAGTCAGTCACAGTTGATCGCTCGATCTACTTCAGCATGCTGCCTGCGTCGACGGTCAGGGGCAGGCCGGTGACATAGCGGGCCTCGTCGGAGGCCAGGAACAGTACGGCGTTGCTGATGTCGGATGCTTCGACCCACCCGACCGGCAACACATGCATGAGTTGCGCGACGACCTTCATGTCCTCTGGACCGGGGTTATCCAGGTCGGGCCGGAACAGCTTCATCGTGCCTTCGTTCATGAACATCGGGGTGTTCACGTTGGTGGGGTGGACAGAGTTGCATCGAATGGAGTGCTGCCCGAGTTCGACGGCGAACGTCCGCATCAGGCCCACCACGCCATGTTTGGCTGCGATGTAATGACCCGTATGCGGGTAGGCCTTGAGCCCGCCGACCGAGCTCGTCAACACAATCGAGCCACCGCGGCCACCCGAGAGTAGATGCGGTACACCAGCTTTGACGCTGTGCCAGACCCCCGACAGGTTGACGTCGATCATGTCCGTCCAGTCGTCCTCGCTGGTCTTGTCGAGCGTGTTTCCGCCATTGCCGATGCCCGCGTTGGCGACGATGATGTCCAGCCGGCCAAGCTGCTCGACACCGCTGTCGAGCACGGCGGTCAACGCGTCGAAATCGCGCACGTCTACCTCGGCGGTGACGATGCGACGGTTCTGCGCCTTGACCAGATCAGCGGTCTCGGCCAGGTCGTCGGGCGTCGACGGGGGGATCTCGCTGCTGCGGCTGATCGGCTTGCAGACATCGATCGCGATGATGTCGGCACCCTCTTGCGCCAGCCGGACCGCGTGGCTGCGACCCTGCCCGCGCGCAGCGCCGGTTATGAATGCGACCTTGCCTTCGACACGGCCAGCCATCTCCACCTCCCGAGTTTGATCGATCGATCAATACTTTACAGGTGTGGCGAGGTCTGTCAATCGAGGTCGAGTGAAGCGAGGAACTCCTGGGTGCGTTGACGTGACTTGGTGCGCGCCTGCGCGTCGCCGCCGAGGGGAACGACACGCGCGGCGAGATCGGTGACGCCTGCATCGCGGTACCGCTGTAAGCGGGCGAGCACTGACGACTCGTCACCCGCTGCCATCGTGTCGCCGACGTCCGCGGCGTCGCCGTGTTCGAGCAACCGAACGTAGTTGGGTGAGAAGTCGGCGTGGCCGAGCACCTCGCTGGCGTATGCGCGGGCCTCGTCGATCTCATGTGGCGAACACAGCGCGACGGGAACGCCCGCGACCACACGGGTTTCGGTCTTGCCAACCGCTGCGGCCGCCTCGGTGAGGCGTGGCACCACATAGTCGCCGATCGCCCGTTCGTCAGCCATCCACAGAATGGTGCCGCCCGCACGCTCACCCGCGATCCGCAGCATGGCCGGGCCGAGTGCGGCCAGAAGCACTGGCATTTCGCATGAATCGTCGACGTCGATCGGGCTGTGCACGTGGTAGTCGGCGTTGTCCACCTCGACCGTGCCGGGACCCGCGAACGCGGCGAGAAGCACGTCGAGGTAATCGCGGACCAGTCGCGCCGGCCGGTCATACGGCAAGCCCAGTTGGTCAGCGATGATCCAATGATGCGACGGCCCGACGCCGAGGGCGAACCGGCCCGAGCAAGCCGCCTGTGTAGTCAACGCCTGCTGCGCCATGATCAGCGGATGGCGGGTCTGAATGGGGACGACCGCCGTTCCGATCTCGATCCGTTCGGTGACCTGCCCGAGAAGCGCGACGGCCGTCATCGCGTCGAGATAGCCGGGCACCTGCGGAAACCAGAACGACGCGAAACCTTGGGCCTCGGCGGTCTTTCCGTCCTCGAGCAATCCGCTCAGCCGGTCCGCTCGTGCGCGCTCCTTGTCGGAGCCGACCATCAAGCCGATCCGCACGACGACCTCCTACGGCACATAGCGGTCCCATTCGTATGGCACCACGGCGTGGAACGGAGCAGCGAAGAGCGGTTCGATGTCGCCCTCACTCCACCGTTTCTCCAGTGCCGGGCGTAGCCGTTCCGCGGCGGAGACCGGATCGCAGTCGAGGAAGCAGTACGAAATGGTCTGGCCCGCAGGAGCACTCGCCAGTCGGGCGTCGACGGATTGCGACACCGCAGACCAGACACCGGCGACGCCGTCGATGTCGGTCAGATCCGTCGGCGCCGACGCGTTCGCTTCCAGCAGTAGGTAGACGCCGCGGATCGGCCACCACGGCAGCACGTCCGCGCCGACTTTGACCCGCGGCGCTGCCGCCTTGTCTTCAACTCTATAGATGCCCCGCTCAACCGGGGGCAGTAGCGGAAGTTTTCGGCCCGCCATGCTCAGCCCCTTGGCGAGTTCGAGAAAGCCCGTCATACCGCTGGGATCGGTGAAAAAGTACGTCATCACGTGGTCGATGTCGTCGTACGGTGCTCTGCTCGTCGCACGTGCTGACCGGCACGCCGGCGTCGAGACCAACCGCAGGGATGCTCGTACGGCTGAGAGCCGATGCTGTTCCGGGCGGTGATCCAGGGTGTGCCAGCGCAGGTATTCGGCGTCCGCACCATCGGGGTGGCGCCTCGCCATCGAGACGAACAAGGTCGTGACGTCGCCACGGCCTGTTGCGAGGACATCGGCGATTTCGTCCGACGGCGTGCCAGGGAGTTCCATTTCAATTACCCTCGTTCAGACTGATTTCGGGGCGACGCGCTTCGATCATCCGCCGAAAGCCTTCGCGCCAATGAACTTTCGTACGGCCCAGCACTTCGTGCATGTAGGTAACGTCCGGCCATAGCGGCGTGTGCGCATCGCGGGTGTACTCGAAGATCGGCTCGACGCCAACGAGTTCGCCCATGTATGCGCAGTAGTCTTCGACGCTGACGGTCTCACTGCCCGCCCAATTCACCACAACCGGCGGCGTCGCGGCGACCTCCATCGCCTTGATGCCGAATTCGACGTAGTCGTCTTCGTAGATCGGGTTGTAGTTGTTGGGCTTATCCGGGTAGAGCCGAATCGGCTTGTGGGCCAACATCATCTCGAGCCGGTCGGCCGGCGCGCCGCCCTCGGGGCCGTAGGTGGAGCAGATCCGGATGATCGTGAGCGGGATCCGATACCGCTTGGCAATCCACGTGCACACCGCCTCGGCGGCGATCTTGGAGAAGCTGTAGTTCGCGCGAAGCGGGACGCCTGGCGGATCGGACTCACGCAACGGTCGCTGCCCCTGGTATCCGTACACCGATCCCGTGGAGCAGAAGACGAAGCCCTTGGCGGCGCGGCAGTGGTAGAGCAAGTCGCCGGATTTCTGCGCGTTGGTGTCCACGCAGTCCGTCCACTCGCCGGCGCCGACGTCGACCGCGGCATGGAATACGTACGTGAAATCGTCGGGCAAAGCCGAGAAATCGCCGGTGCTCATGTCGAGTGCGACCGGCTTGATGCCGGCGGCCGCCAGCTTGTCCCGATCGCCAGGATTCCTCAGACGGGCAGCGCCCCAAACCTCATTGCGCTGCGCGAGCGCGCGGGCGATCGGGAACGCGATCTTTCCCGTCGCGCCGGTGATGAGGACCTTTTCCGATTCGAGCATCCAGTCAGTCATAGCGCACCGGCGCGCAAATGTTAAGTACTTGATATGTTGGCGGGGTGCAACTCACGTTCGACGCCGAGGTCGAGGAGTTTCGCGCCGAGTTCAGCAGGTTCCTCGACGACCACCTGCCGGACGAGGCCCGGACCGTCGAGCGGTCACGGTCGACCGCACATGTGCCGCAATGGGCGCGGGACTGGCAGCGACTGCAGTTCGACCACGGTTGGCTGCTGCCAGGCAACCCGCCTGAGTTCGGTGGCCGCAACGCCGGTGTGCTCCAGCAGTTCGTTCATCGCGAGGAACTGTCGCGGCGGCGCATCTACCACTGTTTCAACCCGCAGGGCGTTGGGATCATCGCGGCGTCGCTGCTGTCGTTCGGAACCGACGAGCAGAAACACACGTGGGCGGTTCCGATCCTGCGTGCGGAGATGACTGCGGCCCTCGGCATGAGCGAGCCTGGCGCCGGATCCGATTTGGCCGGGTTGGCCACCCGTGCGGTGCTCGACGGCGACCATTTCGTGGTCAACGGGCAGAAGGTGTGGACGTCAGGCGCGCATGACGCCGATGTCCTGCTGACCTTCGTGCGTACCGACGCCGATGCGCCAAAGCACAAGGGCATCAGCGCGCTGCTGATCCCGACCGACATGCCCGGTGTCGAGCGTCGGCCGTTTGCATCCGTGTTCGATCGCGACAGCCTCGATTTCAACGAGGTGTTCTTCACCGACGTACGCGTGCCGGCACAGAATCTCGTCGGTCCGGCTGGCGGCGGATGGAAAGTCGCCAATGGATCGCTCGGCCATGAACGCACGATGATGTGGATGGCGTTCGCCAACAGGATGAAGCAGCTACTCGAGGACTACCGACCGCTCGGCGAACTCGACCGCGACCGCTTCGCGACGGTCGCGATGGACTACCAAGCACTGCGGCTGTTGGGGTCGGTCGCGCTCGGGCAGGCGGCGCGCGGCGAGCGGGATATCCCTGGCGTTTCGGTGCTGAAGCTGCTCGGGTCTGAGGCGGAGCAGAACGCTTTCCGGCATGCATTGGACGCGGCGGGCGTCGAGGGCCTGCGCAGTCCCGCACTGACCGCGGCCCACAATCCTTACAGCCCAGACCTTTTCACCGGCAGCTGGTTCACCCGTTACATCAGCACATATGCGGGCACCATCTCGGGCGGCACGTCGGAGATACAGCGCAACATCATCGCGCAGCGCGTGTTGGGCCTACCGGCCCGCTGAGCGATTCGGGCGCAGCGACGACAGAAACGACTCACTTCCCGCGGTCGAACGGTACGGTCCGGGGAAGCTCGGCCCCGTCGGGCAGGACGAGTTCGCCGTCGACATTGATGAAGCCCGACCGCTTCGTCGGCATTGGCAGCACCGGGTCCGGACAGGGTACGTCGGTCCCGTCGCCGCAGATGCCTCCGTTGAAGTACGAGCGCTTCAGATGGTCTGCTGGCCACGGGTCGGAGTGCATCGCGATCCATTGCGCGGGAACGTTGTAGAAAAAGAAGAAGCATCCGCTGATCGCTGCGAATATCGCCAGGAATCGGGTGAACTGCTGCCGTGCGAACCCGCCTCGCACGTCGTCCAGCCCGCGTTCGACGATCGTGCGGCCGCGGTCGTCGGTGAAATAGCGCAGGCAGCACATGGCGGCCTGGACGCCGCCCCACATCAATCCCTCGTAGATCGGCCACTGGTGATACGTGCCGGCGAACACGGACACCGAGCGAATCGCGCCGGGATAGGTGTAGAGCCCGAACGGCAGCATGAAGCCGGCTTCCATGACGAAGTCGAGCACGATCGTGAAGGCGTAGGTGGCCAGAATCAGCCGCAAGTTGGTGATATTGGGCCAGCGCGCCTTGATCTTTCGCATCACCCAGCATCCGAAGATGGTGATGACCAGTACGCCGGCCGTGTACCCCGGAGCGTTGATCAACAGCGGCTCGGCGACCTGTCGGCCGGGTTGCTCGGGTGAGACCCATCCCGGAATGTCCGACGACCAGGAGCCGCGGTTCCACAGCCAGGTGTTGTAAGTGCACCAGGTGTTGAAGTAGTTGAGTAGCGGGTCCTGAAAGAACATCAGGCCCATTGACACCAGCAGCATGCCGTCGAGCGTGATTCTCCGCTCCCGGCGCCACGGCCTGATGATGAACCACCAGATGGCGACCGGCAGACCGACGCAGACGAGGACGCCGTTGAACGTGAGGAAGGCCCTCATGTAGAGCGGCGGGTCGGTGGGCCCGCCCGGCACCCGCTCGAAGTAGGGCCCGGTGATCCACCGAATCCACACGTACAGCTGGAGCACCAACAGTGCGCCACCGATGGCAGCCCAGATGGTGATCGGCCTGACCTTCGTTTGGACGTTGTCGACTAACGCCGCGTCCGGGACCGGCTCGACGACGGCCCGTGGCTTGTTTGACAGTTCGCTCATGACGCGTCAAGATACCACTCAGTATCTGAGCAACCTACAAGTTTCTGAGATCCTGTGTCACAATCGCACGCATGGTGGAGCAATGGACGCGCGAGCGACGCATCGAGCACACGCGTTCGCTTCTGCTCGACGCCGCAGAAGAGGTCTTCGCCGAAAAAGGTTTCGCGCCAGCGACTCTCGACGACATCGCGCATGCGGCCGGCTACACCAAGGGGGCCATCTACAAGCACTTCGCTACGAAAGAGGACCTGTTTCTGGCGGTGAGCGACAGGTACTGGCGTCGTTACTTTGACAACTTCGCCGAAGTGATGTCGTCGGCCAGGCAGATCGGGGCGCGCAAGCTCGACGAGATTGCCAAGCGCTGGCGCCAGCTCAGCCGCGACCGGGGCGCCGAGCACGCCGCGCTGGGCCATGAATTCACCCTTTATCTGCTTCGCAACCCCGACGCCCGAGAACGCGTGGCAGCCAAGAGGTCTGAGGTTGTCGAGGCGCTGGCGAAGTTCATCGTGACCGGTATGGACCGCCTCGGTGGAGCGTTGCTGATTCCACCGGTGACGTTCGCGCAGTTACTCATCGCGACCAGCGACGCCATCGTGTTGAGTAGCGAACTCGACGATGTCGACCTCTACCGTCCGATCGTGGAGATGTACACCTCGGCAATCAAGCTCCCTTGACGCGAGAGCCGGTTCGGGCCGGGGAATAAATCCTGCCCGGCAGTCGTCACCGTGAGGCGTGACTATTCGACTTGGATTGCAGATCCCCAATTTCTCATACGGAACACCCGTCACAGAGCTGTTCCCCGCGGTGCGGGCTCAAGCCGCTGAGGCCGAAGCTGCCGGATTCGACACGGTTTTGGTGATGGATCACTTCTATCAGCTGCCGACGCTCGGGGAGCCCGACGAACCGATGCTGGAGGCCTACACGACGCTGGGCGCGCTGGCCAGCGCCACCGAGCGTGTGCAGCTGTCGACGCTGGTCACCGGAAACACCTATCGCAACCCGACCCTGTTGGCCAAGGAAATCACGACCCTGGACGTAATCAGCGGCGGGCGAGCGGTCTTGGGTATCGGCGCCGGGTGGTTTGAGCTTGAGCACAACCAGCTGGGTTTCGAATTCAGCACGTTCACAGAGCGTTTCGAGAAGCTGGAAGAGGCACTGCAGATCATCATTCCGATGACTCACGGTGAGCGGCCCAGCTTTTCGGGCAAGTGGTATCACACCGAAAGCGCCATCAACGAGCCGCGCTACCGTGACCACATTCCGGTGATGCTCGGCGGTAGCGGGGAGAAGAAGACGTTCCGGCTCGCCGCCCAGTACGCCGACCACCTCAACATCATCGCGCCCATGGACGACCTTCCCGGCAAGCTACGCGCGCTCGAGCAACGATGCGCGGAGGCCGATCGCGATCCGGCAACCCTGGAAACGAGCTGCCTGCTCACGGTGATCGTCGACGGATTCGAATCCCATGGTTCGATGGACGAAGCCCGCGGAGGGCGCGCTGTCTCCGGCACACCCGAGCAAGTGGCCGAGGAGATCAAGCGCCGCGTGCTCGATGTCGGCATCGATGGCGTCATCGTCAATCTGCCGACCCATCGCTATACGCCCGGCGTGATCACCGCGGTGGGCGAGGCGTTGAAGCCGCTGACCACACCGTAGTCAGTGCGGTGCCACCGCAATGGATTTCGTGTCGGTGTAGCCGTCGATGCCCTCACGACCCAGCTCGCGTCCGTAACCGCTGGCCTTCACGCCGCCGAACGGAGCGAACGGATCCATGGTGTAGCCGTGGTTGACGCCGAAGGTGCCGGTGCGGATGCGTGCGGCGATCGCGAGCCCACGGTCGGTGTCGTCGGTCCACACCGATCCGGCCAGACCGTAGTCTGAGTCGTTGGCGATGGCGATCGCATCCTCCTCGTCGGCGTAGGGGATCACGGTCAGCACCGGGCCGAAGATCTCCTCGCGAGCGATTCGCATTGAGTTGTCGGCACCATCGAACAGCGTCGGCTTGACATACCATCCGCGGTCAAGGCCGTCGGGCATCTCGGACCCGCCGACGACGAGGCGGGCGCCCTGCTGTCGGCCGCTCTCGATGTAGCCGCGCACGCGCTGCTGCTGACGCTGCGCGACGAGCGGACCCACCTGCGTCGCGCTGTCCGCCGGGTCGCCGATAACCATCGACGTCATCTCGGCGGCCAGTGCATCGGTGAATTCGTCGGCCCTACCGGCCGGCACCAGAATGCGGGTCAGCGCATTGCAGATCTGGCCGCTGTTCGACAGGCTCGCCGACCGCACGCCGGTGGCGACGGCGCCCGGATCGGCGTCCGCGAGCACGATCGCAGCGGACTTGCCGCCGAGTTCCAGGCTGACGCGGCGCAGGTCGGTCGAGCATGCGGCTGCGACGGCCTTACCTGCGGCCGTCGAACCGGTGAACGAAACCTTGTCCACACCAGCGTGTTTCACCAGGTAATCGCCGACGGCGGCGTCACCTGGCAGCACACTGACGACGCCCTGCGGCAACCCGATCTCGGCGATCATCTCAGCCAGCAGCAGCGCGTTCAGCGGTGACTCCGGTGCGGGTTTTACAACGACGGTGCACCCGGCCAACAGCGCGGGAATCAGCTTGGTGGTGATCAGGAACTGCGGCATGTTCCAGGGCACGATCGCGGCAACGACGCCGACCGGCTCGCGATGGATGTGGATGTCGGCGCCGTACCTTCCCGGCCGCGCCTCCCGCCACGGATAGGACTCGGCCACATCGCAGAACGCACTCATCATCATCGCGGGCAGTCCCACCTGGGCCCGCTGCGAGAAGCTGATCGGAGCACCGACCTCCGAGGTGATCACCTCGGCCATCTCGGACCCCCGTTCGCCGTACACCTTGGCAAGCCGGCGCACGGCGTCTACGCGCTCGGCGGGTGTCTGCCGAGGCCACGAGCCCGTATCGAATGCGACCCGCGCGGCCTGCACCGCCGTGTCCACGTCATGGGGGCTAGCGGCCGCGACCTGTGCCACCGGTTCTTCGGAGTGCGGGGAGATCACCTCGATGCGGCGGTCGGTGCTCGGCTTTGCCCAATTTCCGCCGATGAACAGCTCGTCTTGGCGCACTCGACCGTCTCCTTCCGAACGACACAACGGCAATATCAACTACTTGTGATTGTTGTCTGGAGCATATACCGTCGGCCCTACCGAGTGGACCGCGTGGATCAGGAGAAGGCGATGGCTCGTTTCCCGAAACCGCCCGAGGGCAGCTGGACGGAGCACTACCCGCAGCTGGGGACGGGCCCAGTGTCCTATGAGGATTCCATCAGCCCTGAGTTCTACGAGGTGGAACGAAAGGCAGTGTTCAAGCGCGCCTGGCTCAATGTTGGTCGCGTTGAACAACTTCCGCGCAAGGGCAGTTACTTCACCAAGGAAATGAAGGTCGTCAATACGTCAATCATCTTGGTGCGCACCGGATCCGGTGAGATCAAGGCCTACCACAACATCTGCAGGCACCGCGGCAACAAGCTGGTGTGGAACGACATGCCCCTCGAGGAGACCAGCGGCGTGTGTCGCCAGTTCACCTGCAAGTACCACGCCTGGCGCTATGACTTGGATGGCAACCTCACGTTCGTACAGCAGGAGGGAGAGTTCTTCGACCTCGACAAGAGTCGGTACGGGTTGGTGCCGGTGCACTGCGACGTGTGGGAGGGCTTCATCTTCGTCAACTTCGCGCCGGAACCCGAACAGAGCTTGCGCGACTTCCTCGGACCGATGATCACTGGGCTAGAGGGTTATCCGTTCGACAAGATGACGTCGCGGTTCTATTACCGCTCCGAGGTGAAGGCGAACTGGAAGCTCTATATGGACGCGTTCCAGGAGTTCTATCACGCGCCGGTTCTGCATGCGAACCAGTCACCGACCGCCTACTCGAAGGCCGCCGCGGAAGCGGGTTTCGAGGCGCCGCACTACCGCCTCGACGGCCCGCACCGGTTGGTCAGCACCTCGGGTGTCCGGGCCTGGGAGATGGATCCCGACATGCGCAAGCCGATGGAGGACATCTGCCAGAGCGGGCTGTTCGGACCGTGGGACAAGCCCGATTTGGGCGAGATGCCTGCGGGTCTCAATCCGGCGAAATGTGATCCGTGGGGCCTTGACTCGTTCCAGCTGTTCCCTAATTTCACGATTTTGATATGGGGCCAAGGCTGGTACCTGACGTATCACTACTGGCCCACCTCGCACAACAGCCACATATTCGAGGGCACAGCGTATTTCCCGCAACCGCGCACGCCGAGGGAACGCATCGCTCAGGAATTGGCGGCGGTCTCGTTCAAGGAATACTCGCTGCAGGACGCGAATACTCTGGAGGCCACCCAGACGATGGTCGAGTCCCAAGTCATCGACGAGTTTCCATTGTGCGACCAGGAGATCCTCATTCGGCACCTGCACAAGGAGACCGCCGCCTGGGTGGACGACTATCAGCGCAAGACAGCGGGAGTGTGAACGCGATGACCGCACTGCTGCCCAGCGAATTCGCCGATCTGGAGCGCTTTTCCGATTGGTGTCTTGATTCCGAGCCCAAGCGTTTTGCGAAGCGGATGGCCAGTTCGATGGCCGAGATGCAGGCCTTCTACGACGCGATCACCCCCCGTGCAGAGGAGGCGATCTCGTACTGCGACAAGTTCCCGCTCGACGACATGCCCGACGACGTCCTCAACCTGATGCATCTGCTGTACTCGATGATCATGGTGTCGTTCCCCGTCGAGTGCTGGAAGCAGCCTCGCGTGCCCGACTCCGGCGCTACCGCGATGGACTGCGTGTCAGAACCGGTCCCGTGACGACGGAGCGAGGCTTGTCCGAGCGACCCAACAGCACCGTTCTGCACGCCGCCCGGTGGGCCGACGTCGACGCGGGCGAAGTGCTTTCACCCGCTGCGGTGGTGGTCGACGGCGATCGGATCCAGGCGATCAATCCCGCTGAGCTGCCAGCTGATTCGACGGATGTCGATCTCGGCGACGTGACGCTGCTGCCGGGGCTGATGGACATGGAACTCAACCTGCTCATCGGCGGCCCCGGCGGACCGGAGGGGCTACCGAGTCCCATGCACGGAGTCCAGGACGACCCCGCATATCGAACGTTGCGCGGCGCGGTGAACGCGCGGACCACCCTCGAAGCCGGCTTCACGACTGTGCGCAATCTCGGGCTGATGGTGAAGACCGGTGGCTATCTGCTCGACGTTGCACTGCAGCGCGCGATCGACCAGGGCTGGCACATCGGGCCGCGCATCTATCCAGCGGGCCATGCCGTCACACCGTACGGCGGGCACCTCGACCCGACGGTGTTCCAGCGACTTGCGCCGGGGATCATGCCGTTGTCCGTCGCCGAGGGCATCGCCAACGGTGTCGACGACGTCCGGGCGTGTGTGCGCTATCAGGTTCGGCACGGCGCCAAGCTGATCAAAGTGTCCGCATCGGGCGGCGTGATGTCGCACAGCACCGCTCCAGGCGCCCAGCAGTATTCGGACGAGGAATTCGCGGCGATCGCGGACGAGGCGCACCGGGCAGGCGTGCGGGTGGCCGCACATGCGGTGGGGGACAGCTCCATTCGCGCGTGTATTCGGGCTGGAATCGACTGCATCGAGCACGGTTTCCTCGCCAGCGACGAGACGATTCAGATGATGGCGGACACCGGCACGTTCCTGGTTTCGACCACGTACCTCACCGAGGCGATGGCCGTCGACCGCATCGCGCCAGAGCTGCGCAAGAAGGCCGAAGAAGTCTTCCCGCGGGCACAGGCCATGCTGCCCAAGGCGATTGCTGCAGGCGTGCGAATCGCCTGCGGCACCGATGCGCCCGCGATTCCGCACGGACAGAACGCCAGAGAATTGTGCGCCCTGGTGGACCGGGGGATGACCCCGATGGAGGCGATCCGGGCCGCGACGGTGACCAGCGCCGAGCTGGTCGAAGCGGACGACGAATTGGGCCGTCTCGCACCGGGATATCTGGCCGACATCATCGCGGTGCCTGGCGATCCGTCGCGCGACATCGCGACCACACTCGACGTGCGGTTCGTGATGAAGAACGGCCAGATCTACAAACGCTGACCCGAGGAGGCGAGCGTGGAACAACGGGACAACATTCTCTGGTTGCTCAAGCAGGCGTGGTATTTCTCGCTGACAACGGTGAACGATTCGGTCAGTGAGCACGGCGTCAGCACCGCGCAGATCGGCATGCTGCGCCAACTGGCCACCGAGCCCGGCCTGTCGGGAGCCGAGCTCGCGCGTCGTCTGCTCATCAGTCCGCAGGGGGTGCAACTGGCACTCAAGGAGCTGGAGCGCCGCGGGCTGGTCGAGCGTAAACAGGATCCGCAGCACGGCCGGATATTGCAGGCATTTCTGACGGATCAGGGACGCAAGGTGGCCGAGGCCGTGGTCAGCGATGCGATCGCCGCCAACGACAGGGTCTTCGGTGTCCTCAGTAACGAGGAGCAGGAAAAGCTCAAGGAGCTGCTGGGCCGGGTGATCGAACAGGGCACCGGGCACAAATTGCACACCGACCACATCGGTCCGGATGTAGCAAGTAGTTGATATTAATGACAAGTACTTGATAATGTTGTGGTCGATGAGTGAGGACACCGCGGTGCGCACCGAAGAGGTGGTCATCGAACTCGAGCGCCGCAAGACGGCCGCGGCTTACCGCGCTGGTGACACGCTGTTGCAAACCGCGCGGTCCGCGGGGCTGCAGGCGCCGTATTCCTGCGAAACCGGCTCCTGCGGCACGTGCATGGCCCGCATCACCGAGGGCAGCGCCCGAATGGTCAACAACGACGCACTCGAAGACGACGAGGTCGCCGACGGATACGTGCTCACCTGTCAGGCCCTACCGACCAGCCCTACGGTGCGGCTGACCTACGACTACTAGAAAGCGGAATATGAGAGTCGCGGTGGTGACCGGAGGCGCTTCCGGCATGGGGGAAGCGACCTGCCATGAGCTCGGAAGGCGCGGGCACAAGGTCGCGGTGATGGACATCGACGGCCAAGGGGCACAACGTGTTTCCGAAGAGTTGCGAGCCGACGGCGTGACCGCATTGGCCGTGACCGCCGACGTCAGTGACCGCGCCGCGGTCGAAGAGGCGTTCGCCAAGGTGCGGACGGAGCTCGGTCCTGTTCACATCCTCGTGACCAGTGCCGGCCTGTTTGATTTCGCTCCTTTCACCGAGATCACCCCCGAGTCGTGGAACCGCCTGATCGCGGTGAACCTGACCGGCACTTTCCACTGTTGTCAGGTCGCGGTGCCGGACATGGTCGAGGCGGGCTGGGGTCGCATCGTGATGATCTCGTCGTCGAGCGCCCAGCGCGGGTCCCCGAAGATGGCGCACTACGCCGCCTCCAAGGGGGCGCTGTTGTCCCTGACCAAATCGCTTGCCCGCGAATACGGTCCACTGGGCATCACGGTCAACAACATTCCGCCGTCCGCGATCGAGACGCCGATGCAGCACCGAGGGCAGGCCGACGGCCATCTTCCTTCCAACGAACAGATGGCGGCCAGCGTCCCGCTCGGTCACCTCGGTACCGGCGACGACATCGCCGCTGCGGTCGGATTTCTGTGTTCAGACGAAGCGGGCTTCATCACCGGGCAGGTCCTGGGGGTCAACGGCGGAGCGGTGTTGTGAGAGGAGGACGCGATGGGGCGCTGGCCTAAACCGGCCGAGGGCAGCTGGACCGAACACTATCCCGAGCTCGGAACCGGTCCGATCTCGTTTCGAGACTCGACATCGCCGGAATTCTATGAACTGGAACGGGAAGCCATCTTCAAACGCGCCTGGCTGAATGTCGCTCGGGTGGAGGAGCTTCCGCGCGTGGGCAGCTATCTCACCAAGCAGATCGACGCGGCCAAGACATCAGTCATCGTCGTCAGGGCGCATAAAAAGGGTGGAGACCAGACGATTCGTGCGTTCTATAACGTCTGCCGTCATCGCGGAAACAAGTTGGTGTGGAACGACTTTCCGAATGAGGAGGTCAAGGGCTCCTGCCGTCAGTTCACCTGCAAGTACCACGGTTGGCGCTACGATCTCGAAGGCGCGTTGACGTTCGTCCAGCAGCCCGGCGAGTTCTTCGACCTCGACACCGAGCAGTACGGACTGCGGCCGATCAACTGCGATATCTGGAATGGCTTCATCTTCATCAACTTCGACCCTGAACCGCGACGGAGTCTTCGCGAGTTTCTCGGCCCGATGATCACCGCGCTCGACGACTATCCATTCGAAATGATGACGGAGCGTTACGATTTCGTCGCCCATAACAACAGCAACTGGAAGATCTTCGCCGATGCCTTCCAGGAGTACTACCACGTGCCGTCCCTGCACTCGCAGCAAGTGCCCACCGCGGTGCGGCAGCCCAACGCGACGTTCGAGTGTGGACACTTTCAGATCGACGGTCCGCACCGGTTGGTGTCGACGGCAGGCACCCGCAGGTGGCTGCTGGATCCGGAGTTCATGTACCCGGTCGAGCGGGTGACGCGTAGCGGGCTGGTTGGGCCGTGGCGGACGCCGGAGACGCACCAGTCCGCCGGCCTGAATCCGGGCGGGATCGAGCCGTGGGGCATCACCAATTTCCAGATTTTCCCGAACCTCGAGATCCTGATTTACCACGGTTGGTATCTGCTGTACCGGTATTGGCCGACGTCGCACAACACCCATAAATTCGAGGCGTACAACGCTTTTCATCCGGCCCGTACGGTCCGCGAACGGGTCGAACACGAGGTCGCATCGGTAGTGCTCAAGGAGTTCGCATTACAGGACGCCGGCATGTTGGGCGGCACGCAGGCGGCGCTGGAGTACGACGTCATCAATGACTTCCCGCTCAGCGACCAGGAGATCCTGGTGCGCCACTTGCACAAGGTGGCCGTGGACTGGGTCGAGCAATATCAGCGCGAGCGCAGCCCGGTGGAGGTGTGAGCGTGTCCGACAAGCGACTTCCCAGTGCCTTCGCGGAGTTCGAACGGTTTGCTGACAAGTGGTGTCTGCCAACCGAACCCGAGCGGTGGGCGGCCCGGCTCTCCACGCCGATGCCCGAGATTCGCGAGTTCTACGACGCCTTCACTCCTCGATTTGAAGAGGCGATCGACTACTGCGACAAGTTCCCGCTCGACGATGTGCCCGACGATGCGCTGAACCTGCTGCACCTGGTCTACTCGATGATCATGGTGTCGATGGCCGTCGAGGTGTTCGGCCAACAGAAACCGACCGACTCCGCTGATGCGGTCATCGATCGGATTGGGGAGCCGGTGCCATGAGCCTGCTGACCATCAACAAGCTGACCGAGTCGGTCGGCGCCGAGGTGCTGGGTGTCGACTCCGACCGGTTGGCAGACGATGAGCTGCTCGGGGCCGCTGTGCTCGATGCGCTGGAAGAAAACGGCGTGCTGGTCTTCCCTCGGCTGGGGCTGAATCCGGAAGCGCAGGTGGCGTTTTGCCGTCGGCTCGGCGAGATCGACCACTCCTCGGATGGACACCACCCCGTCGCTGGCATCTATCCGATCACCCTGGACAAGTCGAAGAACGCGTCGGCGTCCTACCTACGTGCGACGTTCGATTGGCACATCGACGGCTGTACTCCGATGAAAGACGAGTTCCCGCAGAAGGCGACGGTGTTGTCCGCGGTCCAGGTCGCCGAACGCGGTGGCGAGACCGAGTTCGCCAGTACGTATGTCGCGTACGACGAGTTGAGCGCTCACGACAGGCAACGGGTCGCATCGCTTCGCGTCGTGCATTCACTCGAAGCCTCGCAGCGGCGGGTCAATCCCGATCCCAGTCCGCAGGAGTTGGCGCGGTGGCGGGCCCGTCCGACGCATGAGCACCCGCTGGTGTGGACGCATCGCAGCGGTCGCAAGTCGCTGGTGCTGGGGGCGTCGGCCGACCACGTCGTCGGCATGGAGCCCGATGAAAGCGCGGCGCTGCTCGCGGACCTATTGGATCGCGCCACCAG
Organism: Mycobacterium sp. OAE908; assembly: GCF_017872775.1. Classification (NCBI taxonomy): domain Bacteria; kingdom Bacillati; phylum Actinomycetota; class Actinomycetes; order Mycobacteriales; family Mycobacteriaceae; genus Mycobacterium; species Mycobacterium sp. OAE908. The sequence continues at coordinate 258,913 of NZ_JAGGJL010000002.1, forward strand.
TGCGGAGAAGCTCTACAGCCACACCTGGTCCGTCGGCGACACCGTCATCTGGGACAACCGCGGCGTCCTGCACCGGGCTGCGCCCTACGCGCCGGATTCGCAGCGCGAGATGCTGCGCACCACCGTTCTCGGGGACGAGCCGATTCAGTAAGGCCTGGTAGGACCCCGTCGTTGACGACGACGAGCCACTATGGAAATCTAATACCCGCAGATGAGAATCACGTTCTCGCCTGATGAGATCGTTGAAACGGAGCAAGCATGGCGGAAGACCTGACCTCGGTCGACTTCTTCCGGGACAGCCGTCTGACGGATGACCCGTACCCGTTCTACGAGGCGCTTCGCAACAAGTGCCCGGTCAGCCGTGAAGACCATTACGGCGTGACGATGGTGACGGGCTGGCAGGAAGCCGTCGACGTCTACAACGATGAACAGACGTTCTCGTCCTGTGTCTCGGTGACCGGGCCGTTCCCCGGCTTCCCCGTGCCGCTCGAAGGCGACGATGTCACCGAGTTGATCGAGCAGCATCGCGACGAGATCCCGTTCAGCGACCAGCTGCCGACACTCGATCCGCCGACCCACACCAACCATCGCGCACTGCTGATGCGGCTGATCACCCCGAAGCGCCTCAAGGAGAACGAGGACGCGATGTGGCAGATCGCCGACGACATGCTCGACTCCTTTCTGGCGCCCGGTGAAGGCGAATTCATCAATGGCTTCGCCGGCCCATTCACGTTGCGCGTCATCGCCGACCTGCTCGGGGTGCCTGAAGAGGACCGCGGCGAGCTGATCGAGCGCCTCGCGCGCGGCACCCACGGCGGTGGGCTCGGCAACGCCGAGAAGTCGCTGAACAAGACGCCGCTGGAGTACTTGTACGACATCTTTGCGACCTACGTCGAAGACCGTCGCGCGGAGCCTCGCGACGATGTGCTGACGGGGTTGGCGACCGCGAACTTCCCCGACGGATCGGTGCCAGAAGTCGGGGACGTCGTGCGCGTCGCGACCAACGTTTTCTCCGCAGGGCAGGAGACGACCGTGCGATTGCTCGGCACGGCGTTGAAGGTGATCGGCGATCGGCCCGATATTCAGCGCAAGCTGCGCGAGGATCGCAGTCTGCTGCCGAACTTCATCGAAGAGTGCCTGCGTATCGAGAGCCCGGTGAAGGGCGACTTCCGATTGTCGCGTGTCCCAACAACAGTCGGCGATCAGGCCCTCGCTGCGGGGTGCACGGTGATGGTGATCAACGGGGCGGCCAACCGGGACCCGCGTCGCTTCGAGGATCCCGACAGCTTCGATGCCGAACGTAAGAACGCGCGTCAGCATCTGGCGTTCGGGCGCGGCATTCACAGCTGCCCCGGTGCCCCGCTGGCGCGCGCGGAAACCCGGGTCGGGCTGGAGCGACTGCTGGACCGCACCAGCGATATTCGGATCAGCGAGGCCCATCACGGTCCGGCCTCCGACCGCCGCTACCAATACATTCCGACGTACATACTGCGTGGACTGACTGAGTTGCATTTGGAGTTTGATCTCGCATGAAAGTAAAGGTCGACGAGGATCGCTGCCGCGGCCACGGCATGTGCCTGACGCTGTGCCCGGATGTGTTCCAGATGACCGACGACGGGTATGCCGTCGCCGACCCGTCCGAAGTGCCCGCCGGCCTCGAGGGTGCGGCGCAGGAGGCCATCGTGAACTGTCCAGAGCAAGCCATCAGCGAAATCAACGATTAGCCAAGGAGATTCAGTGCCAAAGGGTTACATCATCATCACCGAAGACGTCAAGGATCCGGCAGGGATGGCCGAGTACGGCAAGCTGGCGAGCAAGGCGATGGCCGGCTCGACTCTGCTGTCATTCGACACGAAACCCGAAGTGCTGGAGGGCGAATGGCACGGCACGCAGACCGTCGTGCTGGAGTTCGAATCCGTCGAAGCGGCCCGCGAGTGGTACAACTCGGATGCCTACCAGGAGGCGGCCAAGCTGCGGCAGGCCGCCGCCGACTGCAACGGAGTCATCGTCGCGGGGCTGTGACTGAACGCTCGTCTGGCGCGAGCGTGCGCAAAATGCCAATTTTTGGCGGCGTGTCGTGTGCAGACACGCACGCTCGCGGTGGTTGGTTTGTAGTTGGTTACTCGTCTGAGATCGAGATGGCCTGTCGCGGGCACTGCCGGACCGCTTCGCGAATCTGGTGTTCGTTCTGCGGCGTCACTTCTTCCTGCAGGATGTGCAGGAAATCCTGGTCGTCCAGCTCGAATACCTCGGGGATGATGCCCATGCACACCCCGTTGCTCTCGCACAGGCCGAAATCGACCACTACCTTTTGCGTCATTTCAGTACCCTCACCGGCACGTTGCGGTAACCGGCGACGTTCTGCATCGTCACCCGTTGCAGCCCAGCAAAATTCACCTCATAGCGCGGCATGAAGTCGAGCAGGTGCTCGAGTGCGATCGTCGTCTCCAGGCGGGCTAGCGCCGCGCCGAGACAGCTGTGGATGCCGTAGCCGAGGCCGAGGTTCTGCGACTGAGCCTTATCGCGCGTGATGTCGAACGTCTCAGCGTTGTCGAACGCGCGCGGGTCGCGGTTGGCCGCGGCCTTCATCAGGAACACCGGTTTGTGCGCGGGCACTGTGCCGCTTGGTAGATGGGCTTCCTTCAGCGTGTAGCGCACGTTGTACTGCACCGGGCCGACGTAGCGCAGCAACTCCTCGACCGCGTCGGGGACCTTGCTTCGGTCGTCGAGCAGCATCTGCCACTGCTCGGGGTGCCGGGCGAACTCGACGACTGCGCTGCCGACCAACTTGGTGACGGTCTCGGCGCCCGCCCCGCCCAACAGTGTGGTGAAGCCGGTGATCTCGATGTCGTCGAGCTTGCGCAAGTTGCCTTCGTCGTCGGGGATCTCTGCGGCGATCAGGCGGCTGATCATGTCGTCCTGCGGGCTTTCCCGCCGCTCCTGCACCAGGCTGTAGTAGTACATCGCCGAGTCGATGTTGGCCTGCATGTTCTTCTCGGACAGCTCGATCTGGCCGGGTTCGCGTTCCAGGCTGGTGTCGATCCAATGCCGGACCTGCTGCCGGAAGTCCTCCGGCACGCCCGCCATCCGGGTGATGACCTCGACGGGGAACGGGCCGGAGAAGTCCTGCACGACATCGAAGTTCTCGGGATCGACCTTGGACAGGTAGTGCTCGACGAGTTCGACGACGGTATCGCGCTGCGACTGGATGGCCCGCGGCGTGAACGCCTTGTTGAGCAGGCTGCGCATGTGCCGGTGGTCGGGCGGATCCATGAAGATGATCGACCGCTGGGGGACCTCGCCGGTCCGCACCATCCCGAGATCGCAGCCGCGTGATGACGAGAACGACTCGTAGTCCTTCAGCGCCGCAGCCACGTCCGCGTGCCGCGTCAGCGCGTAGAAGTCCTCTTCCTCGTCGTAGTAGATGGGTGCCTCGTCCCGCATCCGCTTGTAGATCTCATACGGATTTTCGAAGTACTCCTGCGCTACCGGATTGAACTTGAGTTTCGGCTTGGTCATGAACTCCTCCTTCGCGGCGGGCTGATGCCGGAAGCGTTACGAGATACGCTCTAACTGTAACGCTAACAGTTTCGTTGTCCAGATACCTTGGATCCGGCGTTAATGGCGTCGTCGAGGACGCCGAGATCGCCGCCGAGTTCGGCCGCGACCTTGCGCACGACGGCGACATCCTTGCCGACGAACTCGCCGACCATGTCGATGAACGCGTGCACCGAACCGCGGGCCCCGACAATGTCCGCGACCCGGCTTGCAGCGCTGCCATGACCGATCGCGTCGAGCAGTTGCTTCTCGTCGACGCCCAGATGCTTTCCCAGCCGCACCGCCTCGTGCAGCAACCCGATCTGCGCCGCGAACAGCGTGTTGTTGATGAGCTTGACGCCCTGGCCGGCGCCGACGGGGCCGACGTGCAGGATCGGGTCGCCGTAGCCGGCCAGCACCGGCCGCACCTGCTCGACGACGTCATCGGCGCCGCCGACGAACAACGTCACCTGCCCCGCCGCGATGTCGTGGGGGCCGCCGCTGACCGGCGCGTCGACAACGCCGATGTCATGGCCTGCCGCTTCGGCGGCGATCGCCTCCGCGGTGCGGGGGCTCCCGGTGGTGTGAATGACGATCGAGGCACCGGACTGCATCGTCGACATCAGCACGCTCTCCAAACAGACCTGCTGAACCTGCTCGTCGGTGAAGACGCAGATGATGACGACGTCGGCCTCAGCTCCGATGTCCGCGAGATCGGTGACCGGCCGCGCGCCGAGTTCACTGACGGCGCGGCGCTTCTCGACGGATCTGCCGAGTGCGCGCACGTCGTGGCCTGCCTCGACGAGACGCCGCACCATGGGCGCACCCATGCGGCCCGCCCCGACGAAACCGACCCGACTCATCGGTGTGCTCTGCTCTTCGCGCAAGGCCTCATCGCGGGTGATCCATCGACTTCAAGGCGGCGTCGGCGGCATCGAACACCGCACCCTCTGGCGCGGAGGCGGCGGCGGCGAGGCTCGCGGCGTGCCGGACATCCTTCTGCAGCAGCCCGCCGGCGATCGGTGCCAGGCCGTCCAGCGTTCCGCCGAACACCGCGATGCTGCCGAGCGCCTTGCTCACGGCGGACCCGCGATTGAGGACCTCGCACAGCTTGTCGCGCGGAATGCCAAGGGCGTCGCCCAGTTCGAGTGTGGTGATCGCAGTGCCGAGGTTGGCGCTGAACAACAGGTTGTTCAGGATCTTGGTGACCTGGCCGCTGCCGAGCGGGCCGAGATGCACGATGGGGTCGGCATAGGTGGCGAACACCGGCTTGCAGCGCTCGACCACGTCCTCTTCGCCGCCGATCATGACCAGCAGCTTGCCCTCCTCGACCGCAGGCCCGCCGCCGCTCACCGGCGCGTCGATCACCGAAACCCCTTGAGCTGCCGCCTTTTCTGCGATCTCCCTACAGGTGTCGGGGTGTACCGTGCTGTGGATCGCGACGATTCCACCGGAGGCCAAGCCTGCCAACACCCCCGTGTCGCCGTACAGCACCTCGCGGACATCGTCGTCGCCGACGACGCACAGGCAGACGAGGTCGCTGGCGGCGGCGAGTTCGGCAGGGGAGCCCGCGGTCTTCGCGGCGGTGTCCGCGTACGGTTCGAGGCTCGCCTCCCGCCGCGCCCACAGCGTGGTCTCGAAGCCGCCCTCGACGATCCGCCGCGCCATGGGGCCGCCCTGACTGCCCAGTCCGATGAATCCGACGCGCATCAGCCCGCCTCCCGTTCTTTCGATGTGCCCTGTTGCGCGGCAACGCATTCCCCGACGAACGACAGCACCTTCGCGTGATACGCGTCGGCGCGCAGCGATAGCGACAGGTTGTGACCGGTGCCGGCTTGTTCGTTGATCGTGAATCGTGGCGACAAGCTGAACATGGTCTCGATGTGGGCCAGCGTCTCGGCATCCGACTGCCACACCCGCTCGTGTTCGGCGACGGTGAACTGCACTGGCACGGCTATGCGCGCCGCGAGCTCGGGAAAGTACTGCCGTGGCCAGCGTTGCGTCATGTCGACCTCGTAGAGGGCGCCGGACGTCGAGTTCGTCATGCCGGACAACACGTCGTCCGGATACAAATGCGCGGGCTGCCACAAGATGTCGCGCAGCCCCTTGGGGCGTTGCGTCGCAGTAGCGGTCTTCAGGATCTCCGCCGTATCCGGGTGGTATTCCACACCGGTGCCTGCCAATTCGAGTCCGATGACACCGGCGTCCTCGGCCCTGTCATCGCTGGCCAGTCGCACTGCGAGCTCGCACCCGGCCGAGTGGCCGAGCAGAACCAGTCCGACCCCGCGAGGGTTCGCGCCAAGCACCTTGTCGATCGCGCCGTATGTGAGCGCCACCCGTTGTTCCGGATGCGCCATGGCATCGGGGTAGGGTGCCGACGCACCGTAGCCCGGCCGGTCGAGCGCCATCATCGTGTACCCGTTGGCGACGCCGGTGCGCAGCAGTGACAAGTCCGGATGGCCGGGGCAGTCGAAATATGCTGCGGTGCTTGCCCCTCCGTGGAAGGCGACGACGACGGCCTTCGGCTCGTCGGCGAGTGCGACCAGGCCCGACATCGGCACGCCGTCGACGAGGACAACGCGCGGGCGGGGAGCCGCTTCGGCGGCGACATTGGGCCCTGTCATGTGTCGGTCCTCAACAGGATCGCTCCGCTCGGGGTGAGCCCCCCGCTGCTGACCACCGCGACCCGCGCGTCCTTCACCTGACGCTCACCCGCTTCCCCGCGGAGTTGGGTGACGGCTTCGTGGATCAGGCCCATGCCGTGGGTGCGGCCGTGCGACAGCTGACCGCCGTGCGTGTTGAGCGGTATCACGCCGTCGCGGGCGATGGCCGCGCCGCCGTCGAGGAAGTCTTTCGACTCGCCGATGCCGCAGAAGCCGAGCGCCTCCAGCCATGACAGACAGTTGAACGTGAAGCCGTCATAGAGCTCGGCGACATCGACGTCCTTGGGCTGCAACGAGGTTCGCGTCCAGAGATGGGCGGCCTGCCCGAGCACCTGTGGTTCGTGGGTCAGCGTGGTCTGGTCCCAGTCCGTGCGTTCGACGATCTGGGTGCCGACGGCTTCGAACAGCACCGGTTTTTTGGGCATGTCTTTGGCGACGTCGACCGCCGACACGATCACCGCGATCGCACCGTCGCACGGGACATCGCAGTCGTAGAGCCCGAACGGCGTCGTGATCGGGCGCGCGTTGAGGTAATCGTCCATGGTCATCGGGTCGCGGTAGATGGCCGTGGGATTCAGCGCGGCATTCGCGCGCTGGTTCAACGCGATCCAGCCGAGCGTTTCCTTGGTCGTGCCGTACCGCGCGAAGTGGCGTTGGGCGTTGAGCGCCAACGTGTGAGCCGCCGACGTGGCGCCGAACGGCATCTGCCAGCTGGAGGTGCGGGCGCCCCCGGGCGGGGACATCCTGCCTTCCTTCATCAGCTGCTGGAATGTGGCCTCCCACAGCGTGCGGAAGCACAACACGTGCCGGGCCATGCCCGTCGCGACGGCCATCACCGCGGCGATCACCGACCCGCCGGGCCCGAAGGTGTCCATGCCGCCGTTGATCCATGTCGGACGCAGCCCGAGCGCACCTTCCAATGCGCTGACCCCGCCCTCGCCCATGCCTGCGATGTCGAGCCCGGGATAGGTAGAGAGCCCGTCGATGTCGTCGAACGTCAAACCCGCATCGGCAACGGCTTGTTCGCAGGCGTCGATGGTCAACGACAGCGGCGGCACCATCTGCCGCCTGCCCAGCCTCGACATCCCGACGCCGGTGATAGCCGCGGCGTCTTCGAACTTCTTCTTGGTCAGCATCGGCGCGACGTGCTTGCCGAAATCCTGTGGCGCGATCTCGTCGACGGCCTGCGGGCCGGTCTCGGCCGCGGTCGCTGGCCGGAACAACGGCAACCAGACGGCGCCGGCGTTGTCGGTGAGCTTCTCGAACGTGACTTCAACGGCCTGGCCGAGCGTCAGCTGATCGGGCTCGCAGTCAACAATGTTGGTGGTCAACCGAACTCGCGGGTCTTCGACGATGGCGACCTGTGCGACGACGTACGGCGGCGGCAGGTCGGGGAAGCCGAATCGATGGTTGACGGTAAAGGCGCTGAGCGTCGCCTTGCCCGATACATCGCGCACACCCATGTTGCGGCTGCGGCAGTACCTGCATACCGGCTGCGGCGGATGGATCAATGCGTCGCAGTCGCGACATTCCTGGATGCGGAGCACACCGTCACCGCCCGCGGTCCAGAAGAACTCGTTCGCCAACGTCAGCTCGGGCAGTGGTCTTGTCACCGGACGAACTCCGAGATCGCCTCGCTGTCCTCGGTTTTCGGCGCGGGCTCGGGCGACTCGTGTGCTTCGTGCTGGGCCGCCCTGTCGCCAGATGGCCGGTGTTCGCCCATGTAGATGATCGCGTGCACAGGGCAGTCGAGCAACGCCCGCATCACCGCGTCGCGGTCCGCCGCGGGCACGGTGCCGTCGCCGATCAGCGATGCGTAGCCCCAGTCGTCGAGCGAGAAGTACTCCGGCGCATGCTTGGCGCAGACGCCGAAGCCGTCACAGAGTGTTCGGTCGAGCCGAATCCGCAAGCCGTCACTCATGATTGAGGCACCGCCTCCACTTCGTAGGGTCGTACGGCTTCGAAGACTGCAGTGCGGCAGGTCGCACAGTCGTTGGCGAGGTGTTGGGAAACCAGTTGCGGGAACTGCCGCAGCAGGCTCGCCGCGACGTTGGTGGCGCCGTCGAGGGTGCCGCATGCGCCGCGCCCGCGCAGCACCACCGACCATCGCTCGAGGCGGGCCAAATCCTCATCTGTTGCCACGCCGTCGCGCAGCGCCGATGTGACAGCGGCCATCGCCGCGGTGCCGTTGAAGCACGATCCGCACTGCCCGGCGTTCTCACGGTCGAAGTACGACATCACGGAGGCGGCGACGGCGACGGGGCAGTCGTCGGTCAGGATCGAGATCGCGCCGCAGCCAAGGCCGCTGCCGAGTCGGCGGATCGTCTCGTGGTCGAGTGTCGCCTCGAGGATGTCGGTGTTGAGCAGGCCCGCGAAGTAGCCGCCCATCAAGGCTCCGCGGACCGACTCGGCAGGCAGGCCGTGCACGTCCAGCAGGTCGGAAAATGCTGCGCCGTGCGGAATCTCGTACAGCGTTGCGGGTCGCCCGCCGCCGGTGATGGTGGCCAGGAACGTGCCAGGCGACATCGGCGTCCCAACGGCGCGGAACGCCTGCGCGCCGTGCTGGTGGATGTACGGCAGGTTGGCCAGCGTCTCGACATTGCTGACCATCGTCGGCAGGCCCAGCACCCCTTCCTCGAACGGACGAGGCGGTTTGTCGGTGGGCTTCGCAGGGCCGCCGTTGATGCGACGCACCGCGGCCGTCTCCTCGCCAGCCACATAGGTCGGTTCGACGGTCACAACACTGACGCGGGTCGCGCCGAACGCCTCTGGCTTCAGCTCACCCAGCGCCGATGTCACCGCGGTGGCCGACTGCGAATCGGAGACGTACACGTACGCGCGCGACGCGCCGACCATTGCGGTGGCCAACCGGAGCCCGTCGAGCACCAGATGCGGCCTGTTGCGCAGCAGCCATCGGTCCTTGACCGAGGCGGGCTCGCCCTCTTCGCCGTTGGCGACCACGACCGTCTCGGAGCCTGCGCGACCGGCGTCGCGCACCGTGTGCAGCTTGGTGCCGAGGGGGAAGGCGGCGCCGCCGCGGCCCAGCAGCCCCGACAGGTCGACCTGCTCCATCAGTGCATCGGCGTCATCGAGGGGCAGATAGGCGCTCTCAGGCGACGACCGCAGCAGTCGCGGCTCAGAGTCCGGCCATGCCGCGACGATGAGTTCGGTCGTGGTGGAGGTCATGGGACGTCCTTCCTGCCCGTGGATAGGCTGTTGGACGTGAGGACCGCGGTGGTGCGCATCGGTGTGGATCGAGCCGGTGAGCTGGCGCCCGCGCAATTACGTGATGGCATGGCGCGCCTGCGCGAGTTGGCAGGGCCGGCGGGCTTCGAGGTGGTAGAGAACGATCTCGCCGATCTTCCGCCGCAACGACGTGAGGTCGAACTGCTGATCGCCGGCGACGACCCAGCCGAGCTCGAACGGCGCGCGGTCCAATTGTGCGCCAACGCATTCGGCACCACACCGGTACCGGGAGTGGTCACGTACATCAGCCGCGGCACGGACGACGACGCGTACGGCGTGCTGGCCGGCCTGGGGCTGACCGGAGAGATCGACCGAGTGCCGGGGGACGATGGCTGGGACGTCGTACACGTGACGCTGCGCAAAGCGGACCTGGAGCGGGTGCCCGAAAGTCGCGTGCACACGGCGCTCGAAGCGTCGCTCAACTGCGAGGTACACATTCGCACTCGCTAGCCGTCCAGGAACTTCAGGATCGCGGGGGCGGCCTGCACCCAGGTGTCGAACATGTTGAAGTGCTTGACCTTTCCCAACGCGTTGTCCTTCGCCGCCTGCTCCCAGGCGTCCTCCGGCCACGGCGGGTCGATCAGTTCGGAACCCTTTATCAGACAGCTCACCTCGAGCGATGTCCGCTTCGGGTGGTCATAGTCGTTCTCACCGCCGCGGATGATCAGCGTGGGCACCTTGATGTTGTCGAACATCCCGTCGTCGACACCGGGAATGGTCTGGCCGGGCTTGGACACGAATGCGTTCAGCCAGCGCATCATCACCTTGACGAACTCGTCGGGATCGAATGACAGTATCCGCGCTTCGTTGGCCGGATTCTCGGCGATGCGCTCTTTCCATTCCTTCAGGTGCAGCAGGCCTTCCATCCCCATCGTGAGGACCGGTCGGATGTTCGGCGTGATGTAGTGCGCGCCGAGCACGAAGGTGCCGTACACGCCGCCGACGATGTTCCACACGACGAGCTTGGTGGCGATGTCCGGGTACAACATGATCGTCAGCATCGAATCCCGTGCGCCGCCCGAACCGCCCGCCAGTATGCATGGCCCGATGTCGAGTTTGGTGATCAACGTGTGCAGCGTTTCCGCGCGCATATGGGATTCGGACTGACCGTAGAACTGCACGTCGGACTTGCCGCAGTTGGGCCGGTCCCACAGCAGCACGCGATAGCCGCCCTTGACCAGTTCCTCCGCCAGTGGCCGCAAACCGGGGATGTCCTTGCTGAAGCGGCCGCCTGGCGTCAGGACGAGGTAATCACCTTCGTCGCCGAGGATTTCGTAGACGACGTTGCCACCGTTGATCTCAATTGATTGTTCGGTCATGCCTGCACCAACACGTCCTTACCGACTACACGAACGGGGTATGTTCGGATGCTCCACTCGGGTTTGACCGCGGTGGTGCCCGTCGCGAGCTCGAAACCCCATTGGTGCCACGGGCAGTAGATGAACTCGAGGTCGCGCACCATCACCGCGTCACCTGGCACGCTGTCGTCCACGACGGTGCGACCACGTGCACGGCCTGAGCACAACGGTCCGCCCTCGTGTGGGCAGTAGTTGGCGATCGCGTAGAACGTGCCGTTTACGTTGTAGACCCCGACCCCGTGGCGCCCGATCGGGACGAGTTTGTGTGTGCCAGGCGGGATCTCGTCCACCGTGGCGACGACATGCTCACGCCCCTGCGCCAGCCGAGGCGTTTTCTCCGTGTCAGCCAATTCAGAACACCCGGACCTGACCCTCGAGGGCAGGCACCGTCTCAGGCAGGTGATAGGTCGCGATGCCGTTGCGGAACATCACGGCCTCCCTTGCATGCTCGGGCAGGTGCTTGACCAGCCACCGCGGGTCGTCGAACGTCCAGTGCGGATAGTCCGAGGAGAAGAGCAGGATCTTTTCGCACTCCATCCACTCGAATGCGCGCGTCAGCTCGGTCTTGTTCTCCGGATAGTCCAGCGGCTGGGTGGTGAACTTGATGTGGTCCTTGACGTATTCCGACGGCTTGCGCTTGATGTCCAGCCAGGACTTGCGAGCCTCGTAGATCGCGTCCATTCGCCACATCAGCGGCAGGATCCAGGTAAACGCGTGCTCCACCAACACGATTCGCAATGTCGGGAAGCGGTCGAAGAGGCCGTCGAAGACCATGCTCATGACCTGGTTCGCGGCCAGCAGCGAGTACGTGACCATGAAATCGTGGTTGTAACTCGGGAACCCGACCGGGGGGATCGGCAGCTCCTCATGATGGCTGCGCGAGAGGTGGCAGCTCACGGTGATGTCATTTTTGGTGGCGGCTTCCCAGATCGGGTTGTACTTCGGATCGCCCCACGCGGGCCGCGGTTCGGCCTTGATCAGGATTTGGCCCATGTAGGGATGCCCGGCCCACCGATCGATCTCACGGGCGGCGTCTTCGGGAGCCTCGATCGCCACGCAGATCGAACCACGCCAGCGCTCGTGCCAGTTGTTGTGGCTGTCGAGCCAGTGGTTGGCCTGCCAGTCGTTGAGCGCGCAGCTCATGGCGTGATTCACCTCGGGAAAGCGCGCGGGGTAGGCGGCCGGCTCGAGGATCGCGATGTCTGCGCCCGCCTCCATGATCAGTTGTTTGAACGCCAGATCGGGGTCGCTGCCCGCGAATTCACCGTCGCTCGGGAAGGTGTCCGTGCGCATCGCGTAGGCGTGCGCGTAATCCGGTGCGTCGTAGTAGATCTGGTCGCCGATCCTGCGGGACAGGAAGTACTTGCTGCGCCACGGTTCCGGTATGTATTGCGCCAGGACCCCGCTCTTGGGCACCGGATGCACGTCGGAGTCGACGCAGCGAACGGCGATGCGTTCCGCGGCCGGCTTGCGCTCTGTCACTGTGACCGTCATCGTGGCCTCCCTATCTCCTACTGTGCGCTCACGCCGGCCGCGACGTCTATGCCGTAGAGTTCAGCGGCGTTTCGCCAGCACAACTTGTCGCGTTGGTCCTCGGTGTACGAGGCGGGCACCTTCAACTCATTGAGCTGCCAGTGCGGATAGCTCGACCCGTACATGACCATGTCGTCCTTGCCGGTGAAGCCGAACCACTCGCCTGCGAACTCGGTGTCTCCCGGGCCGTCCATGGCGCCCTGGACGAAGTAGGTGTGGCCTGGCAGATAGTCGCTCGGCATTTTCGGCGCCCATGGCGTCTGTTCGAGATGAGGTCGCCCGAAGCAGTCCATCCGCCACATGAACGGCGTCAGCAGGTCAGCGGCTCCGTCGGCCCACACGAACTTCAACGTGGGCATCTTTTCGAATACGCCTTCGACGATCAGGTTCATCAGGTGATACAGGTAATTCAGCGCCATGAAGCTGACGTAGTTCTCATATGTCCTCGGTACGCCCGACGGCGTCGGCGCGAAGGACACGCCCGCGCCCACTTCGATGTGCACCGACACCGGCAGGCCCGCGTCGGCGGCCGCTTCCCACAGCGGCCAGTACTGCGGCTTGCCGTACAGCTCACGGGACTGCAGCGGAACGCCGATCTGAACCACCCGCGGGTGGTCCTTGTACTTGGCGATCTCGCGCAAAGCGCCTGCGATGTCGTCGGGATTGACCCGGATGGTGCCCCGGAACCGGTTGGCGTAGGGGTTGTCCTCGAGCCAGCGCGAGACCATCAGCTCGTTGTGCGCAGCCGCGATGGCGGTGCCGAGATGGCGGTCGGGCATGATGCCGCGTGTCATCGGGTGCAGGATCGCGATGTCGACGCCGCGCTCGTTGAACAATTGCCCGCCGACGAATTCGGGGTCCGATCCTGGATAGCGACGATCGCCCTCGGTGTTCGGGGCGTACTCGCCGCCCGGCGCGCCGTACCAGTCCATCTCGTAGTCGGGGAACCCGCGGCTCTTGAACGGCTCGCGAAGGAAGCTGCGCAGATCCTTGTTCGACTTACTGAAGATGTGCACGCTGGCATCGATGACGGGCGTCTTGAAGCCAGCCGCGGTCCCGTCTTGTATCTGCATCGCCAAAGGTGTCCTCCGATGTCATCCGGCCGACGCGAGCGCGTTCGAGCGCTGCGCGGAGCGCGCCGGATGTACCTAGTGTAAAGCGTAGTTCTTCAATAGCAAGAATCTAGTTCTCAGCGAATCGCTTACCTTCGCCCAGGTCAGAGTGTGTGCTGGTCAATCGCACGGCGGTCAGCCGGCGAAATGCGGTAGTCGAATACAGAGAACGCTTACAGCATCTAAGGAGAATGTTATTCTCGTCCCGACGCGCTGCGTGTGACGAGGTCCCCGGGAGGCTTGGGTGTTACTGGAGTTCGATGCCGATCAGCGGCTGTGGCAGGAGACCGTCCGCGACGCCGTAGCCAAGCAGTGCCCCGCGTCGCTGGTGCGATCCATTGCCGAGAACGGCGTAGACCCGGCCCCGCTGTGGCAGACCTACATCGACGCAGGCTGGACGGAGCTGACCGACCCGGAGAACTCGGTCGAGTTGGCGATCGTGCTCGAGGAGCTCGGCCGCGCCACCGACCCGACGCCCTATCTCGCGACGCTGACGCAGTTCGCCCCGCTGGTCGGGGACCGTTTCGACCCGCAGCAGGCGGGCGCGGCGATCTACAGCGGGGTGACGGCCCGCCGGGACGCGGAGGGTTGGGTGCTCGACGGCACTGCGCATCACGTACTCGACGGTGACCGCGCCGAGCGACTCGCGGTAGTCACTGCCGCTGGGGTGTTCGTCGTCGACGCATCCGTGGTGGCGTCCCGACGCAGCCCGGTGTTCGATCCGGTGCTGCACATCGCCGAGGTCACCTTCGCAGGCGTGCGCGTTGCCGACAGCGACCGCGTGCACGTCGATCCCGAGAAGGCCCGCCACGTGGCACTCGCCGGCATGGCCATCTCCACCGTCGGCGCATGCCAGCGCATCCTGGATTTGGTGCTCGAGCACGTCAAGCAGCGCCAGCAGTTCGGGGTGGCGATCGGATCCTTTCAGGCGGTCCAGCACAAGGCCGTCGACATGCACGTCGCGACCGAGCGGGCCCGCGCGTTGTCTTACTTTGCCGCACTGACCATTTCGGCCGACGATCCGCGCAGGCGACTGGCGGCGGCGATGGCCAAGGCCGCCGCGGGGGAGTGCCAAGCCCTGGTGTTCCGGCACGGCCTGCAGTTGTTCGGCGCGATGGGCTTCACCTGGGAGAACGACCTGCAGTTCGCCCTCAAGCGCGCCAAGGCCGGAGAGCTGCTGCTCGGCGGCGCTGCCGAGCATCGCGCGATCATCGCGGAGGAATATCGTGCAGCTGACTTTTGATTCCGACGTCGAGGAGTTCCGCGCCGAGTTCGCCGCCTTCCTCGACGAGCACGTTCCGTCGGAAGCCGAGACGCTCGAGCGGCCGAAGTCGGTGTCGCACATGCCGCAATGGGCGCGCGACTGGCAGCGGTTGCTGTTCGACAACGGCTGGCTGCTGCCTGCCCAACCGCCGGAGTTCGGTGGGCGCAACGCCACCGTGCTGCAGCAGTTCGTGCACCTCGACGAGTTGTGCCGGCGCCGGATCTACCACAGCTTCAACCCGCAGGGCGTCAATATCATTGCAGCGTCGCTGCTTTCGTTCGGCTCCGACGAGCAGAAGCACCGCTGGGCGGTGCCGGTGCTGCGCGGCGAGAAGACCGCGTCGCTTGGCATGAGCGAGCCGAGTGCCGGCTCCGACCTGGCGTCACTGCGCACCCGGGCGGATTTTGTCTCTGATGTCGATGGCGACCACTTCGTCGTCAACGGCCAGAAGGTGTGGACGTCGGGCGCGCACGACGCCGACTTCCTGCTCACGTTCGTGCGCACCGACCCGGATGCCCCCAAGCACAAGGGGATCAGCGCGCTGATCATCCCCACCGACACCCCAGGCGTGGTGTGTCGGCCGTTCGCCGACATGACCGGCCAGGACAACCTCGACTTCAACGAGGTGTTCTTCACCGACGCGCGGGTGCCCGCCGAGAACCTCGTCGGCCCGCTCAACGGCGGCTGGGGTGTCGCCAACGGGTCGCTCGGCCACGAGCGCACGATGATGTGGCTGGGCTTCGCCGACCGCATCGACAACATGATCGCCGACTTCCGGCCCCGCACTGCGCTGCAGCGCGATCAGTACGCCACGACGATCATGGACTACCAGGCGCTGCGAGCGATGGGCTCGGCTGCGCTGGCGCGCGCGGCGCGCGGCGAGATGGACACCGCATCCGTTTCGGTGCTCAAGCTGTTCGGTTCGGAAGCCGAACGGCAGGCGTTCGAAAATGCGCTGACCGCTGCCGGTCCGGACGGGCTGACCCATCCCTCGACGTCGGGGCCCTACGCGCACATGAACCTCGACCATTACTTCGTCAGCTGGTTCGAGCGCTATGCGCGAAGCTTCGGCGGCACGATCGCGGGCGGCACATCCGAGATCCAGCGCAACATCATCGCTACCCAGGTGCTCGGCCTGCCGCGGCGCTGAGTCCGGTGACGCAGACCCTCGCCCTCGACCGGCCGCGGCCCGGTGTCGTTGTCCTGCAACTGAATCGGCCTGCTGCGCTCAACGCGATCAACGAGGTCATGCGCGACGAGCTCACGGAGACCTTGGCCACCATCGGTGCGGATGCCTCGGTGCACGTCGTCGTGCTTACGGGTGCAGGACGTGGGTTCTGTTCGGGCATCGACGTGCGCAACTTCGGACCCGTGCCGTTGGAGGCGTCTGATCCGGCGATCGACAGGCTGCGGTTCCAGGAGGCGATGGCCGCACTGCCCCAGGCGATTTGGGACCTGCCGCAGCCGGTGATCGCTGCGGTGAACGGGCCCTGCGTCGGCGCGGGATTCGCGCTGTGTCTGGCCTGCGACATCAGGATCTGCTCGACGGCGGCCAGTTTCGGTAACGGTGCGATTCTCCTCGGGCTGTCGGGCGCCGAGATGGGCATGAGTTATCACCTGCCCCGGATCGTCGGGACGAGTGTCGCCGCCGACTGGATGCTGACCGGCCGGACGGTGTCTGCAGCCGAGGCCGATCGCCGGGGACTGGTCAGCGAACTGGTCGAACCCGACCACCTGCTCGAGCGGGCACTGGAGTTGGCTTCGGGGATAGCGGAATTGGCGCCGCTGGGAGTGCAACTGACCAAGCGCGCCCTGCAGGTGAATACCGACGCGGCAGGCCCGGGCGCTGCCATGGAACTCGAGAACCGCAACCAGGTGCTCACCCATGCCACTCCCGAGGCCGAGGCGCGACGGAAACGCTGAGAGGAGACGACGATGGCGTGGGACTTCTCGACCGACCCGCAGTGGGCGGAGCAACTCGCATGGGTGGACGCTTTCGTGCGCGAGGAGTGCGAGCCGATCGATCTGATCGTCAAGGAATCCCACGATCTGTCCGATCCGGTGCGCCAGGCGCTGATTCCGCCGCTGCAGAAGATCGTGAAGGGCCGCGGTTTGTGGGCCACACATCTCGGCCCGCACCTGGGTGGTCCCGGCTACGGGCAGGTGAAGCTGGCGCTGCTCAACGAGATTCTTGGCCGGTCCGAATGCGCGCCGATCGTCTTCGGCTCGCAGGCTCCCGACTCGGGCAACAGCGAGATCCTCGCGCACTACGGCACTCCCGAGTTGAAGAAGCGGTATCTGGAGCCGCTGCTGGACAACCGCATCATCTCGTGTTTCTCGATGACCGAGCCACAGGGCGGTGCGGATCCGAAGGTGTTCACCACGACCGCGACTCAGGACGGTGATCACTGGATCATCAACGGCGAGAAGTGGTTCTCGTCGTTCGCCTCGATGGCGTCCTTCATCATCGTGATGGCGATGACGGATCCCGACGCGCCGCCGTACGAACGGTATTCGATGTTCGTCGTGCCCGCCGAAACCCCCGGCATCAACGTGCTGCGCGACGTCGGCCTCGGCCATCAACCGATCGGCGGCGGCCGCGAGGGCTATGTGCGCTACGAGGACGTCCGGGTACCAGCCGATCACATGCTCGGACCGCGCGGCGGTGCGTTCGTCGTCGCGCAGACACGGTTGGGCGGCGGGCGAATACATCACGCGATGCGCACCGTCGGACTGGTTCGGCGCATCTACGACATGATCTGCGAGCGGGCGGTGTCGCGGTACACCCAGGGCGCGATGCTGTCCGACAAGCAGTTGGTGCAGGAGATGGTCGCCGACTCGTGGATGGAGATCGAGGCGTTCCGGCTGCTCACGTTGCAGACCGCATGGAAGATCGATCAGCACAACGATTACAAGGCCGTGCGCGCCGACATCTCGGCGGTCAAGGCGATGATGCAGAAGGTACTGCACGACGTGTCGGCCCGTGCGCTGCAATTGCACGGGTCGCTGGGCACCACGCACGAAATGCCGTTCGTTTCATACCTGGTCGAGTCGTTCGTTCTCGGCTTGGCCGACGGCCCGACCGAGGTGCACAAGGTGACACTGGCCCGTCTGCTGCTGAAGGATCACAAGCCGGCACCCGACATGTTCCCTTCGGAGCACCTCCTTCGGTTGCGGGAAGCGGCGGAGGCGAAATTCGCCGACAAGCTTGCGGGGATTCCCCGTGTCCTGTGACGGCAAGGTGGCGTTGGTCACCGGCACCAGCCGTGGGCTCGGCAAGGCGATCGCGCGGCGCCTGGCAGCCGAAGGCGCGACCGTCGCGCTCACCGCTCGAACCATGGAGCCCGACCCGAAATACCAAGGCTCCCTTCGCCAGACGCTGGATGAGATCAACGGCTCGGGCGGCACGGCGATCGCCGTCCAGGCAGATCTGTCCAACGCCGACGACCGCGAGCGGCTGTTCGCCGAGGTGGTGGAACGTGTTGGGGCGCCCGACATTCTGGTCAACAACGCCGCCGTCACCTTCCTGCGTCCGCTCGACGAGTTTCCCGACCGTCGGGTGCGACTGATGATGGAGATGCACGTACTGGCGCCTCTGCACCTGACTCAACTGTCGATTCCTGCGATGCGCGAACGCGGTGCCGGTTGGGTGCTCAACATCACGTCGGTCGGTGGCGATCTGCCCGACGGACCGCCGTTCTCCGAGTTCGACCGTACCGCGGGGTTCGGCATCTACGGGACGGTCAAGGCCGCGCTGAACCGGCTGACGAAAAGCCTGGCCGCCGAGTTGTACGACGACGGCATCGCGGTCAACGCCGCAGCGCCGACGAATCCGGTCGCCACCCCGGGCGCGGGCACGCTGGACCTGGCCAAGGTCGACACCGAGGACATCGAACTGATCACCCAGACCTCCTTCATGCTGTGCACCGGCGATCCGAAGGTGCTCACCGGCCGGATCGCCCACACCCAGACGTTCCTGCGCGAAGTGGGCTGGTTGACCTGAGCGCCGAGTGTGGGCTCGTGTCACGCCGAAGCAGCATTTTGCGTGCGGGTAACCCACGTTCGCGGCAGGGGTGGGGCAGGATGACGTCGTGTCCGACATCGCTTTTCAGCCGGCCCGCGCACTCGCCCAAACCATCCGTCGCCGCGAGGTCTCGAGTCGGGAACTGCTGGAGCACTACCTGGGGCGGGTCGCGGCGCTGAACCCGCCGCTGAATGCCGTCGTGACCCTCGACTCCGAGGGCGCGCGGCAGGCTGCGGATGCCGCCGATGAGGCGTTGGCCCGCGGCGGCGAGGTCGGACCGTTGCACGGCGTGCCGATGACCATCAAGGACTGTTACGACACGGCGGGCATTCGCACGACGTGTGGAGTCGAAGACTGGGACCGGGTGCCGGAGCGTGACGCCGAGGCGGTGCAACGGCTACGCGACGCGGGTGCGGTGATCTTCGGCAAGACCAATACGCCCGCCTTTACGGCGGACTGGCAGACCTACAACCCGATCTTCGGCACGACCAACAATCCGTGGGACACCACGCGCTCCAGCGGCGGGTCATCCGGCGGATCGGCGGCCGCGCTCGCGGCGGGGTTGACGCCACTCGAATTGGGCAGCGACATCGCGGGGTCGATACGGCTGCCATCGAACTGGTGCGGAACATGCGGGCACAAACCGAGTTTCGGTGTCGTACCGCAGCGGGGGCACCTGCCGTCGGCGCCAGGGGCGCTCGCGGATCGGGACCTCAACGTCGTCGGCCCGATGGCGCGCGACGTCGACGATCTCGAGATGGCCCTCGGCATCCTCGCCGGGCCGATAGGTGAGCAGGCCAAGGGCTGGCGGCTGGAGCTTCCGGCCGCTCGCGCAAACACGTTGTCCGAGTTGCGCATAGCGACCTGGCTGGACGATCGGACGTACCCGGTCGCGGACGACGTGCGCGGTGTGCACGAAACGGCCGTGACCGCGCTGCGCAAGGCCGGTGCCCGCATCGTCGACTCTTCGCCGCCGGTGACGTTGACCGAAGTGGTCTCGTTGCACATGGAGCTGCTGTATCCGGTGATGGAAGCATCATCGGAGATGCTTCATCGAAACTGGTTGGCCGTCAACGAGAAACGCGAGGGGCTGCGGTCGCGGATGACGGAGTTCTTTCGCGACGTGGATGCCCTGCTCATGCCTGTTGCGGTGGAGGCGGCGATTCCACATGATCACGACGCGCCGTTGGCGGCCCGCGAGATCCGCACACCCGGTGGCAGTCGGCCGTACCTTGACTTGTTCGGCTGGGTCGGCCTTGCGACCGTGGCCTTCCTGCCCTCGACCGCCGTCCCTGTCGGGCGCACCGCACAAGGACTGCCGGTGGGTCTTCAGATCGTCGGGCCCTACCTCGAGGACCGCACGACGCTGGCGGTGGCCCGCTGTATCGAGAAGACGCTCGGTGGCTTCGTGCCGCCGCCCGGCTTCTAGAGTCGCTGCAGGGCGAACGTCCAGAACTGCGATCCGGGCGGACCGTTGAAGCAGCCGACGTCGTAGACGGAGTTGATTTCCCCGGCCTGGGTGACCTCGTTCCACGTATAGGTGTCACGTGTCGGCATCGCATAGCCGGGAAGGCACTGCAAGCCGTCGGGCACGTCGACGGTCAGAGTGTAGGTCCCGTTGTCGAGGTGCGCGTAGCCGTCGTAGAAGGCGTAGAACTTCAGGCGAGGGGCCGCGCTGACCCGCAAGCAGTTGGTGTCCACCGGGGCCGGGCAGGCCGAGACGAACCAGAACCACGACGCCCGCTCATACCGGTTCGTGTTCACGTCGTAGTTCCCGGGCTGCATCATCGCCTGGGCAGGCGGCGCGGCCACCGACGCCGCGGCAGTGAGCACGGCCGTTGCAATCGCGAGTGTCATCGACTTCATGGTCGTCCCTTCGTCGATCCCAACCCGATGGCTGCCTATCAAACCACTCGTCGTCAATTGACGACGGCGGATTCCTTACGTTCGGTGATCGGCCGCGCCAGTTCCTGCTCGTCGCAGATGCGTTGCAACTTCTCGAGCGTTTCGTCCAGCCCGGGCCCCAACGGCTTGCCCGGCGTGAACGTGGCAGGCAGATGCTTCATGCCCTGGATGACGCCGATGGTCTCGTAGTGTTCGGTGCCCTCCGGATCGCACACGTAGTCCGGCATCCGGTCGAGCACGGAGGTGAGCATCGACTTGAAGACGGTCCTGGCGACATTGGAGCCGACGCAGCGGTGCACACCGATACCGAAGCTGAAGTGCCGGTTGCCCTTTCGGTCAAGGACGATTTCGTTGGGCGAATCGAACACCGACGGATCGCGGTTGGCCATCGCCCACGAGACCCAGAGTCGCTCACCCTCTTTGAACTGCTGGCCCTCGACTTCGACGTCCGCGGAGAACGTGCGGCCGTCGCCGGGCGCGGGCGTGAAGAACCGCAGGAACTCCTCGGTGGCAGGGTTGAGCAGGGTGTCGCGTTCCCGGCTGAGTAACTCGCGCTGATCGGGGTGATCGGAAAGCCACTCCAGCGCGTGCGCCGTCAACGCGGTGGTGGTGTCGAAGCCGCCGCCGATGATCAGGCCGAGGTTGCCGAGGATTTCCAGGTCGGGTGCCGGCTCGCCGTTGATGCGCAGCTGCAGCAGCGCATTCACCAGCCCGGGCCGCGGGTTTTCGCGGATCTCGTTCATGGTGTTGATCATGTCGATGCCCATCTGCCGGTTCATCTCGGCGACGCGTGCGGCGTCGGGCGAGTGTTCGGGGGTGGACACCGAAAGGTGCGCAGGCTCGCTGTAGACCGGCCACTTCTTCAGCTCGATGCCCATCATCGCCAGGGTGAGCACCGCGGGCACGATGTTGGCGAGGTCGTCGACGAAGTCGATGCGGCCCGACTCGATCTTCTCGTCAAGGGCTGCGCGCACGATCTCGTCGACGAACGGTTGCCAGCGCTTGACCGCGGCGGGGGACAGATACGGGTTCAGCGCGCCGCGGTAGGTGCTGTGCTCGGGCTCGTCCATCTCCAGAATGCCGCCGCGCACCACGGTGGCGCGCTGCGCCTTGGGGATCGTGATGCCCTGATACGGAGTCTGGCCGGTCAGGTCGTGATGATTGGAAACCGCTGGGCAGCGCGCCAATTCGAAGACATTCTTACTGTCCGCGGCCACCCAGTGCCCGTTGTATGTCTCCGACCAAGCCACCGGGCACTTGGACTGCATTTCCTCGGTGATCTTCTCGAACTGCAGCCGGTACTCGGGCGTGTGGCGGTCGAAGTAATACTTGTTCTTCTTGCGGTCGCCGTCGGTGGCGGTGCCTTTTGCAATGTCCTCGACGTTGCTCAAGACGTTGTCTCCCTTGGCTTTCGGTAGCTGCTCATTCTTCGATCGTGATCGCCTGTTCGGGGCACGAATGCACCGCCTCGCGGACCGCATTCTCCTGGTCGGGCGGAACGACTTCGTTCACCGGCGAGGACGTGCCGTCAATGTCGCTGAGCTCAAAGGAATCCGGCGCGATCATCGAGCACAGCGTGTGGCCTTGGCAGCGCGCAGAATCAACGAAAACCTTCATGGCGATTCCTCTTCGATCAGATGTGGTAGTCGTACCACTTGAGGTAGCCGCCCGCGTCCACGCGCTGCTGTGTGCCCGTGATGTAGCGGGCCTCGTCGGAGGCCAGGAAGAGCACCATGTTGCTGATGTCCTCGGGCTCGATCCACGGCACCTTCATCGCCTGTTGGACGTAGAACACCGGTTCGGCGTCGGCCTTGGTCGGGTGCTCCAGGTCGGGGCGGAACGACTTGTACATGGGCTCGCTCTGCAGCATCGGGGTGTTGCAATTGGTCGGGTGGATGACGTTGGCGCGGATGCCCCGCGGTGCGAGTTCGGTCGCAAGGTTGTGGACGTACTGCGACAACAGCCGCTTCGAATGAAGATAGGCAGCGCCACCGGGGTCAGTGCCGGGGTTGTCGTTTTTGGACACATCCATCAGCGCGGCGGTTGAGCCGGTGGCGATGATCGACGCGCCCTCGCGGAGGTGCGGTAGCGCGACGTGGATGGCGTTCAACGTGCCGATCAGGTTGGTGTTGATCACGTCGACCCAGCCCTGCATGTCACCGGAGCCCTTCATGCCCGCGATGCCGGCCGACGTCACGACGATGTCGAGTCCACCCAGTTCGGAGACAGCGTTGTCCACCGCCGTTTTGAGTTGACCGGCGTCGCTGACGTCAACCTTGGCCGTCACGATGCGCTGCCCGGTCTTCTCGACGAACTGCGCCGTCTCCTCGAGATCCTCCGGTGTTGCCATCGGATAGCCGATCGTCGCGAAGTCCTCGCAGCGGTCAACCGCGATGATGTCCGCGCCCTCTTCTGCCAGCCGTATCGCGTGGCTGCGGCCCTGGCCGCGCCCTGCACCGGTGACGAATGCGACTTTTCCTTGAACGCGTCCCATTCGAAGCATTCCTTTCGTTATGTGTTTCGGCCGCCGTTGACGCCCAAGATCTGTCCGGTGATGTAGCCGGCTTCCTCGGAGATCAGGAATGCGCACGCCGCGGCGATGTCCTCGGGCCTGCCGATTCGTCGCACCGGTGTCGCTTCGATGTTCTCTTCGACGACCAGGTAGCCGCGCTCCTCGGACTTGCGCAGCATCGGGGTGTCGATGAAGCCAGGCGGCACGGCGTTGACGGTGATGCCCGCCGGACCGTATTCGAGCGCAAGCGACTTCGTCAGCCCGTTGACCGCGGACTTGGCCGCGACATACGGCGACATGAAGGGCTGCCCGGAGTGGGTGCTCGAGGAGGAGATGTTGACGATGCGTCCCCAGCCGGCCTCGATCATGTCCGGCAGCACCGCCTGAATGCAGTGGAAGACGCCGTTGAGGTTGACGTCGATCACCCGCTGCCAGTCCTCGAACTTCAGGTCGGTGAACCGTTTGAATTTCTCGAGCCCGGCCGCATTCACGAGCACGGTGACCGGTCCGAGTTGGGCCCGGATGGCAGCCAGCGCCTCCTCGATCGCCGAGCGATCGGTGACGTCGGCGACGTAGGCGTGTTGCGCATCGGACGGGTTGAGGTCGATGGTGGCGACGTCCAAGCCGTCGGCGCGCAATCGTTGGGCGACGGCCTGTCCGATGCCGGAGCCGCCACCTGTCACAACCGCGGTCTTCACGCGCAGTCCTCAGTTGTCAAGAATCGTCCTTCCGATTATGAGAACCGTACTCTCGGACTATGTGTTCTCGCAAGACAGTAGGCGAGTCTCGTTCGCACTGGTGAGACGTTTGCGGCCTCTTTGTCGCAGCGTTAATTGCAGGCAGGCGGAGTTCTGCACATCTGCTTGAGTTCTCTGAATGCGAATGTATGATTCGCCGGTGATGAGAATGAAGTTTCCATCACACCGCGATGAACGCTGAGGAGGATCGTGCAGGAATCGCCAACCATTTCGGCTGACGCAGCCAGTGCCGGGTCGGCCGATCGGCGCCTCTTGATCGACGGACGGCTGCTCGAAACGACGCGGACGTTTCCTTCTATTAATCCCGCCACCGGCGAGGTGCTCGGGTCTGCGCCGGACGCGACGCTCGCCGACGCCGAGGCCGCCGTCGCCGCCGCGCGGCGCGCCTTCGATACCACCGACTGGTCCACCAACACCGAACTGCGCATCCGCTGCCTCGAACAGCTGCACCGGGCGCTCGTCGAGCACCGCGATGAGCTGGCGGCCCTGACGATCGCCGAAGTCGGCGCCACCGAGTCGCTGTGCCAGGGCGCTCAGCTGGACGCGCCGATCGAGATCGTCCGCTATTACGCCGAGCTGCTGCGGAGCTATCCCATGACCGAGGACCTCGGAAACATCGAGAGCCGCGGAATGCAGCACCACCGCTGGGTGGAAAAAGAAGCCGGCGGGGTGGTCGCTGCCATCATTGCCTACAACTATCCGAACCAACTCGCGCTGGCCAAGCTCGCCCCCGCGCTGGCAGCGGGATGCACGGTGGTGCTCAAGGCCGCGCCGGACACCCCCTTGATCACGCTCGCGCTCGGCGAGCTGATCGCTGAGCACACCGACATTCCCGCAGGTGTGGTGAACGTGCTCAGCGGCGCCGATCCGGAAGTGGGCGCCGTGCTGACGGCCAGCCCGGACGTCGACATCGTCACCTTCACGGGGTCGACGCCGACCGGCCGCCGAATCATGGCCGCCGCCAGCAACACCCTCAAGAAGGTCTTTCTCGAATTGGGCGGCAAGTCCGCGGCCATCGTGCTCGACGACGCAGACTTCAACACCGCCGCGTTGTTTTCCGCGTTCTCGATGGTCACCCACGCCGGCCAGGGTTGCGCGCTGACGTCCCGGCTGCTGGTGCCGAAGAAGAACCACGACGAAATCGTCGAGCTGGTGAAGAACAACTTCGGTCTGGTGCGCTACGGCGACCCCGCCGACCCCAGCACGTATATGGGCCCGCTGATCAGCGAGAAGCAGCGCGACAAGGTCGACGGGATGGTCAGACGCGCGATCGAGGCCGGCGCCACGCTGGTGACCGGCGGCGAGAAGGTCGGCCCTGGCTACTTCTTTACGCCGACATTGCTCACCGACGTCGACCCCGACAGCGAGATCGCTCAAGAAGAGGTGTTCGGCCCGGTGCTCGTCGTCATCGGTTATGACGACGATGACGACGCGGTGCGCATCGCGAACAACTCCATCTACGGCCTGTCCGGTGCGGTGTTCGGCAGCGAGGACCGGGCGCTGGCCGTGGCCCGTCGCATCAGGACAGGCACGTTCTCGATCAACGGCGGCATGTACTTCAACGCCGACAGCCCGTTCGGCGGCTACAAGCAGTCCGGCATCGGACGAGAGATGGGCACCGCCGGCCTCGAGGAGTTCCTCGAGTCGAAGACGATCGCCACGGTGGTCGGCTCATGAGGCCGCTGGAAGGCATCCGCGTTCTCGAGGTCGCGATGTACGGGTTCGTCCCCTCGGCCGGTGCGGTGCTGGGTGAATGGGGCGCCGACGTCATCAAGGTCGAGCACGCCGTAACCGGTGATCCGCAGCGCGGTCTGCGCCAGACCGGCCCGCTTCGTGTCGAGGGTGACCCGAATCCGAACATCGAGCACGCCAACCGCGGCAAGCGCAGCATCGGGCTGGACATGTCCGTGCCAGAGGGGCGCGAGGTGCTGCTCGAGCTGGCGAAAAACGCCGACGTGTTCCTCACCAGCTTCCTGCCAGGACATCGGCAGAAGTTCGGTATCGATGTCGACGACGTCCGCGCCGTGAACCCGAACATCATCTACGCCAGGGGCAGCGCGTTGGGCCCGCGTGGCGAGGAGTCGGTCAAGGGCGGCTACGACATGACCGCGTTCTGGTGTCGGGCAGGCACTGCGGCCACCATCACCCCGCCCGGCATCGAGGGCATGATCGGCCCGCCGGGCCCCGCCTACGGCGACACGATCTCGGGCACCAACCTGGCGGGCGGAATCGCCGCGGCGCTGCTGAAGCGCGAGCGCACCGGCGAACCGTCGGTCGTCGACGTCTCGCTGCTCGGCAGCGGGCTGTGGTCGATGGGCCACACGGTCGCGCTGACGTCGCACTTGAACCAGCTCATGGTGCAGCCGCCGCCAGGGGTGCACGGCTCGCCGATCAATCCGCTGGTCGGGGTCTATCCGACCGCCGACGAGCGCTACATCTCCTTCGTGATGATGCAGCCAACGAAGTTCTGGGCCGACGTGTGCCGGCACATGGACCTCGAGGATCTGATCGATGATCCGCGATTCGCGACGGTCGAGTCGATCGCCGAGAACACCGCGGCGGCCGTCGAGATTCTCCGGGAGGCGATGGCCAAGCGGACGCTGCCCGAGTGGAGCGAACGGTTCGCCACCTTGGCCGGCCCGTGGGCCCCTGTCCAGGACACGTTGCAGGCGGCCGAGGATGCGCAGATCCGGGCCAACGAGTACATCGTGTCCACTGGCGAACTCGAATTGGTCGCGAATCCGGTGCAGTTCGATGTCAGCGCGCCGCAAACCGGACCCGCGCCGGGGTTTGCGGAGCAAACTGACGAAATCTTGCTGGAACTCGGTTTGGATTGGGACCGCATCATCGAGCTCAAAACGGCCGGCGCCGTCACCTAGCCTCGGGAGAGATCTCAATGCCCTACGTCGCGTCGATCGGCACCTACCTGCCGTGTTGGGGCGCGCCCCGGCACCGGGTGGCTGGCGACGACGAGGACGCGATCACGCTTGCGGTGGAGGCCGGCCGGGCCGCGTTGATTGCCAGCGGCGCCGTCGAGCGGGTGGTTCTGGTCAGCCGTGACATGCCGTTGCTGGAAAGCAGCAACGCCGCGGTGCTGCTGGCCGGTTTGGGGCTTGACCCCGAACTCGAGGTCGACGAACGCCTCGGCGGCGCACCCGCGACTCTCGACGCGGTCAGTTCGGCGAGGCCGCGAACCCTGATCATCGGCGCCGACCTGGACCCAGCGGGCGCCGCGGCGATCCTGACCGCCGAGCGCGGGCTGCAGGTGCGCACCGCGGCGCGCGTCGCGCGCAGCCTTCCGGTGCGCACCCGCAATGCCACCGGCGATGTGCACGACTACGGCGATCCCCGGCTGCTGCACGAGCGGGGTTTGGTTGCATCGCTGGCCGCCGCGTGGCTCGACACCCCGGCCGCGGTGGCAGGCGTCGAGCACGACCGCGCCGTGGAGTTGTGCGTCGGTGATCCGCCGCCCCTGCCGACGACGGGCGCCAGCGCCGGCCTGTTCGCGCTGGCGGGGATGGCTGACGCGGGCACGACCGGCCCGCTGGTGGCCGTCGAACAGGCCAGCTTGTCCGGTATGACGGTCAGCGGTGGCGTGGCCGAGCTGCACCGGCGCGAACCGCCGGCGCGGCCTGCTCCGGCAGGAACATACGTCGAGGGCGCGGACATACCGATCTCACTGGCCGCATATGAGCGTGCCTTCGAGGCCAAGACTCGTTGGGAGGCGGGCCGATTCGCCGCTTCTGACGAGTTGGATTTCCCGCCACGCTACCGGCTGGCCGAGGACGGTGCGCTGGCGTCCGACTATGAGTTGATCCCGCTGCCGCGCACCGGGACGGTCTACACCGAAACCACCGTGCACATGCCGGTGCCGGGGTTGCGCACGCCGTACTCGCTGGTGATCGTCGAACTCGACGGTGTCGATGTTCGTGCCTTGGTGAAGGTGACCGGCGCTGAGCCGGGCACCGTCGACATCGGCGCGCGTGGACGACTGGCGCTGCGCCGCGTCGCAGTGCGTTCCGGCGTGCCGGATTACGGCTACATGTTCGAGCCGGAGCGGGTGGCGGCATGAGCGCAGCTTGCAAGCGAATCATCAGCACGGAATGCGCCGGCCGAGCCAGCGAGGTCGGCACATGAGGCGCGTGGCGATCGTCGGGGCCGGAATGACTGCGTTCGGCGAGCATTTCGCGCTCGGCATCAAGGACCTGTTGCCGATGGCGTTCGCCGACTGCGCGAAAAGCGTCGACAAGGGTTTGGCGAAGTCCGACGTGCAGGCTGCCTGGTTCGGCGCGATGGGAACGGCCGACGGCTTCCCTTCTGGTATCCTCGCCGATTCGCTCGGGCTTCCCGACCTACCGGTTACGCGCGTCGAAAACTCTTGTGCCACAGGCAATGACGCAGTACGCAACGCGCTGTTCGGCGTGGCGTCGGGAGCTTTCGACGTCGCCATGGTGATGGGTGCGGACAAACTGCGCGACACCACGTCCAAGGACATGCTGTGGAAGTGGGAGGCCATGGCCCGCGACATGGCGTGGGACTATCCGCTCGGGTTGGTCTCGCCGGCCGGGTTCGCGCTGCATGTCCGCCGTTACATGCATGAGTCACCCGCGACCCGGGAGCACTTGGCCATGGTCGCGGTCAAGAACCACCGTCACGGTGTGAACAACCCGAAGGCCCGGTTGCGCTTTGAGATCACGATGAAGCAGGCGCTCGAGGCGCCCACCATCGTCACCCCGTTCGGCCTCTACGACTGCGCACCGCAAAGTGACGGCGCCGCCGCGCTCGTGCTGGCCGCCGAGGAGGTGGTCGATCGCTTCACCGATCGCCCGGTATGGATCCGCGGCGTCGGTCTCGGACTCGACTCGGTGATGCACCAGCACAAGCCGGATATGACGACGTTCCCGGCCACCACACGCGCCGCCAAGCAGGCGTTTGCGATGGCGGGCATGACACCCGCTGACGTCGACGTTGCCGAAGTTCACGATTTCTTCACGGGAATTGAGCTGATCAGCTATGAAGATCTGGGCTTTGCCGAGCGGTTCGGGGGCTACAAGCTTGTCGAGGCTGAGGTGACAAGTGTCGGCGGTGCGCTGCCGGTCAACCCCAGCGGGGGGCTGAAGGCCAAGGGTCATCCCCCAGGGGCTACTGGCGTCGCACAGTGCGTGGAGCTTTTCGCGCAACTCCGAGGAGAGGCGGCCAACCAGGTGGATGGCGCACGAGTTGCATTGGCGCACAACATCGGCGGACCGACCGCGGTGTCGGCCGTCACCATCCTGGAAGGATCGGCCAATGGCGCGGGGTAGCGGGCCGGAACGGTGGTCCGCCGGACTGCCTGCGATCAAGAACCTGTCGGGGCCGATGCAGGCCGTCGGTGGACTGTTCGCGATGTCGGCCGATGCGGTGCGGTGCATCTTTCGGCGGCCGTTTCAGTGGCGGGAGTTCTTGGAGCAGTGCTGGTTCATTGCCCGGGTGGCGTTGGCGCCCACGCTCCTGGTGGCGATCCCGTTCACTGTTCTGATCAGCTTCACGCTCAACATCCTGCTTCGTGAGTTGGGTGCGGCCGACTTGTCCGGTGCGGGTGCGGCGTTCGGTGCGGTGACCCAGGTCGGACCGATCGTGACGGTGCTGATCGTGGCGGGTGCCGGTTCGACGGCGATCTGTGCGGACTTGGGTTCGCGCACGATCCGCGAAGAGATCGACGCGATGGAAGTGCTCGGGATCGATCCGGTGCAGCGCCTGGTGACGCCGCGCATGTTGGCTTCGGGTCTGGTGGCGCTCTTGCTCAACAGCCTGGTGGTGATCATCGGAATCCTCGGCGGCTATATGTTTTCGGTGTTCATCCAAGACGTGAACCCTGGTGCGTTCGCCGCGGGCATCACGCTGTTGACCGGCGTCCCCGAGGTCATCATCTCTTGTGTGAAGGCGATGCTGTTCGGCCTGATCGCCGGCCTGGTGGCGTGCTACCGGGGGCTGACCATCTCCGGCGGCGGTGCGAAAGCCGTCGGCAATGCCGTCAACGAGACGGTGGTGTATGCGTTCATGGCACTGTTCGTGATCAATGTGGTGGTCACCGCCATCGGCATCCGGATGACAACGAAGTGACCGGGGACATCTGATGGGCACGATGACGATCCTGCGGCAGACGTATCCGCGGCTGACGCGGCAGTTCCGCAGGCCCACCGACTTGTTGGGTCGCATCGGCGACCACATGCTGTTCTACATCCGGGCGCTTGGTGGCGTGCCGCATGCGGCCATCCACTTCCGCCGGGAGATCATCCGGCTGATCGCCGAGATTTCCATGGGCGCGGGCACATTGGCGATGATCGGTGGCACCGTGGTGATCGTCGGTTTCCTGACACTGGCCGCGGGCGGCACGCTCGCGGTTCAGGGTTACAGCTCGCTGGGCAACATCGGCATCGAAGCGCTGACGGGCTTCTTAGCCGCGTTCATCAATGTGCGCATCTCCGCACCCGTGGTGGCCGGCATCGGGTTGGCCGCAACGTTCGGCGCCGGTGTGACCGCACAGTTGGGTGCGATGCGGATCAACGAGGAGATCGACGCGCTCGAGTCGATGGCGATCCGGCCGGTCGAATACCTTGTCAGCACACGGATTGTCGCCGGAATGATCGCGATCACCCCGCTGTATTCGATCGCGGTGATCCTGAGCTTCGTCGCCTCCCAGTTCACCACCGTGGTGCTATTCGGCCAGTCCGGTGGGCTGTATGACCACTACTTCAACACCTTCCTCAACCCGATCGACCTGTTGTGGTCGTTCCTGCAAGCAGTGCTGATGGCGATCACGATCCTGTTGATACACACCTACTTTGGCTACTTCGCCTCCGGTGGCCCGTCCGGCGTTGGCGTTGCCGTCGGCAACGCGGTGCGCACCTCGCTGGTCGTCGTCGTGTCGGTGACCCTGCTCGTGTCCCTGTCCATCTACGGTGCCAACGGCAACTTCAACTTGTCGGGATAGGGGAGAAGGTGACGAGGAACATCGGGCCCGGACCGGCGCATCGGTCCGAAACCACCAGTGCGGCAACGCCGGTGGCTGGGCGGCCCGGTCGTCACTTCGGCACGAGCGGCTATGTCCGCCCGCTTGCCGGTTTGGGCACCGTCGTGGCGATCGCCGCGATTGTGGTGCTCGCCGTCTCCCTGTTCCGGGGCAGTTGGACGCCGACCGAACCGGTCACCGTGATCTCGGATCGCGCCGGCCTGGTGATGAACAACGACGCCAAGGTCAAGATGCGCGGCGTACAGGTCGGCCACGTGGAGTCGATCGAGTCGAAGGCCGATGGCACGGCGGCCATCCGCTTGGCGATGGATCCGAACCAACTGCACCTGATTCCATCCAACGTGAATGTGGACATCGAATCATCGACGGTCTTCGGTGCCAAGTTCGTCAATCTCGTTCCACCGCCTGATCCATCGGCGCAGAAGCTGCGCCCGGGCCAGGTGATTCAGAGCCAGCACGTGATGGTCGAGGTCAACACCGTTTTTCAACAACTGGTACAGGTGCTCGACAAGATCGACCCGACCAAGCTCAATCAGACCCTCGGCGCAATTGCCAAGGCGTTCAACGGCCGCGGAGAAAAGATCGGCCAGTCGCTGTCGGACTTCAACGCGTTCCTGGCCAAGATCGACCCGGTCCTGCCGACATTGAGCCATGACATCGAGACGGCCGCGCCGGTGTTCAATGCGTACGCCGACGCAGCGCCCGACCTGATCTCAACGATCGACAGCTCGACCACGATCAGCCGCAGCATCGTCGACGAGCAGCAGAATCTCGACGCCTTCTTGTTGAGCTCGATCGGTCTCGCCGATGCCGGAAACGACGTGATCGGAAGCAACCGCCAGGCATTGACTGATGTGTTGCACTTGTTCGTGCCGACCACTGATCTTCTGCAGCGCTATCACGAGGCGCTGTGGTGCGGCCTCGGAGGACTCGTTCCCTTCGCGAAGTCGGTACCACAGTTTTCGAACGTGCTGGTGACCGCCGGCTTGACCCTCGGCGTCGAACGGTATCGCTACCCGCAGGACCTGCCGAAGGTGGCAGCCAAGGGTGGTCCGTATTGCAAGGAGCTCGGGCTGCCCGAGCTGCCCCCTGAGTTCCGGCCGCCGCTGCTGATCACCGACAGTGGCACCAACCCGGTGAAATACGGCAATCAGGGCATCCTGCTGAACTCTGATGGACTCAAGCAGTGGTTGTTCGGACCCATCGATGGGCCGCCCCGCAACGTCGGACAGATCGGGCAACCGGGATGAAAACGCGCGCCACAGGCACTCTCATCAAGTTCACGATCTTCGGTGTCGTGATGGCCGTGCTGACCGTATTCCTGTTCGTCATCTTCGGACAGGTGAGAACCGGCCCGACAAACGGATATTCGGCAGTCTTCGCCGATGCGTCCCGGCTGGAAACCGGAGATACCGTGCGGGTAGCAGGCCTTCGGGTCGGCACTGTGCAAGCAGTGTCACTGCGTCCTGATCGAACAGTTCTGGTGAAATTCGACGCCGACCGCAGCATCCGGCTGACGACCGGAACCAAGGTCGCGATCCGCTATCTGAACCTGGTCGGGGATCGCTACCTCGAACTCGTCGACACGCCTGGCTCGACGATGCTGCTGCCTCCCGGATCGGAGATTCCCGAAAGCCGCACGGCGCCGGCCCTGGACCTTGACCTACTGCTCGGCGGACTGAAGCCGGTTATCCAGGGCCTGAATCCCAACGACGTCAACGCGTTGTCGGCGTCGCTCATTCAAATTTTGCAGGGCCAGGGCGGGACGCTTGACTCGCTGTTCTCGAAGGCCTCGTCGTTCACGAACTCATTGGCAGACAACAACCAGGTGATCGAGCAGTTGATCGAGGACCTCAAGACGACGCTGGCCACTCTGTCGAAGGACGGCGACGACTTCTCGGGCGCGATCGACAAGTTGGAGCAGCTGATCCAGGGTCTATCCGATGACCGCGACCCCATCGGCACGGCGATCGAACAACTTGACGCTGGGACTGCAAATGTTGCCGATCTACTGAGCCAGGCGCGGCCGCCACTGGCGGGCACGGTAGACAAGCTGAACAGCCTTGCGACCAACCTGGATAACGACAAGGACCGTCTCAACGACAGCATCGGGCGGTTGCCGAATATCTATCGCAAGCTCGCGCGCGTGGGCTCCTACGGCGCGTTCTTCCCGTACTACATCTGCGGAATCGCGTTCCGCGCCAGCGATCTTCAGGGCCGAACCGTTCAATTCCCGTGGATCAAGCAAGAAACGGGAAGGTGTGCGGAGACCAGCTAATGCAGAGATATCGCGGTTCACAGCTCATCAGGGCCGGCTTCATCGGAGTCGTGCTGATCATCCTCGTGATCGCCGTCGGGTTGCAGCCCGAACGCCTGCTTCAATGGGCGACGGCGATCAGGTATCAGGCTCTCTTCTCGGAGGCCGGCGGCCTCGCCACTGGCAACGACGTCACCGTTTCAGGAATCAAAGTCGGTACGGTGTCCAGTGTTTCGCTGCAGAACGGGGATGCGCTCGTCGGATTCACCATCCAAGGAAAGTATGCCCTCGGGTCGGAAACCACGGCCCACATCCGTACCGGCACTTTGCTCGGCGAGCGCGTGCTCGCGCTCGAGTCGGCGGGCGACGGATTGCTCGATCCGAACAATGTGATTCCGACGACGCGGACGTCGTCCCCCTACTCGCTGACCGATGCCGTCAGCGACCTCACCTCCAATACTGCCGCCACCGATACCGACACGCTCAACCAGTCGTTGGACACACTGTCGACCACGCTCGACCAGATCGCGCCTGAACTCGGCCCGACGTTCGACGGCCTGAGTCGACTGTCGCAGTCGCTGAACAACCGGAATCAGAGCCTGTCCGAACTGATCAAGACCGCAGGCGACGTGACGGGGATTTTGTCCGAGCGTAGCCAGCAGGTGAACTCGTTGATCCTCAACGCCAACGATCTGGTCGCGGTGCTCAACGAGCGCAGGCAGGCGATCGCGAGCCTACTCACCAACACCTTTGCGGTGTCGAGTCAACTACGCGGATTGGTCCAAGACAACGAGAAGCAGTTGGCGCCGGCTCTGGAGAGAATGAACCGCGTCAACGAGATGCTGGAACGCAACCGCGACAACATCGCCAAGGCACTTCCTGGGTTGGCCAAATACGAACTGACTCAAAGCGAGATCGTGGCAAACGGCGCCTATTACAACGCCCTCGTGCCCAACATCCAGCCTGCACAGCTTCTCCAGCCGTTCCTTGACTACGCCTTCGGGTTCAGGCGAGGCGTTGACGCCGGCCAGCCGCCGGACAACGCAGGACCACGGGCCGAGTTGCCGTTCCCGGTCAACGGCATCCCGCAACCAGGAGACCTTCCGCCGCGATGAACAGACGAGGACTTGTCACCGTTGCCGCGATCGCTTTGGCCTTCGCGCTGATCGCGGGCGCGGTCTTCCTGGTGCGTCACATTTTCTTCGCGCCAACGACGATCACCGCGTATTTCCCGACCGCAACATCTATCTATCCGGGCGACGATGTGCGCATTTCGGGCGTGAAGGTCGGCAAAATCGATTCGATCGTCCCTGAGGGCACGCAGACGAAGATGACCCTCAAAGTCGACCGAGATGTGCCGATCCCGGCCGACGCCAAGGCCGTCGTCGTCGCCCAGAACCTCGTGGCGGCACGGTACGTGCAGCTCACTCCTGCCTACCGGAATGGCGCCGGGCCGAAGATGCGTGACGGCGCAGTAATTCCCAGTGACCGGACCGCAGTTCCAGTCGAGTGGGACGAGGTCAAAACGCAGTTGACCCGCCTGGCAACGGAATTGGGCCCCAAGAGTGGAGTGTCGGGTACCTCCGTTTCCCGGTTCATCGACAGCGCCGCGAATGCCTTGGACGGCAATGGTGCGAAGCTTCGCCAGACAATCGCCCAATTATCGGGCGCAGCAAGAATTTTCGCCGAGGGTAGCGGCAGCATCGTCGACATCATCAAGAACCTGCAGACGTTCGTGACCGCGCTGCGCGACAGCCACGAGCAGATCGTGCTGTTTCAGGATCGGCTGGCCAGCCTGAGCAGTGTAGTCAATGACAGCAGGTCGGACCTTGACATGGCGCTGACCGACCTGTCCAAGGCGATCGTCGACGTACAACGGTTCGTGGCGGGCAGCCGCAACCAGACAGCCGAGCAGATCAGAAGTCTGGGCGCCGTGACGCAGACTCTTGTCGATCAACATTTGGCTCTGGAGAACGTCCTCCACGTCTCGCCGACCGCGATCGCCAACTACGAAAACATCTACTACCCGGCGTCCGGCGGTGTGACCGGAGCGTTCTCGTTGGTCAACTTCTCGAATCCGGTGTGGTTTGTCTGCGGATTGATCGGCGGTATCGAGAACACCACCGCACCGGAGACCGCAAAACTCTGTGCGCAATACCTGGGTCCCGCGCTGCGTCTGCTCAACTTCAACAATCTGCCGCTGCCGATCAACGCGTACCTGCGGCCCGTGCCCAGCCCGGGGAAGATCCTCTACACCGATCCGAAGCTGGCGCCAGGAGGCGCAGGACCCGGCGATGCGCCAGAGCCACCGCCTACAGTGTCCGCCTACACCGGGATGGGCGATGTGCCCGGGCCACTCGGCTGGGGAGCTCCGCAGCCGCCGGGGCAGGGGATGTACGGCCACGACGAAGTGCCTGCCATTCCATCACCCGCGTTGTTCCCCGGTGCGCCAATTCCCGGACCCCCCATCGTGAATACAGGCACAGCGCCGACCGTCGACGGCATGCTGCTGCCGCAGACCGAGGCACCGGCAGCGCCGGCGTCGCCACCCGGTCCACCACTGCCTGCGGAAGCGGGGGCACCGTCATGAACCGTCTGAAGAGACTGGCTCTCGTCGGCTCATGCGTTGCCATGACACTGACCGGCTGCTCGTTCCAAGGATTGAACTCACTGCCGCTGCCCGGCGCCGTGGGTAGAGGACCAGACGCCGTCACCTATCACGTCGAGGTGCCGAATGTCGCGACGCTGGAGTCGAATTCGCCGGTGATGATCAACGACGTCGTCGTCGGCAGCGTCGGCAAGATGACGGTCGAGGGTTGGCACGCCGACGTAGAGATCTCGGTCAAGCCCGACGTGGTGGTGCCCGCCAATAGTGTGGCGACGGTTGGGCAGACCAGCCTGCTGGGGTCCATGCACCTGGCGCTCGACCCGCCGTTGGGCGAAAAGCCAAGCGGCCGACTGCAACCCGGCGCCACACTGGCTCTGAATCAGTCGTCGACGTTCCCGACCACCGAACAGACGCTGTCGTCGC
The DNA here is from genome assembly GCF_017872775.1 of Mycobacterium sp. OAE908. NCBI lineage: Bacteria > Bacillati > Actinomycetota > Actinomycetes > Mycobacteriales > Mycobacteriaceae > Mycobacterium > Mycobacterium sp. OAE908. The sequence continues at coordinate 295,125 of NZ_JAGGJL010000002.1, forward strand.
TGTCGGCGGTGGTGAACGCGGGTGGGCTCGGGCAGATCGGTGACGTCATCCACAACTTCAGCGTCGCGTTGAACGGTCGCGGCCCCGAGGTCCGTGAGCTGCTCACCCGGCTCGACAATTTCGTCGGAGTGCTCGATGAGCAGCGTGACAACATCGTCGCGTCCATCCAGCAACTGAATCGGGTTGCCGGCAAGTTCGCGGGCCAGCGCGACGTGATCGACCGTGCGCTCAAGGACATTCCGCCGGCGCTGGACGTGTTGAACAGGGAACGGCCCAAGTTCACGACCGCGCTCGAGAAGCTCGGTCAGTTCAGCGATACCACGTCCACGCTGGTCAATGACGCAGGCCAGGATCTGGTGACCAATCTCAAGGACCTTGAACCGGCGCTCAAGGCGCTCGCCGACATCGGTCCCGAGATCACCCAGGCACTGAACTTCGCTCTCGCGTTCCCCTATGGCCCGGCCTTCGCCGATCGAATCACCAAGGGCGACTACATCAACTTGTACGCCGTCTTCGACATCAGCTACCCGCGGTTGAAGCGGACCCTGTTGCTCGGCACGCGGTGGGGCGACGAAGACGCCAAACTGATTCCGGCTCCTGGCGACCCCTGGTACCTCAACTACTCGTACAACCCGCTGTCGCTCGGTGTCGCGCCCCCGCCGGCCGAGGCGCTGCCCCCGCCGCAGGCGGCGCCGAGTGGGCCGATGCCCCCGGTGACCGAGCCCTTGTTGCCGGTGGCTCCGCCGCCCACAATGCCCAATGCCGCAGCCGCGCCTGCGATTACGACGTCGCAGATCTTCGCGGGGCCATATGGTGCTGACGCCCCGTCTGTACCTGCTCCTGCGCCCGCACCTGGAGGTGGCGGCTGATGCTGACGCGCTTCGTCCGAAACCAGTTGATCATCTTCACCATCGCATCCCTGATCGGTGTCGGGGTGATGGTGTTCACGTACATGCAATTGCCGTCGCTGTTCGGCGTTGGCCGCCTGACGGTGACGCTGGAATTGCCTGCAACCGGCGGTCTCTACCGGTTCAGCAACGTGACTTACCGCGGTGTGCAGATCGGTGAGGTGACCGGGGTAGAGCTGACCGACACGGGCGCCAAGGCGACGTTGCGGCTCGCGACGTCGCCGAAGATTCCCGCGGATCTGCACGCCGAAGTGCGCAGCGTTTCGGCGGTCGGTGAGCAATACGTGGATTTGCGGCCGCGCACCGACTCTGGTCCGTATCTCAAGGACGGCTCCGTGATTCCGGCCAAGGACACGACGATTCCACAACAAGTCGGACCCATGCTGGATCAGGTCAACGAACTGTTGAAGAGCATCCCGAAGGACAGGATTGCCAACCTGCTCGACGAGACGTTCAAGGCGTTCAACGGTGCGGGTGAGGATTTCCAATCGCTGGTCGACTCGTCGACGAGCATTACCAAGTACCTCAACGACGTCTCCGATCAGTCGCGCGGGTTGATCGAAGACAGTGCGCCGCTTCTGGATTCACAAGCGAAGACCACCGACGCGATCAGGACGTGGGCGCACAGCCTGGCCGGGATTTCCAAGGAGGTAGCGCAGGACGATCCCGATCTGCGGTCGATCCTGCAGAACGGACCGGGTTTCGCGAACGAGGTCTCGGGACTGCTGAACCAGATCAAGCCCACGCTGCCGATCCTGTTGGCCAATCTCACCACGCTGGGCCAGATCTTCGTCACCTACAACCCGTCGCTGGAGCAACTCCTGGTGTTGCTTCCCGGCACAGTCGCGCTGCAGCAGTCGTTCGGCATCATGAAGAACAACCCATATGGTCTGCCGATAAGCGACTTCGCGTTCACCATCGGCGATCCGCCGCCGTGCACGGTCGGCTTCCTCCCGCCGTCGCAATGGCGCTCGCCGGCCGACACCAGCGTGATCGATACGCCCGACGGGTTGTATTGCAAGCTGCCTCAGGATTCTCCGATCGGTGTGCGCGGCGCGCGCAACCTTCCCTGCATGGGTCACCCCGGCAAGCGTGCCCCGACAGTCGAACTCTGCAACGACCCCAAGGGTTTTCAGCCGATACAGATGCGGCAGCACTATCTCGGTCCGTATCCGTTTGACCCCAACCTGGTCGCGCAGGGCATTCCGGTCGATGACCGTGTCGACTTCAACGACCGGATCTTCGCGCCGACAGAAGGCACCCCGCTGCCGCCGGGCGCGGCTCCCGCAGGGACCCCCCCGGGCACGCCGCCCGGGCCGCCGAATCCGTTGGCAGCGCTGACGCCGCCGCCGGCCGCCCCGCCGCCACCACCGCCACCGGCGGGAAATTCGCTCAACGGTGAGCCGATACCGCCCGCCGACAACCCGCCGGCGCCGCAGGGTCCCCCACCGGGGCCTGCGCCGGACAGCGGCGCAGTTCCTGCCGCCCCGAGTGCGTTCAACGAAAACGGTTCTGGCGGACCGTCAGTCGCGGTCGCGCACTACGACCCCCGCACCGGCCTCTACGTGGCGCCCGACGGGCAACTGCAGCGGGTGACCAATGCGGCGGGCGGCGCCGAACCCAAATCGTGGCAGGACCTTCTGCCGATCTGATGGCAGAGCGGCTAGGAGAGCTTCTCCAGCCGAATCGGCACCTCGATGACGAGCGGCTTGTTGATGCCGCAATTGCCGCTCGCAGCCTGTGTCCTGACGCGGCCTGCGAGAAGATCGCGGAATTTCGGGTCGAGCTGGCTTTGGATGGGATCCCAGCCCCACATCCAGAACCGTTGCGTACCTGAAACGGCGGTGCCGTCGGGACACGGCTCCCAGTTCGGGATCTCGCGCACAACGACCCAGTAATTCCCGGTGTTGGTCATCTGCGCCGTCCAGCCTTGGTCGCTGGTGACCGTGCCCGTGCAGTTGATCGGACTGGTGCATTCCGAACTCAGTGTCCAGGTCTGAATTTGGGTCTGCTCGTCGATGAAGACCTCGTTCGTCTTGGCCCAATCGCCGTTCATGATCATTCGATAACTGCCAGACAGTTCAACCCCGTAATTAGAGGCGTGCGCTGATGCTGCTAAACCTAGACTGCTGACCAGGGCCACAGTCGCCGACACGACGGCCGCGCTACGGACTCCACGCATAGCGCCGAGCCTATCTCGGCTGATAGCAATCCTCTCCAAAAGCGAGAATTTCGTTCCCGCTTATGCCAAAATGCACGGGTGCGATCCGCCGTCGCAGTCCTTGCTGCGCTCACTTTCTCCGCGACGCTCGCCGTTGCGCCGTCGGCATCGGCAGATCCGACCGACTGCGATTACCCCAGCTGCACCCCGGGCATCATGCCCAACGTCGTGCTGGGCTCCTATTGCGACAACCCCACCTACTACGCGTTCGGCGTGACGTCGTGGGGACGGCTGGTGTTCTGCGGGTCGCCCAGGCGATACGAGCCGCGGTGGTTCCGCGCGACCGAAATGCACGGCGTGAAGAACGAGAACGACCCGTGTCCCGCGATGGACGGCGAGATGGCGCAGGCCCCCGACGGGCTGTTCTTGACGTGCGTGGCCGCCGAGGGCGCCAGCCGTTGGGTGCGCGGGGACACCTAGAAGAAGTTCACCCACTGCAGTCTCGAATTGATCCGCGCGCACTTCAGCGGGACCCCGCGGGTCCGCATCAGCTGTAAGTCGTTGCCCGCCAACGGTTGTTGTGCCGTGTCACCGGGCGTTTGGCACGGCATTGTCACGTCACGCTCACCGACCAAGCGTCCGACCGGCACCCACACCGCCTGCGGGGTGCAGATGAGGGTGCCGTGATTCGCGTCGAGGCCGAAGACAAACGACGGACTCGGAGTGCATGGCGCCCCCGCCGCCACGTTGCGTGCGACGTTGGGCACGCAGTCGGCTGAATCGCAGGCGGCCGCTGACGGGCCCGCCAGAGATATTGCCGCCGTGACCAATCCGCAGGCGATGGTCGGTATCGCGATGACCGTGCGCATGTGGCCCCCTTGGAGATCGGTCGACCCCGCCGGGGCCAGCCTATCCGGCGGGCGTGAACTCGATGTTCAGTTCGGTCAGTCCACGCAGGATGAACGTCGGCTCGTAGAGGTAATTGCGCGCGTCGATCGGACCGTGCTTCTCCTCGCTGATCCTGATGTCCGCCAGCCGGTCGAGTAGGCGCTCGATCGAGACGCGACCCTCGACGCGCGCCAATGGCGCACCGGGACATGAATGGATGCCGCGGCTGAACGCGATGTGCTCGCGGACGTTCTTGCGGTCGAGCGAGAACTCGTGTGGATTGTCGAACCGCTTCGGGTCGCGGTTGGCCGCGCCCGGGCTGACCATCACCGTGGTGCCTGCCGGCACCGGGGTCTCGCCGAGCGTCGTCGACTTGCGGGCCATCCGGAACACGCTCTTCACCGGGCTGTCCATGCGCAGGCATTCCTCGACGAACACCGGAATGAGGCTGCGGTCCGCGCGCAGTTGCCGTTGAATGTCGGGCCGGTCGCCGAGCACCCGAAGCGCGGCGCCGAGCAACTTCGCGGTGGTCTCCTGCCCGGCGGCGAACAGGAACGTCGCGGTCCTGACCACGTCGACCACCTCGGGGGTGGAGCCGTCGGGATACTTCGCGGTCGCGATCGACGTCAGCACATCGTCGCGGGGTGACTCGCGGCGCTCCTCGATGTATTGGGAGAACTTCTCGTCGGCCCACGCCAGCGGGTTCTGCGCGATGACCTCGTGGTCCAGGGAACCGATGTTCGTTCCAGGCTGACCGGCGCCGAAGGACTGCCGGAAGTCCTCGTGGTCGGATTCGGGGACGCCGAGTAGATCGGCAACGACCAAGAGCGAGAAGGGCTTTGCGTATGCGGCGAGGAACTCGCAGCGGCCGTCGGCGATGAACTCGTCGATGTGGCGATCGGCAAGCCGCCACATGAAGTCCTCGTTCTCCTTGAGGCGCTTGGGGGTGAGCAGTCGCGACAGTATCGACCGCGCGTCGGTGTGCTGCGGTGGATCCATCGTGACCATGTGCTCGAACATGGGGATCTCGGTGCGGTGTTCCTCGAGTTGCGCGCAGATGTCGTCGCCCTCGGGCGTGAACGGGATCGGCGTGAACGGACCCATGACCGCGACGCAGGACGAGTAGCTTTCGGTGTCCTTGTAGACGGCGTTGGCGGCTTCCCAGCCCGTGACAGCAAGGACGCCGTTGGTGATCGGGCAGCACACCGGGTCTTTTGCCCGGACGTGGTCGTAGTACGGATGAGGGTCGGGCACCAGCGACGGATCCGTGAAGTAGTCGACGGCGTCGTAGTCCGTGGTCATCTGATGCGGTTCCTTCCGAATCCCAATAATGCTGAGCACCTGCTTAGCATGCAGGTAGAGTCACGGTCAAGGTGCCACGGCGCTGCGGCGTCTAACATCGGCGTGTTGACCTCTTGGGCAGCAGGTATGGGAGGAATCGCATGGCATCGGCGCGAAGAATCGGAGCGCCGGACGCGAAGAATCGCGGCGTGCTGCTCGACGCTGCCGAACAACTCCTTCTCGAGGAGGGCTACGCCGCTGTCACCTCACGCCGGCTCGCCGAGCGGGCCGGCCTCAAGCCCCAGCTCGTGCACTACTACTTCCGCACCATGGAGGACCTGTTCCTAGAGGTTTTCCGTCGCAGGGCCGAAGAGGGGCTCGGTGTGCTGAAGACCGCGCTTCAGGCGCCTCAGCCGCTGTGGGCGTTGTGGCGGTTCAGCACGATGCCGGAGGCCACCCGGCTCACGATGGAGTTCATGGGCCTGGCCAACCACCGCAAGGCGTTGCGGGCCGAAATCGTCTATTACGCCGAACGTTTCCGCGAGGAGCAGAACAAGGCCATCGCCGCCGCGCTCGAACGGTACGGCGTCGCCACGTCAGAAGTTCCTCCGGTCGTCTGGACGGTGTTCGCGACGAGCGTGTCACAGGGCATCGTCATGGAACGCGCGCTCGGCATGTCGACCGGGCACGCGGAGACGTTCAAGTTCTGTGAGGACTGGCTTCGCCGACTCGAGGGTGACCCGCTACCGACCGACGATCACCAGTTGCGCAGTGAGCAGAGCGCGCCCTTCGGCCCTTGATTGGTCTTCACGACGACGCCGTCGACGGCTAGCGCGCAATGGATGTTGGGGCTTTTCGCCGACTCCCCGCCGGTGCCCGCAACCACCATGGCCCACTCGTCGGGGTTGACCAGTCCGACGTCGAGATTCCACTGCTGATTCGGCCCGACGTCGGCCTCCACCTTCGGGCTGAACTGATACGGGTTGTGGCTGTAGTCCGCCCAGTTCGGCGGGTCGGTGTCGCGGTAATAGATGTTGACGTTGAAGGGCTGCTCGGCCCAAATCGTGTAGTGCACGTTGTGCAGCGGCGGAGGGGGCGGATCGTCGTCTGCGCCCGCCGACGCGGTCCCCGCGACGAGGCTGGCGGCCGCCAGCGCCGTTGCCGACAGGGCGCCGAGCAGCGGCCTGATCCATCGGGGCGCAGGCGGAAACATCATTTCCGAGATCTTAGAACGTTGTTTTCGCACCCGGTTCCGAATCAGAGATCTTGTGCTCAGCGGCTCAGGATCGTCGCCGACGCCGTGCCAGGAGCGCCGTACACCTGCGCGAGGCCGACCCGCGGCTCGCCGGGCACCTGCCGATCGCCCGCCTCGCCGCGCAGTTGGCGCACGAGTTCGTGCACCTGCCGCAGGCCCGAGGCGCCGATCGGCTCGCCGTTGGCGATCAGCCCGCCGTCGGTATTGATCGGCATCGAGCCGTAAATCTCGGTGGCGCCGTCGGCGAGCAACTTGTCCTGTTCGCCGTCGGCGCACAGGCCGGTCTCGGCCATGTGGATGACCTCGGCGCCTGCGTCGGTGTCCTGCAACTGGGCGACGTCGACGTCCTCGGGTCCGATGCCGGCGGCCTCGTAGGCGGCCTTGGCCGCGAACACCGTTGGGGACGGGTCCTCGTCCAGCGGCGCCGACGTCGCGTGCACCTCGTAGGCGCCGAACGTCCGCGTCCGGATCTCGGTGGCGCGCACGTAGACCGGCTTGTCGGTGAACCTGTGCGCGATGTCGCCGCGGCACATGATCACCGCCGCCGCGCCTTCGTCGGGTGCGCAGAACATGTACTGCGTCAGCGGGTAGTTCAGCACAGGCGAATTGAGGATCTCCTCCTCAGAAATCGGCTTGCGCCGGAACGCATTCGGGTTCTTCTCGCCGTTGCGGAAGTTCTTGGCCGCCACCTTCGCCAGCGTCGCCTGCGAGATGCCGTGCTTGTGGAGGTAGTGATTGGCCTTCATCCCGAAAAACTTGGTGGTGACGAACTGACCGTTTTCGGCGTACCACTGCGGCAGCGCCAGCTTGGCCGGATCGTCGGTGAACGCGCCGCGCGGATGCTTGTCCAGCCCGATCGCGATGCCGATGTCGTACTTGCCGAGCCGGATGGTGTCCGCGGTCTGCTGGATCGCGGATGCCGCCGTGGCGCAGGCGTTGAACACGTTGGTAAACGTGATGCCGGTCAGGCCGACGAGGCGGGTGACCGCGTCGGGGTTGGAGACCTCATGGCTGCCGCCGAAGCCGAATTGGATGTCCTTCCACGCCACGCCCGCGTCGGCGAGTGCCGCGTGGATCGCGTCGGCGCCCATCTCCATGGCCGTTTTGTCGAAGCGTCCGAATGGGTGCAGGCCCACGCCGATGATCGCGACGTCGTTCATTGTTCGAAGTGTCCTCTCAAGTCAGACGGGCTGGAAGGCGAACGTGATGATCTCGTTGCCTTCCTCGTCGGTGGTGAACGGCAGCATGGTCAGCTCGACCTCCTGGCCGAACTGCAGCTTTGCCGGATCGTTCTCGGTTAGCCGGCCCTCGACGCGGATGACGGCGTCATCTTGCATGCCGAGCTGCACCAATCCGACACCGAACGGAACGAAGTCCTTGCCGGTCGGCCCCTTGTACGGAGCGCCAGGCGGAAAGCCCTGCGTGGTCCAGGCAACGAGGGTGCCGCGCCGCGGCAGCAACACGTCGGACATCTCACCTGCGCTGCATTTGGGGCACCACTGTTGGATGGGAAAGGTGGTGGCCCCGCATTGGCCGCAGGTGCTTCCAATGAGCTGTGGGTTCTCGTCGGGCCAGGTAGAGATCTCCGGCGCGAGTGCTATCTGCTGTGGTGACACGCCGTTGACGATAACCGGAAATGCCATTCTCGTCCAGAGAGAACAGGGTGGCGCTCGGGCCGACTGTACCGCCGACCAAGGCGGTGGTGTGGAGTCGGCGACGTCGGCGAAGGTTATGAAATAGCCTCGCCGTGTGGACGCCGATAAAGAGCAGATCGCCGAGGTGCTGATCCGTTACGCCACCGGAATAGATTTCAAAGATTGGGCACAGTTGCGCACCTGTTGGACCGAGGACGTCGATGTCGACTACGGCGAAGTCGGCCAATACAAGGGCGCCGATGCGATCACCGGGTTGATGGAACAACTCCATGACGCAATGGGGCCGACCTATCACCGGCTGACCAATTTCGCCATCACCGTCGACGGTGACCGAGCGACGGCACGGTCGTATGTGCATGCGGTACTTCAGGCGATCCCGGATGACGGCGCCAGTTGGGTTGAGGCCCTTGGGCATTACGACGACGAGTTCGTCCGGACGTCCGACGGTTGGCGGATCTCCCGTCGCACGACGAACATCGCGCGGGTGCACGCGGGGGCGGCGTCGGGTGCACGGTCATGACCGACTTCACGGATAAGTACGGCCAGTGGGCCGTCATCGCAGGTGCTTCCGAAGGGATCGGTGCCAGCCTGGCCGACCAATTGGGCGCGCGCGGGCTGAATCTCGTCCTGATCGCGCGCAACGCAACGCTTCTCGACGAGGTCGCCGCCCAGGCGCGCGCCGCGCACGGGGTGCAGACGCGAGTCGTCGTCCAAGATCTCACCGATCCCGATGTCGGAGCCAAGGTGGCCGATGCGACCGAAGGACTCGAAGTCGGCCTGCTGATCTACAACGCCGGCGCATCCGACCGGACGACGACCTTCCTGGAGACCGACGTCGACTACTCGCTCAAGCAGATCAAGCTCGACTGCATCGGACCCATTGCCTTGGCGCATCACTTCGGTAGCGCGATGCGTGACCGCGGCCGCGGCGGCATCGTCTTCGTCGCATCGCTGGCCTGCCTGGCCGGCTCCGCGACGCTCGCGGTGTACTCGGCGGTCAAGGCGTTCCAGCACAACTTCGCCGAAGGACTGTGGGCCGAGCTACGACCCCACGGTGTCGACGTGTGCTGCACCCCGCTGGGCATGACATACACCCCTGCCTTCCAGCGCCTGGGCATCGAGTACGACCCGGCCGCGCACATGCTGTCCGAAGACGTTGCGCGAGAGATCATCGAGAACATCGGCGACGGCCCGGTTCATGTAGTCGGTGAGAACAACCGCGCGGCCTCGGCAGCGATCTGGACCATCGATCGGCGCTCACTGGTCGAGATGATGAGCATCGCCTCTCTCGATTTCGCGTCTCGGACGAACACCTGACATGCGGGCCGTAGCGCCACGCACGGCATCATGAGCATCCTCCCCGGCCCGATCCGCCAGATCGGATACGTCGTCACCGACCTCGACGAGGCGCTGGCGAGCTGGGTCGAGTTGGGCGTCGGTCCCTGGCTGGTCATCCGACGGCTGCCGATGGGCGTGCGCTATCGCGGTGAACCCTGCGAGACGACGATCTCATTGGCGTTGTCCAACAGCGGGGAAATGCAGATCGAGCTGATCTACCAGCACGACGACACGCCAAGCATTTTCACCGAATTCCTTGCCGCCAACGGCCCCGGCTTTCACCAGTTGGCTTATTGGGCAGAGGATTTCGACGCCACCATGACCGCGGTAGCCGACGCCGGCTGGCCGGTCGTGTGGGCGGGCGGCGAGGAACTTGGCGTGCGATTTGCCTATGTCGAGCCGCCGAACAGCCCAGCTACCGTCGTAGAGATCTCCGAGCTCACCGAAGCCCAGGCGGCAAGCGCGAAGTTCATCCGCGACACCGCGGCGAACTGGGACGGCACCGACGCGATCCGCGAGATGGGTACCTAGCGACTTGTGTGCGTTGGGGAGCGCTGTGCGCAACAAAACGCACACAAACCGCTCACTTGCTGCGCTTCATCACCTTGTCCGCGGCGGCCCAGTGTTCGTCGGCCACCCACAGCCGCGCGAACGCGGTGACGGCTTCCGTCGTGGTGGCGCCCTTCATCACGCGCTTGATCTCACCAGCAGGTCTGCCGGCCATGGCCTTGGCCAGACCCCGCCATCCGGCGTCGAACGACTCCCGCGGAAACACCTTGTCCACCAAGCCGATTCGCTCGGCCTCGGCGGCATCGAGCACAGTGCCAGCGCCAGCCAGCAGCAATGCCTTGCTGTAACCGATCAGCGTGACCAGTCGTTCGGCGCCGCCCCACGCAGGCATGATCTCCAGCGTCACCTGGTTGAAGCCGATCTTGATGTCATCGGCGGCGATCCGGATGTCGGCCGCCACCGCGAACTCGGCGCCACCGCCAAGCGCGTGGCCGTTGAGCGCAGCGATGGTCGGCGTTGCGAACGCGGCGATCCGATCGCAGATCGCGCGCATCCGGAAGGCCATCGACGACGCTTCCTGCTCGGTGCGCAGCGCGCTGAGCTCCTTGAGGTCTCCACCCGAGACGAATGCCCGATCGCCTGCGCCGGTGAGCACCAGCGCCCGCGCGCCATCGGCGCCGTCGAGCGCTTTCTCCAGCTGATCCATCGTCTCCAGCGAGATGGCGTTGCGGGCATGCGGCCGGTCGATGGTGATGACCGCCAAACCGTCGTCGAATTCGAGGTCGACCATCGAGCATTCTCCGTCTGCGGTATTGGCATTCTCTCTATCGGAGAATAGCATCGCAGCGGGACTGGAGGTGCGGCTGAGCGTCATGCGAAAAATCCCTGTTGAGCTGACCAAGCGCTACCAGGAAGAAGGGTGGTGGACGGACGAGACCCTCGGCGATCTGGTCGCCCGAGGTCTGCGCGCCAACCCCGATACCGGCTTCGTCGTGCATTCGGCCGTCCGACCATTCGCCGGCACGTTCCGCGACGTCGAGCTCGAGGCGCGCAGGCTTGCTGCGGGGCTGCACGCCCGCGGCGTCGGGCCGGCAGATGTGATCGCGCTGCAACTGCCGAATTGGAAGGAGGCCGCGGCCGCGTTCTGGGCGTCCACGTTCCTCGGCGCCGTAACCGTCCCGATCGTGCACTTCTACGGTCGCAAGGAACTCACCCACATTATCGGAGCCGCCAAGCCGCGCGTGTTCATCACCGCAGAAGAGTTCGGCCGCATGAAGTTTCAGCCCGACCTCTGCGAGGACATCCCGATCGTCGGGCTGGTCGGACAGAACTACGAGGAACTGCTCGCCGCCGAACCGTTGCAGGGCACACTCGCCACCGACCCCGCCGGCCCGGCATTGATCGCGTTCACCTCGGGCACGACGAGCAACCCGAAAGGTGTTGTGCACAGCCATCAGACGCTGGGCTTCGAGACCCGTCAACTGCTGGAGAACTATCCGAAGGATCGCGGTCGACAGCTCACCGCAACCCCGGTCGGGCATTTCATCGGCATGCTCGGGGCGTTCCTCATTCCGGTGCTGGAGGGTGCGCCCATCGACTTGTGTGACGTGTGGGACCCCGGCATGGTGCTCAAACTCATTGAGCGCGAAGGGCTTTCGATCGGTGGTGGGCCGCCGTACTTCGTCACCAGCCTGCTGGATCATCCGGACTGCACGCCCGAACACCTCAAGCACTTCACCACCGTCGGTCTCGGCGGATCGACCGTGCCCGCGGCCGTCACGCGCCGGCTGACCGACCTGGGCATGTTCGTCTTCCGCTCCTATGGCAGCAGCGAGCACCCGTCGATCACCGGGTCAAAACCGACCGCGCCGGAGGACAAGCGGCTCTACACCGACGGCAATCCGCGTCCCGGCGTCGAGATCCGGCTCGGTCCCGACGGCGAGATCTTCAGCCGTGGCCCCGACCTGTGCCTGGGCTACACCGATCCCGAATTGACCGCGAAGGCGTTCGACGAAGACGGCTGGTATTCCACCGGCGATGTCGGTGTCCTCGACGACGACGGCTATCTGACCATCACCGACCGCAAGGCCGACGTGATCATCCGCGGCGGCGAGAACATCAGCGCGCTGGAGGTCGAGGAGGTGCTGCTCGCCATGCCCAGCGTCGTGGAGGCGGTGGTGGTCGCGGTGCCCGACGCGCGACTCGGGGAGCGGACGGCCGCGGTGTTGCGCGTCAAGACGGGCCACTCGATGCCGACTCTCGAGGAGGTCCGCGAGCATTTCAAGCAGGCAGGCGTCGCAACGCAGAAGTGGCCTGAGGAACTGCACCAAGCCGACGACTTCCCGCGCACGGCCAGCGGCAAGGTGCAGAAGTTCCTGGTAAGGCGGGATATTGCGACTTGTCGAAAGTGAGAATAAGATTCTCGTGACGAGATAAGGAGTCTTCCATGGGCCAGCTGTCGCATAGGGTCGACATACCGTTTCCGCTGTTCGACGCGGACAACCACCTGTACGAGCCGCCAGAGGCGATGACCAAGTACCTGCCCAAGGAGTACAAGGACGTCGTCCAGTACGTCGAGGTCAACGGCCGCACGAAGATCGCGCTGCGCGGAGTGATCAGCAACTACATCCCCAATCCCACCTTCTCCGTGGTCGCCAAGCCGGGCGCGTGGGAGGAGTACTTCAAGTTCGGCAACCCCGACGGCAAGAGCAAGCGCGAGCTGTTCGGTGAGCCGATGAGAGCCATTCCCGCGTTCTTCGAGCCCGAGCCGCGACTCGAGAAGATGAACGAGCTTGGCATCGACCGCTCGCTGATGTTCCCGACGCTCGCCAGCCTGATCGAGGAGCGTCTCTCCGACGACCCGGTCGCCATTCACGTCCTCATCCACGCGCTCAACCAGTGGCTCGACGAGGTGTGGGGCTTCAACTACCAGAACCGCATCTTCACCACGCCGGTGATCACGCTGCCGATCGTGGAGAAGGCGATCGAGGAACTGGAGTGGTGCGTCAAGCGTGGCGCTCGCGCGATCCTCATCCGCCCGGCGCCGGTGCCCGGCTTCCGCGGGCCGAGGTCGTTCGCGCTGCCCGAGTTCGATCCGTTCTGGGAGCGGGTTGTCCACCATGACGTCTTTGTCGGCATGCACTCGTCCGACAGCGGTTATTCGCGGTACACCTCCGAGTGGGACGGCGCCGCGCAGGAGATGCTGCCGTTCCAGACCAACGCCATGTCGATCCTCAACGAGTGGCGCCCGATCCAGGATGCGGTGGCCTCCTGGGTGATTCACGGCGCGCTGTTCCGGCACCCGAAGCTGAAGGTCGGCATCGTGGAGGCGGGTTCGAAGTGGATGTTCCCGCTGCTGGACTCGATGGCCGAGGTGTGGAAGAAGGCGCCTGAGGCGTTCCTCGGCAACCCGATCGAGGAGATCAAGAATCGCATCTACGTCAGCCCGTTCTACGAAGAGGGCATCGACGATCTGATCAACCTGATCGGCGTGGACCAGGTGTTGTACGGCTCCGACTGGCCGCATCCCGAGGGCCTGGCCGAACCGACGCATTACGTGACCGCGCTCGAGCACCTGTCCCTGGAGGACCAGGCGAAGATCATGGGCGGCAACCTGGGGCGTCTCGTCACGACGTGACCCGGCGTTGGCAAACCATCCCCGAGATGGTGTTGAGCTCAGCGGACCGGTTCGGCGACGCGGAAGCGGTCGTCGACGGTCCGCTGCGCCTCACGTTCACCGAAGTGGTCGCGCGGATCCGCTGTGCCGCAGGCGCATTCGCAGAACTCGGCGTCGAAAAAGGGGACCGGGTCGCCCTGTGGGCGCCCAACTGCGCGGAATGGATCATCGCGGCCTTCGGATTGCTGACGGCCGGCGGCGTGCTCGTCCCGGTCAATACGCGCTTCAAGCCCGACGAGGCGGCCGACATCATCGGCCGCAGTGGCGCGAAGGCGGTGCTGGTCTGCAAGGGGTTCCTCGGCCTCGACTACAGTGCGCCCGCCGGCGTGCCGGTCATCGACCTCAAGTCCGACTTCTTGTCCAGCGGGACACCGTTTCACCGCGACGTCGCGGGCACCGATATCTCCGACATCATCTTCACGTCGGGCACGACCGGCAAGCCCAAGGGCGCCAAGATGAATCACGTCCAGACACTTCGGATGTACGAGGAATGGGCCACTCTCGCTGACTTGCGTGAGGGCGACCGCTACCTGATGATCAACCCCTACTTTCACACCTTCGGGTTGAAGGCGGGCCTGATCGCGTCGTTCCTGCGAGGCGCGACGATGCTTCCGGTCGCTGCCTTCGAGGTCGACCGCGTAGTGGAACTGATTGCGGCCGAACGGATCACGATGCTGCCCGGTCCGCCGACGCTGTATCACTCGCTGCTCGCAGTCGAAGACAAGGACAGACTCGCGACGCTGCGGGCCGGCGTAACGGGTGCGGCCGACATCCCGGTGGAACTCGTGCACCGGATCCACGAGGAACTTCCGTTCCAAACCTTGATGACGGGCTATGGCCTCACCGAGGCGGGCAACGTCACGCTCTCTCGACCCGGCGACTCGTTCGAAGACGTTGCGACGACAGCCGGACTGCCCTGCGAGGACGTCGAGGTGCGCATCGCTGACGACGGCGAGGTGCTCGTGCGTGGCTACGGCGTCATGCAGGGTTATCTGGACGACCCCGTCGCCACGGCGGAAGCCATCGACGTCGACGGCTGGCTGCACACCGGCGACCTCGGCAGGTTCACCGAGTCGGGCCGGTTGCGGATCGTCGGCCGGAAAAAGGACATGTTCATCGTCGGCGGCTTCAACGCATACCCCGCCGAAATCGAAGGCTTCCTGCTCGAGCATCCCGCTGTCGCCCAGGCGGCTGTGATCGGAGTCCCCGACGAGCGGATGGGGCAGGTGGGGAAGGCGTTCGTGGTGTTGAAGGCTGGCGCAAAGGATGCAACGCCCACCGTCAGTGGCGATGAGCTGATTGCTTGGAGTCGCGACCGGATGGCCGGATTTAAGGTTCCTCGGTTCGTCGAGTTCACCGACGAGCTACCGTTGAACGCCACGGGCAAGGTCATGAAAGACAAATTGCGCTGAGCGTTCGCACAGCGCGCAAATAGCATTTCCGCAGGAAACGCATCGTCTGACCCCGGCTGGGGATGCGGTATCGTCGCGGCAATACTCAAAAATGAATAACGCCATTCTCATTAGCAGAGCAGTTTGCAGAACTAGGAGGTCGCAGTGCCGTCTTTCAGGCGCCGCGCGTCGGTGATCGACGCTGACCGCGTCGACGAGCCGACGCAGGAACCTGATCGGCCGGCCGACGCCGCCCAAGCATTGGCTCTCGCCGAGGAGGCCGAGGCAGAGGCCGCTGAGGCGGAAGCGGTAGCCGCCGCTGCCCGGGCAAAAGCTCGCGCGATCCGGTTGCGCAGGCAGGCTGCCGAGGCCGCGACCGCCGATGCAGACGCCGCCGATGCAGACGCCGACGCAGAGACCGAGACCGCCGGCGCACCGGCCGAACCCGTCGACCTGATTGAGGCCGACGAGACCTCGGAAACCGGCCCGGACACAGCGGATGCCGCCGAGGAGTTGTCCGCGGATCCGATCGGCGAGCAACCCGGCGGGAGCCGCCGGGTCCTCAAGATTCTGGCTGCCGTCTTCGCCGCTGTCATCGCAGTTGCCTGCACGGCGGTGCTGATCTTCATCAGCGTGCTGATGTTCAACCACCACAGTCATCAGGTGGCCGACGATCAGCGCCGTGCGGAGTACAGCGCTGCGGCGAGGCAGAGCGTAGTGACATTGATGTCGCTGGACTTCAACAAGGCCAAGGAGGACGTGCAGCGCATCATCGACAACTCGACCGGCCAGTTCAAGGACGATTTCAAGAGCCAGGCCGACGACTTCGTCAAGGTCGCGCAGGACTCGAAGGTGATCACCGAGGTCACCGTCAACGCCACGGGCGTGGAGTCGATGACCGACGACACGGCAGTGGTGCTGGTGTCGGCGTCGTCGCGAGTCACCAATTCCGCGGGTGCCAAGCAGGAGCCCCGGTCGTGGCGGCTGTCCGTCAACCTCAAGCGTGAGGGCGGCCAGATCAAGATGGAGAAGGTGGAGTTCGTACCGTGACCGCGAAGGACAACGCCGACCTGAAAGACGCCGACCAGGCAGGAACAGAACTCCTCACCGGCGTCGATGAAGCCGCAGACCAGTCCGGCGAAACCGACGACGCGACAACCGAAACCGACGACGCGACAACCGAAACTGAAGACGCGGCAGACGAAAGCGACGACGCGACAGACGAAACCGGTGGCAAGCGGCGGCGATCGGGGCTCGCCGTGGCCGGATGGATCGGGGCGATCGTGTTGACGGTCGCGCTGCTCGCCTCGGCGGGCGTCACGGCCTGGCTGTACTTCGGCCAGTACCGCACCGACCAGAAAACCGACGAGGCCGCGGCCAACGTCGTGCTCGATGCGGCGAAAACCGGCACGGTCGCGATGTTGTCGTACTCACCCGAGACCCTGGACAAGGACTTCGCGAACGCGAAGTCGCATCTGACCGGTGACTTCCTGTCGTACTACACGAATTTCACCCAGCAGATCGTCACGCCCGCGGCCAAGCAGAAGGCAGTCAAGACCAGCGCCGCCGTCGTCCGCGCCGCGGTGTCCGACCTGCATCCGGATTCCGCCATGGTGCTGGTGTTCATCAACCAGAACACCACCAGCAAGGAGAATCCTGATGGTGCCTTCGCCGCGAGCGCGGTCAAGGTGAGCATGAAGAAGATCAACGGCACCTGGCTCATTTCGGCATTCGATCCCGTGTAGCGTCGGCGCCGTGGCGAAGCCTGCGGACCTGGTGTTGTCGGGCGGCGGTGTCAAAGGCATCGGTTTGGTTGGGGCCGTCGTTGCGTTGATGGACGCCGGCTACCGCGCTCAACGCGTGTCGGGAACCTCTGCCGGGTCGATCGTCGGCGCGATCGTCGCGGCCGCATCGATGAGTAACCAACTCAGCGGCGACGAAGTCAAAGAGCTTGCGCTGCAGCTGGATTACCACAAATTCACCGATCCCGGCCCCGTCGAACGCTTTCCGCTACTCGGCCCCTCGCTGGCCGTGTTGCGGGGGACAGGTATCTACCGCGGCGACTACGCACACGACTGGGTCCGCAGCCAGCTTGCGAATCTCGGCGTTGGCACGTTCGGCGACCTGGCGATCGACGATGACGACTTGCCGCCGGAGCGGCGCTACAAACTGGTCGTGACGGTCGCCGATGTGACCACGGGGCAGTTGGTGCGGCTGCCTTGGGACTACCGCCGGGTCTACGGCCTGGATCCCGACGAGCAGTCCGTCGCCGATGCAGTGCGTGCGTCGATGGCGATCCCGTTCTTCTTCCGGCCGGTCTCGTTGACGTCGTCGAGTGGGCTGACGTCCACGTTGGTCGACGGTGGCATCCTTTCGAATTTTCCGATCGATTCGCTTGACCGCTTCGATGGACACAAACCCCGCTGGCCCAGCTTCGGCGTCACGGTGTTGCCGAACCTTCCCGAGGGCAACGACAAGGTGATTCCGGCCCTCGCGCCGCTGCGGATGCTCGGCGCGCCGCATCTGCTGGAAGGCGTGATCACCACCGCGCTCGTCGGCCGCGATCAGGCCTACCTCAACGAGCCGTGGGTGAGCGCCAGGACCATCCGAGTGGACTCGACGGACATCGGCTTCCTCGATTTCGACATCTCCGACAACGAGATCGAGGCGCTGTACGCGAAAGGCTATGCAGGCACAGAGGAATTCCTCGCCACCTGGGACTGGGACGCCTACCTCGAGCGCTTCCGCTGATGGCCGAGGAGCCCGCGGCGGTCTTGCCGCTACCCTCGGCGCTTGCGGACAACGCGTACGCCCCCTTGGCAGGTGAGCCTGCCCTGGTGTGGCTTGCGCGAGCGATGCCCAGCGCTGCCGTGGTCGCCACCACTGCGGCACTTGCCGATCGGGTCCGCGAAACCCTTGCGGCGCATGGCCTATCGGCCATTGATGTGGTCGCGGTCGAAGAGCCGGATTCGAGGGCGCAATGCCTGGCCGCAGGCCTGCAGCGCTTCCGCGACTCGGCGCGTCACGTCCTGATTCACGACGTCCGTCGGCCCCTGGCGCCGGAATCCCTGCGCGACAGGGTGGTTGCCGGCCTGCTCGCGGGCAGCACCATCGTGATGCCTGCGCTCGCGGTAACCGACAGCGTGAAGTCTGTCGATGCAAACGGCTTCGTGACCGGCACCCTTGACCGCTCGACGCTGCAGACCGTGCAGTACCCGCGCGGATTCGCCGTCGATGAACTGTCCCGGCTGCTCGCTGGGCGCATCTCGGAGGACTTCGACGAGCTCGACGAGGTACTGCACGCAGGCATGCCGATCACCCTGGTCGAGGGCGACGCGAACGGATTCGCCATCGAATTGCCAAGGGACACCGACTATGTCGAGGCGATCATCGCGAGTCGGACCGACTGAGCAGCCGGGCCGCTACCGCCACGTCCTGCGCGTAGGTCACCTTCAGGTTGCCCGCGACGCCGGGGAAGGTGCGCACCTTTTCCTCGGTGAACTTCTCGATGCACGACGACGTGTCGGTGCCCTCGAATCTCTCGGCGGTGGCGGCCCGATAGGCACGCAGCAGTGGTTGCGCCCGAAACGCTTGCGGTGTCTGCACGCGCACCGATCCGCCGCCGGTGGACTCGACACCGGCCGGCCCATGCCGCACCAAATCGGGGATGGGCAATGCCGGTATCGCCCCGCCGAACTCGCGGGCAAGCGATAGCGCAGTCAGGAACATGTCGCGGCTGGCCAGCGGTCGCGCCGCGTCGTGAATCAGCACCACGTCGACCACGCCCGAGTCGATGTCGTCGGCGAGATAGCGCAGCACGTTGAACTCGGAGGCGTGCCTGGTGTCGCCGCCCTCGACCAGTTCCACCGCGGCACCGGGAAGTTCTGCTGCCACCGTGTCGCGGGCCAGGTCGAGCTCACCCCTGCGGTACACGAGCACCGTGCGCGCGATCTCTGCGACCTGCGTGACGGACGAGAGCGACCAGGTCACCATGCTGCGGCCCGCCAGCGGCAGGTATGCCTTGTTACCGTCGGCGCCGACGCGGGTGCCGAGGCCGGCAGCCAGCACCACCCCGACAGCGCAGGACCCCGGCGACGCGCTCACGCGATCACTCTGCCACGTTGAACGCCTTGAGCACTTTGGTCGGCTTGATGCGCACCACGAGTTCACCGGGAACGGCGTTTCTTCGGCCGTACTCCTCGGCCCGCTCGGCGCCCATGTAACGGCCGCCGGTTCGCGTCGCGATGTCGAGAACGTCGCCGGGGTCCTCGCCAACCGTCGCGACACCCTGAACCTGGACGAACGAGTACGGCGGTCGCGAATCGTCGACGCACATCACCACTCGCGGATCGCGGCCCAGGGCACGGCCTTTCGCGGTGTCCTTGCCTGTGTTGAAGGCGAGTTCGCCGTTGTCGACCACAAACCAAACGGGTGCGACAAGGGGACGGCCATCGGACGCGAGATATCCGAGTAGTCCAGTGCGGGTGCCTTCGGACAGGAATGCGACGACATCATCGGAAAGTTGTTCCACGCCACCAAACGTAGGCCCCCGCGCGGTGTGCGTCGACGATCAGTCTTCAGCGTGACGCTGGTAGTCCCACTGCTCCAGACGCGTCTGCAGGTCATACAGTCCCAGTGCGGCAAGCGGTGTGCCGACGGAGATGCAGATCAGCAGTAGCGCGTTCATGGTTCTCTCGAGTCGTCCCTTGTCTTCCTGACGCTATGAAGCGTATGAAGCGAACGCATGGACCCGCACGCGTAGGTGGATACCTGTTTTTCGGAGCCGCGGCCCAACGTGTCGCGGGCTTCCTTGCGCATCGCGCGGTAGCGCTGGCGCTCGGCCGTGGCCCACGGTTCGGACCAGCCGTCGAGCAATTCTCCTGCGCGGAGCAGCGCGAGCAGTCCTGAGACGAATTGCGGGTCGACGGGCTCGTCGTGGTCGAGCAACTGCCCGATCTGGTCGACCGCGTCGTAGAAGTCCACCGAAACCCCGGGGGCCAGCGCGAGATACTGCGGATCGACCTCGAGCAGCGGGTCGGCGCCCGCGGGCCGCAGCCGCCACATGGTGGAGCGCAGGCTGGCGATGGCGCGTCGGGTCTGGGCGTGCGGCCAGAGCATCGCGCAGACCCAAAGCCGGTGCACGGGCCTGCGCTTGAGCGCGACGAGCGCGATCAGTCGCTGACATGCCGGAGGCAGGTCGACAGGTTGATCACCCCGAAGAACGGCGAATTGACCCAGCAGCTTCAGCGAGAATTCATCCGACACCCGTTGATCGTCGATCCGGGGCCCGAGGAAGGCATGCGTAGTCGACTACCTGTTTTTGCCGCCCGCGTAGTTATCGGCGCTGGTTTTCGGTGTTTTCTGCAAAGAACACCGCTGCACGGCGGATGGACTCGTGGATCGGGGCGGGCTGCCACCCCAGTTCGCGCTCGGCCTTGCTGTGGTCCATCGCGGGCAGCATGTGCGACAGCCTGGCGCTGACGCTCGTGACCGGCGTATCGCGGTTCAACAGCCGGCCTGCGACATCGCCGGCGTGCCCGAGCAGATACAGCGCCCACAGCGGGATCCCCAGCCACGGCCGCTTCACACCGCCCGCGTCTGCGGCCGTGTCAAACAACTCCCGGATGGCCATGTAGCGCTCGGAAATGATGTAGCGCTCACCATTTCGGCCCTTCTCGGCGGCGAGCAGCAGCGCGGTCGCGGCATCTTCGATGCCGACTACCTCGGTGGATGCGTCCCTGACGTACACGGGATTTCGGCCTGCTGCCGTCGCGGCGAGCAGCCCGCCGTGTGGCGTCGGCTGCCAGTCGCGCGGGCCGTAGGTGTTGGCGACGCACAGAGCCACGGCCGGCAATCCGCGCTCCCTGGCGTATTGCAGCACGAGGTTTTCGGCCTGAACCCGGGACTGGATGTATCCGCCACCCTTGTCGGCCCAGTTCATTTGGTCCTCTTCGGTCGCAAGGCGGTTCTCCGCGGGGATACCGATGGTGCCGATCGTGCTGGTGAACACGAACCGGTGCAGATCGGCTTCCACCGCGACGTCGAGCACGTGGCGCAGGCCGTCGACATTGGTGCGGAACAGTGGTGTGGGGTCGCGCAGCCAGGCACGGGTGTCGACGACGCAATAGAAGACGTCGTCGCAACCGGCCATCGCGGCGCGCACGGCATCGTCATCGAAGATGTCGCCGTAGTGTCGCTCGACGTCGAGGTCGTCGATGGCCTTCGTCGAGCTCGTCCGGCGCAGGATGACCCGCACGTCGTCGCCGCGTTCAACCAACTGCCTGGTGACATGCGAGCCGAGGAACCCGCTCGCGCCCATCACCAACTTCTTCGCGCCCGCCATGGGGTGAAATGTAGCGGTGAAAGGACGCAAACAATGACCGAGGCCTCACCGCAGCGCCCAGTGGCCGCGCATCGCATTCGGCCGATGACGGGTCGCGATCCGCATGAGGAACACCGGGTGGCCACACCACTGGAGCTGCTGTTCGACCTGACGTTCGTCGTCGCGTTCGGCATCGCCGCGAACGAGTTCGCGCATCTGATGTTCGAGAACCACGTCGGCGCCGGGCTGCTCGGCTTCTCGTTCGCGACGTTCGCGGTCTGCTGGGCGTGGATCAACTTCGCCTGGTTCGCGTCGGCGTACGACACCGACGACTGGATCTACCGCGTGATGACCATGTTGCAGATGGTCGGGGTGGTCATCCTTGCGCTGGGCTTGCCGCAGATGTTCGCGTCGATCGAACACGGCGGCCACGTCGACAACGGGGTCATGGTGGCGGGTTACGTCGTCATGCGAATCTCGTTGGTGGGACAGTGGTTACGCGCTGCGATGCAGGACCCGGGTAGACGTTCGGCCTGCCTGACCTACGCGAGCGCGGTCACCGTCGCGCAGATCGGCTGGGCCACCACCATCTTCTTGCACACCTCGGTGCCGACGACGTTCGTCTTCGTGGTGGTGCTGATCGGGATCGAATTGCTGGGCCCGGTCCTGGCCGAGAAGCGGATGGGCGGCACGCCGTGGCACGCGCATCACATCACGGAGCGATACAGCCTGCTGACGATCATCGCCCTGGGTGAGGGCGTGGTGGGCACGGTTGCATCGGTTTCCGCGGCCGTCGGCACGCAGGGATGGTCGTATGACGCGATCTTCGTGGCGGTCGCAGGGATCGGGCTGACATTCGGCATGTGGTGGACGTATTTCGTGGTGCCGCAGGCCGATCTGTTGCACGCTCATCCCGAGCGGTCGTTCTTCTTCGGCTACTTCCACATCCTGCCGTTCGGGGCGATCGTGGCGACCGGGGCGGGGCTACATGTCGCCGCTTTCTACATCGAGGGCCACTCGAAGCTCGGTTCGGTGGAGACGGTGGTGGCCGTGGCCGTGCCGGTCGGCGGATACGTCGTCTCGGTCTACGTCCTTTACGCGTGGTTGGTGCGGACGATGGACATGTTCCATCTGCTGCTCATCGCGTTGACAGCCGTGGTGCTTGGCGCCGCGGTCTGGCTGGCCGCCGCAGGTATCTCGATGGCGAACTGCCTGCTGGTGGTCACGCTGGCCCCGATGGTGAGCGTGGTTGGGTACGAAACGCTCGGCCATCGGCACGCCGCGCAGGCCATCGCGAGGAGCCTCTCAGGCGTTTAGCCCCACGGCCTTCGGGTAACGCCATCTGTGGGCCGTACGGGGTTGCGCACCGGGTGCGCGGAGCGTCAAGAATCCGGCACACGTGCAGCCGACGCCACCTCTGCGGCGCCATCGTCTCAGTTCTCGAGGAGCACTACCGATGCCTAAGACAACGAAGAGCGGTTCGGCTCGCAAGAGTGAGCTGCCGAGCACGTTGCAGAAGTCGCCTGCCAAGGCGCAGCGCACCTTCGCAAAGGTGCACGACAACGCGGTGAAGGAGTACGGCGAAGGCGAGCGGGCGCACCGGGTCGCCTACGACGCGTTGAAGCACAGCTTTGAAAAGGTCGGTGACCACTGGGAGCCGAAATCGAAGAAGGGGCCGTCGGATTCCCGCGCACGCAGTGGCGGCCCCAACCCGAGCGGCAAATCCGCCGAGGGTGTGGACGCCAACGCCTCGAAGAAGCACCTGACGGAAGTCGCACGCAGGCTTGACATCTCGGGTCGTTCGAAGATGAGCAAGGACGAACTGGTTTCGGCGATCAAGAAGGCCAACAGGCGTTCGACCGCCCGCAACCGCTAGCGGTCAGCGCACCGCGGGCGCCGCGTCCAAGCTCTCCAGCAGCATCGCTTCTTCCTCGATGCGCATCAGTCGCCGTGCCTTGCGGCGGGTGATCAGGATGCCGACCACTGCGAGGCCCCAGATCGCGTACTGCACTGTCCAGGCGAGCCGGAACGAGCCGAGCGAGAAGTCGCCTGTGGCATCGAGGATCAGTCCCATTGCCTGCATCACCAACAGAGACGCGACGAAGCCGCCCATGTTGACCATGCCCTGTGCGGTGCCGAGCGTCGCACTCGGGTTGAACGTGCGCGCGAAGTCGAAGCCGACCATCGAGCCAGGACCACCGACCGAGATGACGACGATGAGCGCGACGAGCAGCCCCAGCGGGGAGCGGCCCGGCAGTGCGAGCACCACCGTCCACGCCACTGCGTTGGCGGCGATGATGCCGAGCACCATCCGTGACCTCCGATGCGGCAACCGGCCGGTGAAGATCCCGATGACGACACCCGATGAGATGGCGGCGACCACGGAGATGGTCAGCAGGGCGCCCGCCGCGCTCGTCGAAAGTCCTTGAGCCTCGGTGAGATACGGAACGCCCCACATCAAGGTGAAGGCCGTCACGGAGAATTGCGTGCCCATATGGGTGAAAAAGCCGAGCCGCGTGCCCGGCCGCAGCCACACCGTCTTGACGCTCACCAGCGTCTGGATGACCGACGAACCGTGCACCGGCGTGACTGCTCCGGTCGGGGTGTTCTTGACCAGCGCGAGCGTCAGGGCCATCGACAACACACCGACGGCTGCGACCGAAACGTAGGCGGTGGTCCAACCGGCGCCGGCAAGCACTGCGAAAAATGGAACGGCCGAAAGCACCTGGCCCAGCTGACCGCAGATGCCCGTCAGCTGCGTCACCAGGGGAACGCGTTCGGCAGAGAACCAGTGCGGCACCAACCGCAGCACGGAGATGAACGTCACCGCGTCACCGAGACCGAGCAATGCTCGCGCCGCGACGGCAAGCGGGAGGGATTCGGTGAATGCGAGTACGAGTTGGCCCGTCGCCATCACGGCCGCACCGGACAGGATCAGCGCCTTGGAACCGAATCGGTCGAGCAGCAGCCCCGCGGGCACCTGCGCGGCCGCGTACACCACGACCTGAAGGACCACGAACGTCGACAGCACGCTCGGGCTGGCGTTGAAGCGGTCGGCGGCCGCCAACCCCGAAACGCCGAGGGTGGTCCTGTCGAGGACGGCGACGATATAAGCGAGCAGTCCGGTGGCCCAGACGATCCAGGGACGCACACCGAACCTTTCTCAGCAGGGAACTTTGTCTTCGCTCAACAACGCGATGCGCGTCCATCATGTTCCAGCGGGCGGCGCTGACGCCAATTCATGACGCGTGAAATCACTCACCGCAACACCGGCGACGTGCCCGGTTGCGATGGGAAACGAGTTGGCTGAAGTTGCACCAACTCGTCGGCGTCCGACCCGCGCCATCGTCATTGCCGCAGTTGAGCACGTGTACCTCGAATACCTAGCAAATATCTCGGCGGGGGATTCAGACTTCGCTCGCAAACCAGTCCCGACGGCTAGAGTGGTCATGTGCGTTGGCGCGGTGCAAAGCCGAAACGCGCCTTGGACCGGGTCAGGGTGCGCGACGTTGGCTGAGTACCGACTGGACGACTTGGCGCGGATCTCGGGGGTCACGGCGCGCAACATCCGCGCGTACCGGGAGCGCGGGCTACTGGACCCGCCGCGTCGGGTCGGGCGCTCGGCGTACTACGACGACTATCACCTGTCTCAGCTGAAGACGATCAACCAGTTGCTGCGCCGTGGCTTCAACTCCGCCCACATCTCGGAGTTCTTCGCGAGCATGCGCCAGGGCGCCGATCTGGCCGACATCCTCGGCATCCAGCGGGCGATTCTGGGTCCACGGTCCGACGAGACTGCCGAGGAGCAGCCGGCACCGGCGAAGACAGCTGCCGTCCGCATCGACCCCCGTAGCGACGATGCGCGCAAACTGATCGACTACGGCTTGGCCGAAACCACCGACGGTGAGGTGGTGCTGAAGGATGCGGTGCTGGCCGCCATCGTGGCGCGCAGTCGCGATCCGATGCTGTACGCGCGAGCGATCCTGCGGGTGTACGAGTCGACCCGGGACTCAACCGACAACTTGGCCGCCGACTTCGTGCGGGCGATAGAGGAGTTGTACTCGGCGCGGTTCGGGCCCAACCACGTGCCCAAACCCGAGGAGATGGCGGAGCTGAGTCGGATCATGCTGGATTACCGCGATCTGGGTAATCGAGTGATCGCCGCCCACCTCGATGACGCCATCCGCCGACAGATGGCCAGCGCCGTTTCGGAGTTCACCGCAGGCATTCTGCTGCACGGGGACCCGGAATCGAAGCGGTAGCAATCGCTACACCCGGGTGGTGGCCGGATCGCCACCGAAGCGCTGCGCGAGCCACACCGGGATGATCGCGACGACCGTCAACGCCGCGGCGACGACGTTGATCACCGGAGCCTGGTTGGGGCGGAACAGGTTTCCGAAGATCCAGATCGGCAGCGTCTGCACCGTCGGCCCCGCGGTGAATGTGGTGACGACGATCTCGTCGAACGACAGCGCGAACGCCAAGATGGCGCCGGCCACCAGCGCGCCGCGCATCATCGGGAATGTCACGTACCGAAACGTCTGCCACGGTGACGCGCCAAGGTCGGCCGATGCGTCGTCGAGATTGGTGCCCAGCCGTCGCAGCCGGGCCTGAGTGTTGTTGAAGACAATCACGACGCAGAACGTGGCATGGCCGATGATCACCGTCGCAAGCCCGAGCGTCACGCCAAGCGCCGAGGTGAACGTCGCGTTGAGCGCGATGCCGGTGACGATGCCCGGTAGCGTAATGGGCAGGACGACAAGGAAACTCACCACATTGCGGCCGAAGAACGTGTAGCGCTGGACTGCGAAGGCGGCCATCGTGCCCAGCACAAGGGCGATCGCCGTCGCGCCCAGGCCGACCACCACCGAGTTGGCCAGCGACTTCCACATGCCCTGGCTGTTGGCCGCGTCGGCCCACCACCGCAACGTGAAGCCGCTGGGCGGGAACGCGAACGTCCGCGAGGAGTTGAACGCGTTGATGACAACCAAAAGCAGTGGCGCATAAAGGAATACCAGCACGAAGGCCACCCATACCCGTACCGCCCTGCGCGCGCCTGCCGACAGCATCACACATTCTCCAGCGCGCCGGTGCGCCGCATAGCCAACAGATAGCCGACTATCGCGACGAGCGGGATGATCGACAGCGCGGCGGCCAGGGGTTGATTGTTGGCGGTCACGAGCTGGCCGTAGATGATGTTGCCAAGCATCTGGGTCTTACCACCGACGATCGTCACGGCGATGTAGTCGCCCATCGACAGTGAGAACGTGAAGATCGAACCGGCCGCGATACCGGGAAACACCATCGGTGCGACCACCATCCGCAGCGTCGCCGAATCCGAGGCCCCCAGGTCCGAACTGGCGTCGATGAGCGAATCCGGAACGCGTTCGAACGCCGCAAAGACCGGAATCACCATGTAGGGCAACCACAAATACGTCAGCGTGACGATCGTCGCCGCCAGCCCGTAGCCCGGGGTGTACCCCGTCGACCACGCCATCGGCCCCTCCGGTGAGAACAACATCCGCCAGGCGTAGGCCTTGACCAGATAGCTCGCCCACAGGGGCGTGGTCACCGCCACCACCAAGGCCAGTCGCACCCGCGGTGAGGCCACCTTCGCCATGTACAACGCCAACGGCACCGCGAGGATCGCGCAGATGACTGTCACGGTCAGGGCGATCAGCAGGGTACGGACGGTTGCTGTGCGGAACACCTCCTCCGTCGCCACCCGCGCCACGTTGTCGGTGGTGAACGTGCGCACCACCGCACCGGTGAAACTGTTGGTGGTCCAGAACGCCGAAACCAGCAGCACCGCAAGCGAACCCAGATAGGCGACGACCAGCCACGCCATCGGCGGCGCCAGCAGGAACGCCAGGGTGACCCGGCGGCCCACAGACACTGAAGCGATCGGTCGCCCCTCGGCGCGCTGCGTCAGCCCTTGATCTGTTGCCACTTGTCGACCCACTCGTTGTAGGCCGTGCAGTTGTCGCCGCTGCCGTCGACGCACTGCTTCTGCGGCGTCGTCCAGTAGTGGATCTCGGAGGCGAACTTCTCATCCGTCGCGTGGTAGATGTCGCAGAAGTCCTTCTGCGAGGTGTGTTCACAGGCCTTCGACTGCGCGGGTGCCTCGCCGAAGTACTCGGCGACCTGAGCGTTGACCTCCGGCGAGGTGATCCAGTTCATCCACTTGTACATGCAGTTGGGATGTGCGGCCTTCGACGAGAGCATCCACGTGTCCGACCAGCCGGTGGCACCCTCCTTCGGCAGCACCGTGTTGACCTGAACCTTGTTGTCGGTGCCGATCGTGTTGGCGATCACCTGCCAGGTGGTTCCGATCACCGAAGTTCCCGACTCGAACGCCTGCACCTCTTTGGTGTAATCCGACCAGTACTCGACGACGTTCTCGCGCTGCTTCTTGAGCAAATCGACTGCGGCGTCGAGCTGTTCGGGTGTCAGCGAGTATGGGTCCTTGATGCCGAGATCCGGCTTGGTCTTGGACAGATACAGCGCGGCGTCGGCGATGTAGATGGGGGAGTCATACGCTGTCACCTTGCCCTTGTACTTGCCCGCGTCGTCGAAAACGGCCGCCCACGAGTTCGGCGCATCCCGCACCACGTCGATGTTGTACATCAGCAGGTTGGCGCCCCAGCCGTGCGGAATCCCGTACATCTGGCCGTTCACCGAATTCCACGACTTGTCTTTGAGGAACGACGAAATCGTCGCGTAGTTACTCACCAGGTCGGTGTTGACGGGCGCGACGTCACCGGCATAGATCAGCCGCAGTGTGGCATCACCGGAAGCGGACACGCCGTCGTACTGGCCGCTGCGCATCAACTGCACCATCTCGTCGGACGTGTTGCCGATTTTCACGTTGACCTTGCAGCCGGTCTGCTGCTCGAACGGCGTCACCCAGTCGACAGTCTTGTCGTTGGAACCGTTCTCGGCGTAGCCGGCCCACGCGATGAGGTTCAGCTGACCTTCGCCGTTGCCGACCGCCGAAAGCGGTTCCATCTTCGGCGGTGACTGGCCGTTGCCTCCTGACGACTGTTCCGACTTGGAGCATGCGGTGAACGACAGGACAAGGGCAGCACTGGCGATCAGGGCAAAACCGATTCGCACAGGCGTGGATCTCATGGCTACTCCTCGAATTTCAATTGGTGGACCGCCTTTTCGGGCCAGGCCAACGTGATCGGTGTTCCGTGGTGCAGGTCGGGTGGCAGCCAAGTGCTGGCCGTGAGGATCGTCGCGGTGAGGGTGACGTCGGGCTCGGCGATCGCGGCGATGCGTGTTGTCGGGCCGGCGTAGATGACCTCCGACACGATGGCCTCGACCGTGCGCACGCCCTGCACCGGATCGGTGCCCGGCCGAAACACCCCGATGCGTTCGGGCCGAATGACGAACATTCCCCGCCGACCCATCAGTGCCTCGGCTGCTGCGCCATCGAGCACGTTGGATGTGCCGACGAAATCGGCGACGAAGCGGTTGGCCGGATTCTCGTAGACGTCGCGGGCTTTGCCGATCTGCTCGATGCGCCCCTCGTTGAACACGGCCAGCCGGTCGCACAGCGTCAGCGCCTCGTCCTGGTCGTGGGTGACGATCACGAACGTGATGCCGACCTCGCGCTGGATCGCCTTCAGTTCGATCTGCATCTGCTCGCGCAGCTTGAGATCCAACGCGCCTAGAGGTTCGTCGAGCAGCAGCACCCGGGGCCGCCCGACCAATGCGCGGGCCAGCGCCACACGTTGCCGCTGGCCACCCGAGAGCTGCGCAGGGCGGCGCGGCGCGTGGTCGGTCAGGCGCACCATCTCGAGCGCGTCGGCGGTGCGACGCCTGCGCTCGGCCTTGGGCACGCCCTTGACCTTCAGGCCGTACTCGACGTTCTGTGCGACGGTCATGTGCGGGAACAGCGCATATTCCTGGAACACGGTGTTCACGTCGCGATGGCGGGCGGGCAACGCGGTCACGTCTGCGCCGCCGAGCTTGATCACCCCGGCGGTCGGCGGCTCGAAGCCGGCGATCATCCGCAACACCGTCGTCTTGCCGGATCCCGACGGCCCGAGGATGGCGAACAGTTCGCCGTCGGCCACGGTCAGGTCGGCCCCCTCGACCGCGGTGACATCGCCGAACACCTTGCGGACGCCGATCAGCTCGATCTGCGGATCGTCAACGGCGGCAGCTGTATTCACGTCCGGCTGCGAGCTGACGGTCCCCGAGGGCATGGCTCATCGTAGGAATTGCACGGTCTGAGCGCAGCTTGTCAGCGGATTTCGTGATCTTGTGCCCCTACGACCACTGGTTTCGCAGCATGCCGCCCCTTTGTGAATCTTGATACAGATGTGACCAGTGGCGATAACGTGAAAATTGATACTGGTGTCATATTCTGTGGCACGTGGCAATATCCCGGCGCGACGTGCTCAAATACGCCGCGGCCGCGCCAGCGGTGCTCGGCCTCGGCGCCGGCCTGGAGGCGGCGGCATCGGCGCTGGCGCCGCCCCGAGCCGACGCGGCGCCGCTTGGCATCCTGCTGGACTACGCGGCAGGCATCATCAAAGCTCCTGATCTGCGGGCGTCCGGTGCGCAGGGCGCGATCCGCTACGTCTCCGATCGGCGGCCAGGGGGCGCTTGGATGCTCGGCAAGCCGATCCAGCTGCCCGAGGCCCGCGACCTGTATCAGAACGGGTTGAAGATCGTCTCTTGCTATCAATACGGCAAGCAGGACACCGCGGACTGGCTCGGCGGACAGAGCGCAGGCGTGGCACACGCCAAACGCGGCTGGCAATTGCACGTGGCGGCGGGCGGGTCGTATGGCGCTCCCATCTACGCGTCGATCGACGACGATCCCAGCTACGACCAGTACAAGAGCCAGGTCGCGCCCTATCTGCGCGGGTGGGAGTCGGTGCTGGGCCATCAGCGCGTCGGGGTCTACGCCAACGCCAAGACCATCGACTGGGCGCTGCAGGATGGGCTGGGCTCCTACTTCTGGCAGCACAACTGGGGCTCGCCGAAGGGGTTCGTGCATCCCGCCGCGCACCTGCACCAGGTCGAGATCGACAAGCAGAACGTCGGCGGCATCGGGGTCGACATCAACCACATTCTCAAGGCGCGATTCGGTCAGTGGGACTAAAACTTACTGATCAGTAAGTAGAGCCAGCAAACTTTTTCTGGTAGCCAGTGGGCGAGAGAAGACAAATTCTGTCAACTTGTCGACTTTGCGCGTGCCGACGCGCCTGGCGGCACGAAGCGAAATTTTTACATAACGATTACATAACAATACTGCCTTGATCTGCACTGTTGCGCCTACTCGACCGTAACCACCTGCCAGCAGGACGTTTGTCCCGCATAGGTTCGGGCCTCGCCCCGGCCGGTGTTATCGAACATGTGGTTACCCGTGCGTAGAACTCGCTAGTAACCATTTAGGGCGCGAAAATGGTGCGGTCTCTTATGCCACTCTTAGTACGGCTGGAGAGGCTGGGACCGCCAGGGGACCCGTCTAGACAGACTGTCGGATGGCCCGCGTGCCGGACAGGCCTGAACCAGCCGGGATTCGACGCCGAATCGCATGGCCTCCAAGAGACGACAGCACAGACGAGCGATACGCGCGAGAACGTACCGAGGGAGATAACAAGACGTGACGATCAACGAACAGAGCAGAGTGACCACCAGCCGCGACAACGGCGCCTCGCAAGCCATGGCAGGTACACACGCCCTCGTCGATCGTTTGAACGCAGGAGAGCCCTACGCGGTCGCATTCGGCGGCCAGGGCG
Source organism: Mycobacterium sp. OAE908 (assembly GCF_017872775.1). Classification (NCBI taxonomy): domain Bacteria; kingdom Bacillati; phylum Actinomycetota; class Actinomycetes; order Mycobacteriales; family Mycobacteriaceae; genus Mycobacterium; species Mycobacterium sp. OAE908. The sequence continues at coordinate 326,271 of NZ_JAGGJL010000002.1, forward strand.
GGGCCTGGCTGGAGAACCTGGAGGAGCTGGTCAGCTCCGCAGGCATCGAATCCGAGCTGAGCGAGATCGTCGGTGAGGCCGCGCTGCTGCTCGAACCGGTGGCCCGTGAACTCGTCGTGGTGCGCCCGATCGGCTTCGAGCCGCTGCAGTGGGTGCGCGCCCTTGCCGCAGAAGAGACGCTGCCCACCGCCAAGCAGCTGATGGCCATCGCCATCTCGGGCCCGGGCATCCTGCTCACCCAGATGGCTGCGACCCGCGCCGTCATCCGCCAGGGCCTCGACCTCTACGGCACCCCGCCGGTCGCGATGGCCGGACATTCGCAGGGCATCTTGGGTTGCGAGTCGTTGAAGGCGCAGGGCGCCAGGGACGCCGAGCTGCTGGCGATCCTGCAGCTGATGGGTGCCGCCGGGTCGCTGATGTCGCGTCGCCGGGGCATGGTCGGCCGCGGCGACAAGTCGCCGATGGTGTCGGTCACCAACGCCGACCCCGACCGCATTGCCGAACTGCTCGAGGAGTTCTCTCAGGACGTCCGCACCGTGCTGCCGCCGGTGCTGTCGATTCGCAACGGCAGGCGTTCCGTCGTCATCACCGGCACGCCGGAGCAGCTCGGCCGCTTCGAGCTGTACTGCAGCAAGATCACCGAAAAGGAAGAGGCCGAGCGCAAGAACAAACTTCGCGGCGGCGCAGTCTTCTCCCCGGTGTTCCACGGCATCCAGGTCGAGGTCGGCTTCCACACGCCGCGTCTCGCGCCGGCCGTCGACCTGATCGACGAATGGGCCGCCCGCACCAGCATCGACCGCGAGCTCACCCACCACTTCGCCAAGGCTGTTTTCGTCGAGCCAGTCGACTGGGTCGGCGAGGTCGAGCGGCTGCACGACTCGGGCGCGAAGTGGATCCTCGACCTCGGCCCCAGCGACACCGCGACCCGTGTGACGGCGCCGGTCGTCCGCGGTCTCGGCATCGGCCTCGTCCCTGCGGCCACCCGCGTCGGCCAGCGCAACCTGTTCACCGTCGGCGGCGAGCCCGATGTTCCGCCGGCATGGTCGAGCTACAAGCCGACCACCGTCAAACTGCCCGACGGTTCGGTCAAGCTGTCGACGAAGTTCACCCGCCTGACCGGCCGCTCGCCGATTCTGCTCGCGGGCATGACGCCGACGACCGTCGACGCGAAGATCGTCGCCGCGGCCGCCAACGCGGGCCACTGGGCCGAGCTGGCCGGTGGCGGTCAGGTCACCGAGGAGATCTTCGAGGGGCGCATCGCCGAGCTGACCCAGATGCTGGAGCCGGGCCGCGCCGTCCAGTTCAACTCGCTGTTCCTGGATCCGTACCTGTGGAAGCTGCAGGTCGGCGGGAAGCGGCTGGTGCAGCGCGCTCGTCAGTCGGGCGCCCCGATCGACGGCGTCGTCGTTTCCGCGGGCATCCCTGATCTCGAGGAAGCCGTCGAGCTGATCGACGAGCTCAACAGCGTCGGCATCAGCCACGTCGTGTTTAAGCCAGGCACGATCGACCAGATCAAGTCGGTCATCAACATCGCCGCCGAGGTGCCCGGCAAGGACGTCATCGTGCACATCGAGGGCGGCCGCGCCGGTGGCCACCATTCGTGGGAAGACCTCGACGACTTGTTGCTCGCGACGTATGCCGAGCTACGCAAGCTGTCTAACATCACGGTCTGCGTCGGCGGCGGTATCGGCACCCCGGAGCGGGCGGCCGAGTACCTGTCGGGTTCGTGGGCCGAGGCCTACGGCTTCCCTGCGATGCCCGTCGACGGCATCCTGGTCGGCACCGCGGCAATGGCGACGCTGGAGGCCACCACCTCGCCCGCGGTCAAGCAGATGCTCGTCGAGACCACCGGCACCGACCACTGGATCAGCGCCGGCAAGGCCCAAGGCGGCATGGCGTCCTCGCGCAGCCAGCTCGGCGCCGACATCCACGAGATCGACAACACCGCGTCGCGCTGCGGCCGGTTGCTCGACGAGGTCGCCGGCGACGCGGACGCCGTCGAGGCGCGGCGCGACGAGATCATCGCCGCGATGGCGAACACCTGCAAGCCGTACTTCGGCGACATCGGTGACATGACGTATGCGCAGTGGTTGCGGCGCTACATCGAGCTGGCCATCGGCGCGGACAACAGCACCGCCGACACCAAACTGCCCGGCACTCCGTGGTTGGCCGACACCTGGCGTGACCGGTTCCAGCAGATGCTCGAACGTGCCGAGGCCCGACTGCACCCGCAGGACTCGGGTTCGATCGAGACTCTGTTCAATGACGTTGCGCTGCTGAACAATCCGGAGCAGGCGATTGCCCTGTTGCTGTCGCGCTACCCGGAGGCCGAAACCCTCAAGCTGCACCCGGCCGACGTGCCGTGGTTCGTCACGCTGTGCAAGATGCTCGGCAAGCCGGTCAACTTCGTCCCGGTCATCGACAAGGACGTGCGCCGGTGGTGGCGCAGCGACTCGCTGTGGCAGGCCCACGACGCCCGCTACACCGCCGATCAGGTCTGCATCATCCCCGGCACGCAGTCAGTGGCGGGCATCACCCGAGTCGACGAGCCCGTCGGCGAGCTGCTGGACCGCTTCGAGCAGGCCGCGATCGACGCCACGCTGGCCACCGACGGGCAGCCCGTCGCAGTGGTCTCCCGCCGCCAGGCCCGCGCCGACGTCACCGGTCCGCTTGCGGTGGTGCTGGATTCGCCCGACGTGCTGTGGGCGGGCCGTACCGCGATCAACCCGGTACACCGCATCGGCGCACCCGACGAGTGGCAGGTCAACGAAAACCGTTCCGCCACACACCCGTCCACGGGTGCGCGGCTGGAACTGACCGGTGACACCGTGACGCTCGCCGTCCCGCTCTCCGACATCTGGATCAACATCCGCTTCACGTTGCCGTCCTGCACGGTCGACGGCGGCATGCCTGTGGTCACGGTCGAAGACGCCTCGACGGCAATGCGTTCGGTGCTGGCCATCGCGGCAGGCGTCGAGGGGCCCGACGCCCTTCCGCCGGTGCACGACGGCACGGCCAAGGTCACCGTCGAGTGGGATCCCGAGGAGGTCGCTGATCACACCGGGGTGACCGCGACGTTCGGTGCGCCACTGGCGCCGGGTCTCGCGCTGGTGCCCGATGCTCTGGTCGGCCACTGCTGGCCCGCTGTGTTCTCCGCCATCGGGTCGGCGGTCACCGATGACGGCTTCCCCGTCGTCGAGGGCCTGCTGAGCCTGGTGCATCTGGACCACGCCGCGCACCTGCTCACCGCGATGCCGAAGAGCAAGGCCGAATTGACCGTCACCGCAACGGTTTCCGCTGCGACCGACACGGAGTACGGCCGGGTGATCCCGGTCTCGGTATCCATTCTCGCCGCCGACGGGACTCAGCTGGCGACGCTCGAGGAGCGCTTCGCGATCCGCGGCCGCACCGGCGCAGCCGAGCTGACGGACCCGCCGCGCGCGGGCGGTGCGATGACCGACAACGCGACCGACACACCGCGTCGGCGCCGCCGCGACGTCACCGTCGCGGCGCCGACCGACATGAGCGCGTTCGCGGTGGTCTCGGGCGATCACAACCCGATCCACACCGACCGCGCCGCCGCACTGCTGGCCGGGCTGAAATCGCCCATCGTGCACGGCATGTGGCTGTCCGCAGCAGCGCAACACGTGGTCGCTGCGACCGACGGCAAGCCCGCTCCGCCTGCCCGCGTGGTCGGCTGGACGTCGCGCTTCCTCGGCATGGTGCTGCCCGGCGACGAGATCGACTTCCGCGTCGACCGCGTCGGAATCGACCGCGGCGCAGAGATCATCGAGGTGGCCGCCCGCGTCGGCTCCGAGCTGGTGATGTCGGCGACCGCGCAACTGGAGGCGCCGAAGACCGTCTATGCGTTCCCCGGTCAGGGCATTCAGCACAAGGGCATGGGCATGGAGGTCCGCGCCCGGTCCAAGGCCGCCCGCAAGGTGTGGGACACCGCGGACAAGTTCACCCGCGACACGTTGGGCTTCTCGGTGCTGCACGTGGTGCGCGACAACCCGACCAGCCTGATCGCCAGCGGTGTGCACTACCACCACCCGGACGGCGTGCTGTTCCTGACGCAGTTCACTCAGGTCGCGATGGCGACGGTGGCCGCCGCCCAGGTGGCCGAAATGCGTGAGCAGGGCGCGTTCGTCGAGGGCGCGATCGCATGCGGGCACTCCGTCGGTGAGTACACCGCGCTGGCCTGCGTGTCCGGCGTGTACGAACTGGAGGCGCTGCTGGAGGTCGTGTTCCACCGCGGCAGCAAGATGCACGACATCGTGCCGCGCGATCACCTCGGCCGGTCCAACTACCGGCTGGCCGCGATCCGGCCGTCGCAGATCGATCTCGACGACGCCGACGTGAAGCAGTTCATCGCCGAAATCTCTGAGCGCACAGGTGAATTCCTGGAGATCGTGAACTTCAACCTGCGTGGCTCGCAGTACGCGATCGCGGGCACCGTGCGCGGTCTGGAGGCGCTCGAGGAAGAGGTCGAGCGGCGACGCGAAATCTCCGGCGGCAAGCGGTCGTTCATCCTGGTGCCGGGCATCGACGTGCCGTTCCACTCGTCGGTTTTGCGGGTCGGCGTCGCCGACTTCCGTCGGTCGTTGGAGCGCGTCATGCCGCGCGACAAGGATCCGAACCTGATCATCGGCAAGTACATCCCGAACCTGGTGCCGCGGCCGTTCACGTTGGACCGTGACTTCATCCAGGAGATCCGCGACCTGGTGCCCGCCGAGCCGCTCGACGAGATCCTCGCCGACTACGACACGTGGCGCAACGAGAAGCCGGCCGAGTTGTGCCGCAAGGTCGTCATCGAGCTTCTTGCATGGCAGTTCGCCAGCCCGGTCCGCTGGATCGAGACCCAAGACCTGCTCTTCATCGAGGAGGCCGCGGGCGGTCTTGGCATCGAGCGGTTCGTCGAGATCGGCGTGAAGTCGGCGCCGACCGTTGCGGGCCTGGCCACCAACACGCTCAAGCTGCCCGAGTATTCGCACAACACAACCGAAGTGCTGAACTCCGAGCGCGACGCCGCGGTGCTGTTCGCCACGGATACCGATCCGGAGCCCGAGGACGACCTCGACGAAACGCCTGCGCCCGCCGCGGAGGCCGCACCCGTCGAGGCCGCTGCCCCGGCTGCCCCGGCGCCTGCGCCTGCGGCTCCTTCCGGGGGCCCGCGCCCGGACGATCTCGGCTACGACGCCGCCGACGCCACGATGGCGTTGATCGCGTTGTCGGCCAAGATGCGCATCGATCAGATCGAGCCGCTGGATTCGATCGAGTCGATCACCGACGGCGCGTCGTCGCGACGCAACCAGCTGCTGGTCGACCTGGGCTCCGAGCTGAACCTCGGTGCCATCGACGGCGCGGCCGAGGCCGACCTGGCCGGGTTGAAGGGACAGGTCGCCAAGTTGGCGCGGACCTACAAGCCGTTCGGCCCAGTGCTTTCCGATGCGATCAACGATCAGTTACGCACGGTGCTCGGCCCGTCCGGTAAGCGGCCGGCCTACATCGGCGAGCGGGTCAAGAAGGCCTGGGAACTCGGTGACGGCTGGGTCAAGCATGTGACCGTCGAGGTGGCGCTGGGCACCCGCGAGGGCTCCAGTGTCCGCGGCGGTGAGCTCGGCGGTCTGCACGACGGTGCGCTCGCCGACGCGGCGACCGTCGACAAGGTCATCGACGCGGCCGTGATGGCAGTCGGTGCGCGCCAAGGTGTTCCGGTGTCGCTCCCGTCGGCTGCCGGTGGTGCCGGGGGAGGCGTGGTGGATTCCGCCGCGCTTGGCGAGTTTGCCGAACAGGTCACCGGCCGCAACGGCGTGCTCGCCTCGGCCGCCCGCCTGATCCTCGGGCAGCTCGGCCTTGACACGCCGATTCCGGTGCCCGAGGCCACCGACGTCGAGCTCATCGACCTGGTCACCGCCGAACTCGGTTCGGACTGGCCGCGTTTGGTGGCTCCCACGTTCGACGGCCGCAAGGCGGTGCTGTTCGACGACCGGTGGGCCAGCGCCCGCGAGGACCTGGCCAAGATCTGGGTGCTCGACGAGAGCGAGATCGACGCCGACTGGCAGCGCATCTCCGCTCGGTTCGAGGGCGCAGGCAATGTCGTTGGCACACAAGCCACCTGGTGGCAGGGCAAGGCTCTGGCCACAGGCCGCAACATTCACGCCTCGCTCTACGGGCGTGCCGCGGCAGGCGCCGAGAACCCTGGCAAGGGTAAATACACCGATGAGGTCGCTGTCGTTACTGGCGCGTCGAAGGGATCCATCGCCGCGTCCGTGGTGGCCCAACTGCTCGACGGCGGTGCGACGGTGATCGCAACGACGTCCAAGCTCGACGACGAGCGGTTGGCGTTCTACCGCAACCTGTATCGCGACAACGCACGCTTTGACGCGAAGCTGTGGGTGGTGCCCGCCAACATGGCATCGTACACCGACATCGACAAGCTCGTCGAGTGGGTCGGCACCGAGCAGACCGAAAGCCTTGGGCCGCAGTCCATTCATCTCAAGGATGCGCAGACCCCGACGCTGCTGTTCCCGTTCGCAGCGCCGCGGGTGGCCGGTGATCTGTCCGACGCCGGCTCGCGCGCCGAGATGGAGATGAAGGTGCTGCTGTGGGCCGTGCAGCGGCTGATCGGCGGGCTGTCGCACATCGGTGCCGAGCGTGACATCGCTGCGCGCCTGCACGTCGTGCTGCCCGGTTCGCCGAACCGCGGCATGTTCGGTGGTGACGGTGCTTACGGCGAGGCCAAGGCCGCACTGGATGCGGTGGTGTCGCGGTGGAAGGCCGAGTCGTCGTGGGCGCAACGAGTTTCGTTGGCGCACGCGCTGATCGGCTGGACCAAGGGCACCGGGCTGATGGGCCACAACGACGCGATCGTCGGTGCGGTCGAAGAAGCTGGCGTGACGACGTACACGACCGAAGAGATGGCGAGCATGCTGCTCGGCCTGTGCGACATCGAGTCCAAGGTCGCCGCGGCCCGCGAGCCGCTGCAGGCCGACCTGACCGGCGGCCTGGCGGAGGTCGACCTCGACCTGTCCGAGCTGGCAGCCAAGGCGCGTGAGGACATGCTGGGCGAAGCCGCCACCGATGAAGAGGCGGACGACGAGGGCACCATCCGGGCACTGCCGTCGCCGCCGCGCGGCTACCAGTCCGCGCCGGCGCCCGATTGGGCGGACCTTGACGTCGACCCGGCCGATCTGGTCGTGATCGTGGGCGGCGCCGAACTGGGACCGTACGGCTCATCGCGGACTCGCTTCGAGATGGAGGTCGACAACGAGCTGTCGGCGGCCGGTGTGCTCGAACTGGCGTGGACCACAGGGCTGGTCAAGTGGGAGGACGACCCGACGCCGGGTTGGTACGACACGCAGACCGGCGACCTGGTCGACGAGGGCGAGCTGGTTGAGCGCTACCACGACGCGGTCGTCGAGCGCGTCGGCATCCGCGAGTTCGTCGACGACGGCGCGATCGACCCCGATCACGCTGCGCCGCTGCTGGTTTCGGTGTTCCTCGACAAGGACTTCACGTTCGTGGTGTCCTCTCAGGAGGAGGCGCGTCAGTTCGTCCAGTTCGATCCGGAGCACACCGTCATCGCGCCGGTGCCGGACAGCGGCGACTGGCAGGTCACTCGCAAGGCGGGCACCGAAATTCGGGTGCCGCGCAAGACGAAGTTGTCGCGGACGGTCGGCGCGCAGATCCCCACCGGGTTCAACCCGATGGTGTACGGCGTCAGCCAGGAGATGATGAACTCGATCGACCGGTTGGCCATCTGGAACCTGGTCACCACCGTCGACGCGTTCCTGTCAGCGGGATTCACTCCGGCCGAGTTGATGCGCTGGGTGCACCCCAGCCTGGTGGCCAACACCCAGGGCACCGGCATGGGCGGCCTGACGTCGATGCAGACCATGTATCACGGCAACCTGCTCGGCAGGAACAAGCCGAACGACATCCTGCAAGAGGTCCTGCCGAACGTGTACGCCGGCCACGTCGTTCAGTCCTACATCGGCAGCTACGGCGCGATGATCCACCCGGTTGGCGCGTGCGCCACCGCGGCGGTCTCTGTCGAAGAGGGCGTCGACAAGATCCGGTTGGGCAAGGCGGATTTCGTCGTCGCAGGCGGCTACGACGACCTGACGCTCGAGGCGATCATCGGCTTCGGTGACATGTCGGCAACCGCCGACACCGAGATGATGCGCGCCAAGGGCATCAGCGACTCGAAGTTCTCGCGCGCCAACGATCGTCGTCGGCTCGGGTTCGTCGAAGGCCAGGGCGGCGGCACCATCCTGCTGGCCCGCGGTGACCTCGCGTTGCAGATGGGTCTTCCGGTGCTGTCGGTGCTCGCCTATGTCTCGTCGTTCGGCGACGGTGTGCACACCTCGATTCCGGCTCCGGGACTTGGCGCGTTGGGCGCAGGCCGCGGCGGTCGTGAGTCGGAGTTGGCGCGTTCACTGGCCAAGCTCGGCGTCGGCCCCGACGACATCGCGGTGGTGTCCAAGCACGACACCTCCACGCTGGCCAACGATCCGAACGAGACCGAGCTGCACGAGCGGCTCGCCGACGCGATGGGCCGCTCTGCGGGCGCGCCGCTGTTCGTGGTGTCGCAGAAGAGCCTGACCGGCCACAGCAAGGGTGGTGCCGCGGCCTTCCAGATGATGGGGCTGTGCCAGATCCTGCGCGACGGCGTCATCCCGCCGAACCGCAGCCTGGACTGCGTCGACGACGAGCTGGCCAGCGCCGCGCACCTGGTGTGGCTGCGCGACACCCTGCGGCTGGGGGAGAAGTTCCCGCTCAAGGCGGGGCTGATCACCAGCCTCGGGTTCGGTCACGTGTCCGGTCTGATCGCGCTGGTGCATCCGCAGGCGTTCATCGCGGCGCTGAATCCCGAGCAGCGCAAGGACTACCAGGAGCGGTTCGAGGCACGCGTGCTGGCCGGTCAGCACCGGCTCGCGTCGGCGATCGCCGGTGGGCCTGCGCTGTACGAGAAGCCTGCCGATCGCCGGTTCAGCCATGAGGCGCCGGAGAAGCGGCAGGAGGCGGAGATGCTGCTCGATCCGGCGGCCCGGCTCGGCGACGGCGACGTGTATGTGCGGTGATGAGCGCTTGCGCGAAGAACATCGGCGTCTCGAGGGGTGCGCGCTACTGTTCCTCTCATGGCAGTAGTCGGGGTGGGGATCGATCTGGTCTCCATTCCCGACTTCGCCGAGCAGGTCGATCAGCCCGGCACGGTGTTCGCCGAGACGTTCACTCCCGGTGAGCGACGCGATGCCGCGGACAAGAGTTCGTCTGCGGCCCGGCATCTGGCGGCGCGGTGGGCCGCCAAGGAGGCGGTCATCAAGGCCTGGTCGGGTTCGCGGTTCTCGAGACGGCCAGTGTTGCCCGAGGGTATTCACCGCGACATCGAGGTCATCACCGACATGTGGGGCAGGCCGAAGGTCCGGCTGACCGGGGCCATCGCCGAACACCTCAAGGACGTGACGATCCACCTGTCGCTGACGCATGAGGCCGACACCGCCGCGGCGGTCGCGATCCTCGAGGAGCGCTAACTTTCTTACGCCGAGCGTGCGTGTCTGCACGCCGACACGCCGTTGTTGGCGAGCATTCCGCGCGCGCTCGTCGCTGGCGAAAGTGCGCAACATGTACACATTTGGCGGCGTGTCGCTGTGCAGACACGCACGCTCGCGGTAGTGGGGTGACCCGCTAGTCTCGGCTCCATGAGTGATCTCGTGGAGCGGGTGCGTGAGGTGCTGCCGTCGGTGCGCCGCGACCTGGAAGACCTGGTACGCATCGAATCCGTGTGGGCCGATCCCGCCCGCAGGCCCGAAGTGCAGCGCAGCGCCGACGCAGTCGCAAAGCTGTTGTCGGAGGCCGGGTTCGGCGATGTTCAGATCGTCAGCGAAGGCGGCGCGCCCGCGGTCATCGCGCGTCACCCAGCCCCGCCCGGCGCGCCGACGGTGTTGCTGTACGCGCATCACGACGTGCAACCGGAAGGCGAGCCCGGTCAATGGCAGTCGCCGCCGTTCGAACCGACCGAGCGTGACGGCCGGCTCTACGGTCGCGGTGTTGCCGACGACAAGGCAGGCATTGCAACACATTTGGCGGCGTTCCGTGCTCACGGCGGCCAACCGCCCGTCGGCGTCACGGTGTTCGTCGAAGGCGAAGAGGAGTCCGGCTCGCCGTCACTGTCGCGCTTGCTGGCCGCCCACCGCGACGTGTTGGCATGCGACGTGATCGTCATCGCCGACTCCGACAACTGGAGCACCGAGGTGCCATCGCTGACGGTGTCGTTGCGCGGGCTGGCCGACTGCATCGTCGAGGTCGCAACACTCGACCATGGCCTGCACTCCGGCCTCTGGGGCGGTGTGGCGCCCGACGCGTTGAGCGCGCTGGTGCGCCTGCTGGCCAGCCTGCACGACGACGAGGGCAACGTCGCCGTCGCCGGACTGCATGAAGGAACAGTCGCCGACGTCGACATCTCACCGGAGCGGGTGCGCGAAGAAGCCGGCCTACTCGACGGCGTCACTGAAATCGGTGAAGGCTCTGTGCCACAACGACTTTGGGCCAAGCCCGCGATCACCGTCATCGGCATCGACACCACTTCGATCGACAAGTCGTCGAATACGTTGATCCCGCGGGCGCGGGCGAAGGTCAGTATGCGGGTGGCCCCCGGCGGCGACGCGAAAGAGCATCTGGCCGCGCTGACCCGCCACCTCGAGCAGCACGCGCCGTGGGGCGCGCAGGTGACCGTCATACCGGGCGACCTCGGCCAGCCCTACGCCATTGACGCCAGTGGGCCCGTCTACGACGCCGCGCGCGCCGCTTTCCGCCGGGCGTGGGGCAATGAGCCCGTCGACACCGGGGTTGGTGGTTCGATCCCGTTCATCGCCGAATTCGCCGAGGCGTTTCCGTCGGCCAAGATCTTGGTCACCGGTGTGGAAGACCCACAGACGCAGGCGCACAGCATCAACGAGAGCCTGCACCTTGGCGTACTGGAACGCGCGGCGACCGCGGAGGCGCTGCTGCTGGCCAACCTCGGCTCAAACGGACAGGTCTCGTCGTAGCTTGGCGACGTGCCCCGTCGCGCGCACGTTGTACTGCGCCTCGGCGATCTTGCCCTTCTCGTCGACGACGAACGTCGAGCGGATGACACCCTGAACTGTCTTGCCGTACATGGTTTTTTCGCCGTAGGCGCCCCATGCTTCGAGCACCTTGCGGTCCGGATCGGACAGCAGCGGAAAGGTCAGCTTCTGGTCGTCGCGAAACTTGGCGAGCTTGGCAGGCTTGTCGGGGGAGATGCCGATGACATCGAGGCCGGCCCCGTTGAGTTGGCTCAGACTGTCGCGGAAGTCGCAGGCCTGCTTGGTGCATCCCGGCGTGGATGCGGCGGGGTAGAAGTACACGATGACCCGGCGGCCCTTGTAGTCCGACAGCTTGACGGTGTTGCCGTCGGCATCGGGCAGGCTGAACGCGGGGGCTTTGTCGCCCACCTCGAGACGCGGGGTCTGCGGCATGCGGGAGGGTCCCTTCTTCGACCGGTGCGCTCCGGTGAGCGCAAGCTCAACTAGGGTAGATCGGCAAGGAAGCGCTCACGGGCTTGGAGGCAAGAAGTGGCGGACCGCGATCCCGACACCATCAAGCGGGACATCGACCAGGCGCGTGATCAGTTGGCCGCGACGGTCGACACTCTCGCCGTGCGTGCCAATCCGCAGAGAATCGCCAACGACATCAAGGCGGGCGTGGTGCGGTTTCTGAAGAAGCCTGCAGTCGCGGCCTCCCTGGCCGGCGTCGGCGCCGTGGTCGTAGTGGTTGTCATTCGCCGCGCGCGGCGGCGGTGACCGGCTAGCGCCTGCGCGCCGAGCGGAACAGGTCGGCGAACCAGAAACTGGGCGGGTTGGCGACCCGGCCGAGGCGGCTGCAGGTGTACACCATCACGGGCAGTTGCCCGGTTACGTCGTCGGCTGAAGCCGCGCCGGACGCACCCGCGGTGAGCGATGCGTCTATGGTGGACATCAGCTAAGACCTCGTTTCGTTGCGCCCGTAGTTGTCACGTGGCTTGTAATTCGCTGTAGCTAACTAGAGGTTAGCACCATGATCGCTCGCTATGCAGCATAAATCGTGGTGAAGTCACACGACCGTTACCAGGCGCAACGATCGCCCACCTCGAAGCATAAGTGAACTTATGTGAGTAGTAGCACATCGGACTTCTCGCTAACAGGGCATCTGGCTAATTTATCGTTGCCGTTAATAGGCTACTGCGCAACCGTTGCCCGGGCAAGCGACGCCTACGGCCTGCTCACATTTGCTGAACCTGCCCCGGCGCGCGCGTAGCCGTGGCGGATGCAATGATGCCGACGTGATCGATGACCCCGACACGGCGCAGGCGCGGGAGTTACTGCAATCGCTGCACGCGCACGTCGACGAAATCTCCAAAAAGGTGGAATCGGCCGAAATCCGCACGCGACGTGTGCAGGGTCACGCCGCTGCGATTGCTCGGCGTCGGGTGGCCAGCCTGCGTCATGAACTCTATGAGGCGCACCGGCTGATCGACGGGCTGCACCGAAGGTTTCCGGATGCGCGACCACGGCGGATGGCCAGGGCGCGTCCCGATTGCTCGCGCTGATGCGGATGCCAAGGGCCGTCGCCAAGTTCAACAGTCGAATCACCAATCCGGCGGCTCGGTCAATCACGCCCTGGCTTCCTGCCCTAGGGACACTCGAACATGTCGGACGCAAGTCAGGCAGGCGTTATCGAACGCCGTTGCTGGTGTTCCCGATCCGCGACGGCTTCGTCGTTCTCATCGGGTATGGGCCGAAATCGGACTGGGTGAAGAATGTCTTCGCCAGTGGACAGGCGGTGCTGCACAAGCGCGGCAAGAGTATCGCGCTCGCCGACCCTCGGCTCCTGAGTAAGGCGGAGGCCACACCGCTCGTTGCGGGGCCGTCCGGTCTCTTTTACCGCCTGTTTCCGTACAACGAGGCGGCGCTGGTGTTGACCAAGGTCTAACGCTCTGGAGTGCGCCGTCAGGGTTTCGAACCCCGGACCCGCTGATTAAGAGTCAGCTGCTCTACCAACTGAGCTAACGGCGCTGCGTGTGCGACAATAACAGGCCTCGCGGCAAGGGTGAAATCACGACCGCTCGCCGCCGCTGGGAGCGACGCCGACGTTGCGCCCCCAGCTAAATTTGCCCTTAGACTATTGCCAAGAATCCTCAGTGTGTCGGTCATGGTGTCGAAGTGGAGCAAAGTATGGGGCAGGTCAAGCGGGTGGCCCGTCCGCGCCGGAAACGTGCCTGGCTGGTCGCGGCGGCGCTGATTCCCGGGCTCGTGCTCGGCCTCAGTGCGTGCAGCAGTAAGCCGGCTCCACCGCAGGCGCCTCAGGTCATCACAGACAAGGGCACGCCCTACGGCGACCTGCTGGTGCCCAAGCTCTCCGCGTCGGTCAAGGACGGTGCCGTCGGCATCAGCGTCGAGTCGCCCGTAACGGTCAGCGCCGAGGACGGTGTGCTTGGCGCCGTCACGATGGTCAACGCCGATGACGGCACGCCGGTGGCCGGGCACCTCAGCCCCGACGGCCTGGTGTGGTCCACGACCGATCCGCTGGGCTACAACGAGCGCTACACGCTGAACGCGCAGGCGCTGGGCCTCGGCGGCGCCACGAGCCAGCAGATGACGTTCCAGACGCATTCGCCAGAAAACCTCACCATGGCCTACGTGCTGCCCAACGACGGCGAGGTGGTTGGTGTCGGTCAACCGGTCGCGGTGCAGTTCGACGAGAACATCACCGACCGATTGGCTGCGCAGAAGGCGATCAAAATCACAACCAACCCCCCCGTCGAGGGCGCCTTCTACTGGCTGAACAACCGCGAAGTCCGTTGGCGCCCAGCGCAATACTGGAAGCCCGGCACGACGGTCGATGTCGCCGTGAACATTTACGGCGCCGATCTGGGTGACGGGCTGTTCGGCCAGGAGAACGTCCATACCCGCTTCACGATCGGCGATGAGGTGATCGCGACCGCCGATGACAACACGAAGATCGTGACGGTTCGGCGCAACGGTGAAGTCATCAAGACGATGCCGACGTCGATGGGCAAGGACAGCACGCCCACCAACAACGGCGTCTACATCGTCGGTGCCCGGTTCACCCACATCGTCATGGATTCGTCGACGTATGGCGTGCCGGTCAATTCGCCCAACGGCTATCGCACCGACGTGGACTGGGCGACCCAGATCAGCTACAGCGGCATCTTCGTGCACTCTGCACCGTGGTCGGTGGGCAGCCAGGGCTACACCAACACCAGCCACGGGTGCCTCAACGTCAGCCCGAGCAATGCCGTCTGGTTCTACGACAACACCAAGCGCGGCGACATCGTCGAGGTGATCAACACGGTCGGTTCGACATTGCCCGGCACCGATGGCCTTGGCGACTGGAACATTCCGTGGGAGCAATGGAAAGCGGGCAACGCCAGCATCTGACGTTGCCCGCTCCACTCGGGTGGCTGACGGGACTCGAACCCGCGACAGCCAGGATCACAACCTGGTGCTCTACCAACTGAACTACAGCCACCATTGCCGCGTCACGCACGTGCGGCGCCGTTGATATTAGCCGCTAGGGCGCTCCGCAGCCGAATCGATATCGCCCGAGGCGCCGATCGGGGGGCCGAGCTCAGCAGCGATCTCCGCGATTTCGCTGGTCGACGGCCCCGGCGCCGGTACGAACGCCGTGCGACGGTAATACTGCAGCTCGCGGATCGACTCGTGGATGTCGGCCAGCGCCCGGTGTGCCAGCCCCTTCTCCGGCTGGCCGAAGTAGATGCGCGGATACCAACGCCTGCACAACTCCTTGATCGAACTGACGTCGATCATCCGGTAGTGCAGAAAGTCGTCGAGCTTGGGCATGTCACGGGCGATGAAGCCGCGGTCGGTGGCGATCGAGTTGCCGGCCAGCGGAGCGGTCTTGGCCTGCTTGACGTGGCTACGGATGTAGTCGAGCACCTGCTCCTCGGCCGTGGCGAGGTCGACAGTCGACGCACGCACCTCCTCGATCAGGCCCGAGCGGGTGTGCATGTCGGTGACGATCGGGATCATCGACGACAACGCAGCGTCGTCGGCGTGGATCACCACGTCGATGCCGTCGCCAAGAATGTTCAGCTCGGCGTCGGTGACCAGCACCGCGATCTCGATGAGCCGGTCGGCCTTGAGGTCAAGGCCTGTCATCTCACAGTCGATCCACACCAGTTCGTCACGCACAGGGGCAACATTAAGCCGTCGGCCGACAAGCGGCGCCCGACACCCACCCGGCGAGCGCGCGTCCCAGTAATGTTCCGGCCATGACCACGGAGTCGACAGCCGCCCCCGCCCAGCAGATCGCCGCAGGTTATGCCACCCAAGGGCCCGCATTGGAATTGGGTGCCGTCGTCGTCGACGGGGTTTGTGACCCGACGGCGCAGGTGCGGATCCCGCTGGCCACCGTCAACCGCCACGGCCTCGTCGCGGGCGCCACCGGCACCGGCAAGACGAAGTCGCTGCAGGTGATCGCCGAACAGCTGTCCGCGGCCGGCGTGCCCGTCGTGATGGCCGACATCAAGGGCGATCTGTCCGGGCTGTCGCGGCCCGGCGAAGCAGGCGAGAAGATCGAGCAGCGCAGCAAGGACACCGGCGATTCGTGGGCTCCCACAGCGTTCCCCGTGGAGTTTCTCTCCCTCGGCACCTCGGGCATCGGCGTTCCCGTGCGCGCGACGATGACCAGCTTCGGCCCGATCCTGCTGTCAAAAGTATTGGGGCTCAACCCAACTCAAGAGTCGACGCTCGGGCTGATCTTCCATTGGGCCGACCAGAAGGGGTTGCCGCTGCTCGACCTCAAGGATCTGCGCGCCGTCATCCAGTTCCTCACCAGCGACGAAGGTAAGGAACAGCTCAAGGCGATCGGCGCCGTCTCGGCGGCCACGGCAGGCGTCATCCTGCGGGCGCTGATCAACCTGGAAGCCGAGGGTGCGGACACCTTCTTCGGCGAGCCGGAGCTGGAGCCCAGCGATCTGATGCGCACCGACGCGCAGGGCCGCGGCGTCATCACGCTGCTCGAACTGGGCGATCAGGCCACCCGCCCGGTGATGTTCTCGACCTTCCTGATGTGGGTGCTCGCCGATCTGTTCACCGCACTGCCCGAGGTCGGCGACATCGACAAGCCCAAGCTGGTCTTCATGTTCGACGAGGCGCACCTGCTGTTCACCGACGCCTCGAAGGCATTCCTCGAGCAGGTCGAGCAGACGGTGAAACTGATCCGGTCGAAGGGCGTCGGCGTGTTCTTCTGCACGCAGCTGCCAACCGACGTGCCCAACGACGTGCTCAGCCAACTCGGCGCGCGCATCCAGCATGCGCTGCGCGCGTTCACCCCCGACGATCAGAAGGCGCTCACCAAGACGGTGCGCACCTATCCGAAGACCGACGTCTACGACCTCGAGAACGCGCTGACGTCGCTGGGGATCGGCGAGGCGATTGTGACAGTGCTCTCGGAGAAGGGCGCGCCGACGCCCGTTGCGTGGACCAGGATGCGTTCGCCGCGTTCGCTGATGGGCGCCATCGGCAACGATGCGATTGCCGCGGCCGCGAAAGCCAGTGCGCTGCAAGGAAAGTACGGCCAGACAATCGACCCGCAGTCGGCCTACGAGATTCTGCAGAACAAGGTCGCACCGCCGCCTGCCGATGCCCCCGCGCCGCCACCGCCACCCGTGGGGGAGCCGCCCGCTCCGGCCAGCGCCGAGGGCGAGGTCAAGTCGCGCGATGGCGCCGAGCCAGGCGTGCTGGAGAAGATGATGGCCAGCCCGGCGTTCAAGAGCGCCATGCGATCGGCCGGCACAGTCATCGGCCGCGAGATCACCCGCAGCATCTTCGGCACCGGCCGTCGCCGCCGCTAACGGGAACTAGCCGCCGCCGAGTTTCTTGTAGACCGCGCCCACAATCGGCGTCACGATCGCCCGCGGCGTGTAGCCCGACGCCACCGACATCGCCTTTGACGTCACGCCCGGCACGACGCGCATCTTGTTGCGCTCCAAGCCATCCAGCGAAATCTTCGCGGTGTACTCCGTCGAGATCCACAGGAAGTCGGGGATCAGCTTCTCGACAAGCGACTGCTCGGTCTCGGCGGGCAGCGTCTCGCGGACCGGGCCCGGCGCGAGCAGCGTGACGTGGACGCCGACCTTCTTGAGCTCGCCGCGCAGCGACTCGCTGAACGTGTTGGCGAACGCCTTGGTGGCGGCGTAGGTCGCGTTGTTCGGAATCGGCGAATTGCCGGCCGCCGAACCGGAAATCAGGATTCCGCCTGACTTCCGCGAAACCATACCGGGCAGCACGGCGAGCGCAAGGTCATGTACGCCAAGGACATTCAGCTGTACCTGAGCCTTCTCCGCCTCGGGATCCAGCGAAGCGACCGGGCCGAACGTCGCGGTCCCGGCGTTCGCACACAGAATCGAAATGTTGCGCGTCGCAAGCTCGTCGCACAGTTTGGTGCGCTCGGCAGGGTCGGCCAGGTCAACCGGACGCACCTCGACGGTCACCCCGTACTGCTGAGTGAGCCGATCGGCCAACGTTCGCAGCACGTCCTCGCGGCGCGCGGTGATGATCAGATGGTGGCCACGGGCGGCAAGCTCGGTGGCCAGCGCTTCGCCGATGTTCTGCGAGGCACCGGTGACGACGGCACGGGCATCCGCACTGGGAGCGGGGACTGGCATGCGCCGGACTATATCGTGGGCGCTCATGAGCCGGTTGCGCGTGCTGGCGTGGGCACTGTGGGACTGCGGCTCCACCGGCGTCGGCGCCATCGTCGTGACCTTCGTGTTCTCCGTCTACCTGACCCGCTCCGTCGGCGACGACCTGCCGGGCGGCACCACCCCGGCGAGCTTGCTCGGCTGGGCGCTGTTTCTCTCCGGCGCGACAGTCGCCGTGCTCGCGCCCATCACCGGGGTCTGGGTCGACGCGCCGCACCGGCGACGAAAGACGCTCGGCGTGCTCACCGCGATGGTGGTGGCGTTGACGGCGGCGATGAGCCTGATCCGCGACGACGCCCGCTACCTGTCGGTCGGCTTGCTGCTTCTTGGGTTCACCGCTGCGTGCAACGACTTGGCCAGCGTTCCCTACAACGCGATGCTGCGACAGCTGACGACACCGGCGACCTACGGGAAGGTATCCGGATTCGGTTGGGCCGCAGGGTATATCGGCACGATGGCACTGCTGGTCATCGTGTACGCCTGCTTCATGTCCGGCGGTAGTCAAAACGTCCCCGCTGCCATGCTGCTCACCGCGGCCTGGATGGCCGTGTTCGCACTTCCCGTGCTGATTGTGCCGCCGCGCGCCGACCTCGAACCGCAAACCCGGTCCGCGACCGGTGTCTTCGGCGCGTACCGCAAGTTGTGGTCGGACCTGCGCGCGGAGTGGCGGCGGGACCGCAACGTCGTCTACTACCTGCTCGCCAGCGCGGTCTTCCGCGACGGCCTGGCCGGCGTGTTCACCTTCGGCGCCGTGCTCGGGGTCAACGTCTACGGCGTCTCGTCGGCCGACGTGCTGCTGTTCGGCATCGCCGCCAATGTGGTGGCCGCGGCCGGGGCGGTGCTCGGCGGCCTGCTCGACGATCGCGTCGGCTCCAAGACCGTGATCCTCGGCTCGCTGGCGGCGATGATCGTCGTCGGCATCACGCTGATGTCCTTGTCCGGCGTCGCGGCCTTCTGGGTGTGCGGGCTGCTGCTGTGTTTGTTCATCGGACCGACACAGGCCTCGGCGCGCACGCTGCTGCTGCGAATGACTGTCCAAGGCAAGGAAGGCGTCGCGTTCGGCCTCTACACCATGACCGGCCGCGCGGTCGCGCCGCTCGCGCCGTTCCTGTTCTCCACATTCGTCGCGATCTTCGGGGCCGATCGCGCCGGGATCGCCGGTCTGATGCTGGTGTTGGCCGCGGGCTTTCTCGCGATGGTCGCCGTGCAGGTGCCGCGACGGGCGGTCACCGTTTAGCCGACCGCGGTGCAGATCGTCAGGCCTGAGCCGGTGCGCTGCTGCACCTGCGCGCCGTTGACCGAGATCGAGCAGCTCACTTCGCGGCCGACGTTGATGATGCTGACGCTTGCGGAGTCCTTGGCCGACTGGGCCAACTGGACCTCCTTGCTCCACGGCAGCATCACGTTGAACTCCGTCTGCAACACGCCGCCGGTGTCCACGTAGGTGATGTTGATCGCCCGGCCGTCGCCGGACACGTCGTAGACGACGGTCTCGGTGGCGCCAGGGGTGCCTGTCGTCGACGGACCCGTTGTCGACGGCGTGCTGGGCGGCGTCGGTAGCGGAAAGACGGGGATGGTCGGCCGCGTCGTTGTCGGGACGGGCCGGGTCGAGGTCGGTTCGGGCACCGAGGGCAGCGGCGCGACCACGGTTTCCTGCTTGGAGCTGTTCACGATCACCAGCGCGATGACCAGCCCGATCACAGTCAGGACCGCGACGGCCGCGACTATCCACAACCAGCGCGGGGACTTCGGCCCCTCGGGCTCAGGTGGCTGCGGCGGGCCCCCCGGTGGGCCGTACTGGCCGGTTGCGTAGGCGTCGTAGCCATACGGGGGATAGGCGGACAGCCGCTCGGTGGGCGGGGGCGCGCCCGGTGCCTGATAGGTGGGGCCGTAGGGCGCCTGGCTCGCATATGCCGGATCGGTGTATCCGGGATAGCTGTCGCCGAAGGGTTCGGGCCCGTCGCGGCGTGGTGAATCGGTCATTCCCACCTCATGGCTGCAGGGTACCTGTGCAGCCGCTCAGGCCGCCGCAGACAGGTCTCACCTCGGCCTAGCCGGTGTCGGTCCGACTCGGGCGGGTGAAGCAGGCAGAATCGATGCGGTGGGAACGCAGGTTCGTCGGGTCTACGGCGCGTCGATGTCGCCGGACGCGACCGCGTTCGCCCACCTCGTCGACGACGGCGGCTTCCCGCGTGCGGTGCAGCGGTTCCTGCGCGGTTGGCGAGCCAGTTCATCACGCGACGTCGAGCTGCCAGTCGAGGGCGCAGTCACCCGAGTCCTGCATTCCGCCGACGGCCACTGGCTGGCGTGCGAGGTCGCGCCCGAGGGTGCTACCCGAAGCCAGATCTGGGTCGTGACAACCGATCCCGACGACCGTGACGCCCGTCGGATCGATCGTTGGCCCGACGGAGTGCAGGAAGGCACCGCCGAGCTGATCGCTTGGGACGGAACACAAGTCGCCGCTATCCTCACCGGTGAGGACGGCATCGGCAGCTCATGCCTGATCGACCCCTCCGACGGCAGCACTGTGGTGCTCGACCGCCGCTCGGGCGGCAGGCTGGTCGACGCGTGGGCCGGAGCGACACTGGTGCGGGTCGGCCCGCGCGGCTACCGCGATCTGATCATGCTGCGCGGTCTGACCGAAATCGCTTTGCTGCCATACGATCCCGGGTCGACCACTGACGCGGGCATCATCCTCGACGACCACAGCCCACGACGGCTGCGGGCGGGACTGGAGGGTGAACTCACCGAGCTCTACCATCCGGCGAAGACCTACGGCGTCAACAGCACGGAAGGATATGTACGTGCCCTGATCCGCAGTGAGAACGGTGCCGAGCACGCCCGTCTGCTGGAGGTCACCGCCACCCCCGACGGGGTGACCTATCAGGTGCTTGCCGAGCGGTCTGGCCATGAGCTCGACGAGTTCACCGTCAGTGACGATCTGTCAACGGTTGCGATGTTGTGGAACATCAACGGCGCCAGCGAGTTACAAATTCTTGAACTCGCGGACAACACTCTGCACGAGCCGATCCCACTGCCGGGCATGGTGGCCAGTGAGTTGAGCATCAGTGCGGGCGGCTCCATGCTCGCAATGACGGTGGAGGGTCCGTCGATGCCGCCGACGGTTGAGCTGGTCGACCCCCGCACCCGCGAATGGGAACCCGTGGACAGGGAGCCGAGCAGCGGCCCCGTCGCCGCCGACCCGACGCTCGAGATCATGACCGCCCGAGACGGCCTCGAGTTCAGCGGCTGGTTGTTCCGTCCGCCGGAGGGCATCCAGCCGGTCGGCGCGATGATCTTCCTGCACGGTGGCCCCGAGGGCCAGGGCAGACCCGGCTACAACGAATTCTTTCCGCCCCTTTTGGAATCGGGCATCGCAGTGTTTCTTCCGAACGTGCGCGGTTCCGGTGGATTCGGCCGGACGTTCATGCACGCCGACGACAAGGAGCGCCGGTTCGCCGCCATCGACGACGTGGCCGACGCGACACGCTATCTCGTCGAATCCGGTGTCGCCCCTGCCGATCGCATCGCGTGCTGCGGCTGGTCGTACGGCGGGTACCTGACCCAGGCGGCGCTTGCCTTTCATCCCGATCTGTTCGCCGCGGGAATCAGCATCTGCGGGATGAGTGACTTGAACACCTGGTACCGCACCACCGAACCGTGGATTGCGGCGGCGGCTCATCCCAAGTACGGCCATCCGGTCGGCGACCGCGAGTTGCTCGACCGGTTGTCACCGCTGCTGCGCGCGCACGCGTTGACTGCGCCACTGCTGCTGGTGCACGGCCTGAACGACACCAATGTGCCGCCAACCGAATCGCAGCAAATGTACGACGCGTTGCGTGCGCTGGGCCGCAAGGTCGAACTCCTCGTGTTCGACGACGACGGCCACGAAATCGTCCGGCGCGAGAACCGTTCTGTGCTGGTCAGCGCAATGAACGACTGGCTCACTGCGGCGTTCGCGCCTGCCCGGATTTCGTGATCAATCCGTAGCTGGCCAAAGGTTTGGACAAATTGTCTGCCGGGTAAACCGTGCTGCGCGCCAGGGTGGCGCACTACACGGATGGAGGCGAAGCATGCGAGGTGGCGGAATTCTCGGCGTCATCGTGCTCGTCTGGTTGTTGATCGGGGTGCTCGCCGCTTACCAACGCGATTACTTCAGAGATTCTGAAAACAATTGCGCGACAGCGGGGACCATCGCGCTGACGGTCGTCGTCGGTCCCTTGAACTATGCAGGGGTCAACCCAAAGGTGACGAACTGCAACCTTCCCGAGCCCAGCCAGTAGTCAACTGGCAGTTAACAATTCAAAGAAATGGAGTAAGCCATGATTGTCCTGGGAGCTATTCTGCTCATCCTTGGGCTGCTTTTCGGCATCTCGGTTCTCACGTACATCGGCGTCGTGCTGATCGTCATCGGCGCGGTGTTCTGGATCCTCGGATCCGTCGGACGGCCGGTCGGCGGTAGGAGAGTCTGGTATTAACGCTCGGCACTAGCGGCCGAGGTCAGCGCGGCGACCGTCATTGCCCTCAAGACGGCACGCGAGCTGGCCTCGGCCGCTTTTGCGCCACCGGGTTTCACGCTGTGTGGTGTCGAGTTCAACAACCCGAACGTCGCATGCGCCATCAAGCGGGCGTCGGCGTCGGTGAGCGTGTCGTCCAAGCGCCGGAGCACGTCAACCCAAATCTCGACATACTGCCGCTGCGCCTTGCGAACCTGCCGCTTGGCCGACGGTGGCAAGTGGCCTAAATCGCGATCCTGAATGCGGATCAGATCTGACTCTCCGAGCGCGAAGTCCAAGTGGAAGTCGATGAGGCCGTCCAACGCATCCGCGGCATCGCCCGCCTTCTCGACGACCGCCGTGGCGCCGGCCAGCAGCCGCGTGCTGATCCCGACCAACAACTCGACCAGCAGCGCCTCCTTGTTGGGGAAGTGCCGGTAGATCGCCGGGCCGCTCACCCCCGCGGCGGCGCCGATGTCTTCGAGGCGCACAGCCAGATAACCCCGTTCAGCGACGAGGCGTTCGGCCGCGGCGATCAATTGGCTGCGCCGGTCGGACTTCGCCCGGCCGCGCCGCGTGGTCGCAGGTGCCGCCATCTGGACCCCCTGTAGACAACTCGGTTAATCGTGACTAACATACCACGAGTTAGTCGTCATTAACTCAAAACGAACGGGTCCTGAATGAGGACATCGCAGGGTACTCACCGCGACGAACACCTCGCGCTGGTGAACCAGTTGCGCACAAAGCTGGCTACCGCGGCGTTGGGTGGCCCGCAGCGCTCCCGCGAGCGCCACGTGAGCCGAGGCAAGCTGCTGCCGCGCGAAAGGGTGGACGGCCTACTCGATCCTGGCAGCGCATTCCTGGAATTGGCGCCGCTGGCCGCTGACGGCATGTACGACGACGAATGTCCCGGTGCCGGAATGATCGCGGGTATCGGCCGAGTCTCCGGTCGCGAATGCATGATCGTCGCCAACGACGCAACGGTGAAGGGTGGGACGTACTACCCGATCACTGTCAAAAAGCATCTGCGCGCACAGGAGATCGCAGGCCAGAACCGGCTGCCGTGCATCTATCTCGTCGACTCGGGCGGCGCGTTTCTGCCACGCCAGGACGAGGTGTTTCCCGACCGCGAGCACTTCGGCCGCATCTTCTACAACCAGGCGAACTTGAGCGCACAAGGGATCCCCCAGATCGCGGCCGTGCTCGGGTCGTGCACCGCGGGCGGAGCGTATGTGCCCGCCATGAGCGACGAAGCCGTCATCGTGCGCAACCAGGGCACCATCTTTTTGGGCGGCCCGCCGCTGGTGAAGGCCGCCACCGGCGAGGTAGTGACGGCCGAGGAACTCGGCGGCGGCGATCTGCACTCCAAGACCTCTGGTGTCACAGACCATTTGGCGCACGACGACCGCGACGCGCTGCGGATCGTGCGGCGCATCGTCGGAACCCTCGGGCCGCGGACCGAGTTGCCGTGGGACGTCCGGGCGACCGTCGATGCCGTCGCCGACCAGACCGAACTCTACGACGTCGTGCCCGTCGACCCCCGCGTGCCGTACGACGTGCACGAGGTCATCACCCGAATCGTCGACGGCGGTGAGTTCGCCGAATTCAAGGCCGAGTACGGCAGCACGCTGGTCACCGGCTTCGCGCACATCCACGGTCATCCTGTCGGCATTGTGGCCAACAACGGCGTGCTGTTCGGCGAATCCGCGCTCAAGGGTGCACATTTCATCGAATTGTGCGACAAGCGCAACACGCCGCTGCTGTTTCTGCAGAACATCTCCGGCTTCATGGTCGGCCGTGACTACGAGGCAGGCGGCATCGCCAAACACGGCGCCAAGATGGTGACCGCGGTGGCCTGTGCACGCGTGCCGAAGCTGACCGTCGTGATCGGCGGCTCCTACGGCGCGGGGAATTACTCGATGTGTGGGCGGGCGTATTCTCCTCGCTTCCTGTGGATGTGGCCCAACGCCCGAATCTCGGTGATGGGTGGTGAGCAGGCCGCATCGGTGTTGGCGACGGTGCGCGGTGAGATGACCGCAGAAGAAGAAGAGAAGTTCAAGGCGCCCATCCGTCAGCAGTACGAAGACCAGGGCAACCCCTACTACTCGACAGCCAGGTTGTGGGATGACGGAGTCATCGACCCCGCCGACACCAGAACAGTGCTGGGGCTTGCGCTTTCGATCGTCGGACAGGCGCCGCTCGAGTCGGTCTCCTACGGCGTTTTCAGGATGTGACTGATGAGCTTTGACACAGTATTGGTGGCCAACCGTGGCGAGATCGCGGTGCGAGTCATTCGCACCTTGCGCGCGATGGGGATCCGTTCGGTCGCGGTGTTCAGCGATGCCGACACCGGCGCCCGCCACGTCGCCGAGGCGGATGTCGCGGTGCACATCGGGCCCGCGCCCGCCCGCCAGAGCTACCTCGACATCGAGGCCGTTGTCGACGCCGCGAAGCGCACCGGCGCGCAGGCCGTCCATCCCGGATACGGATTCCTCTCGGAGAACGCACAATTCGCCACGGCGCTCCAAACGGCAGGCATTGTGTTCATCGGGCCGCCCGCCACGGCGATCCAGACGATGGGCGACAAGATCGCCGCGAAAGCCGCGGTTTCCGCGTTCGGCGTGCCGGTCGTGCCTGGCGTGTCCCGCCCAGGACTGACCGACGCCGACTTGATAGCCGGCGCCGACGAGGTCGGTTATCCGGTGTTGGTCAAGCCGTCGGCCGGAGGTGGCGGCAAGGGCATGCGAGTGGTGCACGAGGCCACGGAGTTAGCCGCCGCCCTGGCCAGTGCGCGTCGCGAGGCCGCGTCGGCATTCGGCGACGACACGCTGTTTCTCGAACGGTTTGTGTTGAATCCCAGGCACATCGAGGTACAGGTGCTCGCCGATGGGTACGGCAACGTCGTTCACTTCGGTGAGCGCGAGTGCAGCCTGCAGCGGCGGCATCAGAAGGTCATCGAGGAGGCACCGTCGCCGCTGCTCGACCCCGCGACCCGGGCGCGAATCGGGGCGGCCGCGTGCGACACCGCCCGCAGTGTCGACTACACCGGCGCGGGCACAGTCGAATTCATCGTCTCCGCCGACCGGCCCGACGAGTTCTTCTTCATGGAGATGAACACCCGCCTTCAGGTCGAGCACCCCGTCACCGAGATGGTCACCGGCGTCGATCTGGTCGAGCTACAGGTGCGCATCGCGGCAGGGGAGAAGCTGCCGGTTGCGCAGGACGAGATCGCGATGCACGGCCACGCCATCGAGGCGCGGGTATACGCGGAGGATCCCGCGCGCGGCTTCCTGCCCACCGGCGGCGATGTGCTGGACCTCGCCGAGCCCGAGGGGCCTGGTGTGCGGGTGGATTCCGGCCTTGCGGCCGGCATGGTCATCGGCAGCGAATACGACCCGATGCTGGCCAAGGTCATTGCGCACGCCGCCGACCGGCCCGCCGCTCTGCGTGCGTTGGACCGCGCGCTGATGGATACCGCGGTCCTCGGCGTCACCACCAACATCGACTTCCTGCGCTTCCTGCTCGCCGACGCCGATGTCGCCGCCGGCCGCCTCGACACGGGGCTGCTGGACCGTCGCACCCCGGACTACGTCGCGTTCGAGCCTGGCGACGACGAGCTGATCGCCGCTGCGGCCTACAAGTGGCTGAGGTTGTGGCCGGCGCACGTCAGCGATCTGTGGGAGGTGCCGTCGGGCTGGCGCGTGGGGCAGCGCGCGCCAACGATAGTTCGGCTGCACGCCGGCGAGCGCACCGATCACGTGTATCTGACCGGCACCCCGGCAGCGGCCACCGCGCAGGTGGAGGGTGGCGAAAAACGATCGCTCACAACATCTCTGGATGGCGACCGGTTGACCGTTACGCTCGACGGTCTGCGCACCGGGTACCTCGTGGCGGTGACGGACGGCCAGATCTGGCTGTCGGGTGGCGGGCACACCGCGATGCTCGAGGAAGTCCGCGAAGCACCCGTGCGGCCGGACGACGAGCTCAGCGGTGATGCCGAGTTGACCAGCCCGATGCCCGGATCCGTTGTGGCCGTTGGTGTCGAGGACGGCCAGAGCGTGGCGGCAGGCACGGTCGTCGTCACCGTGGAGGCCATGAAGATGGAGCACGCATTGTCCGCGCCGGTCGACGGCGCCGTCGAACTACTCGTCGCCGTCGGCGACCAGGTCAAGGTGGGCCAGCCGCTGGCCAGGATCACCGCAGATACGAAAGAAGAAGCTGATGTCTGATTTTCTGGCTACCGGGTTGCTGCCGGATCACTACGAACAACTCGCCAAGACCGTGCGCGACTTCGCGAACAGTGTGGTGGCTCCCGTCGCCGCCAAGCACGACGAGGAGCACTCGTTCCCGTACGAAGTGGTGTCGGGGATGGCCGACATGGGGCTGTTCGGTCTGCCGTTCCCCGAGGAGTACGGCGGCATGGGTGGCGACTACTTCGCGCTGTGCCTGGCACTCGAGGAACTCGGCAAGGTCGACCAGAGCGTGGCGATCACGCTGGAGGCTGGTGTGTCGCTGGGCGCGATGCCCGTTTACCGGTTCGGCAATGAGGAGCAGAAGCAGGAATGGTTGCCGCTCTTGGCAAGTGGCAAGGCGCTCGGCGCGTTCGGACTGACCGAGGCCGGCGGCGGCACCGATGCGGGCGCCACCAAGACCACGGCCAAGCTGGACGACGGACACTGGGTCATCAACGGCTCCAAGCAGTTCATCACGAACTCGGGCACCGACATCACCAAGCTGGTTACGGTCACCGCGGTGACCGGTGATGCCGGTGACCGCAAGGAGATTTCGTCGATTCTGGTGCCGGTGCCCACCGAGGGGTTCACCGCCGAGCCCGCGTACAACAAGGTGGGCTGGAATGCATCGGACACCCATCCCTTGTCGTTCGACGACGTCCGGGTGCCCGCCGAGAACCTGCTCGGCGAACGCGGCCGCGGGTACGCCAACTTCCTGCGCATCCTCGACGAGGGCCGCATCGCCATCGCGGCGTTATCTGTTGGCGCCGCGCAGGGCTGTGTCGATGAGTGCGTGAAATACGCCAAGGAGCGCGAGGCGTTCGGTGCTGCGATCGGCACCTACCAGGCCATTGCGTTCAAGATTGCGCGGATGGAGGCGCGGGCCCACGCCGCCCGCACGGCTTATTACGACGCGGCCGCACTCATGTTGGCGGGCAAGCCGTTCAAGAAGGCAGCGGCGATCGCCAAGCTGGTGGCCAGCGAGGCTGCGATGGACAATGCCCGCGACGCCACCCAGGTGTTCGGCGGCTACGGTTTCATGAACGAGTACACAGTCGCGCGCCACTACCGCGACAGCAAGATCCTCGAGATCGGTGAGGGGACAACGGAAGTGCAGCTGATGCTGATCGCGCGCGAGGCGGGACTGTGAGCGACAAGCGCATAGTTGTTCAGCGCGGGCTGTGGTTCGAGGAGTTCGAGACAGGTGTGCTCTATCAGCACCGGCCCGGCCGCACGATCACAGAGGCCGACAACGTCCTGTTCACCACGCTGACGATGAACACCCAGGCGCTGCACCTCGACGCCGCGTTCTCTGACGCGCTGCCGCCGTTTCATCAGCGGCTGGTGAACTCGATGTTCACCCTGTCGACGCTGGTCGGCTTGTCGGTGGCGCAGCTGACGCAGGGCACGATCGTCGGCAATCTCGGCTTCGGCGACGTCGCCTTCCCCAAGCCGCTGTTCCACGGCGACACGCTGTACGCCGAGACCGAGGTCACCGACAAGCGGGAGTCCAAGAGCCGCCCGGGCGAAGGCATCGTGACGTTCGCGCACACCGGACGCAATCAGCACGGCGATATCGTGGCGACTGCATCACGCAAAACCATGGTGCGCAAGAAGCCGGAGGAATGATGGCGCTCACGCACACCGGGCCGGGGTGGTTGTTCTGCCCGGCCGATCGCCCGGAGCGATTCGAAAAGGCCGCCGCGGCAGCCGATGTGGTGATACTCGACCTCGAGGACGGCGTCGCGGCCAAGGACCGCGAAGCGGCCCGCAAGGCGCTGATCGAGACGCCCCTTGATCCCGAGCGCACCGTCGTGCGCATAAACCCCAGCGCCACCCCGGACCACCAGCTCGATCTCGAAGCGCTGAAGAGCACGGCCTACACGACCGTCATGCTCGCGAAAACCGAAGACCCGCAACAGATTCGTGACCTCGCACCGTTGGATGTGGTGGTTTTGATCGAAACGCCCCTGGGCGCGTTGGCGGTCAACGAGTTAGCGCGGATGGACAACTCGCTGGCATTGATGTGGGGCGCTGAAGACCTCTTCGCGGTGCTCGGTGGCACCGCCAACCGGTATCCGGACGGCAGCTATCGCGAGGTGGCGCGACATGTCCGCTCGCAAACCCTCCTCGCGGCCAAGGCATACGGTCGGATGGCGCTGGATTCGGTGTACCTCGACATCAAGAATCTCGACGGCCTTGCGGCGGAGGTCGACGATGCGGTGGCCGTCGGGTTCGATGCCAAGGTTGCGATCCACCCGTCGCAGGTGGCCGTCATCCGCGCCGGTTATGCGCCCACGCCCGAGCAGGTCGAATGGGCTCGGGCCGTACTTGCGCGGGTGGCCGACGAGCGTGGCGTCTTCCAGCACGACGGGTTGATGGTCGACGCCCCCGTGCTGCGGCGGGCGGAACGGATCGTCGCGCTTGCACCGGGTCAGCGGTAGACCGGCAGTACTGAGGGCGACACGTCCCGCAGGCGGTGGCTGTTCAGCGGGCGCGACGGATGTTCGAGCGCATAATGGAAATTGCCCCAGTGTTGGGGCGAGCAGAGCGCACGGTCTGACCAGCTCCACACCCCGGTAGCTGTCAGACGGCCCCTCACCAGGGGTTTGCTCTGATCGTCTTGGCGCTGAGCACCTCACGGTCTAACGGCGAAACATGCCGCGACTGAGACCTGAAGGAGGCGTTATGGCTCTGCCTTTTGTGCAGCCGGCTGCGGATGCTGCGAGCGTCGAGCTCGCGCCGATCCGGCTGGTGGACCCCGACGGGTCACCCACAGCCGAGGATCGCTACAGCCGCGATTTGCCGCCCGAAACACTGAGTTGGCTCTACGAGCTGATGGTCGTCACACGTGGCCTCGACAGCGAATTCGTCAACCTGCAACGCCAGGGCGAACTGGCGCTGTTCGCCTCCTGCCGTGGCCAGGAGGCCGCGCAAATAGGCGCCGCAGCATGCCTGCGCAAGACCGACTGGTTGTTCCCCCAATACCGCGAGATCGGTGCGTTCCTGTTGCGCGGTATCACGCCGGCGCAGATGGGCGCCGTGTGGCGGGGCAAGTGGCACGGCGGACTCGGCTTCACCGAGCGCTGTTGTGCGCCGATCTCCATCCCCATCGGCACCCACGGCCTGCACGCGGTCGGGGCTGCGATGGGCGCCCAGCGGCTGGGCGAGGACTCCGTGACGCTGGCGTTCCTCGGCGACGGCGCCACCAGCGAGGGCGACGCGCACGAGGCGCTGAACTTCGCGGCGGTCTTCAACGCGCCCTGTGTGTTCTTCGTCCAGAACAACGGTTGGGCGATCTCGGTGCCCGTCAGTCACCAGATGGCGGCGCCATCGATCGCGCACAGGGCGATCGGCTACGGGATGCCGGGCATTCGCGTCGACGGCAACGACGTACTGGCCTGCTACGCAGTGGTCGCAGCGGCCGCCAAGCGGGCCCGCGACGGTGGCGGCCCGACGCTGATCGAAGCCATCACGTATCGGATGGGTCCGCACACCACGTCGGACGACCCGACGCGCTACCGCTCCGACGTGGAAGTCGCGCACTGGGCTGCGCTGGATCCGATCGATCGGTACCGCACCTATCTGCAGAGCATCGGCGTGTGGACCGACCGGCTGGAGGAGCGTGTCGCGGCCAGGACGAAGCGGGTGCGAACCGAACTCCGCGAATCAGTCGTCGGCGCAGACGATTTCGACGTCGGCGAGATGTTCGACACGGTGTATCACGACATCACCCCAGACCTGGTTCGACAACGCGAACAACTGCGCGACGAGTTGGCGAAGGAGGCCTGACATGACTCAGATCATCGAGCGGCCCCCGATGCACGGCGACGACGTACCCGAACCGCGGGGACCGATGCTGACCACGGTGCCTACCGCGCCGACGCTGACGATGGCCCAAGCGATCAACCGCGCCCTGCATGACGCGATGGCGGCCGACGACCGAGTGTTGGTGTTCGGCGAAGACGTCGCCACTCTCGGCGGCGTGTTCCGCGTGACCGAAGGGCTGACCGAAACCTTCGGTGACCAACGGTGTTTCGACACCCCGTTAGCAGAGTCGGGCATCGTCGGGATCGCGATCGGATTGGCGATCCGGGGTTTCTTGCCCGTCCCCGAAATCCAGTTCGACGGGTTCGCGGCGCCTGCGTTCGACCAGATTGTCAGCCATCTGGCCAAGTACCGCATGCGCACCCACGGTGACGTCGACATGCCGGTGACCATCCGCATTCCGTCGTTCGGCGGGATCGGCGCGGTGGAGCATCATTCGGAATCCACCGAGAGTTACTGGCTACACACTGCGGGACTGAAGGTCGTGGTGCCGTCGACGCCGTCGGATGCGTATTGGCTACTGCGGCAGGCGATCGTGAGCCGCGATCCGGTGATCTACCTCGAGCCGAAACGGCGGTACTGGACACGAGAGGTCGTCGACACGCACACGCCCGCATTGCCGATCGGACGCGCGGCGGTGCGTCGCGTCGGGTCGGATGCCACGGTGGCGACGTACGGGCCGCTGGTCGCCACCGCGCTCAGTGCGGCCGAACTTGCCGAGCAGCACGGTTGGAGCCTCGAGGTCGTTGATCTGCGGTCGCTGAACCCGCTGGACTTCGACACCGTCGCCGACTCGGTGCGCAAGACCGGTCGCGCGATCGTGATGCACGAAGGCCCGCGCACTCTGGGCTTCGGCGCCGAATTGGCCGCCCGCATTCAGGAAGAGCTGTTCTACGACCTGGAGGCACCGGTGTTGCGCGCCACCGGGTTTGACACGCCCTATCCGCCGGCCAGGCTGGAGAAGCTGTGGCTGCCGGGTCCGGATCGGCTGCTGGACTGTGTCGAGCGGGCGATGAGGCAGCCATGAGCGGCGATGAGCGCTCGCGCGAAGAGTTTTCAACTCAGGTCAAGGAATTTCTCGTCCCTGACTTGGGCGAAGGTCTCGAAGACGCGACCATCACCGGGTGGAGCATCGCGGTCGGCGACGACGTCGAACTGAATCAGACGCTGTGCACGGTCGAGACCAACAAGGCCGAGGTCGAGATTCCCAGTCCGTATGCCGGCAGGGTCGTCGAACTCGGCGGCGCCGAGGGTGACACCTTGAACGTCGGCACGATGCTGGTCCGCATCGCCACCGACGCCCCGGCGGCAGCGGCGCCGCAGAACGAAAGGCCGAAGCGCAAACCAGTGCTGGTCGGCTACGGCGCCGACGACGAGATGGACAGCAGCAGACGCGGATCCGTCGGTGAGCGACCACGGGCCAAGCCGCCGGTGCGCAAGCTGGCGGCCGAACTGAACGTCGACCTTTTGGCGGTGGCCGGCAGCGGGCCGGATGGAGTGATCACGCGCGAGGATGTGCTCGCCGCTGCGGGCAGATCGGCGCCGACCCCTGAGATGGTCGCGGTGCGCGGCGTACAGGCCGAGATGGCACACCGGATGACGTTGTCGCGCAGTCAGATACCTGACGCGCACGCCGGTGTACAGGTCGACTGTTCGAGTCTGATCCGACTGCGCGACCGGTTGCGTGACAGCACAGACGAGACGTCGCCGATCACGCCGTTCGTGTTGACTCTGCGGTTGTTGACGATCGCGCTGCAGCATCACTCCCACCTGAATTCGACATGGGTCGACACCACTGATGGTCCGCAGCTTCATTTGCATTCCGCGGTGCACCTGGGGTTCGGCGTGGCCGCGCCGCGAGGACTGCTGGTGCCCGTCGTCAGCGATGCGCAGGACAAGACCACCCGGGAGTTGGCGACGACGGTCGCGCGACTCATCCGCGAGGCGCGGGCAGGCACGCTGAAACCGGCGGAGTTACAGGGCTCGACGTTCACGGTGTCGAACTTCGGCGCACTCGGGTTGGATGAGGGCGTTCCTGTGATCAATTATCCGGAGGCGGCGATCCTGGGGATGGGATCGCTGAAGCCACGACCCGTCGCCGTGGACGGCGAAGTCGTTGTGCGCCCGACGATGTCAGTGACATGCGCATTCGACCATCGCATCGTCGACGGCGCAGCGGTGGCGGCGTTCCTCGGCGAGCTACGCGAGCTCATCGAGGCGCCGGGAGTGGCGCTGCTTGACCTCTGATCAGCAGGGGTCGCCAGGAGGCGTGTAATACGGCACGCCCTCGACCGTGTAGCACGGTATCTCGCCGGGGATGTACGGATCGGTGGCCGCCGCGATGGCGACCCCGGTCGCCACGTCACCGGCGATGTTCGTGCAGCCGCCCACCCCGACATGGCGTCCGTGTGCACCCGCGCAGATGTCCGCGTCGGCCGCCGGTGCGACCACCACCGGCACAACAGCCATCCCCATTGCTGTGAACAGCACAGCTGCCAGCTTCTTCATTTCCCGCTCCTTTGGTGACCCGGCCCGATAGCAGCGTAGGCGGCTTTTCTAACGGTTGGGTCATTTTCGCTGCGCGGCGGCTAACCTCTTGGCGAACTCCGGGGATGTGATCGAGGTGGCCTGCGGCCCCAACTCGGTGTCGACGGCGATGCGGTGTTGCTCGGTGTCCATGACACCGGGGTTGGCAGTCGCGCGCATGGAGGCTTTCGTTGCGATGACGACGTCCCGGGGTGCGGCCGCCGGTCCGGCGGCGAGTTTCCTTGCGGCCGCAACGGGATCGTCGGCGACCTCGAGCGCCAATCCATACCGCACCGCGGCCTCGGCATCGAAGCGCATGCCGAAAAGCAGTGAGGCGCGGGCGACTTGTGGGCCGACGGCGCGCTGCAGCATCCACGTGGCGCCGCCGCCGGGATGGATGCCGAGCTTCTGGAAGCGCGGATCGAAAAGCGCTGCTGGACCGGCGATTCGAACGTCGGCGGCCAGCGCCAGATTCAAACCCGCGCCGACGGCCGCACCGTTGACCGCTGCGATCGTCGGCAGCGCGCAGTTGGCCACGGCGAGGAATCCGTCGTAGATGACGCGCAGACCGTCCTCGGTTGCGGCACCGAGCGCTGTCAGGTCGGCGCCTGCACAGAACGCCTTGCCTGCCCCGGTGACGATGAGGGCGTGCACGTCGGGGTTGGCTTCTGCGGCGTCGACCGCTGCGCGCAGGGCCGCCGAGATCTCGGCGGTGACGGCATTGCGGCGCTCGGGGTCGTTGACCGTGATGACGGCGACGTGCTCGTCGACCTGGATCAGTACTGGATCGGACACGGACCTCAGCCTAATGACCGGCTTTTCGAGCGAGCGGCCGCGGTGATCGTCATCGCCAGCGAGATGGCGCAGGCGGCGACGGCCGTGGCGGCGGGCCAGCCGAACCATCCGACTGCCGCCGCGCCGAATGCGGTGCCCAGCGTGCCGCCGACGAAGTAGACGAGCATGTAGGCGCTGTTGAACCGGGCCGGTGCCGTGGGATCGATCGCCAGCACAGTGCTCTGGTTGGCGACCTGGGCGGCGAACAGGCCGGCGTCGAACAGGGCGAGGCAGGCCAGTGTGACGGCTGCATTCGACAGGCAGACAGCCAGCGTCACGGTGGCGGCCAATGCGATGACGAGCCCGACGAGTATCACCCGTCGTGCGCCGACCCTGTCGGTCGAGGCGCCGGACACTCGGGTCGCGACGATGCCGAGCAGTCCCGCGAAGGCGTAAACGCCGATGCGCTCCGAAGAATACGAAAACGGCGGCTGGGACAGTGCGACCGCAAGGCCCGCCCACACCGAGCAGAACGCGAAGAACCACAAGGCACCGCGGCAGGCGGCGAGCCGAAGCGCTGCCACACGGACGTACAGGCCGGGCAGTTTGCGAAGGGATGCGAGGTATCCCGCGGTTACGCTGCCTGCTGCATCGGGCAGCACGAAGCGCGCAGCGACCGAAACGATGGCGCAGGCCGAGGCGAAGACGAGAAACATTCCGCGCCAGCCGATCTCGTCATTCAGCCAGCCGCCGACGATCCGTCCCAGGAGGATGCCTGCCGAGATCCCAGCGGTGACGATGCCCAGAACCGTGGCCCGCCGCAGCGGATTTGCGAAACGTCCTGCAACGGAACTCAATTGGGCCCCGACGGACGATCCGGCACCTATCACTCCGACAACAAGGGCTAGAAGCCACGGTGTGCCGACGACGGCGTTGACGCCGAGCGCGATGGCCAGCGCGCCGAATTGCGTTGACAACACGTGCCTTGGCGAGAACCGGTCGACCAGCGGAACCAGCAGGGCGAGGCCGATCAGGTAGCCGAGCGGTCCGCACGCCAACGCGATGCCAACTGTGGCCAGCGACGCATGCATTGACCCCGCGACATCGGCGATGGCGGGTTGCAGCGGATAGATGCTTGCGGTGCCAAGTGCGGCCGCCAGCGCCATGAAACAAACGACTGGTGTCGAGAGGACGGGTGCGCGGGGTTCGGAGATGACGTCGGTTTGCATGGCACCGACGCTATGAACGTGCAGGTCTCCGACGCTGGCGGAAAACGGACACGGCAGTCACTCAGCCCGGCGGCGGAGGCACCAGCGGCGGCGCGCCGGGCGGTGGCGGCGGGTCAGGCTGGAACTGCACCAAGCCCGGCGGGATGTTGGTTCCCGGCGGTGGCGCGGTACCCGGCAGCGGTTCGCCGAGTTGCTCCTGCGGCACCTGCCCAAGCAGTCCGCCCTTGAGCATGCCTGCGCGGTACATGTCGATGTAGCGGCCCAGCCACTCGCGACGGGTGACGTCGTTGTTCTCATCGCCTGGAGCGACGTCGAACTGCTCGCACTTGCCCGGTGCCGAGGGCACCATGCACTGCTGCGGCCCGTATGCGTTGTTGAACGGGTTCAGGTTCGGCACCACGCCCGGGCCCGCACCCGGCGCCGACGGCACCGCGTTCTGGCCGAGAACCGTGGTCTGGTCCAGACCGGTAATCGGCGGGGCGCCTAGTGCAGCCGGGTTCTGGTCCTGCCCGTTCTGCGCCAACACGTCGAGCCCCTGCGGGCCCAGCGGCGCACCCAACACCGGCACGGGTGGCCCAGGGGGAGGCGGAGGCTCGGGTGCGCCGGGCACCGGCAGAGCCGGATCCGGTGGCAGTGGCGGGTCGGCAGCGGCGGTCGCCGAGAAGGCGACCGCCACACCGACCGTGATCAATCCGGCGGCCGCGATGTTCGCGACTGCCAATCTCTTTCGGCTCGAATCCATGCCCGACGTCAGACGGCTTTGGTCACGCCGTAGTAGGCCACCACGTCGTCGGTGTCGGTGGTCGAACTCGTCAGCGTCGCGTAGGACCGCAGGAAGGACTGACCGACGCAACCGTCGACCTTGATGTGGGTGTCCTTCAGCGTTACGCGGACGGGCGCGGCCTTGAACGTCTTCTTGTCGACGGTGACGGTCGAGACGGTGCCGGGCTTGGCGTGGATCTCGATGGTGCCCGAGATCGGGAACGACAAACCGGTGGGCAGCAGGTTCGCACCGGGGATCGACGAGCCCGAGGTACCGATACCGACCTGGCCGATCAGACGCACCTGGCCGAGCTCGATGCCGCAACCGATCTGGTAACCGGCCTCGAGCGTGCCACCGTTCAGGCTCGTCTTACCGCTGCCCGTAACCGTTCCCGTGAAGGTGCCGCCGACGAGGTATTCGCGCGACGACACCGCAGTGGTCAGTGGTGCGACGGGCAACTGCGTCTCGTCCTTGGCGACTACGGTCAGCACCCAACCGTCGGGAGACGTCACCACACCCGGTTCGGCCGACGCGACCACGCCGTTGTCCGGTGGCGGTCCGTCGTCGCCGGGGTCCGCCGAAGCGATCGACGCCGTCCCGAGCGGGATCAGCGAGCAGGCAGCCAGTGCAGCAAAGCGATTCACCATTATTTTCTTTCGTTCGAGTTCGACTGGGGTTAAACGGCCTTGGTGACGCCGAGGTAGGTGATGACGTCGTCGGTGTTGTCGGTCGAGCTCGTCAGCGTCGCGTACGAGCGGATGAAGGACTGGCCGGCGCACTGGTCGGTCTTGATCCGGACGCCCGTGATCGTGATGCGGGTCGTCGTGCCCTTGAACGACTTCTTGTCGATCGCGACGGTGGTGACGGTGCCGGGCTTCAGGTACACCTTGCCCTGCAGGCTGATGCCGAAGGCGCCGGACGCCTTGGTGAACGGCAGGTTGATGCTCGGCGTGAAGCTGGCGCCGGGGTTGATCTCCGTCTCGTCGGAGATGATGCCGCAACCGATCTGCTCGCCGGCCTCCATCGAGCCGCCGGTCAGCTTCGTCTTGCCGCCGCCGGTGATCTTGCCGACGAAGGTGCCTGCGATCAGGTACTCGCGCGACGAGATCGCGGTGGTCAATGGAGCGACGGGCAGCTGCGTCTCATTGCTGCCGACCACCTCGAGGTGCCAGCCGTCCGGCGTGTCGAGCACTCCGGGAGGACCTGACGGAACGGCGCCCTCCGGCGGCAGCGGGTTGGTGGCATTCACGGGCACGGCCGGATCCGACGGCGGAGGAGGGTCGGCCTGCGCGAGGGGCGCGACGGCCGCGACGGGTATCGCGACGCAGACGGATGCCAACATGGCAAAGCGATTCAACATGGTTGGGATAGCGCCTCTCGTGGTCTGAACACAACGGATCTGTAACGGATGTGTCGCGAGGGAGCCTCTAATGGTGGGGTTTCCAAACGGTGAACACACCGCAAACAGTTCGCGCCCGGTTCCCATCGAATCGGCGTCTTGTGACATGCACTCTTGTCCAGACCACAGACAGATGTAATCCTCCTCACAGGCGCGCGAAAGCCGATGGACTGCAACTAGATATCGGCCGTTGGCCGGTAGTTAACCAATTGGACACTTTGGCGATTGACCGTAGGTCGCGTTGCTTATTGCCCTCGAGACTGGACGGGGCTCGTCGACGTGGGTTTGGCTGGCCGGTGCAACGCGTGCCAGCGGGTCAACGCAAACTCAGCGAGGCTGCGAGACCGACAACCTTGGAGGAGAACATTGAAGGCATTCCACGCCCGTGAACGAAGCGTTGCCGCGTCCGTTCTCGCGTTGGGCATCGGACTGGCGCTCGCCCCAACCGCTTTCGCTGACGACTACACCGTCGACGGGCAGGGGGCGGGTCCGATTCAGGTCGCCGCTGGCCCCACGTCGGACAATGCCGACCCCGCCGCGCTGCAGGCCTGTGACGCATTCGCCCAGGTGCTGGATACGTCCTCGAGTTACTACGGCGAGTTCGCCGACAGCTTCGAGGGATCCGACTACGCCGACCCCGCCGTCGACACCAGCAATGTCACCGGTCGGACTGCGCTGAGACAGTCCGCCGCCGTGGCCATGCAGGCGGCGCAGACGCCGGGCCTGGACCCGTCGATCGCGAACCCGATGCGGATTTGGTCGCTCGGCGCGAGCAAGCTACTTGTGAAGATGGGACTGCGTATCCCCGGCGACAGCCTCAACAGCACGGCCACCGAGATGAACGCCCAGGCCGAACAGGTTCAGCAGGCCTGCGCCAACGCCGGGACGCACGCGTAATTCGGTGAAACACTTTGTCTTTGGGGCGCTGCTCAGCTTGGTCCTTGCCGGTTGCGATGGGGCGGCTTCGGGTGCGTCGGAACCGAAGTTGGTTCCTGACTCCGCATTGACCGCGTCGCTCGCCACTGCCGATGAACTGAACGCGATCGTGGGCACCAACGGGATGGTCTCGCATACGCCCGTCTCGCAGATGGGCGATCATCGCAACCTGCTGCCCAACATCAACTGTTTGGGCGTCTGGCAGGTCAACGAGGCGCCGATCTACGAGTCGAGTCACTGGAAATCGGTGCGCCAACAACTGGTTCGGGTACCCGACACCGACAACTGGAACTTCCTCGTCGTGCAATCGGTCGTGTCCTACCGAACCGCGGATGGGGCACGGCAGTTCCTCACCGAGTCGACCGACCGATGGTCGAAGTGCAGCAATCACACACTGAATATCCAACTCAACGGCCAGGTGTTGCCGGGCTGGCGAAGTGGCGACCTCACCAAAACCGACAACCGGCTAGCGCTGCCGTACACGCGGACAAGCGGCGATCAGGTCCGGTCGTGTCAGCGCGTGCTGCAAGTTGCCGCGAACGTGGTGCTGGACATTCAGGCGTGTAAGCCGCAGCAGCAGGACGCAATCACCGCCGCGGCCGACGTCGCCGACAAGATCGTGTCGAAGTTCCCTCGGTGAGTTAGGTTCTGTGCCAACGCAATAGGTAGCGGTAGCTGCAACATGCCAGTTTCAGGATTCTCCGGCTTTGGAGGCTTCCGACTCCTCGTCGGCGCCTGCCTTGTTCTCTTTGGGCTTCGTGGTGCCCTTCGGGTCGTCAGCGCTTGACTTCTCAACGGTGACAACGGAATTCGAGGTGGTAACGTCTTCGTCTGCGTTGCCCTGCGGCTCAGCCTTCTCGCTGTCGCGTACCACGTTGGTCAACGGTTTGGACTCGTCGGTCGTGTCTGTCGCGGCGATCTTCTTCTTGTCGGACAGCTTGGTCGTCGTTTCCGTCTTCAACGTCGACTCGGTGGGCGTTTGTTGCAGGGCTGCCGGGAGCGTCAACGCGAGCTGGGGCAGCGACGAGCCTGGCGTCGCCGGCTGGTACTTGCTCGGGTCTGCCGGGATCGGATTGCCGTTCGGGTAAGCCGAATTCACGAGAGCGGTCAGCACCGGTTCGGTGGCGTCGGCGATGGCATTGCCGACGACCGGGACAAGGCGAATCAGATTGGTCAGCGGCAAGCCTTTGCTGGTGTAGGTGACGTAGGTGGTCTTCCCGCGTTGCGTGACGTACGCGGCGACCCGGTCGCCCTCCGGTATCGCGCCGCATTGCGCGTCGGGACACTCGAGGACGGCGCCGTTGTCCGTGATGCCACATGTATTGGCGCTACCGCAGCTGACCGCGGGTGATCCGTCGGGGTTCACCGGGAGGTCCAGGTCGTTCTGGTTGAGGTGGCGGTAGAGATAGGCGACAAGAGAGTTGACAGCGGCGACGGGGTTGAGCACGTCGGCGGGAGCGTTGGAGTTGTAGTCGTATTCGTAGCCGACGTCGACGAGACCGAGAGCGTCCGTGTCGGTCGGCGACGGGATGGGGTTGACCCCGATGAGCGCAAACCACGGATAGCGGGTGCCGAAGCCGCCGTTAGGCCGGGACACGTTGTTGTCGAGAATGAACACCGTCTTGGACAAGACGGGGTCATGGCTGGCCTGCAGCGCCATCAGAAGCAGGCTCGTGTTCGCCGCGCCCCACCCCGAGGAGAGCACGGCGTTCGTCTCGTCGGAGTGCGCTTGCAGGGCCTGATTGATGCCGAACGGCCCGGTGAAGAAGTTGACGTGTTCGAGGTCGTCGCCGGTGTTGTAGGGCGCCTGATTGAACATCCCTTGGAAGAAGTTTTCGTTCCCGCCGCCGTCGGGGTGCGTCGAACTGCCGACGACAATCAGCGCCGCGAGGTCGACGAGCGGGGCCGAGATCGACGCGGGCTGGGTGGCAGCAACGCCGGCCACGGTGGTCGCGACGCCGAGCGCGGCGGCGGTCATCGCAACCCTGCTCACCCGCTTCTTGCCCGTACCGCTCACTGCCGGCGCCCCTCCAACGTTCATCTAGCAACCTAGCGCTTCTGATCGGCGCCGCGCGAGTGTTCCTAGTCGAATTTGCGGATCAGTCAATGCGCATCACACAGCACCCCCGGCAGGACTTGAACCTGCGACCTACCGCTTAGAAGGCGGCTGCTCTGTCCGCTGAGCTACGGGGGCAGCGCACCCACCCTAGCGAATTCCCGCGGACCGATGGATGGGCCAGCCACTACTCTGATATCGATGGCTAGGCATCACACGAAGGACAAGGGCGATCTAGCCGTGGCGAAAGCCCATGCCGATCTGGTGGGCCAAGGGTTTACGGTTCTGTTTCCCGCTACCGAGCACGCGCCGTTCGATCTCGTCTCCTACGCGGACGGAGAGTTTCAACGCCTCCAGGTGAAGTACCGCTCTGCACGCGCGGGTGCCGTCAAAGTTCATTTCCGCTCGATGTGGGCGGACCGCAACGGGACGCATATGACCCCTTTGGACAAGGGGGCGATCGATACGGTCTGCATCTATTGCCCGGAGACCGATGAGTGTTACTACGTCCAGCCAGACGACCATGGCGCATCTGTCACTCTCCGGATTACGCCGAGCAGGAATGGTCAGTTAACAGGTGTGTTGGACGCCTCCTCGTTTCGCCAGCTGCCGCGCCCGGTCCGCGACTGACCCCAAGAATGCACCGCTGAGTCCGCCGCGCGACTCGTCGGTATAAAAGGCGGCGACCGGGAATCCTGGGCTCGCAACCGCTACAAAGGCACAGCGTGCCGCCGGGCGGCGGACTAGCGTTGTGGCAGCATTCAGGCGTTAAGGAGGGGAGCGACGAGCATGAGCGACATGCCGGAACTCGACGCGGACGGACTTCCGGAGGAACTCAGCGCGTTCGATCAGATACTGCATCGCGGCGAAGCCCACCCGCGCACTCGCTCCGGCATCATGACCATCGAACTGCTCGACACCACCCCGGACTGGGCCGCGTATCGGGCAAGGTTCGACCACGCCTCGCGCAAGGTGCTTCGGCTGCGGCAGAAGGTCGTCATGCCGACGCTGCCCACTGTGGCGCCGCGGTGGGTGATCGACCCGGACTTCAATCTGGATTTCCACGTGCGCCGCATGCGGGTCCCCGAGCCGGGCACCATGCGCGAGGTATTCGACCTCGCCGAGATAGCGGCGCAGTCGCCGCTCGACATCTCCCGGCCGCTGTGGACCGCGACCCTGGTCGAGGGCCTCGAAGGCGGCCGCGCCGCGCAGTTGGTACACCTCAGCCACGCCGTGACCGACGGTGTCGGCGGCGTCGAGATGTTCGCCAACCTCTACGACCTCGAACGCGATCCACCACCCCAGGCGCCTCCGCCGCTGCCGGTTCCCCAGGACCTTTCGCCCAATGACCTGATGCGCCAAGGCATTAACCGGCTTCCCGGCACCATCGCGGGGCGGGTGCGCGGCGTGCTGTTCGGCGCAGCGCACGTTGTCGGCAGGGTCGTCCGCGATCCGATAGCCAACATGGGCGGAGTCGTCGAGTACGCCATGTCCGGTGCCCGCGTCGTCGGACCCGTCGCCCCGCCGTCACCGGTGCTGCGGCGTCGCAGTCTCTCGTCGCGCAGCGATGCCATCGACATCGAGTTCGGCGCGCTGCACAAGGCCTCCAAGGCCGCCGGCGGCTCCATCAACGACGCCTATCTGGCAGGCCTGTGCGGCGCCCTGCGCCTGTACCACCAAGCCAAGGGCGTGCCGATCGACGCGCTGCCGATGGCGGTGCCGGTCAACCTGCGCTCCGAGGCAGATCCTGCCGGCGGCAACCGATTTGCGGGCGTCAACCTCGCCGCCCCGGTCGGCCTGCAGGACCCCGAAGTGCGCATCAAGAACATTCGGTCGCAGATGACCCGCAAGCGTGAGGAGCGTGCCATCGACATGGTCGGCGCTATCGCGCCGGTGCTCACCCTCATGCCCGATTCCGTGCTCGAGTCGATGGCGGGATCGATCGTCAACTCAGACGTCCAGGCCAGCAATGTGCCGGTCTACGCGGGCGATACCTTCATAGCGGGCGCGAAGGTGTTGCGCCAGTACGGCATTGGACCCCTGCCCGGTGTCGCCATGATGGTCGTGCTGATCTCTCGTGCCGGATACTGCACCATCAGCACGCGTTACGACCGTGCATCGATCGACGACGCCGACCTGTGGGCCCGCTGCCTGCTGGCCGGCTTCGACGAGGTGCTCGCGCTGGGCGGCGACGGTCGGGCCGTACCAGCGACGTTCACCGTCGAGACCCCAGAACCCACCCCAGTGTCACCCAACGGAAGTGCGGCGCAATGACTTCGGCCAACGGTCAGCCAAATCCCCGATCGATGCGGCTGCCCGGGTCGGTCGCCGAGATCGAGGCGAGTCCGCCGGGCCCTGAGGTCGGCGCGTTCTTCGATCTTGACGGCACTCTGGTAGCCGGGTTCACCGGCGTCGTCATGACCCAGGATCGGCTGCGCAGGCGGCAGATGTCAGTCGGCGAGTTCATCGGCATGGTGCAGGCCGGCCTCAACCATCAACTCGGTCGCTCCGAGTTCGAGGATCTCATCGGCAAGGGCGCCCGCATGTTGCGCGGAAACTCGCTGGCGGACATCGACGAATTGGCCGAGCGACTCTTCGTGCAGAAGATCGTCGGTCGCATCTACCCGGAGATGCGTGAACTCGTCCGCGCCCACATGGCCCGCGGCCACACCGTCGTGCTCAGCTCTTCGGCGTTGACGGTCCAGGTGGAGCCCGTCGCGCGATTCCTCGGCATCGAGAACGTGTTGAGCAACAAATTCGAGGTCGACGAGAACGGCTGCCTGACCGGCGAAGTGCTCACGCCCATCATCTGGGGGCCCGGAAAGGCAAGGGCCGTACAGGCGTTCGCTGCCAAGAACGGCGTCGACCTGGCGAAGAGCTACTTCTACGCCGATGGTGACGAGGACGTCGCGCTGATGTATCTCGTCGGCAATCCGCGACCGACCAACCCGGCGGGCAAGCTCGCCGCGGTCGCCGCCAAGCGGGGCTGGCCCGTGCTGCGGTTCACCAGTCGCAGTGGCGCCAATCCGGTTTCGCAGTTGCGGACCGCTGCGGGAATCGCATCGATGGTGCCGATCGCGGCAGGCGCGCTCGGCCTGGGTCT
The DNA here is from genome assembly GCF_017872775.1 of Mycobacterium sp. OAE908. Taxonomy (NCBI): domain Bacteria; kingdom Bacillati; phylum Actinomycetota; class Actinomycetes; order Mycobacteriales; family Mycobacteriaceae; genus Mycobacterium; species Mycobacterium sp. OAE908. The sequence continues at coordinate 369,362 of NZ_JAGGJL010000002.1, forward strand.
GCTGACCCGCAACAAGCGCACCGGGGTCAACTTCTTCACCTCGACGTTCGGCCGGACACTGCTCACGGCCACCGGCATCAACCTCAACGTCCTTGGCAAGGAGAATCTGACCGCCAAACGGCCCGCGGTGTTCATCTTCAATCACCGCAACCAGGCCGACCCGATGATCGCGGGAACCCTGGTCAGCGACAACTTCACGTCGGTCGGAAAGAAGGAGCTGGAGAACGATCCGATCGTCGGCACCATGGGCAAGATCATGGACGCCGCGTTCATCGATCGCGACGACCCGAAGAAGGCGGTCGAGGGGCTCAAGAAGGTCGAGGAGCTTGCGCGCAAAGGACTTTCGATCCTGATCGCGCCTGAGGGCACCCGCCTGGACACTACCGAGGTCGGTCAATTCAAGAAGGGACCGTTTCGGATCGCGATGTCGGCAGGCATACCTGTCGTGCCCATCGTGATCCGCAATGCCGAGGTCATCGCCGCTCGCGACTCGAGCACGTTCAACCCCGGCACCGTCGACGTCGTCGTCTACCCGCCGATCCCCGTCGACGACTGGACCCACGACAACCTTTCCGAGCGCATCGCCGAGGTGCGTCAGCTGTACCTGGACACCTTGAAGGACTGGCCGCACGACGAGGTGCCGACGCATCCGCTGTACAAGCGCAAGAAGGCGCCTGCCAAGAAAGCGGCACCGAAGAAGGCACCTGCCAAGAAGGCGGCGGCGAAGAAGGCACCTGCTAAGAAGGCGCCGGCCAAGACGGCGACGACGGCGGCAACGAAAGCGACGACCAAGGCCGCCGAAAAGAAACCGGCGAAGAAAACACCCGCCAAGAAGACGGCGAAAAAGGCTGCCGCAAAGGGCCGGTCGTGAAAATCTCCGCCGATGAGTTCGCGGCGTTCACCGCGACTGACGACGCGCTCGTGCTCGCCTCGGTGTCATCGCCCGCCGAAGAGGCGCTACTGAACGACTGGCTGGCACGCCAGCGCCGCGAGCACCCGGATTCCAACGTCGACGTGCTGCGGCTACCGGCCGACGACGACCCGCCGCCGGGAACGCTGGCGTCGCTGGTCGAGGAGTTGGACACCGACGAGGATCGATCGGTCGTGCCGGTGCGCGTGTTCTGGGTGCCCGGTGGCCTGCCCACCCGATCCAAGGTCGTCGCGTTCCTTTCCGGTCGTGACACCTACCGACCGCCGGAGATGCTGCAGAAGCGGATTCTGCGGAAGGATCCCTCGCGCGCCAGGGTGGTGGCCGGTGAACCCGCGAAGGTCTCTGAGTTGCGACAGCAATGGCATGAGACCACCGTCGCTGAAAACCCAAGGGAATTCGCACGATTCGTCATCCGACGGGCGATCCTGGCGATCGAGCGCGTTGAGCTGCGCCTCCTCGGCCCCGAGTACAAGTCGCCACGGCTGATCAAGCCCGAACTGCTGGCATCGGCACGGTTTCGTGAGGGTTTGGAAAAGATTCCCGGTGCGACAGTCGACAAAGCCGGTGAGATGCTCGACGAACTGTCCACCGGATGGAGTCGGTTCTCGGTTGACCTGATTCCGTCGCTGGGCCGCGCCATCTTCAGCCGCGGCTTCGATCCCAACATCGACTACGACCGCGCCGAAGTCGAGGCAATGCGGCGCGGTTTGGAACATCATCCCGCGGTGCTCCTGTTCTCGCACCGGTCCTACCTCGACGGTGTGATCGTGCCCGTGGCGATGCAGGAGAACCGGCTGCCACCCGTCCACACCTTCGCGGGCATCAACCTGTCGTTCGGATTCATGGGCCCGTTGATGCGCCACTCCGGGGTCATCTTCCTGCGGCGCAAGCTCGACGATCCGCTGTACAAGTACGTGCTGCGGCAGTTCGTCGGCTACATCGTCGAGAAGCGGTTCAACCTGAGCTGGTCGATCGAGGGCACCCGGTCGCGCACCGGAAAGATGTTGCCGCCCAAGCTCGGTCTGCTCGCATATGTCGCCGATGCCTACCTCGACGGACGCAGCGAGGACATCCTGTTGCAACCGGTGTCGATCAGTTTCGATCAGTTACACGAGACCGCTGAATACGCCGCGTACGCCCGTGGTGGCGAGAAGACGCCCGAAAGCCTGTCCTGGATGTACAACTTCATCAAGGCCCAGGGCGAGCGCAATTACGGCAAGATCTACGTGCGCTTCCCCGAAGCAGTGTCGATGCGTGAATACCTCGGCGAACCGCACGGCCCGATGACCACCGACGAAGCCGCCAAACGCCTTGCGCTGCAAAAGATGGCGTTCGAGGTGTCGTGGCGGATTCTGCGCGCCACCCCCGTCAACGCGACGGCGCTGGTGTCGGCGCTGCTGCTGACCACCCGCGGGGTGGCACTGACGCTGGACCAGCTTCATCACACGTTGCAGGACTCGCTGGACTACCTGGAACGCAAGCAGACGCCAATGACCAACAGCGCGTTGCGGCTTCGCACGGCCGACGGCGTTCGCGCAGCCCTCGACGCCTTGTCCAACGGTCACCCCGTGACCTGCGTCGAGGGCGGCAGGGAGCCGGTGTGGCGGATCGCGCCCGAGAACGAGCATGAGGCAGCGTTCTACCGCAACACCCTCATCGACGCTTTCCTCGAAACATCGATCGTCGAGTTGGCGCTCGTGTTTGCGGCCCGCGCGGAATCCGATCGGCTGGAAGCGTTTTGGTCGCAGGCGATGCGGCTGCGTGATCTGCTGAAGTTCGACTTCTACTTCGCGGACTCCGCCGCATTCCGCGGACATGTGGCCGAGGAGATGTCCTGGCACGAGGAGTGGGAGAGCCAGGTGGCCGCCGGTGGCGCCGAGATCGACGTGCTGTTGCGCGCGAAGAAGCCGTTGATCGCCAGCGCGATGCTGCGGCCGTTCTTCGAGGCGTACGAAATCGTGGCCGACGTGTTGCTCGACGCACCCGCCGAGATCGGCGAAAAGGAACTGACCAAGATGGCGCTTGGCGTCGGCAGGCAGTTCGTCGCACAGAACCGGGTGCGCAGCAACGAAGCCGTATCGGCGCTGCTGTTCGCGACCGCGCGGCAGGTGATCGCCGACCAGGGCCTGCTGGCACCCGCCGCCGACCTCAGCGACCGGCGGACCGCGTTCCGCGACGAACTGCGGGGCATCCTCGGCGACATGGACAAGGTTGAGCAGGTCGCCCGCGAGCAGTTCTACGCTCGCGAGATGAAGCGGCGGGCACTGCGCAGCGAGGGCGCCTAGCCCGACGCCATACGCTGGTCGTATGACCACCGCGGCGCCCCCGACTGTGCGCAACAGTGCTGTGTGGCCGGTGCTGCTTGGTGTCGCCGCGCTGGCAGGTGTCGTGGCCGCAGGCATCGGCGCGCTGTCGCTGGCCGACGCACTGACCGCCACGGGGCTGCCCAACCCGGGGCCTGCGACCACCTACGGCTTGCCGTTCCTACGGGCCGCGGGGGAGATCGCCGCCGTGGTGGCGGCGGGGTCGTTCCTGTTCGCGGCGTTTCTGGTGCCGCCGCAGTCCAACGGCGTGCTCGACGCGGCCGGCTACCGCGCGCTGCGGCTCGGGACGGCGGCGTCGGCGGTGTGGACAGTGTGTGCCGCGCTGCTGGTGCCGCTGACTGTGTCGGACGTCTCGGGCCACCCGTTGCGCGAGAACCTCAACCCGCTCGACATCTGGTCGGCGGCGAGCGTCGTCGACACCGCGACAGCCTGGCGCTGGACTGCCTTCATCGCCGCGGCCGTGACGCTGGCCAGTCTGCCGGTGCTGCGGTGGGGCTGGACGCCGGTGCTGCTGGCGGGTGCGGTGGCCAGCCTCGTGCCGCTGGGGCTGACGGGTCACTCGTCGGCGGGCGGTGCGCACGATCTGGCGACCAACAGCCTGCTGATCCACCTGATCGCGGGCGCGCTGTGGGCGGGCGGACTGTTCGCACTGCTGGCTCACGTGTTGCGGTCCGGGCAGTATGCGGGCCTCGCGGCCCGACGGTTTTCCGCGCTGGCCCTGTGGTGTTTTGTGGCGATGGCGGCCAGCGGCGTCGTCAACGCACTGGTGCGGATCCAGCTGTCGGACCTGTTCCGCAGTGAGTACGGCTGGTTGGTGATCGGCAAGGTCATTGCGCTTGGCGTACTCGGCCTCATCGGATGGCGTCAGCGACGCAGCGGGCTCGTCGCGCTGGCGGCCGATCCGGAGGCGCGCGGGCCACTGTTGCGGCTGACGCTGGTCGAGGCGGCCGTCTTCGCAGCGACATTCGGCATCGCGGTCGGGTTGGGTCGCACACCGCCGCCGCCGCTGCTGACGGAGCCGAGTCCCGTCGAGGTGGCGATCGGCTACGGCTTCGACGGACCGCCGACAGTCGCGCGCGTGCTGTTCGACTGGCGGTTCGACCTGATCTTCGGCACAGCGGCGATCGTCATGGCTGGGCTGTATGTGTTCGGGGTGCGCCGCTTGCGCCGTCGCGGCGACGCGTGGCCGGTGGGCCGCACGGCGGCGTGGCTATGTGGTTGCGCGGCACTGCTGTTCACGACGTCGTCAGGTCTGGGTCGCTATATGCCTGCGATGTTTTCGATGCACATGGTGGCGCACATGTTGCTGTCCATGTTGGTGCCGATCCTGTTGGTGTTGGGTGCGCCTGTGACGCTGGCGCTACGGGCGTTGCCGACCGCGGGGCGGGCCGAGCCGCCAGGACCGCGGGAATGGCTGCTGGCGGCGCTGCATTCGCGGGTATCGCGGTTTCTCACCCATCCGATCGTGGCCACCGTGGTGTTCGTCGCGGGCTTCTACGGCCTGTATTTCGGCGGGCTTTTCGACGCCGCGGTGAGCAACCATGCCGCGCACCTGCTGATGAACGTGCACTTCCTGCTCAGCGGTTATCTCTTTTACTGGGTGGTGATCGGCGTCGATCCGACACCTCGGCCGATACCGCAACTGGGCAAGGTCGCGATGGTGTTCGCGTCGCTGCCACTGCACGCGTTCTTCGGTGTCGTGCTGATGGGCATGCAGACGGTGCTGGGGTTGACGTTCTACCGGTCGCTGGCGCTCAGCTGGCACACCGACTTACTCGGCGACCAGCGGCTGGGCGGTGGAATTGCCTGGGCAGCAGGCGAAGTCCCGCTTGTGGTGGTGATGATCGCGTTGCTGATCCAATGGCGGCGCAGCGATCAGCGCGATGCGAAACGACTCGACAGGGCAGCCGACCGCGACGACGACGCGGATCTGAATGCGTACAACGCGATGCTTGCCGAGCTGGCCAAGCGGGACGCGCGTCCGTCGTGACCGCCGACGACGGATTCTTCGACGAGGAGGTCGCCGCTACTTACGATGCCGCGACCTCTGGCATGCATGACCAGAGCGTGATCGACTGCGTCGTGGACGTTCTCGCCGACCTCGCCGATGACGGCCGGGCGCTGGAGTTCGGTATCGGTACCGGCCGCATCGCCATTCCGCTGGCTCAGCGTGGCGTCGAGGTGCACGGCATCGACATGTCGAAAGCAATGGTCGCTCGACTGCGGGAGAAGCCGGGTGGAGCGGAGATCGGCGTGACAATCGGAGACTTCGCCGATGCGCGCGTGCCGGGATCGTTCACGCTGACTTACCTCGTGTTCAACACGATCGTCAACCTGACGACGCAAGACGCCCAGGTCGCGTGTTTCATCAACGCCGCCGAGCACCTGCAGCCCGGCGGGAGTTTCGTCATCGAGGTCAGTGTCCCGGCGCTACGGTTACTGCCGCCAGGTCAACGCGCCGTCCCGTTCGACGTCGGCGAGCAATGTTGGGCTTATGACCTATACGACTGCGCCACACAGGAGATGAGCTCCAGCTACGTCGACGACATCGACGGCAGGGCGCGGCTGCGGTCGATCTCATTTCGCTACGTTTGGCCTGCCGAACTGGATCTCATGGCGCGCATCGCCGGATTGTCGCTCGTCGAGCGCGGGGAGGACTGGGACCACAGACCGTTCACCCACGAAAGCACGCGGCACGTCTCCGTGTGGCAGAAGCGCTAGACGGCGCCCGCCGCGATCGCCGCCGGCCAGCTGCCGTACTCGCTGATATCGCGCCCAGTCGCCGCGGCGCCGTCACAGCCGAACGCGGTTCGCCATGTGCCGTCGTCGAATTCGACCTTCCCGAGCTGCATGGGCGCAGGCAATGCCGCGAGGAACTGACCCAATGCCGCGGGCGACAACAGCCAGCGATGCCCAAGGAGCGCAGCACCGGATGCGCCGTCGGGAACCCGCGTCACCGCCGGTTTGGCAGGCACAGTCGGCAGCACTGACATCCGGTATCGCGGCGCCGTCGTCAGTTCGCCGGTCCACCGCGCTCCGAGGTCCGTCAGCTGGTGCACCAGCGCTCCGCCTCGAAGGTGCGCGCCGAACACCACCAACTCGACAGAGTCCGCAGCGTTCAGCGGCCAAACATCCACTGGTGCTTCGTCTTCCGACGCCAACGCAGCGATATCCAGTGCCACCGCGTCCTCGAATGCCCGCGCCAGCACGGTCACACCGAACTGTGCCTGCCCCGCTGTACCTGCAGGCACGGCCACTGCGCACATGTCGAACAGATTGCAGAAGTTCGTGTAGGTGCCCATCGAGGAGTTGACGCCGACGGGGTCAGCGGCCACCTCGTCGATGCGTGGATGCATAGGCGCAGTGGGCACCATCAGCGCGTCGACACCGTCCAGTGCGGCCATCGCCACCGCGCGCAACCGGTCGACCTCGCGACGGTCGCGCACCAGTCGATGGGCGGGGATGTCGCGCGCCGCCGTGATGATGCTCCGCACCGTCGGATCCAACGCGGCCTCGGGCTGCGCATCGATGAATTCGCCTACAGCGGCGTATCTTTCGCTGACCAATGCGCCGTCGTACAGCAGCTTGGCCGCCGCCAGGAACGGGGCGATGTCCACCGTGACGACGCGCGCGCCTGCTTCGGACAGCCTGCCGACGACTGCATCGAACGCGGCACGCCACTCGGCGTCCAACTGGGGCAACTCGCCGGGGACCGCGACGACAGGATTCGGCGGCGCCGCCAACCGCACGTCGGCGGGCCACGGCCGGCCGGCAGCAGCTGCCATCACACCCATCGCACGGTTCGCGAAAGCGAGATCTGCAGCGAAAATCGTTACGCAGTCATAGGATTCGCACGCCGGCACGACGCCATCGGTGGAGACCACTCCCAGGGTGGGTTTGATTCCGACGATGCCCTGCAACCCGGCGGGCACGCGGCCAGAGCCCGCGGTGTCGGTGCCGATCGCGACGTCGGCCTCGCCGGTAGCGACCGCGACGGCCGATCCCGAACTGGAACCGCCGCTGATGTAGTCGGGTCGGCGGCTGTCGGGCACCGCGCCATACGGCGAACGGGTGCCGACCAGACCGGTGGCGAACTGGTCGAGATTCGTCTTGCCGACGACCACCGCACCCGCGGCCCGCAGCGCCGCGACCGCAGCCGCATCGCGTTCGGGTTGAAACGCGAACTCCGGGCAGGCGGCGGTCGTGGGCAGCCCGGCGGCGTCGACGTTGTCCTTGACTGCGAGCCGTACTCCCGCTAGCGGGCCCTGGCTTCGTGCGAGCTCGGCCGCCACCTCCGCCTCGGGTCTACGCGTGATCCACACCGTCATGCCGATCAACCTAGGGCCGATTCATCCACAGCGCGCAACTCATCCACAGGGCCACCGACTCAGGAACTCGGTCGGACCCTGCTGTCGGACTTGGGAGGGGAAATGGGTGTGCGACGCGCGTCGCACCCAGATGAATGAGAGGAATAGCAATGTTCGAGACACCCATCACCGTCGTCGGCAACATCGTCACCAAACCGGACCGCAGGCGAGTCGGCGAGCAGGAGCTCATCAAGTTCCGGGTGGCCAGCAACTCGCGGCGCCGCAGCGCCGATGGTAAGTGGGAGCCGGGGAACTCCTTCTTCGTGACGGTGAACTGCTGGGGAAAGCTGGTCACCGGCGTCGGGGCGGCCCTCGGGAAGGGCGACCCGGTCGTCGTTGTTGGCTATGTGTACACCAGCGAATACGACGACAAAGAAGGCAACCGTCGCTCGTCGGTGGAAGTGCGGGCCACCTCGGTGGGTCCCGACCTGGCACGGTGCGTCGCTCGCATCGAAAGCCGCAGACAATCCAGCGCCACCAGCGACGACGCGGCCGAGCCGGCTGTCGCCGACGCCGACGAGCCGATCGATGATCCCGAAGTCTCGGCCGTTGACGGCAAGGCGCTGCCTCTGTCGGCTTAGCAGGTTCGGCCACGCCTAGGATGGGCCCGGGTAATCGCGAATTACGAAAGGCAACACAACGGCAATGGCCGAATTCATCTATTCGATGCGGAAGGTCCGCAAGGCGCACGGCGACAAGGTGATCCTTGACGACGTCAGTCTGAACTTCCTTCCAGGGGCGAAGATCGGTGTCGTCGGCCCGAACGGGGCCGGCAAGTCGAGCGTCTTGCGGATCATGGCCGGGCTGGACACTCCCAACAACGGCGACGCGCTGCTGGCGCCGGGCGCAACGGTCGGCATCCTGCAGCAGGAGCCGCCGGTCAACGAGGAGAAGACCGTGCGCGGCAACGTCGAGGAGGGCCTCGGCGACATCAAGGTCAAGCTCGACCGCTTCAACGAGGTGGCCGAGCTGATGGCAACCGACTACTCCGACGAGCTGATGGAGGAGATGGGCCGGCTGCAGGAGGACCTGGATCACGCTGACGCGTGGGACCTCGACTCCCAGCTGGAGCAGGCGATGGATGCCCTGCGCTGTCCGCCGCCCGACGAGCCCGTCACCAACCTGTCCGGTGGCGAACGCCGCCGCGTCGCGCTCTGCAAGCTGCTGCTGTCCAAGCCCGACCTGCTGCTGCTCGACGAGCCGACCAACCACCTGGACGCGGAGAGTGTGCAGTGGCTCGAGCAGCACCTGGCCGAGTACAAGGGCGCGATCCTGGCCGTGACACACGACCGGTACTTCCTGGACAACGTCGCCGAATGGATCCTCGAACTCGACCGGGGACGTGCCTACCCGTACGAGGGCAACTACTCGACGTATCTGGAGAAGAAGGCCGAGCGCATCGCGGTGCAGGGGCGCAAGGACGCCAAACTGCAGAAGCGGCTGAAGGACGAACTGGCGTGGGTCCGCTCCGGCGTCAAGGCACGGCAAGCCAAGAGCAAGGCGCGCCTGTCGCGGTATGAGGAGATGGCCGCAGAGGCCGAGAAGACCCGGAAGTTGGACTTCGAGGAGATCCAGATTCCGACCGGTCCGCGGCTGGGCAATGTCGTGGTCGAGGTCGAGCATCTCGACAAGGGCTTCGAGGGCAGGCAACTGATCAAGGACTTGTCCTTCACGCTGCCGCGCAACGGCATCGTCGGCGTCATCGGCCCGAACGGTGTCGGTAAGACGACACTGTTCAAGACCATCGTCGGCCTCGAGCAGCCAGACAGCGGCACCGTTCGAATCGGCGACACCGTGAAGCTGTCCTACGTCGACCAGAGCAGGGCCGGCATCGACCCGAAGAAGACCGTCTGGGAGGTCGTCTCCGACAAGCTTGACTACATCGAGGTCGGCCAGAACGAAATCCCGTCGCGCGCCTACGTGTCGGCCTTCGGCTTCAAAGGACCCGACCAGCAGAAGCCGGCGGGCGTGCTGTCCGGCGGTGAACGCAACCGGCTGAACCTGGCGCTCACCCTCAAAGAGGGCGGCAACCTGATCCTGCTCGACGAGCCCACCAACGACCTCGACGTCGAGACACTGAGTTCGTTGGAGAACGCGCTGGAGAACTTCCCCGGCTGCGCGGTCGTGATTTCTCACGACCGGTGGTTCCTCGACCGCACCTGCACGCACATCCTGGCGTGGGAGGGCGACGACGACAACGAGGCCAAGTGGTTCTGGTTCGAGGGCAACTTCGCCGCGTACGAGGAAAACAAGGTGGAACGACTTGGTATCGATGCGGCCCGTCCGCACAGGGTGACCCACCGCCGGCTCACGCGCGACTAGTGTCGTTTTGCGTACCAGCGTCGGTATGCGGATGTAACTAGGAGCGGCGATGACGGTCAATCCGGGGACTGGCACAGGCGTCGGCGGATCGACCGCGCCGCCGCTGAGCCAGGACAACATCACCCGGCTCGCGCGGGCCTACATGGCTACCTACCGCGGGCCGCACGGTGACGCACCGGGCGCCGATTCCGCGGTCACCGCGCCTGTCGACCGCAGTGCGGTGAAGATGCTGCTTTCACCGCCTCTGATCGAGGCGCACTACCGACTCGGTTCGCACCGCGCGTTCGGCGACACCCGGGTCGCGGTCTACACCGAGGACGACCCGGGCGGGTTCGGCCCTGCGCTGCAGATCGTCACGGACAACGCGTCGATGCTGATGGACTCCGTCACCGTGCTGCTGCATCGGCTCGGGGTGGCCTACAAGGCCATCATGAATCCGGTGTTGCGCGCGCGTCGGGGGCCAAACGGCGATCTGCTCGCCCTCGAGCCGGCATCGGGTGCCCCGTTCGGCGACGGAATCGACGAGACGTGGATCCACGTCCAGTTGGCCGAGTCGTGTGACCCCAAGGCGGTCGCCGAGGTCAAGCGGCTGCTGCCGAGCGTGCTGGCCGACGCCCGTCAGGTGGCGCTGGACTCGACGTCGATGGCGGCGATGCTGGTCAGCCTGGCAGCCGAACTGGACTCCGACTACCAGGGCCGATTCCCGGGCTCCGACCGCAAGGACGTCGCGGCGCTGCTGCGGTGGTTGGCCGACGGTCACTTCGTGCTGCTTGGCTACCAGCGCTGCCAGGTCAGCAATGGTCAGGCCGCGGTCGATCCGGCCAGTCGTCTGGGTGTGCTTCGGTTGCGCACCGACGTGCTCCCGCAACTCAGTTCGAGCGACGATCTGCTGGTGTTGGCGCAGGCCACCATGCAGAGTTTCCTGCGCTACGGTGCCTACCCCTACATCGTCGTGGTCCGCGAGAACGCACCCGCAGGCGCAATCGAACACCGGTTCGTCGGGCTGTTCACCGTCGCCGCGATGAACGCCAATGTGCTTGAAATACCGCTGATTTCACGGCGAGTCAACGACGCGCTGGCAATGGCGCACCGCGACCCCAGCCATCCCGGCCAGTTGCTGCTCGACATCATCCAGACCATCCCGCGTTCGGAACTCTTTGCGCTGTCCGCCAGGGAACTGCTCGACATGGCGATGGCGGTGGTCGATCTCGGGTCGCGGCGCCGCACCCTGCTGTTCCTGCGTGCGGACCAACTCGCGCACTTTGTGTCGTGCCTGGTGTATCTGCCGCGCGACCGATACACCACCGCCGTGCGGCTGACGATGCAGGACATCCTGGTCCGCGAACTCGGCGGCGTCAGCATCGACTACGCCGCGCGTGTCAGTGAATCTCCTTGGGCCGTCGTACATTTCACCGTTCGGCTGCCCGAAGGCCGTCGCCCGCAGGACATCGACGTCTCGCTCGACAACGAATCGCGAATCCAGGACCTGCTCACCGAGGCCGCCAGGACGTGGGGCGACCGGTTGATGGGCGCGGTGAAGGGCGGCTCGATCACGCAGGCGATGGCCGAGCACTACTCGGCGGCCTTCCCCGAGGTCTACAAGCAGGCCGTCGCGCCGCTCGACGCGATCAAGGACATCGCGATCATCGGAGGGCTGCAGGACAATTCGGTCAGGCTCGTGCTCGGCGACCGCGGTCAGGACGGCGTCGCCCAGCTCACCTGGTACCTCGGCGGCCGCTCGGCGTCACTGAGCCACCTGCTGCCGATGCTGCAGTCGATGGGCGTCGTCGTGCTCGAGGAGCGACCGTTCACGGTGACGCGGCCCGACGGTTTGCCCGTGTGGATCTACCAGTTCAAGATTTCACCGCACCCCGACATCCCGACGCCGCCGGCTGGTCCGGAGCGCGTTGCGATGGCCGACCGGTTCGCCGACGCGGTCAGCGCCATCTGGCACGGCCGCGCCGAGATCGACCGCTTCAACGAGCTGGTGCTGCGCGCAGGGTTGACCTGGCAGCAGGTGGCGGTGCTGCGCACCTATGCGAAATACCTGCGGCAGGCGGGTTTTCCGTACAGCCAGTCCCACATCGAGGGCGTGATCAACGGCAACGCGGGCACCGCGCGGTCGCTGGTCCAGCTGTTCGAGGCGCTGTTCGACCCGAAGCCGTCGGAGGAGACGCGGCGCCGCGACGCGCAGACGGCCGCGGCCGCTGTGGCAGCCGACATCGACGCACTGGTGAGCCTCGACACCGACCGCGTGCTGCGCGCATTCGCGTCGATGATTCAGGCCACCCTGCGCACGAATTACTTTGTCAGCAGGCCGGATTCGGCCAGACAGCAGAATGTGCTCTCGGTGAAGCTGAACCCCGGCCTTATCGACGAGCTGCCGCTGCCGCGGCCGCGGTTCGAGATCTTCGTGTACTCCCCGCGGGTGGAGGGTGTGCACCTGCGATTCGGCTTTGTGGCCCGTGGCGGACTGCGGTGGTCGGATCGTAAGGAGGATTTCCGCACCGAGATCCTCGGCCTCGTCAAGGCGCAGGCGGTGAAGAACGCCGTCATCGTGCCGGTCGGAGCCAAGGGCGGCTTCGTCGTGAAGAACCCGCCTCCTGCAGATGATCGGGACGCGTTCCGCAATGAGGGCGTGGCCTGTTACAAGCTGTTCATCGCCGGGCTGCTCGATCTGACCGACAACGTCGACAAAGCCACCGGCGATGTCGTCGTTCCCACCGATGTGGTGCGTCGCGACGGCGACGACGCTTACCTCGTGGTGGCCGCCGACAAGGGCACGGCCACATTCTCCGACATCGCCAACGAGGTCGCCGCGTCGTACGGCTTCTGGCTGGGCGACGCATTCGCGTCCGGCGGTTCGGTCGGCTACGACCACAAGGCGATGGGCATCACCGCCAAGGGCGCGTGGGAGGCGGTCAAGCGACACTTCCGGGAGATGGGCGTCGACACCCAAACCGAGGACTTCACCGTCGTCGGCATCGGGGACATGAGCGGCGACGTGTTCGGCAACGGCATGCTGCTGTCCAAGCACATCCGGCTGCTGGCCGCATTCGATCACCGGCACATCTTCCTCGACCCCAATCCCGACAGCGCGTCGTCGTGGGATGAGCGCAAGCGCCTCTTCGACCTGCCCAGGTCCTCGTGGCAGGACTACAACCCGTCGCTGATCAGCGAGGGCGGCGGTGTCTACAGCCGTGAGCAGAAGTCCATCCCGATCAGCCCGCAAGTCAGGGCCGCGCTCGGCATCGCCGACGGCATCGAGGAACTGACACCGCCCGCGCTGATGAAGACGATCCTGAAGGCACCGGCCGACCTGCTGTTCAACGGCGGCATCGGCACCTACATCAAAGCCGAGACGGAGTCTGACGCCGACGTCGGCGACCGCGCCAACGATCCGGTGCGGGTCAACGGAAGCCACGTGCGCGCCAAGGTGATTGGCGAGGGCGGCAACTTGGGTGTGACCTCGCGCGGGCGCATCGAGTTCTGCCTGGCCGGCGGCCGCTGCAACACGGACGCGCTGGACAACTCGGCCGGCGTGGACTGCTCCGACCACGAGGTCAACATCAAGATTCTCGTCGACTCGTTGGTGACTGCGGGCGAGGTGCGCGCCGAGGACCGCACCCAATTGCTGGTGTCGATGACCGACGAAGTGGGCCGGCTTGTCCTGACAGACAACGAGGATCAGAACGATCTGATGGGCACCAGCCGCGCCAATGCGGCCAGCCTGCTGTCGGTGCACGCCCGAATGATCAAGGACTTCGTCGCCGAACACGGCCTCAACCGGGAGCTCGAGGCGCTGCCGTCGGAAAAGGAGATCGCCCGCCGCACCGAAGCCGGAATCGGCCTGACCTCACCAGAACTCGCGACGCTGATGGCTCACGTCAAGCTGGCGCTGAAGGACGAGCTCCTCAAGAGCGACCTGCCTGATCAGGAGGTGTTCGCGTCCCGGCTGCCGAGGTACTTCCCGTCCAACCTGCGCGACAAGTTCGCCAGTGAAATCAGGCAACATCAGCTGCGCCGGGAGATCGTCACCACGATGCTGGTCAACGATCTCGTCGACACCAGCGGAATCAGCTACGCCTACCGGATTTCCGAGGACGTCGGCGTCGGGCCGGTCGACGCGGTGCGGTCCTATGCGGCCACGAATGCGATCTTCCAGGTCGGTGAGGTGTGGCGGCAGATCCGCGCTGCCGGTGAAAGCGGAGTGTCGGTCGCCGTCACCGACCGGATGACGTTGGATCTGCGTCGGCTCATCGACCGCGCGGGCCGCTGGCTGCTCAACTACCGGCCCCAGCCGTTGGCGGTTGGTGCCGAGATCAACCGGTTCGCCGAGAAAGTCCGTGCGCTGACACCGCAGATGTCGGAGTGGCTGCGCGGCGACGACAAGATCATCTGCGAAAAGGAAGCGCGCGAGTTCAACGAGCAGGGTGTGTCGGCCGACCTGGCGTACATGGTGTCGACGGGGCTGTACCAGTACAGCCTGCTCGACGTGATCGACATCGCTGACATCGTCGACCGTGATCCGGCAGAGGTCGCCGACACCTATTTCGCGCTGATGGAGCGTCTCGGCACCGACGGTCTGCTGACCGCGGTGTCCCGGCTGGTGCGCGACGATCGCTGGCATTCGTTGGCTCGCTTGGCGATTCGTGACGACATCTACGGCTCGATCAGGGCACTGTGCTTCGATGTACTGGCAGTGGGTGAGCCGGGGGAGACCGGCGAGGAGAAGATCGTCGAGTGGGAGGCCACCAACAGCAACCGGGTCAGCCGCGCTCAGCGCACGCTGACCGAGATCTACGAAAGCGGCGAACTCGATTTGGCGACGCTTTCGGTGGCTGCGCGCCAGCTGCGCAGCATGACAAGGACGAGTGGAACAGGACGGGCTGGGTGAATGGTTTTGTAGCGCCGGTGCATGTGCGGTGGTCGGACATCGACATGTATCAGCACATCAACCACGCCACGATGGTCACCATCCTCGAAGAGGCCCGAATTCCTTTTCTGCGTGAGCCGTTCGAGGCTGTGATCGAGGAAATCGGGCTGCTGATTCACGAGGTCAAGATCCTGTACAAGGGTCAGCTTCGGCTCAGGGATTCGCCGCTGCAGGTGACGATGTTCTCGAAGCGGGTGCGCGCCGTGGACTTCACGATCGGCTACGAGGTGCGCTCGGTTCGGCGCCCGGACGCCAAGCCGTCTGTGATCGCCGAGACCCAACTGGCCGCCGTGCACATCAAAGAGCAACGACTGGAACGGCTTTCGCCCGTGCAGCGCGCGTATCTACAGCGCTATCTTCGATGAGCTCACCCGAACGCGGTATCTGGCTCGACGATGCCACACACCGCGAGGATTTACAGACGTTCACCGAACGGGCGTTGCGCCTCGACGATGCCGCCGTGATCCGGTTGCGGGAGCGGGCAGGCGGCCTGGTGGTCGCTTGGGTGGCAACGGGTTTCGACGTGTTGGCCAGCCGTGTCGTGCATGGGCGGCTCAAGCCGAACGACCTGAGCGCCGGGGCCGACGCGCTGGCCAACGGTTTGACGGCGATGGAACGCGACGGTTACGTCGATCCCGGGTTTCCGATGGATTCAGCGTGGCGTGGTGTGCTCCCGCCGGAGACCGGCTTCGTCCATCTCGACGACGTGCCGGCGCGCGTGGTGCTTGACCTCGCGCAGCGAGGCGTCGCCTTGGCGAAGGAACACTCGAGCTCGCACGGACCCCCGGCGTCGCTGCTGGATCAGGAGGTGGTCGCGGTCAGTTCGGGCGACGAGAGCGTCGGCGTTCCGATGCGCTGCGTATTCGCCTTGACCGCAATGGGTTTCCTGCCACAGTCGGCAGAGCAACTCGATCCGGGTACCGTCGCCGCCGACGAGATCGTCCGGGTGCGCACGCTGCCGTCGTGGTTGCGCATCGACGCCCGCTTCGGATCGGTGTACCGCAGGCGCGGCGACCCCGCGTTGGTATTGCGCTGACTTCCCTGCCGCGAGCGTGCGTGTCTGCACGTCGACACGCCGCTAAACCCGTACATTTTGCGCACGCTCGCGGTAGTTAGACGAGCCAGGCGGCGGTGTTCGGCGGCAGCTTGCCGTCTGCCAACGGGCCGCTGGCGAGCACGACGTCACCCGGGGGTAGTGGGATCGGCTGCGGGCCGGTGTTGACGATGCAGACCAATCCGCCGCTGTTGCGGAACGCCACACTGTCGGCGGGGGTGTCCAGCCACTCGACGGCCGTGCCGTTGAATTCGGCTCGGCTGCGGCGCAATTCGATCGCCCGCCGGAAGAACGACAGTGTCGAGCCCTTGTCGGGCACCTGCTTCTCCACCGTCAACGCCGCCCATGCCGCCGGAAGGGGCAGCCACGTGTCGGCACTCGACGAGAAGCCGAACGGTGGCACCTCGCCGTCCCACGGCATCGGCACCCGCGAGGCGTCGCGGCCGCGACGAGTATGTCCGGACCGCTCCCAGACCGGGTCTCGCAGCGCCTCGTCGGGCAGGTCGACGTTCGGCAGTCCGAGTTCCTCGCCGTTGTAGATGAACACCGCCCCCGGCAGCGCGAGCATCACCAGGGCCATCGCACGCGCGCGGGCCAAGCCGACCTCACCGTCGCCGTAGCGCGTCGGCTCGCGGTCGACATCGTGGTTGGCCAGCGTCCAGGTCGGCACCGCATCCGCCAAATCCGCTGCGGCAAGCGAATTCTCGATCGCACCGCGGATATCGGCCGCCTCGTATTTTGCGCGCAACAGCCGGAAGTTGAAACCGAGATGCAACTCGTCCTCGCGTACATACCGGGAGAACTGCTCGTTGTCGTAGACCCACACCTCGCCGATCGCGACGGCGTCGGGATAGTCGTTGAACACCCGGCGGATCTGGCGGTGGATCTCGTGCACGCCGTCGTTGTTGAACCGCGGGTCGTCGTCCATGTCGGCCAGCAGCACCTCGGCCTTGATGACCTCCATGTCCGGTAGCCCCGGCGGCTTGGCCATGCCGTGTGCGACATCGATGCGGAAACCGTCGATGCCGCGCTCCAGCCAGAACCGCAGCGTCTTCTCCAGGTCGTCGAACACCTCGGGGTTGTCCCAGTTCAAGTCCGGCTGCTCGGCGTCGAACAGATGCAGGTACCACTGGCCGGGATTACCGTCGGCCTCGACCACGCGAGTCCATGCCGGGCCGCCGAAAATCGACACCCAGTTGTTCGGCGGATGAACACCGCCGGGTCCGGTGCCGTCGCGGAAGATGTAGCGCTCGCGTTGGTCGCTGCCCGGAGTCGCGGCCAGCGCCGCCTGAAACCACGGATGCGCCGAACTGGTGTGGTTGGGCACCAGGTCCATCGTCACCTTGATGCCCAACCGGTGAGCGGCATCGGTCAACCGGTCCAGCGCATCGATGCCGCCGAACAGCGGGTCGACATCACGTGGGTCCGCGACGTCGTAGCCGTTGTCGGCCATCGGCGAGACCATCACCGGGTTGAGCCAGATCGCGTCGACGCCCAGCGCCTTGAGGTAGTCCAGCCTGGCCGTCACGCCGTCGAGGTCGCCGACGCCGTCCCCGTCGCTGTCCTGAAAGGACCGGGGATACACCTGATAGAACAGCGCGTGCGACCACCACGGCCTTGGGGACGGGTCAGTCATCAGAACGGGGAGTTCACCATCGAATGCGCGGCCATTTCCAGGTAGCTGAGAAGTTCCTGTCGATGCTCGTCGTCGAGCGTCTGTGAATCGATCTCCGCGACAGCGGTGTGCATGCAGCGCAGCCACGCGTCGCGCTCAATGTAGCCGATCTTGAACGGGGCGTGCCGCATCCGCAGCCGGGGATGGCCGCGCTGATCCGAGTACGTCCGCGGGCCGCCCCAGTATTGCTCGAGAAACATCCGCAACCGCACCTCGGCGGCGTCGAGCTCGTCGGCGGGATACAGCGGAAGCAGGATCTCGTCCTCGCGGACCAGCTGATAGAACCGCGACACGAGCTTGTGGAAGGTGTCGTGGCCACCGACTTCGTCGTAGAACGAGCGCTGAGCCTGGGTCACGCGCTCCATTGTCCAGTTCCCAGGTTGCGGGCCGCCAACGGGTGAGGTCACCGACTGTTCACTGGAGCGACCAGCGAACACGGGCAGAATTGTCGTGCGATTGTCCGCAATCCGTGGTGGACTGTCTTCTCGGAGGACGTATGGCGCAGCGCAAGAAGAGTCGCGGCCACCGGCACCACCCGGCCGCGGCGGGCTTATCCGGGCCCGCGATAGCCCACGCGCAGTCGCGCGTCTTGCACAGCGTCGACACCCATCCACCGAGTACGAGCGAGGCCTCGATCTGGGGCCGCCGGCGAGTATTACTACTGAATTCCACCTACGAACCGTTGACCGCTCTGCCCATGCGGCGGGCGGTCATCATGCTGATGTGCGGCAAAGCCAGCGTGGTGCACGACGACCCGAACGGCCCGGTGATCCACTCGGCGACCAGGTCGATCGTGGTGCCGTCGGTGATCCGGCTGCATTCCTACGTCCGGGTCCCGTACCGGGCGCGCATCCCGATGACGCGGGCCGCGCTGATGCACCGCGACCGGTTTCGCTGCGCCTACTGCGGCGGCAAGGCCGACACCGTCGACCACGTGGTGCCTCGCAGCCGCGGCGGCGACCACTCGTGGGAGAACTGCGTGGCGGCCTGCTCGACGTGCAACCACCGCAAGGCCGACCGGCTGCTCACCGAGCTGGGCTGGACGCTGCGCGCCACGCCGGTGCCGCCGAAGGGTCAGCACTGGCGGTTGCTGTCGTCGGTGAAGGAACTCGACCCGGCATGGGTGCGATACCTGGGTGAGGGCGCGGCCTAGTCGCTCGTTGTTGTACGGTTTGCGACGTGAGCATCGCATTGACTCATTCCCTGCTCGGTGGCGTTCCGCTGGTTGTACTGCTGGTGTTGATCGCACTCATCTGGGGTGTCGGCAAGAAGCGCAAGGGTCCGCACCCGGAGACCTACAAATTGACCGAGACGTGGACGCACGAGCCGATTCTGTGGGCGTCCGACGAGCCAGCCGAGCACGGCCACGGTGGCCATGGCTCGCACCTGACGGTAGGAGGCGGCGCAAGTGGCAAGTGGTGAAGTCGCGGTCGTCGACTCTGCGCTTCCGGCAGAACTGCCGCGCGGATACGTCGTAACCACCAGCGGCCGGATCTCGGGTGTCACCGAGCCCGGCGAGGTGTCGGTGAGCTACCCCTTCCCGGTGAAGGACCTGGTCGTTCTCGACGACGCGCTGCAGTACGGCTCGCGCTATGCCGGCGCACGCTTCGCTGTCTACCTTGGCGATCTCGGCGCGGACACCGCAGCCACGGCACGCGAGATCCTCGCCAAGGTGCCGACACCGAATAACGCTGTGCTGCTTGCCGTTTCGCCGAACCAGCGTGCGATCGAGGTGGTCTACGGCGCCGATGTGCAGGGTCGCGGCATCGAGGAGTCCGCTCCGCTCGGCGTCTCGGCGGCCGCTGCGTCGTTCAAAGAGGGCAACCTGATGGACGGCCTGATCAGCGCCGTCCGCGTGCTGAGCGCTGGCGTCTCCAAGGCCTGACCCTTTCGGCCGAGCGACCGTGTCTGTACGGCGAAACGCCGCGAGTGGATGTGCAAACGCGGTCGCTCGCGGTGAACGTTCACCCGGTTAGCGCCGTGCGGATTTCGACGTAGCGCGTCAAGAACATGCGCTCGTCGAGGCGCTTGCGGCGTAGCCACGTGGTGACTTCTTCATTGCACTTGCTGGTGTTGCAGGACGCGCAGGCAGGTACGACGTTGTCGATCGTGTACCGGCCGCCGCGCGAGATCGCCATGACGCAGTCGCGTTGCAGTGGAGCGTCGGTCGCGCCGCAGTAGGCGCAGCCGTTCCAGGCGGCCTGGATTGCTGCCCACTGGTCGGCAGTGAGATCGTTGACGACGGCGCCGAGCCGACGCTTCCGTCTGCGCGCAGCCCTGACCCGACGGCTTCGACTGACTGCCATTGATAAAGCGTATGGGTGACGAGCGTGCGCGAAATGTACGCCAGACACGGCGTGTCGGCGTACAGACGCGCACGCTCGCCGTAGTTGGGGTCAGCTGACGTCGAACGCGCGGGCACGCAGGGCGCGCTCCACACCGGCGCGGCCCTCGAGCACCAGGCGCCGCAGCGCCGGGGGCACGTCAGAGTCGTCCAAGAACCGCGTAGCGGCGTCCAGACCGCCTTGGCTGACATCCCACGCCGGATACAACCCGATCACCACCGTCTGCGCGACCTCGCTGGACCGCCGCGCCCACACACCGGAAATGGCATCGAAGTACTTGGCGCTGAACGGCTTCAGCACCTCTTCCTGTCCGGGGCGGACGAAACCACCGATGATCGCGCGCGCGGTGATGTTGGGCAACGTGTCGTCCTCGATCACCTGCTCCCACGCCGCGGCCTTCACCGCAGCCTGTGGGCGCGCCGCCGCTGCCGCCGCGGCATGCCGCCTGCCTGCCGCGGTCGGGTCGCGCTCGGCTTCTGCATCGATGAACGGGGTGTCTCGGCCGTCGGCGTCGATGACGCCCGCCGCGGCCAGCGCCGTGACGATGCGCCAGCGCAGATCCGTGTCGATCACCAGACCCGGCATGTTCACCGCTGCAGGCTCGTTGTCCAACAGTGTCGACAGCACGGCGACGTGGTTGGGCGAGAGCACCGATGCGCACAGCGCGTTGACGAACGCCAGCTGATGATCGGAGCCCGGCGCCGCCTCGCGAGCCAGATCCAGCAGTGCATCCCCGAATGCAGGCCAACCGTTTTCGGTCGCCCACTGCCGCTCCGCGTAGGCGCTCAGCGCCGTTTGCGCCTGCAACAGCAGCCGCTGGGCAACGCCCACTTCGGTTTCGGCATGCACGCCGCTGATCACCAGCGCCACGAAGTCGCGAGCCTTGAGCTCGGCTTCGCGCGTCATCTCCCACGCCGCTGACCAGGCCAGCGTGCGGGGGAGCGGGTCTGCGATGTCGGCGATGCGGGTGAGTGCGGTATGCAACGACTCCGGATCGAGACGCAGCGAGCAGTACGTCAGATCGTCGTCGTTGACCAGAATCAGCTTACCGCGTGAAACTCCTTGCAGCGCAGGAACATCGGTCACTGAGCCTTCGACGTCGAGCTCTTCGCGGTGGATACGGACCAGCTTGCCGCTGCCGTCGTCGTCATAGATCCCGACGGCGAGGCGGTGCACCCTGGTCTCACCGGCACCCGGTTGCGCCCCGCTCTGCGTGATCGCAAACCGGGTGAACCGCCCGTCGGCGTCGAGGTCGAACTCGGGCCGCAGCGTGTTGAGCCCGGTGGTCTTGAGCCACTGCTGCCCCCAGCCGGACAGGTCCCGGCCCGAGGCCTTCTCGAGTGCGCCAAGCAGATCCCCGAATGTCGCGTTGGCGAAGGCGTGGTCGCGGAAGTAGTCCCGCAGACCCGACAGGAACTCCTCCAGCCCGACGTAAGCGACGAGCTGCTTGAGCACGCTGGCGCCCTTGGCGTACGTGATGCCGTCGAAGTTCACCTCGACCGCGGCCAGGTCGGGGATGTCGGCGGCCACCGGATGCGTCGACGGCAGCTGGTCCTGCCGGTAGGCCCACGACTTCTCCACATTCGCGAAAGTCGTCCACGCTTCGGTGAATTCGGTGGCCTCGGCCTGGCACAACACCGAGGCGAACGTCGCGAAAGACTCGTTGAGCCACAGGTCGTCCCACCACTGCATCGTGACGAGGTCACCGAACCACATGTGCGCCATCTCGTGCAGCACGGTCTCGGCGCGCCGCTCGTATGACGCGCGAGTCACCTTGCTGCGAAAGACATAGTCCTCCAGGAACGTGACCGCGCCTGCGTTTTCCATTGCGCCAGCGTTGAATTCGGGCACGAACAGCTGGTCATACTTGCCGAATGCGTAGGGAACGCCGAAGTTGTTGTGATAGAAGCCGAAACCCTGCTTCGTCTGCGTGAAAAGCCGGTCGGCATCCATGAATTCGGCAAGCGACTTGCGGCAGTACAGGCCGAGCGGAATGTCGCCGTGGTCGTCGCTGTAGGTGTCGGTCCAGTGCGCGTAGGGCCCGGCGATCAGCGCGACGAGGTAGGTGCTCATTCGCGGTGTGGTGACGAAGGTGTGCTCGTGCGCATCGCCCACGCCATGCACGTGTCCGCTGGCGCCGTTCGAGATGACTCGCCAATGCTTGGGCGCGGTCACCATGACGTCGAACGTGGCCTTCAAGTCGGGCTGGTCGAAGCACGCGAACATCCGCTTGGCGTCGGCGGTTTCGAACTGCGAGTACAGATACACCTCGCCGTCGACCGGGTCGACGAAACGGTGCAGGCCCTCACCGGTGTTCGAGTAGCGGCAGTCGGCGTCGATCACCAGCACGTTGCGTTCGGCGAGCCCTTCCAGTCGGACGCCGGTGGACTCGTCATAACCCGACACGTCGATGCTGCGCCCGTTGAGGGTGGCGCTGCGGACCGTGTCGGCTGCGATGTCGATGTAGGTGTCGGCGCCCGCCAGCGCGTCGAACTCGACCGTCGTCACCGAGCGGAACGTCCGCTCGCCTGGTTTCCCGTCGCCGTCGGTGAGGTCGAGGGTGATCCGATAGCTGTCGACGGTGACGAGGGCGGCGCGTTCGACGGCCTGCTCGCGGGTCAGATTAGGAAGTGCCACGCATCCAACCTAGTGGCCGCCCTGGCTCGGCGGCGGCCCGAGCCGACGTGTGACTAGATTCCCGGTATTCCGGACAGGCCTGGGATTCCCTGCAGGCCGGATAGCGAGTTGAGGAACGTGCCGTTGCCGATCGATGACATCATCTGCGGGCAGTA
Source organism: Mycobacterium sp. OAE908 (assembly GCF_017872775.1). NCBI lineage: Bacteria > Bacillati > Actinomycetota > Actinomycetes > Mycobacteriales > Mycobacteriaceae > Mycobacterium > Mycobacterium sp. OAE908. The sequence continues at coordinate 392,108 of NZ_JAGGJL010000002.1, forward strand.
CATCGAGATCGCGATTCCGGTGAAGAACGACGCCATCGCGGGGTTGATGCCGTTGTTGGAGACGGTCGAGTAGATCGAAGCCATGTTCTTACCTGGCTCGACCAGCATCGGGCAGATCGACTGGCCGAGTTGCTCGGTGTTGGTGGGATCGCCGTAGCCGATGCCGGCGTCGGTCAGCGCACTGAGGAAGTTGTTGTTGGTGACGGGGTCGGCGGACGCCGGTGCCGCGAGGCTCAGTGCCGTCGCGACCCCGACCAAAGTCACGGTCGAATATCGTTTCGCTTTATTCACGGAAACAACACTGGTTGACAGCAGTCACATAGACAACACGGTTAGGTCACCGTTTGCACACTATGCGTGTCCTTTGCGCCGAGTCTTTGAGTCGCGTGGCAGCTGGGGACCCTTCAAAAAAGCGTCCCCTCTCGCCCCACTGGCGGCCCTTATCGGGTGAATGCGGCCAACCGGGCTGCACGACCGACAAAGGAATCAATCATGACCACCAGCAAAGCCTCACGACGTCAAGTGCGCATCAAATCGAGCGTGATGCTCGCGACCGCGGGAGCCGTCGCCGGCCTGCTCGGCGCGGCGACCCCGGCCAACGCAGCGGCGGACGCCTACGTCGCGCTGTCCGTCGGGTACCTCAACGACGCTCCTCCTGTCCAGACGGTCGGCGGCATGTCAATCGGACCGGACAACGATCAGGCCGCCCACGCATCGCTTTCCAACTGCGTGGACAACGGTGGGGGTCAGTGCGTGTTCGAGATCAGCGCGAAGAATGCGTGCGCCGCCGCTGCGGCGAATGATTACGGGGAAATCGAGGCGGCGTCGGACGCGTCGCTTCAAGTCGCCCAACAAGGTGCACGCAACAAACTGCAGAACCAGCAGGGCGCGCACATCGTGGTGTCGGGTTGTTCGAATGGGCAAGCCGCCCCGCCGCCACCGAACCAGCCACCACCGCCCAAGCTTGGACCCACCGTCACCTTCAATCCGATCCTGGGCGGCCTGCAGGCGCGCATCACCGACCGCAGCGGTGTCTCCTCGCAGTGCACGTACGTGACAGACAACGTGAACCGCAGCTTCGCGTTGGCGGCCAACTCGACGTACAACCTCAAGATCGTTCCGGCCATCCCGCAGTTCCGGAACTGGAATGTGACCATCACGTGCGACAACGGCACCAGCACCAAGGCCACGACGTATTTCTGAGTTCGCCGTGCGATTGAGTGCTGACCACTCGACCGACACAATCGGCCCGTCACCGACGAAGCTGGCGGGCCGATTGTGGTGCTGGTCGTTGAACCGGGTGGCAGCGGGAACACGTTGATTGGCTGCAGGGTTGTGCTGAACGGATTTCTGTCCAACTACCGAGAGGACCAAACAGTCATGGCTGAAAAGTCGGTTGCGGATTTCTGGTTCGACCCGCTGTGCCCGTGGTGCTGGATCACCTCGCGCTGGATCCTGGAGGTCGAGAAGGTCCGCGATATCGAGGTCAACTTCCACGTGATGAGCCTGGCTGTGCTCAACGAGAACAAAGAGGACCTGCCAGAGCAGTACCGCGAAGGCCTCAAGCAGGCCTGGAAGCCGGTGCGGGTGGCCATCGCAGCCGAACAGGCCAAGGGCTCGGAGATCCTGGCGCCGCTGTACGCCGCGATGGGCACGCGGATCCACAATCAGGACAACAAGGATTTCGACGTCGTGATCAAAGAGGCCCTCGAAGAGGTCGGCCTGCCGGCCGAACTGGCCGAGGCGGCGGGCACCGACAAGTACGACGAGGCACTGCGCAAGAGCCATCACGAGGGCATGGACGCCGTGGGCGAGGACGTCGGGACTCCGACCATCCACGTCAACGGTGTCGCGTTCTTCGGCCCGGTGCTTTCGAAGATCCCGCGCGGCGAGGAAGCCGGCAAGCTCTGGGACGCCTCGGTGACGTTCGCGTCCTACCCGCACTTCTGGGAGCTCAAGCGCACCCGCACCGAGGCGCCGACCTTCGACTGAGTCAGGCCGGCTCGTCCCACACGCGGTTGGACCGCGCGGTGTCCAGCCGGTAGTCGGTGACGCGGATATCGAACAGCCGCGCGCCGAGATCGCGCGCGCACGACAGCGGATCGCTGGGGTCACGCACTATCTCGCCGCGGCTGGTCGCGTTGCCGACGACGACGCCGACGAGGTCCTGACGCAGATATCGGGTCAGCTCCTGAAACTGCGCGACGACGCCCTGCGTGGCACCGACGTAACTCTCCTCGCATGAGATCAGCACGCCGACGCGCTTGTCCATGATCTCGCTGACGACTTGATCCTGCAGCGGCGAGCTGTTCGCGGTGTAGCAGAACAGCCTGTCGAACACCGTCTTCAGCCGGGCTGGCATGCCGTAGAAGTACAGCGGCATCGCGAAGATGATGCCGTCGGCGGGCAGGATGTGGTCGATCAGCAACTCGGAGTAGCGGTCGTCCAGCGAGCAGCTGCCGTCCGCCAGCCGGCACCGCCGGCAGTTGCCCAGCATGCGGTCGACGTAGTCGTCGAGAAAGACGTGCTCGACTTCGTGACCGGCGGAGCGGGCGCCCTCGATCGCGGAGCGGGCAAGGACATGGGAGTTGCCGTCATCGCGCGGGCTTGCGCTGACCACGAGTGTCTTCACGTGGGCTAGCAACTTGCTGTGCCGCCGGTTTGTTTCCGGCGGGTTTACTCCGGTTGCGAGGAAGGGTCGCGGGGATGAATGTATGACGGTGACACTGACCGAACCGACCGTCCAGACCGACGGCACCTACCGCGACCAAGTCGCCGCGGTCGAACCAGGCGGTAACGAATACATCGCCGAGGCTGACCGCCACGGCAAGCCCAGCCAGTTGTTCTGGACCTGGACCTCGCCCAATCTCGAGTTCGCGACGATCTTCGTCGGCGTGCTGTCCGTCGCCGTTTTCGGCATGACGTTCTGGCAGGCCGTGCTCGGCATCGTCATCGGCACCGGCCTCGGCGCGATCGCGCATTACTTCCTGTCCGCCCGCGGGCCGCTGCACGGTGTGCCGCAGATGGTGTTGGGTCGACTTGCGTTCGGGTTCAAGGGAAATGCGCTGCCCGCCGTGTTGATGTCGGTGACCGCCGGGGTCGGATGGTTCGCCACCAACAGCGTCAGCGGCGCGTACGCGCTGGCCACGCTGTTCGGGTTCGGGCCGCTGGTGGGGCTGCTGATCATCGTGCTGCTGCAGACCGGGCTCGCGTTCTTCGGGCACAACCTCGTGCAGGCATTCGAGAAGTGGACGTTCCCGGTGCTCGCGGTGATTTTCGCGATCGCGTCGGTGGTCATCCTGTCCAAGTCGCACTTCGGCGCGCCGGCCGCCGCCGGCGGTGTCGGCGGCATGGGCGGCTTCCTGCTGACCGTCGGCACCGCGTTCGGCTACGCCGCCGGATGGACGCCGTATGCCGCGGACTACACCCGCTATTTGCCCGCGACGGTTTCGACCAGGGCCACCGGCTTCTTCGCGGCCGCCGGCCTGTTTCTCAGTTGCGTGTTCCTCGAGGCCGTCGGCGCCGCGTCCGTCACCATCGGCGGCGACACTCTGGACAATCCGACCGCATCGTTCACCAGCCAGCTCGCCTCGCCGCTGGCCAAGGCGACGCTGTTGGCGATCGCGATCGGCGCGGTCGCGGCCAATGCCATCAACATCTATTCGGGCGCAATGGCTTTCGTGACACTGGGTATCAAGCTGCCCCACCACATCGCGAGGGCTCTTGTCACCGTGTTCTTCGGCGTGGCCGGATTCCTGGTGGCTTGGTGGGCGTTGCCCGATGCCGCGCAAAGCTACGAGGCGTTCCTACTGATCATCGCGTATTGGATCGGCCCGTGGCTGGGGGTGATGTTCGCCGACCAATACCTGCGCCAGAACCAGATCGTCGCGCGCTTCCTCTACGACCGCTCCTACGCCAATTGGAATGGGCTGCTGGCGTTCGCCATTGGCCTGGTGGTGTCGGTGGCGTTGTTCTCCAACCAGGAGAAGTTCGTCGGCTGGGTGGCCAAGGCATATCCGGCGCTCGGTGATGTCACGTTCTTCGTCGGCTTCCTGCTCTCCGGTGCCGCCTATCTGGTGCTGTGCCGGTCGAAGATCGCCGCGGAGCGGGCCGCTGTCTGAGATGGACGCCGAAGCGATGCTCGAGGTCGCCTACCAGGAAGCGCGAAAAGGCTTGGCGGAAGGCGGTATTCCGATCGGCGCCGCGTTGTTCAACGCCGACGGCGTGTTGCTCGGCAGCGGTCACAATCGTCGGGTCCAGCACGATGACCCTTCGGTGCACGCCGAAACCGACGCGTTCCGTGCCGCCGGTCGGCAACGCGACTACCGATCGACGGTGATGGTGACGACGCTATCGCCGTGCTGGTACTGCAGCGGGTTGGTGCGTCAGTTCAACATCGGGGCGGTCGTGATCGGTGAAAGCCGCACCTTCACCGGTGGGCATGACTGGCTGGCCGAACACGGCACCTCGGTCACGATCCTTGACGACGAGCGATGCGTGACAATGATGGCGGAGTTCATCGCGGCCAACCCGCAACTGTGGAACGAAGATATAGGGCGATGAGCGCTTGCGCGAAGAGCATTGGGAGAGTGAGTGAGTGATTGCGACCGTTGACATCTCGCACTGGCACGAGGGTGGCGCGACGGCCGCCGAGGTAGCCGCTGCTGTTGATCAAGGTCTGCAACGCGCGGGCTTTCTGCTCGTCACCGGACACGGAGTCGATCCGGCGCTGCCACAGCGGGTGCGCGCCGCAGCGCGGGAGTTCTTCGCCCTGCCTGATGACATCAAACGCCGGTACTCGGTCCCGGTCGCCGGACACGGCTGGCTGCCACCAGGAGTGGAAGCCAACGCGTATGCCGAGGGCACCGAGACGCCGCCGGACCTCAAGGAGAGCTACAGCCTCGGCGCAGAGACCGCGACAGGCGACCCCGAGGTGGACCGAATCTGGTTCGCGCCCAACGTCTGGCCGCACGAAGTGCCTTCACTGCAGTTGCTGGTCGACGAATACACCGCAGCCATGCGTGGGCTTGCCGACGATCTGCTGGCCCTGTTCGCCTATGCGCTCGGGCTGCCGGAGAACCCCTTCGCGACGCTGGCCAGCAGGCCGACATGGACGATGAACATCAACCACTACCCGCCCGTGAGCGTCGTCGGCGAACCCGAGCCCGGTCAGTTCCGCATCGGCCCGCACACCGACTTCGGCACGGTGACCATCCTCGACCGCGAGCCGGGTGCCGGTGGCCTGCAAGTGTATTCGGACGACGACGGGTGGACCGACGCACCGTATGACCCGGATGCGCTGACCGTGAACATCGGCGACTTGTTGGAGTACTGGAGCGGGCGGCGCTGGCCGTCGGGTCGTCATCGGGTGCTGCCGCCGCAACCGCACGCGCCCGAGGAAGATCTGGTCTCGCTCGTCTACTTCTACGAGGCCAACCACGACGCGCTCGTCACGCCGCTTGCGCCGCCGATCGGACGGGTGTCGGGCCTGGAGCCGGTGACGTCGTCGACGTTCATCAAGGAGAGGCTCGACGCGATCACCGTCGGCTAGGCGCGTCCGCCTTTGGCGCGAGCGACCGCAAAATGCCGACATCTCGCGGCGTGTCGCGCACAAACACGGGCGCTCGCGGCAGGGGTGGGCGCACCCTCTGCCAGAATGACCGCCATGCGCGTCTACCTGGGAGCTGACCACGCCGGCTTCGAACTCAAGCAGGCTGTCATCGAGCACCTCCGCAAGACCGGCCACGAGCCGATCGACTGCGGGGCCTACGCGTACGACGCGGAGGACGACTACCCGGCGTTCTGCATCGCAGCCGCGCAGAAGACCGTCGCCGACCCCGACAGCCTCGGCATCGTGATCGGCGGCTCGGGCAACGGCGAGCAGATAGCCGCGAACAAGGTTCCCGGCGTGCGCTGCGCGCTCGCGTGGAGTGTGGAGACCGCAACGCTGGCCCGCGAGCACAACAACGCACAGGTGATGGGCATCGGCGGTCGGATGCACACCGTCGAGCAAGCACTGGAGATCATCGACGCGTTCTTGGCGGCCCAGTGGTCGAAAGCCGAACGGCACCAACGTCGTATCGACATCCTCGCCGAGTACGAGAAGACTCACGTCGCGCCGGCCGTGCCCGGCGCGCCCGCGTAGGTATGCCGGAAGGCCACACCCTGCACCGGCTAGCCCGGTTGCATCAACGCCGGTTCGGCCGGGCGCCTGTGATGGTGTCCAGCCCGCAGGGCCGGTTCGTCGACGGCGCTGCGTCGGTCAACGGACGGGTGCTGAAGAAGGCCGCCGCCTGGGGCAAGCACCTGTTCCATCACTATGAGGGTGGCCGCGTGGTGCATGTGCACCTCGGCTTGTACGGCACATTCACCGAACTGCCGATACCGATGCCCCTTCCCGTCGGCCAGGTGCGGATGCGGATGATCGGTAGCGAATTCGGCACCGACCTGCGCGGCCCGACGGTGTGCGAGGTGATCGAGGAGCCCGAGGTCGCCGACGTGGTCGCCAAGCTGGGGCCGGACCCGTTGCGGCGTGACGCCGACGGCTCCCTGGCATGGATGCGAATCACGAAGTCCCGCAGGCCAATTGGCGCACTCTTGATGGATCAGACGGTGATCGCGGGTGTCGGCAATGTGTACCGCAACGAACTGCTGTACCGGCATCGGATCGACCCGTACCGCATCGGTACGCACATCGACGAGGCAGAGTTCGACGCCATGTGGACCGATCTGGTCGACCTGATGAAGGTCGGCTTGCGCCGGGGAAAGATCATCGTCATGCGCCCCGAGGACGACCACGGCCTGCCCTCGTACGCCCCGAACCGGCCCCGCACCTACGTCTACCGCAGGGCCGGCGAACCGTGCCGGGTGTGCGGAACGACGATCCGCACCGCCGAACTCGAGGGCCGCAATCTGTTCTGGTGCCCGACTTGTCAGCGTTAAAAATTATCGTCAATGCAAATAAATTCTGTTTGCTCCGGCGGCCGAATGGCACGGCAAATCAGTTGTCTAATCCAGCAAGCCTCGGCTAGTGCCGTTTTGCATAATGGACCTCAGGTTTCCGCCAGTGAGCGCCGCTTATAGGAAAGTATCGGCGGATCAACCGTCGGCTGGCCATTGGAAGTCGGGCCCATCCGGGCGGACACATAATTGGTGCATTCTTCAACATTCTCTTGGTTGCTGGAGTTACCTTTGCGGACGGCCAGGCATCGCGTCGTCAAAGGGGTTCCCATGTCGAAGCACCGTCGGTATCGAGGCAACGGGCGTCACCGCGCGCAGGCGAAGTCGCGTCGGCTGGTCGCGACGGCGGTCGCCGTCGGCGGGGCCGGCCTCGTCCTGAGCGCTCCCGCCGCGGCACTGTTGGCGATGCCCGGCGAAGCGCACGCTGCACCGTTGGCGCCGACGCCGAATGGTCTCTTCGGGTGCATCGTTGGCACGACCACGGGTGACGAGTGCCTTGCCGGCGACAGCGCGGGATTGGGCGACAGCCTGACGGCGAGCCTGGCGACGGCCCAGCCCTTCCTCGATGTCGCCGGCGGCATTCCGATCGTCAACATCTTCATCGGCAACGGCGCCGACGGCACCGCGGCACACCCCAACGGTTTCAATGGCGGTCTGCTGATTGGCAACGGCGGCAACGGTTTCAACGCGACCGGCGTCGGCGCAAGCGGCGGCGCGGGCGGCCGCGGCGGATTCCTGATCGGCAACGGCGGCAATGGCGGCAACGGTGCCGACGGTGACGCCACGCACGCGGGCGGTAACGGCGGCAACGGCGGTGCCAGTGGGTTGTTCATCGGCAACGGCGGCAGCGGCGGCAATGGTGGCAACGGCGCCAACGGCACGAACGCCGTGAACCCGACGACGTCGAACACCGCGGCGCCCGGGCAGAACGGCGTCGGCCTGCAGAACGGCGGCAACGGTGCGAACGGCGTGCCCGGACCGGAGCCCGGTTCTCTCGGGAAGGACGGCGGCGACGGCGGACCCCTCGGCGGTAACGGCGGCAACGGTGGCGACGGCGGGGCCGGGACGCCCCTGACGCATGCCGGCTACGGCGGCGACGGCGGCGACGCCCTGGCCAACGGAGGCAACGGCGGCAACGGCGGTGCCGGTGGTTCTGACCTGAGCGGGGTGTCCCCGACCAATGGCGGCTGGGGCGGCGACGCGGGCAACGGCGCGACCGGCACCAGCGGCGGCAACGGCACCGCGGGCGGCAGCGGCGGATCGGGCGGCAGCGGCGGCTTGCTCAGCGGCACCGGAGGCAGTGGCGGCACCGGCGGCAGCGGCGGGAACGGCGGCAACGCCGCCTCCGGCGGCAACGGTGGAAACGGTGGCGCAGGCGGCGCGAGCAGCACCGATGGTTCGCCCGACGGCACCGGTGGTGACGGCGGCTCCGGTGGCACCGGCGGCACCGGCGGCAGTGGCGGCGCGGGCGGTGACGGCGGCGCGGCCGGGAAGGGCGCCAGCGGCAGCGGAACGGCCGGGGCCGGCGGCAGCGGTGGCTCCGGCGGCATGGGCGGCTCCGGCGGTACGGGCGGTACAGGCGGCGCGGCCGGCGGCAAGACCGGCGCGGCGGGCCCTGATGGCAGCGGAGGTACCGGCGGCACCGGTGGCGCGGGCGGCGCAGGCGGCAAGAGCGGTAGCGGCACGTCGGGCACTGGGGCCAAGGGCGGTTCGCCAGGCACCGGGTCGTCGGGCACTTCCGGAGGCTCCGGCGGCGCGGGCGGCAGTGGGGGCAGCGGCGGCACCCCCTGACAACTGAGCGTTGCCGCCCTAGATGCCTTCGACGAAGGTGAGGCGTCGGCTCAGCGCACGGTCGCGGAACGTCAACGCCTGCGCGTAGTCCTCTGACGAGTACCACCGCCGCGCGGTTTCCATATCGGGGAACTCGACGATGACGAGCCGTCGCTGCGGCGGCCAATCTCCTTCTGCCGCTTCGGGAAGCGCCGCGCGCACCAGGTAGCGCCCGCCGTGCTTCTCTATCGACGGCTTTGCGAGATTGCGGTACTGCTCGAAGCTGCTCTCGTCGAGGACTTCAACCTCGGAGATGACGTATGCGGCCATCGACGTCAGAAGTCGCCGAAGCCGCCGCCGTCGAACCCGCCGCCGTCGAAGCCACCGCCGTCCCAGCCGCCGCCGTCCCAACCACCGCCGTCGCCGCTGTATCCGTCGAAGCCCGAAGCGTCGGCGCCGCCACCGTCGAATCCGCCGCCGTCCTGTGCAGCGGCGAAACCGTCGGAGTACCCGTCGCCGTAGCCGCTCTCGAAACCCTGTGCGCCGTAATCAACTCCGTGCATGCCGTCGAACAACGCGTCGAACAACAGCACCGAGCCCACACCCCACGCGCCCGCGACCAGAGCTGTCTTCCACCACGGCTCTGAGTACCAGCCCGCCGGTACGGGACGGCCGGCCACCCGACCACCGGGGTAGTAGTTCGGCGTGCGCGGCGACGGTGTCGGTGAGGCCTCGATTTCGCGGCCCTCGTAGTTGACTCGGCGATCCTCTGTCACGGCTCCCGCGGACCGCTGTCCGCTCAGCGACTCCAATTCCGGTCCGGGATCCATGCCCATCGCGGTGCGGGCGGCGCGCACGTAGTACAGCCCCTCGATCGCACTTTCCTTCGCCAGCGCAGCCTGTCGCACGGTGGTGGCCTGATCGATCTGTGAGGACGCGGCGGTGTAGCGCTCGGAGGCGTCGGCCATCGCCTGCTTGGACGCGTCGTCGGTGCCCGTCAGGTTCAGCACCTGTCCGCCCAGTCGCTCGATGAGCCGCCGCGCATCGGCCTTCGCGTCGTCCAGCGAGGCCGCGTTGCGCCTGCCCGAAGCCTTCGACGAGCTGTAGACGGCGAACGCGATAGCGCCGATGACCACGATGATGAGCACGAGCAAGGCCCCGTTCATGGCGTCCAGCGTACCGACAGGAAATCGGCCGAAAGGCGGTCGCGAATACGCCCAGAGCGGAGCCGAGAATGCCGGGCATGGTTTCATCGCAGGCGTGGCTGACTTGAATCGTCGCGATCTGATGGTGATGGCAGGACTCGGCGCGGTGGGCGCCGCGATCCGCGTTCCGACGGCGTCGGCGGCGCCGCCTGGTGGCACGCAGCCGACGTACATCTTCCAAGATGAGTTCGACGGGCCGGCGGGCTCGGCACCGGACCCGTCCAAGTGGCTGGTGGCAAAAGCCCGCGAGTCGATGCAGGACCCGACGTACTGGGAGCTGCCCGAGCACGTCGGGCAGTACCGCAACGACCGTCGCAACGTCTACCTCGACGGCAACTCGAACCTCGTCTTCCACGCCGCCAAGGACGGCAACACGTTCTACAGCGGCAAGGTGTTCAGCACGTTCTACGGCGGCATCGGCCACACCTGGGAAGCCCGGATCAAGCTGAACTGTCTGACCCCGGGCTGCTGGCCGGCGTGGTATCTGTCCAACGACAACCCCGTCAACGGCGGCGAAGTCGACATCATGGAGTGGTACGGCAACGGCAGCTGGGCTCCCGGCACCGCGGTGCACGCCAAGCTCAACGGCGGTGAACATTCGAGCCAGACCATCTCGGTCGACAGCGCCTGGCACACGTGGCGATGCACGTGGGACGACGCGGGCATGCGGTTTTGGAAGGACTACAGCGACGGCGCCCAGCCGTACTTCACCGTGCCTGCGCACTCCCTGCCGTCCTGGCAGTTCAACGATCCCGGCTTCACCCTGTCGCCCGTCTTGGACCTCGCGGTCGCCGGCTCCGGCGGAGGCGACCCGAGTGGGGGGACCTATCCCGCGGACATGCTCATCGACTGGGTGCGCGTGTGGTAGCTGGATCCTTGAATTAATAAGTGTTAGTCGAGCTTGCCGCTTAGTACCATCAGACCCCAGGGAATGGGGGGTAATCGGTGGCAGAAGACGCGCTGATTCGCGAGTTGTCCGCCGCGGTCGAACGCAATCCGGACGCCGTAGAACTGCGGCTGCACCTCGCTGAGCTGTTGCTGGCCGACGGGCGCTACGCCGAGGCGCTGACGCACTGCAGCGCGGCGCTGACGAAAGACCCGGCGCACGCCGCGGCGTTGGTGCTGCTGCAGCGATGCACTGCCGCAATGGCCGCTCCGGCAGGGGAGAAGTCAGCGTTCGACTGGTCGGCCGCCGAGGAACAGGTCGCTGACATCATCGAGCCGGCATTCGTCGAACAAAGCGGCGAGCCCGACATCGAAAACGAGCGCGACCGCGACGTGCTGTCGCCAAGCGACGTGAAGCTTGCCGACGTCGCAGGCATGAAGGACGTCAAGGACCGGCTCGACGTATCGCTGCTGGGGCCGATTCGTAATCCGGAACTGATGCGGGCCTACAAGATTTCGGCTCGAGGCGGACTGTTGCTGTACGGACCGCCTGGCTGCGGCAAGACGTTTCTCGCAAGGGCCGTGTCTGGCGAACTCGACGCGAACTTCTACCCGATCGGCATCGCTGATGTGCTCAGCCGCTGGTTGGGCGACAGCGAGCGGGCCGTGCACGAGATCTTCGAGGTGGCCCGACGCAATACACCATGCGTGCTGTTCTTCGACGAAGTCGACGCGTTGGGCATGCGGCGGGCGAACCTCCAGGGTGGCTCTGGGCACCGCACGGTGGTCAATTCGCTTCTCGCCGAGATGGATCCGGCCACGTCCGATAACAGCGGTGTCTACGTGCTTGGGGCGACGAATGCACCGTGGGACGTAGATGCGGCGCTGCGCAGGCCCGGTCGCTTCGATCGGATGCTCTTCGTCGGCCTGCCGGACACCGATGCGCGCATGGAGATCTTGAGAATTCACCTGCGTGACCGCCCGGTGGCAGGGATCGATCTCAAGTCGATCGCTTCGCGCACCGACGGATTCACCGGAGCAGACCTCGCCCATATCTGCGACACCGCAACACAATTGGCGATGGCCGATTCCGTGCGCTCGGGTGAGGTCCGGCCGATCTCGATGAGCGACATCCACGCGGCCATGGCCGAGATCCGGCCGAGCGGCGGTGAGTGGTTCGAAATCGCCCGCAACGTCGTCGAGTTCGGCAACCGCGACGGCGCCTACGACGAATTGGCAAAGTACATGCGCCGCAGGAAGTTTCGATGACGTCGCCGTCGGACATCGCTGACGCGATCACGCTGGCCAACACCTATGTGGAGGCCAGGAATTACCGGCGCGCCGAGGAAGTGTTGCGCTCGGCGCTCGCGCACTATCCGCACAACTCGAGGTTGTTGACCGAGTTGGCTCGGGCACAGCACTTGTTCGGCGACAACAAGGCCGCCGAGCAGAGCGCCTGCAAGGCGATAGCCCACGCCCCCGAAGACGCATACGCGATGAGCATCTACGCGTCGATCCTGGGTGAGCTGGGGCGCCGACGGGAATCGTTGACGTGGGCGCGAAAGGCGGTCGACGCAGCCCCGTTTGATCACGCGATGCATTACGAGTACGCCCGGCTGCTGGCCACCGCGGGTGATCCAGCGTCGGCGCTGCCTGCGGCAGAGGAGGCGCTGCGCCTGGCGCCGGCCGACGCCGACACCCACGACCTGAAGGGCAACATCCTCGGCCTGTTGGGTCGACGGGCGGAGTCGACGGCCGCGCACGAGGAGGCGCTGCGGCTGCAACCCGGACACGCGAGGGCGCTGCACAACATCGCGGTGAATCGCGCGAACAGGCGGGACCTGTCCGGGGCGCTGGCCGGGTTCACCCAAGCCGCAGAGCTGGATCCGCACATCGGCGATAGCGTCCGCAAGGCGATCACGGCGACGGTGCGCCAGTGGATGAGCTGGGCGACGGTCGCAGCGTGGGCCGCGCTGTGGCTGTCGGTCCAAATCGAGCGAAACCATCCGAATGAGCCGAGTTCGGCGGCGCGCGTCGTCACCGGTGTCGGGTGCATCGTCGTGCTGGTCATGTTCGGGCGGTTGGCGCTCAGTCTGCCGCGCAACCTCTGGGGAACGATGCTGCGCCAAAGCGAATTCCGGTCGCTGAAGATCTATCTCGGACTCGGCGTCGTCGTCCTCGGCGTGCTCGGTGCGTTCACCGTTGGGGTGCTGACCAACTTCTGGGTCCTGGCGGGCGCCCTGCTGGTCACGGTGATCGTTTCCTGGGTCGCCCCGAGGGTCGACAAGGATTTCTAGGTCGAACTTTCGTTCGACGTTGGAGCGGGCGACGGGAATCGAACCCGCGTAGCTAGTTTGGAAGACTAGGGCTCTACCATTGAGCTACGCCCGCGTGTGCAGCACCAGCAGACTGTACTAGCGCCGCCCGAATCAAATCCAATTAAAACCTTTGCGTGTCCAGCACGTAGTATCTCGCGTGGTCAGGTCTGCGTTTCGGACCGGCCAATGGGCGCGGGGTGTAGCGCAGCTTGGTAGCGCATCCGCTTTGGGAGCGGAAGGCCGCAGGTTCAAATCCTGTCACCCCGACTCCGGACGTTCACCACTACAGACATGAGGAGCAAGAGCGTGAAGAGCACCGTCGAGAAGTTGAGCCCGACCCGGGTTCGCATCAACGTGGAGGTGCCCTTCACCGAGTTGCAGCCAGACATCGACACCGCCTTCAAGCAGATGGCCAAGCAGGTCCGCATGCCGGGCTTCCGGCCCGGCAAGGTTCCGGTGAAGCTGCTCGAGGCCCGCGTCGACAAGCAGGAGATGTTCAACCAGGTCATCGGCGAGGCGGTGCCCGCGCGCTACTCCGAGGCGGTGACCACCTCCGACGTGCGCCCGCTCGGCCAGCCCGAGATCGACATCACCAACCAGGAGTACGGCCAGGACCTGACGTTCACCGCTGAGGTCGACGTCCGGCCCGAGATCGAGATTCCGGAACTCGAGGGTCTGAAGATCACCGTCGACCCCATCGAGGTCACCGACGAAGAGGTCGACACCGAACTGCAGAATCTGCGCGCCCGCTTCGGCACGCTCAAGGGCGTCGAGCGCGCCGCCGAGACCGGCGACTTCGTCTCGATCGACCTGTCGGCCACCGTCGACGGCGAGGATGTGCCCGAGGCGAAGACCGAAGGGCTCTCGCACGAGATCGGTTCCGGTCAGCTGATCGAGGGTCTCGACGACGCGATCGTCGGCCTCAAGGAGGGGGAGAGCCGCGTCTTCACCACCACCCTTGCCGCCGGCGAGCACCTCGGTAAAGAGGCGCAGGTGACCGTCACCGTCAAGTCGGTCAAGGAGCGCGAGCTGCCCGAACCCGACGACGAATTCGCCCAGCTGGCAAGCGAATTCGACACCATCGACGAGCTGAAGGCCAGCCTCATCGAACAGGTGCAGCGGGTCAAGCGCGTCCAGCAGGCCGAGCAGATCCGCGACAAGGCGCTCGAGGTGCTGCTCGAGCAGACCGAGGTTCCGTTGCCGGAGAACATCGTGCAGGCCCAGGTCGACGACACCCTGCACAACGCGATCCACGGCCTCGAACACGACGAGTCGAAGTTCGAGGAAGCCCTCAAGGAGCAGGGCAGCAGCCGCGAGGAGTTCGACAAGGACAACCGCAGCAACGCGGAAAAGGCCGTCAAGACCCAGCTGTTGATGGACGCCATCGCCGACAAGCTCGACATCCAGGTCGGTCAGAACGACCTGACCGAGCGCCTCGTGCTGATGTCGCGGCAGTACGGCATGGAGCCGCAGCAGCTCCTGCAGTTCCTGCAGCAGAACAACCAGCTGCCCGCGATGTTCGCCGACGTGCGCCGCGGCCTGACCGTCGCTGCGGTCGTGCACGGCGCCACCGTCACCGACACCGACGGCAACGTGATCGACACCACGGAGTTCTTCGGCCCGTCGGGCGAACAGGCCGAGCAGCCTGCCGATGAGGCCGCCGAGGAGACCGATTCGGACGAGGTTTCCGCCGACGCCAAGTGACGCTGTGAGCGAACGGGCGCTGTCTGGGGAGTGCACGGCCGCTCGGGTTGGTTAGTGTCGAGTGCACCAAGACTTGAAGAGAAAGCAGGTATCCAGTCGTGACTGACATGCGTGGCGCCGGGCAGGGCCTCAACCTTGTCGACTCGGTGTATGAACGGCTGCTGTCCGAGCGCATCATCTTCCTTGGCTCTCAGGTCGACGACGACATCGCCAATCGGCTGTGCGCGCAGATCCTGTTGCTGTCCGCAGAGGACCCCACCAAGGACATCCACCTCTACATCAACTCACCAGGCGGATCGATCAGCGCCGGCATGGCGATCTACGACACGATGGTGCTCGCACCTTGTGACGTCGCCACCTACGCGATGGGCATGGCCGCGTCGATGGGCGAGTTCCTGCTCGCGGCGGGCACCAAGGGCAAGCGCTATGCGCTGCCGCACGCCCGCATCCTGATGCACCAGCCGCTCGGCGGCATCACCGGTGGCGCGGCCGACATCGCGATCCAGGCCGAGCAGTTCGCGGTCATCAAGAAGGAGATGTTCCGCCTCAACGCGGAATTCACCGGCCAGTCCATCGAGCGCATCGAGGCCGACTCCGATCGCGACCGCTGGTTCACCGCGCAGGAAGCCCTCGAGTACGGGTTCGTCGACCACATCATCACCAGCGCCAGCCTCAACGGCTCCGGCCCGACCGCAGGACTAGACAAATGACCGATCACACGGACCCCCGCCTGCAACCGCAGGGCCGCTACATCCTGCCGTCGTTCATCGAGCACTCGAGCTTCGGCGTCAAGGAGTCCAACCCGTACAACAAGCTGTTCGAGGAACGCATCATCTTCCTCGGCGTGCAGGTGGACGACGCGTCGGCCAACGACATCATGGCCCAGCTGCTGGTGCTCGAGTCCCTGGATCCCGACCGCGACATCACGATGTACATCAACTCGCCCGGTGGTTCGTTCACCAGCCTGATGGCCATCTACGACACCATGCAGTACGTGCGTGCCGACATCCAGACCGTCTGCCTCGGGCAGGCTGCCTCGGCGGCCGCGGTGCTGCTCGCCGCCGGCACGCCGGGTAAGCGCATGGCGCTGCCCAACGCCCGCGTGCTCATTCACCAGCCCGCGCTGTCCGGCGTCATCCAGGGCCAGTTCTCTGACCTGGAGATCCAGGCCAAGGAGATCGAGCGGATGCGCACGCTGATGGAAACGACGCTGGCGCACCACACGGGCAAGGACGCCGACCAGATCCGGCGGGACACCGATCGCGACAAGATCCTGACGGCCGAGGAGGCCAAGGAGTACGGCGTGATCGACACGGTCCTCGAGTACCGCAAGCTCTCGGCCCAGACGGCCTAGCTTTCGCCGTTGACTCTGCGTCTACGGTGCAGAAGCGCGAGAGCGCCTCGCCCTCAGCGCAGAGTCGACGCGACTGCCGCGATGTCGTCGGGGCGCACCCGGCAGCACCCGCCGATGATGCGTGCCCCTGCGGCCGCCCAGCGCGGCGCGAGGTCAGCCGACCACCGGCCATGCCCGGTCCACGTGCGCCGCTCGCCGTCCCACTGTTCGCCGCTGTTGGGGTAGACGACGACGGGCTTGCCGGTCACCTCGCGAGCGACCTGCACCGCGCCCTCTACGTCGTCGGGGTGGCAGCAATTCACCCCAACCGCAACGATTTCCGGCATGTCGGCGGCCACCGCGAAGGCCTCGGCAAGTGGCTGCCCGGCGCGCGTCGTCGTCCCCGCGATCGTGTACGACAGCCACGCAGCGACCTCCAGTTCGTGAACCAACGCAACCAAGGCCTCGGCCTCGTCGAGATCGGGCACCGTCTCCAGCGCCAGCACGTCGGCGCCGGCGTCGGCGAGGATCTCCAGCCGCTGCCGATGCCAGTTCGCCAGTTGCGAAACCGTGAGCCCATAGCGCCCGACGTACTCTTCGCCGTGGGCCAGCGCCGCGCCGTAGGGCCCGACCGACGCAGCCACCCAACCGTCGCCGCCGACCTCGTCGCGCGCATCCCGGGCAAGCCGGACGCTGCGCCGCATCAGGCGCTCGGCCTCGGTTCGCGAAATTCCGCGTTGCGCGAACCCGTCGAACGACGCCTGGTAGCTCGCGGTCGTCGCGATCGAGGCTCCCGCGCGGAAGAACGCGCAGTGCACGGCCACAATCTCCGCGGGGGCGTCCACGAGCATCCGGGCCGACCACAGGTCGTCGGACAGGTCGTGGCCGCGGGCCTCCAATTCGGTTGCCAGCCCGCCATCTGCGATCAGCACGGTATCGTGGGGCGCAGCGAACACCACATCGCAAACTCTACGGCCACTACGGGGGCGGCCTCTCGGTCTCATAACGGCGGCGACACGCCAGGGACACAGTGGCGGGTTCCGAGGGGTTAGACGGCGAGTCAGGCGATATGTTCTGCAACACAGATAAATACCAACGACGCGATTCGGCTTTATCGGTCGCACCGCGCCGGAACATACGGGTAGCGTCGGGACCAACACCCGACAGTGACTCGTAAACACGTTTCATTACGACTGCGAGGAAAGTAGGACCCCACCACCATGGCACGCATTGGAGACGGCGGTGACCTGCTGAAGTGCTCGTTCTGCGGGAAGAGTCAAAAGCAGGTCAAGAAACTCATTGCGGGCCCAGGCGTCTATATCTGCGATGAATGTATAGACCTTTGCAACGAAATCATCGAAGAGGAACTGGCTGACGCCGACGACGTCAAGCTTGACGAGCTGCCCAAGCCCGCGGAAATCCGTGATTTCCTCGAGGGCTATGTCATCGGGCAGGACACCGCGAAACGGACGCTGGCCGTCGCCGTCTACAACCATTACAAGCGCGTGCAGGCACAGGAAAAGATGCGCGATTCCCGCGCCGAGCCGGTCGAGCTTGCAAAGTCAAACATTCTGATGCTCGGCCCCACCGGCTGCGGCAAGACCTACCTCGCGCAGACGCTCGCCAAGATGCTCAACGTTCCGTTCGCGATCGCGGATGCCACCGCGCTGACCGAAGCCGGGTACGTAGGCGAGGATGTCGAGAACATTCTGCTCAAGCTGATTCAGGCCGCCGACTACGACGTCAAGCGCGCCGAGACCGGCATCATCTACATCGACGAGGTCGACAAGATCGCCCGCAAGAGCGAGAACCCGTCGATCACTCGTGACGTCTCCGGTGAGGGCGTTCAGCAGGCCTTGCTGAAGATCCTGGAGGGGACGCAGGCCTCGGTGCCTCCGCAGGGCGGCCGCAAGCATCCGCATCAGGAGTTCATCCAGATCGACACCACCAACGTGCTGTTCATCGTCGCGGGTGCGTTCGCCGGGCTGGAGAAGATCGTCTCCGACCGCGTCGGCAAGCGCGGCCTCGGCTTCGGCGCCGAGGTGCATTCCAAGGCCGAGATCGACACCCAGGACCACTTCGCCGAGGTCATGCCCGAGGACCTGATCAAGTTCGGGCTGATCCCGGAGTTCATCGGCCGCCTGCCTGTGGTGGCGTCGGTGACGAACCTGGACAAAGAGTCGTTGGTGAAGATCCTCTCCGAGCCGAAGAACGCATTGGTCAAGCAGTACGTCCGGCTGTTCGAGATGGACGGCGTCGAGTTGGAGTTCACCGAGGACGCCCTCGACGCGATCGCCGATCAGGCCATCCATCGCGGCACCGGTGCGCGCGGGCTGCGCGCCATCATGGAAGAGGTCCTGCTGCCGGTGATGTACGACATCCCGAGCCGCGACGACGTCGCCAAGGTGGTCGTCACCAAGGAGACCGTGCAGGACAACGTGTTGCCGACGATCGTGCCGCGCAAGCCGTCGCGCGCGGAGCGCCGGGACAAGTCCGCCTAGGCCTCAGCGCTGCGCGCCCGAGTCACCGTCGCGCTGCACCAGCTGTGTGTCGTCGACGTCTTGTTTGAGCAGCCCGCACAGTGAGGCCGCCAGGCCCCACATCAAGAAGGCCGCGACCGCGACGAACTGCAGCTCGGTGATCATGGCTCAAGACTTCTCCGCGCGGCGGCGATGCACACGAGTAGGCGACTACGCGACTTTCTCGTAATCACAACAAGCGTCGGTCGCTCATCGGTGCACCGCCGTCCGGTGTTCGCCGATCACCTCGTCCACGAGTGCGGCAATCTCGGCGACACCGTCGCGCCGTGCGAACGCCACCTCGAGCCTGCGGGCCGCGCTCAGATAGCGGCCCTCGTTGAGCACGGCACGGACGGCCGCGCGCACCGTCCCCGGCGTCGGCGTACCGGTGCGCAGATTGATGCCCGCCCCGGTCCACGCCACTCGCGCAGCGACCTCCGGCTTGTCCTCGGTGTTGCCCGCGACGACGAGCGGCACTCCCATCGACAGTGCGCGTTGCACCGCGCCGTAGCCGCCGTTGGTGACCATCACGTCGACCTTCGGCAACAGCAGGTCATGCGGAATGTATTCGGCGACAAAGGTATTCGACGGTAGCCTCACCTTTACCTGCGATATGTCGCGGCCACCTGTGGTCGCCACGACGATGACGTCCTCGCCGCCGAGCGCCTCGATCGTCGGCTCGAGGAGCCGGCCCAGGTCGGCGTTGTCGATCGTGCCCTGGGTGACATGCACGACGGGCCGGTCACCGTCGAGTTCGGCCCACCACGCCGGCAGCCGGAATCCGTTGGACGGCGGCGGGTACACGGCCCCGACGTAGCGCACGTGGGCGGGCAGATCGCTGCGCGGATAGTCGAACTCCGGAACCGTCGGCGCGATGTAGCGGTCGGCGAGCAGGCCGGAGTCGAGAATGAACGTCGGCAGCGGCCGGCTGTTCAGGTGGTCCAGCAGGTAGTTGGCGGCCTGCTGCGATTGCCGTAGCAGAAGCTTCTGCGACAGCACGGTCAACGCGCGGTTGCGCAGCCGGCCCAGAGCGCTCGACGACGGCGGCAGGCCCATGCCGCTCGGTGCGGTGTCGCGGCTCGTGATCATCAGCGGCGTCGTCGCGTACGCCAGCACCGGCGGCCGGGCCGCGCGGTCGCCGAGCAGAAACGGCAGGATCCCGAAGAAGCCGGCGTCGACGATGATCGCGTCGAACCGAGTGCGGGCCATCAACTCGGACAGCACCTTGGTCTGATGCGGCATCGGCTGCACAAACAGTCGGACGATGTCGAAGTTGACCCGCTTGATGCCGGTGGTGCCGGTGCGGCCGGGCAGGTCGATGTCGAGGCGGGTCAGGTCGAAGTCAGCCTCGGCCGGTATCGGGTGTGGTGTCGCGCCGACAGCGCGAATCTTGCCGGCGTGCTCGGCGGAACTGAGGACGGTGACGCGGTCGCCGCGGTCGACCAGACCCTGCGCGACGTTCAGTAGCGGGGCGATGTGGCCGACCGGCGACAGCGCTGCGATGAGGATTTCCGGCATGGCTTCGATGCTTGCCAACGACGGACACCCGGGCTTGGAGGTTGTGTGGAGATCGGGTGGAGATTGCAGGCAGGACGCGCCGGCTTACCTGACGGATAGAAAACCCTCTCCGTTGGCCTGCGGAATCTGGCGTCGCGACGATTACGGAGTACCTACCGCATCCCTGACCATTTCGTCATGGCTACCGCAACCTTCGCACCCGGCGCACCCAGCGTTTCGTTGCGTAGCCGCGTGCACACCGAACTGACCGTCACCGTCCGCGACGGAGTGCGGTTGGCAGTGCGAGACCAAGGCCCACGTGATGCCGAGTCGACCGTGGTGTTGCTGCACGGCCTGTGCCTGGAGAAGGGATCGTGGGCTGGCCAGATCCGCCACCTGACCCGGCAGTGGGGCGAGCGCATCCGAATCATCAGCTATGACCACCGCGGCCACGGCGGGTCGGATTCCGCGCCGAAGCGCACCTACACCGTCGCGCAGCTTGCCGACGACCTAGCCGACGTCTTGACGGCCCTCGGCGTGCGTGGCCGAGTCACCCTGGCGGGCCACTCGATGGGCGGGATGGTCGCACTCGCCTATCTCGGCAGGCCTCCCGCCGATCGCCCCGTCGAGCCGCACGGACTGATCCTTGTCGCGACGGCCGCGGGCCGACTCGCCGAGCGCGGCATCGCCCGGCTGCTGGCCAGTCCCGCAGCGGACGTGTTGTGCGGGCTCGCCGCCTTCGCGCCGCAGCGCGCCATCCGGCTGCTGACCAAGCCCGTGTGCGCGACGTTGGCGCTCCAGGTCGGCAGCCATGCGCGCTCGACACTTGCCGCGCTGTTCGCCAATGCCCTGGCCGCCACGACCTCACTCGACGCTGCGGTCGGGTTCCTGCCCAGCCTGCGGGCCTACGACCAAACCGCCACGCTGGGATCGGTTCGCGCCCAGACGATCATCCTCAGTGGGGGAGCCGACGTCCTGACCCCACCGTCACACTCACACGACATGGCCGACGCCATCGCTGGCGCCGAACACGAGCACCTTCCCATGGCCGGTCACATGTTGCTGCAGGAGGCGGCACACGCCGTCACCGACGCCATCAGCCGCACGATTGTCACGGCCGATCCGTTCGAGGCGAGGACGGCGTGATCCGATCTGGCCGGGTGTAGACGTTCATCGATTCGCCCCGCAGGAACGCCACCAGCGTCAGCCCGGACTGGCTGGCCAGGTCCACCGCCAGCGATGACGGCGCAGACACCGCGGCCAGTACGGGAATGCCTGCCATCACGGCCTTTTGGGTGAGTTCGAACGATGCGCGCCCGCTGACCAGCAGCACGGTTGCGGTCAGCGGGATGCGGCCGGCCTCCAGCGCCCAGCCGATGACCTTGTCGACGGCGTTGTGCCTGCCGATGTCTTCGCGCACGGCCAGCATGGTGCCGTCGGTGTCGAACAGGGCTGCACCGTGCAGACCGCCGGTGCTGGCGAACACCTTCTGCGCATCGCGCAGCTTGTCCGGCATGGCCGAGAGCGTTTCGGTGGCCACCGTCGAAGGGTCGTCGCCGGGGCAGTGCCTGCTGATGAGCCGCACGGCGTCCAGCGACGCCTTGCCGCACACTCCGCAGGACGACGTGGTGTAGAAGTTGCGGGTGACGTCGACATCCGGCATGTCGACGCCGGGCGCCAGCGTCACATCGAGCACGTTGTAGGTGTTGACCCCTTCATCGGTGGCGCCCTTGCAGTACCGCACGGTCAACACGTCGTCGCGGTTGGCGATCACCCCTTCGGTGAGCAGAAAGCCTTGCGCCAGTTCGATATCCGACCCCGGTGTGCGCATCGTGACGGTGATCGGTTTGCCGTTGACACGGATCTCCAGAGGCTCCTCGACCACCAGCGTGTCGGGCCGCGCCACCGCGCTTTCGGCGGTCACGTGTTGAACCCGGCGCCTGGCCGTCACCCGCCCCACTAGGTGACCACCCGATCGTCCGACTTCACGCCGGCCGAGCGCTCTAGCCGAATCACGACCGCCTTGGACACCGGGGTATTCGACTTCTCCGCAACATGATCCAGCGCCACCAGGGCATTGGTCTCCGGGTAATACGCCGCGGCGTTGCCGACCGGCGTCGAGTAGGACACCACCTTGAAGTCCTTGGCGCGCCGCTCCTGCAGATTGTTCTCACCGTCGGTGAACTCCGAGACCAGGTCGACACGTTCACCCTCGGCGAGCCCGAATCTCGTTATGTCGGCGGGATTGACGAATACCACGCGACGACCACCCTTGACGCCGCGGTAACGGTCGTCGAGACCGTAAATTGTGGTGTTGTACTGATCGTGGCTGCGCATGGTCTGCAACACCAGCCGCCCTTCGGGCACGGGCACCCACTGCAGCGGGTTGGCCGCGAAGTTGGCTTTGCCTGTGCTGGTTGGAAACTCGCGCGAATCACGCGGGCCATGCGGCAGCTGGAAGCCGTCGGGCTGGCGAACCTTGCGGTTGTAGTCCTCGCAGCCCGGCACGACGACCGCGATGGCGTCGCGGATGGCATCGTAATCGCCTGCGAACTGTTCCCACGGCACTGGGTGCTGCGGCCCGAGCAGTTCGCGAGCCAGTTGGCAGACGATGGCCACTTCGCTGCGCACCTGATCGCTTGGCGGGTGCAGGCTGCCGCGCGACAGATGCACCATCGACATCGAATCCTCAACCGACACTTGCTGTTTGGTGCCGTTTTGGATATCTCGGTCGGTCCGGCCCAGCGAAGGCAGAATCAACGCCGTGCGGCCATGCACGACGTGGCTGCGGTTCAGCTTCGTCGACACCTGCACGGTCAGTGCGCAATTGCGCAGCGCCGCCTCGGTGACCGCGGTGTCCGGTGTGGCCATCGCGAAGTTGCCACCCATGCCCATGAACACTTTCGCGTGCCCGTCGCGCATCGCGCGGATCGCGCCGACTGTGTCAAGGCCGTGCTCACGCGGACTGACGATGCCGAACCGGTCGTCAAGGGCGGCAAGGAACTCCTCGGGCATCTTCTCCCAGATGCCCATCGTGCGATCGCCCTGAACGTTGGAGTGTCCGCGGACCGGACACAGTCCGGCACCGGGCTTGCCGATCATGCCGCGCATCAACAAGACGTTCGTGACTTCCGAGATCATCGGCACCGCGTGCCGGTGCTGCGTCAGCCCCATTGCCCAACACGCGACGGTGCGTTCGGAAGTCATCATCATCTCGGCGACGCGGTCCAGCTGAGCCCGATCGATGCCGGTGGCCTCCAACACCGTTTCGATGTCGACGGCGCGGGTCTGCATCTCGTACTCGTCGAAGTTCGCGCAGTACTTGTCGATGAAGTCGCGGTCGAGCACGCTGCCGGGCGCCTTGTCCTCGGCTTCCAGCATCAACCGGCCGATTCCCGCGAACAAGGCCATGTCTCCGCCGATGCGGATCTGCACGAACTCGTCGGCGATCGGGATTCCGTTGCCGACCACACCGTGCACCTTCTGCGGGTCCTTGAACCTGATCAGCCCTGCTTCGGGCAGCGGGTTGACGGCGATGACCTTCGCGCCGTTGGCCTTGGCCTTCTCCAAGGTCGACAGCATCCGCGGATGGTTGGTGCCGGGGTTCTGTCCGCAGATCACGATCAGGTCGGCCTTGGTGACGTCGTCGACGGTGACCGAGCCCTTGCCGATCCCGATGGCCTCGATGAGCGCGTGCCCGGACGACTCGTGGCACATGTTGCTGCAATCGGGCAGATTGTTCGTGCCGAAACTGCGGACCAACAACTGGTACAGGAACGCCGCTTCATTACTGGTGCGGCCCGACGTGTAGAACACGGCCTCGTCCGGATGGGCCAGCGCACGAAGCTCGTCGGCGATCAACCGGTACGCCTCGTCCCATTCGATCGGGCGGTAGTGGTCGTCACCGGGGCGCAGCACCATCGGATGTGTGAGGCGGCCCTGCTGGGACAACCAGTATTCGGGCCGGGAGTCGAGATCGGCGATCGAGTGTCTGGCGAAGAACTCCGGGGCGACGACGCGCTTGGTGGCCTCTTCGGCGACGGCCTTGGCGCCGTTTTCACAGAACTCCGCGAATTTGCGGCCACCGTGTTCCTCCGGCCATGCGCATCCGGGGCAGTCGAAGCCGTGCCGTTGGTTCAGCCGGGCCAGCGCCGCAGCGGTGCGCGCCGCGCCCATCGATTTCAGTCCGCGCTGCAGCGACACCATGACGGCCTTGACGCCGGCCGCCTCATGCTCCGGCCCGGTCACAACCACCGCATGCTCGTCGTAGTCCGCGTCGAAGTCATGGGTGATGTCGCGTCGTTTACCCAACCGCATGAAACCAGCCTAGGACGTTCGAAAAGCGCTGTGGCGCCGGTCGGCCTTTAGCCCGGGCTACCCGCTTTCCGGAAAATCCACCCAGGTGCCGTCGTGTTGGTGAGAGGCGATCGCGGCTTCGACCAGTTGGACGCCGATCAGACCGTCGACCCCGGTGGGGATGGACAAGTCGGGTGCATCGCGCCCCCGCAACAGGTCCGCGAGGTCGAGATAGAAGTTGGCGAATGCCTCCAGAAAGCCCTCGGGGTGGCCCAGCCCGACGCGGGTCAGGCGGGTGGCGTCAGGCGACAGCGTGCTCATGCCGTGCGCCAGGATCGTCGCGCCGCCCGCCAGATCACGGACGATCAAGTGCTGCGGATCTTCGTGACGCCACTCCAGGCTCGCGTCGTCGCCGAAAACCCGGATCCGCAGGCCATGTTCGTGACCGGTGGCCGCCATCGTCGCCCACACGGTTGCGGGCGCGCCGTTGGACAGCGTCAACCGCATCGTCGCGTTGTCGAACACCGGCCTGTTCGGCACCAATGTGCTGAGTTCGGCCGAGACGCGCGTGGCCTCGAGTCCGGTGATGTAGCGCAGCAAGTGAAACGCGTGGGTGCCGACGTCGGCCACAGCGGTGGCGACGCCGCCCATTTTCGGATCCATCCGCCACTGTTGGACATCTGCCGACGCCCAGCCCGACGCGTGTTCTGCGGCGACGAAGCGAATGCGGCCGAGGTCGCCGTTGCGCACCATCCGCGCGGCATGCCGAACCATCGGATAGGCCGAATAGATATGGGGCACAGCGAGAATCGCGTTGTTGGCTTTCGCGATTGCCACCAGCTCGGCCGCAGACGCCGAGTCGTTGGTGAGCGGCTTCTCGCAGACGACGGCGATACCCGCCTCGAGGAAGGCCTTGGCGATGTCGAAGTGGCTGTCATTGGGCGTGACGACCGCGACGACGTCCAGTCGCCCGGACTCCGTGCGGGCCATGTCCTGGTAGTCGTCGTAGACGCGCTCCACGCCCAGGGTGGTGGCAAACTCAGCCGAAGCGGCTGTGTCGCGCCCGAAAATGCCTGCGGCAAGGTCGTATTGGTTGTCCAGCCACATGGCGTGGCGGTGCGCGGCGCCGATCATCGCGCCCGGGCCGCCACCGACCATGCCAGCAGTCAGTCGTCGCATTGCCCCATTCTCCCGCGTGCGCCCGCCGACGGGGGACACGCCGCGTTGACGCCGACGTAACAAGTTTGCCATCGACGGTCCCTAGGGTTGGCCGGTCAACGTCGAGCAAATCAGATGCCGGGCATCTGGGGTGATAGGAACTGAATTGAGCGGAAATGCGGTGCGCCTGCAGGCGATCAACGACGTCGAGGCGCATGTCCCTCCTGCGATCAGCTTCGACCCGGGCGAGGCGCCCGGATCGATCTTCGGGTCGAATGTCTTCACCAAGGCCGAGATGCAGGTGCGGCTGCCTAAGTCGGTCTACAAATCCGTGGTTGCGACCATCGAGAAGGGCGCGAAACTCGACCCGGCGGTCGCCGACGCGGTGGCCGCGGCGATGAAGGACTGGGCGCTGGAGCGCGGCGCGACGCACTACGCCCACGTCTTCTACCCGATGACCGGGCTGACGGCCGAGAAGCACGACAGCTTCCTTGAACCGGTGTCCGACGGCCAGACGTTGGCCGAGTTCGCCGGCAAAACCCTGATCCAGGGTGAGCCCGACGCGTCGAGTTTCCCATCGGGTGGCCTGCGCAGCACGTTCGAGGCGCGCGGCTACACCGGCTGGGACGTCACCAGCCCGGCCTACATCTTGGAGAACCCGAACGGCAACACGCTCTGCATTCCGACGGTGTTCGTGTCGATGACCGGCGAGGCCCTGGATTACAAGACGCCGCTGCTGCGCAGCCAGCAAGCCATGGGTACGCACGCCGAGCGCATCCTGAAGCTGTTCGGCCATGAGCAACTCGAGAAGGTGGTGTCGTTCTGCGGTCCTGAGCAGGAGTACTTCCTCGTCGACCGCCACTTCTTCCTCGCGCGACCGGACCTCATCAACGCCGGTCGCACCCTGTTCGGGGCCAAGCCGCCCAAGGGCCAGGAATTCGACGACCACTACTTCGGTGCGGTACCCGAACGGGTCCTGGGCTTCATGATGGACACCGAGCGGGAGCTGTTCAAGCTCGGCATTCCGGCCAAGACTCGGCACAACGAGGTGGCACCCGGCCAGTTCGAGGTGGCACCGATGTTCGAGCGCGCCAACCTGGCCTCCGACCACCAGCAACTGCTGATGACGACGTTCAAGACCATCGCCAAGAAGCACGGCATGGAATGTCTGTTCCACGAGAAGCCGTTTGCGGGTGTCAACGGTTCGGGCAAGCACGTCAACTTTTCGGTAGGTAACGCGGAACTCGGCAGCCTGCTGGTGCCGGGGGACACACCGCATGAGAATGCTCAGTTCCTGGTGTTCTGTGCGGCGGTCATCCGGGCCGTGCACAAATACGCACCGCTGCTTCGCATCTCGGTGGCATCGGCGACGAACGACCACCGGCTCGGTGCCAACGAGGCCCCGCCCGCGATCATTTCGATCTTCCTCGGCGACCAGTTGGCCGACGTGTTCGAGCAGATCGCCAAGGGCGCGGCCACGTCGTCCAAGGGCAAGGGCACGATGATCATCGGCGTCGACACCCTGCCGCCGCTGCCGACCGATCCGGGCGACCGCAACCGCACGAGCCCATTTGCGTTCACCGGCAACAGGTTCGAGTTCCGCGCCCCGGGATCTGGTCAGACCGTCGCGGTGCCGATGATCATCCTCAACACGATCATGGCCGACTCGTTCGACTACATCGCAACGATCTTGGAGAAGGCGGTCGAAGACGGCGAGGACTTCGACAAGTCGGTGCAAAAACTGCTCACCGACATCATCACCGAACACGGGGCGGTCGTCTTCAACGGCGACGGCTACTCGGAGAACTGGCAGATCGAGGCGGCCGAGCGCGGCCTGCCGAACTTCAAGACAACGCCGGACGCGCTGCCGTCGTTGATCGCACCCGAGTCCGTCGAGCTGTTCGACAAGTACGGTGTGTTCAACGAGCGAGAACTGCACAGCCGCTATGAGGTTCGGCTGGAGCAGTACGCGCTGACCATCGGGGTGGAAGCCAAGCTGACCTTCGAGATCGGCTCGACGGTCGTGCTTCCCGCTGCGCTGCGCTATCAGACGGAACTGGCGCAGAACGTGGCCGCATTGAAGAAGGCCGGTGTCACGCCGAGCCTGGCGCTGTTGGAGGCGGTGTCCGAACCGCTCACCGCATTGACCAGTGCGTTGGCCGATCTGAAGAAGGCGCTCGCCGACCATCACGCTGAGAGCGCCTACGACGAAGCGCTGCATGCGCGCGACGCGTTGCTGCCTGCGATGGATGCGGTCCGTGCCGCGGCCGACGCGCTGGAAGGCGTTGTGGCCGACGATCTTTGGCCGCTGCCGACCTATCAGGAGATGCTGTACATCCTCTGAGCAGACGTCGCCGAGTGTGGGGTGGTGCCCGTCAGCGCGGGCACTGGTAAACCCGCATACCCCACACTCGGCGATCCTCATACGCCGAGCGTGCGTGTCTGTACGCAGACACGCCGCCATTTGTGTGCATTTCGCGCACGCTCATCGCGGCCGAAGGTGCGCAAAACGTACGGGTTTCGCGGTGTGTTGCGGTGCAGACACGCACGCTCGCGGGCTGTGAGCGTGCACAAAATGCTCGCTGCGAGCGGCGTGTCGCGGAGCAGACACGCACGTCCCCTACTCACGTGTGGGCCCACGCGGTAGTTGGGGCTACTTGTTCTGCGGGAAGCCCAGTTCGATGCCGCCGTGGCTGGGGTCGAGCCAGCGGCTGGTGATGGCTTTGCCGCGGGTGAAGAACTGGACTCCGTCCATGCCGTGGGCGTGGGTGTCGCCGAACAGCGAAGCCTTCCAGCCGCCGAAGCTGTAATAGGCCATCGGCACCGGGATCGGCACATTGATGCCGACCATGCCGACCTCGACCTCGTTTTGGAAGCGTCGGGCCGCGCCGCCGTCGTTGGTGAAGATCGCGGTGCCGTTGCCGTATGGGTTCGAGTTCACCAGATCGAGGGCTTCGTCATAGGTCTCGACGCGCAGCACCGAGAGCACGGGCCCGAAGATCTCGTCGGTGTAGACGCTCATCTCGGGGGTGACGTGGTCGATCAGGGTGGGGCCCAGCCAGAATCCCTCGGGCCCGCCGTCGGCCTTCACCGTGCGGCCGTCGACGACGATCTTGGCGCCGTCGGCCTCGCCGGCGTCGATGTAGGAGGCGACCTTGTCGCGGTGCGCGCTGGTGACCAGTGGGCCCATGTCGGCGTCTCCGGTGCCGTCGCCGGTCTTGATAACGCGGGCACGCTCGGCGATCTTGGCGACCAGATCGTCGGCGATCGGGCCGACAGCCACACACGCGCTGATGGCCATGCAGCGTTCCCCAGCTGAGCCGAAGCCGGCGTTGACCATCGCGTCTGCGGCCAGATCCAGATCGGCGTCGGGCAGGATCACCGCGTGGTTCTTTGCCCCGCCCAAGGCCTGGACGCGCTTTCCGTGCGCGGTGCCGGTTTGGTAGACGTACTGCGCGATCGGGGTCGAGCCGACGAACGAAACGGATTTGATCTTGGGGTTGGTCAGCAGTTCGTCGACGGCGGTCTTATCACCTTGTAGAACGTTGAAAACCCCTGGGGGGAGCCCAGCTTCGGCCCACAGGTTGGCCAGCCACAGCGACGCCGACGGATCCTTTTCCGACGGCTTGAGCACGACGGTGTTGCCTGCAGCGATGGCGATGGGGAAGAACCACATCGGCACCATGGCCGGGAAGTTGAACGGGCTGATGATGCCGACCGGACCCAGCGGTTGGCGGATGGAGTAGACGTCGACCTTGGTCGAGGCGTTCTCGGTGAACCCGCCCTTGAGCAGATGCGGTATCCCGCAGGCGAATTCGACGACCTCCTGGCCGCGCGACACCTCACCGAGTGCATCGGAGACGACCTTGCCGTGCTCGCTGGTGATGATCTCGGCCAGCTCACCCTTGCGCTCGTTGAGCAGCTCCCTGAACTTGAACAGCACTTGAGTGCGCTTGGCCAGCGAGGTGTCGCGCCACGCGGGGAACGCCGCGGCGGCCGCATCGATCACGGCGCGCGCATCCTCGACGGTGGCCAGCGCCACGTGCCCGGTCACCGCGCCGGTCGCCGGATTCGTCACGGGCTGGCTGTTGTCTGCGTCGCCCGCATAGGGCTTGTTGTTGATCCAGTGGGGGATTGTCTGTGTCATGTGCTGTTCCTATTTGCGGTATTTGGATACGTATTCGGACATGGTGGCGAGTTGGTAGCGCGACACCTCGTTGGCGTTTTCGTTCTCGGCGAAAACCGATGACACCATGACGGTGTCGGAGCGGTCGTAGAACTCGATCTCGGCCAGGCCGCCGAAGAACTCGTCCCAGTCGACGTCGCCGTCGCCGATCTTGAGGTGCTGGTGCACTCGTGCCGGGTTGCCCGGCGGGTTGGTGATGTAGCGAAGGCCGTGGCTGCGACGATGGTCCATCGTGTCCGCGACATGCACCAGACGCAGCCTATCGCCCGCCGTACGGATGATCTCCGTCATGTTGCCGCCCATGTGGAAGGCGTGGCAGGCGACGAAAACGAAACCGACGTTCGGCGAGTTCAGCCCACGGATGATGCGCAACGCCTCGAGCCCATCCTCGACGAAATCGTCTGGGTGCGGGTCGATTCGGACGTCGATGCCCTCACGCTCGAAGATCGGCAGCAGCTCCTCCATCGAACGGAAGAACGCCCGCTCGGACTCCTCGGCCCGTTCAGGCCGCCCGGAGAACTCGGTGTTGATCACGTTGACGCCGAGGTCGACGGTGATCTGGATGACGCGCTTCCAGTTGCGCACCGCGGCTTCACGGGCATCCTCGTCGGGTCCCGACCAGCGCAGCACCGGCAGCACCGACGCGATGCCGACGCCCGCATCAGCGCATGCCTTGCGGAACCGGGTGACCAGTTCGTCGTCGGCGCGCGGATGGTTGAAGAACGGGATGAAATCCCGGTGCGGGGTCAGCTGCAGATGCTCGTAACCCAATTCCGCCACCACGCGCGGCAATTCGAGCAGCTCGAAATCGTGGTGGAACGGGGTGGGATCCAGCGCGACCTTCATCAAACGCTCACTCGTTCCGCAAGCTCGACGTCGACGGCTTCGCCCGTCTCCAGCGAGCGGACACCCGCCTCGCAGACCGCGGCCGCTGCGTAGCCGTCCCACGCCGTCGGTCCGTCGACGTTGACACCGGACCGCACAGCATCGACCCACCGCTGCACCTCGATGTCATAGGCGGTCCCGAACCTCTCCCTGAAGCCCGGCGTGATGCGTCCGCCCCAGAGTCCCGGGGCCGACTTGCGCACCAGTCCGACGTCCAAACCGATGAGGGCGCTGCCGAGTTCGCCGACGACCTCGGTGCGTACTTCGTAGGCGACCCCCGTGGTGACGAACACCTCGACGTCGACGTGCCTGCCGCTGGCCGTGCGGAAGATCGCGATCTGCGGGTCCTGCAGTCCGCGCGGTGCACCGCGATTCGGCATCGGCCTGATGATCTGCACCGACGCGATCTCCTCGCCGAGCAGGAACCGCGTCACGTCGACCTCATGCACCAGTGAGTCCCGCACGATCATCGCGGAGTCGAAACTCGTTGGCACCGTGGGGTTTCGGTGCACACAGTGCATCACCAACGGCTGGCCGAGTTCGCCGCCGTCGATCAGCATCTTCAGGTGCTGGTACTCGGGATCGAAACGACGCATGAAGCCCACTTGAATCAGCGGCTTGCCCAATGCAGCCTCCCGCCGCACCACCTCCAGCGACGAGGCCGAGTCCGTGGTCAACGGTTTCTCGCACAGCACCGGCTTGCCCTGTTCGAGGCAGGCCAGCAGTTGCTTCTCGTGCGTGGGCCCCGGTGTCGCGAGCACCACGGCGTCTACGTCGTCGGCGTTGATCGCGTCGAACGGATCGGTGGCCACCCTCGAGTCGGGAACGGAAGCCGCGACTTCCGCGGCCTTCTCCGGCAGGTAGTCGTTGATGACGGCGACCCGAGCGCCGCTGATCTTGCTAGTGATGCGGGTGACGTGGTCGGCACCCATCATGCCGACGCCGAGCACGGCAATACGCAAATCTGACATGGTCTTTCGAACTCCTAGAACTTCACCGACGGGACGCCACACGACCCGAGGTAACTGCGGGTGCGTGTAGCGATCGGCAGCGGCTGATCGGGTTCGCACGGGTACATGTCCTGCTCGACGATCGCGAAGACGTCGATGCCGAGTTTCTCGATGGCGTCGAGCAACGGCGGCATCTCCGGGATTCCGCGTGGCGGTTCGGTCATCGCGCCGAGCCTGACGGCCTCACCGAACGGCAGATCCTCCGCCTCGACCTTGGCCCGCACCTCCGGATCGACCTGCTTGAGATGCAGGTAGCCGATGCGCTCGGGCGCCCGGTTGATGATCGCCAGATTGTCGCCGCCGCAGTAGCTGATGTGGCCGGTGTCCAGGCAGAGGTTGACGAAATCGGAATCCGTGCCGTCCAGGAAGCGGTAGACATTCTCCTCGGTGTCGACGTGGCTGTCGGCGTGCGGGTGGTATTGCGCTCGCACGCCGTAGCGTTCGAACATCGCCTTGCCGAGTTCGTTCATGCCGCCGGTCTTCTTGCGCCACTGCTCAGCGGTGAGGTTTCGGTCCTCGAGAACCTCGCCGGTGGCCGGGTCACGCCACATCTCGGGGATGACCACGACATGCTTGCCGCCGACAGCGGCGGTCAGCTTTGCGACGTCCTCGATCTGCTTCCACACGGCATCCCAGGAATTGTCCTGGTGCAGATGCTCGAAAACCGTTCCCGCCGAGAGCTTCAGGTTGCGCGCCGCGAGTTCGTCGGACAGCCGCTGCGAGTCGGTGGGCAGATAACCGTACGGCCCTAACTCGATCCACTGATAACCGGCCGCAGCCACCTCGTCGAGGAAGCGGGCATACGGCGTCTGCTTGGGATCGTCGGGGAACCACACGCCCCACGAGTCGGGTGCTGAGCCGACGAGAATGGTGCTCATTCCGATGGCCTGATCAACGGTCGCTGAACCTTCTTCCATTCGGCGTAGGTCTCATACGCCGTATTCGTGGACTCCAATGCCGAAACCTGGCTCACCGGAACGTCCCACCACGATTGGCTGTCAGGCGCATACACCAGCGGATCGGTCTCGACATGAATGACGGTGGTGTGCTCACTGGCCTTGGCCACCTTGACCGCATCGGTGAACTCGGCGGCCGTCGTCACGCGGATCACCTCGGCCCCGAGGCTGGCGGCGTTGGCGGCTAGATCAACGGGCAGCTTGTCCCCGTCGAGGCGGCCGTCGCTGCTGCGATAGCGGTAGGCGGTGCCGAACCGCTGCGAGCCCAACGACTCCGACAGCGAACCGATCGACGCGAAGCCGTGGTTCTGCACCAGCACCACGATGACCTTGAGACCCTCTTGCACCGCGGTGACGAGTTCGGTCGCCATCATCAGATACGAGCCGTCACCGACCATGACGAACACGTCGCGGTCGGGGGCGGCCATCCGGATGCCGATACCGCCTGCGATCTCGTAACCCATGCAGGAGTAGCCGTATTCGACGTGGTAGCCCTTGCGTTCGCGGGTACGCCAGAGCTTGTGTAGGTCACCCGGCATCGAGCCGGCCGCGCACACCACCACATCGCGAGGATCGGACAACGTGTTGGTCAGCCCGATGACCTGGCTCTGGTTCAGCGCGCTGCCGTCGTCCTCCACCCGATAGGCGGCCGACACGGTCTGGTCCCATTCCTGTGCGAGTTCTGCTGCCTGCGCCCGATATTCGTCGGTCACCGAGTAGTCGCCCAGCGCCCTCGACAAAGCCTCCAGAGCTTCGCGCGCGTCGGCGACCACCGACAGGCCGCCCTGTTTGACCGCGTCGAAGGACGCCACGTTGATGTTGACGAACCGCACATCGGGATCGTTGAAAGCGGTGCGGGAGGCGCTGGTGAAATCGCTGTAGCGGGTGCCGATCCCGATCACCACGTCGGCCGCAGCGGCCAGCGCATTGGCGGCGGTGGTCCCGGTCGAGCCGATCGCGCCGACCTCTTGGGGATGGTCATACGGCAGCGCTCCCTTGCCTGCCTGCGTCTCCGACACCGGGATCCCGGTCTTCTCGACGAACGCCGCAAGCGCGTCGCTGGCGCCGGAGTAGATCACGCCACCGCCCGCGACGATCAACGGCCGCTGCGCGGATCGAATGACCTCGGCCGCCCGCGCGATGACCGACCGCTCAGGGACGGGGCGCGCAACGTGCCAAGTCCGTTCGGCGAACAGCGATTCCGGCCAGTCGAACGCCTCGGCCTGAACATCCTGCGGTAAGGCGACGGTGGCTGCGCCTGTTTCGACGGGGTCGGTGAGCACGCGCATCGCACCCAGCAGAGCCGACGGCAACTGCTCCGGGCGCCATACCCGGTCGAAGAAGCTTGACAGCGGCTTGAACGCGTCGTTGACCGTCAGCTCGTTGTCATGCGGCTGTTCGAGGTCCTGCAGCACAGGTGCGCTCACGCGCGTTGCGAACGTGTCAGACGGCAACAGCAGCACCGGCAGCCGGTTGATGGTGGCGAGCGCCGCGCCCGTCAACATGTTGGTCGAACCGGGCCCGATGCTGGCCGTCACCGCCCACGCCTGCATCCGGTCCTTCTGTCGTGCGTAGGCCGCCGCGGTGTGCACCATGGCTTGTTCGTTGCGGCCCAACACATATCGCAGCGAAGGACCGTTTGTGTCCAGGTCGGCCTGCAGCAGCGCCTGGCCGATGCCCGCTACGTTGCCGTGGCCGAAGATGCCGAAGCAGCCTGCGAAGAACTTGCTGCGTTCGCCGTCACGCTCGACGTACTGGTTGGCGAGGAACCGAATGGTGGCCTGCGCGACCGTGAGTCGGACGGTCGGCTCGTTGTGTGGCGTTTTGAATGCGGATGCTTTGGAGACCACGTCACACTCCTCGTGATCGCAGGGGCAGCCGGGGGTCGACGGCCTGGTCTTCCCAGGTGCCGCGCAGCCAGGCGTGTTCGGGGTCGTCGACGATCTTCCAGGCCCGTTCCTCGCCGGGGCCTGCCATCACGTTCAGGTAGTACATGTGGTAGCCGGGCGCGGCGACGGAGGGACCGTGGTAGCCGTGCGGGACGAGGACGACGTCGCCGCTGCGGACCTCTTCGAGCACCTCGATGGGGCGGTCGGGTGTGCCGTACACACGGTGATAGCCGAAGCCGCGGGAATCATCTGGCCCCGAATCGATCTCGAAGTAGTAGATCTCCTCCAGAGCCGACTCGACGGGCGTGTTCTCGTCGTGCTTGTGCGCCGGATAACTCGACCAGTTGCCGCCGGGGGTGATCACCTCGCACGCGATCAACGAATCGGCCTCGAAAACGCCTGCGGTGCCGAAGTTGTGCACCTGGCGGCTGCAGTTGCCGGTGCCGCGAAGCTCGACAGGCACATCGGCGGCGACCACCCGGCGGTTGGGCAGTCGGCGGGTAGCGCGCGCACCGCAGATCGCAAACCGGCCCTCACCGGACAGCGTGAATGTCTGACCGATGCCGAGGTACACCATGTCGGCGGGACCATCGAAAACCGATGTCCGCAAAGACAATACGAACGTCTCACCGTCGGCAGCCACGGAGCCCTGTCCGGACAGCGGCAGGATCATCACCTCGGTGTCGGCGGTCTCGAGCGTCAGGTCGGAATCGATTTCGACGACGCGCAGGCTCGACTCGGTCCAGCCTGCCGACTCGGGGGTCACGTCGACGGTGTACGGGGACGTCGCGCTGCGTGCCGGGATGTAGTACTTGCTATGCATGTCACCTCACCATCGAGACGGCGGTCGCGACCGCTGAACTGACATCGTCGTCGGCCGGGTAGAGCAGGGTGCGACCGACGATCAGGCCGCGCACCGACGGCAGCGCGAGTGCCTTCTCCCAACTGGCGAACGCCTCGTCGGGGTCGGCGGGATCACCGCCGAGCAGCAGGGTCGGCAGCGTCGTCGCCTCCATCACCCGGTCCATCTCCTCGACCACCGGCAGCTTCATCCAGGTGAACGCCGACGTCGATCCGAGCCCCTGCCCGATGTGGATCGACTTGATCACCGCGTCGGGGGACAGGTCGTTGCGAACCTTGCCGTCGACGCGTGATGACATGAACGGCTCGACCATGGCGATCAAACCGTGCAACGCAAGCTCGTCGACCGCCCGCGCGCACGACTCCAAAGTGGCCACGGTGCCGGCATCGCCGAGATCGATGCGGCACAGCATCTTTCCACCGTTCATCCGCATCGCGGCGGTCGCGGCGGCCGTGGTCGCCGTCATCCGGTCATCGAGTTCAAATGCTGCGCCGGCCAGGCCGCCGCGGTTCATCGACGAGAACACGACCTTGTCCTCGAGCGCGCCGAGCAGCACCAGATCGTCGAGGATATCGGCGGTGGCGAGGACACCGTCGACACCGGGATCGGCGAGCGCCGCCCGCAACCGGTCGAGTAGATCGGTGCGGCTGTTCATCGCAGTCGGTCGGGAGCCCACCGCGAGCGCACCGCGGGCGGGGTGGTCGGCGGCGACGATCATCAGTCGACCGTTGCCGCGCACCGTCGGCCGGGTGACGCGGTTCTGCCATGCCCGGTCGATCGCGCCGGGATCACCCGCGCGCACCTCGGTGACCTCCGCGTAGCTGCTGCAAAGCGCGCTAGACATTGACGGCCTCCACCGCCGCCTGTTCGGCGAGTTCGGCCACCTCCGCAGCCGTCGGCATAGCCGTCGAGCACTCCAGCCGCGACGCGACAATCGCCCCTGCGGCGTTCGCGTAGCGCAGCGTCTTCTCCAGCGGCCAGCCGTGCAGCAGACCGTGACACAGGCTGCCGCCGAACGCATCACCGGCGCCGAGGCCGTTGACGACGTCGACTTCGTTGGGCGCCACCATCACATGCGAATGCCGGGTCTTGCCGAGCACACCGCGCGGGCCCTGCTTGACGATCGCCAGCTCGACGCCGAGCTCGAGCAGCGCGTCAGCGGCCTTGTGCGGGTTGCGCTCTCCGACCGCGATCTCGCATTCCTCGCTGTTGCCGACCGCGACCGTCACATGCTGCAGTGCACGCTGCACCTGTTCGGTCGCCGCGGCGGGCGACTCCCAGAACATCGGCCGGTAGTCAAGGTCCAGGACGGTGAACGGTCGCCGCGCACGCACTTCCCACGCCGCGAAATGCGCACTGCGGCTTGGTTCCTCGGACAGACCGGTGACCGTCGACCAGTACAACCGGGCGTCGCGAATCGCGTCGGCGTCGATCTCGTCGGCGCGAATTTGCAGGTCCGGCGCGCTCGGCTTGCGGTAGAAGTACAGCGGAAAATTGTCGGGCGGAAAGATCTCGCAGAACGTGACGGGCGTCGGGTACTCGCCGTGGGTTGCCACATAGCGGTTGTCGACGCCCAACCGGGCCAACTCGTTGCGAACGAAGGTGCCGAACGGATCGTCGCCGACGCCGGAGATCAGCGCGGCGCGGTTGCCCAGTCGTGCCGCGGCCACCGTCACATTGGCGGCGCTGCCGCCCAGAAACTTGCCGAACGTCGTGACGTCCTCGAGGCCAACACCGGTCTGCAGGGGGTAGATGTCGACGCCGCTGCGCCCGATGGCGAGGACGTCAAATGGCTGTGCGGTGCTCAAAGTCAGCCTTCCAAGAAAGGGGTGATTGCTCGGTAACGACTGTGCCCCGGGTCACGCGGCGCTGTCAATACTTTGTCCTGACATTCTATCTTTTGATCACGCGATGTTAGGATGCAGCTACTGTTCATCTGGTCGAATGGGAGATCGGAGACGACGTGCCCCTGACGGTGGAGCTCGACAGGTCCAGCCCTGTTCCCCTCTACTATCAGCTCGCTCAAGCCATCGAGGCTGCGATCCGCGACGGCGAACTGGCGCCGGGTGATCGCTTCGAAAACGAACTGGCGCTGGCAAAGCGGCTGACCCTGTCCCGACCGACGACCCGGCGTGCGATCCAGGAATTGGTCGACAAGGGCCTGCTGGTGCGCAAGCGGGGAGTGGGCACGCAGGTGGTCCAGAATCCCGTGCATCGCAGAGTGGAGCTGACCAGTCTGTTCGACGACCTCGCCCGCGCCGGGCAGGAGCCGACCACCCAACTGCTCGACTACCGGGTGGGTCCCCCCGAGGAAGAGGTCGCCAGCGAGCTCAACCTTGCCGCCGACCGTGAGGTGGTCTCGATTCATCGCCTGCGCTGTGCCAACGGCGAGCCGCTTGCGGTGATGATCAATCATCTGCCCGCCGAGATCGCGCCGGACGCCGAGGAGCTGGAGAGCAACGGGCTGTACCAGTCGCTGCGGGCGCGCGGTGTGCACATCCGGTTGGCGCGCCAGCGCATCGGCGCACGCGGCGCCAGCCGAGCCGAAGCCCGGCTGCTGGACGAGAAACCCAACGCGCCGCTGTTGACCATGGCGCGCACCGCGTTCGACGACTCCGGCACGGCGGTCGAATTCGGCACGCACTGCTACCGCGCTTCGCGGTACTACTTCGACACCACGCTGGTGGACCGCTAGGAGCTGAACGCGGCCCGGAATGCTTCCAGCGCCGCGACGCTGTCACCGGAAGCCCACGCCTCCATGCCGACCGTGCCGCTGAAACCCATGTCGCGCAACGCTTTCGCGATCGCCGGGTAGTTTATTTCGCCGGTGCCGGGCTCGCAGCGGCCGGGGACGTCGGCGACCTGAATCTCGCCGATCGCGTCGCCGCAACGGCGCAGCAGTTCGATCAGATTCCCCTCGCCGATCTGCGCGTGGTACAGGTCGAGCATCATCTTCACGTTCGGATGACCGACGCCTTCCACCAACGCCAGCGTGTCCTTGGCGCGGGCCAACGGGACACCGGGATGATCGACGATCGTGTTGAGGTTCTCCACGCAGAACGTGACGTCCGCCGCGGCGCCGAGTTCACCGATGCGCGCGAGTGTGCGCAGCGCGGTGGCCCACATTTCGCCGTCGGCGCGGAACCGCGGGCGGGCCGCCTTGCCGTCGACCAGCTCGGCGGTGTGCAGGTTGAGCCGCGTAACACCAAGTGTCTCAGCGGCTTTGATCGATAGCTCGGCCGTGCGTACGACCTCGTCCGCGGTCGCCGGGTCGATGAGATCCCCATGGAGATACCCCGTCATCGAGGTGAATCGGGCTCCGGTCGCCGCGAGCGCTTCGAGGTCTTTGTCGTGCCAGCTCCAGATCTCCACGGCAAAGCCCAGCCCGTGAATGCGCCGGATCCGTTCGACGATCGGCAACTCTGTGAAGACCATTTCCGAACAGACCGCAAGCTCGAAGTCACTCATGGCTTTGTCATCTCCCTCGCTCTGACCAGCAGGGACGACCCTAGCATTTGATGTGCGGTCCTAATGTCAGGACAAAGTATTGACTTTCAGCTGTGAGCCGTATTACATCGAGCCAAGCGGGCGTACCGCGCCGCACTCAAGAGCAAGGAGAAACAATGAGGTTCAGCCGGCTCGCGGCGATCGCCGGAGCGAGCGTGCTCGTGGTGGGGATTGCATCCTGTTCGAACACTGGCGGAAAGCCGCAGGAAAACGGCGGGGGAATGGGCGGCGGCACCGCGGACACGCCGCGAGCCACCATCGCGATGATCACTCATGAGGTGCCTGGCGACTCGTTCTGGGACCTGATCCGCAAGGGTGCGGAAGCCGCTGCGAAGAAGGACAACATCGAGCTGCGCTACTCCAACGATCCCGAGGCGCCGAACCAGGCCAACCTGGTGCAGACCGCGGTGGACAGCGGCGTGAAGGGCATCGCGGTCACTCTGGCCAAACCCGACGCGATGCGCGCTGCCGTGCAGGCTGCCGAAGCGAAGGGCATTCCCGTTGTCGCGTTCAATGCCGGCCTCAAGGACTGGCAGGCGATGGGTGTCAAAGAGTACTTCGGCCAGGACGGCTATATCGCCGGTCAGAGCGCAGGCGACCGGCTCACCAAGGAAGGCGCCAAGAAGGCGATCTGCGTGATCCAGGAACAGGGTCACGTCGACCTGGAGGCGCGCTGCGCCGGCCTGAAGAACACCTTCGCGGCCACCGAGAACCTGAACGTCAACGGCAAGGACATGCCGTCCGTCGAGTCGACGATCACCGCCAAGCTGCAACAGGATCCGAGCATCGACTACATCGTCACGCTCGGCGCCCCGTTCGCGCTCACCGCCGTGCAGTCCGCGAAGAACGCCGGCAGTAAGGCCAAGATCGGCACGTTCGACACCAATGCCGCGCTCGTCGACGCGATCAAGAGCGGGGATGTGCAGTGGGCCGTCGACCAGCAGCCGTTCCTTCAGGGTTATCTTGCGGTCGACTCGTTGTGGCTGTACCTCAACAACGGCAACGTGATCGGCGGTGGTCAGCCGACACTGACCGGGCCGGCGTTCATCGAGAAATCCAACATCGATGCCATTTCCCAGTACGCGAAGAATGGAACGCGCTGATGAGTACCCAGGCCGAGGTCGACCTCAGCCAACGCAAAGTCGTACACGACGAACGCGTCAAGGAGCGAAACCGTGTACAGCGCTTGCTGATTCGTCCCGAGATGGGCGCTCTGATCGGCGCGATCGCGATCTTCGTCTTCTTCACGATCGTGGCGCCGCCGTTCCGAAGCCCGGAGGCGCTGGCCACCGTGCTGTACGCCAGCTCGACGATCGGGATCATGGCATGCGCGGTCGCGCTGCTGATGATCGGTGGTGAATTC
The DNA here is from genome assembly GCF_017872775.1 of Mycobacterium sp. OAE908. Classification (NCBI taxonomy): domain Bacteria; kingdom Bacillati; phylum Actinomycetota; class Actinomycetes; order Mycobacteriales; family Mycobacteriaceae; genus Mycobacterium; species Mycobacterium sp. OAE908. The sequence goes on from NZ_JAGGJL010000002.1 coordinate 432,411, forward strand.
GACCTGTCATCCGGTGTCGCAGTGACATTCAGTTCACTGGCCGCCTCGATGCTGGCCTACAACCTGCACCTCAACCTGTGGCTTGGCGCTGTGCTGGGGTTGATCCTCGCCCTCGGTGTCGGGTTCCTCAACGGCTACCTGGTGATGAAGACCAAGATCCCCAGCTTCTTGATCACGCTGAGTACGTTCCTGATGATCACTGGCATCAATCTCGCAGTCACCAAGCTGATTTCGGGCCAAGTCGCCACCCCGAGCGTGTCGGACATGGAAGGCTGGGATTCGGCGAAGGCGGTGTTCTCGTCGTCGTTCTCGATCGGCAGCGTCAGTGTCCGCATCACGGTGGTGTGGTGGCTGCTGTTCACCGCCGTCGCAACCTATGTGCTGTTCAAGACGAAGGTCGGCAACTGGATCTTCGCTGTCGGTGGCGACCAGGAAAGTGCGCGCGCGGTCGGTGTGCCGGTCACCGCAGTCAAGATCGGCCTGTTCATGTTCGTCGGCTTCTCGGCCTGGTTCGTCGGCATGCATCTGTTGTTCGCGTTCAACACCGTGCAGTCGGGCCAGGGCGTTGGCAACGAGTTCCTGTACATCATTGCCGCGGTCATCGGCGGCTGCCTGCTCACGGGCGGCTACGGCACCGCGATCGGCGCCGCGATCGGCGCGTTCATTTTCGGCATGGTGAACCAGGGCATCGTCTACGCGGGCTGGAACCCCGACTGGTTCAAGTTCTTCCTTGGCGGGATGCTGCTGTTCGCGGTGATCGCCAACAACGCCTTCCGTAACTACGCCGCGAAGAGGTGACCGATGACCGCGACAGTGGATCGTCCAGTGCATGACGCACCGTCGGGCGGCAAGGTGCCGCTGGTCGAGATGAAGAACATCAGCAAGTCATACGGCAATATCACGGCGCTGAAAGACATTTCGCTGCGTGTACACGCCGGTGAGGTGACCGGAATCCTCGGCGACAACGGCGCAGGCAAGTCGACGCTGATCAAGATCATCGCCGGTTACCACCCGCAGACCGAAGGTGAGCTGCTGGTCGACGGCGAACCGATGACCTTCAACTCGCCGAAGGACTCACTGGCCAAGGGCATCGCGACGGTCTACCAGAACCTCGCAGTCGTGCCGCTGATGCCGGTGTGGCGCAACTTCTTCCTCGGTCAGGAGATCCGGAAGAAAGGCTTCCCGTGGTCGCTCGATTCCAACGCGATGCGTGCGACGACGTTGAGCGAGCTTCACAAGATGGGCATCGATCTTCCCGACGTTGATGTGCCGATCGGTTCGCTGTCGGGCGGTCAGCGCCAATGCGTCGCCATCGCCCGTGCGGTGTTCTTCGGTGCGCGAGTGTTGATCCTGGACGAGCCGACGGCCGCGCTCGGCGTGAAGCAGTCCGGGGTGGTGCTGAAGTACATCACCGCCGCGAAGGAGGCAGGCTTCGGTGTGGTGTTCATTACGCACAATCCGCATCACGCGCATATGGTCGGCGACCACTTCGTGCTGCTCAACCGCGGTCGTCAGAAGCTGGATTGCACGTACGACGACATCACGCTCGAACACCTGACCCAGGAGATGGCCGGCGGCGACGAATTGGAGGCGCTGTCCCACGAACTGCGTGGTAAAGAGGACCGACCCTGCTCCTCAACGCGTCGTGACAAACGTTATAAAGCCGTTCACCTGCGCGGCAGCATGGCAGCGCGGCACCCGCTGCACAAAGACGGCACAATGGCAACGTGCACACAGAACCTGAAGCGAAAGCGCACACGCCGGCGTGGCGTGACCCGCTGTCTGCGGGGTTCCGGGCGCACCGTCACCTCTTGCTGCTGCGGCTGCGGTGGCATGAGCGCCGCGCGTCCGACGAAAGCGACCCGCGGCCGCTACAGCGGAATCACGGATAGGCCCGCATCGCCCCCGACGTAGACGGCGTTGCGTGCGGGATTGACGGTGACCACCCGCGGTTGGTCCGTCGGTCGTCCAAGTGTCACAGTGTTGACGACGGCCCTCGATGCGACGTCGATGATCGACGCGATCCCATACTCGTTGACGACAACCAACCGATCGCCCGCCGGGCTGATCACGATGAATTGCGGATTGGCGCCTTGGCGTTCGTCGGTCTCGGGTAAAGCGATGTCGTCGACGACCTCGTTGAGGTGGGTGTCGACCACTGAAATCCAGCCGACCTCGGTCGCCTCCTCCGACGACGAGCGCACACCCTGATTGGCCACATACAGACAACCACCGTCGGGACTCAACACCGCGGCGGCCGGGATGCTGCGTAGCCCCCGCTCCACCGAGGCGTCAATCTTTATCCGCGCCACCACATTCAGCGACGACGTGTCCACCACTTCGAGTCGGCCGTCGAGATCGTCGATGTCGAGATACAACTGGCCGTTGCCGCCCGCGAGGATGGGTTGACTGATGAAGGCGGGCGCGTCGTTGAGACCGAACGATCCGAGCTCGACGCCGGTGTCGGCGTCCAGGATCACCACTCCTGCTGTGACGTTGGTTTGTCCGAGCCGATCGTCGGCGCAGATGTAGATGCGCTCACCTGCGGCAAACATCGCAATCGAATCGCCACCGGCGACGGTGCCGACCAACACGCGAGTGTCGGGGTCCACGATGAGTACCGCCGGGTCGGTCATCTGTGCATACAGTCGTGACCCGTTGGGGCTGAGGGCAATTGAGGTTGGCGTACCGAAGCCGACGGGTAGCGTGCCCTCGAGCCGAAGCGAGTCGACCACTCGGTTGCGGGTAGCGCTGCCCTCGGCGATGTCCACGACGCGGATGGCAGCGGCGTTGCGGTCGGCGACGTACAACCTCGACGAATCTGGGCTGGTCGCAAGGCTTGTCGGGCTGACCTCCGAAAGAACGATCGTCTTGATCACCGTGTTGGTTGCGGTGTCGACGACGTCGACCGAGCATGCGTCGACCCCCGAGGTGTCCCGATGCGACGCAACGTAGGCGTAGCGCCCGCCCGGCGACAGCGCGATATCGCACACCGGGCCGATACCGGCCACCGTCTGCACCGCGGCGCTTCGTGCCCCGTCGACGTCGGGTGTGCGGACCGGCGCGACCGCCGTCGACGAGCAGCGTTCCCGACGCCGGAAAATCGAGCGCATCCGCCTGGTGCGCGTCAGACCCGGCATCGACCCGCCGCCCATCGAAGGTCGGCGCCCCAACGCCACGAGGATGGCCGAGATGACCCCGGTCCAGCCTGCCGAAGCTGGGATCTGTTCCGGCGCGGAGTTCAGCGCAGGGGGCGCGGGCATCGCGATCGCTATCCCGAGGGCGAGCGCCGCTGCACCCGCACGAGCGAGGAATCCTGCTGCGCCCAACCGTCCATCTCCTGTCCTCCCCCGGAAGTTCGCGGAGTTTGCTCCGCACCTGCAGGCTAGGGATCCCCGGACCCGCAAAACACGCGTAGTCCACTACCTGTTTTGAGCTACTGCAGATCACGGCGGGCAGCCGTGCTCCGCGACAGTTTGCTCGTATACAGGGAGAAAACCGATCGCCCGTCATAGGATTCGCCAATGGCCATGGAATGGCGCACGATTCCGCGCGGGCAGTCGCTGGGCCTTTTGGAGTCGACCCTGAAAAGCAAGAACCGCCTCGGTGCGGTGCTTGCGGGTTCGGCCGGAGTTGGCAAAACGGTGCTTGCCCGGCACGCCGTCGAGCGATTTGCTCAACGACACGGCGGTGTATCCGTCCAGTGGCTCGCAGGCACCGCATCGGCCAGCCAGATCCCGTTCGGCGCGTTCAGCCATCTGGTGGACGTCGCCGGTGTCGGCGATTCTCCGACGCTGCTGCGGTCGGCCCGCGCTTCGCTGCTGCAGCATGGCGGCCAGGGTCTGCTCCTTGCCATCGACGACGCCCATCACCTGGACAATCTGTCCGCGACACTGGTGCATCAGCTGGCGCTGACCGGGTCGGCGCGGTTCGTGATCACCGTCAGGACCGGTGAGTCCGCGCCCGATGCCATCACGTCGCTGTGGAAAGACCGGCTGCTCGACCGGATGGACATCGAGCCGTTCGACTGCCCACAGACAAAAAGTTTGCTGGAAGCTGTCCTCGGCGGACCGATGGAGACGTCCAGCGCGGACGAGGTGTTTTCCGCCAGCCAGGGAAATCCGCTCTATTTGCGTCATCTGACAGAAAGCGCGATTGACTCGGGAGCATTGCGCGAAGTCGACGGCGTTTGGCAATTGCGCGGCCATATCGGGCTGTCGGCCGAACTGTCGGCATTGATTGGCCGTCGTCTCGAGGCGCTGCCCTCCTCGGTGACGTCGGTACTGGAGTATCTGGCGGTCGAGGAGCCGCTGAGCCTGCGGGATTTGACCGAACTCGCGGGCCGCGACGCCCTGGAGGAGGCCGAGGACCTGCGCGTCATCGAGGTCGTCAAGCGTGGCGACGACCTGGTCGTGCACTCGGCGCATCCGCTCTATGCCGAGCAGGTGCGGGCATCGCTTGGTCAGATCGCCACCCGTCGGCTGCGTACCCAACTGGTCGCGCAGTTGTCGTCGACGCCGATCGAGCACGTCAGCGCCAGATTGCGGTTGGCTGCGTTGGCGATCGAAAGCGATACGCCGCCCCCCGTCGACGATGTGGTCACCTCGTCGTGGGAAGCCATGCGGCTGGGCGACCTGTTGCTCGGGGAGCGCCTGGCGCAAAGCGCCCTCGACCGGTCGGGCGGCCTCTCCGCGAGGCTGCCGCTCGCACACGCCCTGTCCTGGCTTGGCAGGGGTCCCGATGCCGACGACGTGCTGAACCCCGTCGAGCCCGACAGCCTTTCGGAGTGGGACCTCACCGCGTGGACGCTGCCGAAGGCGGCCAACCAGTTCTGGATGCTCGACCAGCCCGAGGCGGCTGTCGATTTCCTGTACGCGATGCGTGACCGCATATCGGAGCCCGCGGCCGTGGCCACCCTCGACGCGTTGGTCGCGACGTTCGCGATGAACTCCGGCGATCCGCGGCGAGCGGTCGAGATCGCAGGCGAGGTGCTCGATTCCTCAGCCAGCCAGGACCTCGCGGTCGCATGGGCGGCGGCCACCGCGGCGTTGTCGAGCGCGCGCATGGGCAGGTTCGACGACGTCGGCCCGTTGGCCGAACGGGGCCTGGCAACACCGCATCCCGGCCTGCTGCGGTTCACGATTGGGCTCGGCGAGATCACCACGCTGCTGATGACCAAGAGCGTGGTGCATGCACAGCGACTGGCGCGCCACTTCATGGAGTTCTCCGAACTGCAGCAGCCGGGTCGTGCGATCGGCGAAGTCCTCCTCGCGCGGACCTTGATCGCGTCGGGGGAGTTCGACCTCGCGACGTCGCTGCTGCGTCAATCCGCTGCCGCGCTGTCGGAGACCGGCTACTCGTGGGGCCCGCTCGCGCTGATGTATTTGGCGCAGGCGCTCGGTCAGCAGGGCGACGCGGCGGGATCGGCAGAGATCTTGGCGCGCGCAGAATCTCGGCACAGTCTGCGGTCGGAACTGTATGCGCCCGAGTTGGCGCTTGGACGGGCGTGGACGCTGGCCGCCGGCCGCAACATGACCGGTGCGATCAGCGCGGCGCGCGATGCGGCCCGGATCGCGGAGCGGTCAGGACAGCTGGCGGTCGCCCTGCAGGCATTGCACGAGGCCGTTCGGCTCGGCGACACCACGGCCGCCGATGCCATCGCGCGGGTGGCCGCAGGCCTCGACTGCGTCGCAGGCAGGGCCGCGTTGGCCCACGGGCGGGCGCTGGCCGCCGGTGACGCCGACGGATTGACAACTGTCGCAAGCGAACTCGCCGAGCTCGGAATGAAGTGCGCAGCGGCCGACGCCGCAGCGCAGGCGGCCAAGGTGTTCGCTGCCCGCCACGAGCGCAAGGGTGAGGTGGAGGCCATGGCCCGCGCCGCCGAACTCGCAGGCGGTGCATCGACGCCCGCGCTCGATCAGGTGCTGAATCCGTTGCCGCTGACCGGGCGAGAACTCGAGATCGCGATCATGGTGTCGGAGGGCATGACCAACAAGGCCATCGCCGAGCGGTTGTCCGTTTCGGTGCGCACGGTCGAGGGACATATCTATCGCGCCTGCATGAAACTCAACGTCGCCGACCGCACCCTGCTGGCCGAAGTCGTCGCGGCGGCAAAAACGAGTACCGGACTACGCAAGACACCGCCGCGTTCGCCGAGCACGCTGTAGCTCGGCAACCGGGTTCGTGCAGGGGGGCAGATGGTCAGTGCAAATGGGCAGGTCAACTCGACGACCCTGGAGCCCGACTCGCTCGAGCCGATCCCGCACGACCGCTTCGAGACCATCGAGTTCCGCGCGCGGGACGGTCTCATGCTCAACTTCAAGCACCTGCCCGGCGACGGGGAACCGCTGCTGATGGTCGCCGGCACGGGCACGCGTGCCAACCTCTGGAATCCGCCGACGGACAATCTGCTGAAGCAGTTGACCAAGAATGGGTTTGACCTATGGATGCTCAACTGGCGCTCCAGCATCGACCTGCCCGCCGTCAGGTACACACTCGACGACGCGGCCGTGCTCGACATGCCGAGCGCGGTCGCGGAGGTGCTGAAGCACACCGGCAGGAGCAGCGTCAAAGCTCTCATTCACTGCCAGGGTTCCTGCGCGTTCATGATGGCGATCACTGCCGGACTGCTCCCGGACGTGTCCATGGTGATTTCGAATTCGTCGGCCCTGCACCCCGTCATGCCGTGGCAGGCCCGACTCAAACTGCCACTGGCCGTTGCCTTTTTGAACGCTGAGAAGGTCACAGGCATCAACCCGCAATGGGGATTGCACGCGCCGCGGCTGTTGCCCAAGATCCTCGACTGGTACGTCAAGGCCACCCATGACGAATGCGACAACGGGGTGTGCAATCACACCAGCTTCATGTATGGCTACGGCCACCCGACCCTGTGGCGCCACGAGAACCTCAACGACGAGACCCACGAATGGATCAAGGGCGAATTCGGTCAGGTGCCGATGACGTACTACGGACATATCGCCGACGCCTCGGCCGCGGGCGAGATGGTATCGACAGGGAAATACTCCGAGCTGCCACCGCTGTTCACCGCCGAAGCGCCGAAGACCGACGCGCGCTTCGTCTTCATGACAGGCGACAGGAACCAGACCTTCTTGCCCGCCGGCATGGCGCGCACGTTCGAGTACTACGAGCGCCATCAGCCGGGCAAACACACATTCCAGAAGCTCGCCGGCTACGGGCATCTCGACGTGTTCCTGGGCCAGTACTCCAACCGGGACGTGTTCCCGTTCATCCTCGATGAATTGCGCAAGCCATGGTGATGCACGCGGATCAGCCGATCGAAACCGACCCGGATGGCGGCTACGACGCGCCGAGTTCCGCCGACGTCCGCAAGACGGTGCTGTTCGGCCGGCCGGGATTGCGCTTCGGTGAAGTGATGAGCGGCATGATCACCATGGGCTGCACGGAGCCCAGCAAGGGCTACCAGGACGACGCGGCGATCGCAATGCGACTCGAGGTCACTGTCGACGTGCCGAATCTCCCTGCGTTCCTTAGGGATCCGAGTCATCGCGGCCGCTGGTCGGCGGCGGGCTCGATCCCGGTGCTCGGCGGCGACATCGAGGGTACGGGAGTCGGTGACTTCCGGCTCTTCCAGCGTGCCATCAGGAACGAAAAGGGTGTTCGCGAGATGGTCTACGACTCGATCATCTCCGTGGGCGACCAAACGTTTTGCATGCGCGGCCGCAAGTACATGGAGCCGTCGCCGCCCTGGCGCCTGTGGCCCGCCACCACGACGCTTCATGTCCAGTTGTTCCCGCTCGCAGGCGAACGCGGCCAAGCGGTGGGCGCAGGCATTCTGCGGCTGACCCTGCGGGACTTCGTGCGTCAACTCCTGTCGATGAGGATCACCGGCAAGGTCAGGTGGTACGACAAACTGCGTCATCTGTTCTCGTTCTACCGATTCTTCGTGTCGTCACTTGTCAACACGTACCTCAAAGGCCGTCGGTGGTGACCGACGAGCCTGCCGACGTCGTGATCGTCGGAAGTGGATTCGGGGGCGCGGTTGCCGCCTGCCACCTTGCCGACGAAGGCCGCTCAGTGGTGGTGCTCGAACGTGGTCGCGACTGGTCGGAACAGATGACGCCGCAACGACCGTGGGACTACTTGTATTCCAGCAGGATTCCGCAGTGGCTCAACGGCTGGTTGGACATCCGTTTCTTCCACCAGATGGTGGTGGCGACCGGCGCAGGCGTCGGCGGTGGCTCCCTGATTTACGCCAATGTCTGTGTGAACGCTCCGGACCGAGTGTTCCGCAGCGGGTGGCCGTCGGAGATCACCGCCGAAGAACTGGAGCCGTACTACGCCGCCGTCGGCAAAATGCTGAATCCGCAACCTGTTCCGGAGGGTCAATTCAACCCAAGGATGGACCTGCTGAGTAAAGCGGCCGGCAAGTTGGGGGCACAGGCCCGGTATCGGCCGCTACCGCTAGCGGTGACGTTCGACAACGCGGCACCCCCCACGAAGGGCCATCCGTGGGAGCCGGCGCGGGCATACGCAACCGGAACCTGCGTGCATTGCGGCAACTGTGTGATCGGCTGCGAAAACGACGCCAAGAACACGCTCGACAAGAACTATCTCAAGAACGCGAGGGGCAACGGCGCCAAGATCAAGACGCACTCGATGGTCACGCACATCGAGAAAGGGCCCAACGGAGCGTGGCGCGTGCACTATCTCGACATCCGGGGCGGTTGCCGCCGCAAGCGCGAGATCGTCGGAAAGATCGTCATTCTGGCGGCCGGATCGCTGGGTTCGACCGAGATCCTGTTGCGCTCGCGCGACGGATTCGGAACGCTGAAGAATCTTCCCCGTGCGCTGGGCAGGGGCTGGAGTCCCAATGGCGACTTCCTCACCTTGGCCCGCTACAAGGGACGCTCCGCGCTGCAACCCACGAAGGGCCCCACCATCGGCGGAGTGATCGACTTCCTCGATGGCGTCGATCTGCCAGGCGACGACATGGTCGGATTCGATGGCCGCATCTACGTCGAGGACGGCGGCCTGCCGAATCTCGGTGCGCATCTACTGAGACGCTGGGAGAAGAAGGGCGCACTGCGGCGCCGGCTGTACCAGAAGGCCAGTGACCTCACCGATTTCGACCACATGATCCCATGGTTCGGCCAGTCGATCGACGCCGCTGACGGTGAATTCTCGATGCGGAGCAGGTTCAAGTTCTGGCGCGCCAGAACACAGCTGAATTGGAATCCGCAAGGCTCGGCTAGCGCGCTGGACACGTTCAACGACATCCATGTCGCGATGACGCTCGCGACCGAGGGCACGCCGATCCCGTTGATCACCTGGAAACGCCTGCGAATGCTGGTGACACCACACCCGCTGGGCGGGTGCAACATGGCGGCCGCCGCGGGAGCAGGGGTGACCAATCACATGGGCGAGGTGTTTGATCACCGCAATCTGTTCGTGATGGACGGTTCGGTGATCCCGAGGGCCATCGGGCGAAACCCGTCCAAAACCATTGCCGCCGTGGCCGAACGCAGCTGCACGAAACTGCGCGAGCAGCTGCCCAACCGACTCAACGGCAAGACCACTATCGTCTAGCGCGGCGACATCCCGGCGGCGCGGTAGGCGGCGTCGATGTACGCCATGTTCTCTACCGCGTCCGCTGTATCCAGTGGCAGTGGTGCGCCGTTCTGCACGTGGGCGGCAAACGCTTCGAGCTGATACGTGTACGACGGCCGGGTGCCAAGCCGTTCGACGGTGGTGCCGTCCGGAGTGTTGATCGTCAGGCGGTCGTCGTCGTGTGGCTTGATGAAGTTGTGCACCAACACATCTCCGTGAGCACCGACGATGCGGAGGGTGAACGCGTAGTCGTCGGCGACCATCGAGTTCGCGCTCAGGCCGGTGGCGCCGCCCGGGAACGCCAGATCGACGTCGCACCAGGCATCGACGCCGGGGCTGCGTTGTTCGGCGTGGGCGCGGACGATTGACGGATGCCCAAGCCGCCGCATCACGTGAAGGCCGTAGCAGCCCAGGTCCATCAGCGCGCCACCGGCCAACTCCAGCGACCAGCGCGGGTCGTCGTCGCTTGGCGCCGGCATGGCCATCCGCGCTTCGACGTGCACCAGCTCACCGAGCGTGCCGTCACCCGCCAGTTCCAATGCGCGGCGGGTGGCGGGATGAAAGAGGTAATGAAACCCCTCCATCACAGTGATGCCTGCGGCGTCGGCGGCCGCGGCGACCCGCTGCGCTTCTGCCCGGTCACGGGCGAACGGCTTTTCGGTCAGCACCGGTTTACCCGCCGCGACGGCCGCCAGATTCCACGGCGCATGCAACGCATTGGCCAGCGGGTTGTAAACGGCGTCGACCTCAGGGTCGTTGACGACATCGGCGTAGGTCGCCAAAACCCGTTCCACACCGTGCTTTTCGGCGAACAGCTCGGCTCGTCGCGGGTCACGCGCCGCGACGGCCACCAGCCGGTGGCCCAACTCATGCGCGGGTCCGACGATCGCGAGCTCGGCGATCCGCGACGCCCCGAGCACCCCGATGCGCAGACTCATGCTCGACTCCCGCTCGTCTTCGGCCTCATACCGGAACCGACCGCCCCACCTCGCTGATGTACTCGACACTGGTCCGGACGTCGCGCAGCGGTCCCTCGTCGGCTGGCTCTCCGTCGAGAATGGTGTCCTGTTCCATCACGAACCAGCCGTCAAAGCCGTTGCTGCGCAACGCCGTGACGATGCCTGCGATGTCGACGTCGCCGCTGCCGAGCGGGGTGTACATCCCTTCGCGAACCGCGTCGGTGTAGGTCAGCTCACCGGACTGGACGCGGGCGGCCAGCGCGGCGTCGACATCCTTGAGGTGAGTGTGCGCGATGCGGTCAGGCACCTCGCGGGCCAGCTGCAGCGGGTCGGTTCCGCCGATCAGCAGGTGCCCGGTATCGAGGCACAGCTTGATCTGGGAACCGGCGAGCACGCGGTCGACGTCGGCGCGCGTCTCCACCATCGTGCCGACGTGGGGGTGCAGCACTGCGAGCACACCCTTGTCGGCTGCCGCGGCCGCGAGCCGGTCCAGATTGCCCAGCAGGGTTGCCCATTGGTCGTCATCCAGTGCCGGGCGGGAGTCATAGCCGTCCGTGCCGGTGGCGGCTGCCAGCACCAGCACATCGGCCCCGCAGGCCAAGAGTGCCTCGAGCGGGCCTGCGATGTCGGCCAGTGGATCGTGCTCGGCGTCATGCAGCAGGACCGGTGCGAACGTGCCCACACAGCTGAGCCCGAACGAGTCGAGCAGCGCAGTCAGCTCGCCCGGATCCGAGGGCAAGAAGCCCTCTGGTCCGAGTTCGGTTGCGGCCAAACCCACGTCGCGCATCTCTGTGAGGACGCGGTGTGGGCTGAGCTGATAGCCCCATCCCGGCACCTCGCACACACCCCACGAAATCGGTGCGCCAGCGATTTTCACTATGACCTCACTTCTTCGATTCGTACCGGGGTGCCCCGGCGCAGTGATTCGGTCGCGGCCTCGGCCAGCCAGGCCACCTCGACCGCGTCGGCCACCGTGCAGGCAGGCGCGGCGGTGCCGTTGACCACGTCGACGAACGCGCTCAACTCGGCGCGGAACGCGTCGGTGAAGCGATCCATGAAGAAATGGTGCGCAGGCCCGGTCGGAAACTCGTTGGCCGGGTCGGCGTTTCGCACCGGTGCGCCCTGGTCCCAGCCGGCGACCACGGTGTCGTGGAAACCGTGCACCTCGAGTCGGCAGTCGTAGCCGCGGCCGTTGTAGCGGGCCGCAGATATGAGGCCGAGCGTGCCCTGATCGAACCTCACCACGACGGCGGCCGTGTCGACGTCGCCGTATTCGGTGAACCGGGGGTCGCCCTGCACGCTGCCCGTCGCGTATACCTCGACAGCCTGCTGGCCGGTGATCCAGCGCAACACATCGAAATCGTGTACCGCGCAGTCGCGGAAGATGCCACCCGAACCCGCGATGTATTCCATCGGTGGGGGAGCGGGATCCATCGTCGTGCTGCGCACGGTGTGCAGCAGACCCAGTGAGCCGTCGTCGACTGCGCGCTTGGCGGCGGCGAACGCCGCGTCGAACCGCCTCTGGTAGCCGACCTGAACCGGCACACCGGACCGGGCGATCACGTCGGCGACGCGAGCACTCTCGGCTGCGGTGGCGGCGATCGGCTTCTCGCAGAAGGTCGGCAGACCGCGGTGCACGGCGGCCAGCGTCAGCTCCGCATGCGCGGGCGTGGCCGCAGACACCACGACACCGTCGATGCCTGAGGACAGCAGCTCCTCAACCGAATCCGCCGGTTTGGCACCATGTTTGGCGGCGACGGCGGCGACCACATCGGCGCGCTCGTCGGCGACGACGAGGCCGTCGACGCCCTCTAGGCCGGACAACGTCTCGGTGTGGAAGGCGCCGATGCGGCCCAGTCCGATTATTCCGAGGGTGGTCATGGCATTCTCCGATCATCCTGGTCGCGCAGCGCGACATCGAGTTGTTCTGCGGTGAGGTCGTCGGCCAACGCCGAAAGCACTGTGTCGACCTGACTGGGTGGCGCCAGGCTGCCGATCGGCTGGTCGCTGTCCAGATTGGTGGGAAACGCGTAGCCCTCGGCGGTGGCCACCACCGCATTGAGCAGCTCGCGCTGCGGGCGGCCCGCAGCCTTCATCGCGAGCAGCGCGGGGTACACCGCACGCACCATCGCGGTGCGGTCCAGCGCTTCCATCGCGCGACCGAACGGTGAGGAGATCTGCAACAGATTCGCCATCCGGCGAAGGTGGCTCGAAACATTCGATCCTGCACCGTGATACAGCGCGGGATTGAAAAACACCGCGTCGCCTTTGGCCAGTGGCAGCTGGACGTGATGCTCGGCGAAGAACTCGACGAATTCGGGTCGGTTGAAGGCCAGATAGCCGCCCTCGAACTGCTGTGAGAACGGCAGTAACATCGTCGGACCGCTCTCGACCGGCATATCGCAGTGCGCGACTGCGCCCTGCAAGGTCAGCACCGGCGAGGTGCGATGTAAATGGGCGGGGTAGGCAGTCAGGTGCTCGTCGGGTACGAAGCCGAGGTGATAGTCCCGGTGCGGAACCTGTTGTTGCCCACCGGGATTGACGACGTTCACCTGCGAGGTGACCTGATACCGCGGACCCAGCCACGCCTGGCAGACCACAGCGAGTGCGTCGTTGGCGTAGTAGTCGGCGAACACATGCGGGTCGTGCAGCGCGAGCTTCTGCGCAGCGTTCCAGATCCTGTCGTTGGCGCCGGGCTTGCCGAAGTGGTCACCGGCCGCGGTGCCCACCGCGCGCTGCGCTTCGATGATCGCGAAGAACGCGTCGCTGGCCCGATCGACCACTTCCGCGTGGAACGCACCCTCGAAGACCACCACGCCTGGCCCGTCAGCAAGCGCCCGAATCAGTTCCGCTTGCAGTGCGCGGCGGTCTGTGTTGGCGACGGTGCTCGCCGAGTAGACGGGCACATTGCTTCGCACATCGGTCGCCATCGGGTACTCGGCGCGATCGGTAATGCGCAACACCTGTGCGCGGAAGTCGTCGAGGCGCAAGTCGACCTCATCGATCCACGCGCAGTGCGTAGCGCGAGCAGCTGCGGTCATGCCGAATAGTCTTGCTGTGACGGCGACCGCATTCAACGCCAAAAATCCATCAAAAAGCCATCACAGCTTCGGCGCCTGCTGCGCGCGCGCTCGGGGGCGCCGGTAGGTACCGACGCCCCCGAGGTTGAACCCGCGTAGCGGTTTAGGCGCTGCCGCCTGCGCCGCCTGCGCCACCACCGCCGCCAGAACCGCCGGACTGGCCGGAGTTACCAGTGCCGCCGCTGCCGCTGCCGCCGGTCGCGCCGGCTGCGCCGCTGCCGTCGGTGCCGCCCTTGCCTCCGGCGCCGCCATGGCCTCCGACTCCACCGGTGCCGACGCTGCCGGCTGCCCCGGTGGTTTCACCGAAGCCGCCCGCGCCTGCCCCACCGCCTGATCCGCCGGATCCGCCCGAGCCGCCGCTGCCACCGTCGCCGGCCGCGCCTGCCGTGCCGCTGCCGGCACCACCGGTGCCTGCTGCCCCGCCGTTGCCGCCGTTGCCGCCCGTGCCGCCCGTGCCGCCCGCGGCGCCGGAGCCGCCGTTGCCGCCAGTGCCGCCGGCATTCTTCAGGGTTGAGCCGCCGGTGCCGCCGGCGCCGCCACTGCCGCCGTTGGCGGCGTCGCCGCCATCGCCGCCGGTGCCGCCCGCGCCGCCACTGCCGCCAACACCGAAGGCGCCGCCGCTGCCGCCGCTGCCACCGTTGCCGCCTGCAGTGCCGCTCGTACCGCTGACTCCGACTGCGCCGTTGCCGCCGTTTCCGCCCTTCCCGCCTGCGCTGTCGGGCAGGTTAGTCGGATCGCTTCCGCCCATGCCGCCGTTGCCGCCGTTGCCGCCGTTGGCAACAGCGCTGCCGCCGTTGCCGCCGCCACCGGCGAGGTGAGCTGTAGTGCCTACAGCGCCGGTGCCGCCGTTGCCGCCGTTGCCGCCGTCACCGCCGCCTGCGCCGCCGTTGCCGCCGAGGCCGAAGTTCTGCCCGTTGCCGCCGACGCCGCCCGTGCCGCCGTTCTGCAGGCCGACACCCGAGTGGCCGTTGGTTGCCGCCGACACGCCATCGACGCCGTTGGTGCCGTTGGCAGCCGTGTTCAACGTCGCCGGGTTGACGCCGTTGATGCCGGCGCCACCCTGGCCGCCGTTCCCGCCCGAGCCGCCGTTTCCGATGAACATCGAGCCTTTGCCGCCGTTGCCGCCATTGCCGCCCGCGACGCTGGCGTTGCCGTTGGCACCGTTGCCGCCGTTACCGCCGTTGCCAAGGAACAGTCCGCTGTTGCCGCCGTTGCCCCCGTTTACTCCGGGCGTAGTAGGGCTGTAGCCGTCTCCGCCGCTACCTGCGAACAGTCCGCCGTTGAAGCCGTTGGGATGTGCGGCGGTGCCGTCGGCGCCGTTGCCTATGAAGATGTTGAGGCCCGGGATCTGACCGGCGAGGTCGAGGAAGGCATCCGACGCGCCAAACGGATCAGAAAGGTTGGGTGCAAGCGACGAAGTGAGCAGGCTGGATGCGCCGATTGCATCGCAGCCGAAGAGGCTTGTGCCCCCGCATACCTGGCCAAATGGTTCGGCCGCCGGCGCGGCATGCGCTACGCCGGACGAGAAAATCAACGCCGCCGCGGGAGCGGCAAGGACGATGCCTGCCCCGCCGATCGCCGCCGTCGCGAAAGTGCGAGCAGTCTTTGGCGACTGGCGGTCGCCGGGACCTCGCTTGCTTCGACTGGACATTAAGACCCCCTTCGTGGTGGGCAGGTCGCACGCCTTACCCGTCTTTTACTGGACATTTCAGAGCTTCGGTTGGTGCAGGCAGATTGGCGCGAGTAGTTCCCTACTCGAATATTTCGGTTGCAACTACTGCAGTGATGCGGGGCCGTCGGCTACCCAGGGCGCCGCTCGCCACGGTTGCTGCGAATGCGATGTTCTTTGCTATGTCAACGGCCACAGTCCGGAGCGTTGGCAGCAAAACAGGCGACGAGAAATAGGGGGTGTGCCCGACAAATTGGCCCGCGAGAGGGACGTGCAGCGACGAAAGGCCGCCTCCCACGCCGGCGTGTGACACCCTGGCTTCAGCATCAGAAAGCCATCAGAAACCCCTCACCGATTGCACCGAGGAAGGAACGCCTTGCCGCACCGCTACAAGGTCCGCGAGATCGCTCAACAGAGCGGGCTGAGCGAAGCGACGGTCGACCGCGTCCTCAACGAACGGCCCGGGGTGCGGGAGAACACCAAGGCAGAGGTCCTGCAGGCGATCGCCGACTTGGACAAGCAGCGCGCGCAGTTACGGCTCAACGGCCGTCGCTACCTGATCGACGTGGTGATGCAGACGCCGCACCGGTTCTCGGATGCCTTTCGCGCCGCGGTCGAGGCCGAACTGCCCGCATTCGCACCGGCGATGGTGCGTGCCCGTTTTCATCTGTGGGAGTCGGGGTCGACGGCGCAGATGGCCGAAGCGCTCGGTCGGCTGAAGGGTAGCCACGGCGTGGTGCTCAAAGCGCAGGATGAGCCCGAAGTGGCTGAGGCGATCGATCGCCTCGTCGACGGCGGTGTGCCCGTCGTGACCTACACGACCGATGTGCCGGCCAGTTCTCGCTGTGCCTATGTCGGCATCGACAACCACGGCGCGGGGGTGACGGCCGCCTACCTGATGAACCAGTGGCTCGGCTCGGCCCCTTCAGATGTGCTCATCACGCTGTCGCGAACGGTGTTCCGGGGCGAGGGGGAGCGTGAGGTGGGATTCCGCTCGGCTTTACGGGCATCCGGCCGGGCAATCGTGGAGGTCAGCGACAGCGACGGTATCGATGCGACCAACGAGCGCCTGGTGCTCGAGGCGCTGGAGCGGCACCCCAAGGTGGAGGCGGTCTACTCGGTCGGCGGTGGCAACACCGCGACGGTCGCGGCGTTCGAAGCATTGGGCCGCGACTGCAGGGTTTTCATCGCCCACGATCTCGACGCAGACAACCGGCGACTGCTGCGCGAAGGCCGCATCTCCGTCGTGCTGCACAACGATCTGCGCGCCGACGCGCGGCTGGCGATGCGGCTGATCCTGCAGGAGCGCGGAGCTTTGCCGGTCGAGCCGTCGCGGCCGGTCCCGATCCAGGTGATCACCCCATACAACGTGCCGGGCTAGTGCTAGCGAGTGGCTACTGATGGGTAACCAATTTTAAGAGAATGGCGTTCTCCGAAACGTGACGGAAAACACAATAATGTCTCGCGTAAGTCGCCGACATATGCGCTGAGCATTGCGTTCGATCTCAGGTCATTCGCACGTCGCCTGCGCGTCGGGTAAAGGGCTGCCTAAGAGAAGTGCAATAATCGGTACTGGCAGTGACATCAAAAATTTGGTGAATGTCCACCGACGGCGCGTCGGCCTGACCGCGACTCGGAGGACTTCGCCGGACAGCATCGGAAGGCAGGGCGCAGTGGGGGCCAACGACAATGCGGTCAGTCCCGGCACATTAGGCCCTCGGCAGAAGCTCGAAAAGGTCGTCATTCGTTTTGCCGGTGACTCCGGCGACGGCATGCAGCTCACCGGTGACCGGTTCACCTCTGAAGCCGCGCTGTTCGGCAATGACCTTGCGACGCAACCGAACTACCCCGCCGAGATCCGTGCGCCCCAGGGCACTCTGCCGGGCGTCTCGTCGTTCCAGATCCAGATCGCCGACTACGACATCCTGACCGCGGGTGACCGCCCGGATGTGCTCGTCGCGATGAACCCCGCGGCGCTGAAGGCCAACGTGTCCGATCTGCCCCGCGGCGGCCTGATCATTGCCAACTCCGACGAGTTCACCAAGCGCAACCTCGCCAAGGTCGGCTACGAGTCCAACCCCCTCGAGACCGACGAGCTTTCCGACTATGTGGTGCAGCCCGTCGCGATGACCACGCTGACGCTGGGCGCCGTCGAGCAGATCGGCGCATCCAAGAAGGACGGTCAGCGCGCCAAGAACATGTTCGCGCTGGGGTTGCTGTCGTGGATGTACGGCCGCGAGTTGGAGCACAGCGAGGCGTTCATCCGCGAGAAGTTCGCCCGCAAGCCCGACATCGCCGAGGCCAACGTGCTGGCGCTGAAGGCAGGCTGGAACTACGGCGAGACCACCGAGGCGTTCGGCACCACCTACGAGGTGTCGCCGGCCAAGCTCAAAGCCGGTGAGTACCGGCAGATTTCGGGCAACACCGCGCTGGCGTACGGCCTCATCACCGCGGGCCAACTCGCAGGCATCCAGGTAGTCCTCGGCAGTTACCCGATCACGCCGGCCTCCGACATCCTCCACGAGCTGTCCAAGCACAAGAATTTCAACGTCCTGACATTCCAGGCAGAGGACGAGATTGCAGGCATCGGCGCGGCCATCGGCGCGTCCTACGGCGGGGCGCTGGGCATCACCACCACGTCGGGCCCCGGCATCTCGCTGAAGTCCGAGGCGATGGGTCTGGCTGTGATGACCGAGCTGCCGCTGATCGTCGTCGACGTACAGCGCGGCGGACCGTCGACCGGCCTGCCCACCAAGACCGAGCAGGCCGACCTGCTGCAGGTGCTGTACGGGCGCAACGGCGAGTCGCCGGTCGCGGTGATCGCACCCCGGTCCCCGTCGGATTGCTTCGACGTCGCCGTCGAGGCTGCCCGCATCGCGGTCACCTATCACACGCCGGTGGTCATCCTTTCCGACGGCGCGATCGCGAACGGCTCTGAGCCGTGGGCGATTCCGGACGTCAGCACCTACCAGCCGATCAAGCACACCTTCGCGAAATCCGGCGAGCCGTTCCAGCCGTACGCCCGCGATCCCGAAACGCTGGCGCGGCAGTTCGCCGTCCCGGGCACGCCGGGTCTCGAGCACCGCATCGGCGGCCTCGAGGCGGCCAACGGTTCGGGCAACATCTCATACGAGCCCAAGAACCACGACCTGATGGTGCGGCTGCGTCAGGCCAAGATCGACGGCATCAAGGTGCCGGACCTCGAGGTCGACGATCCGACCGGTGACGCCGAACTGCTGATGCTCGGCTGGGGCAGCAGCTACGGCCCGATCGGCGAGGCCTGCAGGCGTGCGCGACGCAACGGCATCAAGGTCGCCCATGCGCAGCTGCGCAACCTCAACCCATTGCCTGCCAACATCGGTGAGGTGCTGCGGCGCTACCCCAAGGTCGTGCTGCCGGAGATGAACCTCGGACAGCTCGCGCTGCTGCTGCGCGGCAAGTTCCTGGTCGACGTTCAGTCGGTGACCAAGGTGGAAGGCATGGCGTTCCTGGCCGACGAGGTCGAAGGCATCATCGACGCCGCGTTGGATGGAACGTTGGGCGACAAGGAAATCGACAAGGCCAAGTTCGCGCGGTTGGCCGCGGCCACTATTGACGTAGACGGTGTGGGAGCTAACGCATGACAGACCTGATCGGATCGGACCTAGGCGTCACCCCACTCTCGAAGCTGAGCGGGGTGCCCACCACCGACGAGCCGCAGAAGGCCAAGGACTTCACCAGCGACCAGGAGGTGCGCTGGTGCCCCGGCTGCGGTGACTACGTCATCCTCAACACCATCCGCAACTTCCTGCCCGAGCTCGGGCTGCGCCGCGAGAACATCGCGTTCGTCAGCGGCATCGGTTGCTCCAGCCGCTTCCCGTACTACCTGGAGACCTACGGCTTCCACTCGATCCACGGCCGCGCCCCGACCATCGCGACCGGCTTGGCGCTGGCCCGCCCCGACCTGTCGGTCTGGGTCGTCACCGGTGACGGCGATGCGCTGTCGATCGGCGGCAACCATCTGATCCACGCGCTGCGCCGCAACATCAACATCACGATCCTGCTGTTCAACAACCGGATCTACGGCCTGACCAAGGGGCAGTACTCGCCGACCTCCGAGGTCGGCAAGATCACCAAGTCCACCCCGATGGGCTCGCTGGACTATCCGTTCAATCCGGTGTCGCTGGCGCTCGGCGCCGACGCCACGTTCGTCGGCCGTGCGCTCGACTCCGACCGCAAGGGACTGTCGGAGGTGTTGCGTGCCGCGGCCGCGCACCGCGGCGCCGCAATCGTCGAGATCCTGCAGGACTGCCCGATCTTCAACGACGGCTCGTTCGACCCGCTGCGTAAAGAAGGCGCCGAGGAACGCATCATCAACCTCAACCACGGCGAGCCGATCACGTTCGGAGCCGACGGTGCGTACTGCGTGGTGAAGTCCGGCTACGGGCTCGAGGTGGCCAAGACCGCCGACGTGTCGGCCGACGAGATCGTCGTCCACAACGCCACCATCGAGGATCCGGCGTATGCCTTCGCGCTGTCCCGGCTCTCGGAGCAGAACCTCGAGCACATGGTGATGGGCATCTTCCGTCAGGTCAGCAAGCCGACCTACGACGATGCCGCACGCAACCAGGTCGCCACGGCCCGTGAGGCCAAGCCGCACGACACGGCCGCACTGCAAGCGCTGCTTCGCGGCAAGGACACCTGGACCGTCGACTAACCTCTGTTGACGTGACGCCCCCCGTGCCGCTTGCAGCAGTCATCTTGGCCGGCGGGGCATCCCGCCGGATGGGCCGCGACAAGGCCAACCTTCCGTATCAAGGCAGCACGCTGCTGGAGCGCACGATGTCGATCGTGAGCCCCCGGTGTGCACCGGTATTCGTCATCGCCGCGCCGGGCCAACCGCTGCCCAAAGTGGAGGCCCAGGTGCTGCGCGACGAGGCTCGCGGCGAGGGGCCCCTGCTCGCGACCGGGCGAGGGCTGCGCGCGGCGGCCGACGCAGGGCTGGAGTTGGCATTCGTGTGTGCGGTGGACATGCCGCTGCTCGAGGTCGAGTTGATCGACGAGCTCGCGGGCCCTGCCGTGCGACTCGGCGCCGACGTCGTGCTGCCGTGGGATGGCCGCGACCACTACCTGGCCGGGATCTACCGAACGGCGCTTGCCGACCGCGTCGATGACCTGATCGTCGCGGGGGAGCGCAGCATGCGTGCGCTGGTCGACAGGGTCGACACGCAACGGATCGTGATGCCCGAGCAGCCGTCGCTGACCAACGTCAACACGGCAGCCGACCTCAGCGCCGTGCGCCCGCCTCAAATTGCCTAGCAAATTCAATCATCTTGCTCTGTTAATTTGCGCATTCAACCAATTCAATTTCGCGGCACGAATTCGCCCATATTTCTGCGGATATTAAATGGCGACTATCGCTGACCGCGCTCTGCGGCAGGCCCGGCCGCCGATGTCCCGGATGTACGTGAAACCGGTTGCCCGGCAGGGATATTGGCGAGCGCGTGGATGACTTTGCCCCGAATTTCGGCATGTTATGGAATGTTTGGCTGCTCGCCACCGTCCAGTCGTGCTGCGGTGCTAATGACGCCCAGGGACTGGCCGGATTGTGCAGGGCGGCCACGCGGGTAGGTCCGCGCCGCCATAATGTCCGTGGACAGAGTCAATGAGAGGCTTTGCGCACTCGAAGGCTGTTGCACAGCAATGCTATTGGGTTCCTAAAGGTTGTCGCCACCGGCGAGCGGCCCGAACGGACCCTCACACGTCCGGGTCCGCTGGGTGACGAAAAAGCAACGCCGACAGGGTTTTTCGAGCACACCGCGGCTGGCTCGATGTGGACTCGATCAGCGAACTGATGTCAGAAGACGACCTGTTCGGTGCCCTATCCAGCGATTTCCACAGGCGCAACGCCGTTTTCGGCGCATATTCCCGCTTCAAATCAGGTGTCTCAGCTCACAAAATGATCGTGATTTGAATCACGTCGACACGCCGGAGCTACCCATTCCGCTGTCGCGTCAAACCCGGAGCTGACCTGCACAGACGTTTCTCAGGTTCGGCCGTGATCTTCTCGTGATCTAACTGCGACACGCCCACGGGCTGATATGACTTTGCGGCCTCGGCTTTGTACGGTCCCTTCAGCTCCCAACGGAGCAAATAATTTCAAAACCAAGAACCTGCGTGTGAGTCGGGGCTGACACCTACGAGAAGGCGGTTTTCCGCTTTCGACAGCCGCCGGGCCTGTTGCCCGGTGAGGCACTTCATGCCTCCCGCTGCCGCACCTGACCGAGACGGTGCGGCCCAACCCCCTCGCCTGTGTACAGGCAACCACGCCCGCGTCTCCGCGCGGGTGGCGATGGCGCGCGCTTGGCGAAAGGAAAGCAGTGAAAAACATCCGCAAGACGTTTGGTCTGGCCACCATCACCGGTGCGCTCGTTGTGGCACCGATGGCAGCATCGCTCGGACTGGTGACCGGCACCGCCAATGCGGACAGCGGGGTCAACTGGGACGCCGTCGCAGCCTGCGAGTCGGGCGGCAACTGGTCGACCGCGACGGGTAACGGCTACTACGGCGGCCTGCAGTTCACGATGGGCACCTGGCATGCGAACGGCGGGCAGGGATCCCCGCAGCACGCCAGTCGCGAGGAGCAGATCCGCGTGGCCGAGAACGTCCTGCGCACGCAGGGCATCAAGGCGTGGCCTGTGTGCGGCAGGCGCGGCTAGTCACTAGGACGACAGAGGCGGCGCTGGGCTTTTGCCCGGCGCCGCCTCTTCTTTCTCAGAAGCCCCTTACACCAGATAAGTAACGGTTAAAACTTTTGACACTTGCGTAACGCGTGATGTTGATCACCCGAAACATCAGATAGCCGCAGCGGAGAACGCGCAACTGCTCCACCGCGGGCCTTGTTTCAGACGGTCGGGGAAGGACCGCAGTGATGAACATTCGTAAGGCATTCACCAAAGGCCTGTTGGCCGCCGCCATCGCCGGAGCTCTCGGCGTCATCCCAATGGCGCTCTCGACGGGCACGGCCAACGCCGACAGCGTGAATTGGGACGCCATCGCCCAGTGCGAATCGGGCGGCAATTGGGCTACCAACTCCGGCAACGGCGCCTACGGCGGCCTGCAGTTCAAGCAGGCCACCTGGTCCTCAAATGGCGGCGTGGGAAACCCCGCCACCGCGTCGCGTGCCGAGCAGATCCGCGTCGCTGAGAACGTCCTGCGCACGCAGGGCCTCAAGGCGTGGCCCAAGTGCGGCACCCAGGGCGCCAGCCCCGCCGTCTGGGGTGCGCCGAGCACGCCGACGGCACCCACGGTGACGACCGGCTGCGCCGCGATGCCCACCAGCGGGCTGCTCGGCTTCATCAACCCGCGGCAGATGTGCACCGCCCTGCTCAACCCGCTGGGCGCAGTGGGGGCCTGACACCGAATTCGTTGCCCTGGGGGTCGACGAGCACGCCCAGATCGCCCTGCACTGTCCATTGCCAGCGGTTCGGCACCACGCGTTCGTCGTGCACCCGGACGAACTTCCAGATCAGGCTCTCCCAGCCGGCTGACCCGTACAGCCAGCGCGGTGTGCCGTCGGGTCCGTCGCGGACCTCGGCACCGACGCGGTCAGCCCACCAGGCCGCGAGCTCCTCGGGCCGGTCGCTGTCGGTACACACCGCAAAAGCGTGGGCCGGCGGCTCGCTGCTCGACTGCGGGTCGAGAAACGCGCAGAACTCATTGCCCTCGACATCGGCAAGCGTGGCCCGCTCGGGAAGGTATTCCGCCAAGACCGTTGCGCCGAGGTCCAGCAGCGGTTCGATCGCGCGGACATAGACGTCCAGATGCACGCGGTTCTTCACCACCTTGTCTCGCGTCTGCGGGCGAAACGACAGCAGTGCGCGCTGAGCAGACGAGCCCAGCGCGGCGGCCCAGAACTTCTCCACGGCCGCCGGCTCGACCGCGTCGACCACCAATGGCCCGAGGCTGACGGTCATACCGACGCCCCATCCCGGTCGCTGGGCAATACGAACGCCGAACGCGCAGCCACGGTCGCGAGGTGCCGAGTCATCAACGCCTCCGGCACCAGCACCGTCGCCCGCCCGACCAGACCGCTGAGCAAGGCCGGCCGCAGATTGACCAGCTGTCCGACCACTTTCGACTCCCGTACCAGGGCCCTCGCCCGCGGTCGGCGAAACGCCGCAAACCGCGCGAAGGCCGCAGCCACGTCGTCGGTGCCGTCGACGAACCGCGCGAGCACCGCGGCGTCCTCGAGGCCTTGGCAGCCGCCCTGTCCCAGATGCGGCCGCATCGGATGCGCCGCATCCCCGACCACGACGACCGGACCACGTGACCATTGTCTTGCAGGCTCGCGGTCGTAGAGGTCGTTGCGCAGCACGCCGTTCGGATCGGTGGCGGCAAGCACAGCCGGAATCGGGCGGCCCACGATGAAAAGCGGGTCGTGAGATAGGCGAGCTCACCCCGCGGCGATACCTGCGCCTCTGCGGCTCGCTCGGTGGCGAACCAATACGTGCGATCGGCTCCCAGCGGCACAAGCCCGAACTCGATGCCGGGACCCAGGACTTCGCCTGCGACATCGGGGTCGATCGAGTAGTCGGACACTCCACGCCATGCGGTATAGCCGACGTAGTGGTCTGCCAGCGCACCGTTGAGGTGGCGGGCGACCATCGACCGGGTGCCGTCGGCGCCGACGACCGCGGTGGCTTCCCGAGTTGTGGAGTCCGACAAGGTGATTCGTACACCATCGGCAGTCGTCACCAGCTCGCGGACGGACAGTCCGGTGTGCACGGTGCCGTCGGCAAGTGCGTCGGCGAGCACCGCGGTCAACGCGGAACGGCGGATCACCACCAGCGGCTCACCGAGCGCCTTGACCAACCGCTCCCTGGCGGGGTGGCGCAGCCAGGTACCGTCGCGCCAACGCAGCGCCCCTGCGGTCACCCTGCCGCCTGCCTCGCGCACTGCGTCCCCGAGGCCGATTTCACCAAGTGCCGCAAGCGCGTTGGGCCAGATGCTGATCCCAGCGCCGGACGAGCTATCGGTGCGCTCCTCGATGACCGTCACCTCGTGGCCGCGGCGTTGCAGCGCCACCGCCGTCGCCAGCCCGGCGATGCCCGCCCCGATGATAAGGATCTGCTGCGCCATCCCTCGAAGGTAGCGCGGCCCGCGGCAGCTACAGGTCGAAGATCAACAGCGTGCTGGTGGCCGTCGCGACGACCGCGCCGCTGGCGTCGGTCACCACACCTTCTGAGAAGCCCACTCGCGAACCGGACTTCACGACCGTGCCCGTTGCGGTGAGCGTTCCGCTGTTGAGTCGCACCGCCTTCAGATAGTTGACCTTGATCTCGACCGACGTGTATCCCTTGCCCTGCGGAAGGGTGGTGTGCACGGCGCAACCGGTGACCGAATCCAGCAGCGTGCAGATCAGCCCGCCATGGATGGCTCCGATCGGGTTGTACGCGGATTCGTCAGGGACACAGGTGAATACCGCTCGGCCGTGTTCGACTTCGACGAGTTCGAACTGCATCAGTCCGGCAATCGGAGCTTGGGGGAGTTCACCGTCGACCATGGCACGCAGGTAGTCGATGCCGGCCATCGTCAGGCCTTTGGCGGTGCTGGGTCCCGGCGAGTGCCACGTCACGGTGCGTGAACGCTCCGGCCCCCAGTCGGCCTGGACGTCGGTATCTACCAATTCGGCGGTCATGGTGTCCTCTCTCTTGGTTGCCACGGTGCCCGGCGGAAACGTGGGCGGTCGGGGTCGTCGGGTTCGACGGCGTGGTCCAAACCCCACGCGGTCAATGCGTCCAGCACCGGGATCAGGCCTCGACCGGAGTCGGTCAGGTGGTACTCGAAGCGCGGCGGTGTTGATTGATAGGCGGCGCGGCGGACCACGCCGGCCTCCTCCAGCGCCTTGAGCCGGGCCGCGACGCGGTCGCGCGGCGCTCCGGTGCTCTCGACGATCCCGGAGAAGCGGCGATTGCCCAGCGCCAGTTCGCGGATGATCAGCAGCGACCACCGCTCGCCGACCAACTCCAGCGATGCCGCGATCGGGCATGCCCGACCCGGCAAGTCGGCCAGGACCACTGTGCGCATGACGCAAGCATCGCAGCAGTGAGTTTGAAAGTCAAACTCACTGCTGCGAGACCGCGGGGAGGTCGCGAATTTGCGTGAGATTGCGATCTGTGAGCAGGCTCGAATGCATGACGACCCCTTTTGATGACCTCGACGCTTTCCTCGCGCTGCCGCGCGCTTCGGGACTGGCGGTGTCACCGGACGGATCGCGGGTGGTCACGTCGATTGCCGAACTCAACGAGAAGCGCACCGACTTCGTCAACGCCATCTGGGAGCTCGATCCCGAGGGCAGGACGCCGGCACGTCGCCTCACCCGCGGCGCCAAGGGCGAGTCGTCGCCCGTGTTCACCGCCGACGGTGACTTGTTGTTCGTGGCCGCGCGGCCAACCGAGGACGACGACAAGCCGCCCGCAGCGTTGTGGCGGTTGCCCGCCGCAGGCGGGGAAGCCGTCGAGGTGCTCGCACTGCCCGGCGGCGTCGAGGGCGTTCGCGCCGCCACCGGCGCGGGGGTGACGGTGGTCGCCGCGAAACTGCTGCGCTCCGCGGGCGGCGTCGACGACGACAAGCGACTGCGCACGCTGCGCAAGGACAACAAGGTGTCGGCCGTCCTGCACAGCGGTTATCCGGTGCGCTATTGGGATCACGACCTCGGACCCGACCAGCCGCACCTGATCGACGCCGCCGGCTCGCGGGATCTGACGCCTCAGCCCGGTGACGCGTTGCGCGAGGCCGACTTCGACGTCAGCGCCGATGGCGCGTTCATCGTCACGTCGTGGCACGCCCCCGCGACAGGTGCATCGATCCGCGTAACCCTGGTCCGCATCGATGTCGCCACCGGGCAGCACACAGTCATTGCCGACGAAGCCGATGCCGATCTTGGCTTGCCCGCGATCTCGCCCGACGGCACCGCGGTGGCCTTCATCAGGGAAACACATTCCACACCCGCCGAGGCGCCGCGAATCACGCTGTGTCACATGCGTTTCGGCGAGCCCTTGGTCGAATTGACCGGGGAATGGGACCGATGGCCCACCTCGGTCACGTGGCGGACCGACGGTTCGGCGGTGATCGTCACCGCCGACGAGAACGGACGTGGCCCGATCTTCACGGTCGACCCGTCGACCGGCGCAGTCAGCCGCCTCACCAACGACGACTACACCTACACCGATGTGCGCACCGCGCCGGACGGCGTTGCGTATGCGATGCGCAGTTCGTATACGCGGCCGTCGCATCCGGTCCGGATCGACAGCGACGGGACTGTGACGGAGTTGCCCTGCGTGCCCACGCCCGAACTGCCCGGCACGCTGACCGAGGTGACTGCGACGGCCGCCGACGGCCAGTCGGTGCGGTCGTGGCTGGCACTGCCCAACGGCGACGGGCCCGCGCCGCTGGTGTTGTGGGTGCACGGCGGGCCACTGGCCAGTTGGAACGCCTGGCACTGGCGGTGGAATCCCTGGTTACTGGTGGCCAAGGGCTATGGGGTGTTGATGCCGGATCCGGCGCTGTCGACGGGCTACGGCCAGGACTTCATCCAACGCGGCTGGGGCGCTTGGGGTTTCGCGCCCTACACCGATCTGATGGCGGCCACTGACGCGGCGTGTGCGCACCCGGGTGTCGACGCGACGCGGACCGCGGTCATGGGTGGTTCGTTCGGTGGCTACATGGCGAATTGGATCGCGGGCCACACCGACCGGTTCGACGCGATCGTCACCCACGCCAGCTTGTGGGCGCTCGACCAGTTCGGGCCGACCACCGACGGTGCGTACTGGTGGGCTCGCGAGATGACACCCGAGATGGCCGAACGGAATTCGCCGCACCGCTACGTCGGCCAGATCCGCACCCCGATGCTTGTCATTCATGGCGACAAGGACTACCGCGTGCCGATCGGCGAGGCATTGCGGCTGTGGTTCGAGTTGTTGACCGAGTCCGGTCTGCCGGCGGCGGACGACGGGACCAGCCCGCACCGGTTTCTCTATTACCCGTCGGAGAACCACTGGGTGCTCTCGCCGCAGCACGCCAAGATCTGGTATCAGGTGGTCACCGCGTTCCTCGCCGAGCATGTACTCGGCGAGCACGTCGAGCTGCCCCAGACGCTGGGGTAGCGTCGCCGACATGAGCGCACCGGAGCCTCGCGAGTTCGACATCGTCCTGTACGGGGCCACCGGCTTCGTGGGCAAGCTGACCGCCGAATACCTGGCCAGAGCCGGGACCGATGCCCGCATCGCGCTGGCGGGCCGGTCGCAGGACAAGCTGCGGGCGGTCAGGGACACCCTCGGGGACACCGCGCAAGCGTGGCCGCTGATCGAGGCCGACGCGTCGCGACAGTCGACGCTGGATGCGATGGCCGCCAGGACGCAGGTGGTGGTGACGACCGTCGGCCCCTACATCAAGTACGGCTTGCCGATGGTCGCCGCGTGCGCTGCCGCCGGCACCGACTACGCGGACCTGACGGGCGAATCGCTGTTCATCCGCGAAAGCATCGACCTTTATCACAAGCAGGCGATCGACACGGGCGCCCGGATCGTGCACTCGTGCGGATTCGATTCCATCCCTTCGGATCTCACCGTTTTCGCGCTGCACCGGCGCGCCGAGCAGGACCAGGCGGGCCAGCTCACCGACACCAACATGGTGGTACGCAAGTTCGCCGCAGGGGTGTCCGGTGGCACCGTCGCATCGATGCTCGAACTGCTTCGCGTGGCTTCGTCGGATCCAGAGGCCAGGCGGTTGATGATCGACCCGTACACACTGAGCCCCGACCGCGCCGCGGAACCCGAACTCGGCGCCCAGCCCGACGCGCGGTGGCGCCGCGGCCGTGAGATCGCACCGGAACTCGACGGCTACTGGACCGGAGCCTTCGTGATGGCCGCAGCGAACACGCGAATTGTGCGGCGCTCCAACGCATTACTCGGCTACGCGTACGGCAGGCGGTTCGAATACGCCGAGCAGATGAGCGTCGGCAAGTCCCTCGTCGCGCCCGTCGCAGCGGCCATGGCCACCGGGGGAAACGCAGCGACGATCGCGCTCGGCAGCCGGTACTTCAACCTACTGCCGGACAAGCTCGTCGAACGGATCGCCCCCAAACCCGGCACCGGACCGACCGAAAGCGTCCGCGACAAAGGTCACTACACCATTGAGACCTACACGACCACGACGACCGGTGCGCGCTATCGAAGCACCATGTCGCAGCAGGGCGACCCCGGATACAAGGCGACGTCGGTCTTGCTGGGGGAGAGCGGACTGGCGCTGGCGCTGGACCGCGACCGGCTGTCCGATCTGCGCGGCGTGCTGACGCCCGCTGCCGCGATGGGCGATGCGCTGATGGACCGATTCCCCGCTGTCGGTGTGACGTTGGAGACGACCCGACTGAATTGACCTGCCCGCGCAGAACCGCTGTCCGCCAAGATCGCAGCGACTAGGGTCGATCCATGGCCGATCTTGACGAACTCTTCAATCAGATTCCCACGCAAGAGATTGCCGCCAAGTTGGGCGTCGACGAAGGGGAAGTGAACAGCGCCGTCAAGACCCTGGTGCCCGCTCTTGTCGGAGGTATCCAACACAACGTCGCGGCCGACGACATCGACTCGACCAAGCTCGAATCCGAAGTCGCCCAGCAGGGTCAAAGCGGTCTGCTCGACGGCGGAGTCAATGTCGACCAGGTCGACTCGAACCAGGGCGAGAGGTACATCTCGCGGATCTTCGGCGGCAACGACAGCAATGCGGTCGCCTCGGCACTGGCAGGCGGCGGGGCGGGCAACAGCGATCTGATCAAGAAGCTGCTGCCGATCCTCGCGCCGATCGTGCTCGCGTATATCGGCAAGCAGCTTACGAAGAACTCGACGCCCGCCGAACCGCAGGCGCAGTCCTCAGGCGGCGGCCTGGGTGACGTGCTGGGCGGCATCCTCGGCGGCGCGGGTGGTGGCGGCGGTGACAACCCGCTGGGCAGCATCCTCGGCAGCGTGCTCGGTGGGAAGCAGGGCGGCGCACTCGGCGACATCCTTGGCGGCTTGCTGGGCGGCAAGAAGTAGCTTTTCTCGCGCGAACAGACGCAAAGTGTCCCATTTCGTGGGCGTGTCGGGGCCTTTTACGTCTGCTCGCGCTGTCTCCCTAGAATTGCCGGGTGACCGCCAGCTCCGATAACTCCGCCGATGCCCTGCCCAAGTCGTGGGAGCCGGGCGCGGTGGAGAGCGATTTGTATGAGGGCTGGGTCAACGCCGGCTACTTCAAGGCCGACCCTTCCAGCACCAAGCCCGCCTATTCGATCGCGCTCCCGCCGCCGAACGTGACGGGCAGCCTGCACATGGGCCATGCGCTGGACCACACACTGATGGACGCGCTGACCCGCCGCAAGCGGATGCAGGGTTTCGAGGTGCTGTGGCTGCCGGGCATGGACCATGCGGGCATCGCCACCCAGACCGTGGTCGAGAAGCAGCTTGCCGTCGACGGCAAAACCAAAGAGGACTTCGGCCGCGAGCTGTTCATCGACAAGGTGTGGGACTGGAAGCGCGAATCCGGAGGCACCATCGCCGGCCAGATGCGCCGCCTCGGCGATGGCGTCGACTGGAGTCGCGACCGGTTCACCATGGACGACGGGCTGTCGCGGGCCGTCCGCACCATCTTCAAGCGGCTCTTCGACGCGGGGCTGATCTATCGCGCCGAGCGGCTGGTGAACTGGTCGCCGGTGCTCCAGACCGCTGTCTCCGATCTCGAGGTCAAGTACGAGGAGGTCGAGGGCGAGCTGGTGTCGTTCCGATACGGCTCGCTGGACGACAGCGAACCGCACATCGTGGTCGCCACCACTCGGGTCGAGACGATGCTCGGCGACACCGCGATCGCAGTGCACCCCGACGACGACCGCTACCGGCACCTCGTCGGCAAATCGCTGCCGCACCCGTTCCTCGACCGGCAGATCATCATCGTCGCCGACGACCACGTCGACCCCGAATTCGGAACGGGCGCAGTCAAAGTCACGCCCGCCCATGACCCCAACGACTTCGAGATCGGCCTGCGTCATCAGCTGCCGATGCCGTCGATGTTGGACACCAGGGGCCGGATCACGGATACCGGAACCGAATTCGACGGTCTTGACCGGTTCGACGCCCGGGTCAAGGTCCGCGAGGCGCTGGCCGAGCAGGGCCGCGTAGTCGAGGAGAAGCGCCCGTATCTGCACAGCGTCGGACATTCCGAGCGCAGCGGCGAAGTCATCGAGCCGCGGCTTTCGATGCAATGGTGGGTCAAGGTCGAGTCGCTCGCCAAGGCCGCCGGTGATGCGGTTCGCAACGGCGACACCGTGATTCATCCGCCCAGCCTGGAGCCTCGCTGGTTCGCCTGGGTGGACAACATGCACGACTGGTGCATCTCGCGTCAGCTCTGGTGGGGCCACCGCATCCCGATCTGGCACGGCCCTGACGGCGAAACCGTATGCGTCGGGCCCGACGAGACACCGCCCGAGGGCTGGGAGCAGGACCCGGATGTGCTGGACACCTGGTTCTCCTCGGCGCTGTGGCCGTTCTCCACGCTTGGCTGGCCGGACCACACCGACGACCTGGCGAAGTTCTATCCGACCACGGTGCTGGTGACCGGCTACGACATCCTGTTCTTCTGGGTCGCGCGGATGATGATGTTCGGCACATACGTCGCCGACGATCCCGCGATCACGCTGGACGGCAAGCGCGGCCCGCAGGTCCCGTTCGAAAACGTGTTCCTGCACGGCCTCATTCGCGACGAGTTCGGCCGCAAGATGAGCAAGTCGCGCGGCAACGGCATCGACCCGCTGGACTGGGTGGAGCAGTTCGGTGCCGACGCGCTGCGCTTCACCCTGGCCCGCGGCGCCAGTCCCGGCGGCGACCTGTCGATCGGCGAGGACCACGCGCGGGCATCGCGCAACTTCGCCACCAAGCTGTTCAACGCCACCCGGTTCGCGTTGATGAACGGCGCCGCGCCGGCCCCGCTGCCAGAGGTGTCGGAGTTGACCGACGCCGACCGGTGGATCCTCGGCCGCTTGGAAGAGGTTCGCGCCGAGGTGGATTCGGCGTTCGACAGCTACGAGTTCAGCAGGGCGTGCGAGTCGCTGTATCACTTCGCCTGGGACGAGTTCTGCGACTGGTATGTCGAGCTCGCCAAGGTGCAACTGGCCTCCGAAGAAGTGAGTCGTGCCCAACACACGACCGCGGTGTTGGCCGCTGTGCTGGACACTCTGCTGAAGTTGCTGCACCCGGTGATGCCGTTCGTCACCGAGGTGTTGTGGAAAACGCTGACGGGCGGCGAGTCGATCGTCATCGCGGACTGGCCGCAGCCTTCGGGGTTCGCCGTGGATGCCGTTGCCACGCAACGCATTGTCGATATGCAGAAGCTGGTCACCGAGGTCCGCCGGTTCCGCAGCGATCAGGGCCTCAACGACAGACAGCGGGTGCCTGCGCGGCTGTCGGACATGGACGACCTGCATGCGCAGATCCCGGCCGTGCGGTCACTGGCGTGGCTCACCGAAAGCGACGAGTCGTTCGCCCCGTCGGCCCAAGTCGAGGTGCGGCTGTCGCGGGGCACGGTTGTGGTCGAGGTCGACACCTCGGGCACCGTCGACGTCGCGGCCGAACGGCGTCGCCTCGAAAAGGACTTGGCCGCAGCCGAAAAGGAGTTGGCAGGAACCGCAGGGAAACTCGGTAACGACGCGTTCCTGGCCAAGGCGCCCGCCGACGTCGTCGAGAAGATCCGCGCCCGCCAACAGCTGGCCCGCGAAGAAGTTGATCGCATCAGCGCGAGGTTGGCCGGGCTCGGTCGATGAGCGCTTGCGCGAAGAGTGGAATTAAATGACTGAACTCGTCCCCACGCCGGACGAAATCGCTTCGCTGCTACAGGTCGAGCACCTGCTCGATCAGCGTTGGCCTGAAACGAAATTGGAGCCGAGCACAGCTCGCATTTCCGCGCTGATGGAGATGCTCGGCTCGCCGCAGCTTGGCTACCCGTCGATCCACATCGCAGGGACCAACGGCAAGACATCGGTGGCCCGGATGGTCGACGCGCTACTCACCGCGTTCAGCAGGCGCACCGGACGCACCACCAGCCCCCATCTGCAGTCCGCTGTGGAACGGATTTCGATCGACGGCAGGCCCATCAGTCCGGCCGCGTATGTCGCGACTTATCAAGAGATCGAGCCGTTCGTGCAGCTCGTCGACCAGCAGTCGGAAGCGGCGGGCGGACCCGCCATGAGCAAGTTCGAGGTCGTCACCGGGATGGCGTTCGCCGCGTTCGCCGACGCTCCCGTCGACGTGGCTGTGATCGAGGTTGGTCTCGGCGGCCGCTGGGACGCCACCAACGTCGTCAACGCGCCGGTCGCGGTGATCACGCCGATCGGGGTCGACCACGCGGACTACCTCGGCGACACCATCGCGGAGATCGCCGGCGAGAAGGCAGGCATCATCACCAAGCAGAATGACGACCTGGTGGCCACGGATACCGTCGCCATCATCGGCCGCCAACTGCCCGAGGCGATGGAAGTTCTTCTGGCGCAAGCGGTTCGAGCTGATGCCGCGGTGGCGCGTGAGGACTCCGAGTTCGCGGTGCTTGGTAGGCAGGTGGCCGTCGGCGGCCAGCTGCTCGAACTGCAGGGCCTCGGCGGTGTCTACTCCGACATCTTCATTCCGCTGCACGGCGAACATCAGGCACACAACGCAGTGGTCGCCCTCGCTGCGGTAGAGGCCTTCTTCGGTGCGGGCGCGGACCGCCAGCTCGACATCGAAACGGTCCGTGCCGGGTTCGCCGCCGCCACCAGCCCGGGCCGGCTGGAGCGTCTGCGTACCGCGCCGACGGTGTTCATCGACGCGGCCCACAACCCCGCCGGCGCAACAGCACTCGCGCAGGCGCTGCAGGAGGAGTTCGACTTCCGCTACCTCGTCGGTGTGGTTTCGGTGATGGCCGACAAGGACGTCGACGGCATCCTCGCCGCGCTCGAACCGGCCTTCGATGAGATCGTCGTGACGCACAACGGATCACCGCGTGCGCTCGACGTCGAGGCACTGGCGCTGCGCGCCGAGGAAAGGTTTGGACCGGAGCGAGTCGTCACGGCAGCCACGCTGCCCGACGCGATCGAGACGGCCACGGCGCTCGTCGAGAGCAATGACGACAAAGGGTTCAGTGGCGCCGGCGTGGTGATCACCGGCTCGGTCGTCACCGCGGGGGCGGCGCGCACGCTGTTCGGGAAGGATCCAGAGTGAGCGAGCAGCCTCAAACCCCCGACCCGTGGAAGAGCTTTCGCGGCGTGATGGCGGGCACGCTGATCCTGGAAGCCATCGTGGTGCTGCTGGCGCTGCCAGTGGTCTCCTCGGCAGATCACGGCCTGACCCCGCTGACCGCCGGTTACCTGATCGGCTTCGCGATCGTGCTGGTCTTGCTTGCCGGCGTCCAGGGTCGACCGTGGGCGATCTGGGTGAACGTCGCGATACAGGTGGTGCTGATCGCGGGGTGGCTGCTCAACGGCGCGGTCGGCTTCATCGGCCTGATCTTCGCCGCAGTGTGGCTGTTCATCGCGTACTTGCGCGCCGAAGTGCTGCGCAGGCAGAAGCGCGGCCTGCTGCCGGGCCAGCAGACACCGTCCGACTAGGCTGTGCGCCGTGACTGAGCGGACCCTCGTTTTGATCAAGCCCGACGGCGTCCAGCGGCGCCTGGTCGGACAGATCCTCAGCCGTATCGAAGGCAAGGGCCTGAGCATCGCGGCGCTGGAACTGAAGAACGTCAGCGACGACCTTGCTCGCAGGCACTACGCCGAGCACGAGGACAAGCCGTTCTTCGGATCGCTGCTGGAGTTCATCACCTCGGGCCCCGTCGTGGCGGCCATCGTCGAGGGCCCGCGGGCCGTTGCCGCGTTTCGCCAGATCGCCGGCGGCACCGACCCGGTCGAGAAGGCCGCGCCGGGCACAATCCGCGGTGACCTGGCACTTGTCACCCAGGACAACCTCGTGCACGGGTCTGATTCGCCGGAGTCTGCGGCCCGCGAGATCGAGCTCTGGTTTCCGGATCTTTAGCTGCCGACAGCCGCGGTTGTCCAGCCTGGTCGGTCACCGACGAGTGATGTGGGATACTGGCCTCGGGTAGCCGGCCTGTTACGCGGGGCGGATGCCCGAATGAAGACTTAGACGTGCGCGACCATCGCTACCGCGGTGCGGCGCCGACCGTCCAGCCATCATTCAGACCGGCACCGAGACGGTTCCGAACAAGGGACTCCTCGGGGCGAGACCATAACAAGCTCGGGAGAAGTAGCCCGGGCTCATAGGGAAAGCCCTCGCGTGGCCGCGTCAGACAGGACGCGCCCGGGGGCTTGAGGAGAATACGTGGCCGAAGATGCGCCTACCCAAGACCTATCAGAAGAGACTCAGCCCGGTGAGGACCAGCCACAGGCGCTGACGGACCCGCCGGCCGAGCACCACGCCGAGGAAGCCCGTGCGGACGACGTGTCCGGGGAGTCACCGGAGTCGGCAGACGCCGAAGCATCCGCGGACTCAGACGAATCGGACGGTTCCACAGCCCTTGAGGGCGCCGAAGACTCCTCAGAAGACGAGCCGGAGTCGCGGCTGATCCTCGAGAAAGCCCCCGAACCCGAACGGGCCGACTACCTGCCCCTGTTCATGGCGCCGCAGCCGGTCCAGCTGGAATACGACCCGGACTCCGACGAAGACGACGAGGACGACGACGGCGGACCCGACTCCGACGACGACCAAGAGGAACGGCCCGCCGGCCGCCGCCGCCGCCGGGGCCGTCGCGGTCGTGGCCGCGGGCGCGGCGAACAGAACGACGACGACGACAACGACTCCGGCGACGGGCAGTCCGACGCCAAGAGCGACGAGGATTCCAACGGCGATTCCGATGAATCCGACGACGACACCGGCGATGAGGAGGGCGGCACCGAAGGCGCAACCCGCCGTCGCCGCCGCCGTCGGCGCCGCAAGTCCGGTTCCGGGGACGACAGTGATGAAGCCACCTCGCCGGACGATCCGCCCAACACCGTCGTCCATGAGCGTGCGCCGCGTCGGTCCAGCAAGGCCGACAGCGACGGAGGCAACGGCGAGATCCAGGGCATCAGCGGATCGACCCGGCTCGAGGCCAAGCGGCAACGCCGCCGGGATGGCCGCGACGCGGGCCGGCGCCGTCCGCCGATCCTGAGCGAGGCCGAATTCCTGGCCCGCCGCGAGGCGGTCGAGCGCACGATGGTGGTGCGCGACAAGGTCCGCACCGAGCCGCCGCACGAAGGCGCCCGCTACACGCAGATCGCGGTGCTCGAGGACGGCGTCGTCGTCGAACACTTCGTCACCTCCGCCGCGTCGGCCAGCCTGGTCGGCAACATCTATCTCGGCATCGTGCAGAACGTGCTGCCCTCGATGGAGGCGGCGTTCGTCGACATCGGCCGGGGCCGAAACGGCGTGCTGTATGCCGGCGAGGTGAACTGGGAGGCCGCGGGACTCGGCGGGCAGAACCGCAAGATCGAGCAGGCCCTCAAACCCGGCGACTACGTCGTGGTCCAGGTCAGCAAGGATCCGGTCGGGCACAAGGGCGCGCGGCTCACGACGCAGGTGTCGCTCGCCGGCCGCTACCTGGTCTATGTGCCAGGCGCGTCGTCGACCGGCATCAGCCGCAAGCTGCCCGACACCGAACGGCAGCGGTTGAAGGAAATCCTGCGCGAGGTGGTCCCCGCCGATGCGGGCGTGATCATCCGCACGGCGTCGGAGGGCGTCAAGGAAGAAGACATCCGCACCGACGTCGAGCGCCTGCAGAAGCGCTGGACCGAGATCGATGCCAAGGCCGCCGAGACCATCGCGAAAAAGGCCGGCGCTGCGATCGCGCTCTACGAAGAGCCCGATGTGTTGGTCAAGGTCATCCGCGATCTGTTCAACGAGGACTTCTCCGGCCTGATCGTGTCCGGCGACGACGCGTGGAAGACCATCAACGACTATGTGAATACCGTTGCGCCCGAACTTGTTCCGAGGCTGACGAAGTACGAGCCCGCCGAGGGCGGCCCGGATGTGTTCGCGGTTCACCGTATCGACGAGCAGCTGACCAAGGCGATGGACCGCAAGGTGTGGCTGCCGTCGGGCGGCACGCTGGTCATCGACCGCACCGAAGCGATGACCGTCGTCGACGTGAACACCGGCAAGTTCACCGGTTCGGGTGGCAACCTGGAACAGACGGTCACGCGCAACAACCTCGAAGCGGCCGAGGAAATCGTGCGCCAGCTGCGGCTGCGTGATATCGGCGGCATCGTCGTCATCGACTTCATCGACATGGTGCTGGAATCCAATCGGGATCTGGTGTTGCGCAGGCTGACCGAGGCGCTGGCGCGCGATCGCACCCGCCACCAGGTGTCCGAGGTGACATCGTTGGGATTGGTGCAGCTGACACGAAAGCGGTTGGGCACCGGCCTGATTGAGGCGTTCTCCACGCCATGCCCGCACTGCGCGGGCCGGGGCATCCTGTTGCATGGTGACCCGGTGGATTCCGTTTCCGGGGGCGCCCGCAAGTCCGACTCGGGTGGGCGCCGCGGCAAGCGGGGCAAGAAGGGCGGTAAGGCCGACGACGTCGAGGTCGCGAAGGTGCCCGCGCACCCCGCCGGTGAGCATCCGATGTTCAAGGCGATGGCCGCGGCCAACGGTAAGCACGAGGACGACGAAGACATCGACGGTGAGGTCGACGAAACCAAGGCCGCCGAGGAAGTCGCCGAGCTCGAACCCGACACCATCCGCGAGGCGTACGTCCAGGCCGAGGACGAAGAACTCGAGGACGAGGACGAGGACTTCGACGAGTCCGATGATGAGTCCGACGACGACGAGTCCGACGAAGACGAATCGGATGAGGACGAGATCGACCTCGACGCCGACGACGAGGATGAAGACATCGACGACGACATCGAGGTCATCAATGGGGACACCGACGACGACACAGACTCCGACGATGACGAGGACGAGTTCGACGAAGACGACTCCGACGAGGACGACTCCGACGACTCGGAGGACGACTCAGATGACTCGGATGACGACTCGGATGAGTCGGAAGACCACGTCGAGCAGCCCGCCGCGGTGACGGCTCCCGGCGGTCGGCACCGCCGTCGCGCCGCCGTGCGGCCCGCCGGCCCGCCGGCTCACGACGGCTGAGCGGTGTGACCTGCGGTGATTTGACCCTGTAGGCGGGCCTCACGTACCCTGGACCAGTTGTCTTTCGGCTGACGCCGACGACAGCGGGCCCTACGCGGCTCCGCACCCGAGACCCGCGAGCGCACCAACAGGTAGCGCGCAGTCAAGTGAACGACCTAGGAGTGATAGCACGATGGCGACGTACGCAATCGTCAAGACCGGCGGCAAGCAGTACAAGGTTGCCGTCGGCGACGTGGTCAAGGTCGAGAAGCTCGACTCGGAGCCTGGTGCCAGCGTCTCGCTGCCTGTCGCCCTCGTTGTCGACGGCTCGAAGGTCACCGCCGACGCCAAGGCGCTGGAGAAGGTGGCCGTCGCCGCAGAGGTGCTCGAGCACACCAAGGGCCCCAAGATCCGCATCCACAAGTTCAAGAACAAGACCGGCTATCACAAGCGGCAAGGTCACCGTCAGCCGCTGACGGTCCTCAAGGTCACCGGCATCAAGTAGGAGGCGACGAAATGGCACACAAAAAGGGCGCTTCCAGCTCACGTAACGGTCGCGACTCAGCCGCCCAGCGGCTGGGCGTCAAGCGGTTCGGCGGCCAGATCGTCAAGGCCGGCGAGATCATCGTCCGCCAGCGCGGCACCCACTTCCATCCCGGCGTGAATGTCGGTCGCGGCGGGGACGACACCCTGTTCGCGACGGCCCCCGGCGCCGTGACGTTCGGCACCAAGCGTGGCCGCAAGACGGTCAGCGTGGTGCGACCGTCCGCCCCACAGGCTTAGTTTCCGCGTCGAGATCGACGCTTTGGCGCGGGACTCTCGTAATTTCCCGCCCAAACGTCCATTTCGGCTAAGGAGGCACCGCAATGCCGCGCTTCGTAGACCGCGTCGTCATCCACGCGCGAGCGGGCAACGGCGGTAACGGTTGCGCCTCAGTCCACCGGGAGAAGTTCAAACCACTCGGCGGACCCGACGGCGGCAACGGCGGTCGCGGCGGCAGCATCGTCCTGGTCGTAGATCCGCAGGTGCACACCCTGCTCGATTTTCACTTCCACCCGAACGTCGTCGCTCCCTCCGGTAAGCAGGGTACCGGCAGCAACCGCGACGGCGCCGCAGGTACCGATCTCGAGGTCAAGGTGCCCGACGGCACCGTCGTCCTCGACGAGAACGGCAGGATGGTCGCCGACCTCGTCGGCGCCGGCACCCGTTTCGAAGCCGCTGCTGGCGGGCGCGGTGGGCTGGGCAACGCAGCCCTGGCGTCGCGGGCTCGGAAGGCACCCGGCTTCGCGCTGCTCGGCGAAAAGGGCCAGGAGCGCGATCTCACGCTGGAGCTGAAGACGGTCGCCGACGTCGGCCTCGTCGGGTTTCCGTCGGCGGGTAAGTCGTCACTGGTTTCGACCATCTCTGCCGCCAAGCCGAAGGTCGCCGACTACCCGTTCACCACGCTGACGCCCAATCTGGGTGTGGTGTCGGCGGGGGAGCACACCTTCACCGTCGCCGATGTGCCGGGCCTGATCCCCGGCGCGTCCGAGGGCCGCGGTCTCGGTCTCGACTTCCTTCGGCACATCGAGCGCTGCGCGGTGCTGGTACATGTGGTGGACTGCGCGACGCTGGAACCGGGCCGTGACCCGATCTCCGACATCGAGGCGCTGGAAGCCGAACTGGCCGCGTATACGCCGACACTGCAAGGAGATACGACGCTTGGCGATCTGGCTGAGCGGCCACGCGCGGTGGTGTTGAACAAGATCGACGTGCCCGACGCGAGAGAACTGGCCGACTTCGTCCGCGACGAGATCGCCCGCCGCTTCGGCTGGCCGGTGTTCGAGGTCTCGACCGTGTCTCGAGAAGGACTGCGGCCGTTGATATTCGCGCTGTGGGACATGGTCGCGGCGTACCGCGCCGCGCAGCCGCCGATCGTTCCGCGCCGTCCGGTGATCCGGCCGATCGCCGTGGACGAGAGCGGCTTCACCGTCGAGCCCGCCGGCCAGGGCGGCTTCGTGGTGCGGGGGACCCGACCCGAACGGTGGGTCAACCAAACCGATTTCAACAACGACGAGGCCGTCGGCTATCTCGGCGACCGGCTGGCCCGGCTCGGTGTCGAGGACGAGCTGCTGCGCCTTGGCGCCAAGCCCGGCTGCGCGGTGACCATCGGCGACATGACATTCGACTGGGAGCCGCAGACACCGGCGGGCGTCGACGTCACGTTGTCCGGCCGCGGCACCGACTCGCGACTGGAACAGACCGACCGCGTCGGCGCCGACGAGCGCAAGGCCGCGCGGCGCCAACGTCGAGAGCATCAAGAATGACGAGCCCGCATCGCGAGGCGGTCCGCACCGCGCGCAGCGTCGTCATCAAGGTCGGCACCACCGCGTTGACCACGCCTTCGGGGGTGTTCGACGCGGGCAGGCTGGCCGTGTTGGCCGATGCCATCGAGGGGCGCATGAAAGCAGGCTCCGATGTGGTGATCGTGTCGTCGGGCTCGATCGCCGCGGGCATCGAACCGCTGCGGCTTTCCAAACGCCCGACGGATCTAGCCACCAAGCAGGCCGCCGCCAGCGTCGGGCAGGTGGCTCTGGTGAACTCGTGGAGCACGGCGTTCGCCCGCTACCACCGCACGGTCGGCCAAGTGCTGCTGACCGCACACGACATCTCGCGACGGGTGTCGCACACCAACGCCCAGCGCACGCTGGACCGGCTGCGCGCGCTGCACGCGGTCGCGGTCGTCAACGAGAACGACACCGTCGCCACCAACGAGATCCGGTTCGGCGACAACGACCGGCTTTCGGCGTTGGTCGCCCATCTGGTGGGCGCAGATGCATTGGTGCTGCTGTCGGATATCGACGGCCTCTACGATTCGGACCCGCGAAAAGGCAACGCCCGCTTCATCTCTGAAGTCTCCGGATCCGACGATCTCGACGGCGTGGTGGCAGGCAGCGGCAGCCATCTGGGCACCGGCGGGATGGCGTCGAAACTGTCGTCGGCGCTGCTGGCCGCCGACGCCGGCGTGCCGGTGCTGTTGGCCGCAGCGGCTGATGTCGGCACCGCGTTGGCCGACGCGTCGGTGGGCACCGTGTTCGCGCCGCGGTCCGAACGCATGTCGGCGCGCAGGTTCTGGGTCCGCTACGCCGCCGAGTCGGCAGGCGCACTGACGCTCGACGATGGAGCGGTGCGTGCCGTTGTGCGGCAACGTCGTTCGCTGCTGCCGGCGGGCATCACAGCGCTTTCGGGCCGGTTCTACGGCGGCGACGTCGTGGAGCTGCGGTCACAGGACGCGACGATGGTGGCTCGCGGCGTGGTGGCCTACGACCACAGCGAGCTGGCGACCATGCTGGGCCGCTCGACGTCGGACCTGCCAGCCGAAATGCGCCGTCCCGCAGTGCACGCCGACGATCTGGTTGCCGTCTAAAGTGATTTCGGCGCGCTAACCGTCGCTGAGCGACCGTATCCGCGCCGAAATCGCACCGAGCATCGACTTGATCTGCTCGGCGCGGTGGTCGGCGTCGGTCATCACGTCGTCGTCGGCCGGACAGATCGTGACCCCGTGTGCCTGCGCGGTCGCCTCGAAACACTGACGAACCGCGGGGTCGGCAAGCACGACAGCGGCGAGCATCCCCGGCGACAGTTCGCGTGTCCCAAGAAGACCGTGATAGTGCACCTCGGCGGGTATCCGGATCTCCATCGCCCCACCCTCGAGTTGCTGCTTGGCCGCGGCGAGCAGCAGCGTCAGCGCCCCGCGTGAAATCGCCTGGATCACCTTGCCGCGGAACGGGAACCACGGCAACGGCAGCTTGTCCGCCTGCTTGTCCACACCACCGGTGAACAGATATTCGATGAGGCTGCGCGTGCGAATCTCGGTGACGTCCGACCACTTGACGTCGTCGCCGTCGAACTCGACGCCTTCTTCGCTGATCGCCACGCCGCCGAAATGGTTCAGCTTGCGGGCCAGCCAGTGCAGCTTGTCCGGTGTCAGCGGATGATCGGCCACCATGTCGCCGATGCCAAGGGCCCACCGCCCGGCGACCGGCCCAGGCTCGGGTCGCCTGCGTTCCAGCAGCGACTGCAGCCAGGAGGCGTCGTCGTCGGTCATCTACGCCGAATTCGCAATCGCGGGAAGCTCATCGGCCAACAGGGAAAGCATCTCCGAGCAACCGGTTTCGACCTTCACCGTCGCCAGATCGTCGCCGCGCGTGCGGCCGCGGTTGATGATCGCGATCGGCATGTCCAGCGCGGCGGCGTGCCGGACGAACCGATACCCCGAATACACTGTCAGCGACGACCCGGCGACGAGCAACGCCTCGGCGTCATCGATAAGCGAATATGCTTCGTCCACACGGTCTTTCGGCACATTCTCGCCAAAGTAGACGATGTCGGGCTTGAGCATGCCCCCGCACTCTTGGCAGTCGATGATCGCGAACGATGTGGTGTCGCCGACCACGGCGTCGGCGTCGGGCGCCACCGCGATGCCGCCAACGGCCTCCGCCCGCTCGAGAAAGCCGGGATTAGCGGCATCCAACCTCTCGGCCAGCGTCGCGCGTGGCATGGTGTGCCCACAATCCAGGCAGACCACCTGGGCGTAGGTGCCGTGCAGGTTGATCACCGTGCGGCTGCCTGCTTTGGTGTGCAGCAGGTCGACGTTCTGGGTGATCACGCCGGAGACCACGCCGGCGTGTTCAAGTTCGGCCAGTGCGCGGTGACCGGCGTTGGGCAGCGTCTCGTCCATGTGTCGCCAGCCGACGTGGTTGCGCGCCCAGTACCGCTGCCGAAACACCGGATCGGAGGTGAACTGGCGAATCGTCATCGGATTGCTCGGCGGCGAGTCCGGGCCCCGGTAGTCCGGGATGCCCGAATCCGTCGACATCC
This sequence comes from Mycobacterium sp. OAE908, assembly GCF_017872775.1. Taxonomy (NCBI): domain Bacteria; kingdom Bacillati; phylum Actinomycetota; class Actinomycetes; order Mycobacteriales; family Mycobacteriaceae; genus Mycobacterium; species Mycobacterium sp. OAE908. The sequence goes on from NZ_JAGGJL010000002.1 coordinate 474,721, forward strand.
CTGCGCCGGTGAGCACCGCGACACGGCGTCCGTCCAGCAGGGCGACGAGTTCCGGTGCTTCCACGCTTTCCAGGTTAATGCAGCTCAGCCAACCGGCTGGTGTTGCTCCTCGTCAGCGCCGTGCTCGGCCTCATCGAACTCGGGCTTTTCATCGTCGTCGTAGTCCTCGTCTTCTTCGTCTTCGTCGACGAGGATCGTCTCGATGACCTCGACGCGCTTCTCGGCCGGGTGGTCCTCTGACAGCGGCACCGTCACGGTCAGGATGCCGCGGTCATAGGTGGCGTTGATGTCGTCTTCGTCGGCTCCCACGGGCAATGCCACGGTCCGCGCGAACGTGCCGTACGAGAACTCGGAGCGCCCGTTGGACTCGCCGGCCCGGGTGCGCTCGGCCCTGATCGTGAGCCGGCCGTCGTGCACGGTGACCTCGATGTCGTCGGTGGGGTCGACGCCGGGTAGCTCGGCGCGCACCTCGTATGACCCGTCCTTGGTCTCATCCTCCAGACGCATCGGCTTGCCGTCGAAGAAAGACCGCAGGCTCGCCAGGCCTGCGAAGGCAGGAAAGCTTGATAAGCCGTTGAGCAATTGGGGCAGCTCCGGCAGCAGCGGGCGCGACTGACGTTGAACAGCAAGCTGATTCACGATTCCTCCAGGGTTGGGCGGTCTGATTCACGATGCCCGACGCAACCAAAATCGACGGATCGTCTGCTATTCGCTCGGGCGAACTGCAGACCAACAGAATTCGGCGCCTCAGTTGGTCAGCGTTTGCGGAGCCAGTTCCTTGAGCATGGCGTTGGCCCATCGCATTTGCCGCAGTGACTGCGGATGGCAGCGCTGCGTGAGCGCCAGCAGATCGTCGTCCTTAGCCGCTTGCGCGCCCTGTGCCACCAGTTCCCAGTCGACCGACACGCCCGCCGCCAGCCGGTGCAGTCTGCGAAGATCGGCCAGCAACAGCAGGGCCGGTTCAGGTCGGCGGCCCACCCGGTCACTGATCCACTCCTGTGCGGAATCGGCAATCGCGGTCGTCCGGGGATGTCGACGCAGCCGGAGGCCGTACTTCTCCCCGAGTTCGGCTATCAACGTCGCGTGCTCACGAGACCAGTGCGCCAAGTCGAGCGCCACATGGTAAATACCGTGGTCGTTGTGATGGCGCGCTGCGATGGCATCCAGGCTTCGAGCCAGCCTGACTTCCGACCGGTGCAGCTCCCGCAGTGCAAGCCCGAGCTTCACCTCACCCTCCCACCGTCGACTCGGTGACGCCGACATCCGGACCGCCGACGGTCTGCTGAACGGCGTCGCTGACCGGTCGTGAAGCCGTGGTGGTCGGTGCGGGAGCCGGTCCGGAGCCCTCGGCTATCCGGCGCAGTTGTGCTGCAGCAGTTTTGAAGATTGGTTGCTTGGAAGCGGGGTCCCAGTCGGTGATCGTCAACTCGTTCGCTGCACGATGGTGGCTGGCCGCATCGTGCTCGTCCCAGTACCCGTAATGGAACGGCAGGAACAGGACCCCGTCGCGGATCCCACTGATTCGCGCCTTGGCAGTGACCGAACCGCGGGCGGTTGTCACCTCGACCACATCGCCCTCGCCGATGCGCAGCCGCGAAGCGTCGGACTCGGACACTTCCACCCAGACCTCGGGAGCGGCGTGCTGCAGTTGCGGTGACCGGCCGGTCTTGGTTCGCGTGTGGAACTGATACAGCGTGCGTCCCGTGGTCAACACGAACGGGTGGTTGCCGCTCGGCTGTTCGTGCGGTGCAACATATTCGGCTGCCTTGATGATGGCCTTGCCATCGGGGTTCATCGCCCGTTACTCGGTTGGCTCTAGTGGCGCTCCCGTGATCAGGTCCTTGCCGTAGGCCTCGCAGTAGTCGGGCCGGGCCCAGAACTTCCCGTCGGCATACAGCCGCTCTGTGCCGTCGGGATGTTCGTCATTGCAAGGCCATTGGATTCCCGCAGAGCCACGCAGCTTGTCGTAGGTCAACCCGGTGTAGTCGCATGGCCGACCCGCGCTGCATTTCTTCCATGCCTCGAACGCCGATTCGTAGTCCTCCCAAGGCGGCATGGGGTTGCCGTCCTTGTCGCGAAAGTCCATGCGCCGCGCGTAGTCGATGAAGATGTCGAGGTCGGGGCGGGCCTGTCCCGGCGGTTCGATCGCCTTCTCGGAGAGATGAACGGTTCGGTCTGCATTGGTGAATGTTCCGGTCTTTTCGCCCCACGCTGCTGCGGGCAGCACGACGTCGGCAAGTTCGGCGGTTTCGGTACGGAAGATGTCCTGCACGATAAGGAAGAGCCTGTCTTGGGCGAGAATGCTTCGTACCCTGGCCAATTCGGGCAGCGACACCGCAGGGTTGGTGGCGCTGACCCACAGCAGACGCAGTGTGCCTTGTTCGGCGTAGCGGAACATCTGCATGGCGTGGGTCGGGGGCGCGTAGTGCGGTATCTGCTTCTGCTCGATGTTCCATAACTTGGCGAGCTCGGCAATGTGATTGTCGTTGGACCAGTTACGGAAGCCGGCGAGGTCACCATCCGCCCCGCATTCTCGGGTGTTCTCGGCGGTGGGCTGACCATTCATCTGGAGAAGTCCGCAACCGGGGCGGCCGAGCATGCCGCGCAGAATGTGAATGTTGTTGACCTGCACCGCCGCCGCGGTGGCCTGGTTGGACTGGTAGAAGCCCTGCAATACGGTGGACAGCAATGCCGTGGCGGTGCCGATCAGCCTGGCCGCCTCCCGGATATCGGCGGCAGGCACGCGACAGATCCGGTGGGCCCGCTCCGGCGGGAACTCGGCCACTCGCTTGCGAAGCTCTTCGAAGCCGACGGCGTGCGCGGCGACGTAATCGTGATCGACCCAGTCGTTGGCGATTATTTCGTGCAGCAGCGCATTCATCAGCGCGACGTTGGTACCCGGCAGGGGCGCCAGATGGACGGTGGCGTGCCGCGCTACCGGTGTCTGTCGCGGATCGACGCACACCAGCGCCGGCGGATTGTCGCCTTCCAGCCGGTCTAACATCCGCATCCACAGCACGGTCTGCGTTTCTGCGACGTTGTGGCCGAACAACGCGATCACGTCGGCATGGTCGACGTCGGTGTAGGAGCCGGGCTGCCCGTCGCACCCGAAGGACTCCTTCAGCGCTTCGGCGGCGGTGGCCGTACAGAGCCTGGTGTTGCCGTCGACGTGGTTGGTGCCGATCGCACCGTGGGCGATCACTCCCAGGCTGTAGTACTCCTCGCTGAACAGCTGGCCGGAGGTGTAGAAGCCGACTGCGCTTGGTCCGACGTCGTCGAGCAGTTTTCTGCTGTGCCGCACGATCGCGTCCATCGCGGTGTCCCAGTCGGTTTCGACGAGCTCACCATGGCGGCGGATCAGCGGTGTGGTCAGCCGGTCGGGAGAGGCGTTGGCCTGCCAGCCGTAGAGATCTTTGGGATCGAGCCGACCGTGGTTGACGCGGTCGTCGGCGCGGCCCCGGACGCCGACGATGCGGCCGGCCTTGACCGCGATGTCGAGCCCGTCGCCGTTGGAGTGCAGCACCGCCGCCGACTGGACCCATTCTTCGACGTCGTCCTCGGCAACCCCGTTGTCCAGAAACGTGTCCACGCGAGTGGGCCACGTTTGGCCTCGTCCGTAAGGCGTTCGGCCACCCCACGGCTCGGCGATGCGATCGCGCTGCTCCACGCCGAGCGCCTACCCGCCATGAGCAGGCCAAAACCTCAATCCAGGCACTTCTCCGCGGGCACGATCTCGGCATGCATGTTCTTGTGCATCATCGTCAGCGCGGCGTCGCTGAGTTCGGGATCGATGTGCGCGACGGCGTCCGGCGGGATGACCACATCGAAGTGCCGCACGTAGGCGTCTAGCGCGGTGTAGAGGATGCACTGCTCGGTGACCTGACCTGTCAGGATCAGCTTTTTCGCCTCGAGCCTGGTCAACAGATAGTCCAGCGAGCTCGCATAAAAGGCGCTGTGCCGCACTTTCAGCAGCCGCTGACAGCTTTCCGGCGGCGCGATCGGCGATACCAGCTCAGGTCGCTCGCCGTGCAGTGCAGCCTCGACGAGATCGTCGAACTCGGCGGTGAAGTCCCCGTAGTTGTCGTTGACGTAAATCAAATCGACGTCGTCGCGGTCACGCGTCCGCGAAATCAGCCCGGCCAGCGGGTCGACGATATCTCCGACACTGCTTGCGAGGACATCCGCGTCCTCGTGTTGATACGTGTTCAGCATGTCGATGACCAGCACCGCGACGTCACTCATGGCGTGTTGCATACCCCGATACGTTTTCGGGCAACAATTAGGCATGGACTTTTACTCGGCATATCACCAGGGGTTTGTTCGGGTGGCCGCGTGCACGCATCACACGGCCATCGCTGACCCCGCCGCGAACGCCGAGTCGGTGCTGCGGGTCGCCAGAGCCTGCCACGACGAAAGCGTGGCGCTGGCCGTCTACCCGGAGCTGACTCTGTCGGGCTATTCGATCGAGGACATCCTGCTGCAGGACACCCTGCTCGATGCCGTCGAAGACGCGCTGCTCGATGTCGTGGTGGCCTCGGCCGAACTGATGCCGGTGTTGGTGGTCGGCGCACCGCTGCGCTATCAGCACCGGATCTACAACACCGCGGTGGTGATCCACCGCGGGCGGGTGCTGGGCGTCGTGCCGAAGTCCTACCTGCCGACTTACCGCGAGTTCTACGAGCGGCGCCAGGTGGCGGCGGGCGACCTGGTGCGCGGTGCGATGCGGATCGGCAACGCCGACGTGCCGTTCGGTCCCGATCTGTTGTTCACCGCGACCGACCTACCGGGTTTCGTGCTGCATGTCGAGATCTGTGAGGACATGTTCGTGCCGATTCCGCCAAGCGCCCAGGCCGCTCTTGCGGGCGCGACGGTGTTGGCGAACCTTTCGGGCAGCCCGATCACCATCGGGCGCGCCGAAGACCGTTGCCTGCTGGCCCGATCCGCGTCGTCGCGGTGCCTGGCTGCGTACGTCTACGCCGCGGCGGGGGAGGGCGAGTCCACCACCGACCTGGCCTGGGACGGCCAGACGATGGTGTGGGAGAACGGAGTGTGCCTGGCGCAGTCGGAGCGATTCCCGTTGGGGGACAGGTACTCTGTGGCCGACGTGGACCTGGATCTGCTGCGCTCCGAGCGGCTGCGAATGGGCACCTTCGACGACAACCGCATCCACCACGGGATCACAACGGACTCTTTCCGTCGAGTCGAGTTCAAACTCGACCCGCCGGCAGGTGACATCGGGCTGCGTCGCGAGGTCGAGCGGTTCCCGTTCGTTCCCGCGGATCCCTCACGGCTGGAACAGGATTGCTACGAGGCCTACAACATTCAGGTCGCCGGATTGGAGCAGCGGCTGCGCGCATTGGATTATCCGAAGGTCGTGCTCGGTCTCTCGGGTGGGCTGGACTCCACGCATGCGCTGATCGTCGCCGCCCGCGCGATGGACCGGGAAGACCGGCCGCGCAGCGACATTCTGGCGTTCACATTGCCCGGGTTCGCGACGGGCGATCGCACCAAGAGCAACGCGATCCGGCTTGCCGAGGCGTTGGGCGTGACGTTCGAAACCATCGACATCAAGGCCACCGCGGAGCTGATGCTCAAGGAGATGGATCATCCGTTCGCCCGCGGCGAAAAGGTTTACGACGTCACATTCGAAAACGTGCAGGCGGGTTTGCGCACCGACTATCTGTTCCGGCTGGCCAATCAGCGCGGCGGCATCGTGCTGGGCACCGGCGACCTGTCCGAGCTCGCGCTGGGCTGGTCCACATACGGTGTGGGCGACCAGATGTCGCACTACAACGTCAACGGCGGTGTGCCCAAGACCCTGATCCAGCATCTGATCCGCTGGGTGATCTCGTCGAATCAGTTCGACGATGCGGTCAACGAGGTGCTGCAGTCCGTGCTCGACACCGAGATCAGCCCCGAACTGGTTCCGAGCGGCGAGGATGAGGAGATCCAAAGCAGCGAGTCCAAGGTGGGACCCTATGTGCTGCAGGATTTTTCGCTGTTTCAGGTGCTGCGATTCGGTTTCCGGCCGTCCAAGGTCGCGTTCCTGGCGTGGCATGCGTGGAGCGACGCTGAGCGCGGCGACTGGCCGGTCGGGTTCCCGGACAACAAGCGGCCCGCCTACTCGCTGAAGGAGATTCGGCACTGGCTGCAGGTGTTTGCGCAGCGGTTCTACTCGTTTGCGCAATTCAAGCGCTCGGCCATGCCGAACGGGCCGAAGGTGTCCCACGGCGGATCACTGTCGCCGCGCGGAGACTGGCGGGCACCGTCGGACATGTCGGCGCGGATCTGGCTCGAGGAGATCGAACGCGAAGTCCCCGAGGACTAGCTCGGTCGTGGCGCTGCCAGGCTGCCGACCATGGCCAGTACCGACACCTGGAGTGCACCTAGCAACACAAGCGGCCATACGACGCTCGCCGCAAGCGAAACCGCCGCTGCCGCGTTGGAAGTGGGCGGATCGTCGTCCGTCGCGCCGGCAGCACCTGTGAACATCGCCCAAAACGTGACGATGCCGCACAGCGCGTACAGCAAGAGCACCAGGTCAGTCATGGCGCTGCGCCACTTGGTTCATGCTCCTACCTTCTGCCAGGGCGTATCGGCAGGAGCAGAGGCTAAGGTCCCGAGACTGAGTGCCTGTCGGCCTCCATCACGTCTGCGACCAGGCGGCGGTCAGCGCTCGTAAGTGCCCGTCAGCACGCCGCGCGCGACGACATGGCCGGCCATCGCGGTCAGAAGTGCCTTGTTGTCGGCGACATCATCGCCGATCGGTTGGTCAACTGCGAACAGCAGGAACCGGTAATGATGCGGCCCGTGACCGGGGATCGGCGCCGGCCCGACGTAGGTGTCACCGAACGCCTTGATCAACCGAACGCCGGCGGTGCCGGGCTTGAGTTCACCCTCACCGAGCCCACCAAGACCTGACTCCAGCACCGCGGTGGTGTGCATCAAGGGCTTCGGCATCGGCACGTCGAGGTCGTCCATGATCAGCACCAGTTGCTTGGCCTCGGGTGGAACGCCGGTCCACTGCAGCGCAGGAGACACGTTGTCGCCCACACCTTTTCCGGCGTACTTCTGCGGGATCGCGCCGCCATCGGTGAACGCGGGGCTGGTGACCTCGATCGTGGCGGCACCGGAGTAGTCCGGGCCGGACAGTGGACTGCGGGCTTCGCCCGCGCGGAAACGGCGGAGCAGCTTTCCTAGCAACGGCATGCCCGGCAGTCTAGACGCGGCCGACTCCTGGCACGAAGCGGCCGATGTGGGCGAGATAGTCGCGGTCGCTGATCCAAACTGCGCCAACCGAATCCGAGCGCTCCGAAGACAGTGAAGAGCGTTAATGACATCACTGGCAGCATGGGTCACCTCTCCACGCGTTGATTCCTTCTCGTACGGCGATAGCGGCGATACCAAGAGCGGCGATCGGGTCCGCCCACGACCATCCCCAGAGGCTGTTGAGCACCAGGCCTGCCAGCAGGACTGCGGATAGGTATGTGCACAGCAGCGTCTGCTTGGAATCGGCGACGGCAGACAACGAACCGAGCTCGCGGCCGGTACGGCGCTGCGTCAGCGACAGCACCGGCATGATGACGAGGCTCGCCGTCGCAAGGGCGATGCCGATCGCTGACGGCCGCGCCTCACCGACGCCAAGGAGCGACAGGATCGCGTCGACCGAGACATAGGCGGCGAGCGCGAAGAACGAGAATGCGATGAAGCGCAGCGCGGCCTTCTCCCGCGTCTCGGGGTCCTTGGCCGAGAACTGCCACGCTACGGCTGCCGCGGAGGAGATCTCGACAACCGAGTCGAGGCCGAAGCCGATCAGCGCCGACGACGACACCCGCGTGCCCTCCGCCAACGCGACGATCGCCTCGAGCACGTTGTAGGTGATGGTCGCGGTGACCAGCAGCCGGATCCGGCGCTGCAGCGTGGTGCGACGCGTCTCGAGCATCAGCAGGAGCAGGTCGGGTCGACGGCGAGCACCAGGCCAACCAGATCGTCGAGCGCGTGCGCGATTCGCTTGTCGGCCAGCTCATAGCGGCTGCGCCTGCCTTCCGGCTGCGCCACTACCAGCCCGCAGCCGCGCAGGCACGCCAGGTGGTTCGACAGGATCTGCCGCGACACCCCGATCTTCTCGGCCAGCTCCGACGGATAGCCCGGCCCCTCGCGCAGCGTCAGCAGGATCTCGGTGCGCGTCGCGTCGGACAGTGCGTAACCGAACCGCGCAAGGGCATCGCGCTGCATCACGGTCTGCATACGCCAGACAGTACAGCAGAATCTGTACTATTCCCAGCGACTTGTGCACGAAAATCCGCGCTCATCGCGTGAAACCGTGCACAAATCGCTCAGAGGCGGCCGTCGATCCGCAGGTCGGGGTGCACCCAGTCCGGCGAACGCCGTTCCTTGAACGCGCGGAAGCCTTCCAAGGCCTCTGGCGACGAATAGCTGGCCTGCATGCCGATCCGGTCGAACAGCCCCATGTAACTGTCCAGGCTCGACTTCACCACGCCGCGCGCCGCCGGCGCGGTCCTGCAGCACTGGCCGAGTACCTCGCGGGCCGCATCGAGCAACGAGTCATGCGGCACCACCCGCGTGACCATGCCCCACTCCGCAGCCTCGGCCGCACTCAACGTCCGCCCGGTGAACATCAGGTCCCGTGTGCGCACCGGCCCGATCAGCCGCGCCAGCATGTGGCTGTAGTAAGTGTCGGCGATGCCGCGCAACAACTCCGGCACCCGGAACGTCGCCCGGTCGCTGACCACCGCCATGTCGCTGCACAGCGCGATCTGCAAGCCCCCGCCCTGACACAACCCGTTGACCGCGGACACCACCGGCTTCACCGACTGCCGCAGCACCTCGAACGGCGTCACGTCCATACCCAACGCGGAGCCGAACGTCAGCCAGTTGTCCGAGCCGTCGCCGCCGCCCAAGTCGCCGCCGGGCGCGAACACGTCACCGGTGCCGGTGATGATCAGGCCGGCCAGGTCCGGGTCGGCGTCGACGTGCCGCACGGCGTAGCGGATGCCGAAATACATCGCGGGCGTCATCGCATTACGCGCCTCGGGCCGGTCCAGCGTGCACACGCCGAACGCGCCCTCCCTGGTGAAGCGCAGATACGGCGTGCCGAGCCAGTCGCCCTCCGGTGGACGTGGCGTGGTTGTCGTCATATCTGCCTTTCGCCCGCCCTGCGGTTGACCACCGCGTCATCGATGGCCTCTGCGTATGGCGCGCAGTCGCCTGCTCCTGGAACCAGTGTCGACAGCGCACCCGCCGCGCAGGCCCGGCGCAGCGCATCCTCATGCCCTTGCAGCCAGCCGGCGGCCAGCACTCCGGCGAAAACATCTCCCGCGCCGGTGGTGTCGACGGCCTCGACCGCTGGGGCGGGCACGTCGAACCGCTCGTCCTGGCCGAGGTAGCTCGCGCCGCGCGCGCCGCGGGTGATCACCAGATGCGGTACGGGCCAATGCCATTCACGCGCCTCGGCTTCGTTGACGATGACGACGTCGGCCAACTCGGAAAGCGCAAGCAACCGGTGGGGTGCGGCGCCGGCAGGCGACGCGTTGAGCATCACCACCGCGTCGGCGGCCCGCGCGACTCCCGCGGCGGCGATAGCCGTCGCGATCGGGATCTCCAACTGCAGCAGCACCACGTCGCTGTCGGTGATCACCGCGCGCACGTCGCCGGACGTCACGGTCAGATGGGCGTTCGCGCCTGGCGCCACGACGATCGTGTTCTCGGCTGCGGCGTCGACGATGATCACCGCCGAGCCGCTGGGCCCGGGCAGGGTGACTAGGCCGTCCAGCCCGATCTCGTTGTCGCGAAGGTGAGCGCGCAGCTGATCGGCGGCCGTATCGCTGCCGAGCGCCGCAACCAGCTGCACCTCCGCGCCGGCACGGGCCGCGGCCACCGCCTGATTGGCGCCCTTGCCGCCCGGTGCCGACGACAGCGACGACGCGAGGACGGTCTGGCCGGGCCTCGGCAGCGAATCGACGGTGAAAGTGAGGTCGGCATTGACACTGCCCACTACGCAGACCCGCGCGACCATAACTGTCAACGCTAACGCAGCTCGGCCCGACCTGACACCTGTCGAGCGGCTCGGGCATGTCCGATACGCTGGGTCGATGAGTGTCCAAGCACCAGCCGTCTCCGGCTTGCGCGAGCAGGTGCACGGCGCCGCGCGGCGGGCACGCGTCGCCGCGCGCGAGTTGGCCACCTTCAGCACCGACACGAAGAACTCCGCGCTGCATGCCGCAGCCGACAATCTGCTGCGCGAGGAGGGTGCGATCCTCGCCGCCAACGCCGAGGACCTGGCTGCCGCCAAGGCGGCCGGCACCCCGGAGGCCATGCTCGACCGGCTCGCACTGAATCCGAACCGCATCGACGGCATCGCTTCGGGGCTGCGCCAGGTGGCCGGCCTGCCCGATCCGATCGGCGAGGTGTTGCGCGGGCGCACATTGCCCAACGGTCTGCAGCTTCGACAGCAGCGGGTCCCGCTCGGCGTCGTCGGCATCGTCTACGAGGGCAGGCCGAACGTCACCGTCGACGCGTTCGGGCTGACGCTCAAGTCGGGTAACGCTGTGCTGCTGCGCGGCAGTTCGTCGGCCGCGCGCTCGAATGCCGCTCTGGTCAAGGCACTTCGCGACGCGCTCGAACTCGAGAACCGCAGCCCCGATGCCGTGCAACTGCTGCCATGCGAGGACCGCGCCAGCGTCACGCACCTGATCCAGGCGCGCGGCCTCGTCGACGTCGTGATCCCGCGCGGCGGGGCCGGCCTTATCGATGCGGTGGTGCGAGACGCGACGGTGCCGACCATCGAGACCGGTGTCGGCAATTGCCATGTCTACGTTCATGAATCGGCCGATCTCGACGTGGCCGAGGACATCCTGCTGAACGCCAAGACCCGTCGGCCCAGCGTCTGCAACGCCGCCGAGTCGCTGCTGGTGGACAGGGCCATCGCCGAGCGCGCGGTGCCGCGGTTGACCAAGGCGCTGCAGGACGCCGGCGTCACCGTGCACGCCGATCCATCCGAAGAGCAACTGCGTACCGAGTTCCTTTCGATGGACATCGCGCTTGCGGTCGTCGACGGCCTCGACTCGGCGATCGCGCACATCAACGAGTACGGCACCGGACACACCGAGGCCATCGTCGCGACGAATCTCGCTGCGGCCCAACGATTCAGCGAGCGTGTCGACGCCGCCGCAGTGATGGTCAACGCATCGACCGCCTTCACCGACGGTGAGCAATTCGGATTCGGCGCCGAGATCGGCATCTCGACTCAGAAGCTGCACGCCCGCGGACCGATGGGCCTGCCCGAATTGACGTCAACCAAGTGGATTGTGTGGGGAGACGGCCACACCCGCCCGGCCTAAACAGGAGAAGACTTTCGTGAGCGTCCCCGCGCGCCCTGCGCCGCTGTTCGCCGACATCGACGATGTTTCGCGACGGCTGGCTGAGACGGGCTATCTACCCGACACCGCAACGGCCACAGCGGTATTCCTCGCTGACCGGCTGGGCAAGCCGCTGTTGGTGGAGGGTCCCGCCGGTGTCGGCAAGACCGAACTGGCGCGTGCCGTGGCACAGTGCACCGGTTCCGGGCTGGTGCGACTGCAGTGCTACGAGGGTGTCGACGAGGCGCGCGCGCTCTACGAGTGGAATCACGCCAAGCAGATCCTGCGGATCCAAGCCGGCCACGGCGACTGGGAGCAGACGAAGACCGACGTGTTCAGCGAGGAGTTCCTGCTGACGCGCCCGCTGCTGACCGCGATCCGGCGCACCGAGCCCACGGTGCTACTGATCGACGAGACCGACAAGGCCGACATCGAGATCGAGGGTCTGCTGCTCGAGGTGCTGTCCGACTTCGCAGTCACCGTGCCGGAACTGGGCACCATCACCGCCGAGCGCCCGCCGTTCGTGCTGCTGACCTCCAATGCCACCCGGGAGTTGTCCGAGGCGCTCAAGCGGCGATGCCTGTTCCTGCACATCGACTTTCCCGATCCCGATCTCGAACGCCGCATCCTGCTGTCGCGCGTTCCCGAACTGCCCGAACACCTGGCGCAGGAATTGGTGAAGATCATCGGGGTGCTGCGCGGCATGCAGCTCAAGAAGCTGCCGTCGGTGGCCGAGACCATCGACTGGGGCCGCACGGTGCTGGCGCTCGGCATGGACACCATCGACGACGAGGTGATCGCGGCGACCCTCGGCGTGGTGCTCAAGCATCAGTCCGATCAGGTCAAGGCTTCCGGGGAACTCAGGTTGAACTGATGGCCGCCCGCCGCACCCGTCCGCCTCAGCCGCTGGCCCCTCACGGTCTGCCCGGGCATTTGGTGGAGTTCGTCGAAGCGCTACGCAAGCAAGGCATTTCGGTCGGGCCGTCGGAGACCGTCGACGCCGGCCGCGTGTTGTCCGTTTTGGGCCTTGGCGACCGTGAGGCATTGCGCGAGGGCTTCGCGTGTGCGGTGTTGCGCCGCTCCGACCACCGCGACACCTACGACGCGATGTTCGACTTGTTCTTCCCCGCGGCGCTCGGCGCCAGAACGGTGCTGGAGGACGACGACGAGTCCGACGACGTCGAGCAGGGCCTGCCGCCCGAGGACATCGAAGCGCTGCGCAGCGCGCTCATCGACATGCTCAGCGAGAACGCCGATCTGGCCAACATGGACGAGCGGCTGGCGGCGATGATCGCCCAGATCGTCGAGGCTTATGGCCGCTACCAGTCCAGCCGCGGGCCGTCGTACTCGTCGTATCAGGCGCTCAAGGCTATGAGCCTGGACGACCTCGAAGGCAGGCTGCTGGCGGGGCTGCTGGCACCGTACGGCGACGAGCCGACGCCGTCGCAGGAGCAAATCGCCAAAGCGCTTGCCGCCCAACGCATCGCGCAGCTGCGCAAGATGGTGGAGGCGGAGACCAAGCGGCGCACCGCGGAGCAACTTGGCCGCGAGCACGTGCAGATGTACGGTGTCCCGCAGCTCGCCGAGAACGTCGAATTCCTGCGCGCCTCAGGTGAACAGCTGCGCAACATGCGTCGGGTGGTTCAGCCGCTGGCACGCACGCTCGCGACTCGGCTGGCCGCGCGGCGGCGCCGGTCGCGCGCCGGTGAGATCGACATGCGCAAGACGCTGCGCAAGTCGATGTCGACCGGCGGCGTCCCGATCGACGTCGTGCTCAAAAAGCCGCATCCCGCGCGGCCCGAGCTCGTCGTGTTGTGCGACGTGTCCGGTTCGGTGGCCGGCTTCAGCCATTTCACGCTGATGCTGGTGCATGCGTTGCGTCAGCAGTTCTCCAGAGTTCGCGTCTTCGCCTTCATCGACACCACCGACGAGGTGACCGGGCTGTTCGGGCCCGACTCCGATCTCGCTGTCGCGGTGCAGCGCATCACCCGCGAGGCAGGCGTGTACACCCGCGACGGTCACTCCGATTACGGCAACGCGTTCGTGTCGTTCATGGAGAAGTGGCCGAACGTGCTCTCGCCGCGCAGCTCGCTGTTGGTGCTGGGCGACGGGCGCAACAACTACCGCAACCCGGAGACCGAGCTGTTGGCCCACATGGTCAACGCCAGCAGGCACGCGCACTGGCTGAATCCCGAGCCCAAGCACTTGTGGGGCAGCGGCGACTCGGCGGTGCCGCGGTATCAGGACGTCATCACCATGCACGAATGCCGGTCGGCCAAGCAGCTGGCAGGAGTCATCGACGCCCTGCTGCCCGTCTAATCCCCGCGAACGTGGGTTACCCGCACGTCTAGAGCGGCTGAAGCGTGACGGTAACCCACGTTCGGCGCGGGGAGAGTCGCCGGCGCCCCTCCCGTAAGCTGGCTGTTTGTGACTTCGCGACGGCGGCTGGGGGTGATGGGTGGGACGTTCGACCCCATCCACAACGGCCACCTGGTCGCGGCCAGTGAGGTCGCCGATCTCTTCGAGCTCGACGAAGTGGTGTTCGTGCCGACCGGTCAGCCCTGGCAGAAGCACCACCGCTATGTGACCGCCGCCGAGGACCGCTACCTGATGACCGTCATCGCTACCGCGTCAAACCCGAGGTTCTCGGTCAGCCGGGTGGACATCGACCGCCGCGGTCCTACTTACACCAAGGACACGCTGCGCGACCTGCGGGCGCTGAACCCCGACACGGACCTCTACTTCATCACCGGCGCCGACGCACTGGCCTCGATCCTGTCGTGGCAGAACTGGGAGGACATGTTTTCGATCGCCAAATTCGTGGGCGTCAGCAGGCCCGGCTACGAACTGGACGGCAAGCACATCGCGGCTGCGGTCGCCGAACTGCCTGCGGACGCGTTGACGCTCGTCGAGGTGCCCGCGCTCTCGATCTCGTCGACGGACTGCCGCAAGCGCGCCGAGGAGAACCGGCCGATCTGGTATCTGGTGCCCGACGGCGTTGTGCAATACGTCGCGAAGCGGGACCTCTACGCTGCCCAGCCGGCGGCGACGAAAGACGGGAAGATATGACCGCCACCGATGAAGCGGTCGCCATGGCCACCGTCGCCGCGCGCGCCGCGTCCGAGAAGCTCGCGCAAGATGTCGTCATCATCGATGTGTCCGGACAGCTCGTCATCACGGACTGCTTCGTCATCGCGTCGGCGTCGAACGAGCGGCAGGTCAACGCGATCGTCGACGAGGTCGAGGAGAAGATGCGTCTCGCCGGATACAAGCCGGCCCGTCGCGAGGGCGCCCGCGAGGGCCGATGGACCCTGCTGGACTACGTCGACATCGTGGTGCACATCCAGCATCAGGACGAGCGTGACTTCTACGCCCTCGACCGGTTGTGGCGCGACTGCCCTATCGTGCCGGTGGATCTGGACGCGGCGCCATGAGGGTGCGCCGGCTGGTGATGCTGCGCCACGGGCAGACCAACTACAACGCGGGCAGCCGCATGCAGGGCCAACTCGACACCGAGCTGTCCGACCTCGGCCGCGACCAGGCCGCCGCCGCCGCGGAAGTGCTTGCGAAACGGCAGCCGCTGGTCATCGTTTCGTCGGATCTGCGGCGGGCATTGGACACCGCTGTCGCATTGGGTGAGCGGTCAGGTCAGCCGGTGCTCGTCGACACCCGGCTGCGTGAGACGCACCTCGGCGACTGGCAGGGGATGACTCATCTCGAAGTGGATGCCGCGGCGCCGGGTGCGCGGCTGGCGTGGCGCGACGACGCGCGCTGGGCGCCGCACGGCGGTGAAAGCCGTGTCGATGTCGCGGCGCGCAGCATGCCGCTGCTGGCCGAGTTGGTCGCCGACCAAACCGAGTGGGGTGTCGATGATCCCGAGCGCCCCGTGGTTCTGGTCGCGCACGGCGGGCTGATCGCGGCGTTGACGGCCGCGCTGCTTGGCCTGCCGGTCGACAACTGGCCGGCGCTCGGCGGCATGGGCAACGCCAGCTGGGTGCAGCTGTCCGGCCATTCGCGGCCCGATGCCGCTGCGGAGGACATCCGCTGGCGACTCGATGTGTGGAACGCCTCGGCTCAGGTCGCCAACGATGTCCTCTGATAAGACCCTTCTGGTCTTCTGCGACTCGCTGTCCTACTACGGCCCGACCGGCGGGCTGCCCGCCGACGATCCGCGAATCTGGCCGAATATCGTTGCCACACAACTGGGTTGGGATGTCGAGGTGATCGGCCGGATCGGTTGGACCTGTCGCGACATCTGGTGGGCGGCCACTCAGGACCCGCGGGCGTGGGCGGCGTTGCCACGGGCGGGCGCGGTGGTCTTCGCGACCGGCGGCATGGATTCGCTGCCGTCGC
Organism: Mycobacterium sp. OAE908; assembly: GCF_017872775.1. Classification (NCBI taxonomy): domain Bacteria; kingdom Bacillati; phylum Actinomycetota; class Actinomycetes; order Mycobacteriales; family Mycobacteriaceae; genus Mycobacterium; species Mycobacterium sp. OAE908. The sequence continues at coordinate 490,452 of NZ_JAGGJL010000002.1, forward strand.
CGCTGCCGACAGCGCTGCGTGAGCTGATCAGATATGTCCGGCCGGCCTGGCTGCGGCGCTGGGTTCGCGACGGCTACGGTTGGGTCCAGCCCCGGCTGTCGCCGATCTCCCGCGCAGCCCTTCCTCCGCATGTTTCGGTCGAATATCTCGAAATGACCCGTGGAGCAATCGATTTCAACAGGCCGGGTATACCCGTCGTCGCGTCGCTGCCGTCGGTGCACATCGCCGAGACCTACGGCAAGGCCCACCACGGCCGCGAAGGCACGGCCAGGGCGATCACTGCATGGGCCGAGGAGCACGATGTGCCGCTCGTCGACCTCAAGGCGGCTGTAGAGGAGGAAGTGATGAGCGGTCGGGGCAACCCCGACGGTATTCACTGGAACTTCGAGGCGCACCAGGCAGTGGCCGAGCTGATGCTCAAGGCGCTCGCCGAAGCCGGCGTGCCGCAAGAGGATTCGCGGTAGTCATGCCGGTCGTCGTCGTCACCGACTCGTCGTCGCGGCTGGGGCCAGACGAGCTCAAAGAGTACGACATCCGGCAGGTGCCTCTGCACGTCTTGGTCGACGGAACTGACCTGCGTGACGGCATCGACGACGTGCCCTACGACATCCACGACCGTCCGCGCGTGACGACAGCCGGTGCCACACCCGCAGAACTCGCCGAGATCTATCAACAGGCGTTGACCGACAGCGACGGCGGCGGCGTTGTGGCCGTGCATCTTTCGGCGGCGCTGTCGAGCACCTACAGTTCGGCGGCGCTGACTGCGCGTGACTTCGGTCCCGCGGTGCGGGTGGTGAATTCGCGGTCGGCGGCGATGGGCGTGGGCTTCATTGCGCTGGCAGCCGCGCTTGCGGCGGGCTCGGGTGCCGATCTGGATGCCGTTGAAGCGGTGGCCCGTACGGCGCAGTCGCGCGGGCACGTGTTCGTCGTCGTGCACCGGCTGGACAACCTGCGACGCAGCGGGCGTATCAGCAAGGGAGCGTCGCGGCTCGGCACGGCATTGTCGCTGAAGCCGCTGCTGTGTCTCGACGTCGACGGGCGGCTCGTGCTCGATCAGCGGATCCGCACCGTGTCCAAGGCGCACGCGGCGATGGTGGAGCGGGTCGCCGAAGTCGTCGGGGAGCGGCAGGCGGCGATCGCGGTCCATCATGTCGACAATCACGACGCCGCCGACGAGATCGGCGCGGCGTTGACGACGCGGCTGCCCCAGATCGAGTCGCTTGTCGTGACCGACATGGGGCCGCTGTTGTCGGTTCACGTGGGTGGCGGCGCGGTCGGTGTTGCCGTGCAACTGGCTGAGCAGTAACCCGGTTTTACATGGGTACTCGGGCGCTTCGTTGGGTACACAGATAGGTGGCGGTCGTCCGGTTTCCAGTGTGTGGTCGCGTTCGCTGTTCCGAAGTGAGTGACTGTTAAGAGGTTTTGCGCGGATGGAAGACCCCCGGGGCGAGCGTAATCAGCTAGACGAGCTAGCGGCAGCCCGCGACCAGTTGGAACAGCTGGTGCGGGCGATCGTCGAGATCGGTTCCGACCTGGACCTGGACGTGACGCTCAAACGGATCGTCAACGCGGCGATCGAGCTGGCCGGCGCTCGGTACGGGGTGCTGAGACTGCGCGCATCAGACGGCAGCCTGGTCTCCGGCGTGCACGCGGGCATCGACGACGAGACTGCGCGTCGGCTCGGCGAGCTTCCCGTCGGCGAGGGACTGCGCCTCGATGACTTGAGCGCGCATCCGCATGGCGAGGTGCTCAGCGCACACAAGCCACCGCTACGAGCACTCCTCGGGGCGCCAATCACCGTGCGGGGCACCGATTTTGGAATTCTTTATCTTGCGGACGACCGGCCGGGCCGGGTGTTCTCCGATTCCCAGGAAGGCGCCGTCCGCGCACTGACGACGGCGGCGGCAGCCGCAATCGACAACGCTCGACTTTTCGAGAGAGAACGCGAAGCGGCGAAATGGACGAGCGCCAGCCGCGAGATCACCACCGCGCTGCTTTCCGGCGATCCCCAAATGGGACCGCTGCAGCTCATTGTGAACCGGGCGCTCGAGCTGGCCGATGCAGAGCAGGCGATATTGCTGGTGCCGCGGGAGCCTGACCTGCCAGATCAAGTCGACACGCTGGTCGTGGCCGCCACGGCGGGCCGGTACGCGTCGCAGGTGATCGGTCAGCAGGTACCGATGGACGGCTCCACCACCGGCGGCGTCGCGCGTCGCGGGATACCGCTGATCACGGACTCCTTTCAATATCCCATCGAGGGGTTCACCGATGTCGGGGAGCGCTCCGCGATCGTGATACCGCTCATCGCCGACGGCAGGGTGCTCGGGGTGATCGCCATCGCCCGTCAGCCTCAACAGACGCCGTTCGGCAACGACTACCTCGACCTCGTGAGCGACTTCGCCCGGCACGCTGCGATCGCGTTGGCACTGGCAGCAGGTCGCGAGCATGCGCTCAACCAGGAACTCGCCCAGGCCGACACCGTCGAGGACGCGTTGCGCGCCGCCGCGGAGGAACTTCGCCGACTGTGGCGGGCGCGCCGGGTACTCGCGGTCACCTTCACGACCCCGGGTGAACGAGCCGATGGTGCACCAGATGTGGTGTCGGTCGGCGAGCCGGCGACGTGGAGCGACCTGCCGCCTCAGACCCAACAGCTGATCACGGAATTGCGCGACGGCGATCTTCTCAGCTCCCCGAACACCATGCCGCCGGGCGCGACGGGCATCGCGCTGCAGCATCCCGAGGGGGTGCTTGTGGTCTGGATCGAGCTCGCTGAGCAGAGGTCGTTCACGCTGGAGGACCAGACGTTGCTGACGGTGCTGGCAGGCCGCCTCGGCCAGGGGCTGCAGCGGGTGCATCAGGTGGACAAACAGCGCGAAACCGCCCTTGCGCTGCAACACGCAATCCTCGGTCCCGCCGAGCTACCGGCCGGATTCGCGGCGCGCTATCAGGCCGCAAGTCGACCCCTCCAGGTGGGCGGTGACTGGTACGACATCGTCGAACTCGAGGACGGGCGCATCGCGCTGATCGTCGGCGACTGCGTCGGTCACGGCCTGACCGCTGCCACCGTGATGGGACAGGTGCGCAGCGCCTGCCGTGCGCTGCTGTTCAGCGACGCCAGCCCGGGGGCGGCCTTGCAGGGGATGGATCGCTTCGCTTCGCACCTTCCCGGCGCCCGATGCACCACGGTCGTCTGCGGCGTGCTCAACCCCGAGACCGGTGAGCTGGTGTACTCCAGTGCCGGGCACCCGCCGCCCATCCTCGTCGAAGCCGACGGCGCTATTCGGATTCTCGAGGACGGCCACACCATTGCGTTGGGAGTACGGCCGAACTGGTCGCGCCCCGAAGCGCGGGTGACTCTCCCGCCGCGCGCGACTCTGCTGCTCTACACCGACGGCTTGATCGAACGTCGCAGAAGCGGACTCGACGACGGTATCTCCCGAGTAGCCGAGGTGGTGCGGGACGGTCGCGCGTCAACAATGGACGATCTGGCGAACCAGATCATGTCCGGTGTCGCGCCGGCAGGCGGGTATCAGGACGACGTGGTCGTGTTGCTCTACCGCCACCCGGGCCCGCTCGCGCTTGAATTTCCAGCGCACGCAAGCCAACTCGCGCCCGCTCGGCATGCCTTACGCGGCTGGCTGAAACGAGCCATGGTCAATCCGGATCAAAGTATGGACTTACTCATTGCTGCGGGAGAGGCGGTCGCCAACGCGATCGAGCATGGTCACCGCGACAACCCGAACGGAGTCATCAGCATGGACGCGACGGCACTGGTCGACCGGGTGCACTTGACCATCACTGACTCCGGCTCGTGGAAACCTCCGCAGCCGGCGAGGGACTCCACTCGCGGTCGGGGCATCGCACTGATGCGCGGGCTCATGCAGGAGGTTGCCATCCAGCCCGGCATTGCCGGAACCACGGTTCACCTGACCGCTAGGGTCGGTTGATGTCCGCGTCGCTGACGCTCGAGATCGCGCGCGGCGACAACGGAAACCTTGTGCTCATCGCGGTCGGGGAAATCGACCTCAGCAACATCGACTCCTTCAGCGAGGCGCTCACAGACTCCACCGCGACGGCAGCGGAGAGCGGCGAACGGCTCGCCGTCGATCTCACAGCAGTCGAGTACCTCGACAGCTCAGCTATCAATGCGCTGTACCACGTAGCCGACCGCATTCACCTGATCGTCAACTCCGTGCTGATGCGCAGCCTCACCATCAGTGGCCTCGCCGAGTTGGTCGCCATCGAAGTGCCACACCCGAAGACTGCTGCACTCGACGAGCATTGATCAGCCGTATCGGTAAGTGGTAACTTACGGTTCGTGTCGACTTACCAAGATGACGTCTGGGTCGCGCTCGCCGACCGCACCCGGCGGTCGATCGTGGAACGTCTCGCACATGGGCCGATGGCGGTGGGCGAAATCGCCCGCGACCTGCCTGTCAGCAGGCCCGCGGTATCGCAACACCTGAAAGTCCTCAAACGCGCAGGCCTGGTGCGCGACCGTGCGGCAGGCACCCGACGGGTCTACCAGTTGGACCCGACGGGGCTCGAAGCCTTGCGTGCCGACCTCGACCGGTTCTGGGTGCAGGCCTTGGCCGGCTTCAAGGACACCGTCGAACATCTGGAGGGAGACGAATCATGACGCAAGCGCGACCCGTGAGCATCCGTCACGACGTGGTCGTCAACGCCCCACTCGATAGGGCGTTTCGCGTATTCACCGAGCGGTTCGGAGACTTCAAGCCGCGCGAACACAATCTGATGAACGTCCCGATCGCCGAGACGGTGTTCGAGGGCCGCGTCGGCGGACACATCTATGACCGCGGCGAGGACGGCAGCCTGTGCAAGTGGGCGCGTGTCCTCGCCTTCGAGCCGCCCAATCGCGTCGTCTTCACATGGGACATCGGGCCGACATGGCAGCTGGAAACCGACCTCACCCGGACCAGCGAGGTGGAGGTCCGGTTCATTGCCGAGTCGGCCGAGCGGACACGCGTCGAGCTGGAACACCGGCACATCGAACGCCACGGTGACGGTTGGGAGTCGGTCGCAACGGGCGTCGACGGCGACGCAGGCTGGCCGCTGTATCTCGGCCGCTACGCCGGCCTGTTCAACCAATGACGTCAACGGACACGATGCAGTTGGCGCAGGCCGAGCGTGAGGAGTTCGCCACACTGCTGGAGGGGTTGTCTGCCGAGCAGTGGGACAGTCCGACACTGTGCGAGAAGTGGCGGGTGCGCGATGTCGTCGCACACGTCATCGGTTACGACCCGCTGAGTCGCGCAGAACTGTTGCGGCGCATGGCCAAAGGCCTGATAACCCGGGGTGGCGCCAACGTGGTCGGGGTTGCGGAGTACGCATGCAAGTCGCCGGAGGAGTTGACGGCGCTGATGCGTGAGTACGCCGTGCCGCACGGGTTGACGGCGGGCTTCGGTGGCAAAATCGCGCTCACCGACGGGATGATTCACCAGCAGGACATCCGAAGGCCGCTCGGCATTCCGAGAGACATCCCTGCCGAATCATTGCGAACCGCACTGGATTTCACCACCTGGGCCCCGCGACTTCGGGGGGCTCTGCGTACTCGCGGGGTGCGTCTGGTTGCCACCGACGTCGACTGGACTTACGGCAAGGGCCCCGAGGTGCGGGGCAGTGGCGAAGCGGTGCTGATGGCGATGGCCGGCCGGCGCGTCGCGCTCGACGACCTCGACGGCCCCGGCAAAGCCAAACTGGCCCAACGGCTTTGACGGAGTCATCGCCGGGGCTTGCGAGTGCCGACTATGGCCGCGAGCTCTTCGCGAGTAGCGACGCCGGTCCGCGACATCGCCCGGTAGATATGCCCTTCGACAGTGCGGACCGATAAGGTCAGTCGCTCCGCGATCGCCTTGGCGGAAAGCCCTTCACCGACCAGCATTGCGATTTCGCGCTGGCGATCACTGATCGGCAAGGGCTCCGCTGCCTTCCGAACCGCCGGGGTGCTCAGGCCGCCGCATGTCGCGGCTAGTGACTCCGCTCGCGCCGCGCAGAGATACGCGGATCCGCGATGACCGGAGTGCCGAAAAGCCCAGGCGGCGTGGGCGGCCGAGTCGGCAGCAGCGACCAGGTCGCCCATATGCTCGTATTCATCGGATACCGCCGCGAGTTCGCCGCCGTTGCCCTCGCGTAATGCAGCGGCGAATCGTGCCGCGATGGCGGCACGCGGACCTTCGACTGTGCGGGCGAGATCGTTCAGTCGCCGCCCAGATGAACGGCCGCCGAATTGCGTCGCCGTCTGCAAGCAAAGAACCTCCGCCGCCAATTGCCCATTGTCATGGGCAGTTTCGGCGGCCGACAGCAGTGTCGAGATTGCTCTGCTGGTCGTCCCGTCAGCCGCAGCCACCCACGCCTGCGCGATCGCAAACTCGTAGTCGAGGTAGCGCCACGTCGGGTGCCGCTGTTGCTCGAGCTCACGAAGGCCGGCGGCGGCCTCATCGAGCGAACCGAGCATGGCCAGCGCGACGGTGTGCGGAAGCCGGTAGCGGTAACCCCATCCCGTTGTGTCGCCGGAGAATGCCGCGACCACCCATTCCAGCAACCCACATGCAGCGCTCAGTTGTCCGGCGGCGAGGGCGGCCATTCCGACTTGCCCGTTGCTGAAGAGTTGGGCTGGGCCGGGGAGGTCGGCCGATTGTTCTTGCAGTCGATCCGCAACCTCGCGAGCCTCTCGAATTCGGCCCGCCTGCAAGAGCGCGCAGATATGGCCATCGGCAATGATGAACCGCATCTGCGCGGCATCGAACGAACGCTCGACGATCGCGTACCCGATCTTGGCGGCCGCCACGGAGTCCGAGGTTCGGCCCGCGTCGCCGTACGCGACCGAGATCGCCATGGCAGTGCCGGCGCCCATCACGCCAGGCAACTGATCCAGTGCAAAGTTCCGCGAAATCTCGATTGCAGATTGGGGTTTACCCATCACTGCCCAATAGATCGCCAGGAAGGCATCGATCCAGGTTCGCTCAGTCGACGGAGTCTGGTATGCCGCCTCGTCGATCAAGCTCTTGGCGCCTGCGGGGTCACGGCGCGTGAAAAGGGTGACGTGGGACCGAAGGAAGGCCAACCGGGCGCGGTCGGCGTCGGTCAGCTCTTCTTCTGGACAGGCGGCGAGCACCGCGATTGCTTCGTCGCCGCGGCTCAGAAACGCAAGTACATGCGCGCGAACGAAATTCGCCTCAGGTCCCGCGCCCGCGCGAATGGCCGCCTCCGCGAGTCGCTCGGCGAGAGCAATATCGGCAAGCCACACCGCACCCTGGGCAGCCCGAAGCAACAGGTCTGCATCGGGCTCGAGGTCGGACTCCATACTCAGCGTGGCACGACGCACCACTGTTCGCGGGTCGTTGCCGCTGTGCCCCTTGGCCAATTCGGCGGCAACCAACCCGCGCAACCGCCGCAGCCTGGAAACCGCTGCGCGGTTACGGCGCACCTCGCCGTAGAGGGGATGTGCCAGCCGAACCTCGACCCCGTCGTCGACGGATTCGATCGCGATGAGCCCACGGCGGTCGGCCTCCTCGACCGCAGCCGAATCGGTGATTCGGCCAAGCGACGCGAGTTCGATCGGCTGACCGACCGCGAGTGCGTCGATAACATCGCTGACCGCGACAGGTAGGGACCCGATTCGGGATTCGATCATCGTGACCAAGCTTGGTGGTAGGACGGGCTCGCCGGTCCATTGCCATCGGCCATGCTGGTGTATCAATCGCCCGTCCGCGATCTCGCGTTCGACGATGTTGCGTACGTAAAGAACATTGCCGCGGGTCAGGCGCCATACCGTCTGCACGACGCCAGGGTCGATCAGACCGCCAAGAGTCGCGGCGAGCAGCGCGGCGGTGTCGTCATGTGACAACGGCGGAAGGTCGAGTTGTTCGAAATGGCCACCGGACCAGATCTCACGCGTCGCCTGCGGAACCGGGTCACCATCGCGAACGGTGAGCACGACCTTTGCGGACCGGCGCTGGACGATCTGGTGCACGACGAACGTCGACAGATCATCGAGCAGATGAACGTCGTCGACTCCGATGGCGACCGTGCGGCCTGGTGAGGCCGAGGTAAGGGCGTCGATCACACTGCGGACCAGTTGCAGGGCGTCGGTGACATTCGGCTCCACCCAGGCGGCAAACGCCCCGGCCGGAAGCTTCCCCGCCGACGACGTACCGACGGCCCAACGAGTTTCACATCCGCTCGCCGCGGCAAGGGCGAGTGCTTCACGAGCGATCCGGCTCTTGCCGACACCAGCTGGCCCGCTGATCACGATCCCGCCGATGTCAGCGTCGGCAATGGCGGCCTCGATGGCTCGCAGTTGTTCCGAGCGGCCGGTCAGCGGCCACGCCAAACGCATACACCCAGCGTAGGAGCGGCCGGCCCTCGCGCGTGTGGCAAACGCCGGGATGAGCGGCCCGTCCTACACCGCAAACCGGCCGGTGACCGGTGGCAGATCTTTCAGCGTCACGATGCCTGGCGGTGCGGCGACGACCGCGGGTACCGCGTTGGTCACCGGCATCGCCGTGTAGATCATGCCGAGGCCCATGAACCCCGGCTCGGTCCAGTCCTTCGGCGGCAGGCAGTGCAGCACGGTCCGCATGTTGGGCAGCCCGAACACCTGGATCACGTGGCCGTGCTCCAGCGGCTTGGGCGGGGTGACGTGATCGCCCATGGTCCAGTTGAAGCCGACGCTGACGACATTGCGGTCGCCGACCCAGCCGCGGTGATAGCCGTACACGCTCGCCACCGTGCCCTTCGGGATCTGCATGAAACCCAGATCGGTGTCACCGGTGGCCGCCGTGAACTGCACGTCGAACGTCATCCGGTCGAGCTTGGCGCCGATCGCATCGGCCATCATCGCGGCCGATTCGGCGAAGACCTCACTCTCGCGCCGCACGCTCTCGGCCAGACCGGGCGTATCCGGGTCCTGGGAGAACCCCATCGCGGTTTGGGTGCCCGCCGATTCGTAGGTCGAGCAGTCCACCGACTCGGTGATGCGGATTTCGTCGACCCGTTCACACGATCCGCTGAGCACCATGCCGACCAGGTTCGTCATACCGGGATGGGCTCCGCTGCCGAAGATCGTGGAATTGCCCTTCTCGCAAGCTTTTCGGATGCGCTCCAGGTCCTCGGGCGACTGCTTTCCGCCGGTGATCCACGCCGCGCTGGAGCAGACGTTGACGCCGGACTCGAGCAGTCGGGCCAACTCGTCGATGTCGGGCCACAGCGGGTTGTAGCAACAGGCGTCGGGCTTCGTGGCGAGCAGCGCGTCGATGTCGTTGGTGGCCGCGATACCGGTGGGCTCGGGCCAACCCGAGAGTTCGGCGGCGTCGACGCCGATCTTGTCGGCGCCGTGCGCGTACACCCCGACCAGTTCCATGTCGTCGCGGCCGATGATCGCGTGCAGCGAGCGCCGTCCGATGTTTCCGGTGGTCCACTGAATGACGCGTAGTGGCCGGTTCGTCATCAACATCTCCTTTGAGGTCAATCTGCTTCGCCGTACTCATCGAACCAGTAGGCGAGTTTGCCGCGCCGACTCACCGCCCGAAGTCGGCGTTCTGCAATCGCGCGCGTCTTCGTGGTGGTGACGATGAGCAGTTCATCACCGATCTCGATGCGGGTGTCGGGCTGCGGAACGAACGTATGGCCGTCGCGGATGATCAGGGTGATGACGCTCGGGTCGGGCAGCCGCAACTCGAGGACTGTGACGTTGTGCAGTCGCGACGGCGCCTGGACCGTCATGGTCAGCAACTCGGCATCCAGCACGTCCAGCGGTGCGGCTTCCACCTGGATCTCCCTGGTGGCGTCACGCGGGATCAGCCCCAGCCGGTGGGCCAGCGGACGCAGGCTCGGTCCCTGCACCACGGTGAACAGCACCACCAGGATGAACACGATGTTCAGAATGCGCAGGCTGTCGGGGACGCCGCCCACGATCGGGAAGGTCGCCAGCACGATCGGGACGGCGCCGCGCAGGCCTGCCCAGGACAGAAACACTTGCTCGCGCCAGGGCACCCGGAATCCGGCCAGCGAGATGACGACGGAGAGCGGTCGTGCGACCAACAGCAAGACCAGACCGATGACGATCGCCGGTATCAGCTCAGCACCGAGGTCGCTGGGGTCGACGAGCAGACCAAGCAGGACGAACAGGCCGATCTGTGCGAGCCAGCCGAGCCCTTCGGCGAACGACCGGATGGCCGAACGGTGCGGCAACCCCGAGTTCGCGAGCACGACCGCGGCCAGATAGGCGGCGAGGAACCCGCTGGCATGAGCGGTCCCGGCCGCGGCGAACGCGACCATACCCAGTCCGAACGTCGCAAGCGGATAGAGGCCGGAGGCCGGAAGTGCGATGCGGCGCAACGCGAACGCGCCGAGTATGCCGCAGCCCAAGCCGATCGCGGCCCCGACAGCCAACTCGTAGACCAACTCGGCGAGCGCGTGCACCGGTGACAGGTGCAGCGGGGTCACGCTGAACATCAGCACGAGGATGACGGCGGGCGCGTCGTTGAATCCCGACTCGGCTTCCAGCAGCCCGGCGACGCGGCGCGGCAATGGCACGACTCGCAGCACCGAGAACACCGCCGCGGCATCGGTGGACGACACGACGGCTCCGATCAGCAGTGCCAGTTGCCAGTCCATTCCGAGCAACAGATGCGCCCCTGCGGCGGTGACCGCCATGCTGACCGCGATGCCCACCGTGGCCAACGCGCCTGCCGGCGCCAATACCCGTCGCACGTCGGCGAACTTCGTCGTCAGGCCGCCTTCGATCAGAATGATCGCCAACGCCACCGTGCCGAGGTGATCGGCCAGCAGATAGTTGTCGAAATGCAGGCCAAGGCCGTCTTCGCCGACGATGACGCCAACGCCCAGGAACAGCAGCAGGCTGGGCAGGCCGACCCGGGTGCCAAGCCGCGTCGCGACGATGCTGGCCAGCAGCACGACTCCACCGGCGAGAAGCGCGAGGTACAGCTGCTGCAAGCTCATGTCATGGGTCAGTATGACTTTGTGCTTCGCGGGAGGTGGCGGTCGAAGGGTCAAAAGCAGTTGGCGCATGCCGAGGATAGGCCGACGATGCGGATCGGCATCGCAGGTGCCGGCGCCGTCGGCCGATCGGTCGCCCGTGAACTGCTTGACTATGGCCACCGGGTCTTGCTGATCGAGCGCAACCGCGGACACTACGAACCGCACACGGTTCCTGCGGCCGAATGGCTGCTCGCCGACGCGTGCGAGCTTGTCTCGCTTGAAGAATCGGGATTGCAGACGTGCGAGGTGATGATCGCCGCGACCGGGGACGACAAGGTGAACCTCACCGCGGCGCTGCTGGCCAAGACCGAGTTCGGCGTGCCGAGGGTGGTTGCCAGGGTCAATGAGATGCGCAACGAGTGGCTGTTCACCGATGCGTGGGGTGTCGACGTCGCGGTCTCCACACCCCGCGCGATGGTGGCAGGTGTCGAGGGGGCTATCGACATCGGACACCTCGTGCGGTTGATGCAACTTCGCGAGGGCCAGGTGAACCTCGCGAAGCTCACGCTGCCCGAGGGCAACGCATTTGTCGGGCAACGGATTCGTGAGTTGGCCTTGTCGCAGAACACCGCGCTGGCCGCCGTCCTGCGTGGCAGTGAAGTGCTCCTGCCGACAGCAGATGAGGTGCTGCAGGTGGGCGACGAGATGCTGTTCGTCGCAGGCGGGGCATTGGACGACGAGGTTCGGGCGCTCGTGCGAGCCGCTGCGGCGCCGGTTCGACGCCGCCGTACCGACGGATGACCGGCTACATGTGGGTGCCGCCGTCGATGCGGACCTCTGTTCCGGTCACGAAGTAGGCGTCCGACGAGGCGAGCATCGCGACGACTGCGGCCACGGCGTCCGGCCTGGCGAACATGCCGCCGTCCTCGAGCGGTAGCACCGGCGTGATCTTGCCGAACAGCGAGAAGTCCGCATCCGTCGGCAGTCCGGGTCCGATGCTCTGCTTGGATTCACCCGTGCCGTCGGTCATCCCGGACGAAATCGAGCCCGGCTGAACAGCATTGAAGCGGATCCGGTCCTTGGCGAATTCCAGGGCCAGCGCGTGAGTCATCGCTTGGACGCCCGCCTTGGACGCGGCGTAGGCCGACATGTACGGGTGGGAGAAGGACGCCGAGGTAGAGCTGAAGTTGACGACTGCCGGATCGTTTCCGCCACGCAACGCGGGCAGCGCCTCGCGGATCACCAGGAACGTGCCGACGAGGTTTATCCGCAGCACCTGCTCGAAGTCGGCAAGCGTGGTGTCGAGGAAGTGCGATGACCGCAGGATCCCCGCGGCGTTGACCAGGGCGTCCAACCCGCCGAGCGCACCGACCGCCTCGGCGACGCCGTCCTTGACGGATTCCTCGCTCGCGACGTCGATGACCACGCTGCTGAGCCGATCGCCGTGCGGTTCGGCCTTGGCGACGGTGTCCTTCAGGCCGGATTCGCTGATGTCGGCCGCGACGACCCGGCCGCCTTCGTCCAGAATGCGCAACACGGTGGCCTGCCCGATGCCGGAGCCGCCGCCGGTGATCAGGACGCGACGGTCGGTGTATCGCTGAAGTGATGCCATGGTCAGTTCCTCTCAGATGAGATGTGAGTTGTCATGTCGAGTGCGGCGAGGTGGCTGAACAACATTGACGCGCCGATCGGGATGCCGCCGCCCGGATAGACGGTGCCGGTGACCGCGGCCATGGTGTTGCCCGCAGCATAGAGGCCGCCGATCGGGTTGCCGTCGGCATCGAGCACGCGGGCGTGGCTGTCGGTGACGAGTCCGCCCTTGGTACCGAGATCGGACAGCCCGAACGCCGCGGCGTGGTACGGCGCGGCGTCGATCGGCACCATCGGCGACTTGCCGCCCGAAAACGCGCGGTCGTACGCCTCGTCGCCGCGGCCGAAGTCGTCGTCTGCCCCCGCCGCGACGAACTCGTTGTAGCGCTTGACCGTCTCGACCAGGTTGTCGGCATTCACACCGAGTTTCGCCGCGAGCTCGGGCAGGGTGTCCGCGGTGTGCCACAGACCGGCGTCGACGTACTGCTCGGCATCGACCATCGACACGTTAGTGGCCTTCACCGGCGGAACGAGGCCCTCTCGGTCGTCGTAGATCATCCAGAACGGCAAAGTCATTGCGCCGCTGGAGATCTGCTCGATGATCGCCTTGCCGATCCGGTCGTAGGGTGCGGATTCGTTGACGAAGCGCTTACCGTCCTGGCCGACGAAGATGCCTCCGGTGAACCACAGCGAGAACGCCGAGCGCCCGTCGGGATGGGTGAACCCGGGCGACCACCACGCCTGGTCCAACAGGTCGGTCGCAGCACCCGCGGCCATGCCCGCCTCGAGCGCCAGACCCAGATTGCTTGGCGCGCCCATCGTGTCACGCGCGTCGCCGGGTATGCCGAAGCGTTCGCGCAGCGCCGGATTGTTCTCGAATCCGCCTGCAGCGAGGAGGACGCCGGCGCGGGCGCGGATAGCGCGGCGGCCGCCGTCGTCTTCGACCACTGCGCCAACGACCCCATCCTCGGAAGTGATCAGTTCCACCAGCGGGCTGTTGAGACGCAGCGAAGCGTGCGGATATGAGGTGATCGCCGAGAGCAGTCGGCCTATCAGCGCCCGCCCACCGATCAGATACTTCGGCACCTGCGCACCGAGCCGTTCTCTGTCCAGCGGGCCGCGTATCCGGTCGGCAAGCTCGCCAAGCCGTTGGGCGGGAAGCGGTTTCATCACCGTGTGCCGCATCCCGTCGAGACGCGCATGCGGAAGGCTGCCGTAGTAGTCCGGCCAGGGCAGGATGTCGAACTCGAAATGGTCGTCTGCTTCGAGGTAGGCGACCAGTTCGGCGCCGCCGTACACGTACGCACGCTGCAGTTCTATCGGAGTGCGGTCGCCGACGGCGGCGTGGAAGTACTCGAACGCGTCGTCGAGGGTGTCGTCGGCGCCTGCCCGACGTAGCACCGGGTTGCAGGGGAACCACATGCCGCCGCCACCGGAGTATGCGGTGGTGCCGCCGAACAGCTCACTGGCCTCCAGCACCACGACCGACAGTCCTTCGCGGGCCGCGGTGTACGCGCCGACCAGGCCGCCGCCGGAGCCGGCGACGATCACATCGGTTTCGTCGTCCCAGGTCGTCAATGCTCGGCTTTCTTCGGATGGATGAACACGCCCTCAGCTTGAACGGTGACGCCCTCCGCGTCAGCGATATGCCCGACTGCGAATGTCTTCGATCCCTCCGTCCGCTCGACGTGCGCCTCCGCACGCAACTGTTGTCCGAGCGGAGTGCCGCGTACATACCGCAGTGTCAGCGTGCCGGTGTACGCCGGCTTGCCTGGCAGATGCGCGATGGCGCCCAGCACGTGGTCGAGAATCATCGCGCACACCCCGCCGTGCACGTGTCCGGCTGGGCCTTCGTACGCGGCCCCGAGGACGAACTCCGTCCACACGAACCCCTCGGCGTCATCGTTGATTCTCAAGGGCGGCGCGACCGGGTTGCGGTCGCCGATCACCACGTTGCCTAATGCCCTGCTCTGACCGTCGGCCATCTGCCGCACCCCGAATGATCCGGGCATCAGCGATACGCTCAATTGTGCTGTCGCCCAGTCGATTTGACTCTGCACGGTCGTCAAGGTTGCGTCGTCGACCTCAGTGCGGATGGTCGCGTCGATGAGCCGCCGCACCGACTGCGCAAGCCGTTCGTTCACGCGAACCCGCCATAGCCGCCTCGATAGAACAGCAACGGTCGGCGACCTTTCGAGGCGCGCAGACCGGTGACGTGCGCGACGACGATCGTGTGGTCGCCCGCCGTGTGCTCGAATTCGAGATCGGCTTCAATCGTCGCGAGTGCGCCCGCCAGCACAGGTGCGCCGTTGTCACCACGGCTCCAGTCGATTCGGGCGAACTTGTCGCCGCCACTGACGCCGAACTGTGCGCACACGTGATGCTGGTCGGCGGAAAGGATGTTGATACACAACCGTCCGGTCGCCCGAATGGCCGGCCAGCTCGAGGACGTCCGCGCCGGGCAGAACGAAACATAGGGCGGATCCAAGGACACCGATGTGACCGACTGGCAGGCGAAGCCCACCGGGCGGTCACCGTCGTGCCCCGTGATGACTGCCACGCCGGTACAGAAATGGCCGAGCACGGCCCTCATCGTCGCCGGGCTTGGCGTGTCGAGTCTGGTGGTGGTCATGCTTGGAAGCGTGCGGGCCTGCACTGAGCTACCGCAACACGGCGTCCCGGCCAGTGGTGAGTGACGCTTTCGGCTGTGACCAGTGTTGTTAGTCTGAAAAAATGGCAGACGGCGATCCACCGGGCAAGCCAAATCTGGCGGCCACCAGCTGGGCGCTGCTGGGCATGCTGTCGTATGAGTACGAGCTTTCGGGTTATGACATCCGGAAGTGGATCGAATGGAGCATGCGGTTCTTTTACGGAAGCCCGGCATACAGCCAGATCTACTCCGAACTCAAGAAGCTGGAGCAACTCGGCCTGGTCACGTCGCGCGTCGAGAACAGCGGCAACACCCGCAATCGCAGGCTGTACAAAATCACCGAGGCTGGGCTGGAAGCGGTGACGCGGTGGGCCAACGAAGCACCCCTCGACCCGCCCGTGCTCAAACACAGCCCACTGCTGCGAGTGACGTTGGGACACCTCACCGACCCGACGAGGCTGAAAGAGATTCTGCAGGAGCACCTGGCCTATGCCGACGACATGCATCGGCAGGCCGCCAAGGATGCCAAATGGGCCGGGGCCGATCCGTCGTGGGCGTACGCGCGGGTGGCGCTGCGATGGGCCGAGCGGTACTACGCCAACGAGCGTGAGCTGACGTTGAAGATGATCAAGGAGCTCGACGAGGCGGACGCCGAGTTTCCTCGCGTCGGTGACAGTGGACGGACGAAGGTTCCTTGGCCTGCACCGGAATACTGGTACGAGATCGAGAAGAAGGCCGACGCAGAAGACTCCGACTGACTACTTGCCTGCCGCGTCGTGCGCGGCGATGTAGCCGTAGACCAAACCCTGCGCGATCGTGGCGCCTGCACCCGGATAGGTGGCCCCGAAGGCGTTGGCGGCGGTGTTGCCGATCGCATACAACCCGTCGATCACACTGCCGTCTTCGCGTAGCACCCTGGCACGTTCGTCGACCCGCAGGCCGCCACAGGTGCCCAGGTCGCTGAGCACCATTTTCACCGCGTAGAACGGGCCTTCGCTCAGCGCGCGCAGATTCGGGTTGGGGGTGATAGTGGGATCGCCGTAGTACCGGTCATAGGCGCTTCGTCCGCGATGGAAATCGGAATCATGTCCGGCGCAGCACATTTCGTTGAACCGGGAGAATGTCGCAAGCAATGTCTCCTGGGAGACACCGATCAGGCGGCCAAGCTCAGCGATGCTGTCGGCCCGGCGGGCGATGCCCGCGTCATACCACGCCTGGGGGATGCGCATCCGCGGAAAGAGTTCGGCGCCAAAGACGTAGCTGTTGCGATACTTCTGATCGAACACGATCCACATCGACTCGACGGGCGTGCCTGCGCGTTCGAGTTCTAACACACGCTGCCCGAACGACATGTAGTCGGTCGCCTCGTTGACGAACCGGCTGCCGTTCTGGTCGACGATCAGCGAACCCGGAAGCGACCGCTCGGCCAGCATCACCACCGGGGCGCCGCCAGGCAGGGGGGCGACAGCAGGAAACCACCAGGCCTGGTCCATGAGATCGATTGCGGCCCCGACATCTTGGGCCATCCGTATGGCGTCGCCGGTGTTGGACTCTGCGCCAAGGCTGGCATGCTCCCCGAGGGATTCCGACTGGAACTTCCACCGCATGTCCATGCTGTGGTCGAAACCCCCAGCGGCGAGCACGATCCCGTTGCGCGCTGTCACCGTGAACTGCTTTCCATCGTGTAGTACTACGGCGCCGGTGACCTCGGCGCCATCAGTCGTCAGCCGCACCAACGAGGTGTCCGTCCACACGCCGATGCCGGCTCGCAGTACACCCGCGAACAGGCCCGCGGCCAGCGCCTGACCACCGGCCGCGTAGTGGCGGCCGAGCAGCAGGCCACCGACTCCCTGTCCCAGCCGCTTGACGATCAACGGAATGCCCTTTCGCGGCACCCGTGCCATCAGATTCATCCAGCGGTAATCGGCACCGGTCGTCGGCATGGGAATCGACGCCTTCATGACGCCGGGACGCAGTCGGGAGCGGTAACGACCCAGCACCGAGGTATTGAACGGCTTGCTCTCGCAAGTGCGCCCCGCCGCCGTTCCTCCTGGCTGCTCGGGGTGATAGTCGGAGTACTCCCGTGCCCACATGAATCGCAGCGGTGTGGTGCGCCGCAGCATCTCCACCGTCTCCGCGAGGTGCGCAAGGAAGGCCGTCGAGCGTTGTGGAGGGGCCGTGCCGGCCACGACCGACTCGAGATAGGTGTCGGCACGCGCCATCGTGTCGCCCGCGCCGTTCTCCTCGAGGACCGGGCTCGCCGGAAACCACAGCGCGCCGCCCGAGCGCGCGGTGGACCCGCCGACATAGGCCGATTTCTCCACGATCAGCACCTTCAGCCCACGCTCTGCGGCAGCCAACGCCGCGGCCATGCCCGTGCCGGAACCGATGACGAGCAAGTCAACCGTCGTGTCACCGATCGGTAGGCCCGCGGGAATGGCCGCACTTTGAGCAGAGGTCACGGGTGTGACGGTAAGTCGCAGAAACGGCGCGGCGGCGCACTTCTCCCTTCTAGCGGGACGATCGCCTCCGTCACCGGTCCTGCGACGGTAGAAACAAGGTCATGACGTTGCAGTCAGATACTGACGAGATTCGGCAGATCGAGGCCGAAGCGGCTCCCACTCGATTCGCCCGCGGCTGGCATTGTCTTGGTTTGACCAGGGATTTCGGCGACGGCAAACCGCATGGGATCAATGCGTTCGGCAAGAAGTTGGTGGTGTTCCGCAGCGGGGACGGCCGGATCAACGTGCTCGACGGCTACTGCAGGCACATGGGCGGCGACCTGTCCCAGGGCGAGGTGAAGGGCGACGAGATTGCGTGCCCGTTCCACGACTGGCGCTGGGGAGGCGACGGCCGGTGCAAGAAGGTGCCGTACAGCAAGCGGGTGCCGAGGCTGGCCCGCACCGCGACGTGGACGACCCTCGAGCAGGACGGGATGTTGTTCGTGTGGAACGACCCCGAGCACAATCCGCCGCCGCCGGAGGTGAGAATCCCCCGCATCGAGGGCGCCACCAGCGACGAGTGGACGGACTGGCACTGGTACACCACCGTCGTGCACATCAACTGCCGCGAGATCATCGACAACGTCGTCGACATGGCGCACTTCTTCTACATCCACGGATCATTGCCCACACATTTCAAGAACATCTTCGAAGGCCACGTCGCCACTCAGTACATGAATGGGGCGGGCCGCCCGGACATCGGCGACCCGGGGGAGTCGCAGATGCTTGGAACCACCTCGGTGGCATCGTATTTCGGCCCCTCGTTCATGATCGACGACCTGACCTATCACTATCCCGACGTGGATCACAAGACTGTGCTGATCAACTGTCACTATCCGATCGACGCGAATTCCTTTGTGCTGCAATACGGCATCATCGTCAAGAAGTCGGAGGCGCTGCCCGACGATCTCGCGATGGAAACCGCGATCGGTCTTGGGGACTTCGTCAAGATGGGTTTCGAGCAGGATGTCGAGATCTGGAAGAACAAGGCGCGCATCGACAATCCGCTGTTGTGTGAAGAGGATGGTCCCGTTTACCAGCTCCGCCGATGGTACGAGCAGTTCTACGTCGATGTCGCCGATGTGCAGCCCGATATGGTCGATCGCTTCGAATACGAGCTCGACACCACCAGCCCGTACGAAGAGTGGATGAAGGTGGTCAACGCCAACCTCGCTGCGAGGACGGCCGCGGGGACCACCTGATGACCGTGCGGCCCGACAATCGGTACGCCGACTGCCCGATGGCGCCGGTGGCCTGCCGCCGTTGCGGGGCTTGTGTGCTGGCCCGCAAGAGCAGCTGGAACCAGACAAGTGTGCAGTGGAATCGCGAGGCGTCGGCCCGCTGCCACGAGCGCCGCGATGCCGAGAACCTCGCCGCGCACGCGGCACGAGGCTTGTTCCTGGCCTGTTCGGCACTGAGCGATTCGATTGTCGAGGCCGTGCGCAACGGCGATCTGCCGGTAGTAGACGAGACGGTGCCGGTGACGACGTAACTTCGTATTCGTGAAACGTGTTGCGGTAGTCACCGGGGCGAGTCGCGGCGCGGGACGGGGTATCGCCGCGGCGCTCGTTGCCCACGGCTGGCGGGTGTACCTGACCGGCAGGACGGTGACCGACCCGGGCGACGGCGGAATCGCGGTACAGGTCGACCACAGCGACGACGCCGCGGTAGCTACGCTGTTCGAACGGGTGGCGCACGAGTGTGACCGGCTGGATCTGTTGGTCAACAATGTCGCCGCCATCCACGATGACCTGACGAATCCAAAGCCGTTCTGGGAGAAGCCGCTCGAGCTGGCCGACGTGTTGGACGTCGGGCTGCGGTCGGCGTATGTGGCGTCCTGGCACGCCGCACCGTTGATGGTCCGGCAGGATCGCGGCCTGGTCGCGTTCACGTCGTCCCCCGGATCGGCGTGCTACATGCACGGCCCCGCCTACGGTGCGCAGAAGGCGGGGGTGGACAAGATGGCCGCCGACATGGCCGTCGACTTCCGCGAAACGGGAGTGGCGACGGTGTCGATCTGGATGGGAATTCTGCTCACCGAACGGTTCCGCAGCGCCTTCGCGGGGCACCCTGAGGCGCTCACCGAGACCGCGAAGCACGCCGAAACCCCGGAATTCACTGGGCATTTGATCAATGCGCTGTACCACGATCCAGACCTCGGCGAGTTGTCAGGACACACCGTGATCGGCGCGGAACTCGCGCAGCGCTACGGCATCACCGACGAGGACGGTCGGCGACCGCCGTCGCACCGCGACATGTTGGGTGCACCGCGCGAGCCCAGTTCGGTAGTGGTGCGTTGATGCTCAGGCCAGCTGAAACGCGCTGAGCGGAGCCTCTTGCGGGTATGCGGTGGGCCCGCCGAGGTCATAGGCGGCGTTGAGCGCGCCGATGAACTCCGCATCATGCAGCGGATCGCCGGGCATCGACAACTTGAGGCCCTTGCCGTTGAGATCCTTGACCATCGTCTCGATGGCGCGTTCGATCGTCAGGTCGTCGGTGCCGTCCATGTTCTTCTTCAGCTCGTCGAAGTCGGAGAACACCTCGGCCGACCAGTGCACAAGGAATCGCAGCTCGTCGGTGTGATGCCGCGCGATCACGTTGTCACCGTTCTTGAGCAGCCAATGGTCGCGGTCCGCTGGGTCGCCGGTGAATACCGTATCGAATGCAAGGCCTGCTGGAACCTGTTGTTCCAGTGGGCCATTGGCCTCGCCGCGATGCACCATCATCTCGTTCTGGACGACGACGCCGCGGTTGTTGATCGGAGGCAGAATGCGTTTGGGCGCCTTCAGCGGCCCGTCGGGCCAGTAGGTGAAGCCGCTGCCCTCGTCGAGCGAGAACCAGGTGATGACCTGAGCCATCTTGATCAGGTAGTCGGTGAAAAGGCCGGATTTGCCCATCACGCTGCACAACCAGGTCGGGGCGTTCTCGTGGCGCACGCCGCGGAAGCTCGGCGAGTCGAGGTGGCCGGGGTCGCGGTTCGCGCACGGACCGTTGATGTTGAACAGCATCATCTCCGGCTTGGCGTATTGCGCGCCCCAGTAGCTCTTGGCCATGTTCAGGAATGACTCGTTGTAGAACACGTCGTGGAGTTCGGGGTAGAGCACGGCGCCGTAGTTGGCCAGATACCCGCGAAACGTCGGGGTGAGAAACAGATCCAGCGACGGCTCGAACCCCTCGGGGAACATGCCGCTCATCGTGGCCATCAACTCGTCGGCCGACGCGAAGTGCTGGGCGATGATCAGCCGCCATGGGCCCTCGGCGTGAACAACATCGAGCAGTCGCTGCTTCTGGTCCTCGGTGTAGACGTTGTCGATTTCCCGAGGCGGTGAAGCCGGCCGCAGGATCTCTGAAAGCTCCGTTCGCCGCTCTTCGGTGAGCATTGCGTCTCCTCTTGGTGTGCTTGGAGTGTGGACTTGATTTTGCGGCCGTCGACGGCGCCGCAGCACGCACATGCCCGTTGATCGGGACGTTAAAAGGGCAGCGGGTGACTGAATTTCGCCCTGAGCAGCGCGCCGACCTCCGCGATGGCCAGCCTGCCCCTGGCGGTGGCATCGGAGCGCATCAGGAAGCCGTGGTACATGCCGGGGTAGCGGGTGACGGTCGTCTGTACTCGCGCATCGCGCAGGCGCATCGCGTAGCGCTCACCCCAGTCGCGAATCGGGTCGCACTCTCCGGTCACGACGATCGCGGCGGGCAACCCGGTGAGGTCGGTGGCGTACGCAGGCACCCGGTAGGCATCGTGGGGTGCGCCCGCACCGCCGTCAGCGAGGTCGTGCAGGTAGTTGATGTCGTCGAGGGAGAGCATCGGCGCTTCGGCCAGCGTCGTGACCGACGGTGCGGCCATGTCGCGGTCGAGGCCGGGGTAGAGCAACACCTGACAACAGATGCTCGGTCCGTCGTGGTCGCGCGCGGCCAATGCCACGGCGGCGGCCAGCGAGCCGCCTGCGCTGTCGCCGACTACCGCCAGCCGAGCGGCGTCGACGCCAAGGGATTCGGCGTTCGCGGCGACCCACGCGGTGGCCGAGTACGCGTCGTCGAACTGTGCCGGCGGTGGATTCTCGGGGGCCAGTCGGTAGTCGACGGCCACCACCGTGGTTCTCGACTCGGCGGCAAGCGTTCTCGCCAGCGGCTCGAACGAATGATTGGAGCCCATCACCATGCCGCCGCCGTGGAAGTAGACCAGCACCGGCCCGCCGGACTCCGTGGAGGGGCGGTGGATCCGGATGGCGATCTGGCCCGCAGGCCCTGGGATCGCACAGTCCTCGATGTGCGCCATCGCCGGCATGTTGTCGGGGTGCGGGGCTGACTCGACCGCGTCGCGCACCGCCGCCAGTCCGCGCTGGCGCATCGGTGGGATCTGACCGAAGGACGCGACGCGCGCGGCGGCGTCGGGGTCGAGTCTCATTGGTGCGCAGGGTCGAACCGGCGGTCCGTCCGCAGCACCGGTGGGCGTTGGGAGACAAGTACTTCCGCGCGTTCGGCCATCGCGGAGCCGACATAGTCGGGTTGTGTCAAGAGGTAGAACCGCCCTTCGGCGGCCTGATCGAACACCACTTCGGCCGCCGCGAGGGGGTCCATGGCATCGGTCTTGATATCGAGCATGGCCGCGCGTTGCGATTCGGCAGCGGCGACGTCACCGTCGTCGACCCCGCCTGCGGACTCGAAGATGTTGGATGCCACCGCGCCTGGCAGGACGGCCTGAACGTGGATGTGGTGATCGTGTCCGGCGTGCTGGACCTCGAGTCGTAGACATTCGGTGAGTGCGAGCACGGCGTGCTTGCTCATGATGTAGGGCGCCTGCAGTGGGACGACGGCCACGCCGCCGATCGACGACAAGTTCCACACCCACGCAGGTTCCTCCGTGGCCAGCATGCGCGGGAGAAACGCACGCACGCCGTGGAATACGCCACTGATATTGATGTCGACCAGGCGGTTCCAATTCTCGACGGGGATATCCCACAAATAGCCGAATTGTTCGACGCCGGCATTGTTGACAAACAGCCGGACGGGTCCGATATCGCGATAGGTCCGCTCCGCCAACGCATCGACCGCCTCGGGATCGCGGACATCGCACACGACGTCGACGGCGATCGCGCCCGATGCGACGAGCTCATCTCGAAGTGCCGCAACTGCTTTGGCGTCGACGTCGGCGAGAACCACCGTCATACCCAGCCGTGCGGCGTGACGGGCCAGCCCCGCCCCGATTCCCGCACCGGCACCGGTGATGACGGCCACCCCTCCGCCGAAGACGTCGCGAGCCGACATGATCGACTACGCGCCCGCGGCAGTAGCGGCGGCGTTGTACTCGGCGAACGGCACAGAATCGTCGGCGTCCAGAACGACTTTCATCGAGGTGAACACCAGGCCGTCGGCGCCGCGTCGCACCCCGACATCGACCACACCGCTGGATACCGCAAACGGCACCGCGTTGGTGACCTGGTTGACGAACAGGTAGAAGCGGACGTTGGTCACTGGACCGTCGACTCCGGTCCGGAAGACGTTCGTGGCGTGATGGCGCAGCGGATACGGGTTTTCGTTGCGGTGCTGGGTCAGCCAGGCCAGGGTCTCGGCGCCGCCGTGCAATTCAGCGGCGAGCAGATCCTCGAACGGGCATTCACCGGATTCGGAGCGGCTGAGGTACTCCATCTCGTCGCCCATACGTGCCGCGAGCTCCCCGAAGTGGCCCTGGTCGTAGTGGTACCAGAAGCCGGCGATGAACTCCTGAACTTCGGACAAGGTGATGTCGGTGCTCATGCGTGCAGTCAACCGCCGGACCGCGTCGCGCGGCAACGTTGCGACCGGTCAGTGGAACACATTCTGATCGGCGCCGAAACGGGTCCGGAGCTCGCGTTTGAGCAACTTGCCGCTCGGGTTCTTCGGCAACGCCTCGACGAAGAAGACCTGTTTGGGTGTCTTGTACCCGGCCAGGTGGCTGCGGCAATGGCTGAGCAGTTCGTCCTCCCGCAGCGTTGCGCCGTCGCGCGCGACGACCGCCGCGACCACCGCCTCGACCCACACCGGGTGCGGGACACCGAAGACCGCCACCTCCTGCACGAGCGGATGGCGGTAGAGAACCTCCTCGACCTCGCGGCTCGCCACGTTCTCGCCGCCGGTCTTGATCATGTCCTTCTTGCGGTCAACGACGTGCAGCAGACCGAACTCGTCGTAGTAGCCGAGATCTCCCGAGTGAAACCAGCCACCGCGGAACGCCTCGGCGGTGCGCGCCGGATCGTCGAGGTACCCGAGCATCAGATGCGGTCCGCGGTGGGCGATCTCACCGACAGTGCCTGCGGGGACAGGAATGTCGTTGTCGTCGAGTATCGCGGTTTGGACGTTGATTGCGGGCCGACCGGCTGCACCGGCATGATCGCGTTGATCGTCGGGTCCTAGCGCGCTGGCCAGCGGCGCCATCTCGGTCTGCCCGTAGAAATTCCACAACTGCAAATTGGGCAGCCGCTCGCGGATCTCGTGCAAGACCTCGGCCGGCATCGCGGACGCGCCGTAGTAGCCCTTGCGCAGGCTGCTCAGGTCGACCCGGTCGAACACTGGTGAGCGCAGCAGGGCGATCCAGATCGTCGGCGGGGCAAAGAAATTGGTGACCCGATGCCTCTCGATCCCACGCAGGATCACCTCCGGATCGGGCCGCGGGATGATGATGCTGGTGGCGCCAAGATAGATGTCGGTCGCAAGAAAATTGTCCAGTTGCGCGCAGTGGTACAGGGGCATCGAGTGGATTTCGACGTCGTCGGCCGACATCGATCCGGCCACGATCGTGCTGACGTAGTTCGACACCAAGCTGCGGCTCGAGTGCATCACGCCCTTCGGACGCGATTCGGTGCCGCTGGTGTACATCAGACGCAGCAACTGGTCGTCGGCGATCTCGAGGTCCGGCGCGGGGGTGGTGGGTTCGAGCCATTGCGCGAAGTCTTCCCAACCGCTCGGCACGTCCTCGGCGTCGGCTGTCAATGCGACTTTCGTCGATACCGCGCCGCCCTGGGCCATCGCCTGCTCAGCAGTGCCGATGAGGTCGTTTTCGACAATGAACCCGCTGGCTTTGCAGTGGCCGAGGATGAAGGCGATCTCCTCGGCAATGAGCATGAAGTTGATCGGAACCAGAACCACCGCGGCTCGCGCGGCGGCGAATGCCAGCACGGCATACTGCCAGCAGTTGTGCGCCAGCAGCGCGACTCGGTCTCCGGCCGCAAAACCGTTGTCCCGCAACGCTGCTGCGGCCCGGTCCACGAGTTCGTCGAACTCGGCGAACGTGAGGGTCACGTCGCCGTCGACGATTGCGACCTTGTCGGGATACCGGCGGGCGGAACGACGGGGGATATCGCCGAGAGTGTGGCTGCGCACCTGCATGTCGTTGTCCTTCACGGCTTGGGCGCGAGATCCAGGTCCCGGCCGATGATTTCCCGCATGATCTCTGACGTGCCGCCGTAGACGCGGGTCACGCGGGCGTCGACGGCCGAGCGGGCGATCGGGTACTCGCGCATGTAGCCGTAGCCGCCGAAGAGCTGCTGGCAGGCGTCGAGGCAGCGGAACTCCATTTCGGTCGCCCAGAGTTTGGCCTTGGCGGCGTCCGCCGGTGTTAGCCGCCCGGCGTTCAGTTCCATGACGCAACGGTCGACGAAGGCCTCGGTGACCGAGACCTCCGTTGCGACATCGGCCAACGCGAACCGGGTGTTCTGCAGTGCCCCAATGGGTTTGCCGAACGCGGTGCGTTCTCGCACATAGTCCACGGTCCACCGCAGTGCCGCACGTGCCCGTGCGAGGCTGCCGACCGTGATCTGCATGCGTTCCTGTGGCAGGTTTCCCATCAGATAGTCGAAGCCACGGCCGACCTCGCCGAGCACGTTGTCCTTGGGCACCTTCACATCGGTGAACACCAACTCGGAGGTGTCCTGGCAGTGCAGGCCGAGCTTGTCGAGATTGCGGCCGCGCTCGAATCCGGGCATGCCCCGTTCGAGGACCATCAGTGTCAGGCCGCGGTGGCGGTCGGGGGAGGTGCGCACGGCCGTAATGACCAGGTCGGCGTTCTGCCCGTTGGTGATGAAGGTCTTGGCGCCGTTCACGACGAAGTGATCACCGGCGTCGACGGCGCTGGTGCGGATACCGGCGACGTCTGATCCGGCGCCTGGCTCCGTCATGCCGATGGCGGCGATCAGGTCTCCACTCACGAATCCTGGCAGCCAGCGGTCTCGCTGTTCGGGAGTGGTGAGTTCGGCCAGGTACGGCAGGCAGATGTCGTTGTGGACAGCGAAGCTCAGGCCGACCGCGCCGCAGTCGGCGTCCATGAAGGCTTCGATCAGGGTCTGGTTGTAGCGGAAGTCGCGCGTCCCGACGCCGCCGAAGGCTTCGTCGGCGGCGAAGCCCAGCAGCCCAACGGCACCGGCTTTTGCGAACACCTCGCGCGGAACGATGCCGTCGTTTTCCCAGTCGGCGATGTGGGGTGCGACTTCTTTGACGGCGAAATCACCGGCCAGTTCCGCGAACGCGCGGTGGTCATCGTCGTAGTGCACCCGTTGCATGGCCGAAGAGTATGCGAGCCCGTCGCGGCTGAACGGATGCGTGTCCCGCTCAGTAGACAACACCGCTCATGGCCGGGGCGCGTGCTTCGATACTCGGTTGTTGTGACGATCGATGTCGAAATCGACCAGCTGCGGGCAAGCTTGCGTCAGGCCGACCCCGGAGTGCTGGTGGCGGTGCTGGCTCAGCTCACGGGCGATGGTTCGGTGATCGAGCGGTTCGGCCCGGCGATCTCACATGTCCCAGACCCTCCGGAGCGCGCAGGGGTCACCGACGCCGACACCGCTGAGGCGCTCGTGGCGGCGGTGGTCGAGGCACTGGATGCGCCCGTGTCTTCGGACGCCGTCGACCCGGAACTCTTCAAGCGACTGCTGCCACTGGCGCTCGGCTGCGAGGTCGACGACGAGTTCGTTCCACTGTTGCTCGAGCAGGGCGGCTTCCAACTCTCGCAGCCGGCCTTACCGCGCACGGTGCCGATGCCGGAAACCATGACAGTAGCCATCATCGGAGCCGGCCTCGCGGGCATCATCTCCGCGCTCAGCCTTGCCGATGCCGGCGTCAGATACGAGATCTTCGATCGCAACGACGAAGTCGGCGGTACGTGGCTGACCACCAAGTATCCCGGCATCGGCGTCGACACGCCCTCGGCGTACTACTCGCTCTCCCGCGAGGTGAATCCCGAGTGGTCGAGCTACTATCCGCAGGGCGCGGAATATCAGGCCTATCTGGTCTCGCTGGCCGACAAATACGGATTGCGGCAACACACTCGGTTCGGCACCGAGGTCGAAGCGCTGTGGTGGGACGAGGACCTCAAGCAGTGGCAGATCCACTCGGTTGACCGGCACGGCACTCGCAGCCTCAGCCATGCCAGCGTGGTGATCACCGCCGCGGGCTACCTCAACCGCCCCCGCTGGCCCGAGCTGCCGGGCCGAGACACATTCGCGGGCACCAGCATTCACTCAGCCCAGTGGGACCCGTCGCTGGACCTCACGGGAAAACGGGTGGCGATCATCGGCGCGGGCTGCACCGCGGTGCAGATCGTCGACGCCTGCGTGGATGCCGTGGCGCACATGACGGTGTTTCAGCGCCAACCGCATTGGGTGGCGCCCCGTCGGCGCGCCTCCGACGATGTTCCGGAATACCGAAGGCATCTCGGTCGGCGCTTGCCGTACTACGCCAAGTGGCATCGGCTGAAGTCGTTCTGGGGCACCGCGGACAACAATTACCCGGTCATCTTGCAGGACCCTGAATGGGCGAAGAGCCACCTGTCGATCTCACCTGCCAACGACGTACTGCTGCAGATGTGCCTGGACTACATCGACCGAACCTTCGGAGCGGGAACGGAACTCGCCAAGAAGGTCACCCCGGATTTCGCGCCGTACGGTAAACGGATCATCCGCGACCCCGGCGGCTATTACGCGGCCCTGACCCGTGACCACGTCGATGTGGAAGCCAGCGAACCGGCCGAAGTCAACGCCAGAGGCATCGTCACCCGCGACGGTCGGCAGATCGACCTGGACGTGATCGTCTACGCGACGGGATATCACCTGGACTTCCTGTCCACCCTCGACATTCGTGGCCGCGACGGACGCAAACTGACCGATGAGTGGGGTGACAGTCCGCGCGCCTACCGCGGTGGGACGGTGCCCGGTTTCCCGAACCTGTTCATCAACTCCGCACCGAATTACAGTCCTGGACACGGGGCCGGCGCCAACTTCTCGATGGAGGTGATGGCGCACTACATCGTCGAGTGTCTGCAATTGATGGCGCTGCGCGGCGCGAGAACGATGGAAGTGACCAGGCAGGCGTACGACGAGTACGTAGCAGGGATCGACGAGGCGATGTCGCGGACCGTGTGGTGTCACACCCCCAACGCGCACACCTATTACCGCTCCGGTTCAGGTCGCGTTGTGGTGTCCACTCCGTATCGGCTGGTCGACGTGTGGCATCAGCACCGGGCGCCGGTGGAGGAGCACTTCGACCTGGCATGACGCAAATGCTCAAGGGGAAAACGGCTTTGGTCACCGGCAGCAGTCGGGGGATCGGCCGGGCGATCGCCCAGCGACTGGCGGCCGAAGGAGCGACGGTCGCGGTGACGGCACGCGCCCATAAGCCGTCCCCGTCTGTCAGGGCCGGGTCGGCAGCGGCAATTCCGGGCACCATCGGGGAAACGATCGCACTGATCGAAGACGTCGGTGGTAGCGCCTTCGGTGTCGCCGCCGACCTCGAGGACACCGAGCAGCGAGACGGCCTCATCGACAAGGTCCTCGACCGCACAGGCCGCCTCGACATCCTCATCAACAACGCGGGATTCGCCGACTACAGCCTCGTCGAGGGTATGAGTCTGGAGACGTTCGACCGCACGGTCGAGCACTACCTGCGGACCCCATTCGTGCTGACGCGAGCAGCGGTCCCGCACATGCGCAAGCAGGGTGCTGGCTGGATCGTCAACATCGGCTCGGTGACGGGGGTAGCTCCAGTGCGGCCGTACCGGGATTACAACAAGGCCGCGGGCGACGTGGTGTATGCGTCAATGAAGGCCGCGCTGCACCGGTTCACCCAGGGCGTTGCGGCGGAGTTGGTCGACGCGAACATCGCAGTCAACTGCGTGGGTCCGTCCACCGCGATCCGGACACCTGGTGCGGCGCAGTTGATCCCGGAGGCTTTCCCGACCGAGCCTGTCGAATACTTGGCAGAGACCGTGTTGGCGATGTGCCACTTGCCGGCCGCCGAACGCACCGGGCTCGTGGCGTTCAGCCTGCACTACCCATGGTCGCAAGGACTTCGAGTGCACAGCCTGGACGGTAAGTCTGTACTGCCATCGTTGGAACCGCCGGCGACCGCCAATCCGAATATCCTGCGTGCGGGCATGTGACGCAAAAGCCGAGGGGCGCAACGGGTGTAGACCACATAGTGGTTTGTGCGGTCTACACCCGTTGCACAAGGACAAGCTCTATGACCTACTCAGAGGCAGACGGTACTGCGCCTGAAGACACCGGCATTATGGGGATCTTCTTCATTGCGCTCGCTCGGGGATCGGGTGTCGCCGCTGCAGCCGCATGATTCTCGGCACCACGGGTGTAGGTCCAGACGCAGAAGGGCTCCCCGTCAGCGAATTTGAAGTCTTTGGGGGGCAAGTTGATGTCGAGCTTGCAACCAGGGAAGAACGGCGCAGAGATCCGTTGCTCGAACGTGCAGTTCATCCAGGCCCGCGCCGGCGGATACAGACCTTCGTCGGTGTACTTTTGCAGGACTTCACAGCGGCGCATGTTGAGCACCACGTGATCTCGGTTGTGCACGATGTACTCGCCGCCGTAGCCGAGGGTGCCGTCGATACTCAGGCAAGCCAGTTTCAGGAAATCAACCACGTACACAGGTTCGATCTTCATCACCTTGGCCAGCTTGGGGTACTGGTAGTCGATGATGAGCTCGTAGAGTCCTGGGAGACCGAGCCAGACCTCCTCTTCCGGGATGATCTTCGTCCACTGGTCGATGAAGTAGTTGTGGCCCTTCAGGTATTGGTCCCAGTAGGTCTTGATCAGCCGCATAAGGGCGTCTTTTGTCAGGTCCTCGGTCTGTACATCGAATGGGATGGCCTGGTACTGGGCGTTCTTCCAGTCCCAGGCCGGAGGTGCAATGAAGCGGCCCATCGGCATCACTTGGCGCATCCCGGCCCTCGATACCTCGGCGGCAATGTCCATGGCGGCGTTGATGCCGACCTTCTCGGAATAGGTCTTTACGTGGGCGTAGGGCACGAAGTTCAGCGTGTCCTCGAACACCCGGGCCAGTCCCAGCAGGAAGTCCCGCGAGAAGTCCTCGATGTTGCCGACCTTTCCCATGAAGTCATGGGTGTAGTCGTCGTAATTGAGTTCGCTCATCGTCGTCGTCTCCGTCCTTATCGCGATGCGCTATGTCAGAACCTGTATGTCTGTCAGAATGTGACATATTGACGTTAGGATCCGGTCAGCCAGGCGGATTGGGCGCATCCCACTGTGCGGGAGTCCCGGACGACGAAGGAGCTTCAGTGAGTGCCGCGAGCAGACCGACGTTGACGGAACGGCGTGCCGCCGAGCTTCGAATGACTATCGCGCTCACCGCACGTGACATCTTCCTTGCTGATGGATCCACTTCGGCAACTGTCGAGCGGATCTGCGAAGCAGTGGGGATCGCTCCGCGCACCTTTCACCGCCACTTCCCGGTCAAGGAAGATGTGGTGATGCCGCTGTTCCGCCGGTTCGGCGGTCTCAGCGTTGAGGTGCTGGAAACCGCCCCTCGCACAAGCGACACCGTCGAGACCCTGGTGACGGCATTCTCGACAGAGGTTGCCAAGCGGGGTGCACCTGAGATCGACCGCAGGTTCATGTCGCTGATGATCACCGATCCTCAGTACCGGCTTCGTTGGCTGGATTGGGGCCAAGACTTCGCCGATCCCATATCCGAATTCCTGGCTGAGCGAGTCGATCTCGGGGCTGACCCGTTCGTCCGCACCCTGCCCGCACAACTGGTGATCCAAATCTGTCGCCAGGCCTACGTGCACTGGGTGGATCACGGCAACGTCGACAGATTGGAATCATCGCTGCGGGCAGGTATGCGGATGGTCGTCAACGCATTGCCGCCCCTGCCATCGAAGCGCGTTCCTGCAGTCGAGTCGGAACCGAATCGGGCAGCACGCAGAAGCCGTGGCACGCGTGGTCGCGAATGAGGACGCCGGCACACTCGGGGTCGACCCAGCGTAATGCTCGCCGGAATCGAATCATCTCCCGGGCTGCAGTACCGAGATGTCGCGGATGGAAATGTGAAGATCGAACGTACGGTGGGTGATTCGCCAGCCCTGAGGTTTGCGCACCAGTCGGTCGCGATACACACCTATCGCCTCAAACGGCGTCAGGACACCGCGCCACCAATACGGCAGAAGCTGTGGCACACGCGATCGCGGACGATGACCTCGGGACATTCCGGGTCGAACCACCGGTCGACGACCGCCCAGTGGATCGGATGCATCAGGTAGGGGCCCATCAGCCCATCGACATCGGT
Source organism: Mycobacterium sp. OAE908 (assembly GCF_017872775.1). NCBI lineage: Bacteria > Bacillati > Actinomycetota > Actinomycetes > Mycobacteriales > Mycobacteriaceae > Mycobacterium > Mycobacterium sp. OAE908. Next base: position 521,718 of record NZ_JAGGJL010000002.1, read on the forward strand.
GAATTCCTGCTCGAAGACGTGAGTCCATGCCGACGTTCCAAGCGGTTCGTCGACGCGGCTCAGCTGCCACGCGATGATTGTGTTGACGTAGCGCGGCAGTAGTCGTAAGTCGTCTTCGAATTGGGCGATTATGGTCTCATCAGCGTCCGGCGCCACGCGCAACAACAGTGTGCGGTACACGGACCCCCGCGCGGGTCGTTCGGCCGACTGCGGAATGCCCCGATACTCGGCGCCATCGATGTGCATGACCAGCGGTTTCGACAGAATCTCTTCGAGATCGCTTGCGACAGAGGTCCACTGGTCGTCATTTGCGAAGCGGAGGTGCATCAGAATATTGCCGCCATTGCGGGATCCCGGCAGGCTGGGCGCGACGATAGCGTGGTCGGCAACGGAGGCGAAGGTGCGTAGCGGTGTCAGCAACTGATCTCGCGAGGCGTCCGAAGATGTGTGAATCAGCCGCGTGACGTTATACATTGCACAGCCCATCGACATCGGAGGCGGCAGCGGCGACACTGCGGGATCGCTCGGCGATGAGCTCGTCGATGTCGGCCCACCATTGGCCGACGCTGGGGTCGGGTCTGCCCTTCCACGTCATCTCCCACCACGCCTGGGCACTCGGCAGTTGCCAGGTGATGGTGACGGTGTTCGCTTGGTCGGTGAACCACACCGGTGGGCTGACGAGGATGTCTCGCAACGTCATTCCGCGCTCGCGGGCCCCGGGCGCATACTCGGCGAGGTAGCGGTCGACGAACTCCCTACATCGCCCGGGTTGAGTCACGACCCGGTCGATGACAAATACCTGACCTTCAGACATGAGTGGGTGCGAGAAGCGCAGACAACTCGCCGCACACCTCGATGCGGGCGCGGTGTGCCAGAGAGAGTGCCGCCATTGTCATGAACCCATGGATGCCGCCGTCGTATATGAGTCGTGTCACGGCGACGTCTGCATCCTCCAACGCCTTGCTGAATGCAATCCCTTCGTCCCGCAATGGGTCATGGCCCGCGATGATGACGATGGCCGGCGGCAATCCGTGGAGATCAGCATTCATCGGCGCGGCGTAGGGGTGTCGGCGGTCGGCGGGGGAGGGCACGTACTGATCCCAGTACCACTGCAAAGCGGGACGGGGGTTGTAGAACCCATTGCCGAATTCGAGGTAGGAGGCTGTGGCGAAGTTCGGAGCGATCATCGGATACACAAGCAGCTGCCCGCCGAGGGACGGTGCGCCGTGGTCGCGGGCCATCAATGCGGTGGTGGCTGCCAGGTTGCCGCCCGCGCTGTCACCGCCGACGACAATGCGCTTCGGGTCACCACCGAGCGCGTCCACGTTGCGGGCGGCCCATTGGGTTACCGCAAAGGCATCCTCAGCTGCGGCGGGCCACTGGTGCTCGGGCGCTAGCCGGTATGCGACTGAAACCACAACGGCGGGAATCAAATTCGCGAAGCTGCGACATAGCCCATCATGGCTGTCGAGGTCGCAGAACACAAACCCGCCACCGTGGGCGTACACCAGTGTCGGCACAGGGCCCGACATCGACGCCGGGCGGTAGATGCGCACCGCGATGTCGCCGGCAGGACCGTGCACGTTCGCATCACGGACTTCGCCGACTTCTTCCGGAGCTGCGGGAGCAACGAAGCGCGACCGAATCGCGGCCCGCGCCTGCGCGCCGGTCATCGTGTGCACCGGCGGAAATCCTGCATCGAGCGCCTCGATTATTTCGGCGATCTGCGGATCCAGGCTCATGCGTACTGCAGCGCAGCCGATTCACGGACCGGGCGCAGTGCGGGTCCGCCACGCAGCGGTCGTACCTGTTGCAGTGTCGGTGCCACGCGTTGCGGCCCGTCTTCAACGTTGCGCCAGATCCCCATCGCGGTCATCCGCACTGGTGCGGCCAGGCGCTGATCGAACGTCATGCGGTTCATCGGTCCGCAGACCGACACCGCCGCGACGGCTTCTCCCGGTCCACCGATTGGCGCTGCGACACAACCGAATCCGGGCAACGACTCTTCGCGGTCGAACGCCACGCCGTGTGCGCGAACCTTCGCCAGCTCAGCGCTCAATTGTGCGGCGGTGCCGATCGAGTACTTGGTCTTGCGGGTCGCCAAATCGACGACGTCGGCGTCCCCGGTGTAGGCGAGCATCGCCTTGCCAACGGCCGTGCAGTGCGCAGGCTGGCGTCCTCCGACGCGAGTGGGGATCGCAGCCGTCATCCGGTCGCCGATCTTCTCGAGATACACGACGTCGGAGCCATCCAATACCGCAAGGTGCACGACGAGCCCAGTGGCGCGGTGGAGGTCGTGCAGTAGCGGGATTGCTGCGCGGTGCAGTCGGTCCTGGTGCACTGCCAACGATCCCAACTCAACCAGTCGCATGCCGAGTTCGTAGTCGCGCCCACTTCGGCGCAGCCAGCGCAGGTGCACCAATCGCTCGAGCATGCGATGCGCAGAGGAGCGTGGCAGGCCGGTCCTTCGCACGATCTGGGCCAGAGTCAGCCGGCCGGGGCCGTCGAAGGCATCGAGCACCAGCGACACCCGGTCGATGACGGCACTCGGGGTTGGGGAATCGACGGTCACAGTCATGACGCCTCCTCGGCTATATGCCTAATAGTAATATGACTGTTTGTAGCACACGGATGTGGTCCGTGTCACGCACTTGCAGCCATCGAGATCGACAAAATGGCGAGATTTACTCGCACTTATCCGCCCACACATGAGTTTGGGCGAGAAGGAGGGTCAGGCTTTGGCGGCGCTGCGACCGGCGCGGCGACCGTAGAAGCTGCCATCGCCCAGGGAGATACCGCTCGCATAGCCCCATGCCGCCAGGCCCGCGGTGGTGCGGCCCGCAGCGTAGAGGCCGGGGATCGGCGCGCCGCTGACGTGCAGCACCTCGGCGTCGAGCGAGGTCTGCAGGCCGCCGAGCGTGAAGCCGCCGCAGCTGGCCCGCATGTCGATGGCTCCTACTGGAGAACCGATGGGGCGCAACCACTCTGGCTTCTTGTGCAACAGCGGATCCTCGCCGCGCGCGGCGGCGTCGTTGTATGCGCTGACCGTGGCTTGTAGCGATCCGGCGGGCAGCCCGATTTCGCCTTCGAGTTCGGCGACGGTTTCACATACCCACGTCGCAGGCCGTTTGAGGAACGGGGTGGCGGAGATGGCGGCGTTCGCCTCCTCCTGGGCATCGCCGTCGAGGATCAGAAACGCCGTGTCGTCCTGGTGGTAGAGCGTGAGCTGGCCGATGCGCCCGGAGTACATGTCCTCGGGGACATAGCGCTGCCCGCGGCCGTTGACCAGGATGCCGCGCACCGTCTGCTGCGGGTCGATCAGAAACGCGACCTCGGTGGCCTCCATGTGCGCGAGGTCCGCGCCGAGCGCCTGAGCCATCCGGATCGCGTGTCCATCGTGCTGTTCGATCGATGCGGCCGGGCGGCCTGCGATTCGCGGCGCGTACTGCGCGACCATCGCGTCGTTGTAGGCGAAGCTGCCCGCCGCCAGGACGACACCCCGCCGAGCGCGAACCGCGAAGGACTTGCCGTACTGACGGGCGGTCAACCCGGCCACGCGGCCGTCCGACTCGACAACAAGCGAAGCCACTCGGGTGTCGTAGAGCGACCGCACGCCGGCGGCGGTCCCAGTCTCTACAAGTGGCTTCATCAGCATGTAGCCGCCGCTCTTCTCGCCGGCGCGCTTATCGGACATCTGCGGGATGTGGCCGCGCGGAGCGGGTTCGGCGATTGTGTTGAACGGGAATGCGTTCTCCCCGCCGGTGAACATCAGCCCCTGATCGGCCGGCGGCTCCCAGCCCGGCTCGCCCCAGAACTCCGGTTTGAAGGGCACACCACAGTCGACCAGCCAGTCGAAATGCGCGACGCTGCCTTCGCAATAGTCTGCGATGCGTTTCTCATCGGCCCCGGGACCCATCGCAACATTGAGGAAGGCGGCCATGTTGTCGACGGAATCGTCGAAGCCGCAAGCCTTTTGGATCGATGTGCCGCCGCCGAGGTAGATGAACCCACCGGCCATCGCCGCAGCGCCGCCCCACGAGCCGGTGCGTTCGACCACCAGGACATCGGCGCCGGTACGGGCGGCCTCCACCGCGGCCGCGGCGCCGGCGATGCCGTAGCCGACGATCACGACATCGGCTTCGTGGTCCCAGTCGCTGATCGACGATGCGGGGACTGGGATGACGTCGTTGTCGGTCATGGCCGCATCGCCGCAGGCAGGTCGCCCACCCACTGGTGGCCCCAGTAGCTGTCGGCGGTGATTTCCTCTGCGGTGTAATACGTTTCGTCGACGCGCATGCCGTCGGTGCCGAATTCGATGTCCCAGTCGCCAGGTGCGCGCACGTAGAACGACACCATCTTGTCGTTGGTGTGCCTGCCCAGCGTCGAGGACAACTGGAAGCCGTCCTTATTGACTCGGTCCAGCGCCTGTCCGACCGCGTCCAGGCTGTCGACCTCGACCATCAAGTGAATGAGGCCGGGATCGCGCAGAGTCATCGCCGGGCAGATCGCGAGGCTGTGATGGCGTTGGTTGAGGCCGAGGAAACGGACGCGTAAGGGGCCGAACTCCGGCGGAGTCGGGACCCGGAATGCGCCGCGAGACACGAAACCCAGTACCTCTGTGTAGAACTGAAACAGCCCCGGCACGTCGAGGGCGGGCAACACGACGTGGCCCAGGCCCTGCTCGCCGGTGACGAACTTGGCGCCGAACGGAGTTACCACCGGACTGTGGTCGAGGACAGCGCCGTGGAAGACCTCCGTAGAGGTGCCCGCTGGATCGTCGAACGCGATGACCTCCTCGACGCGACGGGCGTCGGCCTCCGCCTGCGAAAGTTCCTTGACCGGCACTCCCGCTGCGTCCAGTGCGGCCTTCACGCGTTCCAGCGCGGCGTGATCGCGAACCTCCCACCCGACGGTGACGATCTTGTCGGTGTCGCCGGGCACCACGATGATTCGTGCAGCGCGTTCGTCCATGCGCAGGTACAGCGCATCCTCGTCGGGTCCCGAGCCCTTGGCGAAGCCGAGCACGTCGAATGCGAACTGCCGCCACCGAGGCATGTCGCTCGCCTGAACCTTGACGTACCCAAGGCTTTTCAGATCACTCATCGACAAACCTCTCAGATCATCGCCCGCAGGGGACCCTGCGGGTCGATGCCCAGCGAGCTGAGCGCCGAGGCGTGGTACACGGTGCCCGGCACGTGGATGGCGTGGGCCATGCCGGCGTGCGCATCGCGCCAATACCGTTGCAGTGGTTTGTCCATCCGCAGGGCGTTGCCGCCTGAACGGGCGAAGATCTCATCGACGGCGGAGACTGCGCGCCACACGGCGCGCACCTGCGTACGCCGGCCCGCGGCACGGTCGGCGAAGGACACCTCGGCGCCTGAGTCGACGATGTCGTAGATGCGGTCGACGTTGGCGAGGATCTCTTGGCGGGCGGCGTTGATGTCGGCCGCCGCCTCGCCGACGCCGTACATGACGTACGGATCGTCTTTGATGGCAGTGCCATTGGCGCCGACGCGTTCGCGCTGATAGTCCAGGTGCGCGGCCAGAGCGCCTTCACAGATGCCGATGGTGGCCGAGCTGATGCCCAAGGGGAACATCGTCGACCACGGCATCTTGTAGAGCGTCTTGGTCATGCCGGCCTCGATCTGGGCGGTGCCATCCATGACCTTCATGGCGTCCATGGTTCGGTATGACGGAACGAACGCGTCTTTGACGATGACGTCCTTCGACCCGGTGCCCCGCAACCCCACCACGTTCCACGAGTCCGGCACGATCTCGTAGTCCTTGCGCGGCAAGATCATGTGCAGCATCTGCGGCGGCATCAACGGCTTGCCGTCGTCATCGCCGAGCATGGCGCCCAAGAAAATCCAGTCGCATGCGTCGGTGCCGGAGCTGAACTGCCAGCGTCCGTTGAAGATATAGCCGCCGTCGACCGGCCGGGCCACGCCCTGTGGGGCGTAGGGCGAGGCGACCCACGTGTCGATGTCGTCAGCCCATATCTCCTCGGCGACCCGTGGGTCGGCGTAGGCCAGCTGATAAGGATGCACTCCGACCACGCCGTTGATCCAGCCGGCCGCGGGGTCCAGCGCGGCGGTGGCCATCACCGTCTCCGCGAACTCGCGGGGATGGACCTCGAGCCCGCCGTGCTTCTCGGGCTGCAGCAGGCGGATTGAGCCGATCGACTTCATGCTCTTGACGGTGGCCTCGGGCAGCTGACCGATCTTCTCGGCCTCGACAGCCATTTCCTTGAACTGGTCCGCCAGGCCCATCACCCGGTCGAGTACGCGCTCGCTCATTCGCTGTGTCCTAACTGTCTGGGCGTGATTAATGGTCTACCGCAGGTGATGGCCGGACCGGGGCCAATCCCGGTCAGTGGACCCAATCCAGGGCTAATACTCGATGTGGACATCGTCGCTCACCGGACGGGCCTGGCATCCGAGAATGAGCCCATCGGCGAGGTCCGCAGGCTCGAGGATGTCGCAGCTGTCCATGTCGACCTCGCCGGAGACCACCGTGGCCACGCACGAACCGCAGTGCCCTTCCCGGCAGGAGTGCGGGACGTCGATACCCGCCTCGAGCATGGTGTCGACGAGGCTCTTGTCCCGCGGCCATCGAAGGCGGTGACGCGTTCCATCCAGATCGACTTGGACATTGGTCATGGGGTGAGTGTCTTCGGCAGATCCGCTGATGCCGACAGGCACGACCGATGTCTGGGAGAACGCCGTCATGGCGTCCGGTCACCGGGAAACAGACGGGCGACGGGGTCATTGCGACCTAGCGTGGTGTCGTGACCGTCTCGGCAGACCAGCAGCCAGTTATCGACGCCGTCGTGGTTGGCGCGGGATTCGCAGGCCTGTATGCGTTGCACAAACTCCGGTCGCAAGGGCTGTCGGTCCGGGTGTTCGAGGCGGCACCTGAGGTCGGCGGCACCTGGTACTACAACCGCTATCCCGGCGCGCGGTGCGATGTCGAGAGTGTCGACTACTGCTACTCGTTCTCCGATGAGCTGCAGCAGGAGTGGACGTGGACGGAGAAGTACGCCACCCAGGGCGAGATTCTGCGGTACATGAAGTGGGTAGCGGACAAACTCGACCTTCGCTCCGGGATCACGTTCAACACCAGGGTCGCCTCGGCGGTACTCGACGAAGACACGCTGCGCTGGACGGTGACCACCGACGGGGGAGAGGTCATCTCCGCCAGGTTCTGCATCATGGCGACCGGTCCGCTGTCGGCAGCGTTGACACCGGACTTCCCCGGTTTGAGCACCTTCGCCGGGGAGGTGTACCACACAGCTCACTGGCCCCACGATCCCGTCGACTTCACCGGTAAGCGGGTAGCCGTCATCGGGACCGGATCGTCGGGCATCCAGTCGGTGCCGGTCATCGCCCAGCAGGCCGAGCAGCTCTACGTCTTTCAGCGCACGCCGAACTACAGTGTGCCGGCGGGCAATCGGGCACTGACCGCCGATGACGTCGCTGAGTACAAAGCGAACTATGCCGAGCGGCGGCGGCTGTCCTGGCGCAGCGGCGGTGGATCTCCGCACACGCCTCATCCGAAACTGACCATGCAGGCGACGGCCCGAGAGCGCCGTGAAGCGTTCGAAAAGCGTTGGGAGTTGGGCGGTGTGCTCTTCTCCAAGACCTTCACTGACCAGATGACCGACATGGCGGCCAACGAGGAGGCGCGGAAGTTCTATGAGGAGAAGGTGCGCGCCGTCATCGACGATCCCGAAGTTGCCGATCTGCTGATACCGACCGATCACCCCATCGGTACCAAGCGGATCTGCACCGACACCAACTACTTTCAAACCTTCAACCGGCCCAATGTGAACCTCGTGAGCGTGCGCGCGACCCCGATCGAGTCGATCGACACCACCGGCATCAACACCACCGACGCCCACTACGACCTCGACGTCATTGTGTTCGCAACAGGTTTCGACGCCATGACCGGAGCCCTCGGCAAGATCGACATCCTCGGCCGCGGCGGCGCACAGCTGCGCGAGCACTGGAAGGACGGTCCCCGCACCTACCTCGGACTCGGCGTCGACGGGTATCCCAACCTGTTCATCGTGTCCGGTCCCGGTGCGCCCGCGGTGCTCGCCAACATGGTGCTGCACGCTGAAGCACACGTGAACTGGATCGCTGACTGCATCGCCCACCTCGATCAACACGGGCATGCAGGCATCGAGGCCACCCCCGACGCGGTGGACAACTGGCTCGCCGAATGCGCGCAGCGCGCAGAGGCCACCCTGTTCACCAAGGCGAATTCCTGGTACCTGGGCGCGAACGTTCCCGGCAAGCCCCGCGTGTTCATGTTGTTTCTCGGTGGGTTCGCGGTTTACAACGGTATTTGCTCCGAGGTCGCCAATGCCGGCTACAAAGGATTTCACCTCATCAAGGCGTCGTGATGTCGGGCTTGCTCGACAAGGTGGTGGTCGTGACCGGTGCCGGGCGCGGGACTGGCCGCAGCCATTGCGAGCGGTTCGCCGACGAGGGCGCCGATGTCATCGCGATCGATATTGCCTCCGCGGCAACCGATCTGGGAGTCACCGCCGCTGAAGTCGAGAAACGCGGCCGTCGTTGTGTGACGGGCTTGGCCGACGTCTGCGACTTCGACGCGCTGACTGCGGCGATCGGCGCCGGGGTTGGCGACCTGAACCGGCTTGACGTCGTCGTCGCGAACGCCGGCATCCATACTGCGGGTGCGCCGACGTGGGAGCTGACCGAGGACGCGTGGCGCCGTACGCTCGACGTCAACCTGACCGGGGTGTGGCATACGGTGAAGGCAGCTGTGCCGCACATCGGTGAGGATGGCGGTTCAGTGGTGATCATCAGCTCCACCAACGGTTTACGCGGGACCGCCAACACGGCGCATTACACCGCCAGCAAGCATGCGGTCGTCGGGCTGGCACGCACCCTTGCCAATGAACTCGGGCCGCGCAGGATCCGGGTGAACACCGTTCACCCCGGGGCCGTGGGCACGGCGATGGTGCTCAACGAGGCGACGTACAAACGGCTGCGGCCGGACTTGCCGAATCCGACCGCCGACGATGCCGCCGAGATTCTCAAGGCGCGCAACCTTCTTCCCGTGCCTTGGGTGGACCCCGAAGACATCGCTAATGCGGTGGTGTTCTTGGCGTCTGACGAAGCCCGCTACATCACGGCGACGCAGCTCGTCGTCGACGCGGGCCTGACGCAGAAGACGACGTGACCGGCCGGCTAGCGGGAAAGGTCGCGTTGATCACCGGGGCGGCCCGGGGGATCGGCCGGTCTCAGGCACTGCGGTTCGCCGAGGAGGGGGCCGACGTGATCGCGCTGGACCTCTGCGGACCGGTCGAGACCGTGTCGGTGCCGGCATCCACTCCCGAGGATCTGGACGAGACCGCGCGACTCGTTCGCGCCGCCGGTGGCCGGATCTTCACAAGCATCGTCGACGTCCGAGATGAGGACCAGTTGCGGTCGGCCACCGACGATGGGGTGGCGAGCTTCGGCGGGCTCGACATCGTCTGTGCGACAGCGGGAATCACGTCTCGAGGATTGGCGACGGAGCTGTCGGAGGCGGCATGGCAGACGATGCTCGACGTCAATCTCACCGCGGTGTGGCGCACCTGCAAGGTCACCGTTCCGCACCTCATCGCCCGCGGATCGGGATCGGTGATCCTGGTGAGTTCCATCGCGGGGTTGCGTGGCCTGCTCGGCGTGGCGCACTACACCGCGGCCAAGCACGGGGTTGTCGGCCTGATGCGCAGTCTCGCCAATGAGCTTGCCCCGCACGGCATTCGGGTCAACTCGGTGCATCCGACGAATGTCGACACACCGATGATCCAGAATGCGGCGGTGGCCAGTGCGTTTCGGCCCGACCTGGACCGCGAACCCACCCGCGAGGAGTTCGCGGAGGCGGCCAGAACCATGAACATGCTCGACATTCCCTGGGTGGAACCGGTCGATGTCGCCAATGCGTGCTTGTTCCTTGCCTCCGACGAGGCGCGGTACATCACTGCGGCCACTTTGCCCGTGGACGCGGGTGCCACGCAGCGGTAAACGCTTCAGGAAGCAGGTCGGGTCAGGAACGCCATCACAGCGCTTTCGAATGCTTCCTTCGCCTCGATCATCGCCCAGTGACCGCAGTTCGGGAACACGTGTAGCTCAGCGTTGGGGATGGTCCGCATCGGGATCAGCGCCATGTCCAAGGGGCTCACCCGGTCGTCACGGCCCCAGGTGAGCAAGGTCGGCGCGGCCACCTTGTGCATCTGCGCCCATGGCATCGGAACGTCAGCCGCCTTCATCATCGCCATCATCTGTGCGAACGCGGCCTTGCCATACATACGCCGCGCGGACGCCAAGGTCTCTGCATCGGTGGCGAGCTTCCAGCGCTCTTCGATCAGCTGCTCTGTGACCAGACCCTGGTCGTACACCATAGAATTCAGCCAATCGACGAGGCGCTGGCGGGTCGGTTCCTCCGTGAATTCCTGAAGCAGCCGAATGCCCTCACTGGGACCGGGGCTGAAGATGTTGGTGCCGATGCCGCCGATCGTCACCAGCCTGCCGATGCGGTCGGGGTGGTGGATGGCGAAGTTGATGCCGACCCCGCCGCCCATCGAATTTCCGACGATGTCGACGCGGTCGACGCCGAGAGCATCGAGGAACGGGGCGACCGCCCCCTGAGCCGTGACCATCGGATGCCCGCCGAAGTCATCGCTGACGCCGAAGCCGGGAAACTCGAGAATCAAGCAGCGGAACCGTTCGGCGAACGTGGGCAGCACTCCTCGAAAGTTGCGCCAGCCCGTCACACCGGGTCCCGAGCCGTGCAGGAACAAGAGGGTCGGGCCTTCGCCGGCGTCGTAGTAGCGCAGGACGCCTGCTGAAACGGCGATTTCACGAAGGTCCTGCTCGACGGCAGCGGCCAGTTCAGATGAGCGCGTCACCCCGCCAGCCTGCCACGCCCGCACCGAACCTCGCTGCGGTGTTCCGCTGACTGGACCTCCTACCGTCAACGGGCGCCTACAAATAACGAAGGGGCACCCCTTGTGGGGGTGCCCCTTGCGTTTTCGGCGATCTACTTCACGTCGACGTAGACCGTCTTGTCGGTGACGGTGGTTTGCAAGCTGTCACCGGGGTTTCCGGAATCAGTCCTGCTGTAGGTCTGGCCGGGCCGCACCGCGACCACGGTCGCCTGGTCCAACGGGGTCGTTCCGACGCGGTTGACGACCACGTTGTAGCCGTCGGCCTGCAGCTGGTTGATGGTGTCCTGGGCGTTGCCCGGACCCGTCGGAGCGGCGTCCGCCGGTGCGGCCAGGCCAAGGAACGCGGCGGCCAATCCGCCGGTAAGTACAGTTGCGAATCCGAACTTCTTCATTCTGGGTGCCCTCATCTTTTCGTGCTTCTTCACTTGTTTCGGTTCGCTGCAGCTGAATACTTCAACTCTCAAGATCACGCCTTTAATTCCATTGGCAGAATTTGATCGACGGTTGGCAGCAATAAACCTGTTGACGCCCGTGCTTGCTTGAGAAGACGCCCTCGCAAGCGGCTGGCATGATCATCCGATGGTGCTCAGCCCGGTCGCATCGCCCACCGTTCACCGCCTTCCCGCGACGCCGTCGACCGTCCATTGGGGCTACTTCGACCCGCGCCTCGAGCCGGTCTTGACCGTCGCGCCCGGCGATCTGGTGGCCATCGAGACCCTCACGCATCACGCAGGGGACGCGCCGGATCTGTTGATGGACGCGGGGATCACCGATATTTTCGACCGCGTCACCGACCGCGGGCCCGGCCCGCACCTCCTCACCGGCCCGATCGCCGTCGAGGGCGCCCGTCCCGGCGACGTCCTGCAGGTCGACATCCTCGAGGCCACCCCGCGACTGCCCTACGGCTCCAACCTCGCGGCGCACTGGGGCTTTCTGTACGGCGAGATGCCTGTCGAACGCGTCACCATCTACGAGCTCGACACCCACGCCAGCCTGGGCCGCGCCCTGTTCGGCTACGACTGGACCGCGACGCCGCTGGCCAACCAGCCCGGCACGATCGTCAGCCCCGACAAGGAGGCCCGCCAGCCTGCGCTGCCCGGCGTCATCGTGCCTCTGCGACCGCATTTCGGCACCATGGGCGTCGCACCGGCCGCGCCGGAGCGGGTGTCGTCGGTGCCGCCAGGTGATCACGGCGGCAATGTCGACAACTGGCGCATCGGTGCGGGCGGGACGATGTACTACCCGGTGCAGGTGCCCGGCGCGCTACTGTCCGTTGGCGATCCCCACGTCTCGCAGGGCGACGGTGAAATCAGTGGAACCGCGCTCGAGGCATCGTTGAATGGGCTGTTGCGCTTGACAATTCGGCGCGATCTGCCCTTCCCCGTGCCGGTCCTCGAAACGGCGACCGAGTTGTTGGTGCACGGGTTCGGCGACACGCTCGACGCGGCTATGAAGGCCGCGGCATTGCGCACCTACGCCATTCTGCAGAGCTATCTCGGGCTTTCGCGTGCCGACGCCTATTCGTTCATGTCTGTGGCCGCCGATTTCACGGTCACACAGGTGGTGGACCAACGTCAGGGTGTGCACGGCCGCATCGACAAACGCTGCTTTCCGCGCTGGGCGGGGATACCGGCATGAGCGACAACGGGATTCGCTCGTTCACGTTCACGCCCGCCGACGGCGTGCCGCCAGCCGTCGCACCGTTCGCCCACGCCACGGCGGCCGGACCCACGTTGTACGTGACCGGTCAGATGCCCACTGACGTCACCGGAGCGGTCGTCGGCGATTACGTCGCGATTCAGACCGACCAGGTGCTGCGAAATCTGCTGCGCGTCACCGAGTTGTGCGGCGGGGGAATCGCCGACGTCGTCTCCGTGCGCGCCTACCTGCTCGACTGGAACGACTACGGCGCCTTCAACGCCGCCTACGCGGCCTGGTTTCCCGATCGATTGCCGTCGCGCACCTGTGTTGGCGTCAGCGGGCTTGCGGTCGGTGCCCTCGTCGAGATCGATTGGACGTGCTGGCGAAGCGACGGCTGGGGGAGCACACTCGGGTCATAGGGTCCGTCGAGGAGGACACCATGACCATCCTCTACACATTGGCAGCGGCCGGGGCCGCCGGGATTGGCGTGCTGTGGGTAGCACTGCAGAACATCCGGGTGATCAAACAGTTCGAACGGGGCGTCGTCTACCGCTTCGGGCGGGTGCAGAGCCGCGTGCGTCCGCCGGGGCTGACCTGGCTCATCCCTGTCGTGGATCGCCTGCAGAAGGTGAACATGCAGATCGTCACGTTGCCGGTGCCGGCCCAGGACGGCATCACCCGCGACAACGTGACGGTGCGCGTCGACGCCGTCATCTACTTCAAAGTGGAGGACCCGGTGCGCGCGGCGGTCGACGTCCAGGACTACATGTCCGCGATCGCGCAGGTAGCGCAGACCTCGCTGCGGTCGATCATCGGCAAGAGCAATCTCGACGACCTGCTGTCCAACCGCGAGCGACTCAACCAGGGCCTCGAGCTGCTGATCGACAGCCCGGCACTCGGCTGGGGCATTCACATCGATCGCGTCGAGATCAAGGACGTCGTGCTGCCCGACTCGATGAAGCGCTCGATCGCCCGCCAGGCCGAGGCCGAGCGTGAGCGACGGGCCCGCGTCATCACCGCCGACGGTGAACTGCAGGCCTCCGAGAAGCTCTCGCAGGCCGCCGAGATCATGGCGGTTGAGCCGGCGGCGCTGCAGCTTCGCTTGCTGCAGACCGTGGTGGAGGTCGCTGCCGAGAAGAACTCGACGCTCATCCTGCCGTTCCCGGTCGAGCTGCTGCGGTTCCTGGAACGCTCGACGCCGGAGAAGCGCTCCACGCCGGAGAAGGATGACAAGGCCGCCGAAGCCGAGACGCCGGAGTTGACCGCGCCGAAGGTGCCTGACGACGCCAGCGCCATCACGCTCAACGGGCCGGTCGCCAACCCCCGTTCCGGACAGAACGCCTAGCCAAGCCTGTCGGCTGGAGCATGATCAGGACATGCCTCTCGGAGATGACCTGATCCGCCATTGGTTCGACACCTATCTCGACACGTTCTCGGCGTGCGTCCGCGGCGAAGTCGAGATGGCGAAGTTGGTGCGCTGTTACGGCATCCCACTGATCATCACCACCGATGACGGCCTCACCAAGTTGATGACCGACGACGAGGCGACGGCAGTGATGCAGGGCCTGGTTGACGGACTGCGGGCCAACGGATATCACCATACCGAGGTGCTTCAGTCAGAGATACTGGTGCTCAACTCATTCTCTTCGCTCTACCGCGGAACGATGTCGCGCCGCACCGCCGACGGCGCGGAAATCGATTGTCCCACCATCGCTTATCTCATTGTCGGGGAAGTCGGCGGACCCAGGATCGCGGTACTCGCATCGCAGCAGTAGCTACAGCGGCATGCGCTGCGTGGGCGCCGCGGCATCGAGCGACGCGGGCGTGGCCAGCTCCAGGTCGATGACCATGGACTCCAGTGCGGCGCTCCAACTTTCGTAATAGGGACGCTGCGGATCCCTCGCGATCTCGGCCATCAATCGGTGACGAAACGCATCCCACGGCAGGTCCAGCTTCTCGACCAAGGCTACGGCGATGGCCAAAGCCCTTGCCTGCCAAGGAGATTCGAAAACAAGCTCACCGTTGTCGCGCGGCAGCGACGCGTCGTCGAGACCGGTGGTCATAGTCGCTGCACGCCGATCATCGAATCGCGCGTGACGATGCCGGCGAGCTGCTCCTCGGACATGTCGTCCGTACCGTCCGGACGCATCGGCAACACCAGATAGCGTGCCTCGGCACTGGAGTCCCACACCCTTATCTCGACGTCGGCGGGAATGTCGGTGCCCATCTCGGCAAGCAGCTTGCGTGGTTCCCGAACGGCCCGCGAACGGTAGGCAGGCGCCTTGTACCACTTCGGCGGAAGCCCGAGTGTCGGCCACGGATAACACGAGCACAGCGTGCACACCACAAGGTTGTGGACCTGCGGGGTGTTTTCGACGACGACCATGTATTCGCCTTCGGGGCCCTGAAAGCCGAATTCGGCGATGGCCGCGGTGCCGTCGGCGAGCAGGCGCTGCTTGTAATCCGGGTCGGACCATGCGCGCGCGACGACCTTCGCGCCGTTCATCGGGCCGAGGTTGTCCTCGAAGTGCTGCACGATCTGGTCGAGGGCATCGGTGTCGAGGACACCCTTTTCGACGAGCACCGACTCGATCGCCGCGACCCGGGCTTCGATCGGCGCCATTTCGGTCGGGTGATGGTGGTCGGTCGTCATCGCGGATCCTCTAGGTAGCGCTCGAACAGGTTGACGCACACCACTTCGCCGTCGGCGCCGGCTTCGCCCCACAACTCGCGGGATGTGAAGCGCACCGCATAGAGCGGGTCGGCGACGGATCCGCCGCCGTGGGCCGCAATGTCGTCGATGGCGTAGGCGCCGTCGACGCGCACAACCGTGCCGCGGCGGCCTTGCACATAGCGAGGCGCGCGGGTGTGGCCCGGTGGGTGCCATTCGCGGACCCGCACCTCGTCGCCGACGGCATAGCGCGGCGTCGTGCGGGGCGTGAGGTCGTCGGGCAGCACACCCCGATCAGCCGCCGAAAGCGGAAACCGCCCCCCGGCACGTCTGTCGAGTTCATCTTGCGTCGTGAAGCCCGCCTCGACAGCCATGGTCGCCGCACCGGTTAGCCAGTGCTCGTAATACGGTGAGGACAGGTAGTGCTCAGGAGCCATTCGCTCGATCGAGTGCCGGAACCGTCCGCCGGGCGGATTCTGCGCCCCGATCCAACCGATCATCAGCCGAAAAGCGCGCCGCTCCCAGTCTTCGTCGAAGAGCGACTCTGAGGGCGTGTGCTCGACGGGGCCGAACCCGTCGAGGCCGCCGAGGTCGTGCACGCCGTCCACGTCGTAGATCGTACGGCGATCAATTCGTTGACGATCGAACTTTTCGACGACCCCGCCCGTGTTTACGAGGTGCACCCGCATATCCGTTCGTCTGCCATCGTCGGTACAGCCATGATCGGGATTGCGGCGCTCGCCATTGCGCCGTCGGCGCCACCGCCTCAGGCGCCGGCGACGGTTACTCGCGACGTGCAGTTGACGGCTGCGCCCGCGCTCGGCGCGATCCCACTGGCGTTCATCCGCAATCAGTTCCAGTACTGCAGCCTGATCTGCCCGCACGCGGTCGAGGGCGCGATCACCGTTCCGGTTGCGGTGGCACAGGCTCCTGCGACGTTCCTCGGCGCCCTCACCTCGACGAGTTCGCCACTGCGGGCTCTTGGCGCCGCCGCCGCGTCCGTGACCGGCCCGGCCGACGCGGCCGTGACACCACTGATCAACAACGACGTATTTCTGGTGGTGCCGAAGGCATTTCACGCGCTTGACGTCGCCGTCGTCGAGGCGACGAATGTGAGCGCGGCGGTCTTCACCCCCGGCGACCTGCTACAGGCGGTGCAGACCGGGCGCACCAACATCCTCAACGCCCTCAATCAACCGGTCGGCACGCCCACCACCCCGACGGGCGCCACCAACATCGTGCAAGTTGTTGCGGTCGAGGCGATCAATGTGACAACGGCGGTGGCGTTCCAGGCTGGTGAGTTGGCGCTGTCGGGTGCGGTGCAGATCGCCGACGCGTCGGCGCAGGAACTCGCGCGTTCGGGTGATCCGGTGTCCGCGCTGGCGGCGGGTGCGACGCAAGCCCGGCAGGTAGCCGCCACTGCGAGCGCGCCAGTCGTCGCGGCGGTGAACACCGCGGTGACCAACATTCGGAACTCACTGCACGATCCGTTCCCCTCGGCAGCGAAGCAAGCACCATCGGTCGCGGTGAAGTCGCTGTCCGAAAGCCCAAGCGCACAACATGATTCGGGCCAGGCTGTCCCGAAGAAGCATCGTGATCCGTCAACCGCCAAACACGACCGTCGCGAGGCGAAAAAGGGTTAACCCGATACGTCGGCGGGAATCGGAAACACGTGTCGGAGTCGTCGCGCCAATGCGGTGTCCCCGCTCAGGCGTAGCTGCCCGCTGGCGATCGCGTCGTCGACTGAGCCGTCGGGATTCAGCACTGAAAGCAGCGTGGCCTCGTCGGTATCGAGAACGAGATCGGGGCGATCTGGGTTCCCGCGACTGATGTCGAGCTGGCCGCCTGCGATGTGGACGCCGAAATGCGCTTCCCCGAACGACAATCCGATTGTCGCGGTCATGTCATCGGCAGCGCGTGCGTCGAAACGCGTCTTCAGCGACAGCATCAGCGAGTCCGGTCCCAGCGGCAAGTCGTAGCGCATCAATGGCGACTTGTGCAGCCACTGCGCGAGATCGAGGATGATCGGCTCGAGTTCGCTGCCCCACTCGGTCAGCTCGTAAACCCATGTGCTGACAGGCGGACCCAGGCGACGACGGCGCACGACCCCGGCGTCAGTGAGGTCACGAAGCCGTTGGGTGAGCACATCGGAACTCGCCCCGCTCAGCCCCGACAACAGGTCGGTGAAGCGTTTGGGGCCGAGTACCAACTCCCGCACCACCAGCAGTGCCCATCGCTCGCCGATGAGATCCAGGGCCTGTGCGATCGCGCACCCGTCGTCGTACTTCCGCTTGCCAACCATGAATGCAACTCTACCAGCATTAATCGGAAAATCCAATTGAGTACTTGGATTTTCCAAGTATCGTTGCTAGGGTCAGGTCTGCAGGCCCCATCGGGCCTGACCCACCACAACCACCAGAGGAGATGACCGTCATGCCACAGTTCTTCATCGAGGCGCCCGCGGGTATCGATCCCGATGCCAAGCAGACGATGATGCGGCAGATCACCTCGGCGATCGACGCCGCGTACCACATTCCCGACGTGCGGATCTGGTTGCGCGAGTACGACGCTGGGAACGTTGCGCAAGATGGTCGCATCGGGGCCGAACCCCTGCGGCCAGTGTGCTTTCTCGAAGCACCAGTATTGGAAAGCATCGACGCCAGGCGCGAGATGTCCAACAAGATTCAGGCCGCCATCAGTGCCGCATACGGCGAACTGGCCAACACCGAAGACACACTGATCCTGATGAATCTCTATCCGCTGGAGAACGCGGGTTTCGCCGGGCGCATGCAGTCCGACAATCCCGACATCGTCGCTGCCGTCGCACAGCTCAACGGTTGAGCTGTTGCGCAGGCCGTCCCGGCGCGAGTGACCCGGGGCGGCCGCAGCGTCGGGCGGTTACCTACTGATATCCCTGGAGTAGCAATGATTCTCGTAACAGGAGCGACGGGCCGGCCCGGTTCGGCGGTCATTCGCGAATTCGTACGTCACGGCACACCAGTGCGCGCGCTCGTGCGAGACGCGGCCAAGGCGGCGGTCCTGCATGGGCTGCCGGATGTCGACGTGGTCTTTGGTGACATGCTGGCCCCGGAGACGCTGCACGGTGCGTTGGCCGGAGTCGACCGCGTGCTGATGATCTCGGGTGCAGGCCCGCAGATGCTTGAGACGCAATGCACTTTCATCGACACCGCGAACAGGGCCGGAGTCGAGCACATCGTGAAGTTCTCGGGTCAAGACTCGATCGACGGCTTCGACCCGGAGCGCTTTCGCTCCACCAGAAGCCACGAGCAAATTCAGCGGTACCTGGTCGGTTCGGGGATGTCGTGGACGATGTTGCGTCCCTCCCAGTTCATGCAGGTGTACTTCGAGGAAACGCCGAGCATCGTCGAGACCGGCGAGTTGCGATTGCCCCTGGGTGCGGCGACATTGGCTCCCGTCGACATAGCCGACGTCGCCGAAGTGGCCTACCGGGTGCTCACGACACCCGGGCACCGGGGCAAGACCTACACGATGACCGGACCCGAGTCGCTCACCATGCAAGAAGTCGCGGAACGGATTTCGGCCGCCATCGGGAAATCGGTCCGCTACGTCGCGGTGTCGTCCAAAGACAAGGTGCGCGAATGGCTGAACGCCGGCTATCCGCCTTACCGCGCCGAGGCGTTCGGCCAGTTATTCGACGAGCGCCGTCGGCTTGGCCGTTCCACTGTCGACCTGTCAACCCATCAGCGCTTCGGCATCACGCCGACGACCTTCGCGCAGTTCGCGCGACGCAACGCCCCGATCTTTCGTGGCGAAGCCGAATATCTCTTCACGCCCACCTGACTAGGCGTCGTCTGTCGCCGGTGGCTCTGCCTGGTCCAAGGACAATGCGACGCCGAGACCCAAGAAGAACACGATGAAGAGCGGTCCGCCGAGATAGAAGTTCATCGCGCCGCCAGGGGAAATGAAGCTCGCAGGCGGGCCGATGATCGTGATCGTCTCGATCAGTTGCTCGACGGCGAACACCGCTGCGAGTATTCCGAGCCACCGCGGGAAGCGACCCGCGTTGGCGGCCAACAGGATTGGCACCGCGACCATGATGTCAGCGACCGTGAGGATCGGTCCGAACATCGACGTGATGTCGGCGATGGTGCGTGCGGTTGCCGAGCCGAGCTGGTCGGGATGCAGCGCAAGGCCGCCGTTGAACCACATCACGATGAAGAATTCGACGAGGACGAGTGCCGAGCCGATGGTGAACACGTACCCCGGTGGGCCGGCCAGGCGGTCGCGTGCATACCCGAGAACGATGACCAATGCCAAGGCGCCGAAGGTGGTCAACAGCACCTGCATTCGCATCGCACCGGCGTGCGCGTTCACGAACGAGACAATGTCGTAGCCCGGCTTGTCGATGCCGGGAAGCGTCGGAACGATGAGCAGCCCGGCGGTGAACAGCACCGCAGCGGCGATACCAGCGATCATCGGAACACGACGATCCATAGCAAATCACTGTAGAGGGCGCGGTTATCCACACCCGGGATTTCATCCACAGGGCGCGTTGCTCGGCGCCCTGCGCGCTCGAGGTCGTGGGAGCGCGTGCCTACTTTGGCCGCATGCGAACCGAATTACCTACCGAGCGGTTGCAGCGCCGTCTCGGGGACTCCAACGAGTCGTCCGATGGCTCTGACGGCGAGCCGGATACGTCTCTGTCGCGGTGGCTGCCCGATACGACCAAACCGGCCGGACCCGCGGGCTGGATCGTTGCCGTCCGGGCAGATCCGGGCCGAGCGGGTCTGATTGCGCTGGCGGCCGTCGGTGTGATCGCGGTGCTGGTGACGGTCTTCACCGTGATGCGCGGCAACGCGCCACCGGTGTCCTCGGCGAAACTACCGCCGGTCGAGATGGTTTCGTCGGCCAGCCCAACTCCAGCGCCGGCCGATGCCGACGGTCCAGTGGTCGTCAGCGTGGTGGGTCTGGTGCACAAGCCGGGACTTGTCACGCTTGCGCCGGGTGCCCGGATCGCCGATGCGCTCACCGCGGCAGGCGGGCCGTTGGACGGAGCGGACTTGATCGGATTGAACATGGCCCGCCGGGTCGGCGACGGTGAGCAGATCATCGTCGGAATCGTCGCGGCCCCTGGCCAACCGGTGGCGATGGGCAGCTCGGTCAGCACATCGACCGCGGCACCGACCGAAGCGCCAGCCGGAAAAGCCTCAGCGCCAGGCGGTTTGGTGGACCTGAATGCGGCGACCGCGGAGGACCTGGACGCGCTGCCAGGCATCGGCCCGGTGACGGCGGCGGCGATCATCGCATGGCGCGAGGCCAACGGCCGGTTCACCAACGTCGACCAACTCGGCGAGGTCGACGGCATCGGGCCGGCGCGGCTGGAGAAGCTGCGTGACCTGGTGCGTGTTTGACACCGGTGGATACCGCCACAGCCAGGCTGGACCTGCGTCTGGTTCCGGCGGCCCTCACCAGCTGGGCGGTGACGGCGGCTGGAATCCTCTGGCACGTAACCGGTTCGGTCATCGTCCTCGCCGTGGCAGTCGCCGCGACAGCCGTCGCCGGGCGGTGGGGTAGTGCCCGCCGCGCGCCAAGCGGCGAAAGGCCAGCCATCGCCACCGGCATCGTCGCTGTCGCGGTGGTCGGCGTCGCGTTCGCCGTCGCGATCGGACTGCGCGTCGCCGAACTGCGCCATCACCCGATCGTCGAACGCTACGGCGCGGTCGCCACCGTCGTCGTCACGCCGACCGAGACCCCGCGTTCGCTTGGCGCCAACCGATTGATGTTCCGCGGCTCGCTGCAACGGATCGGCGAGATCGAAACATCAGGCCGGGTAGTCGTTTTCACGAGCGGCGCGGAATTCGCCGAATTGACCGCGGGCCGGCCCGCGAGGTTTCGCGCCCGCATCAGTCGGCCCTCCCGACGAGACCTGACCGTGGCCGTGTTGTCGGCGACCGGTGCGCCGAAGCTGGGCGACGCCGCACCGATCAACAGGGTTGCGCACGACATCCGAACGGGCTTCGCGGATGCCGCACGGTTGGCGTTGCCCGCTGATCAGGCGGCGATGCTGCCCGCGCTCGTGCTCGGCGACACCTCGACGCTCACCACGCAGACCACCGAGGAGTTTCGCGCGGCCGGGCTGACGCATCTGACCGCGGTGTCGGGCGCGAACGTGACCATCGTCTGCGGGGCCGTCCTGATGACCGCCGCACTGTTCGGGCCTCGGCTGGCCGTCGCGCTGGCCGCGCTCGCGCTCGTCACGTTCGTGATCGTCGTGCAGCCCTCGGCCAGCGTGCTGCGCGCGGCGGTGATGGGCGGCATCACGCTACTCGCTGTGGTTTCGCACCGTCGAAGGCAAGCGATCCCGGTGCTGTCGGCCAGTGTGATCATGCTGATGGTCGCGGCGCCCGAACTGGCGGTCGACGTCGGCTTCGCGCTGTCGGTGTCGGCGACCGCCGGGCTCGTGGTGATCGCGCCGGTGTGGTCGCGACGGCTGACCGCGCGCGGTTGGCCGAAGCCGTTGGCCGATGCGGTGAGCGTCGCGGTCGCCGCGCAGCTTGTCACCGCCCCACTCGTCGCCGGCATGTCGGGGACCTTCAGTGTGGTGTCGATCGCCGCCAACCTCGCAGTGACTGCCGTCATTCCGCCGATCACGGTTGTCGGCACGGCCGCTGCTGCGCTGTGTCCGCTGTGGCCTGCGGGCGCACAACTGCTGATCCGGTTCACCGGGCCGGAGCTGTGGTGGCTGCTGCGAGTGGCGCACTGGGCCGCCAGCGTGCCCGGTGGGTCGGTCGGCGTGCCGTCGGGTCTGCTCGGCGTGCTGTGTGTCTCCGCAGGGGGTGTCGCCGCGGTGGTGTGCTGGCGGTGGCGGTGGATCCGCATCGGTGTCGGCGTTGCGGCGGCGTGCCTGCTCGCGTGGACGGTGTCGGGGCTGTCGGCCGGACATGACACGATCGGGGGGTGACTGACGAAGCCTCTGGACTGCACCTGGTGTTGGGCGACGAAGAGCTGCTCGTGGAGCGCGCGGTCGCCGCGGTGCTTCGGCAGGCACGCAAGCAGGCAGGCACTGTCGACGTCCCGGTCGACCGCATGCGGGCAGGCGAGGTCAGCACCAGTGAGCTGGCCGAACTGCTCAGTCCTTCGCTGTTCGCCGAGGAGCGTGTCGTTGTGCTCGAAGCCGCGGGGGAGGCGGGCAAGGACGCCGCCGCGTTGATCGCAGAGGCGGCCGCGGACCTGCCGCCGGGCACCATGCTCGTGGTCGTGCACTCCGGCGGTGGCCGCGCCAAGGCGCTCGCTGACCAACTGAAAAAGCTTGGCGCCCAGGTACATCCATGTGCGCGCATCGCCAAGGCCGGTGAGCGGGCCGACTTTGTGAAGAAAGAGTTCCGCACGCTGAAAGCAAAGGTCAGTGACGACACCGTCACCGCTCTGCTCGACGCCGTCGGCTCCGACATTCGTGAATTGGCCGCTGTCTGTTCGCAGTTGGTCGCCGACACCGACGGCACCGTCGACGCCGCGGCGGTGCGCCGCTACCACTCCGGCAAGGCAGAGGTGAAGGGCTTCGACATCGCCGACAAGGCCGTGCTCGGGGACGTCGCCGGTGCGGCCGAGGCGCTGCGCTGGGCGATGATGAGCGGTGAGCCACAAGTGGTGTTGGCAGACGCGCTCGCCGAGGCCGTGCACACCATCGCCCGCGTCGCGCCGTTGTCCGGCGACCCCTATCGGCTGGCGTCCGAATTGGGCATGCCGCCGTGGCGCGTGCAGAAGGCGCAGAAGCAGGCGAGGCGGTGGTCGCGCGGTTCGATCGCCGAAGCCATGCGATTGGTCGCGGCGCTGAACGCCGACGTGAAGGGTGCCGCGGCTGACGCGGACTACGCGTTGGAGGCGGCGGTCAGAAAAGTCGCCGAGTTAGCGGAGGGCTGAGCGGCCTGACTCAGATCTTGTTGAACGCGCGCGACAGCGCAGACTTGCGGTTCGCGGCCTGGTTCTTGTGGATGACGCCCTTGCTGGCCGCCTTGTCCAGCTGGCGGCTGGTCGACGCCAGCAATGCGCCTGCCTTGTCCTTGTCGCCGGACTCGATGGCCTCCCGGAAGCCACGGACCGCCGTGTGAAGCGACGACTTCACCGACTTGTTGCGCAGTCTGCGGCGCTCGTTGGTCCGATTGCGCTTTTCCTGCGACTTGATGTTGGCCACGCGGTAATTCCTTCGAAAATCTAGGTTGGATTGGTCAAAGTCTTTTGCGCCGCACCTGACGGCGGGCAGCGACTGTTCAGGGTACCAGCGCGCCCCCTAATCTCCCAAAGCGAGGGCTTCTGGCCTGCCGAAACGGCTCACTTGGTGCAGCATGTGATGGGTGAGCCTTCGAACCCTGCCCTCCGAGACCGCACGCACGTCGCGCACGAACGGCCGGACGTCCAAACGGTACGACGGCATCTTCGACGGCTATAAGGGCGCGGGGCGCTACTCGCAGGCCTTTGACGAGATGTTCGACGGCGACGGCAACGTCCGCGGTCCGTACAAAGGGATCTTCGCCGAGCTTGCTCCCTCCGATGCCTCTGAGCTGGCCGCCCGCGCCGACGCGCTGGGCCGCGCATTCATCGACCAGGGCATCACGTTCTCCCTGTCCGGCCAGGAACGGCCGTTTCCACTGGACCTCGTCCCGCGGGTGATCTCAGCAGCGGAGTGGACGCGGCTCGAGCGCGGCATCACCCAGCGGGTCAGGGCGCTGGAGCACTACCTCGACGACATCTACGGCGAGCAGGAGATCCTGCGCGACGGCGTCATCCCGCGCCGGCTCGTCACCTCCTGTGAGCATTTCCACCGCGAGGCCGTCGGCATCGTGCCACCCAACGGCGTGCGCATCCATGTCGCGGGCATCGACCTGATCCGTGACGCCAAGGGCGACTTCCGCGTGCTGGAAGACAACCTGCGCTCACCCTCGGGTGTCTCCTATGTCATGGAGAACCGCCGCACGATGGCGCGGGTCTTCCCGAACCTGTTCGCCACGCATCGGGTACGCGCGGTCGGCGACTACGCCTCACATCTGGTGCGGGCGCTGCGCAACGCGGCGGCCAACAACGTCGCCGACCCGACGGTGGTGGTGCTGACGCCCGGCGTCTACAACTCGGCCTACTTCGAGCATTCGCTGCTGGCCCGCCAGATGGGCGTGGAGCTCGTCGAGGGCCGCGACCTGTTCTGCCGCGACAACGCCGTCTATATGCGCACCACTGAGGGTGAGCGTCAGGTCGACGTGATCTACCGCCGCATCGACGATGCGTTCCTCGACCCCATGCAGTTCCGCCCCGATTCCGTGCTTGGGGTGGCCGGCCTGCTCAATGCCGCTCGCGCGGGCAACGTCGTCATCTCCAGCGCGGTCGGCAACGGCGTCGGCGACGACAAGCTGGTCTACACCTATGTGCCGACGATCATCGAGTACTACCTCGGCGAGAAGCCGCTGCTAGCCAACGTGGACACCTACCGCTGCTGGCTCGACGACGAACGCGAGGAAGTGCTCGACCGCGTCGACGAACTAGTGATCAAACCGGTGGAGGGCTCCGGCGGTTACGGCATCGTGTTCGGGCCCGACGCGTCGGAGAAGGAGCTGGCCGCGATCAGCAAGAAGATCCGCAACGACCCGCGAGGTTGGATCGCGCAGCCGGTGATGCAGCTCTCCACGGTGCCGACCCAGATCGGCGACAAGCTCGCACCGCGGCACGTCGATCTGCGGCCGTTCGCCGTCAATGACGGGGATCACGTGTGGGTGCTGCCCGGCGGGCTGACCCGGGTGGCGCTGCCCGAGGGCTCGCTGGTGGTCAATTCCAGTCAGGGAGGCGGATCAAAGGACACCTGGGTGCTGGCATCGCGAGCGTCGGTAGCTGACCGCGAGCTCGCTGCGGCAGAGGTGGTGCGGTCGCTGCCCAAGACATCGAAAGCCAAGCCCGACAACGACTCTGACGGGTCATCGCAGCAACAGCAACAGCAGCAATCGCAGGCGCAGCGACCGACCAACGGGTCAAGTCAACAGCAACAACAACAGCAGCAGTAGGCGGTGATGATCTGATGTTGGCACGCAACGCCGAATCGCTGTATTGGATCGGCCGCTATGTGGAGCGGGCCGACGACACCGCCCGCATCCTGGATGTCACGGTGCACCAACTGCTCGAGGATTCCAGCGTCGACCCGGACCAGGCGTCGCGGACGCTGCTGCGGGTGCTGGGCATCGAGGCGCCCGAGCAGCAGCTGGATGTGTGGTCGCTGACCGACCTCGTCGCGTTCAGCCGTGAATCCGCAGGCGGCTGCTCGATCGTCGAATCGATTTCGGCGGCACGCGAAAACGCCCGCGGTGCACGGGAAGTCACGTCCACCGAGATATGGGAATGCCTCAATACCACCTACAACGCGCTCGCAGAACGCGAACGCGCCGCCAAACGCCTTGGGCCGCACGAGTTCTTGTCCTATGTCGAGGGCCGGGCCGCGATGTTCGCCGGTCTGGCCGACTCGACGCTGAGCCGTGACGACGGGTACCGGTTCATGGTGCTCGGCCGCGCCATCGAGCGGGTCGACATGACGGTGCGGCTGTTGTTGTCCCGTGTCGGCGACAGCGCGTCCTCACCCGCATGGGTGACGCTGCTGCGGTCGGCGGGTGCCCACGACACGTATCTACGCACCTACCGTGGCACGATGGACGCCGGCCGAGTGGTCGAATTCATGCTGCTCGATCGGCTTTTCCCGCGGTCGATCTTCTATTCGCTGCGACTGGCCGAGCACAGCCTCGACGAGTTGATGAAGCGGCCACACAATCGGCTCGGTGCAACCGCGGAGGCCCAGCGCCTGCTTGGCAGGGCCCGCAGCGAACTGGAATTCCTGCGTCCCGGACTGTTGCTGGAATCGTTGGAGAAGCGGCTGGCCGGCCTGCAAGAGTTGTGCCGTGATGTCGGAGAAGCGTTGGCGCTTCAGTACTTTCACTCCGCACCATGGGTGGCTTGGCATGACGCCGGGCACAACGGCGCGCTGGTCATCGAGGAAGGTGAAGTTTAGATGTGGCGGCTTAGGGTGGTGCACTCAACGGGCTACGCCTACAAGTCGCCGGTGACCGCGTCGTTCAACGAGGCCAGGCTGACTCCGCGCTCGGACACCAGGCAGAACGTCATCCTCAACCGTGTTGAAACCGTGCCTGCGACACGGTCCTATCGCTACGTGGACTACTGGGGCACCGCGGTGACCGCGTTCGACCTGCACGCCCCACACACCGAACTCGAGGTCACGTCGAGCTCGGTGGTGGAGACGGATCGCGGAGAAATGCCCAAGGACAAGGTCAGCTGGGAGGACCTGCGGTCGGAGGCGGTGATCGACCGGTTCGACGAGGTACTCAGCGGGACTCACTACACGCCGGTGAGCAAGAGGTTTCGGCGGGTAGGGGAGAGAATCGCGAAATACCACGATCCGCAGGAGGCGGTCACCGCCGCGGCCAACTGGGTACACAGCGAGCTGGAATACGTGCCGGGCACTACCGGTGTGCACTCGTCGGGGCTGGATGCACATCGCGAGGGGAAGGGCGTCTGTCAGGATTTCGCCCATCTGACGCTGATCCTATTGCGTAGCATGGGTATTCCCGCGCGCTACGTGTCAGGCTACCTGCATCCCAAGGCCAAGGCGAAGGTCGGCGACACCATCGACGGGCAGAGTCATGCCTGGGTGCAGGCCTGGACCGGCGGCTGGTGGGATTACGACCCGACCAACGACAAAGAGATCAACGAGCAGTACGTCAGCGTCGGGGTCGGCCGTGACTACGCGGATGTCTCGCCGCTGAAAGGTATTTACTCCGGTGAAGGCTCGACGGATCTGGATGTCGTCGTGGAGATCACCCGGCTGGCCTAACATGTGTTCGCGCGGCCCAGGTTGCGAAAGCCCGGGTGCACGTGTGGCGTGAGCTCCTGATTTTCGGCCACCAGTGACAGCAGTTCGCGCAACGTGTTTCGCTGCTCGGGACCCAGGCCAGCAGTCATCAGTCGTTCGTGCTGACGTGCCAACTCACCGATCTTGCCCATGACCTTCTTGCCCGCCGCGGTCAGGTACAGCGCATGCAGTCGCCGATCGTCGGGATTGCGGCGACGTTCGACATATCCGCGGTCCTCCAGCTCATCGACGTAGGCGACCACGCGGCTCGGCAACAACCCCAGCTGACCGCTGAGCGCCTGCTGGCTGAGCCCGGGCTCGGCGGCGATCGCCCGCAGAATTCCGGAGTGCGGTGGTGTCAGGTCGATCGACGCAATGAGGTCGGAGAACACCGTGGCGGAACGGTGGCCGAGCTGCGACAGCAAGAACGCCACGTTGTCACCGTTGGTCGAGGAAGGCACCTTGCGAATAGTATCAGATCTGAACGATTTTCTATGCGAAGTGATGAATCACCTTGTCCATCTCCAAGATCAGGCATATCGTTCACACCATGAACGATTCAACGACCGATACGAAAGTGGCAGTCACGCGACCACCGCAGGGCGGACCGCCGTTGGCGATGCTCGCGGGTGTCTCTCTCGCCCTGCTGCTTGCCGGCCTTGTCGTCGGCGTCGCGCTTGCCGGCGGTGTCATGCCTCTGCCGTATGGCTCCGCCACGAAGATCCAGGCCTATGTCGCGGGTAACCACACCGCGGCGGTTGCGATGGCGGTCGGAACATTCGGATCATCGATACCGCTCGCCATCTATGCGGCCACCGCGAGTGCTCGCCTGCGTCAGCTCGGCATCACGGCGCCCGGCGCGACGATCGCCTTGGCGGGCGGTCTGCTGGCTTCGGCCGGACTCGGGTTGTCCAGCCTGATGATCTGGACCCTGTCGCGGCCCGAGGTCACCGCCGACCCCGCCCTCGTCCGCGCGCTGTACTACCTCACGTATCTGACCGGCGGTCCGTGGCACGTGGTCACACTCGGCCTGCTGATCGCGGGCATCGCGGTACCCGGCCTGATCGTCGGCTTGTTGCCGCGAGCGCTCGCCTGGGCCGGCCTCGTCATCGCCGGTCTCGCCGAACTGACCACGCTGGTGCTGATCTGGCCAGGGCTGTCGCCGCTATTGCCGGTCTGCCGGTTCACCGGCCTGGTGTGGCTGATCGCCGCAGGTGCGATGTTGCCGCTGCGTCGGCAAAACAAGCAGGAGGCGACGGCGCGGTCATGAAACTCAGTGTCAGCGTGACGAATTACTCGTGGCAGGACTCGATCGGGCAGCGCCTCGCTACACTCGCGCGCGCATTGGACGGCACAGCGGTCGACACACTGTGGGTGCCCGACCACCTGTTGCAGGCCGATCCGGCCAGCCGACTCGACGAGCCGATGCTGGAGGCGTACACGTCGCTGGGATATCTCGCGGCCGTCACGTCGCGCATCCGCCTCGGCACCATGGTGACCGCCGCGACATTTCGGGCACCCACCCTGCTGATCAAGGCCGTCACCACATTGGACGCGCTGTCGGCAGGGCGGGCATGGCTCGGACTCGGTGCGGGCTACAACGCCGACGAGGCCCGCGCGATGGGCCTGTTCATGCCGGGCACTGCCGAGCGGTTCGCGCGCATGGCCGAGTTGTTGCGGCTGGCACGCCAGATGTGGGACGGTGACGAAACCCCGTTCCGCGGTGAGTATTTGGATCTGGAGCACCCGATCGGCAACCCGCGGCCCGCCACGAGGCCACCGGTGCTGATCGGCGGCACCGGCGAGCGGCGCACCCTACGGCTGGTCGCGGAGTATGGCGACGCCTGCAATCTGTTCGATGTGCCCGACGACGGCGCTGCGATCCGCAGGCAGCTCGCCGTGCTGGACCAGCACTGCGCCGACGTCGGCAGACCTCCCAGCGAGATCGAGCGCACCGTGACGACGGCGCTGGCCAACGGCGAAGGAACCGAGGATCTGGTCGAAAGATGCTGCGCGCTAAGGGATCGCGGGGTTCAACATGTCGTGGTGATCGCCCGCGGCCGACCGCTGACCGATGCTGACCTCAATTGTGTTGCAGGAGCGGCGGATCAGCTCGCGGCCTAACGCGACAGGCCCAGGTGCCACCGCAGTAACTGTGCCTTCGAGGTGCCGATGTTCGGCTCGGCGGCATCGATCAGCCGGTACAGGCGCTCGCGCGTGGACTCGGGTGGCATCTGATACGCGGTTGAGGCCTCGCGGTCGAGCCAGCCGGTGAGATCTGACCTCGCGTGGGCGCGCAGCCTTTCGTTGAAATCGATGACACCCCAAAGGTCTGCCTCGATCCGTGTCCAGGTGTCGCGCGCGGTCAGCAGCCGAAACGCTGTGCGCCGCACATGTGCTGGCTGATCCGCGGCCAGCAGCTCCCACAGCCGATCAGCCGGTACGAGGTCTGGCTGGCCAAGTACCGCGTCGGCGACCGCGCGAACCACAACAGGAGCTGAGTCGCTGAGCATGTCTGCGACCGGACCGAGCGTCCCGCCGACCCGCCGCACTGCCCGTATCGCTTCGGCCCGTACCCGCGGACGGCTGTGCCGGATATAGCGAGCAACCACCTGCGCGTCGTCGGCCGTGCCGCATTCGCCGAGACCGGCGATGGCCCCGCGCACCACCGAGTCGTCACCCGACGCCAGCAGGGCTCGGTACCGTTCGGCGGCGTCCCGGCCTGCGCGGCGCATCGCCCATTGCGCGGTGGCCCGCAGCATCGCCGACCGGTCGGCTAGGAACGCTTCGCCCGCCTCCGGGTGCCCAATCTGGACCAGTCCGGCAAGTGCTTCGACGCGCACGCGCGCGAAACGGGATGTAAGCAAACGATCTAACGCGTCGCGCCGACCGGTGCGCACGGCGGCACGGACGACGGCATCGGCGCTGAGTCGCTGGCAGATAATGTCGGATTCGGTCAGCGCGGCCGCAATGATCGCGTCCGACTCGGTATGACTCGACTCCAGCCACACCCGGTAGGCCAGTCGCCGCACCCGAACGTCGGCGCTGATCCGGGCCGCGTCAAGCATCCCGTCCGATCGGGTGCGCATTGCCTCGGTCACCGCCGCGATCGCGACGTCGCCGCGCTGCCAATCCGTCATCACCATCGCGACGCCGATCGCCCGCATCAGCCCGTCAGTGTCCGCCGAGTCGAGCGCGGGCGGGAGCGCTTGGCAGGCGTCGTCCCGTACCGGCTTCGCCCAGTCGGCGGTCCGGATCAGCAGCACAGGCAGCAGCCGCTGATCACTGCGCATCAGTGGCGATTGCACGGACCGTTGCCGTTGCCGCCCGTCGCCCGAGCAGGCGGTGAGGAGCAACGCGATGGAATTGGTGCCGGCCCATGCAGTGTCGGTGATCTGGCGCCACTCGTCACCCGGGCCGAAGATGTGGCGCAAGCGCCGTAATTCGACATCCAGCCGAAGCCAGGTGCGCGGGTGCATGGCCGACAGCACTCGCAGTGGCGCGTCCGGATCGGCTCCGTCGAGCGCGAACGGCACAAGGGCCCTGGCAGTGTCGTAGAGGGCACCCCCGTGATTCGCGTCCTTGACAGCAGCGGTCAAGTCCTCCAACGCAGCAGCGCGGTCGAACCACCCGATTCCCATTTCGCCCCCACGCCGCCGATCAGCTGGCCGGTTTCGCGCACACCCCCGGGTGAACCTCCACGCGATGCAAGTCATCACCGAGCTCGATCTGCTGATCGAACTCCGAGGCCGCCAACGCGCGCCACTCGTCTTCCTGACCCGGAGCTATCGCGGGCACGTAGTGGGTGAGGATGAGGATCCCGACGCCCGCCCGCGCTGCGGTGGCTGCTGCCTCCTGTACGGACGAGTGGTAGTCGCAGATGTCGCGGATGCGTTGCATCGGCATCGACTCGACCAGATCCTTGCGGATCACCGTATGGACCAATGCCCCTGCGCCAGCAGCTAATTCGTCGAGGGTGGCACAGGGCACCGTATCTCCTGCCAGCACCACCGACGCGCCCTCGTAGGTGATGCGGAAACCGATGGTCGGCTCGACGGGCCGATGGTCGGTGGGCGCTACGGTTATCCGCACATCGTCGTGATGCCAAACCAATCCCTCGACATGTTCCTCAACCTCGACTGGAGGAGGGCTGGTCAGGTCGGCGTGGTGCGCGATGCGATAACCGATGTCGGGGCCGAACGCCTTCAATGTGGCGTCGACGACGGCCTGGGTGCCTGGCGGGCCGATGATCCGCAGCGGATTGGGTTCGGGGGTGAATGTGGTCACCCAACGGGTGATGATGAGATCGCCCAGATCGGCGATGTGGTCGCTGTGGAGATGAGTGAGCAGCAGAGCAGTGAGTCCGTTCGCGCCGACGCCGACGGCCGTCATTCGCTGCTGTACGCCGCGTCCGCAGTCGACCAGAAACGTCTGCCCGCCGGCCCGCACGAGGGTGGATGGACCAGCGCGCCTGGCGTCGGGAATCGGACTACCAGTGCCGAGCAGCGTCACCTCGATCATGCCCTTATTCCTACCGTTTTCGGGCGCGTCAGAAAGTGAAACCTTCGTTTCAATAGGGTATTGAGGCCAGGCTGGAACAGCCACGAAATTCACGGATCGACCAGCTCAAAAGTTTCAATAGGTCATTTACGATCGGGAAACCCGCCCGCAACAGAGCGCCCATAACGTCGGGCCATGACATTCGACTACTCCCGCCTCACCGCCACGTGCGCCGTGGAGTCACCCGAGAAGGCGGTCACGTTGCCGCCTGAGGCCTACCACAGCGACGACCTCTACGCAGCCGAGGTCGACCGCATCTTCAAGCGCGGCTGGATTCCGCTGTGCCGTGTCGAGCAGGTGGCCGCTGCCGGCAGCTACTACAGCATCGACATCCTCGGCACCCCACTCGTGGTGACCCGCGACCGTCACTCCGAGATTCGCGTGCTGTCACGCAATTGCACGCACCGGTGGATGGAGGTGTGCAGCGGCGCGGGCGAAGCCAACGTGTTGCAGTGTCCATACCACCTGTGGTCCTTCGGTCTGGACGGGCATCTAGCCGGTGCGCCGGAGATGAAGAAGTCGCCCGGTTTCGACCGGAATGACCACCCGCTCAAGAAGTTTCGGCACGAGGTGTGGAAGGGCTTCGTGATGGTGAACTTCGACGGGCAGGCCGAGTCCTTGGCGAGCCAATACGCCGCGCTCGATCCGATCGTCGACGCCTACGACCTGGAGAACTACCAGACCGTCGAGCAGACCGACTGGGGGGTGTGCGACTGGGACTGGAAGATCATGGTGGACAACTTCATGGAGTGCTACCACCACATGGGCCCGCACCGCGGGTCGCTGGAGGACCGATTCCCCGCCGCGATGAGCTTCACCGGTGAGGTCGGCGACTACTTCACCACGATGTGGTCACAGCAGCGGCCCGAATACCCCTCGGACCCGCCGTTCCTGTCGCCGGGTGCCGACACGCTGACCGCAGAGCACAAAGACCGGTCGCTGATCTTCATCGCCTACCCCCTGCTGCAGATCGCGATGGGCCCGGCATACATGTACTGGCTCAAGACGCTTCCGCTGGGCGCGGGCAAGATCGAGCTCCAGCTCGACATCTGCATGTCGCCCGCCTCGCTCGCCGCACCCAATGTTGAGGAACGCCGCAACGAGCTGGTCAAGCTGATCTGCGACGTCCATCGCGAGGATCTCGACGTCTGCGCCGCCGTGCAGCGCGCGGTTCGCTCCGGCGTAACCAGCAAGGGGCGGCTGTCACACCTCGAACGTCCGCTGTGGGAGTTCTACCGCTACCTCGGCCGCGAACTCGGACTGACCAATCCAACCACCCTCGCATCGACAGGATGACAATGACGACAACCCTCAACGGCCAGACCGGCATCGCGTCCACCGCACTGGAGGTGACAGATGCGCTCGCGGCCAAGGGCGTCAAGTACGCCGCGATCAGCTTCGTCGACATGCACGGCAAGCCAAAGAGCAAGATGGTGCCGCTCGGCCATCTGACCCAGGCTGCGCTGGGCTCCGAGATGTTCACCGGGGCTGCCCTGGACGGGGTGCCACAGGATGTCAACGACGACGAGGTTGCCCCGCATCCTGACCTCGACGCGCCGATCATCATGCCGTTCAACCGCGAGATCGCCTGGTTTCCAGGCGATCTGTGGATCGGCGACAGTCCGTTCGAGGCGTGCAGCAGACAGATCCTCAAGCGCGTGACGGCCGACGCCGCGACGCTCGGATACACCTTCAATCTCGGCATCGAGACGGAGTTCTTTCTGCTCACCGACAACGACAAACCATCGCCAGCGAGCCCCGACGACAATCTCGACAAGCCCTGCTACGACCTGCGCACCATGCTGCACAACTACCCGGTGGTCGATGAGATCGTGTCCGCGATGAACGAACTCGGCTGGGACGTCTACTCCTTCGACCACGAGGACGGCAACGGGCAGTTCGAAACCGACTTCACCTATACCGACGTGGTGACGATGTCCGACCGGCTGGTGTTCTTCAGGATGATGGTCGGCGAGATCGCCCGCAAGCACGGTCTGTTCGCATCGTGGATGCCCAAGCCGTTCGCCGACCGTACCGGCAGCGGCGCCCACTACAACATGTCGCTTGCCGACACCTCGGGTACGAATCTCTTTGCTGCCGACGAGGATCCGCGGGGATGCGGACTGTCGATGCTGGGTTACCAGTTCATCGCGGGCGTACTGCGCCATGCGGATGCGATCTGCGCGGTCATTGCGCCGACGGTCAACAGCTACAAGCGGCTCGTCAAGCAGGGCAGCATGTCCGGCCTGACGTGGGCGCCGGTGTTCGCCTGCTACGGCGACAACAACCGCACGAACATGCTGCGTATCCCGAGGGGCGGTGGACGCGTCGAGTGCCGCGCCGCCGACAGCGCCAACAACCCTTACCTCGGGGGCGCGTTGATGTTGGCCGCAGGCCTCGAAGGCATCCGCGGGGGCCTCGACCCGGGCGAGCCCAACCGGGACAACCTCTACCGGCTGACCGAACCGGACCTTATGGCGCGCGGAATCGGTTGGCTACCAAGGTCACTGGGTGAAGCGATCGACGCGCTCGAAGCCGATCCACTGGTTCGCAGCGTTTTCGGCGACGCCATGTTCGACTCGTTCGTCGCCGAGAAGCGCGCCGAATGGGACGGGTACACCGCACACGTGTCGGCATGGGAGACCGAGCGTTACCTGAGGTTCTGGTGACCATGAGCCACCTGTGGGAAGAACTCACGTCGACCCAACTCGCCGATCGCTTGGCAGCCGACCCCGACTGCGTGGCGCTGATACCCGTCGGCGCCACCGAACAACACGGGCCCCATCTGCCAGTGGGCACCGACACGATCATCGCGACGGCGCTGGCCGATGCGGCGGCGGGGGAGACGGCGGTCGTGCTGCCGCCACTTGCCTTCGGCGCCAGCTTTTTTCACGGCACCCGGCTCGCGGGAACGGTGGCGTTCTCGGGCGAGGAGACCGCTGCGACGGCATACCTTGTCGCGGAAGCCTGCGTCGACAACGGCTTCCGAAGGCTGTTGTTCGTCAATGGTCATGTCGGTAATGCCGCTGCGCTCTGGATCGCATGCGATCGTTTCCGGCGGGAGTTTCCCGAGCTGCGCATCGGTGTCATGCAGTGGTGGGATCTGACACCCGACATTGCGCAGCGCGCGACGGAGGATGCGCTCGACTGGCACGCGAACGCCGCGGAGACATCGCTCATGCTGGTGCTGCGGCCCGAGCTGGTCGACACGGACAGGATCGGCGACGCCGACGATCCCGACCGGACCGAAGGCGCCGTCTTCAAATATGCAGTCCAGCACGTGTCGACCAACGGAGTGACCGGATATCCGTCGCGGGCGACGAAGTCGATGGGCCTCGAGTTGTGGCGCGACGTGGTCACCGCCGCGCGTGACACCGTCACGCGTGCGCACAGTGAGCAGCCGCCGCTTGGCTAAACTCCACGCCATCGGACGACCGCGCAACACCGCCACCAACCGCGTCGATGCCGCACGGGCCGTCAAGCCGCGTGCCGACATCGTCAACGCGGCCACCAAGTTGTTCTCGGAAAAGGGCTACGCCCAAACGACGATGAGCGACATCGCGCGTGCGGCGGGCCTGCAGCAGTCGTCGCTGTACTACTGGTTCCGCAACAAGGAACAGTTGCTCGGCGAGACCCTGCTGGTCAACCGGGCGCCGCTGAAGTTCATCGCCGAGGTCGGCGCGGGCTCCGGTTCGCCCGCGGTCAAGCTCTACCGGCTGCTGCGGTTCGACACCATGCAGCTCGCGCTGTCGCCGATCGACTTCAACGAAATCCAACGGATCGCCCACGACCAGCGGGCCGAATTCCACCAATTCTGGGCGGATTACGAGCGGTTGAAGAACTGGGTCGTCGACCTGATCGGGGCCGCGATCACCGAGGGCAAGTTCATCGAATGCGATCGCGAGGAAACCGCGGGCCTACTGCTGAACTTCGATGAGGGCGCCCAGAAGCGCACACGCCTACACACGGATCAGGGCGACCGGGTCGAAGAGGCGATCCGGGTCGGCGAGCAGGTCGCCATCATCGCCGTCCGCGGACTGCTGAAGCGGCCCAGCGAGATCAGCAGAATCCGCGCGCAGGCAGCGCAGTTCGACGACGCATCGATCGCGCTACGCGTCACACCTCCGCAGCCGGAGTGACTACTCGCGCCCTGCCGAGACGAACGTCATGTCCGCGAACCGATTGCCCGAGACCGACGCGCCGGCAGCATCCAGCGTGTCGAGCTGTTCAGGCGTCAGTGACACCGACAGAGAGCCGAGATTCTCCGCGACTCGTTCGGCCCGTCGGGTGCCGGGAATCGGCACCGAGGCCACACCAAGCGCCTCGGCGCGGTAGCGCAGCCACGCCAGCGCCACCTGGGCCGGCGTCGCATCCTGTTGCTCAGCGACG
Organism: Mycobacterium sp. OAE908; assembly: GCF_017872775.1. NCBI lineage: Bacteria > Bacillati > Actinomycetota > Actinomycetes > Mycobacteriales > Mycobacteriaceae > Mycobacterium > Mycobacterium sp. OAE908. Next base: position 557,817 of record NZ_JAGGJL010000002.1, read on the forward strand.
GACCTGACCACTTCGACCACCGCGAGGTTGGCGTCCAGCGCGCCCTCGCTGAATCGAGGCATCGTCTTGCGAAAGTCGTTCGGCGACGACAGGTCGGCGGCCGACCGGACCGTTCCGGTCAAAAACCCCCGGCCCAACGGCGAATACGGCACGAAGCCGACGCCGAGCTCGGCGGCCGCGGGTACCACGTTCCGTTCGACGTCACGGCTCCAGATCGACCATTCGCTCTGCACGGCGGCGATCGGATGCACGCTGGTTGCCGCCCGCAGTTCGTCGGCCGTCACCTCCGACAGGCCCAGATGGCGGACCTTGCCTGCGGCCACCAATTCGGCCATGGCACCGACGGTTTCCTCGATCGGCACGGTCACGTCGCGGCGGTGCATGTAGTAGAGGTCGACCACGTCGGTCTGTAGCCGCTGCAAGCTCTCGTCGATGCACTGCGCGACATAGGCGGCGTCGCCACGGACGCCGATCTTGCCTGCGGCCCGGTCGGCCGGGTTGCCCTGGATGCCGAACTTGGTGGCGAGCGTGACCTCCTCGCGGCGGTCGGCGAGCAGCTTGGCGATCAGCTTCTCGTTGTTGCCATTGCCGTAGATATTGGCGGTATCGATGAACGTCACGCCGAGGTCCACCGTGCGATGCAGCGTGGCAAGCGACTCGGTGTCGTCGACTTCGCCATACACGGGGGTCAGCGCCATGGCGCCGAAACCGATTGCACTGACAGTTAATTCGTCGCCCAATTTGACCGTGGGCACTGCGTTGGCACTCGTCATGGTGGCTCCTAACGAATCTTGCCGAAACTGTATTCCGGTCGCGCGCCTGTTTGGCATCGTTTGACCGCAGATATCAACCGAACAGGCAGGTCGCAGACGTGACAGTGTTGCAACCACGAAATGCCTTTCACGCCGGGTGCGCCGGCCTTAGCCTGTGAAGTAAGTCACGAGCGGGAGGCGACCATGCGGATCGCAGATGTATTGCGGAACAAGGGTGCGGCGGTGGCCACCATCACGCCCGAGACGTCGGTCGCCGGTCTGCTCACGGAGCTCACCGTGCACAACATCGGCGCCATGGTGGTGGTGTCGCAGGACGGGCTGGTCGGCATCGTTTCGGAGCGCGACGTCGTGCGCAAGCTGCACGAATTGGGCACCGAGATACTCCACCGCCCGGTGTCGGAGATCATGACGACGGTGGTGGTGACGTGCACACCGGAGGATTCGGTCAACAGCCTCAGTGCACTGATGACCGAGAATCGGGTGCGGCACGTGCCCGTCGTGGTCGACGGGCGCCTGGCAGGCATCGTCAGCATCGGCGACGTCGTGAAGAACCGACTGGAAGAACTCGAGGCCGAGCAGCAGCATCTCCAGGCCTACATCACTCAAGGGCGCTGAGTGTCGATCGGCGTCCGCCCCCTGGGGCGGAGCGATGTGCGCGGCGCTGCCCGCGTCTTGGCCAAGGCGTTTTACGACGACCCGGTGACCAGCTGGATGCTGCCCGATGACAGCTCCCGGCTGACGGCGCTGACCAGGGCGTTCGCTCCGTTGGCCCGCCATCATTTTCTGCCGCGCGCGGGTTCGGAGGTCGGGGTGCGCGACGGCGTCGTCGGCGCCGCCACGCTGTGGGATCCACCAGGCCAACGCAAGCCTGGCCTGGTCGAGCAGCTCATCACGACGCCCACGATGCTGTGGGCATTTCGCTCCCGAGTACCCGCGAGCATGCGGGTGATGGAGCTGATGGAAAAGCACCATCCCGAAGAGCCCCACTGGTATCTCATGCTCATCGGCAGCGACCCGGCCGTGCGGGGAGCGGGTTTCGGCCACGCGTTGATGCTGTCGCGGCTCGACCGGTGCGACGCCGAAGGCTCTCCGGCATACCTGGAGAACAGCAATCCGAAGAACGAGTCGTATTACTTGCGGTTCGGCTTCGAGATCATGGGCGAGATCAAGCTGCCCGATGGCGGGCCGCCGATGTGGCCGATGTGGCGCAACCCGCGATAACTACCGCGAGCGACCCCAAAATGCCAAGAAAGTGCGGCGTGTTGCGTGCAAACACGGTCCTCCCCAGCTTGCGCGGGGGCCCACGCCGAAATGGCGGCTAGCTCCAGGAGTATTCGGCGCGCAGCCGGGCGGCCACGATTTCGAACACCTCGCGCTCCAGGATTGCGCCCTCACGCCGAATGCCCTCTTCGGGCACGTCGAGCACGCGGTCCAGCCGCACCCAGCTGGCCCGGCCCTCGTAGTCCCAGCTACCGCTGCCGATGCCGACCCAGTCACGGTCGTTGCGGTGATGTTCCTGGCTGGACAGCATCAGGCCAAGCAGCGTCGAGCGGTCGCGGCCGACCACCAGCACCGGCCGGTCCTTGCCGCGGGTCGGATCGTCCTCGTAGACCACCCAGGTCCATACGATCTCGCCGGGATCGGCGCGGCCGTCCAGGTCAGGGGCGTACACCAGTTTGCGCGCCCGCTGTGCGGTCGGAACGCTGTTGTCGGTGACCGGGCGGCCCGCGGTGATGGCCGGGGCCTCGTCGGTGGGCATGCCGGACAGCGCGTCGAGCCCGATTCTGATGCTGGTCTGGATGCCGGTCTGCAGCTGTTGACGGATGAACTTGGGCGCCTCGTTGAACACCAGGTTCTCCGCAAAGCGTTGAAACGTCTGCAGTGGTTTCCATGGCGGGGCCATAAACCCGAGCATAGGGGAGTCGCAGCGGCCGCGATTGTGTCGAGACGGCCTCGCCTAGATACCCTGGTACCGCACACCAACGCGCTCACCAGGAGATTCCCATCAGCAGTTTCGCCGACCAAACCTTCACGGCGCCGGCGCAGATTCGGAACTTCTGCATCATCGCCCACATCGACCACGGCAAGTCGACGCTGGCTGATCGAATGCTGCAGCTGACCGGTGTGGTTGCCGATCGGGACATGCGTGCGCAGTACCTGGATCGGATGGACATCGAGCGTGAACGCGGCATCACGATCAAGGCCCAAAACGTCCGGCTGCCATGGCAACTGGATGGCACCGATTATGTGCTGCATCTGATCGACACTCCTGGCCACGTCGACTTCACCTATGAGGTGTCCCGCGCGCTGGAGGCGTGCGAAGGCGCCGTGCTGCTGGTGGACGCCGCCCAGGGCATCGAGGCGCAGACGCTGGCCAACCTCTATCTGGCGCTGGACCGCGACCTGCACATCATCCCGGTGCTCAACAAGATCGACCTGCCCGCGGCCGACCCGGAGCGGTACGCCGCCGAAATCGCCCACATCATCGGCTGCGAGCCCACCGATGTGCTGCGGGTGTCCGGAAAGACGGGCGCGGGCGTCTCCGAACTGCTCGACCACGTCGTCCGCGAGGTCCCGCCGCCGGTCGGTGACGCCGACGCCCCAGCGCGGGCCATGATTTTCGACTCTGTCTACGACACGTATCGCGGTGTGGTGACGTACGTCCGCGTCGTCGACGGCAAGATCGTCCCGCGCGAGCGCATCAAGATGATGTCCACCGGCGCCACTCACGAGCTGCTGGAAGTCGGCATCGTCTCACCCGAACCGAAGCCGTCCGTCGGCCTCGGCGTCGGCGAGGTCGGCTACCTGATCACCGGCGTGAAGGACGTGCGTCAGTCGAAGGTCGGCGACACCGTGACGGCAGCGCGCCACGGCGCGACCGAGCCGCTGACCGGCTACCGCGAACCCCGGCCGATGGTCTATTCCGGGCTGTATCCCGTCGACGGCTCCGACTATCCCGATTTGCGCGATGCGCTGGACAAGCTGCAGCTCAACGACGCCGCGCTGACCTACGAGCCGGAAACCTCGGTCGCACTGGGTTTCGGATTCCGCAGCGGCTTCCTCGGCCTGCTGCACATGGAGATCACCCGCGAGCGGCTCGAGCGTGAGTTCAATCTCGACCTGATTTCCACGTCGCCCAACGTGGTGTACCGCGTCGTGAAAGAAGATGGCGACGAGCTCGTCGTCACCAATCCTTCTGACTGGCCCGACGGGAAGATCCGCAGCGTGTACGAACCCGTCGTGAAGACAACCATCATCGCGCCAAGCGAATTCATCGGCACGATCATGGAACTGTGCCAATCGCGGCGCGGCGAACTCGGCGGCATGGACTATCTGTCAACCGAGCGCGTTGAGTTGCGTTACACAATGCCGTTGGGGGAGATCATCTTTGACTTCTTCGATGCGCTGAAGTCGCGCACCCGCGGCTACGCCAGTCTCGACTACGAGGAGGCAGGCGAGCAGGAAGCCGAGCTGGTGAAGGTCGACATTCTGTTGCAGGGCGAGGCAGTTGACGCGTTTTCCGCGATCGTGCACAAGGACTCGGCGTACGCCTACGGCAACAAGATGACGACCAAACTCAAGGAACTGATTCCGCGTCAGCAGTTCGAGGTTCCGGTGCAGGCCGCGATCGGTTCCAAGATCATTGCTCGCGAAAACATCCGCGCGATCCGCAAAGACGTGCTATCGAAGTGCTACGGCGGTGACATCACGCGTAAGCGCAAGCTGCTGGAGAAACAAAAAGAAGGCAAGAAGCGAATGAAGACCATAGGCCGGGTTGAGGTGCCGCAGGAGGCGTTCGTCGCCGCGCTGTCCACCGACGCCCCGGCCGACAAGGCCAAGAAGTAGGAGTCTTCAGACGATGATGCGCTCAACCCGGTCGACGATCGTCGCGTTGAGCGCATGCGCGGTGCTGGCGGGCTGCTCCTCGGCCGCGGTGCAGAGTGCTCCCACCGTCCACATCACCGAGGCCGCCAAGCCCACAATGTCGCGGGCGTTGGATCAGGCCCTGCCGACGACCAACGAACTGGCCACCATCCTGGGTACTGCGGGCTTCATGGGCCGCCCCGTCAAGGGCGGGCCGGAGATGCTGTTGGCAGGTGTGCGCGAATCAGAGGCCACGCCGCTGGACTGCGTCAGCGCGGGCTTCCGGCTGGAAAAGATCGTGTATCAGGCGAATCCGGTGCGCACCGTGGCGAGTCAGTCGTGGATCGGCGGGGATCAGAGCGGCCCGTCATACTCGGGCTTTTTCGGCGCCGTGCAGTTCGCCACTCCCGACGATGCTCAGGCGTTCTTCGCGGCGGCGGCCGACAAGTGGCACCGCTGCAACGGCCAGACGCTGGTGTTGCATCAACCGGAGCACGGAGCCGATGGGTTGAGCCGGATCACCGACGTCGTCGTCGACAACAAGATGGTGTCCGCGATCGTCCTGCACGACAACGGTTCGACGATCCAGCGCGCCCTCGGCGTCACATCGGATTGCGTTGTGGATGTGGAGGTTACGAACCCGCCCGCGGTCAACGGTGGCAACGCGGCCGGTGCCGTTGGCGTCGCGAATCTGATGCTGCAGAAGATCGGCGTTTCGTGAGCGCCCGCGCCTGCGCAACCAGCAAAAATTGACGGCTACCCGACACTTTCGGGGCCGGTCGGTCACAATAGCGCGGTGATCTTTGTCCGCACGGCCGCCCACGCATGCACCCTCGGGGCCGTCATCGCGGTGTCCGTCCTGCTCTCGGGTTGCGTGAGCACAGTGTCCGGCAATGCGGTGCGCGCGCAAAACGCGGCGCCGATCGACGTGCCGCCGCTGACCGAGGCCAAGCTCGACGACGTGCTGCTGTCGATTGGCGAACTCAACGGCATCATGGGCTCCACGCAGATGAAGGTCACCAGCGAGCTGGAGGACATGACCGATCACTCGGGCGAGGTCTCCGACCCCGACTGCCTCGGTTCCATCTATGGCGCGGAGGAGCCCGTCTACGCAGGCAGCGGCTGGACGGCGGTGCGCGACCAAGTGGTGCGCGAGCCCGGTGAGGACAACGAGCACTGGGTCGAGCAGACCGCGGTGTTGTATCCGTCGGCCGAGAAGGCGCAGAAGTTCTTCGATGACTCGAAGGCATCGTGGGACAAATGCTCGGGCTATTCGGTGTCGGTTGATGACGCCAACGCCACCTACTTGTGGCAGATCGACAACGTCGCCTCGGAAGACAACTTGATCACGCAGCTGACGGCGCAGGAGGACGCGGGCGGCTGGGCATGTCAGCACGGCCTGTCGGTGGTCTCGAACGTCACCGTTGAGGCATGGGCCTGCAGCTACGACGTCAAGGACGAGGCGGCGACGATCGCCAACCAGATGGTCGCCAACGCGGCCAAGAAGTAGCTCAAACCGTAAGCGCCAGAGCGCTGATCACAATCAGTGCGATGATCGCACTGCCGGTGAGATAGACCTCGCGCCGCGGTGAAATGCGGTTCGGCAGTGGGCGCTGGGCCAGCATCCGTTGGCGCCTGTGGCCGATGAGATAGGTCGAAATCGCAAGCAGGGCAGCGACACCCGCCGCTGCAAGTTGTGGTGCGCTGGGCTTGCCGTGCGTGTCGCGGATCAACAGGATCGCGCCGTTGGCGAGCACGGCCAGCGAGGTCCGCGTCCACGCCAATGTGGTTCGCTCGGGCTGGGTTTGGCTGTTGCTCGTCAACCGGAAACTGCCTTGACGACGATGAGGCCCGCGGTGAGCAACCCGACCAGGACGAGTCCGATGCCGAGATACATGGGCGTGGGATGGCGGGGCAACGGCAGGCCTCGGCGCATGGCGTGATCGGCTTGTCGCCACCGAAGAATTCCCATGCCCGCGGTGAGGATCGCGAGCAACGCCAAAATGACTCCGAGCACATGACGTGCGCCGGGAATCGACAGTTCGGGGATCAACTGCACGACGGCGACGGCCGCCGCCAGCAGTCCGAGCGCGGTGCGTTGCCACGCCAGAAACGTGCGCTCGTTGGCCAGCGTGAATCGGTAGTCAGGCTCGGCTTCCGACGCGTTGTCGTCGCCCACGTGCTCAACCTAACGAAGCCCTGACGTGCGTGTCTCGTACATGGCAACACCGCCAGGACAGCGTCGCTGCCGTCAGCGTTACAACCACTCTGATTCGAAGGTGTAAGGGTGGTGTTTCGCGCCCTGTGCACACTCGCTGAAAAGACGATGCCACAGGGGAATTGACTAAGCACTTGGGTCCACGTGCACAATCCGGGCAGCGGGATTTCGGTCGTCGTGGCCGGTGAATCGGCCATGCTTGACGCCTAGCCTCTGCTCGTGGTCGAAGATGCATACCTCTCAGGCCCCGACGGACCGATGCTGGCCGATGTGCGATTGACCGCCGGCTGGCCGTGGCTCCTGGTTGCTCTTGGCGTCGCCGTCATCGTCGTCGGAGGATTGCTGCTGTGACTAGTGCGGGGCCGCGAATCCCGACGGCGTGGTGAAGGTGAACGGCGGCGAAGCGCTCCAACGACGCCGCTGCCCCGGCTGCCGAGGAGCGGATACTTCTGACGCTGTCAGGAAGTCGCGGCCAGCGGACGCCGCACCAGCTCGCCCCACACCGCGAACGCCTCGGCATGCTCCGCAGTGGTCGAGCCGCTCGCCAGCGCCACCAAACCGGCGGCCAGCCGCCCGATGCCGATGCCCGTCTGATGCACCACGCGCACCAGTTCCTCGAAGGCTTCCTGATCGGAGCAGCCGCGCAGTGCGACGAGGATCCCTGTGGCCACGTCGATCACTCGGCGCGAAGTGTCCTCACCCACGCGATAACTCATGCAGTCATCGTGCGTGATGGGTCAGCGGTCAACAAGGGATCAAGCCACGATGATCCTGAAGCGCTACCGAGCCGTCATCGGCTCGCTACCGTCTCTACATCGGCGCGTTGGCCGGCACGAAGACCCCGGAGCTGTCGGCCTCTTCCTCCGCGCGGATGACGTGCACGACCGCGTTGATCAACGCCAGGTGGGTGAACGCCTGCGGGAAGTTGCCCAGGTGCCTGCCGGTTCGCGGTTCGATCTCCTCCGCGTAGAGGTGTAGCGGGCTGGCGAACGACAGCAGCCGCTCACACAGGTGCTTGGCCCGGTGGATCTCGCCGATCTCGACCAGCGCCGAAACCAGCCAGAACGAGCAGATCGTGAACGTGCCTTCCTCGCCGGACAGGCCGTCGTCGGTCTCCTCGACGCGGTACCGCAGCACCAGGCCCTCCTCGGTCAGCTCGTCGGCGATGGCCAGCACCGTTGCGCGCACCCGCGGATCGTCGGCAGGCAGGAACCGGGTCAGGATCGCCAGCAGCAGCGAGGCGTCCAGCGCATCGTCGCCGTAGCGCTGCGTCAGCACGCCACGCGAGTCGACGCCATTGGCCAACACGTCGGCCTTGATCTCCTCGGCGATCGCCCGCCACTGCTGCGCGTAGGACTTCTCGCCTTGTAGCTCAGCGAGTTTGGAGCCGCGGTCCAAAGCTACCCAGCACATGATCTTCGACGAGGTGAAGTGCTGCGGTTCGCCGCGCACCTCCCAGATGCCGCGGTCGGGTTCACGCCAATGCTTGATCGCTTCCTCGACCTGTTGCTTGAGCACCGGCCACAGCGTGTCGGAGATCTGCTCGCGCGACTTGGCGTGCAGATAGACCGAATCCAGCATTGTGCCCCAGATGTCGTGCTGCATCTGGTTATAGGCGCCGTTGCCGATGCGCACCGGGCGGGCGTTGTCGTAGCCGGACAGGTGATTCAGTTCCTCTTCGACGAGGCTGCGTTCCCCGCCGACGGCGTACATCACCTGAAGCGGATGGCGCTCACCGTTGTTGGCGCCGGACACGTCGGCGATGAACGCGAAGAAGTCGTCGGCCTCGCGGTCCAGACCCAATGTGTACAGACCCCACAACGCGAACGTCGAATCACGCACCCACGCGTATCGGTAGTCCCAATTTCGTTCGCCCTGAGGCGTTTCCGGCAATGAGGTGGTCGGCGCCGCCAGCAGCGCGCCGGTCGGCGAATAGGTAAGGCCCTTCAGCGTCAGTGCGCTGCGCTGCAGATACGACCGCCACGGGTGATCCGGGAAGTCGCCGATGTTGATCCACTGCCGCCAGCACTCGCTGGTCTGCCACATCTTGTCGGCGGCCTCGTCATAGGTCTGCGGCGCCGGGTGCTTCGACCACGACAGCGCGACGAATGCGTTGTCGCCCTCCTTCATTCGCGTGCGGGCCCGTGCTTCGTGGCCCTCCAGCCCCAGCCGCAAGTTGGTGGTCAGCCGCAGCGTCGGATGCGCGTCGGGGTCACGGCTGGCCCGCGCGATCGCCTCGCCGTACGCCTGCGCCGAGTACTCCCATGTCGCGGGGATGCGGTGGTAGTCGAACGCCGGCTCGCAGTTCATCACCAGCTCGACCGTGCCACTCACACATCGCACCGTGCGCAGCAGGATGTGCTCGGCGTCCCAGTCCATCGGCGTGCGCCGATGCGTGCGGGACCGGGTCTCGATGTCGTGCCACGGCCCCATCACCAGCGCATCGCGCACGATGACCCAGCCGGTGTGCGTCTGCCAGGTGGTTTCCAGGATCAGGCTGCCCGGGAGGTAACGCCTGGCCGCGGGCACCGAAACGCCGTACGGGCCGAGCCGGAAGTGACCTGCACCGCGGTCGAGGATCGCGCCGAACACGCTTGGCGAGTCCGGGCGCGGGACACACAGCCATTCGACCGAGCCCGCCGACGAAATGAGGCAGGTGTTCTCGCAGTCGGAAAGGAACGCGTAGTCCGCGATCGGCGGAAAGGGATTCCGCAACCCGCCGCCGGAATACGGGACCGGTGCCGTCACGGTGAACGGGGCGTCGGACTCGTCGACCGCAACGGCCGCTGCGCCATTGGCCTTCGGCGCCCCGTCGGACGGTTCGGTTTGTTGCAGAACCATGCGGACATCATCAACTGCGGAGAGCCCCGGCGTCTACTTGTGTCGATGCGTGTCCAAGCGTCTTTCGGCTCAGCGTCGGGCAAACTTCGGTGCGTGTTCGGGCAGCGGCCCGATCGCGATCCCGTATCCCGCCGCTGAGCGCAGCGCCGGAACCCTGCCGGCCAGCCGGACGAAAAACGGCGGCTCGGCGGCTTGACCTGCAGAAACAGCGACGGCGATGACGCGGGTGTGGATGGTCCGCTGCACCGACTGAATCAGCGCGGCGGGCAGCCACCGACGCGCTTGCACCCGGGCCAACTGCCTGGTCGACACGGGGCCGCGGCGCAGCGGGCCCGCCAGCGCGGCGGCGGCCGCTACCGCGTCGGCGACCGCCAGGTTGATCCCCACCCCACCGACTGGAGACATGGCGTGCGCCGCGTCGCCGATCAACAACAGCCCGTCGGCGTACCAGCGCCGCAGCCGGTTCAACTGGACGTCCAGCAGCTTGACGTCGTCGAACGATGTCAGCGAGGCGATGTGATCGGCCAACCACGGAACGAGAGACACCACGGCGCGGTGCAGCGTCTCGATGCCCTGCGCGCGCAGCTCTGCGTCGCGGCCCTTCGGGATGACGTACGCGCATTGGTAGTAGTCGCCGCGGTCGATGACGATCAGCGCATGCCCGGCGCCGAGCACACCGGCCAGGCCATGCGGATCGTCGGGATTACGCGGCAGTCGGAACCACCACACGTCCATCGGCGCGCCGAAACTCCTCGGCGTCAACCCCATCGCCGCGCGCAGCGTCGACGAGCGGCCGTCACACGCCACCGTCAACTCGGCGTGCAACTCATGCACCTCGCCCTCGCCGTCGCGGTAGCGCACACCGATCACTTTTTCTCTGCGCGTCCCCTCGCCGAAAATCGGCGCCAGCACCTCGGTGCTGCGCAAGAGTCGAAACGTCGGCTCCTTCTCGGCCGCCGCAGCCAGCAATTCGAGGAAATCCCACTGAGGCACCAGGGCAATGTGCTTGTGCGGACCGGGAATTCGGCTCAAGTCGATGCTTACCTCGGTGCCCTGGATCTTCATGTTCAGCGTGTCGATCACGCGGTGTGGCATCCGGGCGAACTCGTCGGCAAGGCCGAGTTCGTCGAGCAGTCGTAGCGTGCTGGCATGCACCGTGTCACCGCGGAAGTCGCGCAGGAAGTCGGCGTGCTTCTCCATCACGGTGACGTCGACGCCGCCACGGGCGAGCAGCAGCCCCAGCATGATTCCCGCGGGACCGCCACCGGCGATCACACAGGTGGTCTTCTCGGTGGGCTTACCGTCGGCCGCCACGAGGCAATCTTCCCATCGAATACGCTGGCCGGGTGGGCGGCTTCCTCAACTGGTGGGACGGCGTCGAACTGTGGCTCTCCGGCCTGCCGTTCGTCGCACAGACCGCGGTGGTGATGCCGGTGGTGCTGGCATTGGCCTACGGGATCGCGATCCTTCTGGACGGCGCGCTTGGCAACGGGATTCGAATCCTGCGGCGCGCGCGTCATCAGCACGAGGACGAGGAGTGAGTGGTTTGCCGCGTTCGCGAGTCACCCTGGTGCTCGTCATCCTCGTGGTGTTGGTGCTCGTTGCGTGGTTGTTGACCCGTTGACCGGGCTAAGGCCAACCATGGGTGCGTTGCCAGACTCTGTTATTCTTCGCGCCATGCGTACAGCGTCCGGCAACAAGAGTGGCCACATCCTGGCCCTCATTGCCGTGGGATTCAGTGCTGTCGCTGATGTCTGTTGTTGTTGCTGACTCCATTCCCGTCCGCGGTCTGGTGTCGGTAACGGCTGTTTTCATGCCCATGTACTGATTCCTCGCCTTGCCGTCGCGACGGGCTGTCCCGTTAGTCCCCAGCAAGGAAAGGTCAACAATGCTCAACCTTCGGAAGTCCTGGCGGCCTGCCGCCGCTCTCGCCGTCACGGCGTCGCTGCTCGCGGCATGCGGCGGGGGATCCAGCGATGTGGCGGGCGGCGGCGATCAGCCGGCCGCTGAGACGACGCTGACGCTTGTCGCGTACGCGGTGCCCGAGCCCGGCTGGAGCAAGATCATCCCGGCGTTCGCCGCCACCCCCGAAGGCAAGGGCGTGGCCGTGACCACGTCGTACGGCGCTTCGGGCGACCAGTCGCGCGCGGTCGTCGACGGCAAGCCCGCCGACATCGTCAACTTCTCGGTCGAGCCCGACGTGAGCCGCCTGGTCAAGGCGAACAAAGTTGCCAAGGACTGGAATGCGGACACCACCAAGGGCATCCCGTTCGGGTCGGTCGTTTCGCTGGTCGTCCGCAAGGGCAACCCGAAGCACATCAAAGACTGGGACGACTTGCTGCAGCCGGGGATCGAGGTCGTCACCCCGAGCCCGCTGAGCTCCGGCTCCGCCAAGTGGAACCTGCTGGCGCCGTACGCCGCGAAGAGCAACGGTGGCAAGGACCAGCAGGCGGGTCTGGACTTCATCAACAAGCTGGTCACCGAGCACGTCAAGACCCGCCCGGGTTCCGGCCGCGAGGCCACCGACGTGTTCCTGCAGGGGACCGGCGACGTGCTGATCAGCTACGAGAACGAGGCCATCAACGTCGAGCGGCAGGGTAAGCCCGTCGAGCACATCAACCCGCCGCAGACCTTCAAGATCGAGAACCCTGTCGCGGTGGTGACCTCCAGTGCGCATCTGGACAAGGCGACCGCGCTGAAGAACTACCTGTTCACCAAGGAAGGGCAGAAGATCTGGGCGCAGGCCGGCTTCCGGCCCGTCGATCCGTCCGTCGCGACCGACTTCGCCACCGATTTCCCGACGCCAGAGAAGCTGTGGACGATCGCTGATCTGGGAGGATGGAGCGCGGTTGATCCCGCGTTGTTCGACAAGGACAACGGAACCATCACGAAGATCTACAAGCAGGCGACTGGATGACGGCAACCGTCGAACCCAATCCGGAGGCGACCCGGCCAGAACTCACCGGAAACGGTGAGGGCGGCCGGGCGCCCCGCCTGTTCGGCGGTCGGTATGGGACGACGTCGTTGCGGGTGGGGGCCGCCTCGATCTGGCTGAGTGTCATCGTGCTGCTGCCATTGGCGGCAATCGTGTGGCAGTCAGCGGGCGGCGGCTGGGATGCGTTCTGGCGCGCAGTCACCTCGAATGCGGCGCTCGAGTCGTTCCGGGTGACGCTGACGATCTCGGTAGGCGTGACCCTGGTCAACCTCTTCTTCGGGCTGATAGTGGCCTGGGTGCTCACCCGAGACGACTTTCCGGGCAAGCGACTCGTCGACTCCGTCATCGATCTGCCGTTCGCGCTGCCGACGATTGTCGCGAGCCTGGTGATGCTGGCCCTTTACGGGCCGAATAGCCCTGTGGATCTTCATCTTCAGCACACCAAGTGGGGCGTGGGCATAGCGCTGCTGTTCGTCACGCTTCCGTTCGTGGTGCGTTCGGTGCAGCCGGTCCTACTCGAGCTCGACCGGGAGGTCGAGGAAGCTGCGGCATCGTTGGGTGCCAACAACGCGACGATCTTCACTCAGGTGATCCTGCCCGCCTTGCTGCCGTCCCTGTTGTCCGGAGCCGGGCTGGCGTTCTCGCGCGCCATCGGCGAGTTCGGTTCGGTGGTGCTGATCGGCGGGGCGGTGCCCGGTGAAACCGAGGTGTCGTCGCAGTGGATCCGCACCCTGATCGAAAACGACGACCGCACCGGCGCCGCGGCGATCTCCATTGTGTTGCTTGTGGTTTCGTTCGTCGTACTGTTCATCCTGCGGGCGGTCGGATCGAGGGCGGCCAAGCGTGAGGAGCTGGCGCAATGACGCTGACGCCGGCTGTCCGACTTCTTCTTCGCTACCTTGCCCTGGCGTACATCGGGATCCTCGTCATCGTGCCAGTCGGGCTGATTCTGTGGCGCACGTTCCGGCCCGGCATCGGCGCGTTCTTCGACTCGATCAGCACCCCTGCGGCGCTCTCGGCGCTCCAACTGTCGCTACTTGTGGTGGCAATCGTGGTGCCGCTCAACGTTCTGTTTGGCGTGCCAACCGCATTGGTGTTGGCGCGCAACCGGTTCCGTGGCAAGAGTGCCCTGCAAGCGGTGATCGACCTGCCGTTCGCGGTCTCACCGGTGGTGGTCGGTGTCGCGCTGATCCTGTTGTGGGGCTCCGCGGGACTCTTCGGGTTCGTCGAAAACAACCTCGGCCTCAAGATCATCTTCGGCTTCCCCGGCATCGTCCTGGCGAGCATCTTCGTGACCGTTCCCTTCGTGATTCGTGAAGTCGAACCGGTGCTGCACGAGATCGGTACTGACCAAGAGGAAGCCGCCGCAACGCTGGGATCGCAGTGGTGGCAGACGTTTTGGAAGGTCACACTGCCATCGATCCGGTGGGGCCTGACCTACGGGGTCGTGTTGACGATTGCGCGCACGCTGGGCGAGTTCGGTGGGGTGATCATGGTGTCCTCCAACCTGCCGGGAACTTCGCAAACCCTCACACTGTTGGTGGCCGACCGGTACAACCGCGGCAACGAGTACGGCGCCTACGCGGTGTCCACGCTGCTGATGACCGTCGCGGTGATCGTCCTGATCGTTCAGGTGGTCCTCGACGCCCGGCGTTCGCGCGCGAGCACGTAGGCATAAGGAGACGAAAGTAATGACCGACGCAATCGTCGTGCGAGGTGCGAACAAGCGCTACGGCGACTTCGCGGCACTGGACAACGTCGACTTCGAGGTGCCGTCGGGCTCGCTGACCGCGTTGTTGGGCCCCAGCGGTTCTGGTAAGTCGACGTTGTTGCGAGCCATCGCCGGACTCGACCTGCCTGACACCGGTTCCGTGACCATCAACGGCCGCGACGTCACGCACATCCCACCGCAGCGCCGCGGCATCGGCTTCGTGTTTCAGCACTATGCGGCGTTCAAGCATCTGACCGTGCGCGACAACGTCGCGTTCGGCCTCAAGATCCGCAAAAAACCCAAGGCGGAGATCAAGGAGAAGGTCGACAACCTGCTGGAAGTGGTGGGCCTGGCGGGTTTTCAGACCCGGTACCCGAATCAGCTGTCGGGTGGTCAGCGGCAGCGCATGGCGCTGGCCCGCGCGCTCGCGGTCGATCCCGAAGTGCTGCTACTTGACGAGCCGTTCGGTGCACTGGACGCCAAGGTCCGTGAGGACTTGCGGGCGTGGCTGCGACGATTGCACGACGAGGTGAACGTCACGACGGTGTTGGTCACGCACGACCAGGCCGAAGCGCTTGACGTGGCTGACCGGATCGCGGTGCTCAACAAGGGCCGCATCGAGCAGGTCGGTTCGCCGACGGAGGTTTACGACGCGCCCGCCAACGCATTCGTGATGTCGTTCCTCGGGGCGGTGTCGTCGCTCAACGGGTCACTGGTTCGCCCCCACGACATCCGGGTTGGCCGCAACCCGGAAATGGCGATCGCGACGAGTGACGATTCCGTTCAGGCAACGGGTGTGGTGCGTGCGGTCATCGATCGAATTGTGGTACTGGGCTTCGAGGTTCGCGTCGAACTGACCAGCGCGGCCGACCACACGCCGTTCACCGCGCAGATCACCCGCGGCGACGCCGAGGCGCTGGGGTTGAAGGAGGGCGACACAGTGTATGTGCGCGCCACGCGTATTCCGCCGTTGCCGGGCGCTACCGAGACCACCCGGTCCGATAATGCCGACAAGGATGAGTCGCTGACGAAGGCCTGATGTTTCAGAAATACAATCGCTTTGAATGCAATCGGTGACCTCGGGACCGGAGTTCGGCAGCATTCCATCGAGTGAGCCGCGTCATCCGATTCAACGCGTTCGACATGAACTGCGTCGCGCACCAATCGCCAGGCCTGTGGCGGCATCCCGACGACCAGTCCTGGCGCTACAAAGACCTCGGTTACTGGACCGAACTGGCGAAACTGCTCGAGCGTGGTCGGTTCGACGGCCTCTTCATCGCCGACGTTCTTGGCACCTACGATGTGTACGGCGCCAGCGACGAAGCGGCGATTCGACATGCCGCGCAGATTCCGGTTAACGACCCGCTGCTGCTGGTGTCAGCGATGGCGTTGGTGACCGAGAACCTGGGGTTCGGCATCACTACCGGTACCGGTTTCGAGCACCCGTACCCATTCGGCCGCCGCATGTCCACACTCGATCACCTCACCAATGGCCGCATCGGCTGGAACGTCGTCACCGGATACCTGCCCGCCGCCGCACGCAACATGGGGCAGACCGACCAGCCTGCGCACGACGCCCGGTATGACCACGCCGACGAGTATCTCGAGGTGCTCTACAAGCTGTGGGAAGGGTCATGGGAGGACGACGCCGTGATCCGCGACCGGAAACGCGGCGTGTTCACCGACCCGGCGAAGGTGCACCACATCGGGCATGAGGGAACGCATTTCAGCGTGCCCGGCGTGCATCTCGCCGAGCCCTCCCCGCAGCGCACACCGGTTATTTACCAGGCCGGCTCTTCGCCGCGCGGAGTGCGGTTCGCTGCCGAGAACGCCGAGGCGATCTTCACTGCGGCTCCGACGAAAGCGATTCTGCGCGAGGTGGTCTCGACGATTCGTCGCGAGCTGGAGCTGGCGGGCCGGGACCCGTACGCGGCGAAGATCTTCAACCTGACCACCGTGGTGACCGCTGAGACCGACGAGGAGGCACACGCCAAGCACGCCGAGTACTTGTCATACGGCGATCCAGAGGGTGCGCTGGTGTTCATGTCCGGGTGGATGGGTGTCGACCTCGCGCGCTACGGGCTCGAGGAGCCGATCGGCAATGTCGATTCCAATGCGATCCTGTCGGCCGTCGCCGCGTTTCAGTCCGCGGATCCCGACGGTCGAGAATGGGCCGTGCGCGACATCGCGGAGTGGGGCGAGATCGGCGGAATGGGTCCGCGCATCGTCGGTTCGGGGGTTCGCGTAGCCGACACCCTCCAGGAGTGGGTAGAGGAAACCGACGTCGACGGGTTCAACCTCGCCTACGCCGTCACGCCTGGATCGTTCAGCGATTTCGTTGACTACGTCGTGCCGGTGCTGACAGCCCGCGGCGCCTACCAGTCCGGCTATGCGCCGGGAACTCTGCGCAACAAGCTGTTGGGCAACGGCGACCGGCTACCTGACGAACACCGCGGAGCGCGGTACCGAGTTGGCGGCCCGGCGTCAACCATCATCGAACGCCCGTCCACTGTGCCGTCCTCGTCATCGTCGGCCGCCCCGCAGCCGAGCAGAGGCCGATGAACTAGGCCGCCACCTGAGCGGCCAGTGCTTGATCGAAGCGATCCAGTACCGTGTCGGCGACCAGCCGATGGGGCCCAAGCGGGGCCGCCATCGGAATCCCTTGTGCCCGAGCATATTCGGCAACGCGATCGGTTATCCGGCCAGGTGCAAGGAACCAGGGCGCGATGACCAGACGTGAGGCCCCACGCTCACGCAAGGTGTCGGCCGCCTCAGCCACTGTCGGGTGCGGGCCGGTGGCGAAGGCGGTGGTGGCGATCCAGTTCGTGTGTTGGACGAGATAGTCGGCCACCATGCTGGTGCGCGAATTGGCTTGCGGGCGTGAGGAACCGACGGCGGTAACGAGAACGCCCACGTCGGGGTCCAGATGCGAAACTCCCGCGTGCGTCATCCGTTGCCGAAGTACCGCGATGAGCCGGTCGTCCTCGCCGAGTACGTCGGCCTGCCGCGCGTCGACCCCGGAGTCTGCGATCAGCGCCGGGATATCGACGCGCGCGTGATACGCATCGGCGAGCAGCAGTGGCACCACCACGGCGTTGCGTCCCGTCGCGACCAACACGTCGCGTAGGTTCGGAAAGTTCTGCTCGCAGAACGCCACCCGCACGTCGACATCTCGTCGCATTCTGCGGATGGTGTTCGCGACCTCATGCGCCGATGCCGCCGAGCGCGGATCAGCAGACCCGTGCGCAGTGAGGATCAGAGCTGTCACGATGCGTGCAGACCGCATTCCGTCTTCGACAGGCCCGCCCACCGGCCACTGCGCGGATCAGCACCCTCGACGGGCTTCGCCGTGCACGGCGCGCAGCCGATCGACGGATAGCCTTCGAACACAAGGGGATTGACCAGCACATCGTTGTCGTCGATATAGGCCTGCATGTCTTCGTCGGTCCACGCCGCTAGCGGGTTGATCTTCACCAACCCAAAAGCCTTGTCCCAGCTGATCAGCGGTGCGTTGGCACGAGTCGGCGCCTCGACGCGACGGATTCCCGTCACCCACGCGGAGTAGCCGCGGAGCGCCTTGCTCAGTGGCTCGACCTTGCGCATCCGGCAGCATTCGTTGGGCTCACGGGCGAACAGATCCTTGCCGAACAACTCGTCCTGCTTTTCGACGGTGTTCTCCGGGGTGACGTTGACCACGTTGATGTCGTAAACCGCCTCGACCGCGTCGCGCGTGCCGATGGTCTCGACGAAGTGGTAACCGGTGTCGAGGAACAGCACGTCCACTCCCGGGCGGACCTTGGCAGCCAGATCGACGAGCACCGCGTCCTGCATGTTGGACGCGACGATGTAGTTGCCGCCGAAGTTCTCGTCGGTCCACCGCAACAGGTCAAGCGCGCTCGCGCCGTCCAACTCCGCGGCGCCCCGCTCGGCCAGGGCCTGCAAGTCGGTGTCGTTCGTCACTTCTGTCATCGCAAATCCGCCTCGTCTGCTCGTACTGCCCACGTAGCGAAACGCTCACCCTGCTCGCGTTGTTTCACGAAGTTGCGCACCACTCTGTCGATGTAGTCACCCAGCTCGGTGGACAGCACCTTGTGCTGGCGCAACTTGCGGCCGAAACCGCTGTCCAGGCCGAGGCTGCCACCCAGATGCACCTGGAAACCCTCGACCGGCCCGTCGCCGTCGTCGATCATTTGACCCTTGAACCCGATATCGGCGACCTGGATCCGCGCGCACGAGTTCGGGCAGCCGTTGATGTTGACGGTGATCGGCACGTCGAGTTGGGCGTTGATGTCCTCGAGCCGCTTCTCCAGCTCGGGCACCAGCACCTGAGCCCGGTTGCGGGTCTCGGCGAACGACAGCTTGCAGTACTCGATGCCGGTGCAGGCCATCAAGTTCTTGCGCCACGACGACGGCCGCGACGGCAAGCCAAGCGCGTCCAGGCCGGCGACCAGCGCGTCGAGCTTGTCGTCGGGAACGTCGAGGATGACCAGCTTCTGGTACGGCGTCAGCCTGATCCGGTCGGAGCCAGCGGCTGCGGCGAGGTCGGCGACCTTGGTCAGGATGGTGCCGGTGACCCGACCCGCGATCGGGGCGACGCCGACGGCGTTGAGCCCGTTCTTCTGCCTCTGCACGCCGACATGGTCGATCGGATGCTTCAGCGGTTCGGGTGCCGGACCGTCGATCAGCTTGCGGCCGAGGTACTCGTCCTCGACGACCTGGCGAAACTTTTCGACGCCCCAGTCTTTGATCAGGAACTTCAGCCGCGCCTTGCTGCGCAACCGGCGATATCCGTAGTCGCGGAACACCGACGTCACGGCCTCCCACACTTCCGGCACCTCGTCCAGTGGTACCCACACGCCAAGGCGCTGCGCCAGCATCGGGTTCGTCGAGAGGCCGCCGCCGACCCACACGTCGAGGCCCGGGCCGTGCTCGGGGTGGTTGACGCCGATGAACGCGATGTCGTTGACCTCGTGGGCGACGTCCTGCAGGCCAGACACCGCGGTCTTGTACTTGCGCGGGAGGTTGGAGAACGACGGATTGCCGACGAAGCGGCGCACGATCTCGTCGACGGCCCAGGTCGGGTCCAGCACCTCGTCGAGCGATTCGCCGGCCAGCGGCGAGCCGAGCACCACACGCGGGCAGTCGCCGCAGGCCTCGGTGGTCTGCAGGCCGACCGCGGCGAGCCGCTCCCAGATCTGCGGCACGTCCTCGATGCGGATCCAGTGGTACTGAACGTTCTCGCGGTCGCTGATGTCGGCGGTGTCGCGGGCGAACTCGGTGGAGATTTCGCCGATCGTGCGCAGTGCGGCGTTCGTCAGCGCGCCGCCGTCGCAGCGCACCCGCATCATGAAGTACTTGGCCTCGAGGATGTCGGCGTTCTCGTCGCCGGTCCAGGTGCCGTCGTAGCCCTGTTCACGCTGGGTGTACAGGCCCATCCAGCGCATGCGGCCACGCAGATCCTGCTTGTCGATGCTGTCGAAGCCCTGCTTGGAGTAGATGTCGAGGATGCGCGCGCGCACGTTCAGCGCGTCGTCGTCACGTTTGAACTGTTCATTGGGGTTGAGCGGGGTGCGGTAGCCGAGGGCCCACTGGCCCTCGCCACGCGGGCGCTTCACGGGCTTTGATTCCGCGGTGGTCATGTTGGTGTGGGCTCCTTATTGGAGCCGGATCGCGCGTTTCACCGGTGGGCTGTCCGGCGGCGCAGATCCGGCGGCCAGCTGAAGTACGGGGTGGGCTGGGTCCTGAGATCTAGCGCGTCAAGGCAGACAACAACAGGTACAAACGCGCTTGAGGTCGACATGCAGCCGCGCCACCAGGGATACACGCTGGGGGAATCGGACGGCAGTCACGTCGCCAATTGTGCCACGAATACCCACACCGGCCCTAACCGGGACAGATTTGCGCGCAAGGTGAGTAAAAGTCGGCTCTGGGAGACTGGTCTGCATGACAGTCCGAACGGCTCCTAGTGAGCTGCCCGATCTGGCCACCACGCCAGGTCGGCCGTTCGGCATCTATATCCACGTGCCGTTCTGCGCGACGCGCTGCGGCTACTGCGACTTCAACACCTACACGCCCACAGAACTGGGTGGCGCGAACCCCGCCGGCTGGCTGGAAGCCCTGCGTGGTGAGCTCACTCTGGCGGCGACGCGGTTGGGGCCGCCGCCCGTCGACACGGTGTTCGTCGGGGGCGGCACCCCCTCGATGCTCGGCGGCGACGGGCTGGCTTCGGTGCTCGAGGCGATTCGCGCACACTTCAGCCTGGCTCCGAACGCCGAGGTGACCACCGAGGCGAATCCGGAGTCCACGTCGCCTGCGTTTTTCGAGCAATTGCGGACGGCGGGGTACACCCGGGTGTCGCTGGGCATGCAGTCCGTCGTCCCGCACGTGCTGGCAGTGCTTGACCGCGTGCATTCGCCGGGCCGGGCACTGGATGCGGTGCGCGAGGCCCGTGACGCCGGCTTCGCCCACGTCAACCTCGACCTCATCTACGGCACACCGGGGGAGTCCGACGACGACCTGTGCCGTTCTGCAGACGCGGTGATCGAGGCGGGCGTCGACCACGTATCCGGCTACGCGCTGGTGGTCGAGGACGGGACGGCGTTGGCCCGTCGGGTGCGGCGCGGCGAGATCGCAGCGCCCGACAACGATGTGCTCGCCCAGCGCTACGAGTTGCTTGACGGTCGGCTGTCGGAGGCGGGGTTCGACTGGTACGAGGTCTCCAACTGGAGCAGGCCCGGCGGTGAATGCCGGCACAACATCGGCTACTGGAACGGCGGCGAATGGTGGGGCGCTGGGCCAGGGGCGCATGGGTATGTGGACGCCACGCGGTGGTGGAATGTCAAGCACCCCAACGCTTATGCGCAGTCGTTGGCCCACGGCCTGTTGCCGGTGGCCGATTTCGAGCAGCTCGATGACGCCACCGGCCACGTCGAGGACGTGATGCTGCGGCTGCGGCTGCGTGACGGTCTGCCCACAGCCGTGTTGGACGAAGCCGAACGCGCCCGCGCCGAAACGGCGATTGCCGACGGCCTCGTAGTGCTGCGCGCCGATCGGCTGGTGCTCACCGACCGCGGGCGGCTGCTGGCCGACGCGGTGGTTCGGGCGCTGCTGGCCTGATCGGCAATCCGCGAAAACCGCTTTGAACGATTCACCTACGTTGCATCGTTGTGCTCAGCGAAGGCCGACAGAAAGCAAGGGATGCGCGGGGCATGAAGCATGGCTGACGATTCCGAGCAGGCGGCGCTGCTGCGGGCTGTGCACGACGAGCATGGCCACACGCTGTTGCGTTACGTCTTGAGACTGACGAGGGGTGACATGCCGTTCGCCGAAGACGTGGTGCAGGAGTCGTTGCTGCGGCTCTGGCGCAAGCCGGAGGTGCTCGAGCAGCCCACCGACAACGTGCGCGCGTGGCTGTTCACCGTCGCGCGCAATCTGGTGATCGACGACCGGCGCAGCGCGCGATACACCCGCGAACTGCAAAGCGAATACCTCCCTGAGCGGGCGTCGCCCGATGTGATCGGGCCGGCTTTCGACAAGTGGATCCTGTCCGACGCGCTGACGTCGCTGTCGCCGGACCATCGCACCGCGATCGTGCGCGCCTACTATCTCGGCCAAACAGTGGCCGATATCGCCCAGCAAGAGGGTATTCCGGAGGGAACCGTCAAGTCCCGGCTTCACTACGCGCTTCGTGCGTTGCGAATTGCGTTGCAGGAAAGGGGGGTTGTCCGATGAACGATGACGACCTTGCCGAATGGGATGCCGCGTATGTCCTCGGCGCGCTCAGCCTCGAAGAACGACGAACGTATGAGAGCTACCTTGCGGCCAACCCGGCGCGGGCAGCCGAACTCACCGAACTCGCAGGGATGCCAGGCATTCTCAACGCGTTGAGTCGTGACGAGGCGGTCGCGCTGACCGACCTTGCCGGTGCGCCGCCCGCGGAGCAGCGGCCCGACGACATCGCATCGCTCGCCCACGCGGCGGCCAAGCGGCAACAGCGCTCACGTCGCAGGTGGCTGGCGGGAGCGGCGGCATCGGCGGCGGCGCTGTTGATCGCAGGCGGCATCGTCGGGGCGACGGTGTTCGCCAATTCGCCGGCCCCGACACAGACAGTTGCGATGCAGGCGATGCAGCCAACCCCTCGCGGCGGGCTCACCGCCGAGCTCGCCGTCACCGAGAAGAAGTGGGGCACAGAGCTGAACTGGGCGTGCCAGTACACCAAGGACTGGTCGCGGAATGTCGCCAGCTACGACATCGTCGTGACGACCCACGACGGCGTGCAGCAGACGGTGGGTTCGTGGAAGCCCGCCGGAGATGAGGCGACGGGACTGTCGGCGGCGACGAGCATTCCCGCCAAGCAGATCAAGACAGTCGACATCCGGGTGTCCGGCAGCAACGAGCCGCTGGCGATCAAGACAATGCGCTAGCCGACATCGGGTAGCCCCCAAATTCCGGCGGCCGCGCACTAGGGTTAGGCAAACCTTACCTATGTGCCCGCTGGAGGCTGGATGACGGCTGTGCAAGAAACGCTCGAGGTCGAGTCGGAACGGGCCGAGAAGTCCACCGGACCCATAGGTCGCGCCAAGTTCGACGCGCTGGCGTTACAGCAGTTGCTCGCTCCCGTTCGCGTCGCCACCGGCAGGGCCCAGCGGATCCAGCTGATTGCGTCGGCGGCGACTGTCGCACCGTTCGTCGGCATCGTCGAACTCGGCCGCGCGCTGCTGGCCGAGGGGCCGGTGAATACGGCGCGACTGTGGACGATCGTCGCGGTGGTGATCGCTGCGCTGATGGTGCGCACGCTCGCCAGCGGGACGGCGTTGACGATCACGCATTTGGCCGACGTCGACCTGCAGCGCTCGCTGCGCCGCCGCATCGTCGAAACGTTGGGCCGGCTGCCCCTTGGCTGGTTCAGCGCCACATCTTCAGGTGAAGTCCGAAAAGCCGTCCAGCATGACGTCGGCGAATTGCATTATCTGGTAGCACATTCGGCCGTCGAGAAGGCCGGCGCGCTGGCTACGCCGCTGTTCGGCTTGACGTACTGCTGCTACCTGGACTGGCGGCTCGGCCTGTTGGCGCTCGCCCCCATCCCGGTGTATCTCGCGGTCTATTCGTGGCTGGGCCGCGACGCGCGCTCGCAGATGGAGAGGCTGGACCGTGGAATCGAACGGATCAGCGCCACCATCGTCGAGTTCATCGCGGGTGTTTCGGTGGTCAAGATGTTCGGCGAAGCGGGCAAGGCGCACAAGCGTTTTGCCGACGCGGCCGACGAGTTCAACGACAGCTTCGCCAACTGGATGGGCCCGCTCACCAAGGTCAAGGCCGCGACGTCGATCTTCATCGAGACACCACTGTTGTTGCTGGCCAACCTGGCAGGCGGTTACTGGTTCGTCCGTAGCGGCTGGATAGCGCCGATAGACATGCTCGGCTCGACGCTGGTTGCTATGACCATCCCCGCGGCCGTGTTGACCGTCGGATATTCCACCCATATCCAAAGGCAGGCGCAGGCAGCGGCGGGCAGGCTGCAACGGCTATTGCAAACGCCGACGCTGTCCCCGGTAAGGAATCCGCAAGTCCCCGAGGGCAACTCGGTCCAGTTCGATGCGGTGAGCTTCTCCTACGACGGGCAGCGGACCGTTCTAGACGGCATTTCGCTCACTCTGCGGCCTGCCACTATCACCGCGTTGGTCGGCCCGTCTGGCAGCGGTAAATCGACCCTTGCCTCCCTGGTGCCGCGGTTCCACGATGCGACTGCCGGAGCGGTGCGTGTCGGCGGAGCCGACGTTCGGGAGATCGACCCGGCGGTGCTGTATCGCCACGTCGGTTTCGTGCTGCAGGACGTCCAACTGCTCGGCATCAGCGTGGCCGACAACATCCGGCTCGGCAGGCCCGACGCCACTGACGACGACATCGTCAACGCAGCCAAGGCTGCCTACATTCACGATCGAATCATCGCTTCGCCCAACGGGTATGACGCGGTGGTCGGTGTAGACGCCCACTTCTCCGGTGGCGAGGCGCAGCGGGTGAGCATCGCCCGCGCGCTGCTGGCCGACACGCCGATCCTGGTGCTCGACGAGGCAACCGCGTTCGCCGACCCTGACTCCGAAGCGCAGATCCAGGCCGCGCTGTCACGGCTGATCGTCGGACGCACCGTGCTGGTCATCGCGCATCGGCTCGGCTCGATCGTCAATGCCGACAACATCGTCGTCCTCGACGCGGGCCGCGTCGCCGAGCAGGGCCGCCACGACGAGTTGCTGGCGCGGGGCGGTCAGTACGCCCGGATGTGGGCTGCCTACACGGCTGTTCAGGCCAAGGAGTGGGAGGTGGTCCAGTGATCAGGGGTTTTCTGCGCCTCCTCGGACCGCAGCGCGGCCGC
Organism: Mycobacterium sp. OAE908; assembly: GCF_017872775.1. Taxonomy (NCBI): domain Bacteria; kingdom Bacillati; phylum Actinomycetota; class Actinomycetes; order Mycobacteriales; family Mycobacteriaceae; genus Mycobacterium; species Mycobacterium sp. OAE908. Next base: position 582,528 of record NZ_JAGGJL010000002.1, read on the forward strand.
ATGTACGCGTATCTGGCATGGGTCACCGGCTACGGGCTGCTGCACGGCGCCGCGATGATCCTGCTGGTGCCGATCTCGGTGGCACTGTTCGACGAACGATATACAGATGCCGGGCGTTGGCTGGGCGTGCTTGCCGCCGTAGTGGTTGTCGGGGCGGTGGCCCATTATGTTCAGGCCACACTCGCGATTCGGATGGCGCTGGCGACGATGCGGCTGCTCCACCACCGGCTCGGCGACCACATGGTGAGCTTGCCGCTTGGCTGGTTCAACCGCGAGACCGTCGGTCATGTATCTCAGATCGCCGTCAAGGGAACGGTTTTCGTCGGCACCAGCGGGGCGAACCTGATCACCCCGGTGGTGCTGAACACCACCAGCGCGGCGACGGTCGTCGTCGGGTTGTTCGTCTACGACTGGCGCATCGGAGTGGTCGCGCTCATCGGCGGTGTGGTGCTCGCGGCGTGCGGGCGGTTCGCGTCGAGTCTGATCGCGGGCTCAGAAAGCCGAACACATGACGCGACTGTGCACGTCAACAGCCGCGTGATCGAATTCGCCCGCTGTCAGCCGGTGCTGCGGGCGTTCGGCCGTGCCGGCATGCGTTACGAACCGTTGGCTGACGCGTTCGAGGCCCAGCATCGTGTGGGTCGCAGCGCGCTGTGGCAATCGGTGGCCGGGCTCATGCTCAACGGCATTGCGGTACAAGCGGTTTTCTCGGCGCTGATCGCGGCGGGGGCGTGGATCGCGGTCGGCGGCGAAATCAATCCGATCACGCTGGTTGCCATTCTCGGCCTCGCCGCACGGTTCGCCTCGCCGCTGTCCGCGCTCGCCGAATACGGCTCGGCGATGCGGATGGCGGCCACTGAGTTGCGCCGCGTCACCTCGGTGCTCGACACACCGGCACTCCCGGAACCGGCAGCGCCCCAAGCCGTGTCGAAGCGCGGCAGCGTGGAACTGGACCACGTGGCGTTCAGCTATCCGGGCCGCCAGGTGTTGACCGATGTCACCTTGGCCGCCGAACCAGGGACGATGACGGCGCTTGTCGGCCCTTCGGGCTCGGGCAAGACGACCATCACCAGGCTGATCGCCCGCTTCTACGATGTCCACGGCGGAGTGGTCCGCGTCGGCGGCGTCGACGTCCGCGACCAGAGCACCGCCGATTTGATGGCCCAGCTGTCGCTGGTGTTCCAGGACGTCTACCTGTTCGACGACACGCTATGGGAGAACATCCGCATCGGACGGCCCGATGCCGGTGATGCGGACATCGAGGACGCCGCCCGCACCGCCGGACTGTTGCCGGTGATCGAGCGCCTGCCTGACGGGAAGCACACCCGGGTCGGCGAGGGCGGCTCTGCACTGTCTGGTGGTGAACGTCAACGGGTTTCAATCGCACGGGCATTGCTGAAACAAGCGCCGATCGTGCTGTTCGACGAGGCGACCAGCGCGCTCGACCCCGAGAACGAAGACCACGTCGCCGACTCGATCCGACGGCTTGCCAACAGCAGCACAGTGATCGTCATCGCGCACAAACTGTCGACGGTCACCGCCGCCGACAACATCGTCGTGCTGTCGGCCGACGGCCGCGTGCAGGACAGCGGCACACACGCCGAATTGATCACGCGCGGTGGGCAATACGGCCAGTTCTGGAAGCAGCGAGCAACAGCGAGTGGATGGGTGATGGTGACCAAGTGACGATCGAGACGAGCCCAGAAGAACTCTCGTACGTCATCCCGGCGGGCGTCACGCCGACCGACCTGGTGGCAGAACTCGCGAGTGCGGTGCCGGAGCGTGACGGCGAGGAGTACCTGATCTACGAGCACGACGGGCAGTGGATTCTCGCCAGCGGTGCGCGGACCCTCGTCGAGTTGGACAGCGACGAACTGCGGGTGGTGACCGACGGTGTCGTGCAGCGGCGGGCCTGGTGCGGTCAGGCTGGCGAAGCGCTTGGCGAGGTGATCGACCGGCTCCTGTTGGATGTCGATCGGGTGTTCGGTTGGGTGGCATTCGAATTCGGTGTTTACCGGTATGGGCTGCAACAGGAGCTACAGCCGGGCACGCCGCTCGCTCGAATCCTTGCGCCGCGCACACAGGTGGTGGTGACGAGCTCCGAAGTGGTCGTGGTCGGTGCCGATGACCGCTACATCGATGCGCTGCAGCGACTGCTGACCGATGGAGTATCGGCTGCGCCGCAGCCCAGCGCCGTCGATGTGCGCGAAGATGCCCGTGGCTACCGCGGGCGGGTTGGTACGGCGATCGGCGAGATCGCCTGCGGTCGCTACCAGAAGGTGATCCTGTCGAGGCGTGTTGACGTGCCGTTCGTGTTGGACTTTCCTTCGAGTTACCGCGTTGGTCGTCGACACAACACACCCGCGCGCTCGTTTCTGCTACGGCTCGGCGGTCTTCGGGCGCTGGGCTACAGTCCCGAACTCGTCGCGGCCGTCCATTGCGACGGGGTTGTGGTGACCGAACCGCTGGCCGGCACGCGCGCGTTCGGGCGTGGCGACGACCACGACCGCGCCGCCCGCGAGGATCTCGAGTCGAACTCCAAAGAGATTGTCGAGCATGCTATTTCGGTGCGCAGCTCGCTGAAGGAGATCGCTGAGGTGGCTGAGCCGGGTACCGCGGTCGTGATGGATTTCATGACGGTGCGGGAGCGGGGGAGCGTGCAGCATCTGGGCTCGACGGTCCGCGGCCGGCTGCATTCATCGAAAGATCGGATGGACGCGCTGGAGGCCTTGTTCCCCGCGGTGACCGCGTCGGGCATCCCGAAGGCGGAGAGTGTCGATGCGATACTGCGGCTGGACGACGGCCCCCGTGGACTGTATTCCGGTGCAGTGGTGATGTTCACGGCAGACGGTGGAATGGACGCGGCGCTGGCGTTGCGCTCGGCGTATGAGGCCGACGGCAAGACATGGCTGCGGGCGGGTGCCGGCATCATCGAGGAGTCGACACCGGATCGCGAATTCGAGGAAACATGCGAGAAGCTGACGACACTCGCGCCGTATCTCGTCCCACGCAGTTGAGGCGGCAGTCGGTCGACTGCCGCCCCAAGCGTTCTGCTAGTTGACCGCTCCGGCTCCGCTTTCACCATCGCTGCCGGCGTTGCCGTTGCCTGCATTGCCAGTGCCGCCGGCACCTCCTGCACCGCCGTCGGCGCCGAAGCCACCGTCACCGCCCGCACCGCCGTTGCCGCCGTACGTCGTTCCAGAGTTGGTCGTCGTGTTGCCGCCGTTGCCGCCGGCCCCACCGGCATGACCCGGCCCGCTGTCGCCGCCGGTGCCGCCGTTTCCGCCCCTGGTTGTTCCGGAGTTGGTGCCGCCGACGCCGCCGCGGCCGCCAGCGCCACCCTGTAGGCCATCGCCACCGGCTCCGCCGTTGCCGCCGTAGGTGGTGCCGGATCCTGTACTGCCAACGCCGCCACCATCTCCACCGTTTCCGCCGTTGCCGGTGCCGGTGGAGGTGCCGCCGTTTCCGCCACTGCCGCCAACCGCGGTGCCTGTTCCGGTGACCGCGCCGCCGCCTTTGCCGCCAGCACCCGCGTCACCCAATGCCCCGGCGTCGCCGCCGTTGCCGCCCTGGCCGCCACTGGCGTAGCCGTCCGGACTGTAGGCAGGGCCGGCGTCACCTCCGGCACCGCCGTCACCCGACAGCACGCCGCCGCTGCCGCCGTCGCCCCCGTTGCCACCCGTGGCGGGCCCGCCGTTGCTGAATGCGTCGGAACCCTCGCCGCCGTTACCGCCATTGCCCATCAAGATGCCGCCGTTGCCACCGTTTCCGCCGTTGCCACCGTAAACGGGACCCGCCGTCGTGCTGGGGCCGTAGCCTGATCCGCCGTTGCCGCCATTGCCGAAAAGACCTGCACTGCCGCCGTTTCCGCCAGTCGGATGATCTCGAGTGCCCGCCCCGCCGTTGCCTCCGTTTCCGAGCAACAGGCCCCCGCGGCCGCCGTCCTGGCCCGGTCCGCCGTCGGCCCCGTTGCCGATCAGCAGGCCGCCGTTCTGGCCTGGCAGAACTCCGTTGCCGATGAGCAGACCGCCGGGACCGATCAGGCCGAGGAAAGCTCCTGTGGGACTGAACAATCCGGGTGCCCCAGCGCCGGGTACCGGTGCGACGAACGCCGACGGACGAGAATCAGAAGACCTCTGCGCTGTGCGCGCATGAGTGGTCGGCGAGAAGAACAGTGATGCCGACGTCGGGTGGCTGGCGGCCACGGTGGATGTGCCAACGTGGTCGGGCACAGGAGTGGAACTGTCGGCCATCGGTTGTGCCGCGGAGAACGCCACGATCGGTGCCGGAACCACCGCGGCCAACAACATATTCGGAGTCGGCGCCGCATTGACCGTCGGTGCAAGCGTTTTCGCAGCATTGGGCGCCGCTGTTGCTACCAGTGCCGGAGTCTCCTCGCGTGCCGTAGTAGTACAGGCCGTGGCAAGCAAGCCGATCGCTAGTGTTGTCGTGACGATTGCCTGATTGTTCATTTCGTGTCTCCCGAACCGGCGGTGTGAGGGCCGAATTCACTGGCAACGACGGACACCGTGTTCGCGGGAAAGCCACCGCGGCGGGCGTGTTCGCGGATCACGTCTTCGTCGTCGGCCTCGTGGATGCAATAGACCTTGTCGCCCGCGACGTAGCTGTTGATCCACCGGTACGGCACACCGAGTGACTCCACCGTTGTGTTGGACTTCTTCGAGATTTCGGCGAGCTCGGCTTCGGTCAGCTCGCTGGCACCTGGAATTTCGCGTTCGATGATGAATCGCTGCATGGCTGCTCCTGTTGTGATTGCGGTTCCGCTCGGTTCGGCGGTCGGCATCCACGGTCGGGCAACGCGCGGAGATGGACATGGGGAGCGATTACCTATATTCGCGGCCAGGCCCCTCAATTCGGCGTGGCGCTCAACTCTCAGGCATAGGCTGCTGACGTGCCTCGGGGGAGGAGCCAACAATGACCGGCACCGCGACTGACCAGCTACTCGAGTTTCAGATGACGATCGGCGGCGACCTGGTTGCCGCAGCGTCTGGCGCCACCTATGACAGCACCGACCCCTACACCGGCCGCCCATGGGCACGCGTCCCCGACGGCGACGCCACCGATGTCGACCGGGCCGTCCACGCCGCCCGGCGCGCGCTGAACGGGCCGTGGGGTGAGATGACCGGGACAGCGCGGGGCAAGCTGCTGTACAGACTCGGCGAAATCATCGCGCGCGAGGCCGAAAACCTCGCCGAACTCGAAGTGCGCGACGGCGGCAAGCTGGTTCGCGAGATGGTCGGCCAGATGCGCGCGCTGCCCGACTACTACTTCTATTTCGCCGGGTTGGCCGACAAGATCCAGGGCGAAGTGGTGCCAACGAACAAATCCAACTACTTGGTGTACACGCGGCACGAACCGGTGGGAGTGGTCGGCGCCATCACACCATGGAATTCACCACTGTTGCTGTTGACGTGGAAGTTGGCGCCCGGTTTGGCGGCGGGCTGCACATTCGTATCCAAGCCCAGCGACCACACGCCGGCATCGACGCTGGCGTTCGCGAAACTGTTCGACGAGGCGGGTTTTCCGCCCGGCGTGCTCAACGTCGTGACCGGATGGGGGCCGAAGACAGGTGCTGCGCTGACGTCGCATCCTGGTGTCGACAAGATCGCCTTCACCGGATCGACCGCCACCGGAATAGCAGTCGGCAAGGCCGCAATCGAGAACATGACCCGGTTCAGCTTGGAACTGGGTGGCAAGTCGGCACAGGTGGTGTTCGACGACGCGGATCTGGATGCCGCAGCGAACGGGGTGATTGCCGGCGTGTTCGCTGCGACCGGCCAGACCTGCCTCGCCGGATCTCGACTTCTGGTCCATGACCGCGTAGTAGATGCTCTGGTCGACAAGATCGTTGCCCGTGCCTCGACGATCAAGATGGGTGATCCGAAGGATCCGACCACTGAAATGGGGCCGGTATCGAATCAGCCGCAGTACGAAAAGGTGTTGTCCCACTTCGCTTCTGCCCGCGACGAGGGAGCGACCATTGCATGCGGCGGTGAACCTGCCGAGCGGCTTGGCGGGTTCTTCGTCAAGCCGACCGTGTTGACGGGAGTCAACCCGTCGATGCGGGCGGTAAGGGAGGAAATCTTCGGCCCGGTGCTGTCGGTGATGACGTTCTCCGACGAAGACGAGGCGATCGAGGCGGCGAACGCGACGGAATTCGGGCTGGCCGGTGCGGTGTGGACGAAGGACATCCACCGGGCGCACCGCGTGGCCGCGAGGCTTCACACGGGCACGGTATGGGTGAACGCGTATCGCGTTGTGGCGCCGGATGTTCCGTTTGGCGGCATGGGTTACAGCGGCATCGGACGCGAGAATGGCCTTGACGCCGTCAAGGAGTACACCGAAACCAAGGCGGTGTGGGTCGAACTGTCCGGGACCACCCGCGACCCGTTCACGCTCGGCTAGTCGTCACACCAGCGCGGCTGCCAGGCGCCGCCACTGCTCGCGCGGAAACGCCAGCGGCTCAGCGGTCAGGGCCTGAACACACACGTGGTCCGCGCCGGCCCGCTTGTGCTCCTCGACCCGGCGCGCGACGGCCTCCTCGTCACCCCACGCGATGATCGCGTCGAGCAGACGGTCGCTGACCGAGTCGAGGTCGTCCTGGGTGAAGCCCGAGCGCAGCAGATTGTTGGCGTAGTTCGGCAGGCCCGTGTAGGTACGCAGAAAATTGGCGCCGACGGACCGCGCCTCGTCGCGGCTGTCGGTGAGGAACACAGCCTGTTCTGGAAGCAACAACGGCCCGTCGCCGAGCACCTCACGTGCCGTACGGGTGTGGTCGGGTGTGACCAGGTACGGATGCGCGCCACGGGCCCGCGTGGCCGACAACTCGAGCATCTTCGGGCCGAGCGCGGCGAGTACCCGGTTCTCTACGGGTACCGGTGTGTCGGTGGCATCGATCGCGTCGAGGAAGGCCCGCGTCGCGGCCAACGGCCTGCGGTAAAGGCCAGGCTCTCGCGTGTCGATCAAGGGCGCGTGACTGACACCGATGCCGAGCAGAAGACGCTCGCCATGCGCCTTCGTCAGGGAGGTGTATCGCTCGGCGACGTCGGATGGTTCGTGCATCCACAGGTTGAGGATTCCGGTCGCAACTACCGCCCGTTTGGTCGACGTCAGCAGATTGTCGATCGAATCGAACAGCGGTCCGCCGATGTCCGGAATCCACAATGCGGTGAAGCCGAGTTCCTCCAACTCAGCAGCGGCATCGGCGGCCTCACCCGGATCGCCGTAGCGCAGTTGGTTGCTCCACACACCGACACCTGCCAGGTCCATGCGCCCATCCTTTTCCGCTGATCGACAGCCTCACGCTACCGTCGGCACATGGCATTGGATCCCGGCGCCGTCGGCCGCGCTTTCTCCGAGCATCGGTTCGACGTTGCGCTGCCGTACCTGGCCAAGGATGTGCGCTGGACGATCGTCGGCTACATGGTGCTCGAAGGCGCCGACGCGGTCCGGCAGACGTGCCGCGACACCGCCGAAAGCCTCGAAGGCACCGAGACGGCCTACGACCGGTGTGTGGTCGTCGCCGGTTCGGACGCCGTCGCGGTCGACACCTTCGCCCGTTACACCCGCTCCGACGGGATGACCGCCGTCGCGAGTTGCGACATCTACGAGTTCAGCGGCGACGAGATCACTGCAATCACTTCGTATGCGGTGGAAGTGGATCCGGAGGATGCCGGCGCGCAGCCGCCGCCGCGCGCCTAGTCAGCTCAGCCGGACACCGCGCCGAGCGATGATCGGAGCGATTCCGAACATTTCGTGCACCACGCGGTTGGCATGTGAGCTGTCCGAGAAACCCGCGCCATGGGCGGCATCGGTGAGAGTGCCACCGTCGCGGGCGATCTCCATGGCGCGCATGAGCCGTGCCCATCGGACATAGGCCGAGAACGACAATCCGACATCGCGTGCGAAGAGACGGCCGAGACGATCGGGCGATAGATGCACCGCGCGCGCGACATCGGTGAGCCGGACCGGCCCGGACAGCAAGGTCGGCAACAGGTCGATGGCGCGGCGGACGCTTGGATGCGACGGTTCGACGGCCATCGGCCCGTGTCGGCCTGTCAACTGCAGGAGGACCGTTTCGGCGGCCTGCTCGACCGGCATCGCCTCGTTGTACGCCGTGACATGTTGGGCCGCGGCTATCCACGCGCGTACATCGTCTCGCTCAGTGTCGCTGAACAAGGCCGCCAAGCGCCGACCGGTCACGCCGGTGGCATCGACGTAGATCATCAGTCCCGTCGCGGCGCCCCCGTCGATGGCGTGTGCGGCGCCTGCGGGAATCAGCCCCGCCGAACCGTGCCCGCAACGACCGCTGCCGTCCGTGAGCGTCACTGACCCTGTGGCGACCGCGATCTGCACGGCCGCGTGGTTGTGCGTGTGAGCCGTGCCCAGTTCGCCGCGATAGACAAGCAGGCCAGGCTCGATCACCGCATCGCCGGACCATGTCACAAGGGGGAGTATGCCCCGCGCATGTCGACGGATCTGTACATGCGCGGGCTGTCGCCTGGCCGAAGACTGGCCGCATGGTGATTTCGCTTGCGCGATACGGCTTCGTGCCGGTGATGATGCTCGGCATCGGCGGCGCCGCAGTGCTGTTGGCACGCACGCCGTGGGCTGAACTGTGGATGGCACTGCTGATCGTTGCGGCGATAGCGGTGTCGTTTGTCGTCGAGCGGCTCATCCCGTATGCGGCGGAGTGGAACGGGCGGTCAGCCGACAGCGGACGAGACGTCGCGCACGCGGTGGTCAATGAGTCGGCGCTCTTGCTTGTCGTGCTGGTCATTCCGGCGCTGGCGGCGCTCACCCCGTTTCATCGGTGGTGGCCGTCGGCGTGGCCGTTCCTGCTTCAGGTGTTCTTCGCGGTCGTCGTCGCGGACATGGGTATCACGTTGGTGCACATGGCAAGTCACCGGATCGGCTGGTTGTGGCGGCTGCACGCTGTGCACCACAGCATCAAACGGTTCTACGGCTTCAACGGGCTGATGAAGCATCCGCTGCACGGGGCCGTCGAGTTGGCGGCGGGCACCGTTCCGCTATTGATCATCGGCCTGCCGAAGTCGGTCGCTGACGCGCTGACGGTGTTGATCGCCGTGCAATTGTTGTTGCAGCACTCCAACGCCGATTACCGGGTCGGCCCACTGCGATACCTGCTTGCGCTCAACGAAGGTCACCGATTCCATCATTTGAAATGGGCGGGGATCGGCGATGTGAACTTCGGCTTGTTCACGTTGGTATGGGATCACGCGCTTCGCACGTTCTCGTTCGACCGGGACCGGCGCTTTCACAGCAGCGATCTCGGGATGGCGGCCAAACCGCACTACCCGGTGGGATACATCGCGCAACTCGCCGAGCCGTTCCGCGCCAGCGGTGCATGCCACTTCGAGGACGTCCGTGCCGCCATGTCGGACATGTCCTAAACGTGAAACAAGACGTCGCGATGGACGACGGTCGTGTCGCTGTGCTCGAGCACCGCGAGGGCTTCGGGTTCGACGACGGCCGTCGCGATGTCATCGCCTGCGAAGGAGCGGATCGCGTCGAGCGAATCCCAAAGCGTGTGCGCGGTCAGTTCGACGAGCCCGTCGTCATCGCGGGCCAACAGGAACGCACCCGAGAAGCCGTCGAGTTCTTGCAATTGCGGGAGCAACGTCTGCCGAAAGTACGAGCTGTACGCGTCGGCGCCTGACGCCGTCGCCCGCGCCGACCATGTTCTGACGATCACGATTTCAAACTAGCCTCCCTGTCAGGCACGCTTAGCTTCAATATGTCCACCACAGCTCCTGCCCTTCTCGACGATCCGGGCGACCTGTCCGCCCTGCGCGCGAAGGGCGGCGACGCCGACGAGCTGTTTGCCTCCTTCGCTGCGTGGGCCGAGGCGCAGGGCACCGTGCTCTACCCGGCGCAGGAGGAAGCGCTCATCGAGTTGGTCAGCGGTGCGAACGTCGTGCTGGCGACGCCGACCGGTTCGGGTAAGTCACTGGTGGCCACCGGCGCGCTGTACGCGGCGCTGGCCGCCGGTCGGCGTAGCTACTACACGGCCCCGATCAAGGCGCTGGTCAGCGAGAAATTCTTCGGCCTCTGCGACGTGTTCGGGGCAGCCAACGTCGGCATGCTCACCGGTGACGCCGCGGTCAATGCGGCCGCACCGATCATCACGTGCACAGCAGAGGTGCTGGCCAACATCGCGTTGCGGGAGGGCAGCGGAGGCCAGACAAACAAGAATTCGAGCCTGGTGGTCATGGACGAATTCCATTTCTATGGCGATCCCGACCGGGGCTGGGCGTGGCAGGTGCCGCTGCTCGAGCTGCCGAAGGCGCAATTCCTGCTGATGTCGGCCACGCTCGGCGATGTCACGTTTCTCCGCGAGGACCTGACCCGCCGCACCGGCCGGGCGACGGCGCTGGTGGCCAACGCCGAGCGCCCGGTTCCGCTGCATCACTACTACGCGACCACGCCGATGCACGAGACGATCGCCGACCTGCTCGACACGAACCAGGCGCCGATCTACGTCGTCCACTTCACTCAGGCCTCGGCGCTGGAGCGGGCCCAGGCCCTGATGAGCGTGAACGTGACCACCAAGGACGCAAAGGCCGCGATCGCCGACATGATCGGCGCGTTCCGGTTCTCCACCGCGTTCGGCGCCACGCTGTCGCGGCTGGTTCGACATGGGATCGGCGTTCACCACGCCGGGATGTTGCCCAAGTACCGACGGCTGGTGGAACAACTCGCACAGGCCGGCCTACTGAAGGTCATCTGCGGAACTGACACCCTCGGCGTCGGCATCAATGTGCCGATCCGGACCGTTGTCTTCTCTGCTCTGTCGAAGTACGACGGCGTCCGCACCCGACTGCTCAACGCCCGCGAGTTCCACCAGATCGCCGGGCGCGCGGGGCGGGCAGGCTACGACACCGCAGGCACCGTCGTCGTCCAGGCGCCCGACCACGAGGTCGAAAACCTCAAGCAATTCGCCAAGGTCGCCGACGACCCGAAGAAGCGTCGAAAGCTGGTGCGGCGCAAGGTTCCCGAGGGCATGGTGCCGTGGAGCGAGTCGACGATGACGCGGCTGATCGAGGCCGCCCCCGAACCGCTGACGAGCAACATGCGGGTGTCGACGGCGATGATCCTCGATGTGGTCGATCGTCCCGGTGACCCGTTCGCCGCGATGCGTAGGCTGCTCACCGAGAACCACGAACCACGCAAGCGACAACTGCAGCACATCAGGGAGGCAATCGGCATCGCCCGATCGCTCTTGCAGGCCGGCGTGGTCGAGCGGCTTTCCGAACCCGAGCCCGACGGGCGGCGTTACCGACTGACCGTCGACCTTCCACCCGACTTCGCGCTCAACCAGCCGCTGTCGACATTCGCACTCGCGGCCGTCGGCGTGCTCGACCCGGAATCGGAAACCTATGCGCTGGATGTCGTTTCGGTCATCGAGGCCACCCTCGAGGACCCTCGCCAGATCCTGGCGGCTCAGCTGAAGAAGGCCAGGGGCGAGGCCATCGCAGCAATGAAGGCCGAGGGGATCGAATACGACGAACGAATGGAACTACTGGACGACGTCACCTATCCCAAGCCGCTCGACGAGCTGCTGAGCCACGCCTTCGAGGTGTATTTGCAGAGCAACCCGTGGGCCGCCGACGGGCAGCTGTCGCCGAAGTCCGTGGTGCGCGAGATGTGGGAGCGGGCCTTCACTTTTCGGGAGTTCGTCAGCGTCTATGGGCTGACCCGCTCCGAGGGTGCTGTGCTGCGCTACCTCTCCGACGCTTTCAAGGCATTGCGGTCCGGCGTGCCGGCCGCCGCGCGGACCGAGGAGGTCACCGACATCGTCGAGTGGCTCGGTGAGCTTGTGCGCCAAGTCGATTCGAGTCTGCTCGACGAGTGGGAACAGCTGACCAGCCCGGACCAACCGCTGGACACGCCTGTCGCGGTCCCGGCTCGGCCGCGCCCGCTGACCGGCAACGAACGAGCGTTCACCGCGATGGTCCGCAACGCGCTGTTCCGGCGGGTGGAGCTGTTCGCGCGGCGGCGCTGGCATGACCTCGGTGAGCTGGACCGCGCATCCGGGTGGACGTCCGAGCGCTGGGAGAAGGTCATCGATGCGTACTTCGCCGAGCACGACGACGTCGGCATCGGCGCCGACGCTCGGGGTCCGGCACTGCTGATCATCGACCGGCAGCCCGACGTGTGGCGGCTACGCCAGATCCTGGACGATCCGGCGGGCGACCACGATTGGGGCTTTGAGGTGGAAGTGGATTTGGAAGCCTCCGACGAAGAGGGCGCAGCGGTACTCCGTGTGATCGAGGCGGGACGCTTCGACTAGGGGTCATGACAGCGGGGTGCGATTTCCGAGCACCAGCTGCTTGGCGATCGCCTTCTTGTCGACCTTGCCGACCGCGGTGGTGGGCAGACTCGGCATCGACACCAGCAGATCTGGGCGGGCGTGCGCGGCGACGCCGCGACTGTCCAGAAAGCTGTTCAGCTCGGGCAGCGCCACTGATGAACCGTTGAAAACGACGGCGGCACAGATTTTTTCGCCGAGGTAATTGTCGGGTACCGCAACCGCGGCCACTGCCCAGATCGATGGGTGCTTCAGCAAGTGCTCCTCCAGGTCGAGCGCCGACACGTTCTCTCCGCCGCGCACGATCACGTCCTTCACCCGACCCGTCACCTCGAGATACCCGTTCGCGAAGCGGCGCACCCTATCTCCCGTGCGGTAAAAGCCGTCCGGGGTGAACGACCGCTCGTTGGCGGTGGCGGCATTGAAGTATCCGTTCAGCGTGTACGGCCCCCGCACCAGTAGTTCGCCCTCCTCGCCCGGGGCCACGTCGTTGCCCGCATCGTCGACCACTTTCAACTCGTCGTGCTCGGAAAGCGGTCTGCCCTGCGTGTTGTCGACGATGTCAGGCGGGTCGCCGAGGCGGGTGTAGTTCAGCAGTCCCTCGGCCATGCCGAACACCTGCTGCAAGCCCGGCGTCAACGCTTCGCGTACCGCTCGCGCATCATCGGCGCCCAGCTTCGCGCCGCCGACCTGAAGCAAGCGCAACGTGGTGGGCCGCTGCGGCTCCCACTCACACGCCTGCGCCCACAGTTTCGCCAGCGCAGGCACCAACGCGGTGACGGTGACGCCATGACGCGCGATCGCCGCGAACGCCGACTCCGGGCTCGGGTCAGCAGTGAAAACCGTTGTGGCGCCGACGGACATCGCCCCTAGCAGCCCCGGACATGCCAAGGGAAAATTGTGCGCCGCGGGCAGCGCTACCAGGTAGACGTCGGCGGCGGTCAACCCACACAACTCGGCGCTCGCGGTGACGTTGTAGAGGTAGTCGTCATGCGTGCGGGGGATCAGCTTCGGCGCGCCGGTCGTGCCGCCGGAGACCAACAGCAGCGCAGGCGACGCGGTGTCCACGTCAACCGGAGGGGGATCGGCAGATTCGGTGACCAATTCGGTGACGATCGTCATCGGATGCGTGCGAACCAGTTCGTCGGCCATCGCCCGGTAGTCGAAACCGCCTGCGGTATCGGTGATCACCAGCGCCACGGCCTGACTCACCTCGGCGAAATGAGTCAGCTCCGCCAACCGATGGCCCGGCAGGCACATCACCGGGATCGCTCCCGCGCGCAGCAGCGCGAACAGCGTGACCGCAAAGCGGCACGAGTTCGGCAGTTGCATCAGCACACGCTGACCCGGCGCAATCCCGATGCCGCGAAACCCCGCCGCGGCCCGGTCGGCCAGGTCGTCGAGTTCGGAGTATGTCCGGCTCCCGGAGTCGTCGATGACGGCGACCCGATCCGGCCACGCGGTCGCAGCGTCGCGTAGCACCGAGTCCAGCGGGCGACCGGTCCAGTGGCCGGCCGCGCGATAGGTGGCTGCGCGCTCGGGCGGAAAGGGCACGAAGGTAGGACTATTCACGGCACGAATATAGGGTAGCCTCCACAAACTAAGGCGAGGCTAACCAATGGAGGGCTTGTGGGTGTTGCGGCTGCGAATTCGCAGACGATCCGTGCAGAAGTCGCCGAACTTCTCGGTGTCGGCGCAGACGACGTCGACCCCGACACCGACCTCATCAGCCAGGGCCTTGACTCCATTCGGATGATGTCGCTGGCCGGCCGGTGGCGCAAACAAGGCATCGACGTCGACTTCGCTTCGCTGGCCGCCGATCCGTCGATTCGCGCATGGTCGAGCCTTGTCGCATCGGCAGCCTTCGTCGAAGAGGTAGCGGAACCCGCTGTTGCCCATACTGATTCGAGCGCGCCCTTTCCGCTTGCTCCGATGCAGCATGCGATGTGGGTGGGCCGCGAAGGCGATCAGCAATTGGGTGGTGTGGCCGGCCACCTTTACGTCGAGTTCGACGGCGACGGCGTCGATCTCCGGCGGCTGGAGCGTGCCGCGACCGCACTGGCCGCACGCCACCCGATGCTGCGCGTCGAGTTCCTGCCCGACGGCACCCAACGGATCGGGCCCGCACCCGATCCGTCCCCGGTTGCCGTAGTCGACCTGAGAGGCCTGACCGCCGACGAGGTCGAAGGACAGCTCGCCGCCACCCGCAGAGCGAAATCGCATCAGCAACTGGACGGTCAGGTCTTCGAGCTCGCGCTGTCGATGCTGCCCGGTGGCAAGAGCCGCCTACACGTCGATCTCGACATGCAGGCCGCCGACGCGATGAGCTACCGGACCCTGATGTCGGACCTCGCCGCGCTTTACCGCGGCGACGAACTGCCTGCGCTCGGCTATACGTACCGCGACTATCGGCTCGCATCAGTCCCGACTGCTGCAGCCGAATCCGACCGGACGTGGTGGTCGCAGCGGATCCCGGACCTGCCGGATCCGCCGCGCCTTCCGCTGGTTCCCCTTGCCGAGCAAGCGGATCCGCACCACACCACCCGACGATCGACCTGGCTCGATGCCGATACCCGGGACGCGCTGTTCGCCGCGGCGCGCCGCCGCGGCGTCACGCCTGCGATGGCACTTGCCGCATCGTTCTCCGACGCGTTGGCGGGCTGGTCGGCCGAGCCGCGGTTCCTACTCAACGTGCCGATGTTCGGCCGCGGGCAGCGCCATCCCGATGTGGACAAACTTGTCGGCGACTTCACCTCGTCGGTGTTGCTCGACGTCGACCTCGCCGCCGCCGCAACGGCAACCGCGCGTTCACGGGCCCTGCAGGACACCTTTCGCGCTGCCGCCGCGCACGCGAACTATCCGGGACTGTCGGTGTTGCGCGATCTCGGACGCCACCGCGGCGCGCAGGTGCTCGCGCCGGTCGTCTTCACCAGCGCGCTCGGCCTTGGCGAGCTGTTCGCCGCGGAGGTGACCGAAGCGTTCGGCACTCCGATGTGGATCAACTCGCAAGGCCCGCAAGTGCTTCTCGATGCCCAGGTCACCGAGTTCGACGGCGGCATCCTGGTCAACTGGGACGTCCGTGAGGACGCGTTCCGGCCAGGGGTCATCGACGCGATGTTCGACCGGCACATCGACGAGCTGCGGCGGCTCGCCTCCGACGACATCGCGTGGGAACAGCCGCGCGCACCCCTCATCACGGACGCACAACGTGCGGTTCGCGACACGATCAACAGCAAAACCGCTGCGCCCAGCGGCAATTCGCTGCACAGCGGACTCTTCGCCTCAGCGACTGCCCGGCCGGACGCGGTCGCGGTCATCGGCTCGTCGGGACAACTGACATACGCAGAACTGCGCGAGCAAGTGCTCGCCGTTGCGGCGGCGCTGCGCGTCGCAGGCATCAAACCCGGCGATACCGTCGCAGTGCTCGGGCCCAAATGTCCCGACCAGATCGTCGCGTTGTACGGCATCCTCAGTGCGGGCGCGGTGTATCTGCCGATCGGCATCGACCATCCCGCGGAGCGGGCCGCGCGGATCATCGAAACCGGCGGTGTCCGCATGGCGCTGGTCTGCGGCGACCACCAGCCGCCGACGACGATGCCCGCACTCACCATTAACGAAGCCGTGCGGGTGGGTCGCCGCGACACCGATTTCCAGCCCGCTCCAATCGATCCCGACGAGCTCGCCTATGTGCTGTTCACCTCGGGATCGACGGGGGAGCCCAAGGGCGTCGAGGTCACCCACGACGCCGCGATGAACACCATCGAATTCCTCAACGGCTACTTTGGAATTGGGCCAGCCGACCGATGCCTCGCCCTGTCGCACCTCGAATGCGACCTCTCGGTGTGCGACGTGTTCGGCATGCTGACAGCCGGCGGCACGATCGTCGTCGTCGACGAGGCGCACCGCCGCGACCCCGATCACTGGGCACAGCAGATCGCCGACCACGGCGTCACCGTGCTGAATTTCCTCCCGGGATGGCTGGAGATGGTGGTCGAGGTCGGCAACGGTCGGCTTGGATCGGTGCGGGCGGTACCCACCGGCGGAGACTGGGTCCGCACCGCGATGGTGCGACGCCTGCAGGCCCAGGCGCCAGGGGTTCGGCTCGCGGGCCTCGGCGGAGCGACGGAGACCGCGGTGCACGCGACGCTGTACGAAGCGGGTGATCTGCCCGAGCACTGCACCGCGCTGCCCTACGGCGTGCCCTTCACGAACAACGCCTGCCGAGTGGTGAATTCGTTCGGTGCGGACTGCCCCGACTGGGTGCCGGGCGAACTGTGGATCACCGGCCGCGGGATCGCGCGGGGCTATCGCGGCCGCCAAGACCTCACAGCCGACAGGTTCGTCTCCTACCTCGGCCGCACGTGGTATCGCACCGGCGACCTGGCCCGCTACCGGCCGGACGGCACGCTGGAGTTCGTCGGCCGCGCCGACCACCGCGTCAAGATCAGCGGCTACCGCATAGAGCTCGGCGATATCGAGGCTGCGTTGCAGCGGCTGCCTGGGGTGCGTGCAGCGGTCGCAGCGGTCGTGCCGCTGGCAGGTGAGCGCGGCGGCGACATGCTGGCGGCCGTTGTCGGCGCAGAGGATGCCTCGTTGACGGTCGATCAGCTACGCGGTGGTCTTGCTGAACTCGTTGCCGCGCACATGATTCCGCGTCACTTCGAGATCGTCGAGGCCATCCCGTTCACGGTCGGCGGCAAGACCGACCGGCGCGCAGTCGCCAGAAGGCTGGCCGACGCGGTAAAGACCGGTGACCTCGCGAGTGGCTGGAGGCTGCCGTCAACGCCGCTGGAATCCGCATTGGCATCGATCGTTGCCGATCTCGTTGGTGCCGACGTCGTCGGTGTTGACGACGACTTCTTTGGATTGGGCGGCGATTCGGTGCTCGCGACGACCGCGGTGGCACGCATTCGCAATTGGCTCGACACACCGACGGTGATGGTCGCCGACATCTTCGCCACCCGGACCGTTGCGGCCCTTGCAGCCCGGCTCACCGCGCGCGAACCGGGCAGCCGTCGCCTCGAGCAAGTGGCCGAGATGTATCTGGAAGTCGCGAACATGGACAACGCGGACGTGCTGTCCGCTCTTGAAACGACATCGAATTCATGAGAACGATCGACGAGCCGACACAACTGAACTTCAAGCCCTGGATCAAACGGTTTCCCGGTAAGCGTGGTGGCGCGACAGTGGTGTTCCCGCACGCAGGCGGGGCCGCGGCGGCCTACCGTGGCTTGGCAAGCTCCATGGCGGCCAAAGGTGTTGACGCCTATGTGGTGCAGTACCCGCAGCGCGCCGACCGCCTGACCCATCCCGCCGCCGAAACGGTGGAAGCGATGGCAACGGGCCTGTTCGAAGCAGGCGACTGGGGCCAGGTAGGCCCGTTGCGGTTGTTCGGTCACTGCATGGGCGCGATCGTGGCGTTCGAGTTCGCCCGTGCCGCAAAACGTCACGGGGTCGACGTTCGCGAACTGTGGGTGTCTGCCAGCCAGGCTCCCGCGACAGTCTCGGCGTCACTGCCGCTGCCAACATCCGGTCGAGAGGTGCTCGCCGACATGGTCGATCTCGGCGGCACAGACCCACGGTTGCTGGCCGACGAGGACTTCGTCGATCTGCTGCTGCGTGCGGTGCGCGCCGACTACGAGGCGTTCAACCGCTACTCCTGCACGCCCGACGTTCGGATCGAGGCCGACATCCACGTCCTCGGCGGCAGCCACGACCACCGCGTGGACCGAGACATGTTGCAGCGTTGGGAAACACACACCAACGGTGTCTTCACACTGTTGATGTTCGACGGTGGACACTTCTATCTCAACGAACACACCGACGCCGTCGCGGAGCTTGTCAATGGTTGATGGGATGGATGACGGCACCGATCCCATCGTCATCGTCGGCATGGCGCTGGAGGCGCCGGGCGGGGTGGACACCGCAGAGTCGTACTGGTCGCTGCTGTCCGAGCAACGAGAAGCGTTGGTGCCGTTCCCGACCGATCGTGGTTGGTCCGTGCGTGATCTGCTCGACGGTTCGCGGCGTGACGGTTTCAAACGCATCCACGACCTCGGCGGATTCCTATCGGGGGCGGCCACTTTCGATCCGGTCTTCTTCGGCATCTCACCGCGCGAGGCCGTGGCGATGGATCCGCAGCAGCGGGTCGCGATGCGTGTCGCCTGGCGGGCACTGGAGAACAGCGGCATCAACCCCGACGATCTCGCAGGCCACGACGTCGGCTGCTACGTCGGCGCATCGATCACCGGCTACGGCCCCGACCTGGCCGAATTCTCCAACCACTCAGGGCATTTGATCACCGGCACCGCGCTCGGCGTGATATCCGGTCGCATCTCCTACACGCTTGGGCTGGCAGGCCCTGCGATGACCATCGATTCGTCGTGCGCGTCGGCGTTGGCAGCGTTCCACGTCGCCGTGCAGTCGCTACGGGCGGGAGACTGCGACATGGCGCTGGCCGGTGGGGTGTGCGTGATGGGTGCACCCGGTTTCTTCGTCGAGTTCTCCAAACAACACGCCCTGTCCGACGACGGGCACTGCCGCCCGTACAGCGCGCAGGCCAGCGGAACAGTCTGGGCGGAAGGCGCAGCGATGTTCGTTCTGCAGCGCCGGTCGGCGGCGGTGCGCGACGGACGTCGGGTGCTCGCCGAAGTGCGTGCGACGGCGGTCAACCAGGACGGTCGCACCACTGGACTGACCGCACCAAGCGGGCCCGCGCAGGCCCGACTGTTCCAACGGGCCATCGACACCGCAGGCGTGCGGCCCGAGGAGATCGGCATGGTCGAGGGCCACGGCACAGGCACCAAGCTCGGCGACCGCACCGAATTGCAGTCCCTGGCACAGACATACGGCGCCACCGAGCCGGGTCGTGGCGCACTGCTCGGATCGGTCAAATCCAACGTCGGCCACTCGCAGGCCGCCGCGGGAGCACTTGGACTCGCCAAGGTGCTGGTCGCCGCCGAGCATGGTGCGGTACCTGCCAGCCTGCACCTGGATGAACGGAGCCGCGGAATCGATTGGGACAGACAGGGATTGAGGCCTGCGACAACGCTGACGCCGTGGCCTGCGACGGCCGGGCAGCGCCACGCTGCGGTGTCCGCCTTCGGCATGAGTGGAACGAATGCACACGTGATCGTGTCGATGCCCGCAACAGATCGGGCGGCCTGATGATCGCATTCCCCGACGGGCGCACACCCGTCGTGCTGAGCGCGCACGCCGAAGAGTTGATCGCCGCGGACGCGCAGGCGATCCTTCGCTACCTTGATCGCAGCCCCGATGTGCGGGCGGTCGCCGCCACGCTGCTCCGCACGCGTCGGTTGCGACGCCACCGGGCCGTGGTACGCGCAGCCGATGTCGCCGAGTTGGCGGCCGGGCTGCGCGCACTCGCTGCGGGCGAGGATCACCCACTGGTGGCCTGTTCATCTGAAACCAGCACTTCCCGAACGGCATACATGCTGCCAGGACAGGGCAGCCAATGGCCTGCGATGGGCGCCGAGGCGTATCGGGAACTCCCTGTCTATCGGGTCGAGGTCGACAAGTGTGCCGCGGCGTTCGTCGCCGTAGGGGTGCAGTCGCCGCTGCCGTACCTGATGGCCGAGGGTGACTTCTCGCAAATCCAGACGCAGGCGGCCCAATTCACGCACGCGGCCGCACTGGCGCAGGTGTGGAAGTCATGCGGCATCCTTCCCGACATCACGGTTGGACACAGCCTGGGTGAGGTCGCGGCCGCGTACATCGCCGGAACGATCACGCTTGCCGACGCCGCCGCGGTCGTCATCGCCCGCGCGCAGGTGGTAGACCGGCTTCCCGGCCGTTACGGCATGGCTGTGCTGGGCATCTCGGTGACCGAGGCCGAGCGGTTGATCGATGCCACGCCGGGCTGGCTGGAACTCTCGGTCGTCAACGCAAGCTCGTCAGTGGTGGTGTCGGGCGAACGCGAGGCGGTGACTGCGATCGTGACCGCCTGCGAAGCCGCAGGCAGGTTCGCCCGCGAACTCGGGGTCGACTTCCCCGCGCACACCAGCGCACTGGAACCGCTGCAATCCGATCTGGTCGCCCGGCTGCCACATTCCCAATTCGCCGATACGCCAGTGCCGTTCATCGGATCGGCGACCGGAACGGTGGTGATGCCGGGCACCGACTTCGCCGACTACTGGTATCGGAATCTGCGCAACACCGTCCGGTTCGACCGCGCGATCGCCGCCGCTCGTGAGTACGGCGCCGGCAGGTTCATCGAGTTGTCCGCGCATCCGGCGCTGCTGTTCGCACTCGGCGACCTTGTCGGGGACGACGATCCGGTCGCCGTCGGATCCGGGCGGCGCGATGAGCCAATGATCGACGTGCTGTCCGGCAACATCGCTGCCGCGGCGGTCGCCGACCCCGGCTACCGGTGGGCCGAGCTTGTCGACCTACACCAGCGGCCGCTGTCCGGATTTCCGAATGCTCCGATGCATGCGGTGCATCTGTGGGCGACACCCGAGCCGTTGCCCCCGCTCCCCGGTCTTACCGTCGCGGCCGAAAAGTGGGAGGCGAAGACACAATCGGAACCTGCCCTCGCCCTGCGCCGCATCGCGGTGCTGGAGCTGGCCGGGCCGATCGGACCGCTTGCCGGCCAGCTGCGTGATGCCATCGACGCGCATCCCACCGCCCAACTGGCCGATCAGCACGCCGCCGACATGCTTGTCGCGGTCGCACCGCTACTCGACCACCCCGACACCGAACGGGCCGCCGATGAGATCGCGAGGCTCCTCGAACACGGACTACTCGACTATGCGGGCGCGATCGGGACGGCCTGCCGCGATGTCTGGCTCGTCACCGTCGGCGGTGAGCACGTCCGCCCCGACGAGCCTGTTGCGTTGCCTGCGCAGGCGGCCCTGGCGGCTATGCATCGCAGCATCGGCTTCGAACACCCCGATCAGACGTTCCGGCATCTTGATCTGACGTCGTGGGATCTCCAGGAGGCGGCCGTCGTTGTCGAGGCGTTACTCGGCGAAAGCACCGAAGTCGCTGTTCGCGACGGGACCTCGGGGCCAACGCTTTACACCCGAACACTGCCCGAAGTCGACCCCGCCGAACCATGGCAGCTGGACGCGGGACTCCTTGACGACGCCGTGATCACCGGCGGCAGCGGTACGGTGGGCCTGCACTACGCCCGGTACCTCGCCAACCGGGGTGCGCGACGCATCGTGCTGCTGAGCCGAAACGGCGTGGCTGCCGACGCCCTTAGCGTGCCCGGCGTCGAACTGGTGGCGCCGCGATGCGACATCACGTCGGCAGAACAGGTGCGCGCCGCGGCGCTCGAATATGGTGGCCCGGGTGCATCATTGGTGATCCACGCCGCAGGCGCCGCGACGTTTGCACCGTGTGACGCCATCGCCGCCGAGGCATTCACAAAAACCGTCGCCGCCAAGGTGATGGGCCTGGCCTGGATCACCGAACTGTGGCCACTGCGAAGTGATGCGCGGATCGTGTTGTGCTCCTCGGTATCCGGAGTGTGGGGTGGCAAGGGGCACGCCGCGTACTCGGCGGCCAACCGGATGCTCGACGTGGTGGCCGGGCAGCTACGGGCCGAGGGACGGCACTGCGTCTCCGCGAAGTATGGGCTGTGGGGCGCGGGCATCATCAGCGCCGAAGAGGTGACGCGGATCGAACGCTCCGGGCTGTTGCCGATGACGCCAGAGGCTGCGATCGAGGCCAGCCTGCGTGACCATCCGGCCGATCCGTTGATCCTGGCGGCCGACCGGGGCCGCTTGCAGACGTTCTTCGACAGCCGGCGCAGCGGCGAAACCGACGTCGATGCAGCGCCATCGGAGGTGGACAACGCTGCGCGGGTGCGGGCTGCGCTGGCCGCGGCGTTGAATCTCGGCGACGCCGCAACCATCGACCTCTCCGCATCACTGCTCGATTTGGGCGTGGATTCGCTGCTCGCACTGGATCTACGCAAGCGGTTGCGCCGCGCCACCGGCAGGTCGGTTCCGCTCGCCGACCTGCTCGGCGGCATCACCGGCGACGAGCTGATCGAGCGCCTCGGCACCCCAGACAATTCAGAAAAGGTGGACACCTCGCGTGACTGACACGATGGACATCCGACTGGAGCTACTGCGACGCAGGCTGCACGAGCGCGGCCTGCGGGTCGAAGAGCAGCCTGAGCAGTCGACTACGGAGCTGTCCGACGGGCAGCGCCGGATGTGGTTCGTCCAGTCGGCCGACGCCACCGGGGCGCTGCTGAATGTCTGCGTGTCCTACCGGATCACCGGTGACCTTGACGTCGCGCGCCTGCATGACGCGGTGAATGCGGTCGCACA
Source organism: Mycobacterium sp. OAE908 (assembly GCF_017872775.1). Lineage (NCBI taxonomy): Bacteria > Bacillati > Actinomycetota > Actinomycetes > Mycobacteriales > Mycobacteriaceae > Mycobacterium > Mycobacterium sp. OAE908. The sequence continues at coordinate 605,184 of NZ_JAGGJL010000002.1, forward strand.
GCGACACAGCGTGCTGCGCACCACCTATCAGGCCGACACCGACGGCGAACCGCAATTGACCATCCACGACGACCTCGAACCAGGATGGTCCGAGCACGACCTGTCCGAGATGTCGGAACATGCCCGCGCGCTGCGCCTCGAGGTGCTCGCCCAGCGCGAGTTCGCCACCCCGTTCGACCTGAGTTCAGATTCGCCGCTGCGCATCACGCTGGTCCGTACCGGGCCCTGCGAGCACGTAATGCTCTTGGTCGCGCATCACATCGCCTGGGATGACGGGTCCTGGCGCGTGTTCTTCGCCGATCTCACCCGTGCCTACGAAGGTGAGGAACTGCCGTCGGCGATCCCATCGGCCGCGCCGTGGCCGGACACCGAGGCGGAGGAACTGACCTACTGGCGCGACACGCTGGCGAATCCGCCTGAACCACTGGAACTTCCGGGTCCCAACGGTTCGATCGTCCCGACGAACTTGCGATCGCAGCGCACCACGATGCGGCTGTCCAAGCAGGCCGTCGACCGCACGGCTGCGCTTGCCCGCCAGGCGGCGGCCACCCCGTACATGGTGCTGCTCGCCGCATTCGGTGCGCTCGTGCACCGCTACACCCACACCGACGACTTCCTTGTCGCGACTACGGTGCTCAACCGCGGCGCGGATGTCGACGACTGCATCGGCTACTACGGCAACACGGTCGCGCTGCGCCTGCGCCCGCACCCCGCGCAGTCCTTCCGCGAACTGCTCGCCGCGACCCGCGACACCACAGTGGGCGCCTTCGCGCATCAGCGGATCAACCTGGACAAAGTGGTCAGGGAGATCAATCCCGACCGCCGTCACGGTGTCGAGCGCCTGGCCCGCGTCACGTTCGGAGCCCGTGAGGCCGACGGCGGTGGCTTCTGCCCGCGGGGCATCTCCTGCCGCCGAGCCGAACTGCGCGGCCAATACACCCAGCTGCCACTGGGATTCATGATCGAGTTCGACACCGACGGTGCGACGGTCGAAGCGGAGTATCTGACCGAGATCCTCGACGCCGGGCTGGTCCGTCAACTGCTAGACCACTTCGCCGTGCTGCTGGAAGCTGCCCTCGCGAACCCGGATCAGCCATTGCGCGACCTGCCGCTGATGGGCGACGCGGATACCGAGTGGCTGCGCAACGTATCGGCCGGTGAGCAGTTCGGCGTAGCCGCGACCACGATGCCCGCGCTCATCGAGGCGCAGGCCGCCCAGACACCCGATGCCGTCGCGATCGCCTACGAAGGACGGCACTACAGCTACCGGGAGATCAACGAGGCCGCGAATCGGTTCGCGCACTGGCTGATCGGGCAGGGCATCGGCACCGAGGACCGCGTTGCGGTGCTGCTCGACAAGTCCCCGGAACTCGTCATCACCGCGCTGGGCATCCTCAAATCAGGCGCCGTCTACCTACCGATCGACCCGACGTATCCGCAGGACCGGCTGAACTTCATCGTGACCGACTCCGACCCTAGACTCGTTCTGCGCGAACCCGTTACCGATCTGGACGACCAGCGCGACGACAACCCGATCGACACCGACCGCGTCCGCCCCTTGCGCCCAGACAACGCCGCTTACCTCATCTACACCTCGGGATCGACCGGCTTGCCCAAGGGTGTCGCGGTGTCACACCGGCCGGTGGCCGAGTTCTTCGAGTGGTTCCGCGAGGAATACCAGATCGACCACAACGAGCGACTGCTTCAGGTCGCCTCACCCAGCTTCGACGTTTCGATCGCCGAGATCTTCGGCATGCTGTCCTGCGGCGCGCGGCTGGTGATCCCGCGCCCCGACGGCCTTCGCGACATCGGCTACCTCACCGAGCTTCTGCACGACGAGGGCATCACCTCGATGCACTTCGTTCCCTCCTTGCTGAGCCTGTTCCTGTCGCTGCCCGGCGTGAACCAGTGGCGCACGCTCAAGCGGGTGCCGATCGGAGGTGAGGCGCTGCCCGGCGAGATCGCCGACAAGTTCCACGCCACCTTCGATGCGCTACTACACAACTTCTACGGCCCGACCGAAACGGTGATCAACGCTTCCCGATACAAGGTCGAGGGCAAGCAGGGCAACCGGATCGTGCCGATCGGAAAGCCCAAGATCAACACCCAGATTCACCTGCTGGACGACGCACTACGACCCGTTCCCGTCGGCGTGATCGCTGAGATCTACATCGGTGGGGGACACGTCGCGCGGGGCTATCACCGCAGGGCGGGGCTGACCGCCGAACGGTTCGTTGCCGACCCGTTCACCCCCGGCGGGCGGCTGTATCGCTCGGGTGATCTGGCGCGCCGCAACGCCGACGGTGACATCGAATTCGTCGGCCGCGCCGACGAACAGGTCAAGATCCGCGGGTTCCGCGTCGAACTCGGCGAAGTCGCCGCGGCGATCTCCGTCGACCCCAGCGTCGGTCAGGCCGTCGTGGTGATCAGTGATCTGCCGAATCTCGGCAAGAGCCTGGTCGGTTACCTGACGCCCGCAGCGGTCGACGTCGACCGTGTCCGAGCCAGGGTGGCCGCCGCGCTGCCCGACTACATGACGCCCGCCGGGTACGTGGTGCTCGACGAAATCCCGATCACCGCGCACGGCAAGATCGACCGTGACGCGCTGCCAACTCCGAAGATCTTCTCCGACAAGGAGTTCCGTGAGCCCGCCGCCGGCACGGAGCAGACCCTCGCCGAACTCTTCGCCGAGTTGCTCGGTCGCGAGCAGGTCGGCGCCGACGATTCATTCTTCGACCTCGGCGGTCACTCGCTGCTGGCCACCAAGCTGGTCGCTGCGATCCGCTCGTGTTGCGGCATCGATCTCGGCGTGCGGGAGATCTTCGAACTCGGCACCGTGGCGCAACTCGCCGAACGCATCGACGCCGGGACACCAGGCGATGAGGCCCGACCCCGACTGGTCGCGACCCCGCACGACGGGCCATGCCAAATGTCGGCATCCCAGCTGCGTACCTGGTTTCAGTACCGCATCGACGGGCCCAGCCCAGTCAACAACATCCCGTTCGCTGTTCGGCTGTCCGGACCGTGCGATGTGGACGCATTGGTGGCCGCAGTCTCCGACGTCGTCGACCGGCATGAAACCTTGCGCACCACCTACCGCGAAATCGACGGCATCCCACACCAAATCGTCAACCCGCCGACCGGCGTGCCGGTGCGGCGCGACCGCGGCGATGACGAGGCGTGGCTGCAGACCGAGCTCGACCGGGAACGCAAGCACACCTTCGACCTCGAGCGCGAACCGCCGATCCGCGCGGCGGTGCTGTCGACTCCGGATCACCACGTGCTGTCGCTGGTGGTCCACCACATCGCCGCTGACCACTGGTCGGCCGGCGTGTTGTTCTCCGACCTGCTGGCCGCCTACCACGCGCGCCGCGCCGGCGAACCACCGGCGTTGTCCCCACTTCCGGTCCAATACGCCGACTATGCGGTATGGCAAGCCGCGCTGCTCAGCGACGACGCAGGAATCGTTGCAGCACAACGCGAATACTGGAAGAACCAATTGCACGGTATGCCCCAGGACGTCGCCCTGCGGCCGGATTTCCGGCGCCCGGCCGTACCCAGCGGAGCCGGCGATTCGGTCGAGTTCACCGTCGACTCGGCCACGCGCGCCAAACTCGTCGACCTCACGCGGGAGCTGGGTATCACCGAGTTCATGCTGTTGCAGTCGGCGGTTGCCGTACTGCTGCACAAGGCCGGGGAAGGGTCCGACATTCCGCTGGGCACGCCGGTGGCCGGACGCACCGAGTCCGAGCTCGACCAGCTCATCGGGTTCTTCGTCAACATCCTGGTGCTGCGCAACGATCTCGGCGGCGACCCGACGGTGCGCGAGACCCTGGACCGCGCACGCGGGATGTCGTTGGCCGCCTATGCGCACCAGGACCTGCCGTTCGATCGGATCGTCGATGCGGTCAGCCCGGTGCGGTCACTGTCGCGCAACCCGCTGTTCTCGGTCGTGGTGCACGTCCGAGAAGAACTGCCCACCGGAACCGTCGACGGCGCCACCACGTTCACCGCGCTGGAACCGACGTTCGATGTCGCGCACGCCGACTTGTCGGTGAACTTCTTCGCCACCGCAGACGGCTATCGCGGTCATGTGATCTACCGGCCGGAGTTGTACCGGCGCAGCACGATCGAACGACTGACGCGGTGGCTGGGCCGCGTTCTCGACGCATTCGCCCACGACCCGGACCAAACGCTGCGCCAGATCCAGATCGCCGACTCCGACGAGAGACAACGGGTCGAGGACTGGAGCCGCGGCATGACCCACGTCCACGTGCTCGACGATCAGCACCAACCCGTTCCGGTGGGGGTCGTCGGCTACGTCCATTACGCAGGCACTGCGTTCGACTCGCCGCTGCACCGCAGCGGGGAACGTGCCCGCTGGACAGAGGACGGACGGCTCGAGTTCGTCGGCAGTACCGAGCAGGCGACGACAACGCAGCCGAAGCCCGTTGACTCATCCGATCCGCCACACACCGACACCGAACACAGGCTGGCCGCGATGCTGGCCGACGTGCTTGGAGTCGGCGAAATCGGCCGCTACGACGACTTCTTCGAACTCGGGGGCGACAGCATCCTCGCCGTGCAGTTGGCGGCCCGCGCACGCGACAATGGTATGGCGCTGACTGCGCGAATGGTGTTCGAACACCCCGCGATCCACGACCTTGCCGCGGCAGTCGACGCCGCGGGCGAGGGATCCAAAGACGGCGATACCCACCACGAACCCATGACCGCGTCCGGCCTGTCCGCGGACGAGCTGGCCTCCGTCACCGCGCTGTGGACGTCGTCCCAGGACGGTATGACGTGAGCACGAAGATCGAAGACGTGATGGCGTTGAGCCCGCTGCAGCAGGGGCTCTACTCGATGGCGGCGCTGTCCGAACACGATCCCTATGTGATCGCGATGGCGGCCGACATCGACGGCAGCCTCGACGCTGACCTGCTGCGTCGTTGCGCTGCAACGATGTTGGCGCGCCACCCGAATCTGCGGGCGAGCTTTCTGCGGTCTGAAACGAGTCGTCCCGTTCAGGTCGTCCCATCGCATGTCGAGGTGCCATGGCGGCATGTCACGGCGACGGCCGATGAGGTCGAGTCGCTTGACACCGATGAACGCCGACGACCGTTCGACCTGGAACACGGTCCGGCGATCCGCTTTGTCCTCATCGAAGTGCCTGACTCTCATTGGCGATTGGTGATCGTCGCGCACCACATCATCATCGACGGCTGGTCGCTGCCGCTGTTCGTCGGCGAACTGATCACGCTGTACCGGTGCGGCGGCGACGGCGCGGCGCTGCCACCCCCGCCGAGGCCATACCGCGACTACATCGGCTGGTTGGGCCGCCGCGACCAGGAGACCAGCCGCTCGCTGTGGCGGGAGCATCTCGCCGGAATCGACGGACCGACGCTGATGACGTCCGCGCTGACCGCGGGCGAGCCGCCCACCGGTACGCCGCGCCGCACCGAACTCAAACTCGCCCCCGATGCCACCCGATGCTTGATCGAGGCCGCCCGCGCGCGTGGCGTCACCGTAAACACACTCGTTCAAATGGCTTGGGCCGCAATTCTGTCCGCGGTGACCGACCGCAGCGACGTGATCTTCGGTGTCACAGTGTCGGGCCGTCCCGGCGAGCTGACCGGTGTGGAAACGATGGTCGGGTTGTTCATCAACACCGTGCCGCTGCGGGTGCGGCTCGATCCTGCCGAACGGGTAGGTGCACAGTGCATCGCGCTGCAACGCGAAGGCGCAATACTGCGTGACCACAGTTACCTGGCCCATGCGGAACTGCGGTCGCTCGCAGGCGTCGGCGAAATGTTCGACACCCTGTTGGTGTACGAGAACTTCCCGCCCGGCGGGCTGGTCGGCGGCGGTGAGTTCAGGGCCAACGGGGCGACCTTCCGGCCCGCGGCGCTGGAAAGCCTTTCGCACTTCCCGGTCACAGTCGCCGCCCACATCACCGACGGCGAGCTGACACTGCTGATCGAGGTGATCGACCGCGCGCTGGGACTGACGAGCCCCGACTCGCTCGGTCAGCGACTGCTCAGCACAACCCAGCGGTTGATCCAGCATTGGGATGATCCGCTTCGTGATGTCAGCGTCCTGCTCGACGGTGAAGGCGGCGCGGCGACGGTAACGCCCACTCCGATCGGCGGCGGGGTACACACCCGGTTCACCGACGGCGCCGCCACCAGGCTCGGCTCGGTCGCGCTCAGCTGGGCTGGCGGCCGGTACACCTACCGAGAGCTGGATGAGGCGGCCGACCGTGTCGCCGCCGCACTCGTCACCCGCGGAGTGCGGCCCGAAACGCCGGTGGCGATCAATCTTTCGCGGGGACCGGATTATGTCGTCGCAATGCTCGGTGTGCTGAAGGCAGGCGGCGTGATCGTTCCGCTCGACCCCGGAATGCCGGCCGAACGCGCAGCCGAGATCGTGCGCCAGACCGACGCGGCCGTCGTCGTAGACGAGACCTTCACCACGGCAGAGGCTCTCGGCGCTTACCGGCCCGCGGCCACGCATCCCGGGCAGGCCGCGTACGTCGTCTTCACCTCGGGCACCACCGGGACGCCGAAGGGTGTCGTCGGGACGCATCAGGCGCTGCTCGCCTATGCCGAAGATCACGCCCGAAACATCCTGCGACCGGCGGCTACCCGGCTGAGTCGCCCGCTTCGGGTGGCGCATGCCTGGTCGTTCACCTTCGATGCGGCATGGCAACCGCTTGCCGCGCTGCTCGACGGGCATGCCGTGCACATAATCGACGACGACACCCAGCGCGACGCCGAGGCGTTGGTCGAGACGATCGCCCGCTACGGCATCGACATGATCGACACCACGCCGTCGATGTTCGGCCAACTACGTGCTGCCGGCCTCTTAACGACGGTCCCGCTCGCTGTGTTGGCGCTCGGCGGCGAGGCGGTCGGAATGCCGGCGTGGAACATGATCGGTGACGAATGCGTCCGCACCGGGATGGCCGCCTACAACTGTTACGGCCCAACGGAATCCACGGTCGAATCGGTCGTCGCTGCGATCACCGACCACGAGGCGCCCGTCATCGGGCGACCCACCGCGGCGAGCCGGACCTACGTGCTCGACTCGTGGCTGCGACCGGTGCCGATCGGCGTGCCCGGCGAGCTGTACCTGGCCGGTGGACAGTTGACCCGCGGCTACCTCGGCAGGCCCGGTGAGACATCGGGTCGATTCGTGGCCGATCCGTTCGTGGCGGGCGAGCGGATGTACCGGACCGGCGACGTGGTGCGACGGCAGCCGGATCGGGCATTGCAATACCTCGGCCGGTCCGACGCACAGGTCAAGATCCGCGGATTCCGCGTCGAGCCCGCCGAAATCGCGGCGGTGCTGCACACCCATCCATCCGTGCGGCACGCGCACGTCACGGTGAAACAGCAAGGCGCTGCGCCGCGGTTGACCGCGTACGTCGCAGCCGACCCCCCGCCCAAGGTGGCCGAACTGCGGGCGATGCTGTCAAAGCGGTTGCCGCGCTATATGGTTCCGCATCACATCGTCGTCCTCGACGAGATGCCGCTGACGGCACACGGCAAAGTCGACGAGGCCGCTCTCGCGATGCGGCAACACGATACGGATTTGGCTGTGGCACAGCCGGAAACACCGACCGAGACGGTGCTCGCCGAGTTGATGGCCGAGGTCCTGGAGTCCGATCACATCGACGTCACCGCCGACTACGTGCGCCAGGGCCTCGACAGCATCGTCGCGCTGTCGGTGGTGCAGGCGGCGCGACAACGCGGTATCGCACTGCGGGCCCGGCTGATGCTCGAGTGCGGCACCATCCGCGAACTCGCGGCGGCCATCGACAACGAATCGGTGCGCCCCGGCGTGGCCGACGACGAGGGCGGCCCGATCACGCTGCTGTCCAATGCGCGCTGGCTCTACGAATACGGCGAACCGCGCCGGCTGGCGCAGACCGAAGCAATCCGGCTGCCGCCCGGCCTCACCCGCGAGCAGTTGGAAGCGCTGCTGCAGAACGTGATCGACGGCCATGAGGTACTGCGAAGCCGGTTGGACCGCGACACCATGACGCTCGTCGCACATGACGGCACCCTCGCGCTCGTCGAAGCGACCGTCACCGGCGACCTGACGGAGACCGTCGCCGAGGTGACCCGCCAATCCGTCGACCGCCTCGACCCGGAGAACGGTGTGCTGCTGGACGCCGTCTGGTTGCGCGAGGCAGGCGTGCTGGTGCTCACGGCGCATGTGCTGGCCATGGATCCGGCATCGTGGCGCATCGTCCTCGGTGAACTCGACGCTGCGTGGCGCGCGCTTGCCGCCGGCCGCCGTTTCGCACCGGTGCAGGAGCACACCAGCCACCGGCGTTGGTCGAAGCTGCTGACCGAGCGTGCCGCGCAACTCGACACGTGTGACTTCTGGGTAGCCCAGCTCGAGGGCGAGGACCCGAATCTGGGTGCGCGCCGGGTCCAGCCGACCACCGATCGCGTCGGCGACGCCGCCGTCACCATGTGCGCAGCCGACCCCGACGTGACGGCCCGGCTGCTCGGTGCGAAACAGCCGATCACCCAGCTGTTGGCGGCGGCCGCGGCGCAGATGGTGAGCAACTGGCGGCGGCATCGCGGGCAGCAGCCGGGGATACCGCTGCTGGCGATCGAGACCCATGGTCGCGCCGACGCCATCACCGACGACGCCGACACCTCGGACACTGTTGGACTGCTGAGCGCGGTTTACCCGCTGAGGATTGACACGCCAGAGGCGATCACCAAGATTGCGGGCGACCGCATCGACTACGGCCTGCTGCGGTACCTGCGGCCGGACACCGCAGAGCGGCTGCGGGCGTACTCCGAGCCGCAGCTGTTGCTGAACTACTTGGGCCGCTTGCACTTTGGTGGTAGCGGCGACGGCCTGCGGGTGGATCGCGACCTCCTCGCCAAGCTGTCGGCGCTGCCCGAACCGGGCGTGGCCGTGCGCTACGAGTTGACGATCATCGCGGGCATCGTCGGGGATGCGGATACGCCGATGTTGGCCACGCAGTGGCGCACGTTGCCCGACATCTTGTCCGCCGACGAGGTCGCGACGCTGCAGTCGATGTGGCAGGACGCGTTGCGGGAGGTCGCATCATGACCACACTTGCGGTTGTCGGTGCAGGCGCGAAGGCCGTGGCCGTCGCCGCCAAGGCCGCCGAACTGCGTGCGATGGGTGTCGACGTGCCCGACGTCGTCGCGGTCGAACGCAGTGGCGTCGCAGCCAACTGGCGTCCGGACGGCGGCTGGACCGACGGCCAACATCGGTTGGGCACCAGTCCCGAGAAGGATGTCGGGTTTCCGTATCGCTCCTCGCTGGTCGCCGGCCGCAACGCCGAACTCGACGACCGGATGATCCGGCACAGCTGGCAGTCGTACCTGATCTGCACTGGCCAGTTCGCCGAATGGGTGGACCGCGGCAGGCCCGCACCGACTCATCGCCGATGGAGTCAGTACCTGCGCTGGGTGGCCGACAACGTCGAAATGGCCGTCGTCGCGGGCGAAGTCCGCCGGATCGCGGTCGAGGGCGGGCGCTGGGCGCTGCACACCGCCGATCAGACCGTGAACGCCGACGCGGCGATGATCACCGGGCCCGGCCAGGCCGAGCGGTCGATCCTGCCCGGCCATCCGCGAGTGCTTTCAATCGCGCAGTTCTGGCGCCGTGCCGCCCAGCACGAACTGCTGAACGCCGAACGGGTCGCCGTGATCGGCGGCGGCGAGACCGCGGCGTCGATCCTCAACGAGCTTTTCCGGCACCGGGTTTCGACCATCACCGTCATCTCCCCGCAGGTGACGTTGTTCACCCGCGGAGAGGGTTTCTTCGAGAACACGCTGTACTCGGATCCGACCGATTGGTCCAGCCTGACACCGGCCGAGCGGCGGGATGCGTTGATGCGCACAGACCGCGGCGTGTTCTCCGCACGCGTGCAGGAGGCGTTGCTAGCCGACGACAGGATTCGGCACCTGCGCGGCAGGGTCGCCCATGCGGTGGCCCGCGATGAGCGAATTCGCTTGACGCTGAGCACAAATCGAGGTGTCGAAGCGCTGGAGACCGTGCACGGCTTCGATCTGGTGATCGACGGCTCCGGCGCCGACGGGCTCTGGTTCGTGCCGCTGCTCGGCCAGGATGCACTCGATCTGCTGGAACTCGGGCTGGGCGGCCCGTTGACCGGGGAAGCCTTACAGGAAGCCATCGGCCATGACCTCGCGGTCAGCGGTGTCGCGCCGAAGTTGTTCCTGCCCGGGCTGGCCGGACTGACCCAGGGGCCCGGCTTCCCCAACCTCAGTTGCCTCGGGCTGCTGTCGGACCGGATCCTCGGCGCAGACTGCACCACCCCCGAACGGCCGATCAGGAGAAGTGATGAGTACCAACCCATTCGATGACGACAACGGCTCCTTCTTCGTGTTGGTCAACCACGAGGACCAATACAGTCTGTGGCCGACGTTCGTCGACGTCCCGGCTGGCTGGCGGGTCGTGTTCGGCGAGAGCACCCGCGCCGACTGCCTGGCCTACGTCGAGGAGCACTGGACCGACATGCGGCCGCGCAGCCTGCGCGAGGCGATGGCTGCCGACTGACGCGTCGCCGGCACGGTTTTGCCGCCTTGGCCTACCGTGGTTGCTGTGACGGTGACCAAGACAGCGAGCCACACCCAGCTCTCGCGGGTCGCCGCCGTCGTCTGGATCCTCGCCGCCGTCGTGTATCTGCTGGTCGAGAAGATCGCCGCGGACAACGTCAAAGGCCATTACAGCTACCTCCACCACTACATCAGCGTGCTCGGCGTCCCGGACTGGGGCCGGTACGCCTATCTGATGAACGGGGCCTTCTACCTGCAGGGCGTGCTGATGTTCGTCGGCGCCGTGTTGGTGACGCGCGCCTCCGGCCGTCGCGCCGTGGTCTTCCTCTTCTTCACCGCGGCCGCGACCGTCGGCTACTTCCTGGTCGCGACGGTCCACGGCGGCTCGCCGCTGGCCGAAGGCGACGGCATGCAGTTGCACATGGCGGGCGCCTTGCTGGTGTTCATTGCAGGCAACCTGGCCATCGTGCCGGGGTCATCGACCGTCGCCCGCGCCGCAGAGGCCAACTGGTGGTATCGAGCGGTGTCGCTGTTGATCGCCGCGGTCGGCATCCTCGCCTGGCTGACCCTCGCCAACTACAACGTGTGGGGCCACAACTATGGGCCGGTCGGTCTCCTGGAGCGGATTCCGGTGTACTCGATTCTGGCGTGGCAGGTTTTCAGCGCCCTGGTACTGCTAGGTCTGCTGCGAAAGCGGCATGTCCATGTCGAACACGCGGGCGTGTAACACGGTCCTGTTCCGCAGCGCGGCCCGGACCGCACGATGCAGCCCGTCCTCCAGATAGACGATGCCCTTCCACCTGACCGCGTGCGGAAAAAGGTCGCCGTAGAACGTCGAGTCCTCCGACAGCAACCGGTCGAGCGCCAGCACGGTCGTGGTGGTCACCAACTCGTCGAGGCGCAGCTGGCGGGGCGGAATCTGGGCCCACTGCCGTTGGGACAGGCCGTGGTCGGGGTACGGTTTGCCCTCACGCACTCCCTTGAAGATCATCGACGTGATCTCTCGGGCGGCGTCGGCGTCACATGGCAAAGGCTAGCCGGAAATCGGCTGTCCGCCACGCGCACGACGGCTCGAGGAGCATCGGCCCTGCTGATGCCCGTAAAATGGGCGCTGACTGGCTGCGAAACGGAGGTGACCATTGGGTAGCGCCGACGACCGTCGCTTCGAAGTGCTGCGTGCCATCGTCGCTGACTTCGTATCCACCAAGGAGCCGATCGGTTCGAAGACTCTTGTCGAGCGGCACAATCTCGGCGTCTCCAGCGCGACCGTACGAAACGACATGGCCGTCCTGGAGGCCGAGGGTTACATCACCCAACCGCACACCAGCTCCGGGCGAGTGCCCACCGAGAAGGGCTATCGCGAGTTCGTCGACCGGCTCGACGAGGTCAAGCCGCTGTCGTCCTCGGAGCGGCGCGCGATTCTGTCCTTCCTCGAATCGGGGGTCGATCTCGACGACGTGCTGCGGCGCGCTGTGCGGCTGTTGGCCCAGCTCACGCGCCAGGTCGCGATCGTGCAGTATCCGACGCTGTCCACGTCGAGCGTGCGACGCCTCGAGGTGGTCGCGTTGACCCCGGCCCGGCTGCTGCTGGTCGTGATCACCGACTCCGGGCGCATCGACCAGCGCATCGTCGAACTCGGCGACGCCATCGACGATCACGAGCTGTCCCAGCTGCGCGACCGGCTCGGCCAAGCCATGGAGGGCAAGCCGCTGGCCGCCGCCTCGATCGCGGTGTCCGACCTGGCCGCACAGCTCAACGGCAGCGGGCGCCTCGCCGACGCGGTCGGCCGAGCGGCCACCGTGCTGGTCGAGACGCTGGTCGAGCACAGCGAGGAACGTCTTGTCCTCGGCGGCACCGCCAACCTGGCGCAGAACACCGCGGACTTCGGCGGTTCACTGCGTTCAGTGATGGAAGCCCTCGAGGAGCAGGTGGTGGTGTTGCGCCTGCTGGCCGCACAGCAAGAGGCAGGCAAGGTCACCGTTCGCATCGGGCATGAGACCGAGGCCGAGCAGATGGCGGGGACGTCGGTGGTCAGCACCACGTACGGCAGTTCGGGCAAGGTGTACGGCGGCATGGGGGTGTTGGGACCCACGCGGATGGACTATCCGGGAACTATCGCTAATGTCGCTGCGGTTGCTCTCTATATAGGTGAAGTCTTAGGCAGCCGGTAATCCCGGTTTTGGAAAGGTCTGGCGTGGCACGCGATTATTACGGGCTGCTCGGGGTGAGCAGGGGGGCGAGCGATTCGGAGATCAAGCGCGCCTATCGGAAGCTCGCGCGTGAGCTGCATCCCGACGTCAACCCCGACGAAGAGGCGCAGGCCCGGTTCAAGGAGATCAGCGTCGCCTACGAGGTGCTGAGCGACCCGGAGAAGCGGCGCATCGTCGACCTCGGCGGCGATCCGCTGGAGAGCGCGGGCGCCGCGGGCAACGGCTTCGGTGGCTTCGGCGGTCTCGGCGACGTGTTCGAGGCCTTCTTCGGTGGCGGCACCGCCTCCCGCGGTCCGATTGGCCGGGTCCGCCCTGGCTCGGACTCGCTGCTAAGGATGCGGCTTGACCTGGAAGAGTGCGCCACCGGCGTGACCAAGCAGGTGACCGTCGACACCGCGGTGTTGTGCGATCTGTGTCAGGGCAAGGGCACCCACGGCAAGTCCACGCCGGTCGCCTGCGACACCTGCGGTGGGCGCGGCGAGATCCAGACTGTCCAGCGGTCGCTGCTCGGCCAGGTGATGACGTCGCGGCCCTGCCCGGTGTGCGGAGGGGTCGGCGAGGTGATCCCCGACCCGTGCCACCAGTGCGGCGGCGACGGCCGGATCCGGGCGCGACGCGACATCAGCGTGAAGATCCCTGCCGGCGTCGGCGACGGGATGCGCGTGCGGCTGGCCGCGCAGGGCGAGGTCGGCCCCGGTGGCGGCCCCGCTGGCGACCTTTATGTCGAGGTCCACGAAAAGCCGCACGAGGTGTTCGTCCGCGATGGCGATGACCTGCACTGCACGATTTCGGTGCCGATGGTCGACGCCGCGTTGGGCACCACCGTCACCGTCGACGCGATCATCGACGGGCCGACGGAGCTCACCATTCCCGCGGGCACCCAGCCCGGTTCGGTGACCACACTGCGCGGACACGGCATGCCGCACCTGCGCTCAGGCGTGCGTGGCGACCTGCACGCCCACATCGAGGTCGTGGTGCCGTCACGGCTCGACCACGAGGACATCGAACTGCTGCACAAGCTGAAGGAAAAGCGCGTTCGCGACGTGGCGGAGGTTCGCTCGAGCCAGAGCGCGGCATCGGGCAGCGGCTTCTTCAGCCGGCTGCGCGAAACCTTCACCGGCCGCTGAACATTCGTGCGCGCGCTGTTCTACGTCGACGCGCTGCCCGCGGTCGGTGAGCTTGCCGTCGTCGACGGCGACGAAGGCTTTCACGCCGCCAACGTCCGGCGCATCAGGGTCGGCGAGGAACTCGACCTCGGCGACGGCGACGGGTCCGTGGCGCACTGTGTCGTCGAAGATGTCGCCAAGGGCAGGTTGGCGGCGAAAGTGCTTGACCGCCGAACCGTTGATGTCGCGGTGCCGAGCGTCACCGTCGTGCAGGCGCTGCCCAAGTCCGACCGTTCTGAGTTGGCCGTCGAACTCGCCACCGAGGCCGGCGCCGACGCCTTCGTCGCCTGGCACGCGTCGCGATGCGTGGCCAGGTGGGAGTCGTCGGCGAAAGTCGACAAGGGGCTGCGCCGGTGGGCCGCGGTGGCCCGCTCGGCGGCACGTCAGTCGCGGCGGCCCTACATTCCGCCGGTCAGCGGGGTGTTGTCGACGGCTGAGTTGGTAGCGCGGGTGCGCGACTCTGGCGCGACGACACTCGTGTTACATGAGTCGGCCACCAGCAAGCTGACGGAAATACCGGTGGCACAAGCAGATTCGCTACTCCTGATTGTCGGCCCCGAGGGTGGTATCACGGATGACGAAATCGCGGCGCTCACCGGCGCCGGCGCGACGGCGGTGCAACTGGGGCCGGCGGTGCTGCGGACGTCGACGGCGGCGGCCGTCGCGTTGGGCGCGCTCGGCGTCCTGACGTCGCGATGGTCTGCGGGTTAAGCATTGGGATGCGTCCGTACCCGGCGGTAAACTGGGTATTCCAGAGCAAACAACCAGGCCAGAACCCAGAAAGCAGGCAGAAAACCCCACGTGACGCCCCGCGAGACGAACGCTGACTCGGACGCGCCCGTTCGCAGCAGCATCGATGTTCCGCCCGACCTCGTCGTGGGCCTGCTGGGTTCCGCTGACGAGAATCTGCGGGCACTCGAATCCATCCTCTCCGCCGACATCCATGCCCGCGGCAACGCGCTGACCCTGTCCGGCGAGCCCGCCGACGTCGCCCTGGCCGAACGGGTGATTTCCGAACTGGTGGCCATCGTGGCCAGCGGCCAGCGCCTCACCCCGGAGGCGGTGCGACACAGCGTCGCGATGCTGACCGGCACCGGGGACGAATCACCGGCCGAGGTGCTGACGCTCGACATTCTGTCGCGACGCGGCAAGACGATTCGGCCGAAGACGTTGAACCAGAAGCGTTATGTCGACGCGATCGACGTGCACACCGTCGTGTTCGGCATCGGGCCCGCCGGTACGGGCAAGACGTATCTGGCAATGGCCAAGGCGGTCAACGCTTTACAGACCAAGCAGGTCAACCGGATCATTCTCACCCGTCCGGCCGTGGAAGCCGGTGAGCGCCTTGGCTTTCTGCCCGGCACGCTGAGCGAGAAGATCGACCCGTATCTGCGGCCGCTGTACGACGCGCTGTACGACATGATGGATCCCGAATCGATCCCCAAGCTGATGAACGCCGGGATCATTGAGGTCGCGCCGCTGGCCTACATGCGTGGCCGGACCCTGTCGGATGCGTTCATCATCCTCGACGAGGCGCAGAACACCACCGGCGAGCAGATGAAGATGTTCCTGACGCGGTTGGGGTTCAACTCGAAAATCGTTGTGACGGGCGATATCACGCAGGTGGACCTGCCCGGTGGTGCAGCGTCGGGCCTGCGCGCTGCGATGCGCATTCTCGACGGTATCGATGACATCCACTTCGCCGAACTGACCAGTGCCGACGTTGTTCGGCACCGATTGGTATCCGAAATCGTCGACGCGTATGCCAAGTCCGAGGAGCCGGCTCTGATGAACAGGGCTCAGCGGCGCTCGTCGGGGACCCGATCGCGAAGGTGACCGCGTGAGCATCGAGGTGTCCAACGAGTCGGGCATCGACGTATCCGAAGAGGAACTGATCAGCGTCGCGCGATTCGTCATCCGCAAGATGAAGGTGAATCCGGCGGCTGAGCTGTCGATGGTGCTGCTCGACACCGCGGCGATGGCCGATCTGCACATGCGCTGGATGGATCTGCCGGGACCGACCGACGTGATGAGCTTCCCGATGGACGAGCTCGAGCCGGGTGGTCGCCCGGACGCGCCGGAGCCGGGCCCGTCGATGCTCGGCGACATCGTGCTGTGCCCGGAATTCGCGTCGCAGCAGGCCAACGCGGCCGGGCACACGCTGGGTCAGGAACTGGCGCTGCTGACCGTGCACGGCGTGCTGCACCTGCTGGGCTACGACCATGCCGAGCGGGACGAGGAAAAAGAGATGTTCGCCCTGCAGCGCCAACTGCTCGAGGAGTGGGTGGCCGACCAGGTCGAGGCTTACCACCAGGACCGCCAGTCCGAGAAGGACCGCCGGCTGCTGGACAAGTCTCGATATTTCGACGAACTGTGACCGGCATAGGCCCGCTCGTCGGCGCGATCGCGTTGATCGGCCTCGGCGGACTGTTCGCGGCGATCGACGCGGCCGTCAGCACGGTGTCGGTGGCCCGTGTCGAGGAGCTCGTGCGCGACGAACGGCCAGGCGCGGTGCGGCTGGCCCGGGTCATGGTCGAGCGACCGCGCTACATCAATCTTGTTGTGCTGCTGCGTATCACGTGCGAGGTGGCGGCGACCGTTTTGCTTGTCGCCTATCTGGACGGCCTGCTTGGTGTCGGCTGGGGGTTGTTCACCGCGGCCGCGATCATGGTGGTGGTCAGCTTCGTCGCGATCGGCGTCGGCCCTCGTACTGTCGGACGGCAGAACGCCTACAGCATCTCGTTGGTGGCCGCCCTTCCGCTGCAAGCGATTTCGGTGTTGCTCACCCCGATCAGCCGGCTGCTGGTGTTGATCGGTAACGCGCTGACACCCGGCCGCGGATTCCGCAACGGTCCGTTCGCCTCCGAGATCGAGCTGCGTGAGGTCGTCGACCTGGCCCAGCAGCGCGGCGTGGTGGCCGACGACGAACGCCGGATGATCCAGTCGGTGTTCGAACTCGGTGACACTCCGGCCCGCGAGGTGATGGTGCCGCGCACCGAGATGGTGTGGATCGAGAACGACAAGACGGCAGGCCAGGCCACGTCACTGGCGGTCCGCAGCGGCCACTCCCGCATCCCGGTGATCGGCGAGAACGTCGACGACGTCATCGGTGTGGTCTACCTCAAAGACCTTGTGCAGAAGACGTATTACTCGACCAACGGCGGCCGCGACACCAAGGTGTCCGCGGTGATGCGCCCCGCGGTGTTCGTTCCCGACTCCAAACCGCTGGACGCGCTGCTGCGTGAAATGCAGCGCGACCGCGTGCACATGGTGTTGCTGGTCGACGAGTACGGCGCGATTGCGGGCCTGGTCACCATCGAGGACGTACTCGAGGAGATCGTCGGCGAAATCGCCGACGAGTACGACACCGATGAGGTTGCCCCGGTGGAAGATCTGGGCGACAAGCACTTTCGGGTGTCGGCGCGGCTGCCCATCGAGGATCTCGGCGAGCTGTACGACATCGAGTTCGACGAAGACCTCGACGTCGATACCGTCGGCGGCCTGGTGGCGTTGGAGCTCGGCCGCGTCCCGTTGCCGGGCGCAGAGGTGACGTGGGACGGGCTGCGGCTGAAGGCTGAAGGCGGACCCGACCACCGCGGCCGGGTCCGGATCGGCACCGTGCTGGTCAGCCCCACCCCGGAAGCCGAGGAGCACAATGACTGAATTGGACGCCGAGGACGCCAAGCTGGTGGTGTTGGCCCGGGGCGCGATGGGCCGGGCCGAAGCCGGCAGCGGAGCGGCAGTGCGTGACCTAGACGGCCGCACCTATGCGGGCGCGCCCGTCGCACTCGACGCGTTGCAGTTGACTGCGCTGCAGGCCGCGGTCGCCGCAGCGGTGTCCAGCGGTGCGACGGGACTGGAGGCCGCCGTGCTCGTCGGCGGATCGGCTGACGACGAGGGCGTGGCGGCGGTGCGTGAGCTGTCCAGCGACGCCGCCGTGATCGTCACCGACCGCAGCGGCTCACCCGTATGAGCGAGTTCCGTTCCGGCTTCGTCTGTTTCGTCGGCAGGCCCAACACCGGGAAGTCGACGCTGACCAACGCGCTCGTCGGTGCGAAGGTGGCGATCACGTCGAACCGGCCGCAGACCACCCGGCACACGATTCGCGGGATCGTGCATCGGGAGGACTTCCAGATCATCCTCGTCGACACCCCGGGCCTGCACCGCCCGCGGACGCTGCTCGGGCAGCGGCTCAACGATCTGGTGAAGAGCACCTATTCGGAGGTCGACGTCATCGGGTGGTGCGTGCCTGCCGACGAGAAGATCGGGCCGGGCGACCGGTGGATCTACGAGCAGATCCGTGCGATCGCGCCGAGAACCAAGCTCGTGGTCGTGGTGACGAAGATCGACAAGGTGGCCAAGGACCGGGTCGGCGCCCAGCTGATCGCGGTGAGCGAGCTCGTCGGACCCGATGCCGAGATCGTGCCGGTGTCGGCGACCACCGGGGAGAACCTCGACGTCCTGACCAAGGTGCTGGCCGACCAGCTGCCGCCGGGCCCGGCGTTCTACCCGGACGGCGAACTCACCGACGAACCCGAGGAAACGTTGATGGCGGAGCTGATCCGCGAGGCCGCGCTCGAGGGTGTCCGCGACGAACTGCCGCACTCGCTTGCGGTCGTGATCGACGAGGTCAGCCCGCGCGAAGACCGCGACGACCTGATCGACGTACACGCCATCCTTTACGTCGAGCGGGACAGCCAGAAGGGCATCGTGATCGGCAAGGGCGGCGCACGGCTTCGCGAGGTGGGCACGGCGGCCCGCACCCAGATCGAGAAGCTGCTCGGCACGAAGGTGTATCTCGACTTACGCGTCAAGATTGCGAAGAACTGGCAGCGCGACCCGAAACAGCTTGGACGGTTGGGTTTCTGAGTCCGGGAGCATGTGTCGTGTGGCGACCGCTTCTTCTGACAGCCATATGCTGACTGGCCCTCGCCCGCGAGATTGCAGTTATCGTGCGGTGCACTCACAGTTCTTCGCAATAACTGCGATCTCGACCGGGGTGAGCCGAAACAACTTTGGGCGACTGGGCTTTGAGGTTTAGCCCGGCCAACCCGCGCCGGGCTGTCCGAACGGCCGCTGCCCCGGCGGCGCGTTGACGGGCGGAGCGCCGTCACCCTTGCCGTACACCGCGACCACGACCGTGCGGTCCAGCTGGCTTTCCGACCACACACCGATGTCGGTGTTGGCGCAGTCCGCCATGATCGTGTAGTAGTCGGGCCGGTAATACCACTGGTTGATCAACTCGACGCCGCTGATCGCCAGTGCGGGGTTGATCGCGACGGTCTCTGCCACGGGTCCGGCGTAGCCGGCGTTGCGCGCGCGATCGGCGACCGTCGACCCGTCCGAACCGATGTCACCGTCCAGTGCGCGGTTGTTCAGCACGTCGTTGGTGTGCCACTGGGCGGCGAGACGCAGCTTCGGATTGATCTTCACGTCGTTGGTGCAGCCGGCCTGATGCTGGACCGTATAGACGTTGGCGACCACCCCGTCGTTCAGCCGCTTGTTGTCGGCACTGGCGGCGGGCATGCCCGCGACGGCGCCAACAACCACCGCGACAACGGGCAGCGCACGAAGAACCATCACGATCGGGAGATTACGCGACCTCGTTGCTCAGCGGCTCGTCAGCGGCAAGATTCTCCATAGCAGCTTCGGAAACCAGTTCAGGCGCCGTTGCGCGTTGACGCCGGTCCCACCAGACGTCGGGCTGCCGCATCGCCCAGCCGTTGAGCGCCTCCAACTCGGCAGCAAGCGAGATCAGCAGCGGTTCGCTGTTGGCCGGGCCCATCAGCTGAACACCGATCGGCAGGCCGCCGTACGTGAACCCGGCGGGCACATTGATCGACGGCCAGCCGAGCAGGTTCCACGGCCACGTCGCCGGGCATGCGCGGATCATCGCGCGGTCCGTCGACAACCCGCCCCGCTCGTCGAAGTCGGTCACCCTCGGCGGGGGCAGCGCGGTCGTCGGCGCCAGCACGACGTCGACGAGATTGAAGATCCACCCGATCCGGCGCTGCGACTCGGCCTCGCGGGCGCGGGCCCTGCGCAGCGTGTTCTGCGACAGCAGCCAACCGGTCCGGGTATTGGCCAGCGTCCGCTTGTCCAGCTTCACGTTCGGGCCGAGCCGATCGACCCAATCGAGCAGGCCTGAGGTCGAGCGGGACAAGAAGTTCCACGACATCCGCAGGTTGTAGTCGGGGTCGCGCTCGACGACCGTGTGGCCCAGTTCCTCGAGTTGGCCCGCCACGGTCTCCATCGCCGCACGGATCTCGGGGTGCAACTTGGGCTTGAAGACGCTGTAGGCGAACTTCGTCGACATCGCGATCTTCAGCGGTCCCGGCGCCTGCGCGACGAAGTCCGACATTCCCCCGCGAGCGGGAGGTGCCCCCAGCACCGGCGGCGGCTGATGCAGATCGCCCGGGGCGTTGCCCGACGCCGCGTCCAGCACCAGCGCGGCGTCGGTCACGGTGCGCGCCAACACGCCGTTCACCGTGATGCCGTTGAACGCCTCGGGCAGCGGCCAGGTCGAAATGCGACCGCGCTGCGGCTTGATGCCGACCAAATGCGTCCACGCCGCGGGGATCCGCACGCTGCCTGCGCCGTCGGAGCCGATGGCCGCCGGCACCAACCCCGCCGCAACAGCAGCCGCGCTGCCGCCCGACGAACCGCCCGGCGTGTGCTCGCTCGACCACGGGTTGCGCGTGTGCCCGAACCCCGGCCCGCTGGTGAACGGCCACTGGCCCAATTCACACGTGTTGGTCTTGCCGACGATCACCGCGCCCGCGGCCCGCAACCGGCGGACCACCTCGGAGTCGCGCTCGGCATCGCGAACATGCCCGGCGGTGCCGAACCGGGTGGGGACGCCTGCGACGTCGACGTCGTCCTTGACGGCGATCGGAATTCCCAGCAACGGAAGTTCTTTTCCGGCCGCGCGTTTGCGGTCGGCCTCGGCCGCGTCGGCCAGCGCCTGCTCCCGCAGCACCACCCGAAACGCGTTGAGCGTCGACTGGCTCGCCTCGATGGCATCAAGTGATCGCCGTACCAGTTGGTCCGACGTGACCGTGCCCGCGGCGAGCTGGTAAAGCTGGTTGGTGATCGTAGGAAATCGGGCGTTGCGTCCGGCAGGTTCGACCATCGATTACGAGAATATCGGCGTTGCCAACCAGCAACTGTCAGATCGCGGTGAGAGACTTTCTTAATGCGGCTGTATCGGGACCGGGCGGTCGTGCTGCGTCAGCACAAGCTCGGCGAGGCCGACCGGATCGTCACCTTGCTCACCCGCGACCACGGGATGGTGCGCGCGGTGGCCAAGGGTGTGCGTCGCACGCGCAGCAAGTTCGGGGCGCGGCTGGAGCCGTTCGCGCACATCGACGTTCAGCTGCATCCCGGCCGCAACCTCGACATCGTCACCCAGGTGCAGGCCATCGACGCGTTCGCCACCGACATCGTCAACGACTACGGCCGCTACACGTGCGCGTGCGCGGTGTTGGAGACCGCTGAGCGGTTGGCGGGGGAGGAACGGGCTCCCGCGCCCGCGCTGCACCGGCTCACCGTGGCGGCGCTGCGAGCGGTCGCTGATGGCAGCCGTCCCCGCGAACTCGTGCTCGACGCATATCTGTTGCGCGCCATGGGAATCGCGGGCTGGGCGCCGGCACTGACCGAATGCGCCCGCTGCGCTACACCCGGTCCGCACCGGGCGTTCCACGTCGGGGCCGGCGGCAGCGTGTGCGTGCACTGCCGCCCGTCCGGGTCGGCGACCCCGCCGCAGGGGGTGCTTGACTTGATGGCCGCACTCAACGACGGCGACTGGGAGCACGCACAAGCGTCGCCGTCGTCGTACCGCAGCCAGGCCAGCGGGCTGGTGGCCGCGCACCTGCAGTGGCACCTGGAACGCCAGCTGCGGACATTGCCGCTGGTCGAACGGACCTACCGGGTTGATCGCACAGTCGCTGAGCACCGCGTATCGGTGTTCGGGCAGGATGTCAGCCATGGCGATCAAGCGGGGCAAGACCACTTACCCACAGCTGCCCCCGGCGCCTGACGACTATCCGACGTTTCCCGACAAGTCGACGTGGCCGGTGGTGTTCCCGGATCTGCCACCGCACACCAACGGCCGGTTCGCCCGCCCGCCGCAGCACACCTCGAAGGCCGCCGCGCCCAAGATCCCGGCCGACCAGGTGCCCAGCCATGTCGCCGTCGTGATGGACGGCAACGGGCGATGGGCCACGCAGCGCGGCCTGCACCGCACCGAGGGCCACAAGATGGGTGAGGCGGTGCTCATCGACATCACCTGCGGGGCCATCGAAATCGGCATCAAACACCTGACGGTGTATGCGTTCTCCACCGAGAACTGGAAGCGCAGCACCGAGGAGGTGCGCTTCCTGATGGGGTTCAACCGCGAGGTGGTGCGCAGGCGGCGCGAGAACCTCAACGACATGGGCGTCAACATGCGCTGGGTCGGCTCGCGGCCCAGGATGTGGCGCAGCGTCATCAAGGAATTCGATATCGCCGAGCAGATGACGGTCGGCAACGACGTCATCACCATCAACTACTGCGTGAACTACGGCGGGCGCACCGAGATCGTCGAGGCCGCCCGCGAACTCGCACAGGAGGCGGCCGACGGCAAGATCAACCCCAACCGGATCAACGAGGCGATGTTCGCCAAGCATCTGCATCGCGCCGACATCCCCGACGTCGACCTGTTCATCCGCACGTCCGGGGAGCAACGGGCGAGCAACTTCTTGATCTGGCAGGCCGCCTACGCCGAATACGTCTTCCAGGACAAGCTGTGGCCGGACTACGACCGCCGCGACCTGTGGGAGGCGTGCGAGGAATACGTGAACCGCAACCGGCGCTTCGGAAGGGCCTGATGGATCTTCAGGAGCGACTCGCCACGATCCTCGACGACGTCACGTCGATCCAGCGGGAGGACGACGGCGCGCTCACCGTGCGCCACGACCAGACGATCTCGTCGCTGCGCGTGGTGACGATCGGCGAGGGTCTGGACATGGTGTCGCTGACTCAGATTCTGGCGTGGGATCTGCCGGTGGACGCCAAGATTCGTAACCGCATCGCAAGCCACGCCCGCAACACGCTGCTCGGCACCGTGTCGCTGGTGGAGAAAAGCGCTGGCGCCAAAGGCAATTCGAAGAAGGTCGGCGACGTGCTGCTGCGGTACAACTTCCCGGGCGTCGGTCTGGCCGACGACGCGCTGCGCACGCTGATCCTGCTGGTGCTCGGCACCGGCGCCGACATCCGCCGCGATTTGGTCGGATAGCGCCCCGCTACTTGTCGGCGCAGTCGCCGCAGATGCCGAAGATCTCGATGGTGTGACTGACGTCGGAGAAGCCGTGCTCGCGCGCGACCTCGGCCGCCCAGGCCTCGACGTCGCCGCCCTGGATCTCGACCGTCGAACCGCAGGTCCGGCAGACGAGGTGGTGGTGATGATCGTCCGAGCAGCGTCGGTACACCGATTCGCCGGTGTCGGTGCGCAGCGTGTCGACGAGTCCGCTGGCGGCCATCGACTGCAGCGTGCGGTACACGGTCGTCAGCCCGATGCCTTCACCCCGGCGGCGCAGTTCGTCGTGCAGTTCCTGGGCAGAGCGGAAGTCGTCGAGGTTCTCCAGCAGCGCTGAGATCGCCGCGCGCTGCCGGGTGGCGCGCACGCCCGTCGCCGGGCTCACTCGCTGCCCTCGGCCGCGTGCGTGACCGCCGCGACGACGATGTCGGCGAGGTGGTGGTCGACCAGCCGGTACATCACTTCGCGTCCGGAGCGTTCACCCGCCACCACGCCCGCCGACTTGAGGATGCGCAGGTGCTGGCTGACCAGGGGCTGCGGCACCGCCAGCGCGTCGACGAGCTCGTGCACGCAGCGCGCCGACTCGCGAAGCTGCAGCACGATCGCGATGCGCACCGGCGCGGCCAACGCCCGCAACAGGTCGCCGGCGGTGTCGAGAAGGTCGCGCGACGGAAGCTCCGGTAGCGGCACGCCGCCGTGGTCGTGCGACCCGCTGCCCGGCAAAGTGGAAACGGTTTTCATTATGCCGCCAGATTACATGCGTGACCGCGCATGTCAACGCATGGCGGGCGGCCGATAAGGTTGTCACCCGTGGCTGCGACTTCGATCATCGACACCGTTGCAAACCTCGCCAAGCGGCGCGGGCTCGTGTACCAGGCCGGTGAAATCTACGGCGGCACAAAGTCGGCGTGGGATTACGGTCCGCTCGGCGTCGAGCTCAAGGAGAACATCAAGCGGCAGTGGTGGCGCTCGGTCGTCACCAGCCGCGACGATGTCGTCGGCCTGGACAGCTCGATCATCCTGCCGCGCGAAGTCTGGGTCGCCTCCGGGCACGTCGAGGTGTTCAACGACCCGCTGGTCGAATGCCTGAACTGTCACAAGCGCCACCGCCAAGACCACATGCAGGAGGCGTACGCGGCGAAGAAAGGTATCGAGGACCCGGAGTCGGTGCCGATGACCGAGGTCGTCTGTCCCGACTGTGGCACCAAGGGCCAGTGGACAGAGCCGCGCGACTTCAACATGATGCTCAAGACCTACCTCGGCCCCATCGAGACCGAGGAGGGGCTGCACTATCTGCGGCCAGAGACCGCGCAGGGCATCTTCGTCAACTTCGCCAACGTCGTCACCACCGCGCGCCGCAAGCCGCCGTTCGGCATCGGCCAGATCGGCAAGAGCTTCCGCAACGAGATCACGCCGGGCAACTTCATTTTCCGCACCCGTGAGTTCGAACAGATGGAGATGGAGTTCTTCGTCGAGCCCGACACCGCCCCGGAGTGGCACCAGTACTGGATCGACACCCGCTTGCAGTGGTACGTCGACCTCGGTATCGACGCCGACAACCTTCGGCTCTACGAACATCCCAAGGACAAGCTGTCGCACTACTCCGATCGCACGGTCGACATCGAGTACAAGTTCGGCTTCCAGGGCAACCCGTGGGGTGAGCTGGAAGGCGTCGCGAACCGGACGAACTTCGACTTGTCAACGCACTCAAAGCATTCCGGTGTCGATCTGTCGTTCTACGACCAAGCCAGCGACACCCGTTACGTGCCGTACGTGATCGAGCCCGCAGCCGGGCTCACCCGGTCACTGATGGCGTTCCTCGTCGACGCGTACGCCGAGGACGAGGCGCCCAACGCCAAGGGCGGCGTCGACAAACGCACGGTGCTGCGGCTCGACCCGCGACTGGCGCCGGTCAAGGCCGCAGTGCTGCCGCTGTCGCGGCACGCCGACCTTTCGCCGAAGGCGCGCGACCTCGCCGCGGAGTTGCGCAAGTGCTGGAACGTCGAATTCGACGACGCCAGTGCGATCGGGCGGCGCTACCGGCGCCAGGACGAGATCGGCACCCCCTTCTGTGTGACGGTCGACTTCGACACCCTCGAGGATCAAGCGGTGACCATCCGCGAGCGCGACGCCATGACTCAGGACCGCGTGGCACTCGACGGAGTCAGCGACTATCTGGCGGCCCGACTCAAGGGCTGCTAACCGGTGACGATCACCTACGACGACGCGCTGCGGGAGCAGATCCGCGAACGGCTGGCGGCACACGACCGTCGCACCGTCGCGGATCCGACGAAGCGGCATGCGGCCGTCGCCGTGGTGTTGGTGGACTCCGAAGTCGGTGAGGACCGGGTGGATCCGGTGGGAGCCGACGGGATGATCGCTGAGCTGCTCGGCCAGATCGGTCTGGACGGCCGCATGATCGACGTCTCCGGCGGGGCCGCATTTCTGCTGTGCCGCAGGGCATCTCGGCTCAACGCCCATGCAGCGCAATGGGCACTTCCCGGCGGGCGCCTCGACCCAGGCGAAACCGCTGTCGACGCCGCCCTGCGGGAACTGGAGGAAGAGGTGGGCATCTCGTTGCCGGCCTCGACGGTGCTGGGCTTGCTCGACGACTACCCGACCCGGTCGGGATACGTGATCACCCCGGTCGTCGTCTGGGGCGGGGGACGGCTCGACCCGCAGCCCGCTCCCGACGAGGTGGCCGCCGTGTATCGGGTCGGGTTGCACCAACTGCAACGCGAAGACTCGCCGCGGTTCATCACGATCCCGGAGAGCCCGCGCCCAGTGGTGCAGATTCCGTTGGGAAATGACCTCATTCACGCACCGACAGGTGCTGTGCTGCTTCAGTTTCGATGGCTCTGCCTGGAAGGCCGCGGTGATGCGGTCAACGGGCTGGAGCAACCGGTTTTCGCCTGGAAGTAGCTGGCACCGCCCCGCGCAACGTCTGCTCGAGTAGGCGATTACTCGCTCGCCCCACGTTGATGTGCGGCACACTTCAAATGCCGAACGCGCGGCTCACACGGGGGACAGGGGTGCCGTAATGACAGCGACGAGTGATGTGGACAAATCTGTGGTCGATGACCCGTATTTGTGGTTGGAGGACACCGGCAGCGAGCAATCCCGGGCTTGGGTGGACAGACGCAACTCCGCGACACTCGGCACGTTGTGCGGTGAGCGGTTCGAACTGCTGCGCGGCGAAACGCTCGAATCGATCGATGCCGATGACCGCATTCCGACAGTGAAGCGCCGCGGGGATTACTTGTACAACTACTGGGTCGATGCCGAGCATCCGCGGGGCCTGTGGCGGCGGACCACGCTGGAGGAGTATCGCAAGGCCGAACCGAATTGGGACGTAGTCGTTGACCTCGACGCGTTGGCCGCCGCGGAGGACGAGAACTGGGTGTGGCAGAACGTCGACGTGATCGACCCGGAGTACAGCCGCGCGCTGATCTATCTGTCGCACGGCGGCTCGGATGCGATGGTGGTTCGCGAATTCGACATGTTCACAAGGGAATTCGTCACAGACGGGTTCAACCTACCGGCGGCCAGAAACGATGTCAGCTGGGAAGACGAGAACACCGTCCTGGTGAGCGGCGATTTCGGCGAAGGGACGATATCGGCGGCCGGTTTCCCGCTGGTCATCAAGCGGTGGCGGCGCGGCACGCCGCTGGCGGATGCCGAAACGGTCTTCACTGCCTCCGACGGGGACATCGCGGTGTTCGCCGCCGTCGACAGGCAGTACGGTGGGCGCACCCTATTCGTTCGTCAGATCGACAACAGGCGCCGCGAGATGATGCTGGTGCGCGATGGGCAACTGGTGCGCCTCGACGTCCCCTCAGAAGCGCCGGTGAACCTGCACGGGCAATGGATCTTGATCTCGGTGCCTGTCGAGTGGATCCGCGGGGACACCACGTATCGGCCAGGAACGCTGCTCGTCGCCGATATCGACGAATTCCTCGCCGGGACAGGTCAATTGCATGTCGTGTTCGAGCCTGACGAAAACACGTTCCTGCAAGGAGGCGTATGGACCAAAAACCATCTCGTTGTTGTCACCATGCAGGATGTGGTCAGCCGCTTGGAGGTCATGACGCCCGGCAGTTGGCGAGCCAAGTCGATCCCAGGTGTGCCTGACAACACCGAAACAGGGGTCCACGCGGCCGACGGTTACAGCGACGAAATCTTTCTAGTCTCTTACGGTTTCCTCCAACCGCCGCGCCTACTGCACGGCTACGCCGATAAATCGGTTTCCGAGATCAAATCGTCGCCCGCCCGTTTCAGGGCCGACGATCTAGCGGTCAGCCAGCACTTCGCGACTTCTGCCGACGGCACGCGCATACCCTATTTTCTTGTTTCCCACCGCGATTCGGCCGGTCCTGGTCCCGTCCTGCTCGGCGGATACGGAGGCTTCGCGCAGTCGCAGGGGCCCGGGTACCTCGGTACAGTCGGACGACTGTGGCTGGAGCGCGGTGGCGCCTACGCGCAGGCCAACACACGCGGCGGCGGTGAGTATGGACCCGACTGGTACCTGCAGTCCATCCGGGAAGGCAGGCACAAGGTAGCCGAGGATTTCGCCGCTGTCGCCACTGATCTGATCGATCGTGGTGTCACGACCCCGGCACAACTCGGCGCCAGCGGTGCCAGCGCCGGCGGGCTGTTGATGGGGGTGATGCTGACCCAATACCCCGAGCTGTTCGGTGCGTTGGTGTGCCGCCAGCCGCTGCTGGACATGCGGCGGTTCTCCGCGCTCGGCGGCTCGGCCTTCGTCGCCGAATACGGCGATCCCGACGACGATGCGGATTGGGAATTCATCAAGCAATATTCGCCGTATCACAACATCAGCACCGACCGCCGTTACCCGCCGATCCTGATCACCACCTCGACCAACGACGACCGCGTCCACCCCGGCCACGCCCGGAAAATGGCGGCCGCCCTTGCCGATGCGGGACACAACGTCCTGTACTACGAAAACACCGAAGGCGGGCACGGCGGCGTGTCAAACAATGCCCAGGCTGCCCACCAAACTGCGCTGATGTATGAATTCCTACATCGCACGCTGAGTCCGTGACGTGGGGGCGGCTAGAACCGCCCGCCGCCGCCACCGCTCCAGCCGCCGGACGAGCCCGACCCACCGAACGACGTCGAACTCCAGCCGCCGCCCATACTGCCGCCGATTCCGCCGCGCAGCGCACCGGACAGGATGTTGCCGATGATGATGCCGCCGATCATCGCGCCCATGTTGGACCCGCTGGTCTGGCCGTACTGTCCGGTGTAGGAACGTTGCGCGGCACGGACATCCGCGTTGGCCAGGTCCTGCGCCTGCGCCGCCAGCACCGACGCGCCGTTGGCGTGTGCGATGGCCTCATTCAAGTTGGTGGCCTTCATATCCTGCGCGGCCTGTAATTGGCGCACCGCTTCCGCGAGCCGGGTTCGGGCATCGGGGCCGATGCTGCCGCGCCGGGTGTCGATGTAGTCGGACACGCCGCGCACTCGTGATTGGGCAGTGAACAGGGCTTGGTCGTATGCGCGGCTGAGCCGCTCGGCGGCTTCACGTTCCTCGGCGATGGAGGCCAGCAGTCGGTCCAGTTCGGCGTCGGCCTGCGTCAGCTTGGTGAAGGCACCCAAAGGGTCGGTGGTTCCGGCGCTTTGGGCGTCGGCGACGGCCTTGACCGCGGCGTCGCGAGCGGCGCCGAGTTCGGTCGGATGCGGTGTATTGCCCTGCGCCAGCAGGCTTGCAGCCTGATTGATGCCCTGCTGGATGTCCGCGATCGACGCAGGCAGGTTGGCCATCGCGCGGTTGATGTCGGTGCCTGCGTTGTCGATGGCGTCCAACAACGTCCGCGCCTGTCCCAGGGCGGACTCCGCCCCGTGAATGGAGTCGATCAGACCGGACTGGCGACCGACCGGACGCGCCACCAGTGCCCGGGCGTTGGTGAGGTTTTGGTCGGCGAAAGCCAGTCGCTGCTTGGCGGTTTCGACGTTGCCCGCCACCGAAGCCAGCGCCGTGTCGGAGTATTGCTTGTGCAACGCCGCGAGCGCCTGCTCCGACGGCGCGATCCGCGCGGTCACGTCGACCATCTGCTGGGTCAGCGTGTCCAGCCGCGACGGGGCGTTGATCACCAGATCTCGCAGCTTCTCGAACGCTTCGCGTTGCGCGTCCAGTTCACGGTCGGCCTTCGCCGCGGCGACCACCACCCGAGTCAGCAGGTCGCGTCGCTGCTGCACGGTCTCGGGAACGGCGTCGTCGAGGATCTGCCGGACGTTGAATGCCTGCGCCAGCGTGGTCTTGGCGCTCGCGACCGCCTTGCTGAAGGGCGCGGTCTCGTCCGGGCCGAATTCGTCCACCGCCAAACCCAATTCGTTGTCGCTGGTGCGTACCGCGTTGTCGACGTCGACGACGATCGACTTGGACAGCTCGTCGAGAGCGTCGATCGGGACGGAGGCCAAGGCGTTCGGATCGGCGGGGTCGACACGACGCGCCGCGGCGAACTCCGCTTCACGCCTCTTGCGTTTGCGGCGCCGAAGCCACAGCCACACCACCAGAACCGCGAGAGCCAGTACCGCGAACGCGACCAACAAGCCGAACCAGGAAATATCCGCATTCGTCGTGGAAGTCCCAGGGTCGAGCCCCTGCGCCGCAGCGATCGCGGCCCCCGCCCAGTCGCTTTGACGCAGCTTGGGTTCAATTTCGTTGGTGCGCAACGACGTGACGTCGAATCCGTCCGACCCCGTGGTCGGCGGCAGGAATGCATACGCGCGGTCTTCGGTCGCTACCGCGAGAATCGCGTCCTGCCCGCCGATGTCGCTGAAACTCTTCGTCTCCTCGGCCCAGGTGACCGCGCTCTTACCGGAGAACGTGTCGACGTAGACGACCCACAGCCGGATGTGCCGGTCGTTGTACAGCTTGTCGACGGCCTGCTGCACGTCGCTGAACTCCGACCCGCTGAGCGCGTTGGCGCCGTCGTTGACATAGCTGGGCAGCCGGAACGGCGGCTGCCCGGTCGCGGCCGGTGCCAGCAGAACGCCGACGGTCAGCGCCGCGAGCACGAGGCCGAGCAAACGGGCGATGCGCATGGCCCACAATGTAGTACTGGCAGACTGTGCGTCGGTGGCTGTGACTGGAGATCCCTACGGAGAGTTCGACCGCGAGCGGGTGGTGGTCGAACCGCCGAAGGGTGCCTCGCTGCCGGGGACGGGCACCGAACATCGCACGGATTTCGCGCGTGACCGGGCCCGTGTGCTGCACAGCGCGGCGCTGCGCAGGCTGGCGGACAAGACGCAGGTGGTCGGGCCGCGCCAGAGTGAGACGCCGCGCACGCGGTTGACCCACTCGCTGGAAGTGGCGCAGATCGGTCGCGGGATGGCTATCGGGCTGGGATGCGATCCCGACCTCGTCGACATGGCGGGCCTGGCCCACGACATCGGCCATCCGCCGTACGGCCACAACGGCGAACGCGCCCTTGACGAGTTCGCCGCCGACCACGGTGGCTTCGAGGGCAATGCGCAGAACTTCCGCATCCTCACCCGCCTGGAGCCCAAAGTCCTTGACCCCCAAGACCGTAGCGCCGGCCTGAACCTGACTCGGGCTGGCCTGGATGCGGTCACCAAGTACCCCTGGCCGCGAGGATCGCAAAACCGCAAGTTCGGCTTCTACGAGGACGACGCCGCCGTGGCGCAGTGGGTGCGTGTCGACGCACCGCAGGGCGTGCCGTGTCTCGAGGCCCAGGTGATGGACTGGGCCGACGACGTCGCGTACTCGGTGCACGACGTCGAGGACGGGGTCGTCTCCGGCCGCATCGACATGCGGGTGCTTGCCGACGACGACGCGGCCGCGGTGCTCGGGCGGCTCGGCGAATCCCACGGCATGGGTGCGGGCCTGCGAGCCGACGATCTGGTGGCCGCCGCCGAGAGGCTGTCGGCGCTGCCGGTGGTCG
Organism: Mycobacterium sp. OAE908; assembly: GCF_017872775.1. NCBI lineage: Bacteria > Bacillati > Actinomycetota > Actinomycetes > Mycobacteriales > Mycobacteriaceae > Mycobacterium > Mycobacterium sp. OAE908. The sequence continues at coordinate 636,360 of NZ_JAGGJL010000002.1, forward strand.
CAGCCGTCGGCAAGTACGACGCCACGCTGGCCGCGTCGGTGGCGCTGAAACGATTGACCAGTGAGCTGGTCGGCCGGTTTGCTTCGGCAGCGATCGCCGCAACCCGCGAGGCCTACGGCCCCGGGCCGCTGGTCCGCTACCAGGCGGAGTTGCGGGTCCCGGCCCTGGTCCGCGCCGAGGTCACCGTGCTCAAGATCCTGGCGCTGCAGTTCATCATGTCCGACCCGAGACACCTCGAGCTGCAGGCCCAACAGCGCGACCGGATCCACCGCGTCGCCAAGTGGGTCCTCGCCGGGGCCCCGGCGACGCTCGATCCGATCTTTGCCACCTCGTTCAACGAGGCCGCTGACGACGGCGCGCGGCTGCGGGTGGTCGTCGACCAGATCGCGTCATTCACAGAGGGGCGGTTGGAGCGTTTGGAACCCGCTTAGCCGACGCGGCGCGCCCGCCTAGACTGAGCCGGTGGCCGGCCGGATTCCTGATCGCGATATCACGGCCATCCGCGAAAAAATCCGGATCGAGGACGTCGTCGGCGACTACGTGCAGCTGCGGCGCGCGGGCGCGGATTCGCTGAAGGGGCTGTGCCCGTTCCACGACGAGAAGTCGCCGTCGTTTCACGTCCGGCCCAACCACGGACACTTCCATTGCTTCGGTTGCGGCGAGGGCGGCGACGTGTACGCCTTCGTCCAGAAGATCGAGCATGTCAGCTTCGTCGAGGCGGTCGAGTTGCTCGCGGACCGCGTCGGCTACACCGTCACCTACACAGGGTCGGCGACGACGAATGTGCAGCGCGACCGCGGCAGCCGCAGCAGGCTGCTGGCCGCCAACGCCGCCGCGCAGGAGTTCTACGCCGCGGCGCTGCAGTCCGACGAGGCGGCGCCTGCTCGGCAGTATCTGCTCGACCGCAACTTCGACATGCAGGCAGCCGCACATTTCGGCTGCGGATTTGCCCCGTCTGGCTGGGATTCGCTGACAAAACACTTGCTGCGCAAGGGATTTGAATTCAAGGAGCTCGAGGCGGCTGGGCTCTCGCGCGAGGGTCGGCGCGGGCCGATGGATCGCTTTCACCGCCGCCTGCTGTGGCCGATCCGGGCCAGCAGCAGCGAGGTGATCGGCTTCGGGGCGCGCCGCATCTTCGACGACGACACGATGGAAGCCAAATACATCAACACCCCGGAGACGGTGCTCTACAAGAAGTCGTCGGTACTGTTCGGTCTCGACCTGGCCAAGCGCGACATCGCCAAGGCCCATCAGGCCGTGGTGGTCGAGGGATACACGGATGTGATGTCCATGCATCTGGCCGGAGTGACGACTGCTGTCGCCTCGTGCGGCACGGCGTTCGGCGATGAGCATCTGGCGATGTTGCGTCGACTCATGATGGATGACAACTTCTTTCGCGGCGAACTGATCTATGTGTTCGACGGTGACGCCGCGGGCCAGCAGGCCGCGATGAAGGCGTTCGACAGCGACCAGAACGTCGCGGGCAAGTCATTCGTCGCGGTCGCGGCCGACGGGATGGACCCGTGCGATCTGCGGCTCAAACACGGCGACGGGGCGCTGCGCGATCTGGTCGCGCGGCGGGTACCGATGCTGGAGTTCGCGATCAGGGGACTGCTGCCCGACAACAAGGAACTCGACGACAACCCGCAGGCAAGAGTCGACGGCTTGCGTCGCGCAGTGCCGATGGTTGCGCGCATCCGCGATGTGGCGTTGCGAGACGAATACGCTCGCCGGCTCGCGGGGTGGGTCGGTTGGGACGACGTCGCGCAGGTCGTCAACCGTGTCCGCGAAGTCGCGACCGGAAAGTCTCAAAACAGCGCGCGCACCGCGCGCCGTCGCCCCTCCGCCGAGACACCGGCACCGGTTCGTCCCGACCCGGCCGACCCCACGCTGTGGCCGCAGCGCGAGGCGCTCAAGTCTGCGCTGCAATACCCGGCGGTGGCAGGTCCGGTGTTCGACTCACTGACCGTCGAGAGCTTCACCCATCCGGGCTACGCGGCGGTGCGGGCGGCCATCGAGGCGGCAGGCGGAATGTCGGCGGGCCTGGCAGGCGCACAGTGGATAGAGGCCGTGCGTGACCAGACGGCGTCGCCGGCGGCGGCCAACCTGGTCAACGAACTGGGTGTCGAGGCCATCAACGTGGACGACGACGAGAGATTGCCCCGGTACATCTCCGGAGTGCTGGCCAGACTGCAGGAAGTGTGGGTCGGCCGCCAGATTGCCGAGGTCAAGTCCAAATTGCAGCGCATGTCACCGGTGGAACAGGGCGACGAATACCACGCACTATTCGGTGACCTGGTGGCGATGGAGGCCTATCGGCGCAGCCTGCTGGAACAGGCCAGCGGCGACGACCTTACTGCGTGAACACATCAACCAGGTTATGGTGTTAGGGCTGTCGGGGATCGTGTGGAAAGGGAGGCCCGTGTTCAATCGGAAACCCAACCGAACTCGGCTGATCGCGGGTGTTTTTGTGGCCGCTGCGGTGGCTGTTCCGTGCTATGCCGCGGCAGTGTCCTCCGACAGCGCGCAGGTCACGGCTTCTCCGGCCTGCTTGGCGTGGTTCGGCAACAGGGACGACGGCAAGTGCCTGTCCTACTCGAATGGCCAGCCGGTCTTCGTCGGCACTCCTGACCTCGGCATTTATGGCCCAGACGCCGGTAGCGGCCGTGGCGGTGTCGGCATCAGCACCGGGCCGCTGCTGCCGTCGCAGACCTGGACCACCCCGATCGGCTAGCTAGCCGTCTTTCCTGACCATCGACTCCGGCTGCAATACGTCGGTCTGAGAGTCGATGGGTGTCAGCGTGACCAATGTCGGATCGGGTGAGACCCGGTCGGCGATCTTGCGGCGCCCGGCGTCGAGCACTGCCTTGGTGGCCGGGTTTTCGGTGACGGCCTTGTACGTTCCGGCGATCTGTTCATAACGGCGCCGGCCCGCTTTCGCACCAAACACGTAGCCAACGGCCAAGACGACGAGATACCGGATCACAGGGCCCCTCCCAGACGACGGTGCGGTGGTCTCCATCCTGCCTCACTTGGCTGTGTAGCGGCGGGCCGGGCGCGTATTGGCGGCCCGCGCGGCACGTACGCTAAAGTCTTGGTTCGCGGCGCAGGCCGCGCGAAAGCAACAGTCCCCTGTAGCTCAATTGGCAGAGCATTCGGCTGTTAACCGAAGGGTTGCTGGTTCGAGTCCAGCCGGGGGAGCAAGCATTAGCGCAGAAGCCAATTCGAAGTCTGGTCAGTGCCCTGCAGATACAACGGCGACATCGGTCGTCGAACGTGGCTGAGCCCCGTACTGCGCCGCGTTCCTGGCGGATCGGAAGTGGAAGTACCTGATCACTTCGGCACCCAGGGTCACGAACAAGGCGGCCAGCAGCGCGCCACCGATGACGTCGGTGAGCCAGTGCACACCGACATGCACCAGGGTGACGGCCATGACGAGCACGCTGGCGCCTACCACACCCGCAAGCAACGTGCGTACGGCGCGGCTGCGTCCCACCCCGAGGCACACTGCGATCGATCCCAGCAAGGCGCCGGTCCCGGTGACGTGGCCTGAAGGAAACATGTGTTGACCGGCCGGACCGAAATGATGGATCACCAGCTGCGCCTCGGCCGAGCTGCGTGGCCGCAGTACGACCGCTTTGAGGACTGTCTTGGTCACCGTCGCACCCACGACCGTCCCGAGCACCACCGCGCCGGGGACCACCGATCGAGCCCGATGCGACAACCAAGTGGCGCTGATCAGCGTCAAAGCCACGGCGGTGGCCGGATGTCCATATTCGCCGATCATTCGGGTGGCGATGTCCAGTGACCACGACCGCTGCCCGACCGCCCATTTCGATGCGGCTGCGTCCAGATTGGTTACCCAGCCGTGGGCGTGCACGCCAATCGTGAGCGCCGTCAATGCCGACAGCAGCCCACCGACGCGTAAGACTGTCGCGAACGGCCGGTAAGTGAACAGCGAATGCGTAGCCAGCACGACTGCAACGCCGATGAGAACGATGACGATCATAGTGATGACAACAGTATGCACGACATTCTCGTTGCTGTCCCGTCGCCATCAGCTGGGTTGACGTTGCTGCGGAGACCGCGTGATCCCGGGCGGCCGCGAGACCGCCAAGACGTCGCAACCGGGCTGGCCAGTCACTTAGGCCGCGAATAGCCCTGCAGATCAAGCGCTCTGGCCCAGCCGGCTTTCATTGACTGTGGGCCAAACCGCTGGCTTCGGCGCGGTGGCCGTTGGGGTGGCTATTCCATTGCCGGAAAGTAGACAGCAGTTTCCCGGTTTGCTTAGCAGGAGTGTCAAAGGTTGCTCGATCGCTGCGGGTGATCCACCTGCTTCCGCACTGAAGAAAGAAGCGTCACATCGCGAATCGGCGGGCCCGCTCGCAGCAAACACCGCTGCGACGCGATGTGGTTGCATCGTCAACGGCGCCAATCTATTTGCGGTGAACGGTCTGGACGCCGATCGCGCCGGGTCGATAATCGACAAGTCGGCGAAGGTCTGAGTGTCCCGGAGCTGCACACCGCGGTTCCCACTCCAGGCACGACTGTGTCGCTGCCGACGTATCGGATACACAAAAGGGGGATCGAATGTCCGAGCAGGAAAACAAAGAACTCATGGAACGCGGCTACGCAGCCTTCTCTGCTGGTGACCTTGACACGGTGATGAGTCTGTTCGACGACGACATCGAATGGGTACAGCCAGGTTCGAGCGCGGTCAGCGGGACCTATCACGGCAAGACCGAAGTCATGGAGCAGTTCGGGCGATTGGCCGAGAAGGGGCTGACGGTGGAGCTCAAGCAGCTCGTCGCCGAGGGCGACACCGTCGTCGCCATCACCCAGGTGACCGCTGGGGGCGAGACCAGCGAGGACGCCGACGTATTCACGATTCGCAACGGCAAGACCGTTCACGTTCAGGTGCACGGCGACACGGCGTTGCTGGAGCGCGTCTACGGCAAGAAGCAGCTCGCTGCTGGATAACCGCTTCGCGCAACCTTTTTGGGCCGGGGAGTTGTCGTCGCATGGCCCACCGTAAGCTCGGGCCATGCGACCTTCCCGGCTGATTGCCGTCGTCCCACTCACGATCCTGCTTGCCGCGGGTTGTGGCTCCAACCAGCCGTCATCGGCACCGACGACGTCGGCCGCCTGCACAAAAGACGACGGGCCAAGCGAGGAGACGGTTACGGCCGAGATCGCCAAGCTGCCCAAGGCGGACTGGCTCGAGATCATGAGCGGCCACACCGCCGACTGCAGCCTGCACTGGGTGGTCGTCGGTTCGGGCGACGCCTCCGACAGCCCGGGACAGGTGTTGTTCTTCGATCGCAAAACCCCGATCGGCACGCCGACGCCCGATCCGCGTCCATACGTCACCATCACCCCGACGGGCGATGACACCGCGTCGGTGCAGTACCAATGGCGTCAGGGCCAGGACCCTGCGTGTTGTCCGACGGGCGCGGCGACGGTGCGGTTCAAGATCGAGGACGGCAAGCTCAAGGCGCTCGATCCCATTCCGAACAAATAGTCGGTCTCCCGAGTCGTCCTACGTCTCGGCGATGTTCTCCGGATGCAGCATCTCGGCGTAGCGCAACTGCTCGGGAATGCCGAAGCCGTCGACGAGTAGCTCCGCGTACGGCCGCAGTGTGCGGCAGCGTTCGTTGATGCCGCGCGTGACGGCCTTCGCGCGCTCGGTCGACAGGAACTGGTGTTCCATGAACCAGGCCTTGTCATCCTCGATCACCGACAGCGCGTACAGGTCACACACCATGTCCAGGATCTTGCGGGCTTCGTCGTCCTCGCAGGCGTCGATGCCCGCGACGAACGCCTCCAGAATGATCCGGTCGATATGCGCCGCAGCGGCGTGCAGCACGTGGTCCTGCACCGAGTTGAACGCCTCGAATGCGTTCATTTCCTTGGATTTACCCCGCAGCCGACGCGCGACCGTCGCGACCATGTACTCCTCGCGGTCCTCCAACATCTTGACCTGAGTACCGCGGTTGAACAGGCTGCCCTCTTCCTCGTTGTCCTGCCTGGTATCGAGGATTCGCTGCATGATCGTCTCGGCCGCAGTGCGTTTCATGACCCGCTCGCCTGCGAAGTTGGCCGCGAACTTCACCCACTCGACGGGGCTCATGCCCTTGATGTCGTCGGCGTACGCGGTGAGCAGTTCCTTGGCCACCAGCTGAATCAGCACGTGGTTGTCGCCCTCGAACGTGGTGAACACGTCGGTGTCAGCCTTCAGCGCGATGAGCCGGTTTTCGGCGAGATAGCCTGCGCCGCCGCATGCTTCGCGAGCTTCCTGGATCGCACGGGTGGCGTGCCAAGTGTTGGCGGCCTTCAGCCCGGCGGCGCGGGACTCGAGTTCCCGTTGCTCCTCTTTGTCGGGATCGTCGGCACTCTGCAGTTCGTGCGTCTTGGCGACCAACTCGTTCTGCGCGAACTGCAGCGCGTAAGAACGGGCGATCAGCGGGAACAGTCGGCGCTGATGCACCAGGTAGTCCATCAGCAAAACCTCGTGGTCGTCGCCGGGAGCCTGGAACTGCCTGCGCTCCAATGCGTATCGGGTGGCGATGTCGAGGGCGACTCGTGCCGCGGCCCCTGCGCTTCCGCCGACCGTGACTCGGCCGCGGATCAGCGTGCCGAGCATTGTGAAGAACCGACGGTTCGGGTTCTCGATCGGCGAACTGTACGTGCCGTCCTCGGCTACATCGGCATACTTGTTGAGCAGGTTCTCCCGCGGGATGCGGACATTGTCGAACTGGATGCGACCGTTGTCCACCCCCGGCAGGCCGCCTTTGTAGTGACAGTCTCCGGTGGTCACCCCTGGCACGTCGTTGCCGTCGTCGTCGCGGATCGGCACCACGAAGCAGTGCACTCCGTGCCCTTCGCCGTCGGGTGTGATCAGTTGGGCGAATACCGCTGCGACGGTGGCGGTTTCGGCGGCGCCACCGATGTAATCCTTGCGTGCGGTCGGAGTGGGGGAATCGATGACGAACTCCTGGGTCGACGGGTCGTAGGTGGCCGTCGTCTCCAGCGACTGAACGTCGCTGCCGTGACCGGTCTCCGTCATCGCGAAGCAACCCAACAGATCCAGGTTGATGATGCGCGGCACGTACGCCTGGTGGTGGCGCTCGGTGCCGAGGTTCTCGACGGCCCCGCCGAACAGGCCCCACTGCACGCCCGCCTTGACCATCAACGACAGATCGGACATCGCCAGCATCTCGATCCGGGTGACGGCAGCAGCGACGTCGCCGTTGCCGCCGTGTTCCTTCTTGAACCCGTCCTCGGCGGCCCCGTGCGCCGCCATGATCTTCATCTGCTCCATCACCTTGGTGCGGGCGATCACGGTGTTCGGGGTGTAATGCGGGCGGAACACCTCGTTCGAGAGTTCGGATCGCATTCTGTTCTTCACGTCGCGCCAACGGCCGTCCAGCGTGTTGCGTAGATGCTCCGCAGTGGTGGTCATACCGAGACGTTAGCCCTTCTGGTGCCCCGGCAAACTGTGATGTCAGAAACGTAGGCAAACCTTGCTAGACCAGCAGATACCTGTGACGTTGAATCGACACCATGACCGAATCCGACGAGGCGCCGGTATCGCCGACCGGCATGCCGCACATCCCGCACCATCGACACTCGGACGTGTCGGGCGGCTGGCTGCGCGCCGCGACGTTCGGTGCGATGGACGGTCTCGTCAGCAACACGGCGCTGATCGCGGGCGTGGGCGCGGTTGGTGATGCCCACACCGTGGTGATCAGCGGCTTCGCGGGCCTGGTCGCCGGTGCGTTTTCGATGGCATTGGGTGAGTACACGTCCGTCACCACCGCCAACGAGCAGCTCGATGCCGAGGTGCTGATGGAGCGGCACGCGTTGAGCAAGCATCCCGAGGCGGAGGAAACCGAACTGGTCTGGATGCTCGTCGAGATGGGCATGAGCCCGGAAACCGCGGAGAAGGCCTCCGAGGAGATACATCGCGACGTGGATCGGGCGCTGAATGTGCATGTCGCACAAGAGCTGGGGGTTCACCCGGAGGAGAAACCATCCCCATGGGTGGCTGCCGGCTCGAGCTTCGTCACGTTCGCGATCGGCGCCATCGTTCCGCTGATTCCGTATTTCCTCGGTTTCCAGTCGTTGTGGCTGGGTCTGTTGTTCGGCGGCGTGGGCCTACTGATCGCCGGGGGAGTCGCAGCGCGGTTCACGAAGAAGCCGCTGTGGTTTGCGTCCTTGCGTCAGTTGCTATTCGGGACGATAGCGATCGCGGCGACGTACCTTGTCGGCCACCTGGTCGGAACTGTGGTCTGACCTAGGTGTCGTTGCCGACGGTGACGGCCGTCGCCTGCTCGGTGATCTCGTCTAGCTCCGAGTCCTCGACGTCGATACCGACCAAATGCTGACGCGTCGAGAACAACACCCCTGCCCCGAGCAGCACCGCGGCGGCGCCGACCCAGAACGGCAGATGCACGCTGACCTGCTCGCCGAGCACGCCTGCCAGCCACGGCGCCAGCGCGGCGCCCGCGAAGCGTACGAAACTGTATGCGGCCGAAGCGACTCCGCGTTCAACAGGTGCGGCCTTCATGACGGTCTCGGTGATCAGTGTGTTGTTGATGCCGATGAACAGCCCGGCGACCACCACACACGTGGCCAACACGGTCTTGTTGTCGGTACCGACGGCCATCACCACCAGCGTCGCCGTCATCGCCAGCAGGTTGACGATCAGCGTAGGCACCGTGCCGAAGCGGTGCTGTAGCCGAGGCGCAACGACCACCGAGGTGAACGCCAGCGCAAGCCCCCAGCCGAAGAAGATCAGCCCGATCTGATGGGCGGTCATGTCGAGCGGGAACGGCGTGAACGCCAACAACGTGAAGAAACCAAAGTTGTACAGCAGCGCGGTGATTGCGACACCGAGCAGACCGCGGTGGCGCAACGCGCGGAACGGGTCGGCCAGCGTGGTGGCGCGTTCGGCACGCGGCGTGGACGGCAGCAGGAACGCGGTGACGACGAGCGCAAGGGCCATCAGGACCGAAACCCCGAAGAACGGCCCACGCCAGGAAATCGAGCCGAGCAGGCCACCGACCAACGGCCCGACCGCGATGCCGAGGCCAAGCGCCGCCTCGTAGAGGATGATCGCCTGCGCGACCGATCCGCGTGCGGAGCCGACGATGGTGGCCAATGCGGTGGCAATGAACAGCGCGTTGCCCAGCCCCCAAAGTGCCCGCCAGCCAACGATTTCGGCCACGGTGTCGGACATGCCCGCCAGCCCTGCACCCGCGATGATGATCAACAGGCCGATCAGCAGCGTGCGTTTGGGGCCGATGCGGCTGGCCACCACGCCGGTGATGAGCATGGCGACGCCCATCACTGCCATGTAGCTGGTGAACAACAGCGACACCTGCGACGGGGACGCGTTCAGGTTGTCGGCGATCGGCTTGAGGATGGGGTCGACGAGACCGATGCCCATGAACGCGACGACGGACGCGAAGGCAACGGCCCAAACAGCCTTGGGTTGGCGCCACATACGGTGGCTTCTCCTTTTCGGTTGTTACTTGACAGGGGTCGGGACGGCCGCGTCCGCGAGTAGGCGACGCATCACCCGCACGGCGTCGCTGAGTGTCTGGCGATCCGCGGCGTCGAGGCGCTCCAGGTACGGGTCGATGGCCGCGCCGCGGTCCACCCGCACCTGCCTCAGGGTGTCGACCCCCTTCGGCGTGATGCGGATCAGTACCGCCCTGGCATCGTCGGGGTCGACGGTGCGCGATACCAGTCCCGCGTCTTCGAGCCGGCGCACCTGGTTGGTCATCGTCGGCTGCGAGCAATGGTCGAGCGCGGCCAGGTCGGATATCCGGGTCGCGCCCTGATCCTCGATCGTGGACAGCAGCCGCGCTTGGGCGAATCCAAGTGGCATGCGGACCCGCTGCGTGGCCAGCCGGTTGATACGGGCGACCACTGCCAGCAGATCGGCTCCGAGCGTCGGGGACATGACTCCATGATTACATAGGTTTACTATGCGTTTCAAACGCTCGGCGCCGTGTCGGCGCTCACAGCGTGGTGAAAAGGGGTGCCTGCAGGAGGCTGGCAGAATCGAGAAATGACCGCGACCGAGCCGAGCACCCCTCGACGGGCCGGCTCCCTTCAACCGGTCGAACTCGCACAAGCCTCTGTCATGGCGGCGTTGTGCGCCGCCACCGCGATCATCGCCGTCGTCGTCCCGTTCGCCGCCGGCGTGTCGCTGCTGGGTACGGTCCCGATGGGTCTGCTCGCGTATCGATACCGGCTTCGCGTGTTGATCGCTGCGACGGTCGCGGGCGCCCTCATCGCGTTCCTGATCGCCGGCATGGGCGGGTTCATGACGGTGGTCAACTGCGCTTACATCGGCGGCTTGACGGGCATCGTCAAGCGGCGCGGCCGCGGTCTCTTCACGGTGTTCTGTGCTTCGCTCGTCGCGGGCTCGCTGTTCGGTGTTTTCACGGTGGCGGGGCTGGCGATTCTGGCGAGGTTGCGCCACCTTCTCTTCGACTCGGTGACCGCGAACATCAACGGGCTCGCAGCGGTGATCGCCCGCATCCCCGACATGGAGCCCGCCGCCGAGCGGCTGAAGCACGACTTCGCAACCGCGCTGCACTACTGGCCGTTTCTGTTCTTCGGCTCCTCGGTGATGTCTATCGTCTTCGTCACGTTCATCGGGTGGTGGGCGCTGTCGCGGGTGATGACCCGGCTGCTCGGCATACCCGATGTGCACAAGCTGGAGTCGTCGACCGACGCGGGGCCTGTCGCGCCGGTGCCTGCGCGGCTGCACGACGTCCGATTCCGCTATCCCAACGTCGACCACGACGCTCTCGGCCCGGTGTCGATGAGTGTCGAGCCCGGTGAGCACGTCGCGGTGACCGGCGCCAACGGCTCAGGCAAGACCACGCTGATGTTGATGCTCGCTGGCCGCGAACCCACCTCGGGGACGATCGAGCGTGCGGGTGCCGTCGGCCTCGGGAAGCTCGGCGGCACCGCGGTGATCATGCAGCACCCGGAAAGCCAGGTGCTCGGTACCCGCGTCGCCGACGACCTGGTGTGGGGATTGCCGCCTGGCAAGACGATCGACGTCCATCAGCTGCTCGGCGAGGTCGGACTGGACGGGCTCGCCGAGCGAGATACCGGCGGGCTGTCGGGCGGGGAACTGCAGCGGCTCGCCGTGGCCGCGGCACTGGCGCGTGAACCCTCGCTGCTGATCGCCGACGAGGTCACCAGCATGGTCGACCAGGACGGACGCGACGGGTTGATGACGGTGCTGTCCGGCCTGACTCAGCATCACCAGATGTCGCTGGTGCATATCACGCACTACAACAGCGAGGCAGATGCCGCCGACCGGGTGATCAACCTGACCGGCAACGGTGCTTCCGACAACACCGAAATGGTCGAGACGGCCGCCCCTCCGACGGCAACCAGCGCTGTCGCACACGACTCCGATACGGCGGTGCTCGAGCTCAACGGTGTCGGACACGAATACGCGAGCGGAACTCCTTGGGCGACAACGGCTTTACGGGACATCAACTTCGCTGTCCACCAGGGCGACGGGTTGTTGATCCACGGTCTGAACGGATCGGGCAAGTCGACGCTGGCGTGGATCATGGCCGGGCTGACGGTACCGACGACGGGCGAGTGTCTGCTTGACGGAAAGCCGGTCTCCGATCAGGTGGGCGCGGTCGCGATCTCGTTCCAGGCGGCCAGGTTGCAACTGATGCGCAGCCGCGTCGACCTGGAAGTGGCTTCGGCGGCTGGTTTTTCGCACCGCGATCACGACCGCGTGGTCGCGGCATTGGCCACCGTGGGGCTGGATCCCGGCATGGCCAAGCGACGCATCGACCAGCTGAGCGGGGGCCAAATGCGCCGCGTGGTTCTTGCCGGCCTGCTGGCCCGCTCGCCGCGTGCGTTGATCCTCGATGAGCCGTTGGCCGGCCTCGATGCCGCGAGTGCGCGTGGGTTGCTGCGACTGCTGGAGGAGCTGCGCCGCACGGCAGGTCTGACGGTTGTCGTTATCTCCCATGACTTTTCGGGCCTCGAGGACCTGTGCCCACGCACGCTGCACCTGCACAACGGCCAGCTGGCCGCGCCGACGACGGCGGGAGGCGTCTCGTGACCGCCCCGACGCGGCAGCGCACAACGGTCGTCTTGTTGCGTCCGGTGCCGGGAGACACCGTTATTCACCGGCTGTGGGCCGGAACGAAGCTGATCGCGGTGGCGGGCATCGGGGTGCTGTTGACGTTTTACCCGGGCTGGGTGCCGATCGGTCTGGTGGCCGCACTGATCCTGACGGCTGCGCGGTTGGCGCGCATTCAGCGGGGGACGTTGCCTGCGATTCCGCGGTGGCTGTGGATCCTGCTGTTCTTCGGAGGTGCCACTGCAGCGCTGGCGGGCGGCAGCCCGGTGCTCGACGTCGGTTCGGTGCACCTCGCGCTCGGTGGACTGCTCACCTTCCTGCGCATCACCGCGGTTTCGATCGTGCTGCTCGGGCTGGGCGCAATGGTGTCGTGGACCACCAATGTCGCCGAAATCGCGCCCGCTGTCGCGACATTGGGCAGACCCTTGCGGCCGCTGCGGGTACCGGTTGACGACTGGGCGGTGGCTTTGGCGTTGGCGTTGCGGGCATTTCCGATGTTGATCGACGAATTCCGCGTGCTCTACGCGGCGCGCAGGCTGCGGCCGAAGGTGGTGCCCGTCACGCGTCGGCAGCGCAGGAAGCGGTGGGCGCTGGAGCTCGTCGACATTCTCGCGGCCGGGATCACCGTGGCGCTGCGCCGCGCCGACGAAATGGGCGACGCGATCACGGCCCGCGGCGGCGCCGGTCAAATCTCGGCCGTACCGTCGGGCCCGAAACGCGCTGACTGGATCGCGCTCTCGATCGTCATCGTGGTGTGCGCGGTTGCGCTGGCGCTCGAACTGACCGTACTGGGCACGTTGTAGCTCTATCCTTGGCCAAGCGGTCTGTCCGGACCGTGCAACAGCGGGGGACGGATGGCGACGGCAGCGACCGTATGCGACTCGTGTGGCACCGAACCGCGGGCTGGTGCTCGGTTCTGTGATTCCTGTGGTGCGCCGATCGGCGCGGCGCCCGACCCCGCTGAGTTCAAGCAAGTCACGGTGCTGTTCGCCGACGTCGTAGGTTCGATGGACATCGCGGCCCTCGTCGGACCCGAGCGCTTGCGAGAGATCATGGCGGAGTTGGTGGATGGCGCTGCCGCGGCCGTGAAGCACTACGGCGGTACGGTGCAGGGCTTCACCGGCGATGGGATCATGGCGCTGTTCGGCGCACCGGTCGCGTTGGAGGATCACGCGTTACGCGCTTGCCGTGCGGCACTCGAGTTGCAGCAGACTGTGCAACGCCAAGCGGTCGATGTGCATGCCCGCGACGGCCTGACACTGCAATTGCGTGTCGGCCTGAATTCCGGCCAGGTGGTCGCTGGTGAAATGACTTCGAGCGCTGCGGGATACACCGCGATCGGCGAACAAGTCGGCATGGCCCAGCGGATGGAGTCCGTCGCACGGCCCGGCGGGGTGATGCTCAGTCAGTCCACCGCAAAGCTCGTCGAAGCGGCGGCTGACTTGGGTGAGCCGGAGCTCGTGCGGGTCAAGGGCCGCGACGCAGGCGTACCGGCCCGTCAACTCCTGGCGGTCCATTCCGGACGTCCCGAGCCTCGCCGGTGGCAGTCGACGTTCGTCGGGCGCCAGCGTGAGATCGACAGCATCACCGAGGCCATCGAACAGGCGAGAGGTGGACGTGGGCAGGTGGTCCGCGTCGTCGGGCCTCCGGGCATCGGCAAGAGCAGGTTCGTCGGCGAATCGACCGCGTTGGCGCGCAGCGGGGCTGAGGTGCACGTGGCGTACTGCGAAGCGCATGCCGAAGACATCGCGTTTCATGCCGTTGCGAATCTGCTGCGCACAGCCTGCGGATTGATTGACCTGCCCGATGTTGTTGCCCGACAAGAGATTCGGTCCCAGTTCCGTGGCGCCGAGGAAGACGACCTTCTGCTTCTTGACGATCTGCTGGGGATCGCGGACCGGGAATCCACGATGCCGGACATCGACCCTGATGCCCGTCGGCGACGGCTGACCGCGCTGCTGACCAACGCCTTGCAGTCGCGCCCGCGTCCGACGATCTACGTGATCGAAGACGCCCACTGGATCGATGAGGTCAGCGAATCGATGCTGGCGGACGTGCTCACGGCGATACCGCGTTCGCAGTCGATGGCGATCGTCTCCTATCGACCCGAATACCGCGGCGCGCTCACGCAGACAGCCGGAGCAACGCAAATAACACTTGCCCCGCTGGAACTTTCGCAGGCAAGCGCGTTGACGGCTGAGTTGCTGGGCTTCGACGCGTCCATCGTTCAGGTGGGAGCGCTGATCACGGAGCGGGCCGCCGGAAACCCGTTCTTCGCCGAAGAGATCGCGCGGGACTTGGCGGACCGTGGCGTGCTGATCGGCAGTCGCGGCCACTACGTCTGCCACGGCGATGTGGCCGCCATCGATGTTCCGGCGACGCTGCAAGCGACAATCGCCGCCCGCATCGATCGCCTGGGACCGATGGCCAAACGGACGCTGCGGGCGGCAGCGGTGGTGGGCTCGCGATTCACCGCAGACCTGCTGGTGAGCTTGGGCGTCGACCCGGCAGTTGCCGAATTGGTCGATGCGGAGCTGATCGACGAAGTGCTCGCCGGGCCGCAACCGGAGTACGCGTTCCGGCATCCCTTGATCCGGACCGTAGCCTACGAGTCACAGCTGAGGGCGGATCGGTCAGACTTACACCGCCGACTCGCCGCGGTGATCGAACAGCGCGATGCGGGCGCCATCGAGGCGAATGCGGCCGTGATCGCCGAGCACTCGGAAGCGGCCGGTGATCTACTGCCTGCATATGGGTGGCACATGCGTGCGGCAGGATGGCTGGCGACCCGCGACATCGCGGCCGCCCGTATCAGCTGGCGGCGAGCCAGCAGTGTCGCCGACCGGTTGCCCGATGACACCGCCGATATCACCGCGATGCGCATCGCTCCGCGAACCCTGCTGAGCGCCTCGGCTTTTCGAGTCGGCGGAAGGGTCGCGGACTCGGGATTCGATGAACTACGCGACCTGACCGGGATGTCAGACGACAAGCGGTCATTGTCCATGGGCATGTCCGGCTTTGTGATGGCGTTGACGGTTCATTCCCGCCATCGGGAGTCATCAGAGCTCGCATCCGAATGCATGGCGTTGTTCGAGTCGATCGGCGATCCCGCACTGACCGTCGGCTTGTCGTTCCCTCTCATCCTTGCGAAGTACGAGGCAGGTGAATTGACAGAGGCGCTCGAAATGGCGCAGCGCGCTATCGATCTCACTGATGGTGATCCAACGATGGGCAACCTCATCTTCGGCTCGCCGCTTTCGTTGTTGCTCGCGATTCGCGGCACCTTGCGCTATCGCATCGGGAAGGCCGGCTGGCGCGACGATGCTGACCGTGCGGTCGAGATGGCCCGCGCCAACGATCCGTCCTGCTTGGTGTTCGCGGTCATGTACAAGTATCTGGGCATCGCCTCGGGTGCGTTGCTGCCCGACGACACGGCCCTGCCGGAGACGGCCGAAGCGTTACGGTTGGCAGAGGATTCGAGCGACGACTTCGCGTTGACCGCTGCACGATTCGTCCGCGGTGTCACGTTGATATTTCTCGAAGGTGCGGATCGCGACGCCGGTCTGGATCTGCTGCGACAGACCCGTGAGGCATGCCTTCGCGAGCGGTTCAGCACCACCACACTGCCGTACATCGATGGTGTGTTCGTGAAGGAGATGGCCGCAGGCGGTGACCTCGATGGCGCAATCGAGTCAGCGCGAGCAATCCTTGCACGCCTATCCGACTCAGGAGAGATGATGAGCCGTGCCGGAGCGGCGGCGACGCTCGTCGAACTCCTGCTGACTCGCGGTGGCCCGGCAGACTTTCGAGAAGTGCACCGCGTCCTGGATTCGGTCGCCGAACTGCGCAGTCCGCGTTACGCACTCGATCAGATGGTGTCGTCTCTCGTCCACGCGTTCGTGGCGCAAGCCGAGGGCGACGAGACGGCGTATCGGAACTACGCCGAACGCTTCCGAACCATGGCGACTTCACTACGGGCGGAGGGCTTCATGGCGTTGGCGCAAGCGTTGGCGTGACCCCGCGCCGATCAGGACTGCACTTTTGCTGTCGAGTTCCCGCGGCGCAGTTGCCACAGGCCTATAGTCGGCCGAATCGGGGGCAAGCACAGTCTGTGCCAAGTCAAGGAGGGGACATGAGGCACATACAAATTGCGATGGCGGCCCTGTCCTTGAGCGCGATCGCAGCGGCGTTGGTAATCGTTGTGATCACGTCGGCTCCACGCGTCGAAGATGTATGGGACCTCAAGGCGTGTGCGAAGGGCGCGGCGAGCGATCAAACCAGATGCTGCGATGTCATTGACGGCGTTCTCCAGGACAACGGCGGTCTCGGTAAGTGCGTGGCGCCACCGCCTGATCCCGGCCCGCCGGGGTCGCAGCACGATTTGTCAGACATAGGATCGGAAACACTCACTCCGTCTCCCTTACGAACTCATGATCCGTCCGGCATCGGAACCGAGACCTTCACGCAGTCCCCGACATCGACACCGGTACCAACGCCGATGCCGTCGCCTGCCACCACACAGGCACCGCCGACGAATCCTTGTATGAATCCACTGGTGCCCGTTTGCGCGAACTGAGCGACGGGCGCGGTATGCCCTGCTCAGGGCTTGTCACTCAGCGATCAGCTGCCGCGTTGGCCGCTCGCTGTGCCGCGGACAGGCTGGCCGAGACCTGCGCGCGGCCGAGGAACATCTCGTCGAAGTACGGTTTAAGCGCATCGAATCCCGCCGCGAATCCGGCGCCCCCTGGCGCAGGGACGCGAGGACCGTTGAGCACCTTGAAGAACGGGGTCACGTCGACACCGCGTGACGCCCAATACTTGTCGTACACGGGCTGCGCAGAAAGCACTGCAGGAATCGCTGAGCCTTCCGCACCGAGATCTTCGTTGCCGCGCCGACTGCCCATCCATGCGAGGACCTCGCGCACCGCATCGGGGTGCTTGGTGGCCGAATTGCCCGCGGCGGCAATGCCGTTGGTGACGCTGACGCGACCCGTCGGCCCCGACGGCATCATAGCCACCCCCCACCGAAACGGCGCCTGGTTCGCGATCGCGGCGAGGTTGTAGGTGCCCGACTGGAACAACGCCATCCGCCCCTGCAGGAACTGATTGCGGGAGAAGTCGCCGTTGTCGTTGGTGTCCGATGCGGGCGGGGCGACGTGATCGGTGTTGATCAGCCGCACCAGGTATTCGAACGCCTTGGCAGCTTGCGGGTTGTCGAACGCGAACCGGTCGCCGATCGAGAACACTCCACCGGCCGAGCCGATGTAGTTGAGGTAGATGCCCTGGAGGTCGTTGGCGGCGTTGTAGCCCCACTGGCGTATCCGCGTGGCATCGAAACCCGGTGTGCCCGCAGCGTGCCCGTCGGCGTCGAACGTCAGCCGGGCCAGCAGCGGCCGCAGCGTGTCGTCGCCGTCGGGCGACCAGCGCAGCGTCAACAGCTCGTGTAGGTCCACACCTGCGGCGTCCAGCAGGTCGGCGTTGAAGTACAGCGCGATACCCGCGTCGGTCAACTGCGGCACCGCCCACAGCACACCGTTGCGGGTGAACTGGTCGACCACCGATGGTTCCCATGCGGGTGAACGGTCGATCCGCATCAGCCTGCCGCTGTCTGCGTATGCCGCGAGATAGGCGTTGGACAACCAGAAGATGTCGTCGGCGCCGCCGCCGGCGACATCGGTGCGCAGGGTGTCGAAGTAGCTCGAGTAGGCGACGACGTTGACCCGCACCTCGATGTCGGGATGCTCGCGCGTGAACTCGGCGAACGAATCCCGATACGCGGCGGCGACCTGCTCATCCCACAACCGCACCGTCACAACGGTCCGTGCGCCCCGGTCGTCGGACCGCCCCAGCAGCATCGCCGCGACGAGCAGGAGGGCCATCGTTGCGGCCACGCCGGCAAGGACAAGTGTGGAAGTGCGTGGCCGGGCGGTCATTTCAGTCCCGTCACCACGATCGAACGGACGATGTGACGGCCCAGCGCGACGAACAACACGATCAGCGGCACGATCGCCACCGTCGTCGCCGCCATCACCAACGTCCACTGCGCGTTATAGCGGGACTGCAGGCCGGCCGTCGCCACCGTCAACACCTGCCACTTGCTTCCGCTGGTGATGACCAGCGGCCACATGAAGTTGTTCCATTGACTGACGCACGTGATCAGTGCGAGCGTCACCAGGATCGGCCGACTGGCCGGCACCACCACATGCACGATGACGTCCAGCGTGTTGGCCCCGTCGATGCGGGCAGCGTTGATCAGCTCGGCGGGGATCGTGCGGAAGTACTCGCGCAACAGGAAGATGGCGTACGGCGAGCCGAAGATGAACGGCAACACCAACGCCCAGAACGTGTTCCGCAGGCCGGCTTCGGCCATCATCAGATACAACGGGACAACGGTCACGGTGGCCGGCACCATCAGCGTCGCGATATATACCCAAAACAGCGCGTCGCGGCCCGGAAACTCAAGTCGCGCAAAGGCGTACGCCGCCAGCACCGAGAACGTCATCTGCCCCAACAGAATGACGGCGGTCATCAATGCGGTAACCAGGAGCGCTCGCCCGAATCCCGCGTCGGCGAGTCCGGTGTAGTTCTCCAGGGTCGGCGGGTTCGGCCACGACAGCGCGGAACCGGTGTTGAATTGTCGCGCCGAGGTGACCGACGTCAGCAGCCCCAATGCGAACGGCGCCAACGTGATCACCACCCCCACCGCCAACCCGGCGTAGATGACGGCGGCCGAGATCGTCCGGCTAGGTGAGGTCATAGGTGATCCGTCGCCGGAAGTAGAGATGCTGAACGATAGTCACCCCAACCAGCAGCACGAACAGCACCACTGCCATCACCGCTGCGCGTCCGACCGCCGCCGCGCCGAACGCCTCGGCGTAGATGCGGTGGGCCACCAGATCGGTGCGGCCTTGCGGACCGCCGCGCGTCAACGCGTACACCGTGTCGAAGACCTGGGCCGCGCTGATGATCCCGGTGACCGTGACGAAGAACAACGTCGGCCGCAGCATCGGCAGCGTGATGCGGCGGAACCGCTGCCACGCGGTCGCGCCGTCGGTGCGGGCCGCGTTGTGGATGTCGTCGGGGATGTTGAGAATGCCGGCCAGGAAGAACAGCGTCACGTAGCCGACATTGGTCCAGATCACCACGGCGGAAACGACGGGCAGTGCGAGACCCGGGTCGGTCAGCCATTCGATCTGGTGGCCGAGCAGTGTGCTGACCGCACCGTCGGTCGGCGCCAGGATCCACCGCCACAGCACAGCGATGGCCAGCGGTGCGCAGATCCACGGCAGCACGTACAACGTGCGGAAGAACCCCGAGCCGGGCAGCCCGCGCGCCAGCATGGCCGCGGCGATGAGGCCGAGCACCGTCTGTCCCGGCACCACAATCGCGATGAAAGCCAGCGTCACGAGCAGCGAGGTCGAAAACGACGAGTCGGTCAGCACCGACTCCCAATTGTCCAGTCCGACATAGCGAATCGGGCCGAGGAGATCCCAGCGGTGCAGGCTCAGCCACAGCACCACCAGCATCGGCAACAGCAAGAACGTCACCACGCCGAACAGGCTGGGGGCAAGTAGCGCGTAGCCCAACGCCGTCGACCGGACACGGTTGGCTGCCATCGAGCCATTAAAGCGCCACCTGTGGCCTGCCACTACGGTAGTGGCGTGACAGCAGCGCGCCGTGTCGATGCCGAGTTCCTCGCGTTGCCGAGGCATCAGCTTGCCGACGCCGCGTTGTCCGCCGCGATGGCTGCCGGCGCGAGCTACGCCGACCTGCGCATTCACGCCATCACCACCGAGATCGTGCAGCTGCGCGACGGCGAACTCGAAACCGCGGTGGTCAACCACGAGATCGGCCTTGCCGTCCGGGTCATCGTCAACGGCACGTGGGGCTTCGCCTCGCACGCCGAGCTGGATGCTGACGTCGCCGCCGAGACCGCGCGGCGCGCTGTGCAGGTGGCGACGACGCTCGCGCCGCTGAACGCAGAGACGATCGAGCTGGCCGCCGAGCCGGTCTACTCCGACGTCACCTGGGTTTCGGACTATCTGGTCGACCCGTTCGCCGTCGGCGTCGCCGACAAGATCGCGGTGCTGGGTGAGTACTCGGGTCGGCTGCTGGCCGCCGACGGCGTCGACCACGTGTCGGCGGTGCTCTATGCGGCCAAGGAGCAGACGTTCTACGCCGACACATTCGGCTCGTCGACCACCCAGCAGCGGGTCCGCGTGCAGCCGACACTGGATGCGATCACGGTAGACGCGGCCGCGGGCACGTTCGAGTCGATGCGCACGCTCGCGCCGCCGACAGCCCGCGGCTGGGAGTACGTGGCCGGCGACGAAATCTGGAACTGGACCGACGAGCTGGCGCAGCTGCCGTCGCTGCTTGCCGAGAAGGCCAAGGCCCCGTCGGTGACTGCCGGCCCGACCGACCTGGTGATCGATCCCTCCAACCTGTGGCTGACCATTCACGAATCGATCGGGCACGCCACCGAATACGACAGGGCCATCGGCTACGAAGCCGCCTACGCGGGCACCTCATTCGCCACCCCGGACAAGCTCGACACAATGCGCTACGGCTCGCCGGTGATGAACGTGACCGCCGACCGGACGGTCGAATACGGTCTGGCCACAATCGGTTTCGACGACGAGGGGGTGCGGACGCAGAGCTGGGATCTGGTGCGTGACGGCATCTTTGTCGGCTACCAGCTCGACCGGGTGTTCGCCCCGCGACTGGGGCTGCCACGGTCCAACGGCTGTTCGTATGCCGATTCGCCGCACCACGTGCCGATCCAGCGGATGGCCAACGTGTCGTTGCAGCCGGCTGCCGACGACGTGACGACCGATGACCTGATCGCGCGTGTCGAGGACGGCATTTACATCGTCGGCGACAAGAGTTGGTCAATCGACATGCAGCGGTACAACTTTCAGTTCACCGGACAGCGGTTCTTCCGGATTCGGGACGGCCGCCTCGACGGCCAGTTGCGCGACGTCGCGTATCAGGCGACCACCACGGACTTCTGGGGCGCGATGGAAGCCGTTGGTGGACCGTCGACCTGGCGGCTCGGCGGCGCGTTCAACTGCGGTAAAGCGCAACCGGGTCAGGTGGCGGCGGTCAGCCACGGCTGTCCATCGGCGTTGTTCCGGGGCATCAACGTGCTCAACACGCTTGCCGAGGGCGGCCGATGATCGGGGCGCAGCAGGTCGTCGATACTGCACTGGCCAAGGCGGCGCGACTGGGTAAGGCCGACGAGACGATTGTGCTGGTCACTGATCGCGCTGACGCGGCGCTGCGCTGGGCAGGCAACTCGATGACCACCAATGGTGAGTCTGTCAGCCGGACGACCACCGTGATTTCGATTGTGCGCAAAGGAGATACGGCCCAGGTCGGCTCGGTGCGCTCCAGCGATGTGGATCCAGCCGCGATCGCAGATTTGGTTGCGGCCTCACAGCAGACCGCCGTGTCCGCGCCGGAGGCCCGCGATAGTGCACCGGCATTGTCGGGTACCGATACTCCGGGCGACTGGGATGCGCCGGTGCCTGGCACGGGTGCGCAGGCGTTCTCGGGCATCGCGGGTCCTCTGGCGCAAGGCTTTCGGGGCACGGATCGGTTGTACGGGTATGCCCGGCACGTCGTGGAGACGACATTCGTCGCAACGTCCGGCGGTTTGCGACGGCGATACACGCAACCGACGGGCTCGGTGGAGATCAATGCCAAGCGTGGCGGCGCGAGCGCCTGGGCTGGGGTGAGCACGCCGAATTATGTTGATGTACAGGTTGATTCGCTACTTGATCAGTTGTCAACCCGGCTCGGTTGGGCCGAGCGAACAATCGAACTGCCCGCGGGGCGCTACGAGACCATCATGCCGCCGTCGACGGTGGCCGACATGATGATCTACCTGGCGTGGTCCATGGACGGCCTCGGTGCGCAGGAAGGGCGCACGGCGTTGTCGGCGCCAGGCGGCGGCACGCGAGTGGGGGAGAAGCTGACCGATCTGCCGCTGACGTTGTATTCGGATCCATCGGCTGCCCAGCTCGAATGCACACCGTTCGTTGCGACGGCGGCCTCATCGGAGCGGATGTCGGTGTTCGACAACGGCATGGACATCGGCCGGGTGGATTGGATCCGCGACGGCACGATCAACGCGTTGGCCTACCCGCGGGCGGCGGCGGCTGAATACGACGCGCCGGTGGTAGCGCCCGCCAGCAACCTGCTGATGACCGGCGGGTCGGCGAGCCTGGCGGACATGATTGCGGGCACCGAGCGCGGATTGCTGCTGACCACGCTGTGGTACATCCGCACGGTGGACCCGACGGTGCTGCTGCTGACGGGGCTGACCCGCGACGGCGTGTATCTGATCGAGGACGGCGAGGTGACCGCGGCCGTCAACAACTTCCGGTTCAACGAAAGTCCGTTGGACCTGCTGCGCCGGGCCACGGAGGCGGGCGTCAGCGAAGTGACGCTGCCACGCGAATGGGGCGATTGGGCGACGCGGGCGGCGATGCCGTCCCTGCGGATCCCTGACTTTCACATGTCCTCGGTGAGCCAGGCGCAATAATCCATGCGTGGCTGACGAAGCGATTCCCGAGCGGCTGGCCGGCTTGGTGGCGATGTCATCGGGCGATACTCGGCTCGACACGCTGATCCGGCTGACGTGTGGCAGGGCGTTGTCGTTGCCTCCGTTGCCGTCGGAGGTCGACCTGCTTGATGGTAAGTCCGGCAGCGAAGCGGTGGTGGTGGCATTCGCCGAACAATTCACGGTCGACGTCGCGGGCATCGGCAAACACCAACGCGCGCAGTTTGTTTCAACGCTGGGCAGGGACGCGTTCCGAGTCACGGTCGCGACGTTCATCGCGGACTTCGTCCCCCGGGTGTGGGCGGGTCTCGAAGCGCTCGGCATGGGCAAGCCGGGTAACGGGGGAATCCCGGATTGGGACCACGACGCCGATCCGATCGGGGCGCTGCTGAACGACTTCGCGCCGGCGGTGGCGCGGCTGCAGGCACTGGATCCGGTGACGACCGAGGTGGTGCGGCTGCGTGGCGCCGCGCAGCACAACTGCAGGCTGTGCAAGTCGCGTCGCGAGGGCAATGCATTGGATGCCGGGGGATCGGAGTCGTTGTACGGCGACATTGAGAACTTCGAGACCTCGGAGCGGCTGTCGAACCGGCAGAAGGCGGCGCTGCGGTATGTGGACGCGCTGATATGGACACCGTCGCGCATTTCGAGGTCGGTGGTAGCGGGGGTGCGCGAGCACTTCACCGAGGAGGAGGCGTTCGAGCTGACGCTCGACGTCATGCGCAATGCCTGCAACAAGATCATGGTCGCGCTGGGAGCAGATGCGGCGCAGGTGGCCGAGGGGACCGAGCTGTTCCGGGTCGACGCGGACGGGCAGACGGTCGTCGGTTAACTGCGGCGAACTCAGTCCGAGAGCCGCTTGACGCCGAATCGAACGTGAAGCCCCGGGATGCGGAGGCTACCGGTCAGCTTCGATCTACTCGTGGTTTCCGCCGGTACACGCGGAGCACGTGTCCTGTGCTGGGCGACAGAGTCGGCACTTGCTTGTGAGCGGTCGTAGCGTGCCCGGCGCTCAGCGTCGCGAAGCAGGTCGTAGGCCGCCACGACCCGTCGAAGTGGCTCATCGGCGAACTGCTCTGCCTGCAGACTTGCGGGTCTGGCGTCGGGATGATGAATCCGCACTTGCCTGAGGTAGGCACGTCGAATCTCGTCCGCGGTTGCCGTTGCACGCACCCCCAGGACGGCGTACGGATCGATTTCCATCCGCGGATCCACGTCTCGCGTCAGGGCTTAACGCCCCGAAGGTCGAAGTTCTGGTGCCGCGTTGGTTGCTGCCGATGCCTGATCAGGTATGGCGTTGGGCACGGCTGATGCCTGATCAGTAGCGGCTGCCGTTGCTCTCTCCGGCGCCGCTGTAGCCGCCGCGAGCACCAACTGCCTGCGTTTGAACCACAGCCAGATCGCCGCTCCTATCGCGCCGGCAGCAAACAGTAGCGCGCCTGCCAGAACGGAAAACCCATTGCGCATGTGGAGCCTCCTCGAGGACCGGCAAAGCGCCACCGTGTTCGTGGCTCGCCTTGCTTCCGCTGGGCTACCCCGCTGGTTGTCAAATTAACCGTTCCGTCGATTTCCGTGACGGGTGTCGTAGGGCACCTCTTCTATCACCTTCGGCGGGGCGCGCCGCCGATCTCGGCGTATGCGACCATGAGTGCCGCGAAACTGTGAACAGGGGCGGTAGCTCAGTCGGTTAGAGCCGCGGACTCATAATCCGTTGGTCGCGGGTTCGAGCCCCGCCCGCCCCACTTCAGTGGTGTCTTGCCTCGGTTGATGCTTGACAGTTGCTTCGGCTGATCCTTGACACTCCCGGAATGTATTGCCTCGGCTGATCCTTAAAGAATCTTCCAAGCCGTCCGCCGCAAAGTGGTCCCACGCGCAAAATCGATGCCGCGTCACGACGCCGGCACGCGACCAAGAAGGGACCCAATGAGCACCAGCAGGATCACGAAGCTTGCACTGATCGCCACGGCGACGCTTGCGGCAACGATCGGTCTGGCCGGCATTGCGCACGCAGACGACGGAAGCGGCTCTACGTCGCCGAACGGTGGCTACAACGCGACATCCCGCAATGCCTCAGGAACCGACGGCACCGTCACCTACGACGTCACCATGCCCGCCGTCACCGGCCCCAACCAGGCTGTCGTCGACGCGTTCAACAACACCGTCGACGCCTCCTTCCGCCAGCAGATCACCACATTGCAGAACGACTCCATGCCAGCCGAATGGACCCTCACCACCAACCAGAACCAACAGGCAGTGTGGTTGGGCAACAACACCGTTAGCGGCTTGTGGGTCACAAGGGTGGACACTGCCCACGAAGCGCACGGTAGCTACCACGTGGCGACCTTTGTCATCAACAAGACCACGGCTCAGCCAGTGATGCTCGCCGATGTATTCGGTGACTTCGGTTCGGCGTTGCAACGGCTTTCGCAAAACGCGACTACCCAATTGTCTGCCAAGTTGGGTGACGGTTTTAGACGAGACGGGGTCGCCCCCGCGGCCGAAAACTTCGCGAACTGGGTTCCCACCAGCAACGGCATCGAACTCCATTTCGATGACTACCAAGTGGGCCCGCACGGCCTCGTAGCGATCACCGTGCCCTGGGCCGTCTTCGATGGCATCCCCATAAACAATGTCCCCTAGGTGGTTGTGTGGCAATCGTTTTCGAGGATAAGCCAGCGGCTGCGGTCAGCCCCACCAGAACGACGTAGCGATCGCCACGTAGAGCGCGATGAGCACCGCTCCTTCGAACCAGGTCGACTCGCCGTCGAAGATCACCAGCACTGCGACCAACGCCGACATGATCATCGACGCCAACAGCAGCGGCGAGAACACCAGATCGAAACCGGGCTGACCAAGCCAGACCGCCGCCAGGCAGACAATCGGGGCGATGGTCAGCGCGATCTGCACGGGCGACTGCACGATCACCTGCACCGCGTAGTCCATCTGGTTCTTGGCGGCCAACTGAATGCCAACGAAGTTCTCCACCGCGTTGCCGGCGATGGCCACGATCACCAGACCGGCGAAAACCTCGTTGATGCCCGCTGCGCGCATCGCCGGCTCCAGGGCGGCGACGAACCATTCCGACACAAATGCAGCACCGATACCGGCGGCGCCCAGCATGCCGATGGCCATCGCCAGCGGCCACTCGCCGTGTGCTGTCGCCACACTGGCGGCCTTGGCCGAATCGGGGCTCGCCACAATGGGTGACGACGCTCTGGCGGGATCGTGAGCTGTGTGCGTCGATGGGTCTGAAGACCGCTTGCCCAGCATGGCCGGCAGCGAGAGTCCGAACAGGACGAGCATGACGATGGAGACGACGACAGACACCGCCCGCTCATGCTGCTGCGCCGGGGAGTGGATGGCAGCGGTCAGCGAGGGGATTGCGAGGATGAACACCGCGAGAGTGAACATCAGTCCGAGGGTGCGCCCATCGTCGGCGGCGAAACGCTGACGGCCGTGCTTGATACCGCCCACCACGAATGCCAGCCCCAGCACCAGCAGGACGTTGGACAGAATCGAGCCGACGATGGTGGCCTTCACCACGTCGTAAAGGCCTGCTTTGAGTGCGAACAGGATGACGAACAGCTCAGGCAGGTTCCCCAGCGCCGTCTGCAATATCCCAGTCGCGTTGGGCCCGAGCCGGTCTCCGAGGGCCTCGACCGATCGGCCGACCAGAGATGCCAGCGTGGCCAGCGCAAGCGCGGACACAATGAACGCCAGCACTGCATTCATGTGGGCGAAATGCAGAACTCCGGCGGCCGCAGCCGCGACCACCGTGATGGTGATCATGATGCGGTCGCGCCGGGTCAGCAGCGGGAGCTGTTCGGTATGGGTGGTCGTCACACGCCTCTCCTGTTCTGATCGCGCAGAACTTTTCCAGAATCGAACGGATCGCGTTGAAAAACACGCTTGGCGCCGCGGCGGCAACCTCGACTTCCTGCCGATTCCGGGGTGTCACAGTGCCAGCATCCTCGTAGTCGACACTGCGCACGACGGCGTGCCCGGCGACAGGCCGAGTCTCCTTTGATGGTTCTAGCGGATTTCTTGTGATGAAAGCGACTCAAGATAACCACGACACCCTGTTATATAGCGCAGAATGCCGTGCGCCTCAATTGGATTCGGGTTCGCGATCCGTGGCGTCAAGCGCCGAACGAGAACCGGTCACGCAAGCGTGCCGCCACTTCGCGGCGCTCCGCCTCTGCGACCGCAGGTCGGCGCTGCTTACCTTCATCTTGCTGTGGCGAGTTGCGCTGCTCGTCAGGACTATCGGTCTGGTTTGAGACGGAAGGGTTCTTCATGGTGATCCCGACATGAGGATGTCACCGGGGATTGGTCAGCGCGAAAGCTGGTGCTTCTGTAGACAGCGACAAACGGCGGCTGGCTTCATTCCGACCTGGGCTGTTGATGTTCTCAACCGCCTCCAACGGTAGGCGCACCTCAGTGTTCGCGCGGGAGAACTACCCCGTTGTCCGGCTAAAGGCGCTCAATTAGAAATAGCTTCGGCGTATTCGGGCTTGGAGAGCTTTTGCGCGAGTTGATCAAGCTCGGCCTGTAGTTTCCGCCTCTCGTCGACGTCAGCAGTCTTGACGTCGCGGTCGGCTTGTCGCCGGGCGTGCACCACCTTCTCGACGTACTTGTTGGCGTTCTCAATCGCTGAGTCGATTCGCCTCAGGACGTCCTCAACTTCGGCCGGACGCGCGATGGCCTCAAATTTGTCCGGGTGGGTTTCGGTTCCAATTATCGCGACTTGATGCCCGCGAACGGTCTGGAGGAAGCAGTCCGTCCAGGCAAGGGGTGGAAGCGGCAAGATCTGGAGGCGAATAATGGCTTCCTGCGGCGTATCGCCTACTTCAAGATCCAGCTTGCCAACTCTGGATATCTTCCATTTCTCTGACATCGCGAGTCCTTTCTTTTGTGTAATTCCTTGTGGTGGACGGGGTTTCGTTGGCGAAGCTCGTCGCGGCCGGTCCGACGGAAGGCATCGGATTCACATTTTGGTGTAGCGCGCCATGGCGAAGCTGTAGAAGCCGTAGGTGATGATTCCCAAGCCGGCCGCGATGAGGAGCGCCTCTCCGTAGGGTTGGGCGCCAAGCGTTTTGAGGGCCCCGTCAAGTCCGGTGGCCTTGTTCGGGTCCGAACGGCTCGCCGCGACGACCACGAGCAGCCCGGCGCCGGCGATCGCCAGACCCTTGGCGATGTAGCCCACCATCCCGAGGCGCCGCACCAGGTCGCTGGACCTACCTTCCAGGTCATCGAGAAAGGTATGACGGACGCCCTTGTACACGTGATATCCGCCGACCGCGACGATGATCACCGCGCCGGCGATGAGCGCGATCTTGCCGGCACTGGACTGCATCAGGCGTGCGCTCGTCCCCGAATTCTGCTCGCCGGTGGACTTCCCGGAACCCCTGGCGAATCCCAATGTGGAGTAGGCAAGCGCGAGATAAACCCCCGCGAGCGCCAAGGCCTTTGCCCGATCCAGAACCTCCGACGATGCGCCCTGAGATTTCGGGTCGCTCTTACGGCCGAGGACGGTTTCGACGAGGCGCCACAGCGCCATCACGAGGAGCGCGAAGGCGGCGACCCAGAGGGCCACGAGGCCGCCCGGTTTGGCTGCCACTGCCGCCAGCGCTCCGGACTGGTCAGCGCTGCCGCCGCCGCTACCCAAAGCTATCCGGATGGCGAGGTAGCCGATGGTGAGGTGCAGCAGGCCGCTTACGACATACCCGGCTCGAGCGAGTTGCTCGAAGACACTGTTTTGGGCGATCTGTGTCGCGGTGGAGGACGCGGCGTGGTCAGACATGCAAGGCGCTCCTACACCAGCCGATCAAACGATCGGCTGGTCTGGTGTGCCGGGTTTGCGAGTTACCCGGCACTGGTCATCGATGGTGGGCTTGCTTGCCGACGGAGGTGCCACGAGGAGCCACTAGGGGCTGTGAATCTTCCCGGGGTGCGTCATCGCGAGTTTGCGTGTCCGGATCGATCTTGTCGGCGCGTGCGAACTCCAGGTTGACTTCGTCGCGGGCGGTGGTTGCATCGCTGCGATGAATTTGGGCTTCGTGTTGCAGGCCCGCCGCATGTGCTGCTTTGGCGTCGGCCTCTGCTTGGGCGACACGGGCCTTCGCGGCGGTCTCGTCGGCGAATGCTTCGCGTTGCCCCACCTTGTGGGACTCATCGGTGGCTTTGTCGCGGATGTCTCCGGCTTCGACGCGACGGTTTTGGGTTCGTTTATTGCGCGCCACCCACGCGATTGCGGCGATGAGTGCAAGTGCAGCGACCGCGACGACGACGATCAAAAGGATGGTGGGGGTAGTCATGTTGGTTCCTTAAGTTGGTTGAACTGTCCGATGGTTGACATCGGTTGCAAGGGAGTGGCCGCGGCGTCATGAACTGAGTTGGGGGCATTGATGATTCGCGATCGACCGATGAAGCGCCCAAGCTGACCGATCAGTAGTAGTGGCGGCGGCCGCCGACAGCGTGTCCCATCCGTCCCATCAACATCATCAGCAGGCCTACGACCAAGAGGATGACGCCGATGACCAAAACAATGTGGGCGAAGGCGAAGGCGGGAACGAGGCTAGGGAGCAGGAGTCCGAGGACGATGAGAATGATTCCGAGAACAATCATGGTGTGACCTGATTTCGATGCGGTTGTGTGGAGGATTCAGGGCGTCCGGTTAGTGCTTGAAGGCGTCGTTGACCTTGTCTCCCGCCTGTTTGGCATTGCCCTTGAACTGATCGACGCGTCCCTCGGTGCGCAACCGGGTGTTGCCGGTGGCGCGGCCGAAGTACTTCTTGGTGGCGCCCTTGGCGGCTTGGGCCTTGTGCGCGAGCTTCTTTCCGATGCTCATTGCAGATTCCTTCTACTTGGGAAACTTGGTGGTCACTGCCCGGGGTCGGGCGACTAGCGAGGGCCATCGACATGTGCGGTACTTGCCGACTGGCGACGGGGCGACCAACGGCTGAGGAGGGGACGTCTGCTGCGGTCGGTGCTGGTCTCCTGCGTGCGCACCGAGGAATCTTTCGTTGCACCAGTCTGCTCGTGCTCGAGGCGCTGGTCGCGTTCGTGGTTCAGAAACGCCGTTTCGCGTTGGGACTTCGCGAGCTGATTTCGAGCGTCACGCCCACGACCGGCGGTCCGAAGCGCGCCGGCCAGTAACACCGCAAGACCCCCCATCGCCACTGCGCCGACCACGATCCCGAAGAGGAACAACGTGCCGCTCGACCCAGTGACGTGGTAGCCGAGAACGGAGAAGTTACCGGTCAAAAGATGACCGGGCCCCGCATTGACCAGCACACCGGTAAACCCCACGATCACCGCGATGAGCAGGACAATCAATCCAATGATGACGATCATGTCGGGGCCTCTGATCTGGCTAGGCCTTCAGTACACTCCCTATTACCGGTACTGTCAACAGCGTTGACAAACACCGTTGACAATTTGAGTCGATACGCGACTGCTGAGCGACTGGATAACGAGGCAGAGGGGAAGTGCTGCGCAATGACGACACCGCCGACCGCGCCAGGCGCAGGCACTGATGACGGTGAACGACCCGTCCCGGCTGCCGCGCGAGACAACGATCAGCTCACCCGGTCGATGATCCTGCAGACGGCGCTGACGATCGTCGACCGCCACGGCGTGGACCGATTGTCCATGCGCCGCCTCAGCGACGCACTCGGCCGTGATCCGGTGATGATTTACCGCCACGTCCCCAACAAAGCCGCCGTGCTCGACGGCGTCGCCGAGATCGTCCTCGCGAAGCTATCGGTGGACACCGCCGACCCCGACTGGGCGGGCCAACTGCGCACTGTCGCGCAGTCTTTCCGCCAGTTGGCCCTGACCCACCCCAACGTGGTGCCGCTCCTGGTCACTCGACCGTTGGCCACCCCACTTGGGCAGCGGCCACCGGGCATGCTGCGCCCACTCGAAGACGTCCTCACCCTGCTCACCTCCGCCGGGTTCGTCGGCGAGGAGGCGCTACACATCTACCGGATGCTGTTCGGCTTCTTGTACGGCCACATCCTCAACGAGTTACAGGAGATCATCGAACGACCCGAGGAAACCGACGACGTATTGCGGCTCGGTCTACACCGGTTCGCGATCGCTGAGTTCCCTCGTCTACGTGCTCTGGCACCCGCCCTGGCCAACTACGACGGCGCCGCCGAACTCGACCGCTTCCTTGATCTACTGCTGCCAGGGCTGACCGTAAACCTCACCGACCCGAAGTAAGGCACCCTGCGGTCGACGTGCACGGGTGGCGAGTCACCCGTTGACGGCCCTCTTGCCCTGATCCCTGCAAGCTATCCCGGAAGCCGGAGGACGCGGAATCTCTTGTGGTGCTGGGAAATAACCGGACGTAAGAGGTGTCTCACCTCGGCTGATGCTTGACAGTTGCTTCGGTTGATCTCCTCCGAACGCGGGGTTGTCTACGCTGCCCTCCGAATTCGAGGTCTAGCAGGAGTTGCGGTGGGGCTGTGGCCCTGTCGCGTCCGCGACAAAATGCATGTTGATTGCACTGGCGACGCTTATTCTTAGCCTTGGCCTGGGGGGTGGGGGTGATGGCGCTCCGAAAATATGAGCAACGGCTCGCGTCGCAGCTCTCATCGGAGCTGGGCGAGCCGATTCTGCGCTGCATCGCGCTCAACGCCGCGACCATGCACGACAGGATGCGCTTGGACAGCTTTACTCCGTTGTGGCGGCCGTCGCTGATCGTCAACGGGCAGCCACAGGCTCGACTGCCACAGACAATGTTTCTCATCCTCACACCGACGCGAATTCTGATTACCGACACCGACCGAGGCATGACCGGTTACCGGCCGATCGGGTCACCGATACTTACCCTTGCCCGAGGGGATGCCGAAATCACGACCGTCCAGGACGATGACGGCTTGTGGTTGTACCACCTCAAATCTCGTGCCCAGTCGGCAGAATTGGACTTGGAACTCGGCTCAAGCGGCATCGCGGCCGAACTGGCCGGCCAGCTGCAGGAGTTCTCGGTGACACAGGCTGGGGCCCACGCGGTATCGGCGCCACCCGACTCTGCGGTGCCATCGCAGATGCTCGAAAATCGTCGACGTTGGCGCACCAAGTCATACCGGATGTCGGCGGCCCTTGGAGTTGCTCTTTCGTTGCTGCTCTTCGGCTTTGGCGCATATCAGGTCTACGGCTACCACGTCGGCACGCCGACGCGGGCCACGATAGTCAGCTGCAGTCACACCGCGAAGCGCGCCCGAAGCTGTCGTGGCACATGGACTCTCGAAGAGAAGACCCACACGGGCCAAATCTGGGGTGACACTCACGGTGTGCAGGACGGTTCAGTGCTCGACGTCCATGTGTACAACGGCTGGGCGTTTGCGCCGGGCATCCCAAAGTGGCCGTTTATTGGAGGAGCGATATGCGCAGTCATGGCGGCCGTGCTGTTCATTCCCGACAGGCGGCGACGACGGTCCGCCGGGCTGTGAAGGACCCCGATGACCTGTGGAGCCGATCGAACAAGGCGCACGCCGAGCAATCGGTCGATAGCATGCTGAGCGTGCTAAGGCCGTTCCTCGGTGGATGAAGAACTCTTCGGGCGTTATCGGCTGATCAGCCTGATCGGCCAGGGCGGCATGGGTCAGGTGTACCGGGCTCACGACACGGAAATCGGGCGCGACGTCGCGATCAAGGTGTTGCCCGCCAATCTGCTTGGCGAACGTGGGTACGTGCAGCGTTTCCGGCGCGAGGCCTACACGGTGGCGCGACTGAACGAACCGCACATCATTCCGATCTATGACACGGGCGAGATAGACGGTCGGCTGTATCTCGTGATGCCGATAGTCGAAGGAATCGATCTGCACACGTCGCTGGCCGAGCGCGGGCCGATGACCCCCGAGCTCGCGGTCAAAGTGATCGAACAGGTTGCCGCCGCACTGGATACGGCCCACTCGCACGGGCTCGTGCACCGCGACGTCAAACCATCCAACATGCTGATGACGCCCTCCGAATTCGTCTACCTGATCGATTTCGGCATCGCCCACGACGAATCCGACACCAGGATCACGCAGACCGGCTCGGTGCTGGGCACCGTGGCGTACATGGCCCCCGAGCGGTTCACCACCGGCCACGCCGACGCGCGCGCCGATATCTACGCGCTCGCTTGTGTGCTGCACGAATGCCTGACCGGGAAGGCGCCGTACCCCGGTAACAGCCTCGAGCACGTGATGGCCGGGCACATGACCAAGGATCCGCCGCGCCCGACGTCGGTGAACCCCGCGGTCCCCGCCGCCTTCGACTCGGTGATCGCCAGGGGCATGGCCAAAGATCCGCAGCAGCGCTATCAGAGCGCGTCCGAACTCGCCGCGGCCGCCCGCGCAGCGCTGTCCAACCAGGTGTCCCCGCTTCCGCCGAGTTCGGGCGCGGCCACCACGATTGTGGATCCACCCCAGGATGACGCGGCCACACTGGTGCACCCCTCCTCGCAGTCCACCGAAGACTTGCGAACCGTGCTCGCGCCTAGGCCCACGCCCGCCGCCGCTGCTCGTCAGCCGAGCGCGTCACGTTCGCCGACGATTGCCTCGGCAATCGCGGCCGCACTGGCGTTGGCCGCTGTCGCGGTCGCGGTCATCGGCCTTGGTTCCGTGCCGACCGGCGGTGACCTGGCGCCCGGCGCCGTGACCATCGGCGGCAATGACCCCAAGAGCAACCACGAGGTTCCCGTCGACCTTTCGAAACCGATCCCCGTCGGGGTCACCACCGCCGGTGCCGACTCGGTCGCACTGTCGGTCGATGTCCTCGGCTTCTCAGTCGGACGTCGCGAGGCGCAGCTGGGTCCCGGGGGTGCTGCGGTTGTCCCGTCGCCGGTCAACCGTTATGTGTTGGCGGGCAACTTGCCTGCCGAAATCACCGTGCTGCGTGATAACACCCCAATCGGCGCAGAACGAATCACGTTGAGCAGCAAGCAATCTGCGGTTACCACCGCGCTGGCCGCCGCGACGGGAATTGTCGTGCTGATTGCTGGCGCCTACCTCGAGTCCCACCTGCGGGTGCTGCGCCGAGGGCGTGAGCGTCCGTCATCCGTGGTCGCCGTGCCGTTGTTCGCAGCGGCGCTGGCCGCCGCTGTCGTCGCCGCTGCGTGGATCTTGCTCGGTGAGCCCCCCACCGTCGCCACCCTGATCGTGTCCGCAGGCCTCGGCGCGGGCGCGGGTTTGGCCGCCGCGATCGCGGCGGGCCAGCGAGGCCGTCGGGTACGCGACGAACGTGCGCGCGGCAGCCGCCGTTAAGCCTCGGACCGGGTTTCGTCGACGAGCGTCGCGTCAGAGTCGACCGCCGCTACGACTGCCGTGTCTTCATCCGACTCGACGTAAACGTCGTCCTCGTCCTCCTCTTCGTCCGACGGCGTTGGCGAGAAGTAGCCGAGCACGAAGAACGTCGCGGCGGTGATGCCGGCCGCCAGCAGCCAGGTCCCCGTGCTTGGTACCCACCAGCGGGCAACGGACGCCGAGAACGCAAGCACCAGCCCGATACCGATACCGGGGGTCAGCAGGCGAAGCCCGCGGCGCCAACGGTTTTGGGACACCTTGTGGCGGGCGATCGCGATGGCAGCATCGACGGTGGCAAGCGTCGTGAGTACGAGCAGTGCCAAGCCCAGCAAGCCGTATACCGACCACAGCGAGCCGCGCACATCTGCGACCATGTGCACCACCGCGACCGTGTCGTGGGCGTGGTTGCGCACGACCAACTGCGTTTCGATGAG
Organism: Mycobacterium sp. OAE908; assembly: GCF_017872775.1. Taxonomy (NCBI): domain Bacteria; kingdom Bacillati; phylum Actinomycetota; class Actinomycetes; order Mycobacteriales; family Mycobacteriaceae; genus Mycobacterium; species Mycobacterium sp. OAE908. The sequence goes on from NZ_JAGGJL010000002.1 coordinate 670,797, forward strand.
GCCAGTCGCCTGATGCTTGAGGTCGGTGAGGTCGAGTTGGTAATGCATGGTGCCGCTGGCGCCCGGTGCGACGGTCAGTTCGACGCCCGTCGCGAAACTGAAGAACGTCAGGCCGAGCACGCGGCCGACCAACTGCACCGAGGAGATCTCGATCGGATCCGTCCCGTGGTTCGCCACATCTACGGTGACGTCGATGACCCTGTCGGGGTACAGCGGGATCGGCTCGGCGCTCGCACCGATGGCCACATCGTGGCCGTCGAGAGTCGCGTGAATGATGACCGGGTTGTCCTGGGCGTGCGCGCTTGGTGCGCCGATGAGGATCGTCGCGGCCGCAAGGACCACGACCGCGACGGCGCTACGCGCCCGCCGCCACACGCTCTTTCTTTCGCACAGTCATCTGCGATGCGATCCGATTGCCGTATATCCAGCATCCGCACGCCATGAACAGCACGATGAGCGTCAGCGCCTGGGTACCCGGCTCCGCGCTGCTGGTGAACAGCACACGGGGCATTGGTGTTGATACCGGGGCGGGCGGTGCCGACGGCGGCGGCGGAAGCAACGGAATCTCAGCGGGCACCGGCGCGATGGGCACTGCGGACGGAGCGACATCCACAGGTAGGACGTCGTGAGGCTGCGTGTCGACCGGAATGCTGGGTTGGTAAACCTCGATCACCGGTGGCGGGATCCTGACCGGAGGCGGTGGTGGAGGAGCCGTCTGCACAACGGTTTGCGCGTTGATGATCGCCGGAGGCGGCAACTTCACCGTCGGGATCGTGGGCTGGGCACCGTGCGAACCGCCGTTCTTGTTCGACGATCCACCGCCGCCGGGATCGGCGACTGTCACGTCGCACCGACCATCACAGCCCGGTGCGGCGGAGGCGAGCGGAGCTCCGCCAGCCAGAATGCTCACCGCAACGGCGATTGCACCGATCGCAAGGGGATGACGGACGACGGAAATGGCTGAGCTCATTGGTCCCCCTCTCGCGCGACGACTCCGGCCAACGGCCGAAGCTGCTTTGCGCGCTCCCCAAAATGCGTAGGTCGGATTGTACTCCGGTCTGACACGCTGGAAAGTGGAGATGACCAGCAGTTTTTGGTACACGATGCTCCTTCAGTGCCGACGCCCCGACCGGTAGGTGAAGCGTGCGGCAGCGGCCTTGGGGAATTCTTGGAACCCTCGTCAGGCCGTCCGAGCAACGATGAAGTCAGGAGTGGCACTGGCGGTTACCGCCTTGACGCCGACCGTTCTCGGTCTGGCCGGACATGAATGTCTGCCACAACTACCACTGCTCGCCGATGGGCGGATACGGCGATTTTCTGCCCGAGCCGGTTTTGCTGGAATCCGTTCTCCGACAACTTCCCAGGCGATAGCTGCTGGCCCCGTACCCGCGCTTCAGGTCGTTGGGGCGCGGTCTGGACAGAAGTAGATCTGCGCACCGGCAATGATGTAGTTGGACAGGTTTTCGTTCTTCGTCGCCAGGTCCAACTTCTGCGCCACAGTAGTCAGATCGACGCCGCGGGCCTTCTGAGCGCACGCGTCTCGGGCGAGCGCGGTGAGGGCGGTGCAGTCGCCGGTGAAACCCACGCCGGCCATGCTCCGGCAGAAATCGTTCTCGGGGGTGGCGGCAGCGTCCGGCGCACCTAGAAGTGCGCCGACTATCGCCGCCACCAGCAATGTGGTTTTCGCAAGCATGGTCATATTGAGTCCGTCCTACCGCTGCTTACCCACTTGGTGCGAGCGGCACGCAGCAGGCGGCGCATTTTGAGATGCGGGTGTTACCAGCGCGCGACCCGTCATCGCGGGTTGACGCCGATAGGATCCCGACATGTCGTTAGTAGCCGGCCAGACATTCGCCGGGTACACGATTCTCCAGCGGCTGGGTTCAGGCGCGATGGGGGAGGTCTACCTCGTCGAGCACCCGCGGTTGCCGCGGCGCGATGCGTTGAAGGTGCTCGCGCAGCAGGTATCGGATGATCCGACGTATCGCGAACGCTTCAACCGCGAAGCACAGAACGCCGCCACGCTCTCGCACCCGAACATCGTCGCCATCTACGACCGCGGTGAGTATGAGGGCCAGTTGTGGATATCGATGGCCTACGTCGAAGGCATCGACGCTGGCCGGTTATTGCAGGAGCGATACCGCAAGGGCATGCCGCCCGACGAAGTCGTCCGGATCGTCACCGCGGTGGCCGACGCGCTCGACTACGCCCATCAACGCCAGCTGCTTCACCGTGACGTCAAACCGGGCAACATCCTTCTGGCCGAGTTGGATTCCGGTGGCTGGCGGGCGATGCTGGCCGACTTCGGCATCGCCAGACGGGTCGACGATTCCAGCTCATTGACGCAGACCAACATGGCGGTCGGCACCGTGGCCTACGCGGCACCCGAGCAGTTGATGGGTCTGACACTCGACGGCCGTGCTGACCAATACTCGCTTGCGGCAACGGCTTTCGAGCTCTTGACCGGTTCGCTCCTGTACCAGGATCCGAACCCTGCCGTGGTGATCAGTCAGCACCTTTCCGCACCGCCGCCCGAGATCGCCAAGCGCAAACCAGAGCTTTCCGGCCTCGGCCCGGTGCTGTCCAAAGCGCTCGCCAAGTCGCCCGACGATCGCTACGGCACGTGCAAGGACTTCGCGAACGCTCTTGCCCGGCATCTCAACGTCACCGTGGATGAGCTTGGCGCCAGCGAACCGACGTTGGATGCCGTTGCGGTTGCACGCCGTCGCCGAACAGAGCCGGGGAACCGAAGGCGGACGCTGCTGATCGCTTCGGCGATGCTGGCTGCGGTGCTGATCGTCGGGGGTGTTGCGGCCGTCATGCTGGCCGGGCGTCACCAAAACCAGGCCGCCCCGCCGAGTCCGACCGCGCCGCCAGTGCCTGTGGTGCTCGTCGGCGCCGACTGCGCAGTCCTGGGGGCCGCCGGCGTCACCGAGACCGGCCAGAAGGCGTACTGCGCACGTCTGCCGTCAACCGGCGACACCATGTGGTCCCTGGTCTCCGGCGTCGTTCCGACACCGACTGTCTCCAAAGGCCCAACCGACCCCGTCTACCCCGCGGGCATTGAACAACAGGTCGAAGTCTGTATCCAGCAGACCGGCCAGACACGCCTCGAGTGCCGCGAGGACATTCGGCGGGGAAATCTGTCCGGGCCGCCGTAAACCAGTGCTTGCACGGTCAAACATCAACAGACCGTGTGGCCGCTGTGTTCGAATGTGCTATCGCGACGATGAGAGGGGACGACATGGGCGACGGCGAGAAGTATCACGTAGATCCATCAGGTGACCCGAATCCCGGCGTGGACGATCACGCCCTGCCGGAGGACGCCAAAGGGCCTCATCCGCTGGCCGACCCCGCCAACGACCCGACTCCCGGCCGGCCGGGCCACGCCAAAGACGACTGACAGTCCAACTTGTCCCAGCTGACGTAGAACGCCAGACTCTCGGCGTTTGAGTCGCATACTCCACGGCCGCAACGGGCAACGCCGCTGCAGCCGCGGTCGCCGGCGCTCCGACCATTGATGTCCGCGCCGTCCTTACCCGGGGGATAGGAAAGTCTTCCCATTCCAGCAGTGGAATCTGGCTTGTGGGCGATTACGCGGGCGCCCGCTGACCAGCAGTATTTCTCTCAACACCACAACAGGCACCGACACCAAACTCCCCGAGAGGAATTCACCACGATGACCACTGCAGCCCCCCGCAAGCTGACCGGCCTCAAGTACGCAGCGACCGTCCTCGGCGCCTTCGGCATTCTCGCCATGGCCCCGGCGACCGCCTTCGCCGTCGACAACGAGCCGACCCCCGGCTCCGGCGGGTGCACCTACACCGACGCCGACGGTTACGACATCCCGATCGACGACGGCCAGGATGTGTTCGTCGACGGCCACATCGTCAGCTGCCGCGGGGGCAAGATCGTCATCACCACCGCGCCGCAGCGCGCTGACGGCGGCAAGGGCACCGTGAGCGGCGGTACCGGCACCGTGGGCAAGAAGCCGGTCTTCGACCGCAACCTGCCTGTGCTCGTCGCACAACGCTGACACGCTGCATCAATCGTTCGGCCCGCCACTTCTCCCTCCCCCGGTGGCGGGCCGAATCCTTTGTGCCTGAACGTCTGACCAATCGGCGGTCGCTAGCGAACGCGTTCTCTTGCGGGCGCGGGCCGCTGACGCACCACCTGCGGCCACCAGAACCACCGACCTAGCAGCGCCGCGATCGACGGAGTCATAAAGGCCCGAATCACCAAGGTGTCGAACAACAAACCCATTCCGATGGTGGTGCCGATTTGTGCGACCACGACCATCGCGCTGACCGACATCGACATCATCGTGAATGCGAACACCAGCCCGGCTGCCGTTACGACGGATCCGCTGCCGCCCATTGCCCGGATGATTCCGGTGTTGATGCCGGCGGGTAGTTCCTCTTTCATTCGCGCCACCAACAACAGGTTGTAGTCCGCGCCAACCGCCAACAGGATGATGACCGCCATCGCCATCACCATGAATTGCAGTTGGATGCCAAGAAGGTGCTGCCAGAACAGAACTGACAAGCCGAACGAGGCGCCCAGTGACAGCACCACCGTGCCAACGATGACGGCGGATGCCACGACACTGCGCGTGATGAGCAGCATGATGATGAAGATCATCGTCAGCGCAGCCACGCCTGCGATCATCAGGTCGTAGGCGTTGCCGTCCTCCATGTCCTTGAACGTCGAGGCGGTGCCGCCGATGAAGACCCTGGATCCCTCGAGCGGCGTGCCCTTGATCGCTTCGAAGGTGGCGTTCTTGATGGCGTCGATGCGGTTGATGCCGTCAGCCGACAGCGGGTCTTCCTCATGGGAGATGATGAACCGAACCGCGTGGCCGTTTGGGGAGATGAAGTTGTCCATGCCGCGCTTGAAGTCTTTGTTGTCGAAGATCTCCGGCGGCAGGTAGAAGGTGTCGTCATTGTGGGAGTCGTTGAACGCATCTCCCATCGCTGACTGATTTTCGCTCATCGCATGCTGCTGATCCTGCTGACTCGATTGGCTCGACTGCATGCTCAGCATCATGTCGCGTGCGTTGCGCATCGTCTCGATCGTCGGCGGCATCGTCGCAATCATCTGGGGCATCAGCGCATCGAGCTTGTTCAAGTCGGGCAGCAGGCTCTGGAAGTCATCCGTCATGGTGTCGACACCGTCCAACGCGTCGAACGTCGACCGCAGCGACCAACAGATCGGGATGTCGTAGCAGTGCGGTTCCCAGTACAGGTAGTTGCGAATCGGACGGAAGAAGTCGTCGAAATCGGAGATGTGGTCGCGTAATTCGGCGACATCGACCGCCATCTGGTTGGACTTGCCGACCATGCTGTGCGTGGTCGCGCTCATTTCTTCCATCAGCACGATCATCCGGTCCATCGTGTCGACGGTCTTTTGCATGTCGTTGGCCTGGACCTTCATCAGGGCCATCACGTTGTTCATGTAGTCGCGGTTCATTTCCTGGAACGTGCCGCTCATGCTCATCTGGGCCGGAATCGTGCTGAACTTCAACGGTTTACCCTCAGGGCGCGTGATCGACTGCACGCGTCCGATGCCGGGAACCTTCGTCACGTATTTGGTGATCCGCTCGATCACCAGGAAATCAGCCGAATTGCGAAGGTCGTGATCCGTTTCGACGAGCAGCATTTCGGGGTTCATCCGAGACACCGGGAAATGGCGTTCGGCCGCCGCGAAACCCTCATTCGCGGGCAGGTCGGCCGGTAGGTACTTGCGGTCGTTGTAGCTGGGCTCGTAGCCCGGCAGCGTCAACAGCCCGACCAACGCGAGGACGATCGAGGCGAGCAGGATGAAGCCCGGCCACCGCACGATCGCGGCACCGATGCGTCGCCAGAACCGGATCCGCATAGCGCGCTTGGGTTCCAGCAAGCCGAACCGGCTCGCGACGGTGATCATCGCGGGACCCAACGTCAGCGCGACGAGAACCGCGACGACCATGCCCACGGCCAGCGGCACGCCCAGCGTCTGGAAGTAGGGCAGCCGGGTGAACGACAGGCAGAACGTCGCTCCTGCGATCGTCATGCCCGACCCCAACACCACGTGGGCGGTGCCGCGGAACATCGTGTGGAAGGCCGACTCTCGGTCCTCGCCGACCGTGCGCGCCTCCTGGTAGCGCCCGATCAGGAAGATCGCATAGTCGGTCGACGCCGCGATCGCCAGAGTCACCAGGAGCTGAGTCGCGAACGTCGACAATCCGATCAGCTCGTGGTAGCCGAGAAACGCCACCACCCCGCGGGTCACCGACAGTCCCAGCATCAGCATCAGCAACACGAGAACGACGGTGAAGATCGACCGATAGAAGAACAGCAGCATCGTGATGATGACGATGACGGTGACGATCTCGATCGTTCTGACGCTCTTGTTGCCTGCCGCCTCCTGGTCGGCTTGTAGTGCCGGCCCTCCTGTGACGTAGGCCTTCACTCCCGGCGGCGGACTCAGCCCGTCGACGAGTTTGTGCACGGCGTTGACTGATTCGTTGCCGAGCGCCTCACCCATGTTCCCCGCGAGGTACACCTGCACGTAGGCGGCTTTGCCGTCGTCGCTCTGCGCTCCGGCCCTCGTCAGCGGGTCGCCCCAGAAGTCCTGAATATGTTGTACGTGCTTCTTGTCGGCCCGCAGCTTGGCGACCATGTCGTCGTAGAAGCGGTGCGCGTCCTCGCCGAGCGGCTTGTCACCCTCGAGGACGATCATCGCCGAGCTATCGGAATCGAACTCCTCGAAGACCTTGCCGATGCGCATCATCGCGGCGACCGACGGCGCCTCCTTCGGCGACATCGACACCGATCGCATCTCGCCGACGACCTCGAGTTGCGGCACGGTCACGTTGAGCACCGCGATCAGCGCGATCCAGCCGAGGATGATCGGGACCGCCAAGCGGCGGATCCATTTGGCTACGGCCGATCGCGGGGGCTGCTCAGCCGAGATGACGGGGTCGGTCGTCGGGGCACTCACCAGGTCGCTATCCGCTCAACGCACCAACCGGGCACCGAGGCGGGACTCCTCCCTAACGGGTCGTATTTGCCTCAGTCATACCAGAATCGGAGCCGTTTCTGTGCGCCCCGTCACGGGGGCGGGGCGCACAGCGGCCGCTACCCTGACCCCATGACCAGCCAACGAGTGCCGGGCGGAGTGGTGCACAAGCTGCCCGACGACCTGCGCAAGTCGCTGATCGCCAACACCACGGCGCTCGCCGCCTGGAAAGACATCACACCCTTGGCGCGCAACGAGTTCATCTGCTGGGTCGAGGACGCCAAGCAGGAGGCGACCCGAGCGCGCCGCATTCGCCGGACTCAGGAGGAGCTCGAGGAAGGCATGCGCCGACCCTGCTGCTGGCCGGGTTGCAAGCACCGCGAGCGCACCGGCAAGTAAGCGGTCAGATGCCGGCGATGATCTGCTGGCGCTTTGCGCTGTATTCGGAGTCGGAGATCGCGCCGCTGGCATGCATGCCGTCGAGTTGCTGCAGGCGTGAAGAAACCGAGGCGCCGTGCACCGGAGGCGCTACGGGCGGCGCCTGGTAACCGATGTTGTGCTGCCAGGGCTGCATCGGGCGCGCCGAGCGCTCGCCGAAGTTGAACAGCCCGAGCCGCAGCAACAGCACGACCAGACCGACACCGCCCATCGGCAGACCGAAGTACATCCAGCTGCCCGATACGCCGTACTCGCTCAGCATGACGAACCGCATCACCATCGACACTGCGAAGAGAGCGACCACCGCTCCGACCACGATCACTACGACCTTGTTGTTGTTCATGCCGCAAGTTGACACCGCGCCCGGTGCTACCGATCCCAACTAATGCCCGAGCTTCTCGCGAACACGGTCAATCAGAAAGCGGCTGGTAGAGACCGGCCGGAACGCCCTGGCGGCCGCAGTGAGCGCATCGCGCGCCTCGGGGCTGAGCTCGATGTCGGCGGCGGCGACATTGAACTCGAGTTGTTCCACGCTGGACGCGCCTGGGATCGCGACGACGTTCGGAAGGGCGATCAGCCATGCCAGCGCGACCTGCGCCGGCTTGGCGCCGACATCTGAGGCCACGTCACGCAGCGTCTGCAGCAGCGGCTCCACGCGGCGCAGATTCTCGGTGCCGAACAGCTGGTTGACCGCCCGAACGCCCCCGGGCCGGTTGTCGATCCCGTACTTGCCGCCCAGCAGGCCCTGCGCCAGCGGGCTGTACGCGATCACGATGCGGTTCTCCTGCTCCGCGAACGGCACGATGTCTTCGAGCGCGCTCGGCTGGGCGAGGGAGAACTGCACCTGATTGCTGATCACGGGCCGCCCGAGCGCGGCATCGGCCTTCTTCCATCGATCAAGCGAGTAGTTCGAGACGCCGGCCGCGCCGATATCGCCGCTGTCGAGCAGGCTGCGCATCCCCGGCATGATCACCGAGTCGGGGACGAACGGGTTGGGCTGGTGGATCTGATAGAGCGGAATGCGGTCGACCTGCAATCGCCTGGCGCTCGCCCGTTCGCGCTGTCTGATGACCGGCGGAAACGGCGCGATCGGAAAGATCTTGCTGGCCAACGCGACTGACGACCGTTGCTCGCCGAGCGCTTCGCCGAGGATGCGCTCGCTGGCGCCCATCGCGTACACCTCTGCGGTATCGAACAGCGTCACCCCCAACGCCAGGGCGCGCTGCACGATGTCGCGGGCGACACCAGAGGAGTAGTTGTCGCCGTAACCCCATTCGCGTGAGCCGAACTGCCAGGTGCCCACACCGATCCGGCTGACGCGCCCGATTCCGTCGACGTCGAGGTACTTCATGCGCCCACCGTACTGAAATTCGAGTAGTCGACTACGCATGCCCTGCGTAGCGATCGGCGCGATGCTTTGGCTTATCAACAGCTCGGCCGCGAGCGGCGAACGCGGGGGACGCCGCTCGCGGCCGAAAATATCTCTGGCTTACGAGCGCTCTGCAATCTTGAGCACTTGGCCGAACCCGCGGGCGTCGATGACGTACAGATTGCCTGCGCCGTCCACCGCCACCTCGTGGGGTGCGTAGAGCAGGGGAGACGGCACCACAGTCTGCTCGTTCGAGCCTGCTGCGATCTTCACTATCTCTCGGTTGTCCGCGTCGATGACATACACGTCACCCGCGCCGTCCACCGCAAGACCCTCGGCGTCCTCGATTCCGGTCACCGGCAGCACTGTCTGCTCGGTCGATCCGGCCGCCAACCTCAACACCCTGTTGTCCGCGTTGACGAAGACGTCGCCAGCGGCGTCCACCGCCACGCCGCGGAGCCACTTGTCGTCGGTGAAGGGCAGCACGCTCTGTTGGTTTGATCCGGCCGCCAACTTCACCACTTTCGTGTCGTCGGTGATGTAGACGTTGCCGGCGTTATCGACCGCGACAGCCCGGGCGCGCTCGAGGCCGGTGAACTGCAGCACCGTCTGCTGATTCGACCCGGCTGCCAGCTTCAGGACCTTGGTGTCGTCGGTGACGTAGACGTTCCCGGCGGCATCGACCGCGACGCCATCAGGGCGGTTGAGGTCGGTGAACGGCAGCACGGTCTGCTCGGTCGCCCCGGCCGCCAGCTTCAGCACTCGGCCGCCTTCCCCGTCGGCGACGTAGACATCGCCTGCTGAACTCACAGCAACACCGCGCGGGTAGGTCAGGCCCGCCAACGGCAACACCGTCGGTTCTGGTCTCTTCGGCGGGACGGTCGACTCCTTCGACACGACAAACGGCAGATGTGCCTTTCCGATCTCGACAAGCGGATCAGGCATGACGGCCGCGGCCTCCACCGCGCCCCTGCCGTCAGTCATCGAAGCATCAAGCGCAAAACGGTATTTCAGTGTCACGACCGTGCCCTTGGGCATGGGCTGCACATCAGTGAAATCGCCCAGATAGTCCATGCCGGTCCCCATCACAGGGTCTTTCAGCTTGACCCATTTTCCGGTGGCCGCGTCGAAGCGGTCGGCGGTGGCCTCGGGCAGTCCCATCGGCGAAGTCGCGCAACTGCATCGCGGCAACGCGAACACGACGCCGACTTTCGGGTAGTCAACCGGCGAGTTGTTGCACAGCGTCACATCGATTTCCGTCATCGGATCGCCTGGCTTCACAGTGCCTGACGGGACGCCGTTCATCGCGACAGAGATCCTGGCGCCGGCTGGAACCGATCGGTAGGGCTCCGCAGTGGGCAGCGGTGCGGACGCCGGGTTGATCTCACAGCCGGCGGCCGCACCGGCCGCCGCGGCCGTGGTCGGCGCCTTGCTTGCAATGGTCGTGTCCAGCGTCGGTGTGCTCGACGAGCACGCGGCAACTGGAATCGTTGCCGCGACCGCGGCGACCATTGCCATCTTCTTAAGCCGTTGGTGGCCTAAGGCTTTCCTCATGAAGGTCCCTCATCTCGTGATCGATCTCGTGAGGGGCGACACTCCCTTCCCCGACTTGGCAGATTCTTGGCGCGCTGCTGACGCCTAGGACAGCGCGCGCACGATCTCGTCTGTCGTCACCACCGCGCTCGCGTAGTTCGGAATGTTCACGTCGAGCGCGGCATGCATCTCGGCATCCGAGTAGTCCGCTGTCGCGTCGCGCACCATCGTGACTTCGTAGCCGAGCTCGGCGGCATAGCGTACGGTCGCCTCCACGCAGGTGTGCGCAATCAAGCCGACGACTATCAGTTTGTGGATGCCGTGTCGCTTGAGCAGCACATCGAGGTCGGTGTTGGCGAATCCGCTGGAGCACCAATGTTCTTGGGCCACAACGTCGCCCGGTTGAGGCTCGAACTCGCTGCGCAACTTACCGCCCCAGCTGCCGTATTCAAATGTCTTGCGTCCCCAGGCCGCTCGCTGAATCGGGGCTATGTAGCGCCACGTCTCGTAATCACCAGGGCGATACCGGCGATGCAGCGCGTAGAAGACCCGAATCTCTGCTCTGCGCGCGGCATTGAGCACCTCGAGCATGTGAGGGATGCAGCTGTTGGCCTCCGCGACACCCTTCAACCGATCCCACACCTTGCCGCCGTCGGAAATGAAGTCGTTGTACGGATCGATCACCACCAGGCCCGTGATGTCTTTCTCATACGTCACGTCGACCATTTCTTCTCCCGTCGCCGCCTCGGTCGCAAATAATGGTTCTACGCCGCCAGCGAATGGAGTGCAGCATGAACGTCACGCCAGGTCTCGCCGCAGCCGTCGTACTCGCCGGAACTGCCGTCGGACTCGCAGGGCCGGCCAACGCCGACGGCTTCAGCGGCACCTTCATCCCGAACGGACCGGGCCTGAATTCCACCTGGGTCGTCACCCCGTGCGGCCCCGACTGCGCCCGCGTCTCCGACAGCAACGGCTGGTCTGCGGACGCTCACCCGTTTGGCGCGGTGTGGAGTTTTGTGGCAGATCTGCCGGACGGGACGAAATGCAACAACGACGGCGTGCTGCCCGGCACGGTCACGTTCCATGTGGACTCCGCGCAGAACAACGGCACGATGCTGACGACTAGTCCGGCGACCGGGTGCAGATGGGGACTCGCGCCGGGTTACTCGCAGCCGATCTTCATCACGTTGACCAGGATCTGAACGGGCGTCAGAATCCGATTCCCACGCCGAAACCGCCCCAGTAGTCGTCATCGGGATTGGGGCATGACACGTCGACGTAGACCGTCGCCAACGTCTCGCCGGTGGGTGGCTCGTGGTTGGGGTTGTGAATGGCGGTGACCTTGCACCAGTGCAGCGGGACCGACGACACACCGCTGACCCAGTTGATCTGAACGTCGTAGCCCTGGGCTTGCAGGTCGTCGACGGTGGCGCTGGCGTCCTCTGCGCCGGCGACCGGCCACACCGGCTCAGCGCCGACGGCGGGCGCGCAGACGACCGCGGCGCCAGCGAGTCCCGCGGCGAGCAATCCGTACCTGGGTGACATGGCAGTCCTCCTGACCCGCAGGGTCCGTAGTTCAAGGATGCGCCGCGCGGCTGTAACAGTTGCGCCAAACCAGCGATGAATTAGCAGAGCCGCGGCAGCTGCTGGACCGGGCCCAGCGTTGGGGGAGATGGCTGCGCATGGCAGCAGTGGCGGAGCAATCCGCCACGCTCCGTTACTAGAGGAGTCGATGCACAGATGGGTGCACCGCTTGAAATCTGCTCGAAGCGAGGCGTTGTCGCCGTTTTGGCGACGGGAGTCGTGATCTCTCTCACAGCTCTGACTGGAGGAGTCGCGCCGGCGTTCGCCAAGCCGGACACCGAGCCGGTCATCACGACGACGGCCGCGGCGCCGGAGCCAAAGGCGCCGGTCGCGGAGGAGACTGAAGCTCCGGTCCAACAGGCGCCGCCGAAGGCGCCCGCCATTGCGCCTGCGGCGCCCGTCGAGCAGGCACCGCAGACTCAGCAACCGACGCAGCAGGTGGTCGAACCGGTCGCGCCCGCGCCCGTGACGCAAACGACTACGGCTGTCGTCGCGCCTGCATCGCCGACGGCGACGCCGGCTGCGCCGGCTCCGAAGGTCGAGGCGCCGACCGTGACGAAGGTCGAGGCGCCCGCGCCACGTGCTGTCGCCCCGAGTTCTGACACGCCTACGGTCACCTCGACTGCGGCCTCGCCGAGTCCGGCCACCCAGGCGCCGTCGTCGCCAGCGTCAGTGTCGGAGACCGCGAGCGCTTCCGCTTCGGCGTCGGTCGGCTCCGTGCCGCCGTCGGCCGCGCTGGTCCCACCGAACGCGGCAACCGCGGACCTGCCGTCCACGGGCAGCACGGCATCGTCGCCGTCGAGCGAGTCGGCGGCGTCCGGCGAGCCGAAGGTGAGCGCGGCGCAGACGTCGCCGGCAACGGCCACGTCGGGCGAGCCAACCGTCTCGGTGACTCAGGCCGCCAAGGTGATCCAGATGTCGCAACCGCAGACACTGGAAGCGCCCAAAGAGGATGTCGAGGTCGCCAAGAACGCCAAACCCATTGAGGTGAAAGCAGATCCGGCGCCGAAGCAGGATGTTGATTCGATCGCGAGTTCGATCGGGCTTGATCTCGGCGTGAAGAGCCCGCTCGGTGTCGACGCCAGCGCTAGCGCGAAGGTGGATGCTCGACTCGCGAGTGACCGGGTGTTCGACCGCCCGATCCGCCAGTGGAGGCCGGATTGGGTGCAGTACGACGAGTACTACCGGCCGATCATCCTGAACCCGTATCACGAGCGCGTTCGGATTGTGTACGTCTACCAGAACGCCCCGCGGATCATCTGGATCCCGCCGCTGGCGCGGGCCGTGCTCGACGTGGCGCAGTTCGCGGCGTACAGCTTCACCGCTGTCGTCGACACTGCGGCCAACCTCGTCAACGCGGCGGTGGACACCGCCCTCAACGTGGCGGTCGGCTCGTTCTTCGGCGGTGGCTACATCCCCGCGGTGGGCTTGCCGTTGCCTCCGCCTCCGCCTCCGGTGTTGCGCTACGACAACGTCCCGGTGTTCGTGAATTACTCGCACGCGCGCTATGAGCCGTTCCGCGTTCGGCGCATCATCGACGTCGGCGACGACCCCCAGTTCGGTGAGCGCAAGGTGCTGCTCGACGGTGCCACTCCGGCGTGGGGCGAGTGGACCCAGACGGCAAGCGGTGAACGGCAATTCGAGGTGCACCGGACCCAGCAGTTCCCGGGTCTCGATGCTCCGCAGGAAGCACCGCTGCCGGGCGACTATCAACTGCGGCTGGCCTCGGATGAGTCACCGGCCGGCATGAGTGGTCGAGACATCTTCCTGTACGTCGCCGCAGGGGTGACCGTGGCGCTGGGCTTCGGTGCCATCGGCCTCGCCCTGTTCCTCGGGCGCCGTCGGCCAGAGCACTAAGGGCACACAACGAAAGAGGGGCACCCGAAATGGGTGCCCCTCTTCGTATGTCGGGGTCAGCGGCTCTGCTGCACGGAGCTATCTACGTGCGGGACGCTCACCGACGGCTGAGTGTTGTTCACCCAGTCATGGTGGCCGATATCGGCCGAGGCCGGGCCTGCGAGTCCGAGGACCGCGGCGGCCAGGCCGCTGGCGATGACTGTGGCAAATCCGAACTTCTTCATTTTGGTGCCCTCTCTTCTTGTCCGACTCGTGGCGCGGTTGTCGCGACTCGAACATCTCTGGTGCCGGTGGGGAATTCTCTCCATCGTTTCTGATGTGTTAAACGGGGAGGTCAGAGGTTTAATTCCGCTGGCAGCAATTGATCGCCGGTTGGCAGGAATCGACCACTGCCCGGCGTGAGATGGCATGAATCAAGGCACTGGCGTGACGGGCGTCACAGCAAACGGGCTAGCCGGCGCCCTTGCCGTTGTCGACCCGGTACACCGCGCCGTGGATGGCGGCGGCGTCGTCGCTCGCCAAAAACGCGATCGCTTTGGCCACGTCGACGGTCTCCATGAACCCGCGCGGCGAGGCGATGCGCAGGATCAGGTTCCAGTCGGCGCCGTCCGGGGCCTGAAACTCCGTCGACTGAGCGGTCGGCATGCCGCCGGGGCACACCGCGTTCACTCGCAGCTTCTCCTTCGTGAATTCGACGGCCAGCGCGCGAGTCAGGCCGATGAGCCCGTGCTTGGCCGCGCAGTACCCGGCCGAATACACCTCACCTTCGACGCCGGCGATCGACGACACGTTGACGATGTTGCCGCCCGTTTCGAGCAGGTGGGGAAGCGCGGCCCGGCACAGATAGAAGGGCCCGTTCAGGTTCACCGCGAGGTCGCGATCCCAGTCTTCGTCGGTCATCGTCGGCGTGTGCCGCATCTGGTGGAAGCCGGCGATGTTGGCCAGGATGTCGAGGCGCCCGAACTCAGCGACGCAGTCTGCGATGGCTTGCTTGCACGCCGCGGGATCGGAGATGTCCACCGACGCGTACTTGCCGCCCGGCACGTTTTCGAAAACGGTCGCCATCCGGTCGGCATCGCGTGCAATCCCGAAAACCGAGGCGCCGCGTTCGGCGAAGAGCTGTGCTGTGGCTGCGCCGAGTCCTGCCGAGGCGCCGGTGACCAATGCGACCTTGCCATCCAGTTGCGTCATGGCAAGACCTTCTCACGAGCCTTCGCCGGCCCCTACAGCGGCGCGCGGTCGCGCGGGCGGAACTGCCGCCAACAACGCCCGGGTGTATTCGTGCTCCGGGTCGGCGAACAGCTGCGCGGCGGGCCGGTACTCAACCGCCTCACCGTCGCGCATCACCAGCACCTCGTGGCTCATCTGCTGGATGACCGCCAGGTCATGGCCGATGAACAGATACGTCAGCCCGAGCTCGCGCTGCAACTGCGCGAGCAAGTCGAGGATGTGAGCCTGTACCGAAACATCCAACGATGCAGTCGCCTCATCGAGAATCAACAGCTCCGGTTCCGCGGCCAGCGCGCGGGCGATGCTCACGCGCTGACGTTGCCCGCCGGACAGCTCGTGCGGGTACCGGGACGCGAAAGATGCAGACAGACCGACGAGTTCGAGTAGCTCGGCCACCCGTGTCTGCCGATCACTTTTGCCTTTGACCAATCCGTGTACGCGCAATGGTTCTTCGATCGCGGTCTGCACCCGCATGCGTGGGTTCAGCGACGAGAACGGATCCTGAAAGACCAGGCCGATCTTGCGGCGCAGCGCCCTGCCCGCCGCCCCGCGAACGTCGATTACATCCACACCGTCCAATTGCGCGGTGCCCGCGTCGGGCTCGACCAGCCCGGTGAGCGCCCCCGCCACCGTCGACTTTCCCGAGCCCGATTCGCCAACCAAGCCCAGCGTCATCCCTTGCTTCATCTCGAACGAAAGTTGTTTCACGGCATGCACAGTCGATCTGCCGACGGGTGTCGTCACGGCGAACCGCACATCGAGGCCGTCGACCCGCAGCAGCACCGGCGCGTCATCGTCAACGGGCGCAGGCGCGGACCGGCCGACGGTCGGGCGCGCCTGCAATAGCTCTTGGGTATACGCGTGCTGTGGATTGTCGAATACCTCGAGGATCGGGGCCTGCTCGACTATTTCACCGTCGCGCAACACGGTTACGTTGTCGGCCACTTGTCCGATCACTCCCAGATCGTGGCTGATCCACACCACCGCAGTGCCGAAATCACGTTGCAGGTCCCGAACCAACTCGATGATCTGGGCCTGCGTCGTCACATCCAGCGATGTGGTCGGCTCGTCGGCGATCAACAGTTCGGGGTCGCAGGCCAGCGCGATCGCGACCATCACGCGCTGCCGCTGCCCACCTGACAACTGGTGAGGATAGGCGTGCAGGCGGCTCTGGGGATCCGGCAGGCCTACCGCCTCGAGCAACTCGAGGGCACGGGTGTTCGCCTGGCGTCGCGTCATCTTCCGATGTGTCTCAAGCGATTCGGTGATCTGGCGGCCCAGTGTGAGCAACGGATTCAGGGAGGTGCCAGGGTCCTGGAAGACGAAACCGATCTTGCCGCCGTGCACGCTGCGTAACAACCGAGGCGACGCACCGACGAGTTCGGTCTCACCCGCCAGGATGCTGCTGCCGTCGACGACAGCGCCGGGTGTGTCCAGCAAGCCCGTCGCCGCGAGCGCGGTCATCGTCTTGCCCGACCCGGACTCGCCGACGATGCCGAGCGTCTGTTCGCGCTGCACGACGAACCCGACGTCGCGGACGATGCGGCGGTTGCCGATGCGTACCCGCAGGCCGCGCACGCTCAGTACTTGGTCGGTCACCGCTGGCTCCTGGCCTCGATCATCGTGCGCTGCTTGGGGTCCAGCACGTCGCGCAGTCCGTCGCCGACAAGGTTGAAGGCCAGCACGATGACGAAGATCGCCGCACCGGGAAACACGGCCATCCACCACGCCATCGTCACGAAGCCCTGCGAGTCGAAGATCATCCGGCCCAGCGACGGCTGCGGCGGCTGGATGCCCAACCCGAGGAACGACAGGGCGGCCTCGGACAGGATCGCGAACGCCAACGACAGCGACGTCTGCACTATCAGCGGCCCGGCGATGTTCGGAACGATATGGCGGCCAAGGATGTACAGGCTTCCGGTGCCCATGGCACGCGACATCTGGACATACGGTTCGATGCGCACGCTCAGAGTGCTGGCTCGGGCCACCCGCGCGAAGATCGGCGTGTAGACAATGCCGATCGCCAGAATCGTCGTCGTCGTTCCCGGTCCCAGGATCGCGACGACGGCCAAGGCCAGCAGCAGCACAGGAAATGCAAACATCACGTCGACCACGCGCATGAACACCGCATCGACCCAGCCGCCACGGTAACCGGCGATGACACCGACCATGACGCCGACGACGACCGCGAACGCGACGCTGATCACCGCAACCCGCATCGATGCCTGCATGGCCACCAACACCCGCGAGAACACGTCTCGCCCCAATTCGTCTGTGCCGAACCAGTGTTCGCCACTGGGCGCTCGCAACGCGTTCGGAACATCGACGTCGTTGACACCGAACGGCGTGATCCAGTCGGCCACCACCGCAACGACAACCACGACGCCAAGCACGGCGGCGCTGACGACGGTCACCGGATTGCGCAACAACAGCCGCCACGACGACACGCGCGTCGATTCGCCTGTGAGTGTGCTCATGCCAACCGGATCCTCGGATCGACCACCGCGTAGAGCACATCGACGATCAGGTTGATGACCAGGAACAGGATGGCGATCAACAACACCGCGCCCTGGATGACGGGGTAGTCGCGGGCCGCGACCGCGTTGTACACCAGTCGGCCCAGGCCCGGCCAGGCGAACACGACCTCGACGACGATCACACCCCCGAGAATCGTCGCCAGTTGGATACCGGTGATCGTCAGCACCGGAACGAGCGCGTTGCGCACGGTGTGCCGGAACGTCACGACGCGCGGCGGCAAGCCTTTCGACCGCGCGGTGCGGACGTAACCCATCGACGCGACTTCGAGCACGGCGGACCGGACATAACGCGTCATGATCGCCGCGGCCACCAAACCCACTGTCAGAGCAGGCAATACAATGTGGCGCAGCCAACCTACCGGGTCGTCGAACAGCGGACGATACCCGGACGTCGGCAGCCAGCCCAGCGTCGTCGCGAACAGTGCGATGAGCAAGATGCCCAGCCAGAAGTCCGGAATGGACACGCCGAACTGGCTTGTGATGCGCACGATCGCATCGGAGACGCGGCCCTCGCGCAGTGCGGAGAAGATGCCTGCGGGCAGCGCTATCACCATCGCGATGACAATGCCGACGACGCCGAGTGACACGGTGGCGGGCAGGCGTTCCAGCAGTGTGACGGTGACGGGGTCGCCGTTGCGGAAGCTGACGCCGAGGTCTCCGGTGAACGCGGAGGCGAGGTAACCGAAGAACTGCTCGACGATGGGCCGATCCAGGCCGCTTGCCGACCGCAACGCGTCGTAGGCCTCCGGGGTGTAGCGGGTGCCCAGCGCGATGCGGACCGGGTCGCCCGGAACGAGGTGCACGAGCGCGAACACCGCGACGAGCACACCGGCAAGGACGACGAGGGAGTAGAGCAGCCGTCGCGCGATGAAACGGGTGATCGGATGGGTGAGTGCGGAAGTCACGTTGCCCCTCCCGGAGTCAGCGTCGCGGTGCTGAACCGGACCGCGCCGTCACGGCGCGCCTCGTAGCCCGACAGCCTCTTGGTCCAGGCCTGGATCACCGACGGGTTGTACAGGTAGATGTAGCTCGCTTCGTCGGCGATGAGCGTCGCCGCCTTGCTGTAGTCGTCGCCACGCGCATTCCGGTTGGTTTCGACTCGACCCGCATCGAGTAGCCGGTCGACCTCGCGGTTCGAGAACTTCTGCGCGTTGCTGCTGCCGCCGGTGTGGTGCTGTGCGTAATAGAAGTCGTCGGGGTCGATGTTGCCGAGCCAGCCCATCATCAGCATGTCGAAGTGGCCGTTGTTCTGCTCGTCGAGCCAAGTCGCGAAGTCGACAGTGCGAATGTTCACCGTGATACCAAGTGGCGCAAGGTTATCCGCGATGATCTGCGCGGCCGTCACCGTTTCCGGATACTCGGTGGTCACCAGCATGTCCAGGCTCTTGGGCGCCACACCGGCTTCTGCAAGCAATCCCTTCGCCTTCTCGATGTCGTGGCGGTAGCCGTCGTACGGGGTGTACCAGGGATTGCCCTTGGGAATCGCGAGTTGATTGGCAACGGCGGTCCCGTAACTGGTCGCCTGAACGATGGCGTCGCGGTCGATGGCGTAGGCGATGGCCTGGCGCACCCGCACGTCATTCCACGGTGGCCGCGCCTCGTTCAGTGCGAGATACCAGTAGTCGTTACTGGGCGTCGCCGCCAGAGTGATGGAATCGTCGTTTTTCAGCGCAGCGACGCGTTGCGGCGGAATGGAGTCCGTCCAGTCGATCTCACCGGCCTGGAGCGCCGACAGCGCCGTCGACGGTTCGGAGATGAACCGGAACGTCACACCCGAAACCTTCGGCGCCCCCGCCCAATACGTCGGATTCGCCTTCAGCACGATCGAATCGCCGCTCTTCTGGTTTGCGAATACGAACGGTCCCGTTCCGACGGGATGCGTTGCGATCTGGCCGCTCTCGACGTTCCGGCGTGACACGATCGCCACACCCTTGAACCCGCCCAGATTGGTCAACAGATTCGGCGTCGGCTGCTTGAGCGTGATCCGCACCGTGGACTGGTCGGGTGCCGTGACGCTGGTGACGGCACTGAACTTGTCGGCGTTGGCCAGCTTCTGGTCGATGATGCGCCGATACGAGTAGACGACGTCGTCGGCGGTGAACGGGCTGCCGTCGTGAAACGTGACGCCGCGGCGCAGGTGGAACGTCCACGCGAGTTGATCTGGGCTGACCTCCCAGGACTCCGCAAGAGCGGGCCGCATCTCCAGATTCGCGTCGGGCTGCACCAGCGTGTCGAACACGTTCTCCAGCACCTCGAACGAGAAGTACGCGCTGGTCTTCTGCGGGTCGAGTTGGTCGGGCTCGCCCGCGATCGCGGCCACCAGGTTGCTCGACGAGTCGTCGCCGAGATCAACCCGGGAACCGGTGGAACAGCCACTGAGGGCAGCCACCACCGCCACCACGACGCCGACAGCGGTCACTACCGCCGGTTTCGTCACCTGGGATCTCTACCCGCTGCGTCGGGCCTCCGAAACTCCGGGCGCGCCACCAAACCGTGACTTAGCGAAACGAAGGCTGCGATACTCAGCGACGTGAGAATATTCCGTGGTCTGGCCGCAGCCGTCATCATGGCGTGCGCGGCCCTTGGGTTCGCGGGCCCCGCCCACGCCGATCAGGTCGTCCAGGGCGTCTACACCTACACGCCGGAGCAGGGTGACAGCGGGACCTACTCGATCTGGCCGTCCTGCGTACCGGTGGTCGGCGACCTGCGAGAGCCGCTGAACCTGCCGGTCGCCTGCAGGCTGCACATGGCCGGGTCGTCAGGTCTGGCCAGCGGTCTCGCACGGTTGACCGGCGGCGTCTGGGAGTGGACCTATAACACCAGCCAGGGGATGCAATGCCCCGACGGTAGCTGGGCGCCAACGGTCGAGACGTTCAAGTTCGACGACCTCACCATGACGGGCACCCGCAACATCGCCCACAACGACGTTTGCGGACTGCAGCCGGGGATCATCACGATCCCGTTCACTATGACTTACCAGGGACCGCTGCCATTTCCGGTCGAGCAGTATCCGCTGTACTGCGAGCCCGCCGGACTGCGCATCTGCCAGTAGTGGCCCGCTGGCGCCGGAGGGCTCACACCGGTACTGCCGTCCCGCTGCTCAACGGCAAGGTGGTCAACCTGACCGGGCCGCGCCGCACCAGCCGTTGGGGCGTCACATGCACCGACCTCGGGGCGTCGGTCGTCGCGCCCAACGGCAAGCTGGTTTCGGTGTTCGGCGATACGTTCTCCGGCCGCAAGGTCGGCCAGGGTGACTGGCGCTCGCCCGTCGTGCTGATCGGCACCGGCGACGCCGACCACGAAATCGTTTACGAGCGGGCCGGGGGAGACGACCCGAATTACGCCAACCAGCTGTGGCACTACATCCATGACGATGCCGCCACCGGCTGGACACACGGCGGCATCAGCACCGTGATCCCCTCAGACCTGCTGCGCGTCGGCGACTCGATTTACTTGCACGCCATCGTGAATCGAGGGTTCGGCCACGTCGTCTGGACCGAGATCTGGCGCTCCGACGACAGCGGCGTCTCGTGGTCACACATGGGTGAGGAGGCGAAGTTTCCCGCCGATCTGTACGGCGGCCACGCCCAATGCTGGTCGTGGGACTACGACCCGGACGACGGCTGGGTTTACGTCGTGGCGACGGGATTTCAGCGCGACAAGGGCATCATCCTGATGCGCGTGCGACCCGACGACATCGGGCAGAAGTCGCGATATGTCAGCTGGGGCTACAGTGCCGGTCAGTGGGCGTGGGGACAGCCGGCCACGCCGATCACGCCGCAGGGCGAGAAATGGGGCGAGCTGACGTTTCGCCGGATGGCCCAAGGCAAGTGGGTGCTCGGCGGATTCCTGGCGTCGCAGTATGCGCTGGGTTACCGCGTCGTCGATTCACCCGTCGCCAACATGCACACCACTGAACTCCAGATGCCCGTGCTCGGTTCGTCATGGAACGACGAGAACCACGCCAAGAACAGGGTCGCCCAACTCTACGGCGGCTACCTGTTGCCAGGCTCGCGGTTCGATGTGCAGGGCGGCGTCGGTCTCGTGGTGTCCCAGTGGAACACCGACATCGGATGGCCTTACCGCGCAATGCAGTTCAAGGCCGCGCTGCGAGACACCACGACGACCGTACCGCCGCCTGACCCGATCAACCTGTGAACTAAACCGTGATACCGCCGTCGACGTTCCAGTTGGCGCCGGTCACATAGGACGCTTCCGGCCCTGCCAAATAACTCACCGCGCTGGCGATGTCGCTGGTCTGACCGTAGCGGCCCAGCGACGTCAACGGCCTTGCCCAATCGGCGAATTCGCCCTCTTCGGGGTTCATGTCGGTGGCGATCGGCCCGGGCTGAATGTTGTTGACGGTGATGCCGCGCGGTCCGAGCTCGCGCGCCAGCCCCAGGGTGAGGCTCTTGACGGCGCCCTTGGTCATCGCATACACGGCGAGGCCGGCAGCGGGTACCCGGTCGGCGTTGACGCTGCCGATATTGATGATCCGGCCACCCTCGCCGAGATGAGGAAGTGCTCGCTGCACCGCGACGAAGACGGCACGCACGTTGACGGCCACGAGACGGTCGAACTCGTCGAGTGGGAACGACTCGGTGTCGGCGACGTACGCCACGCCCGCGTTGTTGACCAGGATGTCCAACCCGCCCAGTTGTGCGACGGCATCGTCGACCGACCTGGCCACCTGTTCGGGGTCCGCGCTGTCGGCCTGAATGGCGACCGCGGTGCCGCCGGCCTCGCCGACCTGCGCAACCAGCTTCTCGGCCTCGACCGCCGATGCGCCGTAGGTGAAGGCAACGGCTGCGCCATCGGCAGCCAGCCGCCGAACGATTTCGGCGCCGATGCCGCGCGATCCGCCGGTTACGAGGGCACGCCGTCCAGTAAGTGATGAAGTCATGCCTCCCTCAAGGCGCAACGCGGCGAGAACATTCCCGCCAGGTCAGTATTCGCTGCAGGTGCTGGCACAACCTCGAGGTCTGGCTGCCCGCGCCGAGGAGGACACCGTCAGCGAAGCGGCGACGCGGGCGCAGATCGACGAACGACGGAACGAGGTTCGCCGACTCTCGAACTTGCTCACCGGGGATCGCGAGCCCGCCTATGGTGAAGGCCGTGAAGCAATCTGACAGGAAGCGCGTCGTCGTCTGGGGCACCGGTTTCGTCGGCCGGATGGTGATCGGCGAAATCGTCAAGCATCCGCTGTTCGAACTGGTCGGCGTCGGGGTGAGCAACCCGGACAAGGTCGGCCGCGACATCGGTGAAATCTGTTCTCTCGGTGAAGAACTCGGGCTGTCCGCCACCGACGATGTCGATGCGCTCATCGCGCTGAAACCGGACGCGCTGGTGCACTATGGTCCGACCGCCGCGCACGCCGACGACAACATCGCGCTGATCACCCGCTTCCTGCGGGCGGGCATCGACGTGGTTTCCACGGCGATGACGCCCTGGGTGTGGCCGACCATGCACCTCAACCCGCCGAACTGGATCGAGCCCATCACCGTGGCCTGCGAACTCGGCGGCTCCTCCTGCTTCACCACCGGCATCGACCCGGGTTTCGCCAACGACCTGTTCCCGATGACACTGATGGGACTGTGTTCAGAGGTTCGCAAGGTGCGTGCCTCCGAACTGCTGGACTACACGAACTACGAAGGCGACTACGAGTTCGAGATGGGCATCGGCAAGCCGCCGGAGTACCGACCTCTGCTGGAAAACCCCGACATTCTGGTCTTTGCTTGGGGCGCAACAGTTCCGATGATCGCGCACGCGGCAGGCATCATGCTCGACGAGATCACCACGACGTGGGACAAGTGGGTGACGCCCACCGAGCGCAAGTCGGCCAAGGGCATCATCGAGCCAGGAAACGTTGCGGCCGTGCGGTTCACGATCAACGGCGTATACCAGGGCGAGACCCGTATTCAACTCGAACACGTCAACAGGATCGGCAACGACGCCGCACCGGACTGGCCGTCTGGCACGCAGAACGATGTCTATCGCGTCGACATCGAGGGCACACCGAGCATTTTCCAGGAGACGGCGTTCCGGTTCACCGACGGCTCGGGGCGCGATGCCGCCGCCGCAGGCTGCCTCGCCACCGGCCTGCGGGCGCTCAACGCGGTGCCCGCGGTCAACGACCTTTCGCCAGGCTGGGTGACGGCTCTGGATCTACCACTGATTCCCGGTGTGGGGACCATTCGCTGAGTAACGCTGGCGCCGTGAGACAAGATGGAATACCGATAGGGTTTCATCGAGACGGAGTGACATGTCTGACGGGGTAGGGCTGTCGGTTGGTGCCACCAACCTGACCGCCGTCGTAGTAGGGCGGACCGCGGTGACGCGCTCGCCGGTGGTGACGCTGTATCCGCACCGACCACCCGAGGTCGGTGTGCCCAGTGAAAACCCCAACCTGACCGAACGTGGCCTGATCATCACCGACTTCGTCGACCGCGTCGGCGACCCCGTCGGGATCGTCGCAGCCGACGGGTCCTCACATCTGGCCGACAAAGTGCTCGCCGACGCGCTGCGCGCCATGCTCTACACCGTCGGCAAGCCGGCGG
The DNA here is from genome assembly GCF_017872775.1 of Mycobacterium sp. OAE908. NCBI lineage: Bacteria > Bacillati > Actinomycetota > Actinomycetes > Mycobacteriales > Mycobacteriaceae > Mycobacterium > Mycobacterium sp. OAE908. The sequence goes on from NZ_JAGGJL010000002.1 coordinate 694,901, forward strand.
CGGGCCCGGTCGCCGTCACGTACCCCGCGCATTGGCGACCCGCGGCCGTCGACGCACTGCGTAACGCCCTATCGGCGATGCCGGAGCTCAAGCAGGCGCGGCTGCTATCCGACGCGTCGGCAGCGCTCACCGCATTGCAGGACGATCCCGGGGTGCCGACTCGCGGCGTGATCGCGCTCTGCGATTTCGGCGGCACCGGAACCAGCATCACGCTCGTCGACGCCACGACCGGTTTCGCGCCAGTCGGCCCGACAGTCCGTCACACCGACCTGTCCGGCGATCTCATCGATCAGGCGTTGCTCACCCACGTCATCAATGACTTGTCGGCCGCGGGCACCATCGATCTGTCCGGCACCTCGGCCATCGGCTCACTGAGCCGGCTGCGCGCCCAGTGCCGCGGAGCCAAGGAGCGGCTCTCCACCGCCGCCGTCACTTCATTGGTGGCCGAGCTGCCAGGGCATCGCAGCGACGTGCGACTGACCCGCAACGAACTCGACGAGGCGATCCGCACGCCGCTCGCCGACTTCGTCGGCGTCGTTCAGGATTCATTGGAGCGCAACGGAATTCGGGGCGCCGACCTCGTCGCCGTGGCGACCGTCGGCGGTGGGGCGCGCATCCCGATCGTCACCACCACACTGTCCGAACACTTTCGGGTACCCGTCATCACCGCGGCGCAGCCGGAGCTGGCAGCCGCGATCGGGGCAGGCCTGCGGGCGGTGCGCGGCACAGTCGACGAGGGCGCGACGTCGATGGCGGTGGCACCCGGTGTCGCCGCCGCGGCGGGCGCAGCCACCGCGATGGCACCCGAAGTCGGACCGCAGGACGCGCCGCAGTCGAGCACGTTTCACGCGTTGGCGTGGTCGGACGCCGACGACGTTCCCGATGTCACGGCCGGTGACCCATACGAGTACGCCGCACCGGCAGACGCCGGCTATGACCCGCGTCCTCAAATGCAGTTCGATCGCGACCCCATCGAGCAGGAGGCGGCGCCGCTGCCGTGGTACCGCAAGCCCGCGCTGGTGCTGCTCGCAGGCGTACTGGCCGTCCTGGCCGCGCTGACCGCCGCCGTGCTGTACGTGATGCGCGACGACTCCACGCCGGCGCCTGCCTCGACCACCGCCCCCGTCACCACGACCACGACGCCGGCCCCGACGACCACCGCGGCCGCACCACCGCCAGAGACTCAGGCGCCTGCGCCGCAGACGCGCGCACCACAGACCCGCACGGTGACCCAGCAGGCGCCGCCTCCGCAGACCGCGACCGAAGCTCCGCCGCCTCCGCCGGAGACCACGGAGGCGCCTCCACCGCCGCCGCCCACTTCGGAGGCGCCCCCGCCGACCACCGAAGCTCCGCCGACGTCGCAGCCGCCGCCGTGGAGTCCGACCGCCCCGTATCCGACGATCCCCGGTCTGCCGTGGGTTCCTGCACCCCAGATACCGGCGCAGCCCTAGGCTCGCGTGCATGACCGACGGCTTGCTCTTCGATCCGAACACCTACGACCCACAGCAGTTCGACGAGGAGACGCGGCGACTGCTGCGCGCCACCATCGATTGGTTCGAGGGCCAGGGCAAAAAGCGCATCCTCGACGCCGACCTGGCGGCGCAGTGGCCCGCGGATTTCGTCGACTTCGTCAAGCGCGAGAAACTGTTCGCGACCTTTCTGACACCGTCGGAGTTCGCCGACGGCGACCCGAACAAGCGGTGGGACGCCGCGCGCAACGCCGCGCTGTCGGAGATCCTCGGGTTCTACGGGCTGACCTACTGGTACACCGAGCAGGTCACGATCCTTGGCCTCGGACCGATCTGGCAGAGCGAGAACAAGGACGCCAAGCTCAAGGCCGCCGACGACCTGGACACCGGAGAGGTGATGGCCTTCGGGCTGTCCGAGCGCGAACACGGCGCCGACGTCTACAACACCGACATGGTGCTCACGCCCGCCAGCGAACAGGACCGCGCCGACGGCATCCTGTACCGGGCGTCGGGGGAGAAGTACTACATCGGCAACGGCAACGTCGCCAGCATGGTGTCGGTGTTCGGGCGCCGCGGCGACGTCGAGGGTCAGGATGCTTACGTCTTCTTCGCCGTCGACAGCCAGCACGAGAACTACCACCTGATCGACAACGTCGTGCACATGCAGATTTACGTGAGTACGTTCCGGCTGGAGAACTATCCGGTGCGGGAATCCGACATCCTACATACCGGCGTGGAAGCCTTTGCCGCAGCACTGAATACGGTCAACGTCGGCAAGTTCAACTTGTGCACGTGCACGATCGGCATGACCGAACACGCCTTCTACGAGGCGATCACACACGCGCAGAACCGAATCCTCTACGGCAATCCGGTCACCGACTTCACCCATGTGCGAGCCAATTTCGTCGACGCGTACGCACGACTGGTCGCGATGAAACTGTTCAGTCAGCGCTCTGTCGACTACTTCCGCAGCGCCAGCCTCGACGACCGGAGGTATCTGCTGTTCAACCCGATGACCAAGGCGAAGGTCACCATGGAGGGCGAGACCGTACTGCGTGCCCTGCACGACGTGATCGCCGCCAAGGGATATGAGAAGAACACGATGTTCCGTGAGGTCTCGCAGTTGATCGGCACGCTGCCGAGACTCGAGGGCACCGTACATGTCAACGTCGGCCTGGTGCTGAAGTTCATGCCCAACTACATGTTCAATCCCGCCGAGTATCCGGAGATCCCGACCCGCAACGATCCTGCCGACGACGTGTTCTTTTGGAACCAGGGACCGACGCGCGGCGCGGCCAAGGTGCAGTTCGCGGACTGGAAGCCGGTTTACGAGCGGAACGCGGGGATCGCGAATGTCGCACGGTTCTACGAACAGGCTCAGGCGTTTTCGACGCTGCTGGCAAGCGCGGCCCCCGATGCGGATCAGCAGAAGGATCTCGACTTCATGCTCAACGTGGGGCATTTGTTCTCGCTGATCGTCTACGGCCAGCTCATCCTGGAGCAGGCCGCGCTGACCGGGATCGATGACGACATCGTGGATCAGATCTTCGACTTCCAGATCCGCGACTTCTCCACCTATGCCGTTGCGCTGCACGGCAAGCCGAGCTCGACGCAGGCTCAACAGGACTGGGCCTTGGGTGCAATCCGCAAACCCGTGACCGATGCAGACCGATTCAACCGGGTGTGGGAGCGCGTCAAGGCCTACGACGGCGCCTACGCGATGCGACCCTGACGTCGCACACCTGTCACGGCTGACCGCGGCAGCCGCCCGGCCTTGGAGTGACCGGTCAGCCGGTCGCCATCGACTACGACGTCGAATTCGAGGTTCAGCCGCATCGGCTTGGTCACCGATTGACGCCAGGTAACCCGTTGTCCCGCAACGACGATGCCGCGCAGCGGAACCGTTTCGCCCTTTGCGGTCGCGGTGCCGGTGACCCCGTCGTCGGCGAATGTGTACACCACCGCCAGTGATCCGATCGGCGTCTTGATCGTCACGTCCCACTGTCCGGCTAGCTCCATACCGTTCCTCTGCGCTCGTAGGCGAACAACGATTCGACAGCCAGCGCAACGCGCGGCCCATAGCTTCGGTGCAGTAGATGCAGTGCGAGATCGAGGCCGGAGGTCACCCCACCCGCGGTGATCAGATCGCCGTCGTCGACGACCCGGGCATGAACGACGTTGACGCCGGTGGCGTCCAACACGTCCATGCCGAGGTGATGCGTGACGGCGTGTCTGCCCTCGAGCAGCCCCGCCATGGCGAGCGCGAGTGATCCACCGCAGACGGTCGCGACAGTGATGTCGGGATTCTGCATCGCCTGCTGAATCAACGGCACCGCTGCCGTCTCGCCGAAGCGGGCCAGAAGAACGGGGATCGTGTCGACCTCGTCGGGATCGCCGTCGATGGGACCGCTGGCACCCGGCACGATGACGTAGCCGGGCTTCGCGGGATCGAGTTGGGCAGTCGCATGTAACACCATGCCGCGGGTCCCGCTGACCACAGCCCGCGGGCCCTCGGCCGAGACCAGTTCGACGTCCAAGGCGCCGCCCACTTCGTCGCTGCCCGCGGCCAGCACTTCGAACGGCGCGATGGCATCGAGCGGGTCGAACCCGTCGAACAACACAATCTGTGCGTGCACCTGTTCATCGTCGGGTCGCCGACCGTCGTGGAACAGCGGTCAGGCGGTCATTGCCCGCCGAAATGTTGCCAGTCAGCTATCGACCGGGCTGAAGCTGAAGATGTGCTCGAGGCCAGTTGGGCCGTGGGTGCGGGCAGGCCGCGGCATGCAGCGATCACTCGGCGGCCCGCGTTGCATAAGACGTGACCGTCGGCCGATCTCTTTCGTCGTCCACTTTTGAGGGATTCCTGGCCGGATTGAGGCGGCGCACAACGTGCGGCTACCGCCAGTATCGATATCAGGCACGGTCTCACAACCACGACAAGAAGGGGCGGAAATCATGTCAGAAATCGTTGGGGGCGTGGAGCTTCCGGAGACCGCGGCGGTCACCGAATCGACTCGTATCGTCTCGGAGACGACCAGCCCATTGCTCTACCACCACTCCCGCAGGGTGTTCCTGTTCGGTCAGCTTCACGCCCGGCGGCTCGGCATGACACCGGATCCCGAACTGCTCTATTTGGCCGCCATGTTTCACGACACCGGTCTCGTGACCCCCTACTCCGATGTGGAACAGCGTTTCGAGGTCGATGGGGCCGACCACGGGCGCAAGTTCTTGATCGAGCACGGATTCTCCACCGCCGCAGCAGATACCGTGTGGACGGCCATCGCGCTGCACACGACACCGGGGATTCCTGGCCGGATGGGTCCGGAGATCGCCGCCACCCATCTGGGTGTGATGACCGATGTGGTCGGCTTCGGCCTTGACGATCTGAACACCGACGAGGTGGACGAAATACTCGCCGTTCATCCGCGGGGCGACTTCAAGAACGAGTTCCTGCAAGCCTACTTCGACGGGTTCAAGAACCGGCCGGAGACGACGAATGGAACCGTGAACTCCGATGTGGTGGAGCACTTCATGCCCGAGTACCGGCGCACAACCACTGTCGAGCGCATGCTCGGCTCGGCCTGGCCAAGCTGATCGACGATGCATGGGGCAAGGCGCTTCACGCTCGGACGAGGTAGCTCCTTCAGCGTCCTCGTCTTCGCCAACGTGCTGCTCATGGCATCAACCAGCGCACCGTCGCCGATCTACCCGCTGTACCGGGAGCGGTGGGGCTTTTCAGTCACCACCGTGACTCTGGTCTTCGCCGTATACGTGGCCGGGTTGATAGGTGCCCTGTTGACGGTCGGATCGCTGAGTGACCACCTCGGGCGGCGTCCGGTGTTGGTGGTGTCCATTCTGGTGGCCGCCGCAGGGACAGCGATCTTCTGCGCGGCTGGAGGCGTCATCTCGCTCCTGCTCGCCCGGGTGGTGCAGGGCATTGCAACGGGAATGGCGACGGGTGCCCTCGCCGCCGGCCTGGTCGAGTTATCCCCCGTGGGCCGCCCGCACGCAGGGCCGACGATGACCGCCGTCGGCACCAGTTTCGGACTGGCCTTGGGTGGAGGTTTGGCGGGCGCCCTGGTTCAGCTCAGTCCCCGTCCCGACGCTGCGATTTTTCCGGCACTCACGCTGGCGTTCCTGATCCTTGCCGCCCTCCTGTTCGCGATTCCCGAGACCGCCGTTCGGCGCCCGGGAGGACGTGCTGCCCTGCGTCCGCGGATCCGGGTTCCGCGCGAATCACGGCGGCAGTTCTTCGCTGCGGTTCCCGCCATCGTGGCGGGGTGGTCCATCACCGGATTCTTCCTCGCTCTCGCTCCATCCGTAGTGCGCGACGTCCTGCATGTGCGATTCAGCGCTGCCGGGGGTCTCAGCATCACGGTGCTGTACATCGCCAACAGCGCGGGTGGACTGTGGGCGGCGCGGCGCTCGGCGCGAGGTGCCACCGCCCTCGGAGCGGTCCTGCTGTCATTGGGCGCGGCTGGTTTGGCCGCCGCCCTGGCCTTCGGGTCCGCGTCGACTTTCATTGGTGCGTCGATCGTTTCCGGTCTAGGTGTCGGCCTGACGTTCAACGGAACATTTCGTGACATCAGTGAGGCCGCCACTGCGAAGTCACGATCGGAGGTGTTTTCCGCCGCCTTCGTGATCAGCTATGCGGCGCTGGGTCTTCCGGCTCTCGCCGCCGGACTGGCCGCCCCGTCGTGGGGACTCGAGTCCACAAGCTACCTGTACGCCGCGCTTGTCGGAGCGCTGTCTCTTGCCGCGGCGCTCCACGGCGGTCGTCGCCTCGTCTCCCGGCCGGAACCGCCGCCGTCACGTCGTTTGCAGCCGTCCATCGTTCGAGAAACCGCATGAAAGGACCCGACATGCAAGCCATCACCGCACGAGACCGGGACGCCGGTATCGGTGGCCTCGAGCTGGCCGACGTGCCCTACCCCCACGCCGCCGAGAACGACGTCATCGTGCGAGTCCACGCAGCCGGCTTCACGCCCGGCGAACTCGAGTGGCCCGCCACCTGGACCGACCGGGCCGGCCGAGACCGAACCCCGACCGTTCCGGGACACGAACTATCCGGGGTGGTTGTCGAGTTAGGTTATGGCACAACCGGTCTCACCATCGGTCAACGGGTGTTCGGCCTCACCGACTGGTGCCGCGACGGCTCCCTGGCCGAATACACCGCGGTGGAGGCGCGCAACCTCGTCCCGCTGGCCGCCGACATCGACCACACTGTGGCGGCGGCACTGCCGATCTCAGGGCTGACCGCCTGGCAAGGACTATTCGTTCACGCCGGGCTGACCGCCGGCCAGACCGTCTTGGTCCACGGCGCTGCCGGCGGCGTGGGGTCGATAGTCGTCCAGCTTGCACTCGAGGTGGGTGCTCACGTGATCGGCACCGGACGGTCCGAAGACCGCGACGTCGTGCTGGGCCTCGGTGCACAGGCGTTCGTCGATCTCGGCGCCGACCCACTGGAGGACGTCGGTCAAGTCGACGTCGTCTTCGATGTCATCGGCAGCGAAATCCTCGAGCGGTCAACGGCTCTGGTGCGCCCCGGGGGCACCCTCGTCACAATCGCCGCGCCACCGAAGGTGCACCCCGAGGAAGGGCGCGCCGTGTTCTTCGTCGTCGAACCGGACCGCACGCAGCTAGCCGGGCTCGCCGAGCGACTGCGCGACGGACGGCTGAAGCCGATCATCAGTTCGGTGCGCCCCCTGGCCGAGACCGTCGACGCGTTCAGCCGCCGTCGACGCGCTCCCGGAAAAACGGTCATCCAAGTAGCAGGAGAGCGCCGATGAGGACCCGTATTGCCAAGGGACTGTTGACCTTCGCACTCGCCGCCATGATCGTCTCCTGCGGCGCACCTGCGGCCGAACCACAGGCCGACACTGCGTCGGCGCATCCGGCCGAGACACTGGCGCCCCTTTTCACACAGGCGCTTCCGAACGCCCCGGGCAAAACGTTCACCTCCGCGATTGTGAGCTTCCCGCCAGGCGCTCGCGCTGTCCCTCACCGCCACGGCGACGCTTTCGTTTACGCCTACGTCCTCGAAGGCGCCGTAAGCAGCCAGCTCGAAGGCCAGTCCGCGCATGTGTATCACCAAGGCGAGAACTGGTACGAGCCGCCGGGCGCCCACCACGTGGCCACCGAGAACGCCAGCCAAACCGCAGAGGCGAAACTGTTGGTGGTGTTCGTCGCCACCACCGGAGAGCAGCTCAAGGTCGACGATCCGCACTCATAGGCGTCCGCCCTCAGCAATCCCTAGTTGGCGCGGCGCGTGGTGCCGAAGCGACGCTGATAGGCCGCGGGACTGATTCCCAACTTCCTCGCGAATACGCGTCGCATGCTTTCGTAGCTGGGAAATCCGGCCCGAGTCGCGGCATCCGTCGCGGTGTGTCTTTGGTCGAGCAGCGCCCTGGCCATGTCGAAGCGGATCTCTTCCACGTACCGGGCCGGCGTGGTGGACAGTTCTTCGCGAAAGAGCCTATTCAGGTGCCGGGTGCTTACGTTGAGGTGTCTGGCCAATTCAGTCAGCGAGTAATTGCCATGCGGGTTGGCCGTCACCAGATCGGTGACCTTGCGCAGCGCGGGGGAGCGAGGCGGCGGTCCTTGCAGTGGAGCGGAGAACTGCGACTGGCCACCGGAACGCTGCATGTAGACCACCAGTGCGCGGGCGACGTCGCGGGTCAAGTCCGGTCCGTAATCCTCTTCGACGAGTGCGAGGGCCAGATCGATTCCCGCGGTTACTCCCGCTGATGTGTACGTGCTGCCGTCACGAACGTAGATCGCGTCGGGTTCGACCCGGCATGTCGGGCATCGGCTGGCGAGCTCGCGGGTGACCTTCCAGTGTGTGGTCGCACGCTTGCCATCGAGGAGGCCGGCAGCGGCGAGGATGAACGCGCCGGTACAGATTGATGCGACGCGACGGGCTCCCGTCGCAGGCACCCGCGCCGCTTCCGCCAGTGCTTCTGGCACAGGAGTCCGCGGATAGCGGTCGGAACCGGCCACCAGGTACGTGTCCGGCGGGTGCTCGCAGGAAACGCCGCCATCGACGGTGACCCCGAACCCGAGATTGGACATGACGTCCTCGCCCGTCGGCGACAGCAACGCGATTCGGTAATCGGCACCAAACCGATTGGCCTCCTTGAACACCTCCGCCGGACCCGCGACGTCCAATAGGGTCACGCCGTCGTAGACGAGAATCGCGACGCAGCGTGACATGTCCGAACGATAATCCGGCCGGCCGGGGTCAGGCGTCAGACCGGCGGTTCAGTTAACCTCGTTTCCCATGTCGACACCGCCGCCAGACGGTCCGGCAACCAAGTTGACCGGCCGTCGTTCAGAACGCGACGTGCTCGACCAACTGGTGGCAGCGGTGCGGACGGGCGAGAGTCGCGCCCTGGTCGTGTACGGGGACGCCGGTGTGGGCAAGACCGCACTCATCGACCACCTGGCGGCGCGGGTGCCGGACTGCCGAATCGTGCGCACCGCCGGCATCGAATCGGAATTGGAGTTGCCGTTCGCCGGCCTGCATCAGGTGTGCGCGCCGATGCTGGACCGCCTCGTGGAGGTGCCGGAACCACAGCGGCAGGCGCTGCAGGTCGCATTCGGGATGGCGGCCGGGTCGGCGCCCGATCAGTTTCTGATCGGTCTGTCGGTACTCGGACTGCTCTCCGCCGGGGCTGACGACCGGCCGCTGCTCTGTTTGATCGATGATCATCAGTGGCTTGACCGAGCGTCGGCGCAGGTGCTGGCCTTCGTCGCGCGCCGGCTCGGGGCCGAGTCGGTAGGCATGATATTTGCCACCCGCACACCCGCCGACGAACTGGCCGGCCTGCCGAAGCTGCGAATCGATGGGCTATCCGACGCCGAAGCGCGGGAGCTTCTGGCCACCGTCATTCCAGGGCGGATCGACAATAGAGTTCGCGATCAGATCGTCGCAGAGACCCGCGGCAATCCGCTTGCCCTGCTCGAACTGCCCCGCGGTCTTTCTCCCGCGAACTTGGCCGGAGGCTTTGGATTACCCACTGCTGCAACGCTTTCCGGCGCAGTCGAGGAGAACTTTCGTCGCCGCATCACTGCCCTGCCCGCCGATACTCGGCAGCTACTCGCCCTCGCGGCCGCTGACCCTACCGGCGACCCAGGCCTGGTGTGGCGTGCGGCGCGGCGCCTGGGGTTGGCGGCAGAAGCGGCCGGCCCCGCGGTCGAGGCCGGCATCGCGGAGATCGGCACGCGCGTCCGGTTTCGCCATCCGCTGGCCCGTGCGGTGGCCTACTGGTCGGCCTCCCTTGACGGTCGGCGAGCAGCGCATGGCGCGTTGGCCGAAGAAACCGATGCCACAGTCGATCCCGATCGGCGGGTGTGGCATCGGGCCGAGGCGAGCCCGGGCCCCGACGAGGAGATCGCCGCGGAACTGGAGCGCTCCGCTGAACAAGCGCGAGCCAGGGGCGGACTGGCCGCTGCGGCCGCGTTCCTGGAACGCGCAGCGTTGCTCACGCTCGACTCCGCGGGGCGGGCGGCACGCGCGCTCGCCGCGGCCGGCACGAAATTTCAGGCCGGCGCGTTCGACGCGACGACAGAGTTGCTGGCCATGGCCGAGAGCGGCCCGCTGGATGAAGCGCAACAGGCCAGCCTCCAACTGCTCCGCGGCGCACTCGCCTTCGCAACAAATCGCGGCGGCGACGCTCCTGCGCTATTGCTCACCGCGGCAAAGAGATTCGAACAGATCGATGCCGGCCTGGCCCGGCAGACCTACCTGGACGCGATCAACGCAGCCGCATTCGCCGGACGACTCGCAGCCCCCGGCGGTCACGTCGTCGAGGTGGCACGAGCCGCCGTGCGGGCGCCGACGCCCACCCAGCCGTCGCGGTCCTCCGATCATTTGCTCGACGGCCTGGCAACGAACTTCGTCGCCGGATACGCGGCGGCCGTGCCCGCTCTCCGTGACGCGCTGGCGACCTTCGGCCAAGACATGTCGCCGGACGAGGAACTGCGGTGGATGTGGTTGATCAACCTCGCAGCCCTGCACCTGTGGGACGACGATCATTGGGATCCGCTGTCCAGTCGCTATCTTCACCTTGCCCGGGCTAGCGGCGCACTGAGTGAGCTTCCGCTGGCGCTGAGCACCCGCGCCATGTTGCTGTTGTTCGCGGGTGATCTTTCGGCAGCCGGCGCGCTGGTCGACGAGCAAGAGGCAGTGACGGAAGCGACCGGCGGCAATCTCGCGCCGTATGCCGCCATGCGCCTGGCAGCGCTGCGTGGGGACCAGAGCGAGGCATTTGCGTTGATAGACAAGACCGCGCGGGAGGTGCCCCTGCGGGGAGAAGGTATTGGGACTGCAGTCGCCGAGTGGACCCGAGCGGTTCTGCATAACGGACAGGGCGAGTATCCCGAGGCGATGGCGGCTGCCGAGCAGGCGCTGTACCACCAGGAGTATCCCGATGTTCGATATCCGGGCGTGGCGAATTGGGCGGCCGCCGAGCACGTCGAGGCCGCGGTTCGCAGCGGGATGACCGACGCCGCTTCGCAGACCCTGGAGTGGATCGTCGAGATGACCGGTGCCAGTGGCACGAACTGGGCACTCGGTGTGGAAGCGCGCTCCCGTGCGCTGATAACCGACGGCGACGGAGCCGAAAACCTATACCAGGAAGCCATCACTCGCTTCGGCGACAGCCGCGTGCGAACCGAACTGGCCCGCGCGCACCTGATCTACGGCGAATGGCTGCGCCGCGAGCGCCGACGCGTCGACGCTCGCGAGCATCTGCGAACGGCTCACCAAATGTTCGAGTCCATGGGCATGGCCGCATTCGCAGAACGCGCGAGTCGCGAACTGCTCGCCACCGGCGAGACGTCCCGTAAGCGCACTGTCACCCGCACTCCGGAATTGACAGCGCAGGAAATTCAGGTCGCTCGATTGGCGCGCGAGGGATTGTCGAATCCGGAAATCGCCACCCGCTTGTTCATCAGTTCCAAAACCGTTCAATATCACCTGCGCAAAGTCTTCACCAAGCTCGATATCTCGTCGCGCAGCCAGCTGGAGTATGTCTTGAACTAACCCAGTCCGCGCTAGCCAGTGGTGGATGCGAGCAATGGTCCGTATGCACCATCGTCGACACTGTGACGAGCGTCGATGGCCCGGCGGAACGACGGCCGCGCACGCCCACGCCCTCAATGCCGATTCGGGGACGTGCACCCGAAATTGACGTCATCAAGTCGCTCATCTCGTCGTTGCACCAGGGTTGTGGCGGCGTACTCGTCGTGGAGGGGTCGCCGGGAATCGGCAAAACCCGCCTGATGGCTGAGGCGAAAGTCATCGCCGAAGCAGCCGGCATGCGGGTGCTGGTCGGCCAGGCCTTCGAGTACCAGCAGACTGTCCCGTTCTTCGCTTTGTTCACGGCGACCGTGTATGCGGACCCGCCTGTCGGCGATCCGGATGCGCTACGCCGACTGGGCAATTCGCCCGATCTGCACTACTGGGTGGTGCATGATCTGCGCACCGCAATCCGCGCCGCTGCGGGCAATACACCAATGGTGATCCTGCTCGAGGACATTCACTGGGCGGATACCGGCACGCTGATGGCGCTGCGAGCGCTGACGGCGATCCCTCACGAGTCACCGTTGCTCTGGATACTCAGCTCGCGAACGGGCGCCGGCGGCCCCGCGGTCGCCGACACCCTCGGCGAACTGGAGCGCCGAGGCGCGCGGTTCGTCCGGTTGTCGCCGATCGGGCGTGAGGGAGTGATCGACATTGTCGAAGACGCGGTCCGGGCTCGTGCCGATGTCTCGCTGCTGAGGCTGGCCGGTAAGGCACACGGCAACCCGTTCTTGATCACCGAGTTGCTCGGCGGCTTGCTCGAGGAAACCCGCCTGCACGTCGCTCGAGGCTGCGCCGTTGCTCATGGCGACAATCTGCCGCGGCGGTTGAGCACCAACATGAGTCAGCGATTGGACGCCTTGTCAGACGAGACGAAGGAAGTCATCCAGATCGCGGCGGTGCTGCCAGAACGGTTCACCGCGGCGCTGTTAGCGCAGATGCTTGACCGGCGACCCGCGGCGCTGATGTCAGCGATAGAAGAAGCCGTGCGTGCCGATCTGCTCGTGGAGGACGAGGATCAGCTGAGGTTCCGGCACGACCTGCTGCGTGATGCGACACGTCAGTCGTTGCCCACCTCGCTGCTGCGCGCGATCGAGCGACAATCCGTGACCGTCATGCTGCAGATGGGCGCTGCGCCAGCGGAAGTGGCCACCCAGCTGGCGCGCAGCGCCGACGTCGGCGACCAGGCGGCCATCGCGACGTTACGCGAGGCAGCGCGATGCGTGGCGGCCAGCGACAAGAGTGCCGCGGCGGAGTTGAGCCGACGTGCGCTCGAACTGCTGGCTGGCGACGACCCGCAGCGGGGCTCGCTGGTCGCGGAAACCGTGTGGCTGTTGAATCATTCAGCGAGATGTCAGGAGGCCGAGGAACTGGCGGCGGCAATGCTGGCGCAGCTATCGCCTGAAGATCAGGCGAAGGCGCGCCTACGCATCCCCGCCCCCGGCGACTCGCTGGAAACCCGTGTGTCAGAGAACCAGCGTGCTCTGCAGTTGAAGAGCATCAGCGACGTGACGAGATCACGTCATCAAGCCTGGCTGCTGTGCAACCACGCCGTGAGTGGCTTGCCTGCCGATGAGGCGATCATCGCCCCGGCGGTCGCGGCCGCTGCGGCCACTGACGACACGGAGACACGGGTCATCACCGAAATATCCCTGGCCATCCTCGACTACGTCCACGGCCAGCCACTACGTGCATTGCAAAGGTTCGAAGACCTCGACCCTCCCGCACGCAACGACGATCCCAGCTTCGCACTCGTTCTGGCAGGTGTGCACCGATGCAATGTGCTCTGCTTCATCGGCCGCGCGGATGATGCTGCTGCCCTGGCGCTGCCCGGCTTCGAAGTGGCCCAGCAAGATTGCAGCGATGTCGCCACTGCCCTATGGGCACTGAAGGTCGCAGCCATCCACTTCGCTGCCGGCCACTTGGCCACTGCACGACGAACGCTCGAGAGGGTTGCCGCGCCCTTATGGGGTGCCACGAGCGAGATGAGCATGAACCGGTGGCTGATCCTGGCCGAGGTGGCCGCGCACACCGGTGACCGCGAGTCACTGCAGGAAGCAGTCGTCGCGGTGCGTGCAGCCAATCCCCATGGTGCGACCCTGGTCAGTCGGGGCGCAGCATACGTGCTCGCCTTGGCGGCGTGGCATTGCGGTGATGTACACGAAGCGGCGCATTGGCTCAGCCGTGACGGTGGTGAAGTATTGAATCCGTTGTGGCCGAATGCTTTCGATAGGTTGATCAGCACCGCCCGGGTGGCCGTGAGCACTGGTGACGCGTGGCTGAGGGCTCGCGTGCTGAGCAGTCTTGAACTACTCGCGCCAAGTAGCGAGGACATCCCCATTTTCCAGGCCGTCACCGGCTACGCCAGAGGCATCTTGGAATGCGATGGCGCTGCGTTGGCCTGTGCAGCTGCAGCGCTACGGGCGTATCGCCCGTTGCTGTCCGCATCAGCAACAGAAGACGCCGGTGTCGCCTTGGCCAGCGTCGGCAGGAACGCAGCAGCGGTCGACCAGTTCAACACGTCATTCGACGCGTTCGTCGAATGTGAGGCAGCGGCCGACGCGCACAGAGTCGCTCGCCGCCTGCGATCGATGGGCGTGGTGCGGCGAGTTCAAGCCCGGCGTGACAAGACCGGCTGGGACAGCCTGACCGACGCCGAGATGCGGGTTGTCAACCTGATCGCCAATGGCGCGACCAACTCTGACGTCGCAAAGCAGCTGCACCTCTCGCCGCACACGGTGAAATCCCATGTCCGTAACGCCTTCACCAAACTCGGCATCAACTCGCGCGGCCAGCTTAGAAATCACCCGACGGGTGATGTTGCTGCTCGATGACCGGCGGCACAGTGAGGAGTACACGCCTGACCGAACGGAGATTGACCCATGGCCACCGAAACATTCGCCTCTGTCGCAGGAATAACCGTTCCTGACACGCCGTTGACCCGCGACGTCACCGACTTCATCAGAAGTGCGGAGGACGACCTGTTGTTCGACCACTCACGCCGGGTGTTCTTCTTCGGCGCCCTGCAGGGTGAACGGCGCAACCTCAAGCCCGACCTCGAATTGCTCTACGTGGGCGCGATGTTTCACGACCTTGGGCTGACAGAACCGTATCGCACATCCTCGAGTCTTCGGTTCGAGGTAGACGGCGCCAACGCAGCCCGTGACTTCCTGCTCCAACACGGAGTCGACGAAGCCGAGGCGCGCCGAGTGTGGCTGAGCATTGCACTGCACACAACACCAGGGGTACCGGAGTTCCTGGAGCCGGAAATCGCTCTGGTCACCGCAGGCGTCGAGACCGACGTGCTCGGTTTGGGCCGAGACGATCTGTCGTCGGAATCACTGATCGCCGTCACGTCCGCGCACCCGCGGCCGGACTTCAAAAAGCGTATTTTGCAAGCGTTTACCGACGGGATGAAGCATCGTCCGCGCAGCACCTTCGGCACGATGAACGCCGACGTGCTGGCCCACTTCGATCCGTCGTTCGTCCGAGACGATTTCGTGACGATCATCCTCAACAACAACTGGCCGGAATAGTCGGGTGCTGCCGTGACGAAAACCTCCACCCCGACGCTGCGGCACGACCTGGCGACGGTGCTCGGCGAGCTGTTCAACCTCCATGTCCAGGCCGTGGAAGCGCACGCACACTTCAGCGGAACCAGATTCATCGGCATGCAGAATCGCCTGGAAGCAGTCGTGCGCACCGCCCGAGAGGCCAGTGATGCGGTCGCGGAGTTGGTGCGCGAGTCCGACCACGACGGCCTCCGACGCTTCATCATCAACGAAACCCCCGCCGCTGTACCAACGTTGAGGCCGGGGGAACGATGTGCAACGGCCGCAGTGAACATGATAACCCAGCGAATATCCCTCGCCCTCAGCACTATTCGGCGCGTTTATGAGCAGATAGGCGGCACCGACCAGTTGATCGCCGACCTCCTCGGCGAGATCGGGCAGATGGTCGAATGGCAGGGCCTGCTGCTGACGGCAGAGTCGCGACGCATGAATTCGAGAGCCTGATAATGAATCAACACAAGGGCATTGCCACGACAACGGATGCTGGCGCACCGGTCGCCAGTGACGGCCACTCGCTGACCATCGGGCCTGACGGCCCCATCCTGCTTCATGACAACTATCTGATAGAGCAAATGGCGAACTTCAACCGGGAGCGGACACCCGAGCGGCAGCCACATGCCAAGGGCTCCGGTGCCTTCGGCTATTTCGAAGTGAGCGCGGACGTCCGGACCTATACCCGGGCTGCCGTCTTTCAGCCCGGCGTCAAGACGAATACCCTGGCCCGCTTCTCCACCGTGGCTGGGGAGCGCGGCAGCCCAGACACCTGGCGCGACCCGCGTGGGTTCGCGCTGCGGTTCTACACCGCGGAGGGCAACCTCGACATCGTCGGCAACAACACCCCGGTGTTCTTCATTCGGGACGGGATGAAGTTTCAGCACTTCATTCGATCGCAGAAGCGCCGCGCCGATACCGGTATGCGCGAGAACGACATGCAATGGGACTTCTGGACGATGTCGCCGGAGAGTGCTCATCAAGTGGCTTGGTTGTTCGGCGACCGAGGCATTCCGCGGACGTGGCGGCACATGCACGGTTACGGCAGCCACACGTACAGCTGGATCAACGCCGATGATCAGATCTCTTGGGTCAAGTACCACTTCATTTCCGATCAGGGCGTCGAATACCTAGAGCAGGCGGAAGCCGACCGGCTAGCCGGCGTCGACGGCGACTACCACCAGCGCGACTTGTACGAGGCGATCAAGCGAGGCGACCATCCGAGCTGGACGCTGAAGGTTCAGATCATGCCGTTCGAAGACGCCAAGAGCTATCGCATCAACCCGTTCGATCTGACGAAAGTCTGGCCGCACAGCGACTATCCGCTTCTGGAGGTCGGCAAGCTCGTCTTGAGTCGTAACTTCACCGACCATCACACCGAGATCGAGCAGGCCGCCTTTGCCCCGGCGAACCAAGTGCCAGGGACCGGATTGAGCCCCGACAAGATGCTGCTGGCCCGCACGTTCGCCTACGGGGACGCGCACCGAGCGCGTATCGGAGTCAACTACAAGCAGATTCCTGTCAACGCACCGAGAAACGAAGTTCACAGTTACTCCAAGGACGGTCGGATGCGCGTCGAGAACGCGTCCGACCCGGTGTACGCACCGAACTCGAAGGGCGGACCGCAGGCCGACCCACAACGTACCGCCGAGGCCCTCTGGTACGCCGACGGGGAAATGGTGCGTACCGCATACACGTTGCGGCCGAACGACGACGACTGGACACAAGCGGGGATTTTGGTCCGAGAAGTGATGGACGCGCCTGCGCGTCATCGGTTGGTCCACAATGTCGCAGAGCATCTCTGCAACGCCGTGTCCGAGGAGGTGCTGCAGCGTGCATTCGAGTATTGGAAGAACATCGACAAAGAGGTCGGCGACGGGATCGAATTAGCCGTTCGCGGTCGCGGCGTGCAGGAGTAGGGCATGCCGGCGCAAATGCAGGACACCGAACGCTTCTGTCGCCACGTCATACCGCTCGGCGACCAGATATTGGCTGCGGCAACGACTCTCACACGCACCCGACAAGACGCGGAAGATCTCGCACAGGAAGTGATGTTGCGTGCTTACGCCGGATTTCACACCTTTCGTGACGGCACCAATGCCAGGGCATGGCTGTATCGGATCTTGCACAACACCTGGGTCAGCCAATATCGCAAGACTAGGTGTCGCCCGGATGAGTTCGCGGTGGGAGACATTGCCGATCTGCACTCGGCTGCCACGTTGCGGACGTATGCCGCTCGGTCGGCTGAGGAGTCGGCCTTGGAATCGATGACGGACGGTGACCTGCGGGCGGCGTTGGCCGCGCTGCAGGAAAGCGTGCGCACGACCGTGTTCTACGCCGATGTGCTGCAGTTCAGCTGCAAGGAGATCGCCGCGATTTCAGATTGCCCGGTCGGCACGGTGTCGTCGCGACTCGCAAGAGGACGTAAACAGCTGCGCAACAGTCTGATCTCGCAGCCAATCAGTCGCGTGTCAGCTGCATGACAACCATCTGGCGGCGGTCTCGCAGCGGATGCCCAACTGTCACAGTGGCCGCCTCGCTCGCTGTCTTCGCGGTTGTCATCGCCGCCCCGGCATCCGCTGATGATGCCCAACCTCACGGCGGAAGCAACCAGTCAGGCGCCGCTGCAGCCCCTGACGACGGAGTAGCCGCCGGGCCGAGCCGTGATCCGCCTGCGTCGGGATCCGACAAGCAATCCCTCGTGCCTTGGCAGTGGGTCGAATTGGAACCGGGCCATGACAAATGCAAGCGACGCAAGGCGTGGCCGCTGCCGTCGTGGTGCTACGGGCTGAGTAGTTGGCCGGTGCTGAAGGCGCAGGCCGTCACTGCCAAAGTGATTGGGATCCGCGCCCATAGCGGGAGTCGTCCAGCCGCGCGTCATAGATAGGTGACAACAAACGCTGGAGGTGTTGGCGGCCAATGCCATCATTGGTGGGTGACCACCGGTGCACATGTTGTGATCGACCGCCTGATCGCGGGCGAAGTCGACGTCTGTTTCGCCAACCCCGGCACATCGGAGATGCATTTCGTCGCTGCGCTGGACTCCGCTCCCCAGATGCGAGCGGTGCTGTGCCTCTTCGAAGGAGTGGTGACCGGCGCAGCGGACGGGTACGCGCGCATCGCGGGTAAGCCCGCCGCCACCCTGCTGCATCTGGGGCCGGGCATGGCGAACGGATTGGCCAACCTGCACAATGCGCGACGAGCGCACAGCCCGGTTGTCAACGTCGTCGGCGATCACGCCACCTATCACCAAAGACTTGATGCGCCGCTGCAATCCGACATCGATGTGCTGGGGCACTGGCTGACAGGCACGGTGCATCGGCCCGGGTCAACCGCTGAGCTCTCAGCGACCGTCGACCGGGCCATTGCCTCGGCGAATCTCGGCCGTATCGCGACGCTCGTCTTGCCGGCCGACCTGTCGTGGGGCGACGCGCAAGCCGACGCACCTCCATCGGCACCACTGACCGATCGCGAGCGCGAGATCGTACAGTTGCTTTCGCAGGGACACTCCATTCGCGAGGTCGCCGAGCAGCTGACCGTATCGACCAGAACGGTCGAAGGCCACGTGTATCGCGTGATGACAAAACTCGGTCCACGAAGTGAGTGGGCGACCGGAACGCGCGAGTCAGCCGACGTGGACGTCGCCGGTGCCGCGGAATTGCTGAAAACGTACGGGGAGAAAGCAGTGCTGCTGCTGGGCGGAGCGGCCACCGCCGCGTCCGGTCTGCGTGCCGCGGCGAGGATCTCGGCAGCCACCGGCTCTCGTGTGCTCGTCGAGACGTTTCCCGCCCGACTGGCGCGGGGCCGAGGTGTGCCGGACATCGCGCGGCTCGGCTACTTCGCCGAAATGGCGCAGGAACAGCTCAGGGGCGCAAGGCATTTGATCCTTGCGGGCGCGCGGTCCCCGGTCGCCTTCTTCGCGTACCCGAACCTGCCCGGCGATCTGGTGCCCAGTGGTGCAAAGGTGCACACGGTCCCGGCCTCACGCTTGGCGGACGTCGCCGACCGTCTGGCCGCCCCAGCATTTGTCGAGTCCCCATCCAGTCCGGCGCAATTACCAAGCGGGCCATTGCGATCCGACAACTGGGCCTCCGTCATCGGCGCGCTGTTGCCCGACAACGCGATCATCTCCGACGAGGCCAACACCAGCGGTCTGCTGCTGCCCGATGCGACGGCCGCGTCACCCCCGCACGATGTGCTGACGCTGACCGGAGGTGCGATCGGACAAGGACTGCCGGTCGCGGTCGGCGCCGCCATCGCCGCGCCGCACCGGCCCGTCGTCGCACTGCAGTCCGACGGCAGCGCCATGTACACGATTTCGGCGTTGTGGACCATGGCTCGCGAACGACTCGACATCACCGTCGTCATCCTCAACAACCGCGCCTACGCGATCCTGCAACTCGAGTTGCAGCGCGTCGGCGCCACTGCGGGCGGCGCGAAGGCGCAGTCGCTGCTCGACCTGTCCAATCCGAACCTCGACTTCGTCGCCATCGCCGACGGGTTCGGTGTTCGCGCCACGCGGGCCACCACCGTCGAAGAACTCGCGACCCAATTCAGCGCCGCGATCGCGGAGCCAGGACCGCACCTCATCGACGCCGTATTGGCCAGATAGGGGCCTGCCGCCGTGATATTGCCATCGCGGCTGCTACTGTCGGGCTGTGCACACCATCGCGGTACTGGCCCTGCCGGACACGATCGCGTTCGACTTGTGCACCGCCGTCGAAACGTTCGGTCGGGCAGCGCTGCTGACCGGCGAACCGGCCTACCGGGTTCTGGTGTGCGGCGCTGAACCCGTCGTCACCGCCGGCCCCATGCGCATCGCCACCGACCACGGCATGGACGCCGCGGCCGAGGCCGACACGATCGTGGTGCCCGGCCGCAACGACGTCACCGTTGCCACGCCCGATCACGTGCTGCGCGTGCTCAAGGCGGCGTATGCGAACGGCGCCAGGATCGCGTCGATCTGTTCGGGCGCCTTCAGCCTTGCCGAAGCGGGACTGCTGGACGGAAGGCGCGCGACCACCCACTGGCTGGCGGCCGAGGAGTTTCGTGCCACGTACCCAGCGGTGGATCTCGATCCCGACGTTCTCTACGTCGACGACGGCCAGGTGCTGACCTCCGCGGGTGCATCGGCGGGCTTGGATCTGTGCTTGCACATGGTGGCCCGCGATCACGGCGCCGCCGTAGCGGCGCACGCCGCACGCCTCGCTGTCGCGCCGTTGCATCGCAGCGGGGGACAGGCGCAGTTCATCTTGCGAAATGTGGCTCCCGCCAAGCACATTGCCGAGCGCACCGAACTCGACGATGTGCTGGCATGGATCGAGCAGCAGGCGCATCGCGACCTGACGCTCGGCGACATCGCCACGCGGGCCGCCATGAGCGTGCGCACACTGAACCGCCGCTTTCAGGCCGAGACGGGTCAGACACCGATGCAGTGGGTGACCGGCGTTCGCATCCGGCATGCTCAGCAGCTGCTGGAGAGCACCGCCCACGCTATCGAAAAGATCGGCCGCGACGTCGGATTCAGCTCGCCGGCCAATTTCCGTGAGCAGTTCCGGCGGCTCACCGGAGTGCCGCCGCAGAGCTATCGCAACACGTTTCGCGACCGGATGGCCGGCTGATCATCTGGGCTTGGGCCGCTTCCACAGCACCACCTGAGCCAACGGAATCTGCATCTCCTCCGGCTCCGCGGCCATCCGCGCCGCGACACCGGCCTCCAGCCGCTCCATGAACTCGGCGCACCGCGGATCACTTCGTCCGCCGTCGAGCGCGCTAGCCAGCGTCGGGAACACCGATGCCCTCGCGAACGCCGCCCACTGCACGCCGAAAGCCTTGGCGTCATGGTCGACTCGGTACTGGGACCAGAACCGGTCCTCGGCGTTGAACACCTCGAGGTGCTCGATTTCGAGTCGCTCGAATCGACCCTTCGGCGCGAACGGCGACAAGAAATCCGCCGCCCGGCGAGACACCATCGGAATGCACATACGGTAGCGCTCGTCCTCGGTGAGCAGACCCTGAGCCACGAGGTCGGCGAGTTCGGCGATCATGCCGCGGAACAACGGCCGGTGTCCGAACTCGCCGTCGTCGCCAACCGCAGTTGTCAGCACGACAAGGCGCCCGCCGGGGCACAGTTCACGACCGCGGAACGCGACGAACTCATGCCAGTCGATCGCCGCCTGCCTGGCGTAGGCCGCCTTCACACTTTCGTCTTCGCTGTAGGACACCTGTAGGTGGTCGGGCACCGGTGCGGGCACCTTGCCGAGCCACTGGATCGCCCATGACGACCAGCCAAGGTGCACGCTGTTGGACGGCAAAATCTGGTGGTAGAACGACCGGCCGATCGCCGATGCGAAGCACGCCGCATCCTTCTTCAAGTACGAGTCGGGGTCGTCGTCGAGCGTCTGGAAGAGCACGGTGAAGTCGTTGTCGGCCACGTCTGTGTGCGCGACCAAGATCGAATGTTCGGGCCGGGTCCGCTTGCGCAGCACTGCAATTGCCGCGCAGATCGGCAGCAGGGAATTGTGACCGGTTGACGCCCCGTAATCGGCGATCACGATCGGTTGCGGTGGCCGGGGAAGTGGGACGGTTTCGGCCGCGTCTTCCAAAAGCTTTATCGCTACCGGTAATCCGGCTGCTTGCAGCCGTGAGCTGGCCGTATAGGAACCGCTGTTCAGCGGCTCCGGCCGTACGACGATGCTCGATTCGGGCACACTACGACGGTAGCTCCCGGATGCGGCGAGCGCCGACGAAGGCCCGGTTCAGTCTGCCGTCGGGTAGCTCACCCCGGTCAGTTGCTCGGACAGCTCCCACAACCGGCGGCAGTCGGCCTCGTTCCTGGAGCGATCGAGGATCTTGGCGTCGGTGACGCCGCCGCCTGCGAGTTCGAGGAAGCCATGCGGGCCGTAGAACGCCTCGCCCTTCGCCTCGGGGGATGTCGCGGCGTAAAGCGGCGGCAGGATGCCCTCGTCGATCTCCTGCCACATGAACGGCGCAAGCCGCCGGCTCACGCGGTAGAAGCGTTCCAACAGCGTCGGGCTGTCCTTGCCCTGCGAGGGGCCGCTGAGCTGCAGGTTCGTCTTACACAGGCCGGGGTGTGCGGCGTTCGAGACGATGCCCCATCCGCCGCGTCGGCTCCTGCGGTCCAACTCGATCGCGAACATCAGATTCGCTGACTTGGACTGTGCGTAGGCGCCCGTCGCGTTGTATCGCTTCTCCCATTGCGGATCGTCGAACTTGATGCCGCCCAACCGGGCCGCCGAACTGCTCAACGACGTCACCCGCGCTCCGTCGGCGGCGCGCAAGAGCGGAAGGACGTGGCCCGTCAGCGCGAAATGGCCGAGGTGATTGCAGCCGAACTGCAGCTCGAAACCGTCCGCGGTCGTCTCCCTCTGCGGCGGCTGCATGATGCCCGCGTTGTTGATCAGGATGTCGATCGGCCTGCCCTCGGCGACGAGTTCCTCGCCGAGCGCCCGGACGCTCGCCAGCGACGACAGGTCGAGACTCTTGATCGCCAGCGACGACAGGTCGAGACTCTTGATCGCCAGCTTCGCGTTCGGCACCGTCGCGCGGATCTGATCGGCGGCGACTTCGCCCTTCGCCCGATTGCGGATGGCCATGATGACGTCGGCGCCTGCAGCGGACAACCGAGAGGCCAACCCGAGACCGAGGCCGGAGTTGGCCCCGGTCACGACGGCCAGCTTGCCGGACAGGTCGGGAACGGTGACGTCACGTTCGTTGGTGGCCACGGATTGTCTCCTTGCATCGGCGGGATAACCGAACAATAACGAACCATCGGTCTGATAACAAGAGCCCATTGGTCTGATAACTTCTAGCTGTGACGTTTCAGCGCGCACGGCGGCCCGAACAGCTGGCGGCCCGCCGCGCGGCGATCTTGACCAGCGCGCGCGAAATGCTGGCCGAGAAGGCGGTGGCCGACATCAGCCTGCGCGAACTCTCCGATCGAATCGGCCTGGCCAAGTCCAATGTGCTGCGCTACTTCGACAGCCGGGAAGCGATCTTCCTCGAAATCCTCGACGAGGAGTTTGCCGGTTGGCTGGCGGACCTCGAGGCGGGACTCGGCAGGCCGCGAGCGAGGAAACCCAACTACGCCAACGAAATTCGCGTCGCAACGGTGATCGCTGACTCTCTCGAGGGCAGACAGTCGCTGTGCGAGTTGGTCGCGTCGATGGCCGTCGTGCTCGAACGCAACATCTCCTATGACTTCGCGCGTGACTTCAAGGCGCGTGCGACGGCGCGAATAGCAGAGTTGGCCCAACTGGTCGCTACCCACCTGCCGTGGCTGCCGCGCGACTTCGCGGACTTCTTCGCCGAGGGCGCGCTCACCCTGCTCGCGGGGATGTATCCGTTCTCGGTGCCCACCGAACCGGTCCGCGCGGCGATAGCCGAGTTGGGCATTGCCGAACCTGAGGAGCGGTTCCGCGACGGCCTTCGCATCGGATTGTCGACGTGGCTGATAGGCGCCGCGGCGCAAACCGGGGCGTGACAGACTTTCGCGCATGCGCAAACGGGTCGGGCCTCGGATCGCGATTCTCTCCGCCGTCGTGGCGTTGGTTGTCGGAGGCGTCGGCCTTATCGCCATGCTGATCCTCAACGCGTTCGTGCTCGACGAGTTCGACGCTTACGGCGAGGTGCCGGTCCCCGGTTCGACCAGCCTGCACCTGCCGGCCGGTGAGGTGACCGTCAGCTTTCACACGATGGTCACGGGCAGCCCCTCGAGCGGGTTTCCCATTCCGGACCTGAAGTTCTCGATCACGCCGCAGCACGGCGGCGCCAAACCCGAAGTGACCGAAAGCGTGGGCGGCACAACGACGGTGAACAGCGACACGCATGTACAGGTGTGGCTGCTGCAGGTCCCGCAAGAGGGTGACTACGACGTCGTCACGGACGGAAATGTCAACGGCTACATCGATCCTCGGCTCGCGTTCGGCCACGGCAGTTCCTACGGATGGTTGACGTGGTTGTTCGGCGGGATTCTTGCTCTCGGCGTAGTGGAGCTTGTGGTGGGGTTGTTCTGGTCGGCCCGTTCCGCGAAGGCGGCCAGACCGCTCACTCCTGAGGAGACCGTGCACCTCGACGAGCCATCGTGGAGCGACGGACCGGTGGCGAGCTACGCACCGAGCGACCAGGGCGTGCGACTGGAGCAGCTGCGACAGCTTGCGGCACTGCGTGATTCGGGCGCATTGACCGAAGCCGAATTCGCGAACGAGAAGCGCCGAATTCTCGAGCGCTGAACATCCCGCGGAGGAGTTGGGTCTAGTGGCCGCGGGCCACCCATTCGTCGTAGTGCACGATCTCGTCGCCGATGGTGGTCGAGTCGCCGTGGCCGGTGTAGACCACCGTCTCACCCGGCAGCGTCCCGAGTCGGCCCGAGATCGATTCGAGGATCGTGGGGAAGTCGGAATAGGACCGACCCGTCGCGCCGGGCCCGCCTTGGAACAGCGTGTCGCCGGAGAACACCGCGCCCAGTTCAGGGGCGTGCCAGCACACCGACCCCGGCGAGTGACCCGGCGTGTGGATCGCGCGCAATTCGTGACCGGCAACCCGCAGCGTGTCGCCGTCGTCAACGGTTCGGAAGTCCTTGTCCGGATGGGTCATTCGCCAGAGCACATCGTCGGCAGCGTGCATTAGCACGGGGGCATCGAGGGCCTCGGCCAATTGCGGCGCCACTGTCACGTGATCGTTGTGCCCGTGCGTGCACACCACCGCGACGACGTGGCGACCGCCGACGGCCATCACGATCGGTCCTGCGTCGTGCGCGGCGTCGAAGACCACCACCTCGGAGTCGTCGCCGACGATCCAGATGTTGTTGTCGACTTCCCAACTGCCGCCGTCGAGTTCGAAGGTGCCGTGGGTGACGACCCGCTGAATTGGACCGCCGTTCACTTCACAACCACCACGCTGCGCAGTACCTCTCCTGCGTGCATTTTGTGGAAGGCGTCTTCGATGTCGCCGAGGCCGATGCGCTCGGAGACGAACTTCTCCAGCGGCAGCCTGCCCTGCAGATACAAACTGATCAGGGTGGGGAAGTCGCGCTCGGGCAGGCAATCGCCGTACCAGGATGACTTCAGCGAGCCGCCGCGAGAGAAGAAGTCGATCAGCGGCATTTCCAGCTTCATATCCGGCGTTGGAACACCAACCAGCACAACAGTTCCCGCTAGATCGCGGGCGTAGAACGCCTGCTTCCACGTCTCCGGTCGGCCGACCGCGTCGATGACAACGTCGGCGCCGTTCCCGTCGGTCAGATCCTGGATGGTCTGCACCGGATCCAGGTCGCGGGCGTTGATGGTGTGCGTGGCGCCAAATCCTCTGGCCCAGTTCAGTTTCGTGTTGTCGGTGTCGACCGCGATGATCCGCTTGGCGCCGACCAACGCCGCACCCGCGATCGCCGCATCACCCACACCGCCGCAGCCGATCACCGCGACGGTGTCGTCGCGGCCCACCGCGCCGGTGTTGACCGCAGCGCCCAGGCCGGCCATCACGCCGCAGCCCAGCAGCCCGGCCACCGCGGGGTCGGCGGCGGGATCGACCTTGGTGCACTGCAACTCATGCACCAGCGTCTTGTCGGCGAACGCGCCGATGCCCAATGCCGGGGTCAGCTCGGTGCCGTCGGTCAGTGTCATCGGAGCGCTGGCGTTGAACGTGTTGAAGCAGTACCACGGTCTGCCCCGCTTACACGCCCGGCATTCACCACACACCGCGCGCCAATTCAGGATGACGAAGTCGCCGGGCTCGACATGGGTCACGCCATCGCCGACCGCCTCGACGGTGCCTGCGGCTTCGTGTCCGAGCAGGAACGGGAACTCGTCGTTGATGCCGCCGTCGCGGTACGTCAGGTCGGTGTGGCAAACCCCACACGCAAGGATGGCGACCACCACGTCGCCGGGCCCTGGGTCGGGGATGACCACATCCACCAACTCCACTGGATCGCCCTTCTTCCGCGAAATCACACCGCGCACCGTCTGAGTCATGCGTACAACCTAATGGCAGCGGTGGGAGGCTAAAGGGGTGATCCCGGCTCTGTACCTGTCCCATGGCGCACCACCACTGGTCGACGACGCGCTATGGGTTTCGCAGCTGAAGAAGTGGGCGCGCGATCTGCCGGCGCCACGCGCGATCCTCGTCGTGTCTGCCCACTGGGAAGCCGCTCCGCTGACCATCGGGTCGACCTCCACCGAGACCCCGTTGACCTACGACTTCTGGGGTTTCCCGCAGCGCTATTACGACGTCACCTACGACGCACCAGGCGCATCCGACCTCGCCGCCCGGGTCGAAGCGCTGATGCCCGACGACGAACCCGTCGCCCACGATCCCGATCGCAGGCTCGACCACGGCGCCTACGTGCCGCTGACGGTCATGTATCCCGCAGCCAGCATCCCGGTGCTGCAGATCTCGATGCCCACGCTGGACCCGCAGCACCTCCTTGCGCTGGGCCAGCGGCTGCGACCGCTGCGCGACGAAGGCGTGCTGATCATCGGATCCGGGTTCACCACGCACGGTCTGCCATTCCTCGATGACCCGTCGCCCGGCGCCACTCCGCCGGGGTGGTCGACCGAATTCGACGCGTGGGCCAGGGAGCGGTTGTCGGCCGGCGATGTCGACGCGCTGGTCGACTTCCGTCACCGCGCGCCAGGCATGCCCTATGCCCATCCGACGATCGAGCACTTCTCGCCGTTGTTCGTCGCGCTCGGGGCGTCCGGCGACCCGGGGCAGACGCCCAAGCAGGTCATCGATGGCTACTGGATGGGCCTGGCGAAACGGTCCATTGAACTGATCTGACCCGCCTACCGTTGACGTTGGCATGACGACGCTTGAGCCGAATACCGACACCACCGAGGAATTCGCCGAACGGATGATCGGCGCGATCGACAGCGCCAGCCTGGCCATCCTGCTTTCGATCGGACACCAGACCAAGCTGTTCGACACGATGGCCGGGCTGCCGGCCGCCACGAGCGCGCAGATCGCCGACGCCGCCGGGCTCAACGAACGCTATGTCCGTGAGTGGCTGGGGGGCGTGACCGCGGGCCGGATTGTCGATTACGACCCCACGGCGCAGACCTATTCTCTGCCTGCCCACCGCGCCGCCGTGCTGACTCGCTCAGCCGGGCCAGACAACCTGTCGCGCGTTGCGCAGTTCATTCCGCTTCTGGGCGAGGTGGAACAGAAGATCATCGGTTGCTTCTCTGCCGGCGGCGGGCTGTCGTACCGCGAGTATCCGCGGTTCCACAAACTGATGGCCGAGATGAGCGGCGAAACGTTCGACGCCGCGCTCATCGACGTCATACTGCCGATGGCCGGCGGCCTCCCTGAACTGCTTCGCGACGGCGCCGACGTGGCCGACATCGGCACGGGCAGCGGACATGCCATCAATGTGATGGCAAGGGCGTTCCCGGCCAGTAGGTTCACCGGTATCGACTTCTCCGACGAGGGTCTCGCCGCAGCCAGGGCAGAAGCGTCGCAGTGGGGACTGACCAACGCGACGTTCGTCGCCAAGGACGTCGCCGCACTAAACGAGGCCGAAACCTATGACGTCATAACCGTTTTCGACGCGATCCACGACCAAGCCCATCCGGCGCAGGTGCTCGCCAACATCTACCGAGCGCTGCGGCCCGGTGGTGTTTTCCTCATGGTCGACATCAAGGCGTCCAGCCAAGTCGAGGACAACATCGGCGTGCCATTCGCGGCGTATTTGTACACCGTTTCGACGATGCACTGCATGAGTGTGTCGCTGGGCTTGGACGGCGACGGGCTGGGCACCGTTTGGGGGCGTCAGCTTGCCACGACGATGCTGGCCGATGCCGGCTTCCGCGATGTCCAGGTGCACGAGATCGATTCGGACCCGATCAACTTCTACTACGTCGCGCGGAAGTAGTGATGCTGCCTCAACTGGGCGGCGACGGCTTGTTCGTGACCGACGGCGGCCTGGAGACAGAGCTGATCTTCCACGACGGCCTCGACTTGCCGTGCTTTGCCGCGTTCCCGTTGCTCGGCGACCCGCAGACTCGCGCCCACCTTCGCCGCTACTACCACCGCTATCTCGCCATCGCGCGGGAGCACGGCACGGGCTTCCTCATCGAAACCCCAACGTGGCGGGCCAATTCCGAGTGGGCGCACCGACTCGGTTATTCCTCCGAGCAACTCGACGCCGTCAACCGCGACGCAGTGACGCTGGCCGAAGAGGTGCGGGCCGTCGCGGCGGCCGACGGGGTCGGCGCGGTGGTGAGCGGATGCGTCGGCCCACGCGGCGACGGCTACGATCCGGCGAACGTGATGACGCCTCAAGAGGCCGAGCGCTACCACGCGGCGCAGATCGGCACGTTCGCGACGACCACCGCAGACCAAGTAACCGCGATGACCCTGACCGACGTCAACGAAGCGATCGGCATCGTGCGCGCTGCCGCGGCGGCGGGCATCCCCGCGGCGATATCCTTCACGGTCGAGGGCGACGGTCGGCTACCCGCGGGCCAGCCGCTGCATGAGGCCATCGAGCAGGTCGACGCCGAGACCGGCGCTGCTGCAGCGTATTTCATGATCAACTGCGCCCACCCCGTTCACTTTGCCGATGCGCTCAAACCCGATGGGGCATGGCGGCGAAGACTCGTCGGCCTGCGTGCGAACGCATCCATGAAAAGTCACGCCGAACTCGATGAGGCGACAGAACTCGACGAGGGCGATCCGGTCGATCTCGGCGCCAGGCACGGCGCGCTTCGGGACCGGCTGTCGGCTGTCACTGTGCTCGGCGGCTGCTGCGGCACGGACGCCCGGCATGTGGCGGCGATCGTTTCGGCGTGGCGGGCCAACTAGGCTCCTGCGGGTGACTGCGCTCGATGCGATAGCCGACTGGCCGGTCGATTCCGCTGCCGCCGCCGTGGTCGCGCCGTCGGGTGTGGTCGCTGAGTATGGCGACGCGAAACAGCGCTTCGCGCTGGCGTCGGTGACCAAGCCGCTCGTCGCGCGTGCCGCCCAGATCGCGATCGAAGAGGGTGTCGTCGAACTCGACACCCAAGCCGGGCCAGAGGGGTCCACGGTCAGGCACCTGCTGGCGCACGCGACGGGTTACGCGATGAACTCGCCGGAACTGATCGCCAAGCCGGGTCAGCGCCGCGTCTACTCCAACTACGGGTTCCGGGTGCTTGCCGAGACGCTGCAGCACGCTTCGGGCATCGAGTTCGGCCAGTACCTGGTCGAGGCGGTGTTCGAACCGCTCGACATGGTCGATTCCGTGCTGGAGGGCGGCGCGGAAGCCGCCGGATTCGGGGCGGCGTCGACGGTTGCCGACCTGGTGGCCTTCGCGGGGGACCTGCTGCGGCCCAGAACCGTGTCGCCGCAGATGCACGCCGACGCTGTTGACGTGCAGTTTCCGGGGCTGGCCGGGGTCTTGCCAGGTTTCGGGTCGCAGCGGCCCAACGACTGGGGGCTTGGCTTCGAAATCAGGGACGCCAAGTCGCCGCATTGGACGGGAGCGTCCAACTCAGGGCGCACGTACGGCCATTTCGGCCAGTCAGGGACGTTTTTGTGGGTCGATCCGGACGTGGATCTGGCGCTCGTGGTGCTGACGGATCGCAGTTTCGGCGAGTGGACATACCCGCTCTGGCCAGCAATCTCTGACGAAGTCCTGAGAGAATTCGGGACAGACTAGCGCAACATAGGCCTCACAAGGCACAATGGACACGCACGACACAGCTGTAATTCGGATTCACAAGGCCGCTTGGGGAAGACGTCCCTCGTGGAACCGAAGGAGCAGCAGATGCGTGCAGCGAACCAATTCGCCGACGCGGCGACCGGTGTGGTGTACGTCCATGCCTCACCCGCGGCGGTATGCCCGCACGTCGAGTGGGCGTTGTCGTCGACCCTTCAAGCAAGGGCGAACCTGAAGTGGACGCCGCAGCCGGCCATGCCGGGACAACTGCGCGCGATCACCAACTGGATCGGGCCGGTGGGCACCGGCGCCCAGTTGGCCAATGCGCTGCGCTCGTGGTCGGTCCTGCGGTTCGAAGTGACCGAGGACCCCAGCGAGGGCGTTGACGGGCACCGCTGGTGCCACACCCCTCAGCTCGGTCTGTGGAGCGGCGTGATGAGCGCCAACGGCGATGTGATGGTCGGCGAGATGCGGCTGCGCACGTTGATGTCGTCGGGGGCCGATGTGCTGGCGGCCGAACTGGATACGGTGCTGGGCACCGCATGGGACGAGGCGCTGGAGCCGTACCGCGACGGCGGCGACACGGCAGAGGTCAGCTGGCTCAACCGGGGAGTCGGGTAAGGATCTGCAGCGCGCCCGGCACTGCTGACACGTCTACCGGCAGCGGGCACACGTACTCGCCGTCGGCGTAGGCGTTGATGCCGGGGGAGTCGACGCTGACCGAGCGTGCACGCTCGGTGGTGACGGCGTCGAGTTCAATGTGCGTGCCCTTGAAAACGGTGGGAAACAAGCGAATCAGCCTTGTTCGCGACGTCGCATGCACCATCGTGATGTCGAGTTGGCCGTCGGTATGGTCAGCGCCGGGGCAGATCTGCATGCCGCCGCCATAGCTCTTGGTGTTGCCGAAGGCGGCCAGCGTCAAGTCGGCGACGATCGTCTTACCGTCGTCGAACGCCAATCGGAACGGCAGCGGCCGCAGCCGTGAGATCTCGGCGACCATCGCCAGGTTGTAGCGCATCCGGCCGTGCGGCCAACGCATACGATTCGTGCGATCGCTGACCAATGAGTCGAAGCCCGCGGCCATGACCGTGCCGAACCACCGCTGTACCCCCGCGTGGTTGTCGATGCGGCCGAGGTCGACGGTTTCCGTCCACCCGTCGGCGACGACGTCCGCAGCGGCCTCGGGATCGTTTCTGGGAAGCCCGTATTCGCGTGCGTGGTCGTTTCCGGTACCCGCAGGAATGATGCCGAGCGGGACGTCGCCGAGCGCCAGTGACTGCAACGCCAACGAGATGACACCGTCGCCGCCACACACCACAAGCGCGTCGGTGCCGGCTTTCAGTGCCTCGTCGAGCAGTAGGCGCGCGTGATCGGCATCCCTGCCGACGATTTCGCACGCGTCGATGCCGCGCTGCTGAAAACGGGCGATTGCCCGCTCGGCTGCATGCATTGCATTGCCGTGACCCGACATCGGATTCGTCAGGACGGTGACGCGGCCGATCTCGCGTTTTGTCACGGAATGAGCTTGCCGGGGTTGAGAATTCCGGCCGGATCGAGCGTGGCCTTCACGGCCCGCAGCACCGCGACGCCGAGGCCGCCGACCTCGTCGCGCATCCACGGCCGGTGGTCGGCACCGACGGCATGGTGGTGGGTGATCGTGGCGCCAGTGCGCATCATCGCATCGGATGCGGCGGTCTTCGCCTTGCGCCACTGCTCGATCGGATTGCCGCGTTGCCCTGCGACGACGGTGAAGTACAGCGATGCGCCAGTCGGATACACATGCGAAATGTGGCACAGCACAAGCGCAGGCGTGCCCGATTCGGCCAGCGAGGTCGTCAACGCTTCTGTGACGGCGGCCTTGAGCGCGGGCACGTTCGACCAACTGGTAGCGGTCTCGAGCGTCTCGCACAGCGCACCCGCCGACAGCAACGAGTCGCGAAGATACGGCGCCCCGAACCGGCCGTGTTCCCACGCCCGCGCGGGCCCCTCACCCAACGACGTGCCGCCCATCGCCTCCAGCAGCGCCCTGGTCTCGGCGTGCCTGCTCTCGGTGTGCGCGGCGGTGCCTTCGAACACGGTGATGGCCAGACAACCGCCGGCGACGCGGTCCTCGCCGATGTTTTCGGTGGTCGCCAGGTTGACGCCGGTTTCGGCCTCGTCGGAGAGTCGGATCACGGTTGGCCCGGTACCGGTTTGCACGACGGCGCGCAGTGCGTCGGCGCCTGTCGCGAAGTCGGGGAACGACCAGGCCTCGTACCGCGTGGTCTCGGGCACCGGATGCACCCGGACGCGGACGCGGGTGATGATGCCGAACACGCCCTCCGAGCCGATCATCAGCTGACGAAGGTCTGGGCCCGCTGCGGACTCCGGCGCGCGGCCCAGGTCGAGCACGCCTGCGGGCGTCACCGTGCGCAGCCCGCGGACCATGTCGTTGAAGCGGCCATAGCCCGCTGAGTCCTGGCCAGACGATCGCGTCGCGGCGAATCCGCCGATGGTGGCGAATTGGAAGCTCTGGGGAAAGTGGCCGAGCGAGTAGCCGCGTTCGCCGAGCAGCCGCTCCGCGTCCGGACCGGTGAGGCCGGCGCCCAGTTCGGCTTCGCCGGACACCTCGTCGAGGGAGTGCAACTGGTCGAGTCGGCGCAGGTCCAGTGAAACCACGGCCTTGAAGTCACCGCGGATCGGGTCGAGACCACCGACCACGCTGGTGCCCCCGCCGAACGGGACGATGGCGATGCTGCGGTCCGCGCAGAACCGGAGGATCTCGGCCACTTCGTCTTCGCCGCCGGGCAACAGCACCGCGTCCGGTGCGTCCTGTACACCAAAGTCTCTGCGGCGCAACAGATCCAACGTCGACTTGCCCCCGGCCCGCAGCAAACGCGCCCGGTCCTCGACATTGCAGTACTCGGCGCCGACGATCGCCGCGAGCGCGTCGCGGTCCGCCTGCGAGAGCGCCGACGGCCGCAACCGGACCTGGTCGGCCTCGAGCTCGGCGGTGCTCGCGTCCTCGAGCCCAAGCGCCTGCTTGAGCAGCGAGCGGATGCCCTCCGACAGCGGTTTTGCCTCCGCGGGGTCGCCCCATGCGTTCCACTTCATTGGGGGCAAAAGCGTCGTCTGCTGGTCATGTGGACGCGTCATGCGTTACAGTATTACACATGCTGTCAATCCGTAACTCTGGATCGACTGTCGAGTCCCGGATCCTCGATGCCGCCGCCGAGTGCGTGCTGGCGTTCGGCGTCGAGAGAATGACGTTGACCGAAATCGCGCGCCGGGCTCGGGTCAGCCGTCCGACCATTTATCGCCGCTGGCCCGATATTCGCTTCGTGCTCGCCGAACTGCTGACCATGCGCATCGCAGGCGTTCTCGACAAGGTGCCGGACCGAGGCTCCGATCGCGAAGCGCTCGTCGAACGCATCGTCGCGGCGGCAGAGCATCTGCGCGCCGACGAGGTCGTGATGGCGGTGCTGCACAACGCGCCGAACGTCGCGATGGTCTACATCACCGAACGGCTCGGCACCAGCCAGCAGATCCTGATCGACACGCTGGCGCAGGCGATCAAGCTCGCCCAGGAGGAAGGCAGCATCAGGGCGGGCGAACCGCGGCATCTCGCCGCGATGTGCCTGCTGATTACACAGTCGGCGATTCAGTCGGCGCAGATGGTCGCGCCCATCCTCGACGCCGACGCGCTGGCCGTCGAACTCGCCCACTCGCTGAACGGATACCTGAAACCATGACCGGCTCGACAGCCCTCAACGAAACCCGCCGAGCCACCGAGCTCGCTGCGCTGTCCGACGGCGAACAGCTCGACGTCGTCGTCATCGGCGGCGGCATCACCGGAACTGGTATCGCGTTGGACGCGGCGACTCGCGGTCTGCGCGTCGCTCTGGTCGAGAAGCATGACCTGGCGTTCGGCACGAGCCGCTGGAGTTCGAAGCTGGTGCACGGCGGGCTGCGCTACCTGGCGACCGGCAACGTCGGCATCGCGCGCCGCAGCGCCATCGAACGCGGAATCCTGATGACGCGCAACGCTCCTCACCTCGTCAAGGCGATGCCCCAGCTGGTGCCGCTGCTGCCCGAAATGAGCTCGACGTCAAAGGCTTTGGTGCGTTTCGGATTCGCGGCAGGCGACGGGCTGCGCAGACTGGCCGGCACACCGTCCGCCACGCTGCCGCGCTCACGGTGCATCGATGCGGCGCGTGCGATCGAGATGGCGCCCACCGTCCGTCGCGACGGTTTGACAGGCGGCCTGTTGGCCTACGACGGACAGCTCATCGACGACGCGCGACTCGTCACCGCCGTCGCGCGCACGGCGGCTCAGCATGGTGCGCGCATCTTGACCCGCGTCGCGGCCTCGAACGCGACGGGAACCTCGGTGACGCTGACCGACACGCGCTCCGGTGAGTCGTTCGACGTCACCGCTCGCGCCGTCATCAACGCCAGCGGTGTGTGGGCGGGGGAGGTGGACAGCTCGATTCGGGTGCGACCCAGCCGCGGAACACATTTGGTGTTCGATGCCAAGGTATTCGGCAATCCCGTTGCCGCGCTGACCGTTCCGATACCGGGAGAGATCAACCGGTTCGTATTCGCGATGCCCGAACAGCTGGGGCGGGTCTACCTCGGGCTGACCGACGAAGACGCACCGGGGCCCATTCCCGATGTGCCGGAGCCGACCTCGGAAGAAATCAGTTTCTTGCTCGACACCGTCAACACCGCACTGGACGTCAAGCTCGGTGTGGGCGACGTGATCGGCTCCTACGCCGGGCTGCGGCCGTTGATCGACACGGGCGCAGGCCGCACGGCCGACGTCTCGCGTGAACACGCGGTCGTCGAGTCACCCTCCGGCGTGATCAGTGTGATCGGCGGCAAGCTCACCGAATACCGGTACATGGCCGAGGACGTCCTCGACCGCGCCGTCGCGTTGCGGGGGCTGCCTGCCCGCCCATGCCGGACCCGAAACCTGCCGCTGGTCGGCGCGCCGTCGAATCCCGTTGCGACACTGCGCTCTTCAATCGAGGTGCCGGGGTCACTGGTCGCCCGCTACGGCGCCGAGGCGCCCAACGTGATCGCGTCGGCCAGCTGTGAGCGGCCGACGGCACCGGTGGCCGAGGGCATCGACGTCACCCGAGCGGAGTTCGAGTATGCGGTCACCCATGAAGGCGCGATGACCGTCGACGACATCCTGGACCGCCGGACCCGCATCGGGCTGGTTGCATCGGACCGTGCCAAAGCGGCGGCCGCGGCCGAGGAGTTGTTGACACAGCACGCTTAACCGCGTGACTGAATGGGCACTCAGCTGTCCATGGAACGAGTGACCGAGGCCACAGCGGCTACCCCAACACTGAAGAAAGCCCTCAGCCAGCGCCAACTGAGGATGATCGCCATCGGCGGCGTCATCGGAGCCGGGCTGTTCGTCGGCTCCGGAGTGGTGATGGGCGACACCGGCCCAGGCGCCTTTTTGACCTATGCGTTGTCCGGAGTGCTGATCATCATGGTCATGCGCATGTTGGCCGAGATGGCGGTGGCCCACCCCTCGACCGGATCGTTCGCCGACTACTCGCGCGACGCACTCGGGCACTGGGCGGGTTTCTCGGTCGGTTGGTTGTACTGGTACTTCTGGGTGATCGTCGTCGGCTTCGAGGCGATAGCCGGCGCGAAGATCGTGCAGTACTGGATCCACATCCCGCTGTGGCTGTGTGCGCTGATCTTCATGGTGCTGATGACGGCGACCAACCTGTTCTCGGTGAAGTCCTACGGTGAGTTCGAGTTCTGGTTCGCCGGCATCAAGGTGGCCGCAATCCTGGCTTTCATCGCGATCGGCGCCTGCTTCGTTTTCGGGCTGTGGCCCGACAGGTCGATGGACTTCTCGAACCTGACCAGCCACGGCGGGTTCATGCCGATGGGTGCCGGAGTGATCACGGTCGGCATCGTGACGGTGATCTTCTCGATGGTCGGCCCGGAGATCGCGACCATTGCCGCAGCGGAGTCCTCTGATCCCGAGACGGCCGTCGCCAAGGCGGCCAACTCGGTGATCCTGCGAATCCTGGTCTTCTACGTTCTCTCGGTGTTCCTTGTCGTGACAATCGTGCCGTGGAACGACAAAGGGCTGGCCGGTTCGCCGTTCGTCGCGGCGTTCACGAAGATGGGGATCCCGTATGCCGACCACATCATGAACGCTGTGGTGCTGACCGCCGTGCTGAGTTGCCTGAATTCCGGGATGTATACCGCCTCTCGCATGTTGTTCGTGCTCGCGGCGCGCCATGAAGCCCCGCAACGGTTGGTCCGGTTGACCAGGCGGGGCGTGCCGGCGAACGCGATCCTGTTCTCGTCGATCGTCGGATTCCTGTGTGTGATCGCTGCCGCGGTCGCCGAGGACACGATCTTCGCGTTCCTGCTCAACTCCAGCGGCGCGATCATCTTGTTCGTCTACATCCTGATCGCGATCTCGCAGATCGTGTTGCGCTATCGCGACCGCGACGCCGAGCTGCGACTGAAGATGTGGCTGTTCCCGGTGCTGTCGATCCTGACGACGATCGCGATGCTGGCGATCCTGGTGCAGATGTATCTGGACGACAAACTCCGGTCGCAGCTGCTGCTCAGCCTGTTGTCGTGGGCGGTGGTCGTGGGTCTGTACCTGGTGAACCGGCGGTTCATCGACCGACGCGATGCAGCCGAACCCGTCGACGTCGGGCTAGCTCGCGCCGGTCTCGAACAGCAACCCGAGCAGGTAGGTGACGGTGGCGGCGCCGTAGCCGATCATCAGCTGTCGCAGGGCGCGACGCACGGGCGGTCCACCTGAGAGCAGCCCGACGACGATTCCCGTTGCAAGCAAAGCGATTCCGACCAGGGCGGCGGCGACCACGACCGCGACGGTGCCCTGCAACCCGAACAGGTAGGGCAGCACCGGAATCAGCGCACCCGAGGCGAAGAAACTGAAGCTCGACACCGCGGCGCGAACACCCGTGCCGACAGCCTCATGCCCGTCGGGTTCAGGCCGGCCGAGTCGGCTCGGGCTGCCGCTTGTCGCAAGGTTGCTCAGCACCTTCGCCGCGTGACCTGTCGCCTCGTCGGCGCTCATGCCGCGGGCCCGGTACACCAATGCCAGCTCGTTGGCGTTGACGTCCAGTTGCGGCAACGCGTCGCCGGCCTCTGGGCTCGGCGTGGATGCCTCCAGTAGTTCGCGCTGTGAATTGACCGACACGTACTCGCCTGCACCCATCGACAGTGCGCCCGCGAGCAGACCGGCAAGGCCGGTGGCCAGCACCGTGTGGTTGGTGACGCCGGTGGCGCTGATGCCGAGCACGAGCGCAAGGTTGCTGACCAGTCCGTCGTTCGCACCGAAAACCGCCGCGCGGAAACTGCCCGACAACTGGTTGCGCCCACGGGTGGCCAGAGCGCGGACGACCTCTAGGTGGATGCGCTCATCGGCGGCCATCGTGGGCGTGGCGTCGACGTCGGTGTCGTAGGCAGAGCGGGCTTCTGCTCGTTGCGCGAGCGCCAACACGAATACCGAACCGAAGTGTTTGGCGAGGAAGCTGAGCATCCGGGTACGCATGTCGGCGCGCCGCGGCTTGCCGACCTGGTCGCCGAGCAGGTTCAGCCAATGCTGCTCATGGCGCCGCTCGGCGTCGGCCAACGTCAGCAAGATGGCGCGTTCCTCGCCCGTCCGGCGCTGGGCCAGATGCCGGTACACCCCTGCTTCGGCGCGTTCATTGGCCAGATGCTGACGCCAGCGACGCAGATCGCTATCCATGTCGCGATCATTCCCCGAAATCGAGTATCCAAATACTCGTTCGGCTCCCAGACACGCTTGCGAATCTGATCACATGCTGGAAGTAATCGACAAGGGCGCGGTCAGTGAGGCGCACCCGGTGCCGCTGCTCTTCATTCATGGCGCATGGCACGGCGCATGGTGTTGGGACGAACACTTCCTCGGGTTCTTCGCCGACAAGGGCTATCGCGCGATGGCCCTGAGCGTTCGCGGCCACGGCAGCAGCCCGGCGGTCAAACGCATGCAGTTCTGCCGGGTGGCGGACTACGTGAGCGACGTCTGCACGGTTGCCGACGACCTGCCCGCCCGGCCCGTTGTGATCGGGCATTCCCTGGGTGGCTTTGTGGTCCAGAAGTATCTCGAGTCCCACGATGCCCCCGCCGGCGTGCTGCTGGCCTCCGCGCCGCCGAAGGGTGCACGCGGATTCTTCGCTCGCGAGATGAAACGGCACCCTTGGGTTTCAGTGAGAACCACTGTCACGACTCGGTCGTTACACGGTTTCAACACACCCGAGCGTGCGCGCCGATACTTCTTCTCCGCGGAAACGCCTAAGGCCGACGTCGTCCGCTACACCGCTCGGCTCACGGAGGAATTCACGGGCGGAATTACTTTCGACACGTTGCTCAATCTGCCCAAGCCGCAACGGATCACCACCCCGCTACTGGTTTTGGGCGGCGAATGCGACGGTTGCTTCACTCAGGAAGAAGTGCATGCCACGGCACGCGCGTACGGCACCGAAGCCGAAATCTTCCCGGGTATGGGACACAACATGATGCTCGAACCGAACTGGGAAGCGGTGGCGCAACGCATCGATGGTTGGCTGGGCGCCCGCGGCCTCTGACCGACTACAGCGGGATGTTCTTGTGTCGACCGCGGCGCTGCGGCGCCTCGGCCAGCGCCTGAGTCAGCTTGCTGCGGGTATGCGCCGGATCGATCTTCTCGTCGACGACACCGATCTCGATAGCGGAATCCACACCGCCTGCGATCCGTTCGTGCTCGGCCGCCAGTTCCTCATGCAGAGCCTCGCGCTCGTCGTCCGACGCGGCGGCGAGCTTCTTCTTGTGCAGGATGCCGACCGCAGCCTTGGCGCCCATCACGGCGACCTCGGCGTCGGGCCACGCGAACACCTTGGTGGCATTGAGCGACCGTGAGTTCATCGCGATGTAGGCCCCGCCGTAGATCTTGCGGGTGACCAGCGTGACCCGGGGAACCGTGCACTCACCGAACGCGTGCAGCAGCTTGGCGCCGCGACGCACCACGCCGCCCCACTCCTGATCGACACCGGGCAGGTAACCCGGCACATCGACGATGACCACCAGTGGAATCCCGAACGCATCGCACAGCCGCACGAAACGCGCTGCCTTCTCGGCACTTTCGGAGTTCAGGCAGCCCCCGAGCCGCAGCGGGTTGTTGGCGATGACGCCGACGGAGCGGCCGGACAGCCGGCCGAGGCCGACGACGATCGACGGCGCCCACTTGCCCTGGAACTCCTCGAACGGCGCGTCGTCATCGAGCAGCGCCTCGACGATCGGGTGCACGTCGTAGGCGCGCCGCGCCGAATCCGGCAGCAGCGCATGCAGGTCGGTGTCGCCCGACTCGGCCTTGCTGCGGTCGAAATGGCCCTGCTGGCAGAACAATCCGACCAGGCGACGGCCGCGCTCATAAGCGTCGAGCTCGTCGTCGGCGACGATGTGGCACACGCCCGACTTCTTGTGGTGGGTATCGGGGCCGCCGAGCGACGCCATGTCGACGTCCTCGCCGGTAACACTGCGAACGATGTCGGGGCCGGTGACGAACACCCGGCCCTCCGGCGCCATCACCACGACGTCGGTCAGGGCGGGGCCGTAGGCGGCGCCGCCTGCCGCGAAACCGACCACCACCGAGATCTGCGGGATGTAACCGGAGGCACGGATCATGGCCTCGAAGACCAACCCGACCGCGTGCAGCGCCTTGACGCCCTCGGCCAGCCGCGCGCCACCGGAGTGCCAGATTCCGACGATGGGGCTCTGTTCCTCGATCGCGGTGTCGTAGGCGTTGACGATGTGCGCGCAGCCCTCCACACCCATCGCGCCACCCATGACGGTGCCGTCGGTGCAGAACGCGATGGTGCGCACGCCATTCACGGTGCCGGCAGCGGCCAGCACGCCCGAGCGGTCACGCTCGTGCAGCAGCGCCACGCTGCCGTCGTCGAAGAACGTGCTCAGGCGCAGCAGCGGATCGCGTGGATCAAGCGACTCGCCGACAGCCTCCGGGGCCATGATGGTCATTGAAACCTCCTGTAGCGCATCGGATGTCGGCTGGATGCCCTCTAGAAACTTGAGGAAGTACTTCCTCAATATTTTCCAAAGGCGAGCGCGACGTTGTGCCCACCGAATCCAAACGAATTGTTCACTGCGTATTGGTAATTGCCGGGGCGAGGACTGCCATGCACGACGTCCAAGTCGATCTCCGGGTCGAGATTCTTCAGGTTCAGCGTCGGCGGGATGACCCCGTTCTTCAACGCCAGCACAGTCAGGATGGACTCGACGGCGCCCACCGCGCCGACCGAATGGCCGAGCGCGGACTTCGGTGCGTACACCGCAGGCTTGTGGCCGCCCATCGCGTTGTTGATCGCATGCGATTCGGCCACGTCGCCGACCGAGGTGCCGGTCGCGTGTGCGTTGACGTGGTCGATGTCAGTGGGCTTTAGGCCCGCGAGCTGGATAGCACGCGACATCGCGTGCCCGGCCTGCTCACCGTTGGGGTCGGGCGCCACCATGTGGTAGCCGTCCGACGTGACGCTGGCACCCATCAGGCGTGCCAGGATGTTCGCGCCGCGTGCTTTGGCGTGCTCTTCGGTCTCGATGACCATGAGCGCACCGCCCTCACCGAACACGAACCCGTTGCGGTCCTTGTCGAACGGTCGGCACGCGCCTGCCGGGTCATCGTTGGTGGTGGACAACACGATTCGCATCTGGGCGAAGCCGGCGATCGGCACCGCCTCGATCTTCGATTCCACGCCGCCGCAGATCGCGATGTCGGCTTCGCCGAGCACGATCTGTTGCCACGCGTGTGCGATGCCTTCGGAGCCCGATGCGCACGCCGAAACCGGCGTGATGACACCGGCTTTGGCTGCCCGCTCGAGGCCGACTGCGGCCGCGGGCGAGTTCGGCATGTACTTCTGCACGGCCAACGGGGACACGGCTCGCATGCCCTTCGCGCGCATATCGTCGTACGCGAAGACCAATTCCTCGGCCGAGCCAAGACCAGTGCCGATGGACACCATCAAGCGGCGGGTGTCCACCTCGGGCGCACCTGCGTGCTGCCAGGCCCGTCGTCCCAGAACGGTGGACATCTTCTGTAGGTACGACAACCGACGCAGCTCAACTCGGCTGAGCTCGCCGTCGAAATCCTCGAGAAGATGGCCACCTATCCGGACTGGAAGGTTGTACTGCTCGACGAACGGATCCTCGAGTTTGCGAATACCGCTCTGGCCGTCCAGCAGCTTCTGCCACGTGCTTTCGGCGTCGGTCGCCAGTGCGGTCGTCATGGCCATGCCAGTGACAACCACATTGGGGAAACCGTTCCCCGTGGAAAGCTGAGTTCGTCCTCCCATTACTGTGCCGAACGTTCCTCTCGCCTAGTACCGACCGAACGCCAGGGCGACATTGTGGCCACCGAAGCCGAACGAGTTGTTGATGGCGTACTGGTATTCGCCATAACGAGGCTCACCCGCAACGACATCGAGATCGATCTCGGGGTCGGGCGTCTCATAGTTCAGTGTCGGCGGAATGACGCCGTCGCGCAGCGCGAGCACCGTCAGCACCGACTCGAGCGCACCGACCGCACCGATGGAGTGGCCAAGCGCACCCTTCGGGGCGTACACCGCGGCGTGCTCCACACCGGCGACCCGCAGAGCGTTCGCCTCGGCCGTGTCACCGATCGGGGTAGCGGTCGCGTGGGCGTTGACGTGGCTGATGTCCTTCGGCTCCAGCCCCGCCGTTTCCATCGCACGCTTCATTGCGTGACCCGCCCGCACGCCGTCGGCGGCCGGAGCCACCATGTGGAACGCGTCGGACGTGATGCCCGCACCCAGCAGCCTG
The DNA here is from genome assembly GCF_017872775.1 of Mycobacterium sp. OAE908. Lineage (NCBI taxonomy): Bacteria > Bacillati > Actinomycetota > Actinomycetes > Mycobacteriales > Mycobacteriaceae > Mycobacterium > Mycobacterium sp. OAE908. The sequence continues at coordinate 736,520 of NZ_JAGGJL010000002.1, forward strand.
GCCAGCGGCTTGGCGCCGCGCGCCTTGGCGTGCTCCTCGGTCTCGATGACCAGCATTGCGCCCGCCTCGCCGAACACGAAGCCGTCGCGGTTCTTGTCGAACGGCCGCGACGCGCCTTCGGGGTCGTCGTTTCGCGTCGACATGGCGCGCATCATCGAGAACGTCGCGATCGGCAACGCCTCGATGCCGCCTTCCACGCCGCCGCAGACGGCGAAGTCGGCGTCACCCATGACGATCTGGCGCCACGCGTGGGCGATGGCCTCCGAACCCGACGAGCAGGCCGACACCGGGGTGATGACGCCGGCGCGGGCCCCCAGCTGAAGGCCCACCACCGCTGCCGCCCCGTTGGGCATGATCATCTGAACAGCCAGCGGGGACACCTTGCGGGGCCCGCCCTCGTTCATCGCGTCGTAGGTTTCGACGATCTTCTCGCCGCCGCCAAGACCCGTGCCGATGACCACTGCGAAGCGGTCGGGGTCGACCTCGGGGGCACCCGCGGTCTCCCACAGTTGGCCGCTCAGCAGCTTGGCCATGCGCTGGACATACGACATCCGTCGCATGTCCAGCCGGCCCATGTGGTCGTCGACCGGATCCTTGAGGTGACCGCCGATGCGGACCGGCAGATCCCACTTGGTGACGAAATCGTCCTCGAGTACGTGGATGCCGCTCTCGCCGGCCAACAAGCCCTTCCACGTGCTCTCGATGTCCCCAGAGATCGAAGTCGTTGCCGTGACGGCGGTCACTACAACACTGGGGAAGCCGCCGTTAGCAGTGGAAGGCTTGGTCACTTGGTCTCCGCGATCTGCGCCCGAATCGCCGCAGCGGCCTCGGGGTTCTCTTCCTCGAGCTTCTGGATGTAGGCGACGACGTCACCGACAGTGCGCAGGCCGGCGAGGTCCTCGTCGGGGATCTTCACGCCGTACTTGTCCTCGGTCTGCACCGCGATCTCCACCATCGACAGCGAGTCGATGTCCAGATCGTCGACGAACGACTTCTCCGGGGTGACCTCAGACGGCTCGATACCGGTGACCTCTTCGATGATCTCGGCGATGCCGGCGATGATTTCTTCCTGGGTGGTGGCCACGATGGCTCCTTCTAATTGGGTTGTTACTGCTGGAATTAACGATCTCTATTTCGTTGTACTGGTCAGAGCTCTGCTAGCCCGTCCAGATCAGCGGGGGACTTGACGGCGTGCGTCGGTACCCCCCGAAGTTCACGTTTGGCGATGCCTGCCAACGTCCCCGCCGGCGGGAACTCGACGATCGCCGACACTCGGACCTCCGCGTCGCCGCGCAGGTATTCGGTGCACAGGTCCCACCGCACGGGGCGGGTCAGCTGTGCCACCAGTTTGGTCATCGCGTCCGCTGCCGAGGCGACGGGCTGCCCGTCCGCGTTCGACAGAAGTGTCGTGTTGGGCTCCGAGGCTGTTACCGCTTCGGCCGCCTTTGCATATCCCTCGGTCGCCGAGGCCATGTAGTGCGTGTGGAAGGCACCGGCAGTGGCCAACTGGCGGACGCGGGCCTTGGCGGGCGGGTCCTCGGCGAGCTTGTCCAGGGCGGACAGCGCGCCGGCGGCCACGATCTGACCGGCAGCGTTGCGGTTGGCCGGCACAAGATCCAGCGCCTCGAGACGAGCCAGCACCTCGGCCTCGTCGCCCCCGAGCACCGCGGACATGCCCGTCGGCTCCAGCGCGCAGGCCTTGGCCATCTCCGAACCCCGGGTGGCGGCCAGCTTGACCGCATCGTCGGCGGAGATCACACCGGCGATCGCATAAGCGGCGATCTCCCCGACCGAATGGCCGGCGACAACCGTGTCCCTATCGTTGAGCAGCCCCCGCCGGGTCAGTTCCTCGTGCGCCAGCAGCGTCGCGGCCACCACGAGTGGCTGGGTCACCGCGGTGTCGGTGATCTCCTCGGCGGTCGCGGCAGTGCCAAGGCGAACCAGGTCAAGGCCGCTGATCTCGGACCAGGCGGCAAGACGCTCAGCGGCGCCGGGCAGCTCGAGCCAGGCGGCCAGCATGCCGGGAGTCTGGGAGCCCTGGCCGGGCGCAAGCAAGGCAAGCGCAGTTTGTTGAGGCACGTCTCTAAGAGAACACTGTGAAGACGACTTTGCACGGTGTAAGAGATTATGAACCTCGTCTTATGTTTTTGTGGGACTCCCACAAAAAGGCATGTGATGGGACTCCATCGATACCGCTCTGCAACATCCCGCGATCAATTCAGGCAGGGCGATGTGATCCCTGCCACGCTGCGCCTGTCGTCTGAACCGATCTTGACGAGGTATTTGGCGTGCTGGAGTGGTATGGCTGCCGGCCCAGTCGACCTACGGTCGCGGCGACCCGCAGCACGTACGCGTCGCGCGGAAGCGTGGGATCGCGGCCGGTGAAGTCGGCGATGCGTTTGAGCCGGTAGCGCACGGTATTTGGATGAACGAACAATTTGCGGGCGCAGGCCTCGATCGCACCGCCCGAGTCCAAATAAGCGTCAAGCGTCTCGGTGAGCGCCGGACCTGCGTCGGCCAGCGGGCGCATCACCTCGGCTTCCAGCGCTGCGACGGCCGTCGCATCGCCCAACAACGCGCGCTCGGGCAGCAACTCGCGTGCCAATACCGGCCGCGGCGCTCCGCTCCAGCCGGCCACCGCGTTCATCCCCGCGATCGCCTCCGTGGCGCTGATGTAAGCGGCGCCCAGCGTGGGCGCTGTCGGCCCGATCACCACCGGACCGTCGGCGAAGACGCCCAGCAGCTCGGAGAGAAACTTGTCCGTCGGTGCCAGCGCGCCCGACACGATGGCCACCAGCCAGGTGCCGTGCACGTCGGAAAGGGCGGCACGACCGTTGCGGTTGACGACGTCGTGGACGTCATCGCTGGTGAGGTCGACGCGGTCGGGTTGGGGCAGCCCGACGATGACGGTCGCGGGCGCGGTGGCGTCCCAGTTCAGCGCGGCGGCCTGCGACTGTAGTTCCGGGCCGGTGTCCCCGCGGACCACCGCGTCGACGACGTTGGCCTCCATCCGGGTGTCCCACGCGCCGCGCGCCTCGGCCTGGTCGGCGTAGGCCATGGCGGCGGCGAACGCCAAATCCCTGCTGTAGCGCAGGATTCCGGCCGTCAGCGCGGTCAACTGCTCCTCGGAGCGCGCAAGCAGCGGCACCACTTCCTCGCAGTACTCCATGGTGACGCGGACCATTTCGACCGACTGCCGCAGCGCAACGCGTCGCCGTAGATCCTGCGGCACCACCTCGAACGCCTGCGCCGTGTAGCTGACGTTGCTCTGCGGGTTGCGCATCCACTCGACGAAGTTGACCACCGCCGCCTGCACCACCAGTTGCACGCTCGCGCGCTGCGAGGCCTCCAGGTCGGCGAAGTACGGCAGTCGTTCCTCCATGGCGCGCACGGCCTCGGTCGCCAACCGGCCGGAGTACTGCTTGAGCCGGCGCAGCACGGTGTCGGGCACCGTCTCCAGCACCTCGATCGTGGACTTCGGCGGGATGAACCGATTGTCGGCCATCCCCAAAGGCTACGCGACTCTTCTGGAGGAAACCTCCAACTAGGCGCTGCCGGTGTCCTTGTACGAGACGCCCGCAGCCATCACATCGTCGATCTTGTATTTGCGCGCGGCCTCGACCGCGACCGACTCGTCGATGTTCCCGTCGCGCGCGAGGCCCTCGAGTACGCCGACGACGACCGACTCGGCATCGGTGTTGAAGTACCGCCGCGCCGCCGGGCGAGTGTCGGAGAACCCGAAGCCGTCTGTGCCAAGCGTGATGTAGGTGCCCGGCACCCACGGCCTGATCTGCTCGGGCACCGCCCGCATCCAGTCGGACACCGCGACCACCGGCCCCGCCGCCTCGGCCAGGGCCTGGGTGACGAACGGCGTGCCCGGCGGACGCTCGGGGTGGCGCAGCCGTTCCTTCTCTATGGCCACACCGTCGCGGTTGAGCTCGCCCCAGCTGGTCACCGACCAGACGTCGGCGGCGACGTCCCACTCGTCGGCGAGCAGTTCGGCCGCCCGAACCGCCTCGGGCATGGCGACACCCGACGTGAGGATCTGCGCGACGTGCGTGCGCTTCTCCGGCGCCTTGCGGTAGAGGTAGATGCCGCGCAGCAGCGCTTCCACGTCGATTCCCTCGGGCTCGGCGGGCTGCACGTAGGGCTCGTTGTAGATCGTCATATAGAAGTAGACGTTCTCCGGGTTCTCGCCGTACATGCGGTGCAGGCCGCTCTCCACGATGTAGGCGATCTCGTAGGCGAACGCCGGGTCGTAGGCCACCACTGCCGGATTGGTCGCGGCGAGCAGCAGCGAGTGGCCGTCGGCGTGCTGCAGGCCTTCGCCGGTCAGCGTGGTGCGGCCCGCGGTGGCGCCGAGGACGAATCCGCGGGCCATCTGGTCGGCGGCCGCCCAGAATCCGTCGCCGGTGCGCTGGAAGCCGAACATCGAATAGAAGATGTAGACCGGGATCATCGGCTCGTTGTGCGTGGCGTAAGAAGTGCCGACCGCGGTGAACGACGCCGTGGAGCCCGCCTCGTTGATCCCTTCGTGCAGTATCTGGCCGATTTCACTTTCCTTGTACGCCAACATCAATTCGGCGTCCACGCTGGTGTACAGCTGACCGTTTCGGTTGTAGATCTTCAGGCTAGGGAACCATGAGTCCATGCCGAACGTGCGGGCCTCGTCGGGAATGATCGGCACGATGCGCTTGCCAATTTCCTTGTCCCGCAACAGTTCCTTGAATGTGCGAACCGTCGCCATCGTGGTGGCGACCTCCTGGTTGCCCGAACCCTTTTTCAGCGCCTTGTAGGTGTCGCGGCCGGGAAGCGTCAGCGCCTTGGACTTGGTGCGGCGCTCGGGCACGAAACCTCCCAGCGCACGGCGCCTTTCGAGCATGTACCGAATCTCGGGAGCTTCGGGCCCCGGGTGGTAGTAGGGCGGCAGATAGGGGTTCTTCTCGATTTCCTCGTCGCTGACCGGGATGCGGATCGCGTCGCGGAAGAACTTGAGGTCTTCTATCGCAAGCTTTTTCATCTGATGCGTCGCGTTGCGGCCCTGGAAGTGCGCGCCGAGTGAGTAGCCCTTGATGGTCTTGGCCAGGATCACCGTCGGCTGGCCCGTGTGCTCGGTGGCCGCCCGGTAGGCCGCATACACCTTGCGGTAGTCGTGCCCGCCGCGCTTGAGATTCCAGATCTCGCTGTCGGACATCTTCTCGACCAACGCCTTGGTGCGCGGATCGCGGCCGAAGAAGTGGTCGCGGACATAGGCGCCGTCGTTGGCCTTGTAGGTCTGGTAGTCACCGTCGGGGGTGGTGTTCATCAGGTTGACCAGTGCGCCGTCGCGGTCGGCATGCAGCAGCGTGTCCCATTCGCGGCCCCACACCACCTTGATCACGTTCCAGCCAGCGCCCCGGAAGAAGGACTCCAGCTCCTGGATGATCTTGCCGTTGCCGCGGACCGGGCCGTCGAGGCGCTGCAGATTGCAGTTGATCACGAAGGTCAGGTTGTCCAGGCCCTCGTTGGCTGCGACCTGGATCAGCCCGCGGCTCTCCGGCTCGTCCATCTCGCCGTCGCCGAGGAATGCCCACACGTGCTGGTCGGAGGTGTCCTTGATGCCGCGGTCATGCAGGTAGTGGTTGAACCGTGCCTGGTAGATCGCGTTCATCGGGCCGAGGCCCATCGACACCGTCGGGAACTCCCAGAAGTCGGGCATCAGCCGCGGGTGCGGATACGACGGCAGTCCGCCGCCGGGGTGGCTGTGCTCCTGGCGGAAGCCGTCGAGTTGGTCAGCGGTTAGCCGGCCCTCGAGAAACGCGCGCGCGTAGACGCCGGGCGAGGCGTGGCCCTGGATGAACACCTGATCGCCGCCGCCCGGGTGAGCCTTACCGCGGAAGAAGTGGTTGAAACCGACCTCGTACAGCGCCGCCGACGACGCGTACGTCGAAATATGGCCTCCCACACCGACTCCCGGGCGTTGCGCCCGGTGCACCATGATCGCGGCGTTCCACCGGATCCATGCCCGGTAGCGGCGCTCGACGTCCTCATCGCCGGGAAACCACGGCTCGAGTTCGGTCGGGATGGTGTTCACATAGTCGGTGGACGTCAGGGCGGGGATGGCCACCCGCTGTTCGCCAGAGCGTTCCAGCAACCGCAACATCAGATAGCGCGCCCGCGCCGGGCCCGACCGTTCGAGCAATTCGTCGAACGACTCGAGCCATTCGGCGGTCTCTTCCGGATCGATGTCGGGCAGATATGATGCGACGCCTTCCCGAATCACCCGAACCCGATCGGGTTCGGCTGCGGTGCTGGAGTTTTGGGCCAGGTCTTGGCGCACGAACTCGGTGGTCAACTTCCGCTCCTTGTTAGGCGGTTACAGGTGCTACGCGATCGGCGCAGCTGCCTCCATCTTTGTCCCATCGTGCCCCACTTGCACCGCTGGGGGTGCCGAGTGGAATGAACCCACTTAAAGGGTCCAACGGGGTGCAAACCGGTAACGTCTGCAGACCGTGCTGATCGCTGGGCTGTCTCGCAAGCGGCTGCGGATCGTGGCGCTGGTGATCGGCGGTCTTGCTGCCTCGGCGATGATCATCGTCGGCTGCACCAGCGTCACGCAGGGCAGCGCGGAGATCGACCGTGCCGACGCTCCGGTCTACCGGGCCTCGGTATCGGCGTCGATCGAAGAGTCCGCGGCCAGCTCGAGCTCCCGCGAATCCGAACGCCAGGCATCGCTGACCACCCAGGCCGTCCACTCGTCGTGCGAAGCGCTGAGCTCGTCGAGCGTCGACGCGATCACCGCGGTGAACAACTACGTCGACGCGTTCAACAAGAACGCCGCCGACGCCGCGGCCAAGGCGCCGCCTGCGATCGATGCGCTCAACCACAGCGCCGATCTGGTGGGTCGCAGCGTTTCCGACCCGCTCAGCCCCAATTTGCGCGACGCCCTAGGCGCGTGGGTGGACGCGGCCAGGGGGCTCGCGGCGGCGATCGCGGGCAATTTCGGCCCCGAAGAATTCAACGCCGCGATCACCAAGTTGAACGACACCAAGACCGCCGCGCTGAACCTCTGCGACGCGGCATATCGATGAACCTGCCCGCCGGTGGTCGGTCTTCGGGCCGCGGCGTGCGACGATAGGCCTTGAGACATCACCGGGCGCATCGTGCGCCCGAGCTGGCTGAAGGAGGACCGACCGTGGTCGCGGCGGATGACGCCCCGAACTACGCCCGCAGACTGGGCATCCAACGAGATCAGGTTGTGCAGGAGTTGGGCTGGGACTCCGACGTCGACGACGACATCCGGGCCGACATCGAAGAGGCGTGCGGCGGCGAGCTGCTCGACGAGGACGCCGACGAGGTCATCGACGTGGTGCTGTTGTGGTGGCGCGACGGCGACGGCGATCTCGTGGACAACCTGATGGACGCCATCACCCCGCTCGCCGACGACGGCGTGATCTGGGTGGTGACGCCGAAGACGGGCAAGCCGGGCCACGTGCAACCCGCCGAGATCGCCGAATCGGCGCCGACAGCGGGCCTGATGCAGACGTCGTCGGCCAATCTCGGCGACTGGATCGCCAGCAGGCTGGTGCAGCCCAAGTCAAAGGCCGCGGGCAGGCGGTAGTGCTGGAAGTCGGTAGCGAGGCGCCGGACTTCACGCTCAAGGACCAGAACGGCCAGCCCGTAACGCTGAGCAGCTTCCGCGGCGTCAAGGATGTGCTGCTGGTGTTCTTTCCGCTGGCGTTCACCGGCATCTGCCAGGGCGAGCTCGACGAGATCCGCGACCACCTGGCGGATTACCAGAACGACGACACCGCGACGCTGTCGATTTCGGTGGGTCCGCCGCCTACGCACAAGGTTTGGGCGACGCAGAGCAGTTTCACGTTTCCGGTGCTGTCCGACTTCTGGCCGCACGGCGCCGTCGCGCAGTCCTACGGCGTGTTCAACGACGACACCGGTTTTTCCAACCGCGGCACGTTCGTCGTGGACCGGTCGGGCGTGATCCGGTTCGCCGAGATGAAGCAGCCGGGGGAGGCGCGGGATCAAGCCGTGTGGACCGAGGCGCTCAAAGCGCTGCGATCGGGCTGACGGATTTCCACCTGCAGGTCATCGACCGGTAGCCTGCCCGAGCAGGGGCGCGTAGCTCAGTGGTAGAGCTCTGGTTTTACACACCAGCGGTCGGCGGTTCGATACCGTCCGCGCCCACCAACATTCAGCGAGGCCAGCTTCGTGTGATCGTGGGTGTTTATTGGCGACTTCCGTTAGATGCCGTCGACATAGTCACCGGTGCAGATGTTGTAGTGCCCGGCTGGATTGAACGATTCTCCGTAGCCGGGGAAGTACCACTTCGCCGCTTGATACATCAGCTTGCCGTCGCAGTTGCCGAGGTTGTAGGCCACGATCGTCGCCGGTTGTTTGACCGACTGTGCGACGCTGAAGGCCCCCGGCGGTATCGCGTAGGAAGTACCCGTGCCGATGGCCTGTTCGCCGCCCCATGAAGACCATGTGATGTCCCAGATATCGCCCGTCGGGTCGCCTCCGTTGTTGACATTGGTCGGCGCTACCGTTCCGTAGCCCTTGGTGTTCGGGTTCCAGGCACGACCCAGAGTCGGTTGTGGGTCGGCCGACGCGGAGGGTGCGCCGATAGTGGAGCAGGCAGCCACGGCGATGGTGGTCGCGATGACCGCTGCGATCGGTCTCGCAAGCGTCTTCGTTTTCATTGGCGTGCTGTCTCTCTTGTCCGGGTAGGTGCCGTTTCGCTGTTGGCGGTTCGGGGTGGCTGGTCATCCGGAAGGCTGCAGCGGACGCCTTGGTGGTTTCTTGCTGGGCAGTTCAACTGGGTTCCACCTCGGTACTGGGTGGTGATCTGGACAGGGAGTTACCCACCAGTGGTCGGCGGTTCGATACCCTCCGCGCCCACCAGCCTCATCGAGGTGGGCCGTTGTGCCCGTCAGTGGAGAGCCAGGGGCGCTTCGGCCGCCGTGGAGGGTGCAAGCGTCGCATAAGGCCCTGACGTCGTCGGAAGTTGGGCGCCCAAGAGATTCGCGATGACGAAGCTCGCCGCCTGATCGGTGTAGACGGGTACGTAGCCCTCGGTGTGTCCGCTCCATTCGTTGCCGGGGCCGGCGTGACAGATCGGGTCAGCGGGATTGCACAGATCCATCGCCTTGGCACCCAGCAGAGAACTCTGGGTCGTTATCGGTGAACCGCTGCGGTCGCCCACATTGCCGAAGGTGACGACCGCCGCGACGTTGTCGGCGTATTGGGCGGGCAGCGTAGTGCCCCTGAGCAGACCGCCTACCGAATTGCCGGTGACGATGTCCACCACCGACGCGCCCTGCGAATATCCGCCAAGCACCTGCGGCGTGTTCGGGCATTTGTCGGCCATGGATTTGATGTGCGCTACGGCGTCCTTAGAGCCGTCGTCGGTGTGCAACTGGAGCAGGCTCGCCTTGTAGTTCACCGCGTACGCACCGATGTTCATGCCGGTCTGCTCACGCAGCGCGTCCACGAGGGCCTGGCCCACGCGCCCGAGGCCGACCGGTTCGTCGGTGCCGCGGGCGAAGGTCACCTCGATGTCCGGGCAGTCGTCGGCGCTGGCCAACGGCACAGCGGGCGAGAGGGCGCTTGGCGCGATCAGCGCAGCACCGGCGGCCAGCACAGCGGCGGCGCCGAGGCCGGCGCGTCGCAGACGGTTGCTCATCGGCAGATATTACCGAGAAACCGCGAGTGGGTTCGCATCTGTGGCCAAGCGGCGCGGTAACTGCGAGCCGCGATCGCCATCACTCCGGCGGCGCGAAGAACTCCAGCGCGTTGCCGTCCGGGTCGCGGAAACTGACGCCCGACCCATAGTGTGCGTCGACGATCCCGCCGTGTTCGATGCCGAGGCCGTTGAGCTTCTCGGCCCACTCCTGCAGCTCGGCGCGGCTGGCGCAGCCGAATCCGACGTGATCCAGCCCCGCACGGAACTCGGTGAACTGCCCACCCTCGATGTCGCGGTCGTGCTGGTGGATACCGAACAGCGTGCCGTTGTCGAACGCCCAGACCAGATGCCGGAAACCGGCGTCGGTGTGCTCGTCGAGCACGGGATCGGTTCCGATCAGCGTTTTGTACCAAGGTCCGCTGACGTCGAGATCGCGCACTGTGAGCGCGACGTGGTTGAGGGCCGGGAAGGCCATCGTGGACTCCTCACTGTTCACATCGAGAAAGACGATCTACATACGTCACCGGACGTGACCCGGTTCACCACTGATCATTGACCCTCGAGCGGGCAAACGCGACGGTCCTTGACCGTGCAACGTCCCCTCCGCGTGCGTCGCGGCAAATTTCGCGGCGGTTTGCCTATCCGGAACGCAACCATGATCATTGCTGTCCAGCAAACGAATTCGCGCACGTTTCAGGTGCTGTCTAGTTTCTCCAACTAAAGAGTCGGGCCTTTGCCACCATTTCAAATTGACGCTTCTGATGTTTCAGGTGCGCGCATCCTCTACAGGAAACGCGCAGCTCTGATGGCAAAAACTTCTTGCGAGCGTGATTAAACGTTGTCGTTGCTGGGAACCAAAGAATTGTATCGATGGAGCCGGTGCGGGGGCCGGTAAGCAATGGATCACGAAATGGGGATACTCGTGCGGCAAAGGGAGAAGAAGGGCCAGCTTGGGCGGCCCGTAGTCAAGATCGGTATTGCAATTACGGCCTCAGCGGTCATGTCCGCCGGGGCCGCAAGTCTGTTGATGGCCGGTGGCTCGGGGCCTGTCGTGCTGCCCTACGCCACCGTGGCAGCCATCAACACATCCAACACCACGGTCGGGTTCGCGGACTCGGACCTGATCGGGATGTCACAGGCCGACATCGACCGGACGCTCGACGAGATGCAGGCGATGGGCGTGCAGAACGTCCGGATCCTGATCCCGTGGAACGGCATCGAGCTGCAGAACGACTTTTTCTACTGGAACAAGGTCGATGCGCTCGTCAACTCGGCATATGAGCGCGACATGGGCATTCTCGGCGTGCTGAACTCGACGCCGGCCTGGGCCACCGAACCCGGGCAGCCCGCTCCCGCGAGCCCGCCCGCATCGACGGCGGAATATGCGGAATTCGTTGGCGCAGTGGCAGAACGCTACGCCGGCAAGGTATCGGCCTATGAGATTTGGAACGAACCCAACGCCGCGACCTTCTGGTATCCATCACCGGACCCGGCTGAATACACCCAGCTGCTGCAGGCCGCTTATCCCGCCATCAAAGAGGCCGATCCGAACGCCACCGTCATCGGGGGCGTGGTCGGTTGGGTCACCGACTATCCGAACCTCGCCATCAGCCCGGCCAAGTACGTGCAGGGCATGTACGACGCCGGGGCGCAGGGCTATTTCGACGCGCTGTCCTATCACCCATACCAGTACCAGGTTCCGTTCGGGCAGGGCAGGCCATATGGTCCCGCCTCGCCGATCAATCAACTCGACCTGATGCACCAGGAGATGGTCGCGAACGGTGATGGCGACAAACTGATTTGGGCCTCGGAGTACGGCGAGCCGACATCGGTTGTCAGTGAGGCAACCCAGGCCTCATTCATCTCGAACTTCCTGAACACCTGGAGCAGCTTCGACTACACCGGGCCGTCGTTCATCTACACCACGCGTGACCGGCAGACGGGAAGCACCGACGATCAGGACACGTTCGGTGTGCTGCGTACCGACTGGTCCCGAAAGCCGGCCGCGAATGTGATCCAGCAGTGGACGGCGACGCATCCGCAGTCACCGCCGCCGAGTTCGGTCACTCTGGCAGCCTCGACGGGTACTGCGACGACGACGTCAACGACCCCGACTGCATCGACGACCACCGCGGTGGCGCCGATGGCTGCGACGGAGGTGCCGCAGAGCACGCTGACCACGACGGCGCCGACGACCGAAACATCAACGGCGCCAACGGCTACGGCGACAGCGACTCCGGCGACGGCGACCTCTGAGCCGACGGCTACGACAGGTACGACCTCGACGGGCACGACGTCTACGACGGGCACCACGTCGACGGGCACGACGTCGACTGCCACGACCGGCACGTCGAGCACCTCTACCGGGTCGACCGCTACCAACTCGACCGGGACGAGCTCAACGGGCACCACCAGTGGCAGCACCGGATCCACAAGCGGTAGCACCGGTTCCACGAGTTCCGGCTCGTCGACCGCAACGAAATAATTCGAGGGGCGTCAAGGCAGGCGGGTCAGATGACCCGCCTGCCTAGGCGTGCCCTGGTTCGCATGCTGCGCAGGTACAGCCCGTACCAGAACAGCCAAAAGTCGCGGGGGATAACGTGATCGGCGATGCGCAGCGTCATCAACAGCATCTCGAACAGTCGTTGGTGTTCAGGCGTCCACGGCAGCCGCATGTGCGTGCGGAACTCCTGCGGCAGGAATCCCGTCGTCGCAAACAGGTTCACCGGGCCGACGAGTTGCCGAAGCGGGGTCGGCAGAAATGCCGCTGTTGCAACGCCGTACAGGTGCTCGCGCACCGGCGGGTCGATCCGAAGGTCCTCGAGCGAACTCTTCCAATAGGCGTCGAACGCCACCCGGTCGGCGGGCCACATGTCTTCGCGCACTTGCAGTGTGGTGCCGAGCTTCTTGGCGTCCTGGTACACCGCATCGGCGGCCGCCTCGTCCAGTGGGCCGTAGAGAAATTCGTGCTGATCGATGTAATAGCGGTACAGGCAGGCGGCGACCCAGAGCTGCAGTCGAGGGTTGAACGCGTTGTAGGAAACCGGACTCGATGCGGTCGACCGGATCATGGCATGCACCTTGTCGATCTCTTTGCGGACAAGTGCGCGGTCCGCGTCGGTGCCGACGGTCGCGGCGGCCAGGTAGTAGCCGGTGGTGCGGGAGCGCTTCAACGGATGCTTGTACACGTTGCCGCTGTCGACGGGGCTCTCCAGCACGCCGTACCCGATCGCGGGTGCGGCCAACTGCATGATCACATTCGCCGCAGGCAGCAGCACCGCGGCGGGGTTCAGCAAGTCGGCGACCCTGGTCGGACGCCGGGGCGGGCCCAGCCTCATGAAACCGAGTAGACCACTTGTGAGACGCTCCCGGGGTGTTTGTGCCAGCGAATCGGGGTCGCGTCGCGGGAATCTCGGTCGGCTATCTCGCCGACCTGTTGTTCGGCGATCCGCGCCGGGGCCACCCAGTCGCGCTGTTCGGTGGCGGCGCAGCGGCTTTGGAACGGCTGACCTACGCCGATTCCCGCCGCGCCGGGGCGGTACACGTCGCGACACTGCTTGGGGCTCTCGGTGTGCTTGGTGTCGCCTTCGAACGCACTGCCAGGGGTCCGGTATTGACGTCGGCGGCCACGGCGGCCGCGACGTTCGTCGCACTGGGCGGCACGTCGTTGTGTCGCGCCGGCCACCGGATGGCCGACCTGCTGACCGCCGATGATGTCGCGGGCGCACGGCAGTTGTTGCCGTCGCTGTGCGGTCGCGACCCGGCCGCGCTCGACTCCGCGGGCCTCACCCGAGCGGCGCTCGAATCCATCGCCGAGAACACCTCCGACGCGCAGGTGGCGCCGCTGTTGTGGGCCGCAGTCGGCGGGGTGCCTGCGGTGCTCGTCTACCGCGGCGCCAACACTCTGGACGCGATGATTGGCAATCGCTCGGCCCGATACCTCCGATTCGGCTGGGCCGCAGCACGATTCGACGATGCCGCCAATTTCGTTGCGGCCCGGGTCACGGGCGTACTCGTGGCCTTGTGTGCGCCGCTGGTCGGTGGTTCACCCACCGGAGCACTCCGTGCCTGGCGCCGCGACGCGGCCCGTCACCCCAGTCCCAACGCGGGCGTGGTCGAGGCCGCCTTCGCCGGAGCGCTCGGCGTGCGACTCGGCGGGCCGACGCAGTATGCCCACGAACTGGAGATCAGGCCGACGCTCGGCGACGGACGCGCCCCAGAAGTCGCTGATCTGGTGCGGGCGGTGCGGTTGTCGAAACTCGTGCAGGCCGCTGCCGTCGCGGTCGGTCTCAGCGCCGCCTGCCGTATCGGTCGGCGAGCTTCTGCTCGACCGTGAGCGGCGCGTCGGGCTGCGTCGGTGCGGCGGCCTTCTCGCGTCGGCGCTCGCGGATCTCGGCGTAGATGAAGTAGCCCAACAAGATCGGGGCGATGATGCCGAACGCAATCCACTGGATGCCGTAGGACAGGAACGGGCCGGCATCGAGCCGAGGCAATGCGATGACGCCGAGACCGCCGGGCTGATTCTCGACGAGTTGGACATAGGACCCGGCCAACGGCGTCCGGGTGAGCCCCGAGATCTGTGCGGTGTTGATCGAATACACCTGCTGCGCGCCGTCCTCCCGGAAGGGCTCCTTGCCGGTCACCACCGGCTCGGAGTCGCGCAATCGCGCGGTGATCGTGACCGTCCCGCTGGGTGGCGGTGCGAACGCAGGCACCTTCGAGCCCTGCTCGGGTCGCACGTATCCCCGGTCGACCAAAACCACCGGGCCACCGTCGACGGCGAACGGTGTCAGCACCTCGAACGCGGGGTCGCCGTCGATGACGCGAAGCCGGGCCAGCACCTGCTGCTCGGGCAGATAGTGACCGGTCGCGGTCACCCGCCGCCACTGCGCGTCCGGAGCGGACGAATCCTGCTGTGGCAGATAGGTTTTCAGCGGCACGGGGTCGGCTGACACCGAGTTCGAGATCTGGGTGTTCTCACGCGATGTCTTGGTGTTCTTGCCCAACTGCCATGGTGCCAGCACGGTGAAGCACAGATACGCGAACGCGAGCACCACGACGAACAGCGCCAACCACGCCGGCCGCAGCAGAAACGCTAACCGTCGCATCAGCTCGCGATGCCCCTGCCTGCCAACTGCTCGTCCACCCAGTCGTGCAGCCCCGGCAACGACGCCTCGATCACGGTGAACACGTCCTCGAAATCATCGTGCGTGCCGTAGTACGGGTCTTCGACGTCGAGTGCGTGCGCCCCCGACCGCGGGTCGAACGACCGCAGCATCCGAATCCTATTGGGCGGAACACCCATTTCCCGCAGCATCCGTTCATGGTTGCGACCAAGAGCCACAACAAGATCCGCCGCCAAGTGGTCGCTATCGATCTGCGCGGCGCGGTGCGCGGTGGGGTAGCCGTGCTCACGCAGTACATGGGCAGCGCGCTGATCGGCGGGATCGCCCGCATGCCAGCCGCCGGTGCCCGCGCTGGTGACTCGTACCGCGTCGGACAGGCCACGCTCCTTGATCTGATGGGCGAACATCTTCTCGGCCATCGGCGACCGGCAGATGTTGCCTGAGCAGATGAAGGTGATGTGCAGCGGCTCAGACACCCAACACCTCGCGAAGGTCGGCCACGGTCGAGACATGGGCAAGCGCCCTGACCGCGTCGGGATCATCAAAGTCGGCACGGCCGTAACCCCAGCCGACCACGACGGTGTCGATGCCGTGGTCGGCGGCGCCCTCGACGTCGTGCGAGCGGTCACCGACCATCAGCACCCGATCCGGCAGCGGATGTAGCTGGGCCAACGCATGCGCGACGACGTCGGATTTGGT
The DNA here is from genome assembly GCF_017872775.1 of Mycobacterium sp. OAE908. NCBI lineage: Bacteria > Bacillati > Actinomycetota > Actinomycetes > Mycobacteriales > Mycobacteriaceae > Mycobacterium > Mycobacterium sp. OAE908. The sequence goes on from NZ_JAGGJL010000002.1 coordinate 752,024, forward strand.
TGCCCGCGTGCCGTCGACACTGGCACCCGCGATCACCTCGAAGTGCCCGTCGAGGCCGAAGTGGGCGAGGATGCGCCGCGCGGTCGGCTCCGCCTTCGACGTCGCCACGGCCAGCCGGACACCGGCGGCCTGCAGGTCGGCCAACAGTTCGGCGATGCCGTCGAAGAGCCTGTTCATCGCCCAGCCGCGGGTGGTGTAGTCGGCCCGATAAGCGGCGATCGCGGCGTCGGTGTGTTCGCCGAGGCCCATTTCGGTCAGGGTGTGATGCATCGGCGGGCCGACGATGCGGCCTGCCAAATCGCCGTCGGGCACGACCGCCCCGACCTGTCCGAGTGCGTGCCGGAAGCTGGACACGATGCCCTGCGCGGAGTCGGTCAGGGTGCCGTCGAGGTCGAAGAGCACCAACTGCGGGCGCGCTGCGACGGTACTGCGCAGGGTTTCTGTCACGAGTCCATTGTCGCCGACGTCTAGTGTCGTGCTGTGGCCAGTCAACCCCGTGCCGCCGCGCGCTACGACGGCGACCAGGCCGCGGAGCCCGGCATGCTGGACTTCGCCGTCGACGTCCGCGGCGCCGAGCCGCCATCGTGGCTGGTCGACGCGATTGCCGAGTTCGTGCGATGAGCGTGCCGCTGTCGGAGATCATCGGGTTGCTCGACGCGGCCTACCCGCCCCGGCTGGCTGCGGACTGGGATTCGGTCGGCCTGGTGTGCGGCGATCCGGACGAACCGGTCGAGACGGTGACCGTGGCCGTCGACGCCACCGCTGCCGTCGTGGCCGAGGTGCCCGACCGCGGAATGCTGCTCGCACACCATCCGCTGCTGCTGCGCGGCGTCGACACCGTCGCCGCAAGCACCGCCAAGGGCGCCCTGCTGCACCAGATGATCCGCACCGGGCGGGCGTTGTTCACGGCGCACACCAACGCCGACGCGGCCGCGCCAGGGGTGTCCGACGCGCTCGCCGATGTGCTCGGGTTGACCGTCGAGGAGGTGTTGGAGCCGATCTCCGTCGGTGCCGGCGTGGACAAATGGGTGGTGTTCGTGCCCGCCGATGCCGCCGACGCCGTGCGGGAGGCGATGTTCGCCGCCGGCGCAGGCCACATCGGCGACTATTCGCACTGCAGCTGGAGCACGCCGGGCACCGGGCAGTTCCTGCCGACCGAAGGCGCGTCGCCGACGATCGGCACGGTCGGCAGCGTCGAGCGGGTTCCCGAGGATCGGGTCGAGATGGTTGCGCCTGCGCGATTGCGCGCGCATGTGCTGGCCGCGTTGCGGACCGCCCATCCGTACGAGGAGCCTGCGGTCGACATCTTCGGGCTGGCCACCGTTCCCGGCGATGTGGGACTGGGTCGAGTCGGCACGTTGCACAGGCCAGAGCCGTTGTCCGCGTTCGTATCCCGTGTCCATGACGCGCTGCCTCCGACGTCGTGGGGGGTGCGGGCCGCAGGTGATTCGGAGGCGACGGTGTCGAGGGTCGCGGTGTGCGGGGGAGCGGGTGACTCGCTGCTGAACACCGTCGCCGATGCGGGCGTGCAGGCGTATGTCACCGCGGATCTACGTCATCATCCTGCCGACGAGCACACGCGGGCATCGGATGTCGCGCTTGTCGACGTCGCGCACTGGGCCAGTGAATTTCCGTGGTGTAGGCAGGCGGCCGACCTGCTGCGCAGCCATTTCGGCGACGCGCTGCCGGTGCGCGTGTCGGCGATACGCACCGATCCGTGGAATGTCGAGAGAAACAGGACATGAAAGCTGAAGTAGTTCAACAACGTTCGCTGCTCGAACTGGCCCAGGTCGACGCCGAGCTCAGCCGCCTCGCGCATCGCGGCAAGAACCTGCCTGCACAGCAGCAGCTCGAAGACGCTCAGACGGCGCACCGGGAGGCCAACGACCGGTTGGCCGTCGTGCAGATAGCGCTCGAGGACCTTGACGGACAGGTGGCCAAGTTCGAGTCCGAGATCGACGCCGTCAGGCAGCGCGAGGACCGGGACCGCGGCCTGCTTGCGGCGGGCACCATCGACGCCAAGCAGCTCACCGACCTGCAGCACGAACTCGAGACGCTCGAGCGGCGCCAGTCCAGCCTGGAAGACTCCCTGCTGGAAGTGATGGAGCGCCGCGAGGAGCTGCAGGGGCAGCAGGCGACTGCGCTGGCCGAGATCGACGAGCTGCAGACGAAACTGACCGATGCCCAGAGCGCATGCGACCAGCAGCGTGCCGAGATCGATCAGCAACGCCACCAATTCGTTTCTCGCAGAGACGAACTCGCGGCGTCCCTGGATCCTGAACTGGTCGGGCTGTACGAACGCCAGCGCGCCCACGGCGGGCCCGGTGCGGGGCTACTGCAGGGGCGACGTTGCGGCGCGTGCCGGATCGAGATCGACAAGGGCGAGTTGGCCCGCATCTCGGCTGCCGCCGACGACGAGGTGCTGCGCTGCCCGGAGTGTGGGGCAATCCTGCTGCGGGTCAAGGGAACCGGCGCGTGAAGGTGATCGTCGAGGCCGACGGCGGGTCACGGGGCAACCCCGGTCCTGCGGGCTACGGGTCGGTGGTGTGGACCGCCAACCGCGCGGCGATTCTGGCCGAAAGCAAGCAGGCCATCGGGCAGGCCACCAACAACGTCGCCGAATACCGCGGACTGATCGCGGGGCTCGAGGAGGCCGCCAAGGTCGGGGCCACCGAGGTCGACGTGTCGATGGATTCCAAGCTTGTGGTGGAACAGATGTCGGGCCGGTGGAAGGTCAAGCACCCCGACATCGCCGCGCTGCATCAGCAGGCCACCGCGTTGGCCGCCCGGTTCGAGCGCATCACCTACACGTGGATTCCGCGTGCCGAGAACAGCCACGCCGATCGGCTTGCCAACGAGGCGATGGACGCCGCCGCTGAAATCGAAGCTGCCGCGGAAGCGCCCGCCCAATCGCAGACGCCCACCTCGCCCGCCGGTTGGATCGGTGCCCGTGGCGCGCCGACCCGATTCCTGTTGCTGCGTCACGGGCAGACCGAATTGTCCACGCAGCGTCGGTATTCCGGTCGTGGTAACCCGGCGCTGACCGACGTCGGCAGGCGGCAAGCGGAGGCGGCCGCACAGTTCCTCGCGCAGCGGGGCGGCATCGATGCCGTCGTGACGTCACCGCTGCAACGCGCTTACGACACCGCGGCTGCGGCGGCGAAAGCGCTGGGCCTCGAGGTCACGGTCGACCATGATCTGATCGAAACCGATTTCGGCGGTTGGGAGGGGCTGACGTTCGGCGAGGCCGCCGAGCGTGACCCCGAGCAGCACCGGCGCTGGCTGCGCGACACCAGCATCGCCCCTCCCGACGGGGAGAGCTTCGACAGCGTCGCCGAACGCGTTCGCCGTGCGCAGGCGCGAATCATCAACGAGCACAACGGCGAGAATGTGTTGGTGGTGTCGCACGTGACACCGATCAAGACCTTGCTGCGGATGGCGTTGGACGCCGGCCCCGGCATCCTCTACCGGCTGCATCTGGACCTTGCTTCGCTGTCCATCGCGGAGTTCTATCCCGACGGCGTGGCCTCGGTACGGCTGGTGAACCAGACCGCCTACTTGTCATCAGCTGTGTAGGTGGAGCCGTTCGCCGTGCACGCCGAATAGGGTGATCGCCTCGACGGGCTCGTCGACGACCCCGAACCAGTGCGGCGTCCACGTCGAAAACTCTACGGCCTCACCGGATTTGATGACAAAGTCCTTCTCGGCGAGGAGCAGCCGCAGCCGGCCGGACAACACATACATCCAGTCCTGGCCTTCGTGCACAGGCAGTTCGGCGGGCGGAGTGCGTCGACGGGCGTTGATCTTGATCTTGTAGGCGTGCAGCCCGCCTGCCGGGCCATGGCGCGTCAGCGGCCAGTACGTGATGTCGTTGTGGGTGTGCGATGCACCCCTGATTCGGGGGTCCTCGGCCTCCGGGGCGCGCAGCAGCTCGTCGGTGCTGACCGACAGCGCGGCGGCCAGGCGGGGGAGATGATCGAGTGCAAGCCGACGCTTTCCGGCCTCCAGCCTGCTCAGCGTCGACACGTCGATGCTGGACCGGGTTGCGACGTCCTCGAGCGTCAGCCCACGCTGCGTGCGCAGCTGTCTCAGCCGCTGCCTGACCCGCAGGTCGAAGTCTTCATTGTCCGAGGTTTTTGCCTCCATGGCAAAACAGTTTGATTGATCGGCGCGAATTTGGGCAAGCTCGGGTCATGGATGCGATGTGGGAATGCGTCGTCGTCGGCGGCGGTGCGGCCGGCTTGAGCGCGGGACTGGTGCTGGGTCGCGCGAGGCGGCGCACGCTGCTGGTCGACGCCGGGCAGCAGAGCAACTTGGCGGCTCACGGAGTCGGCGGGCTACTGGGACATGACGGCCGATCGCCTGCCGACTTGTACCAGCAGGGCCGCAAGGAGCTTGCCGCTTACGCCAGCGTCGAGGTGCGAAACGGTGAGGTCGTATCGGGCCGGCGCGGCGGCGAGGTCTTCGAATTGGAGCTCGCTGACGGCTCGCGTGAACGGACGCGTCGAGTAGTGCTGGCCACCGGCATGGAATACCGGCCACCAGAGGTGAAGGGCCTGCAGGAGTGCTGGGGCACCTCGGTCTTCCATTGCCCGTTCTGCGACGGCTGGGAACAGCGCGATCAATCTCTGGCGGTGCTGGCCCGCGGCGAAAAGGCGATTCACTCGGCGTTGCTGCTGCGGGGCTGGACCGACGACCTGGTCCTGTTGACCGACGGTCCTGCCGATCTGAGCGATGACGACCGAGACCGGCTGGCCGGGGCCGGCGTGAAGATCGACGAGCGATCGGTGGCCGAACTGATCGCGCGTGACGCGCAACTGGAGGCCGTGCAGTTCTCCGACGGTGACCGGCTGCAATGTCGGGGCCTGCTGGCCGCCACCACGCTGCATCAGCGTTCGTCGCTTGCCGAACAACTCGGCGCCGAGCCCGGCGAGGTGACGCCGTTCGGCGAGGCGCCGGTGAAGGTGGATGGCCTGTGCCGCACCACGGCAACGGGCGTCTTCGCGGCAGGCGACCTGAGCACCCAACTGCCACCGTCGGTCGCCTCGGCGATCGCGGCGGGCTCGCTGGCTGGAATGTCAGTGGTGCAGAGCTTATTGGCCGACGAATGCGGACTGCCGGTCCCGGATTGGAGTGAACATGTCGACGCCTGATGCCAAGGAACAGTGGGAGCAGCGCTACGCCGAGAGCGACCGGATCTGGAGCGGCCGCGTCAACGTCCGCCTCGAGGAAGTGGTCACACCGCTTCCCGCCGGCCATGCGCTTGACCTTGGCTGCGGTGAGGGCGCCGATGCGTGTTGGCTCGCCGAACACGGTTGGACCGTTGTCGCAGTGGACATCTCAGAAACCGCGCTGCAGCGCGCGACCGCTGCCGCCGAGGCCAAGGGATTGGCCGACCGGATCGACTTCGTCCAACACGACCTGTCCGACGGTTTCCCGGACGGCACCTTCGATCTGATCTCCGCGCAGTTTCTGCATTCGATGATTCCGTTCGATCGGCCGCGGCTACTCAAGCGCGCAGCGGCCGCGGTGCGCCCCCGGGGAGTGCTTCTCATCGTCGACCACGCGGGGCCGCCGCCGTGGCCGTCGAAACTCGACCATCGCCACCACGAATTCCCCAGTGCCGAGGAGGTTATCGCCGGACTGGAACTCGGTGACGATTGGGAACGCGTACGGGTCGACACCGTCGAGCGTCAGGCCAAGGGCCCCGACGGGGACACCTGGCCGTGGATCGACAACGTCATCGTGCTGCGGCGCCGTTAGCCCGCCAGCGTCGATACTCGTCGGGCATGCACCGCGCACACGGCCGGTACCCCGCAGCGATCGCTGCGGACTCGTCGGCGAAGAACACGCGATCTTTGACATAGCCGCCGCGTGCGATCGCCCGCAGTGCCGACGGACAGTCCAGTCGACCGTAGATCCGGGTCCTGCGGTGGCCGCCGAGAGTGCCGCGGATCTTCACTTCGCGTCGTGGAAGACGAGCCCGAGGGTGACCCGCTCACCCGAGCGGACAGCTGAAACACCGTGTCGCACAGGCGATGCCGACCAGCCCCTGGCTGACTCGACCGGCCGCTCGCGCGTGGTGAATACGAAGCCGTGCCCGAACGGCAACAGTGTCGCGGTGCCGCGGGACTGTGCGCGCGGGCGCTGCTCGACGAGCAGGAACTCACCGCCGGTGTGGTCGACACCCGGTTCGCTGAGGTTGATCACCACCTGAAGCGGAAAAACCAAGTCGCCGTAGAGGTCTCGGTGCAGTGCGTTCCAGTCGCCCTTGCCGTACTTGAGCAAGATCGCTGTCGACTTCTTCTGGCCGGCATCGTGGCAGATGTCCAACCATTCGTCGAGCGTTTCCGGCCACGGCGCGGTGCGACCCAATTTGGTCCACCAATCTCTGGCGATCGGCAGCAGTCGGGGATACAGCGCTTGTTTGAGCGCTTCGATGGGCTCGGGGTAGGGGTGGCCGAAGTACCGGTACTCACCCTCCCCGAACCGGTAGCGCCGCATGTCGATCGTCGCGCGGTACAGGTGATCGTCGGGATAGAGCCCTCGGATCTTGTCCGCCTCCGCTTTGGTCAGCAGCCGGGGTAGCAGTGCACCGCCGAAGTCGTTGACTTCGTTGGTGATTGCGTCCCAGTCACCGGAGTCGACGCGCTTCTGCCATTTCGTCACCGTCATCAGAACAACCTCGCCTCCTTGACCTCGCTCGGCTCCTCCAATTCCAGCAGAAACTGCTTGCGCTCGAGCCCGCCCGCGTAACCCGTCAGCTGGCCGTTGCGCCCGATGACGCGATGGCACGGGACGACGACGCACAGCGGATTGCGTCCCACTGTCTGCCCAACCCCTTGGGCCGTCGTGCCGTCGCCAAGAGCCGCGGCCAGTTCGCCGTACGTCACGGTCTCGCCGTAGGGAATGGTGCTCAGCAGCTGCCACACGCGCTGCTGTGCCGGGTCACCATGCAGCCTCGTTGGCAGATTGAAGCCCCGCGTGCGGCCCGTCAGATAGTCGGTCAACTGTGTCCGAGCCTTCGCGAGCAGCGGGTCGGAGTCCGCGTCAACGCGCCGACCAAGCGTATCCTCGGAAGGCCGAGACCAATGATGCCGGAAGTACAAGGCCGTCAGCGCGTCGCCCTCGGCGACAACGGTGAGCTCTCCGAGCGGGCTTTGAATTACGGCGTGTCGAGTGTTCATACCCGGTAGACGCGGCGCGTTGGCGAAACGTGAGATCGGTGAAACAAGAAAGGCAAGGAGAAATGCTCCTTGCCACTTCTAACTTATAACGCAGAAGAGGGCTTGCGGCAAGACCCGGGTCATGCCGCAAAATCGCTGAGCTACGCCAGAAGTCGATCTAACAGGGGGACTGTGTCAACTCAGGACTACGAAGTAGAACTGGAAGCCGAGCGCGAGTATGTGGCAGCGCTGTACGCGCGACTCGACGTCGAGCGCGAGCGTGCGAAAGATAAATACCGCGCGGCGTTGCGCGCCCCGATTGATGCCCAGAATGGCGGGACGCTGGTCGATCGGGATGTCGAGGTACGCGCGCAGGCCAGGGAGATGTCTCGGCTCAACGTGGCTGACCCGGGGCTGTGTTTCGGCCGGCTGGACAGCGTGTCGGGCGAACGGTCCTATATCGGCCGGATCGGCCTGTTCGACGACCAGAACGACTACCACCCGCTGCTGCTCGACTGGCGGGCGCCCGCGGCCCGTCCGTTCTACGTCGCGACCGCCGCCAGCCCGGAGAACATGCGCAGGCGTCGCCAGTTCCAGACCCTTGGGCGTCGGGTGGTCGATTTCACCGACGAGGTGCTCGGTCGCCCTGACGGCGCAGAGCGCGGCGGACGAGGGGACTCGGCCCTGCTGGCTGCAGTCGATGCGCCACGCGGTGACGGGATGCGCGACATCGTGGCGACGATCCAGGCCGAGCAGGACGAGATCATCCGTCTCGATCATCCCGGGGTGTTGGTCATCGAGGGCGGTCCAGGCACCGGAAAGACGGTCGTCGCGCTGCATCGCGTCGCGTATCTGCTCTACACCCAGCGAGAGAGGATCGAACGCCACGGCGTACTGGTGGTCGGGCCCAATCCGGCTTTTCTGAACTACATCGGCCGCGTGCTGCCTTCGCTTGGCGAGACGAACGTCGTGTTCATGACGATGGGCGACCTGATGCCCGGCCTGAACGTCACCGCCGAGGACAATCCGGATGTCATGCGGCTCAAGGGTTCTCGCGACATCCTCGCGGTGCTGGCGGCCGCGGTCGCCGAACACCAGCGACTGCCGCATGAGCCGATCGAGATCGGCCTGAAAGACGTCACGATGCGGATCAACGCCGAGATCGCCGAATGGGCCATCGAAGAGGCGCGCGCCAGTGGGCTGCCCCACAACGAGGCACGGGCCGTGTTCAGCGAGATCGTCACGTACGTGCTCACCGAGAGGGCGATCGCTCTGGTGGGCCGAGGCTGGCTGACCCGTAACGACGGTGAAGCCTGGGAGAACATGCGCGCGGACATGATCGCCGAGCTCGCCAACAATGACGAGTTCATCGCAGCGCTTGACCAACTCTGGCCGATCCTGACACCCGAAACAGTGCTCGCAGAGCTCTACACGTCGCGTGACCGGTTGCGGGCCGCGGGCGCCGACGAAGCGCTGTGGCGCGCTGACGGCGAGGCCTGGACCGTTTCGGATGTGCCGCTGCTCGACGAGCTGGTGGAGCTGCTGGGTCGCGACAAGCGGGCCGACGACGCCGCGGAGCGGGAGCGCAAAGCCGAAGTGGAGTACGCCGCGGGTGTGCTGGACATGATGGTCAGCCGCGAGGATCTGATGGACGACGAGGATCACTTGCTGGCAACAGACATGCTCTACGGCGAAGACCTGGCCGAGCGGTTCGTCGAGCGCGACACCAGGGATCTTGCCGAGCGCGCGAGCGCCGATCGCGACTGGACCTTCCGGCACGTCGTCGTCGATGAGGCCCAGGAACTGTCCGAGATGGACTGGCGCGTGCTGATGCGACGCTGCCCGAGCCGCTCGTTCACGATCGTCGGCGACCTCGCGCAGCGCCGTTCGGAGGCCGGAGCGAGGTCGTGGGACACGGTCCTGGAGCCGTACGTGCCGGGCCGCTGGGTGTACCGGCCGTTGTCGGTGAACTACCGCACCCCGGCGGAGATCATGACCGTGGCGGCGGCGTTGCTAGCCGAGTTCGCGCCGGGCGTGCAACCACCGGAGTCGGTCCGCGCGTCGGGCGTGGCGCCATGGGCCAGGCGGCTCACCGAGGCCGAATTGCCCGCTGCCATCGAGGAATTCGTCAACGAGGAAGCCGGTCGGGAAGGCACCAGTGTGGTGATCGGACCGCCCGATGTGCCGGGTGCAGTGGCGCCCGCGGAGACCAAGGGGCTGGAGTTCGACGCCGTCCTGGTGGTGGAGCCCGAACGGATACTGGCCGACGGACCACGTGGCGCCGCTGAGCTTTACGTCGCGCTCACCCGGGCCACCCAACGCCTCGGCGTCCTGCACCAGGGGCCGCTGCCGCGGGCCCTGGCGGGTCTTGCCGACTTGTCGTAGGGGTGTGGCATAGTCGAACATGTGTTCGAAGGTGTTGGGGATGGTGAGCTCATCGAGGTGATGGGCGAGGCGACTCGTGAGGAGTCGACGTCGATCGCCCAACGCCTGGCCGCGGTGGCCGAGTTGTATGTCCGGCGCCGGGGTGCGTTGGCTGACCGCCAGTGGTGGTGTGCCGATGATTGTGATGCGGTGGCCGCCGAGGTGTCGGCGGTGCAGAACATCAGCCATGCCCGGGCGGTGGGTCAGGTGCAGTTCGCCTGCAACTTGTGGCATCGGCTGCCGCGGCTGGCGCGGGTGTTCGTGTCCGGGGTGATCGATTTTCGGTTGGTGGCCACCGTCGTCAATCGCACCGAGAACGTCGATGACACAATCATGCCGGAGTTGGATGAGGCGATCGCCGCGCGCTGTGTGAAGTGGATGAAGCTTTCCGGGCCGAAACTCAAGGACCGGGTGGATCAGTGGGTGGCCCGGTTCGATCCGGCTGGGGTGCGGGTGGCGCCGGAGGTCAAAGACAACCGCCACCTGACGATCGAGCCGGGCGTTGCGGGCATGGCCGATGTTCGCGGGCGGGTCACCGCCGACGCGGGTGCGGCGTTGGATCAGGCGTTGGATGCGTTGGCTGCCAGCGTGTGTGCCAACGATCCGCGCACCCACGCCCAGCGCCGCGCTGATGCCGGCTGGGCGCTGGCGCGCCGGGAAGCCGCCCTGGCCTGCCGATGTGGATTAGATGATTGCCCGGCGCCGGGCGAGGGTGTGGCCGTCGATGCTGCGGTGATTCATGTGTTGGCCGAACAGGCCACTGTCGAGGGCCGCAGTGATGCGCCGGGTTATCTGCCCGGGTTTGGGATCTTGCCCGCCGAATCGGTGCGTGAGTTGGCCGCCAAAGCAGAGCTCGACCCGGTGCGGATTCCGGTGGGCCCGCCGGATCCGGGGTATCGGCCTTCGGTGATCACCCGCGAATTCACCCAGTGGCGCGACTTGACGTGTCGCTGGCCGGGCTGTGACCGACCGGTGGCCAAATGCGAGCTTGACCACACCGTGCCCTATCCTGCCGGGTTCACCCATGCCTCCGATCTCAAGCACTACTGCGGTATTCATCATTTGATCAAGACCTTCCACAGCGGCTGGGGTGAGCAGCAATTGGCTGACGGCACAATCATTCTCACCGCCCCGACCGGACACACCTACATCAGCCAGGCCCACGGTGCGGCACTGTTCCCCACCCTGGGCCAATCCACCGGCGAGCTGCCGGTGTCAACCGGCGAGCAGCCCACCCACTACCGCACGTTGATGATGCCGCGCCGCAAGCAAACCCGCGCCCAAGACCGACGCGACCGCATCAACGCCGAACGCCGCCAACGCACCCAACTCATCGCCGAAGAAGAACAACAACGCCAAGCCTGGCTCGCCACCAACTACGAACCCCCACCCTTCTGAGGCGGATGCCACGGCGTCAGGCGTGGCGTCCACGCAGGCACATTGCGGCGGTACTCCGCATATTGCTCTCCGTAGGTACGGAGTAGCGTCGGCTCCTCGTACCAGTGGACGAATGACGCTGTCCGAGGACCGCGGTGAGCAGGCCCACGTACATCGGGTTGCGTACGAAGCGGTTGAACCCCGTCACGGCAAGGCACTCCGTCGGTGCGGCGGGCATCGGCGTCCCACCGGCCCTGGCGAATTGGACGAACGCGTGGATCGGCGGGATGAGGCCGGCCCCGATCAACACGACTCCGAGGACCACACGCAACGGTGGGCTGGACCCCGGGATCTCCCAGTGGGTGATCAACCACGGGCCCAGCCCAACGATGGTTCCAGGGGCCGCCACAAAGAAGGCGGCCGACCCAACCGCTGCGGTCGAGGTTCGCACCTACCCAGTATTGGCGGGGATCTCCGTCAATTGAGTCAGTCGGACGCTGTTGCCGGACGGATCGCGGAATCCACAGTCGATGCCGTACGGCATCTGGTGTGGCTCCTCGGTGAACTCGACGCCGCGCGCCTTCATCTCCTCGTAGCTGGCCTGGCAGTCGTCGGTGGTCAGGAAAACGGTTCCGGCGAAACCCTTCGCGGTGAGGTTGAGCACCTCCTTGCGCGTTGCCTCATCCATCACCGGCTCGCCGGGGACAGCCATCAGCACTATCGACACGTCGTCCTGACCACGCGGGCCGACGGTCAACCACCGGAACTCGCCCATCTCCTCGGGGAACGAAACATCCTGGCGCACTTCCATACCCACCTTTTCGGTCCAGTACTTCAGTGCGACTTCCTGGTCGTGTACCCACAAGTGGGCGCTGGCAACTTTGATCATGTGCACGACGCTACGGTCGGCCGTTGCCGTCCGTCTTCTCCCCGTGTGCTGTCTTCACCCGGCTGTCGGCGGGCCGCCGCGTGTCACGGCGCAGGATGCAACTGGGCACCCGCGCGTGGATCGCGGCGGGCGGCATGCTGGCCCGGTAAGCGGCAGGCGGCTTTCCGTAGACCCGCGCGAAGCTGGTGGTGAACGACCCGACGCTCAGCAGGCCGACCATCACGCAGATGTCTGCCACCGAGCGGTCGGTGTACCGCAACAGCGCAGCGGCCCGCTCGAGACGTCGCGACTGCAGATACGACCGCGGTGATTCGCCGAAGGTGCGGGTGAACATCCTGCTGAAATGGGCCCGCGACAGCCCGGCAGCCGCGGCCAGGTCGTCGACGGTGATCGGCTCGGCGTAACGCGCGTCGACCAGATCCTTGGCCCGCTGGAGATATCGGGCAGGCGGAACCTGCGTCATGCGATCATTATGGTGCGGATGAGTTGGCTGGGCGGCCGCGGACTATGCGCCAAACCATGGGGGGACAGGTGCGGCGGATGGTTCGAGGAAAGTCCGGACTTCACAGAGCAGGGTGATTGCTAACGGCAATCCGAGGTGACTCGCGGGAAAGTGCCACAGAAAACAAACCGCCACCGGCGACGGTGGTAAGGGTGAAACGGTGCGGTAAGAGCGCACCAGCATTCCGGGTGACCGGAGTGGCTAGGCAAACCCCACCCGAAGCAAGGCCAAGAATGTCGCAGAGGGGGGCGACAGCGCAGACGCCCGAGGGCTGCTCGCCCGAGTCTGCGGGTAGGCCGCTTGAGGCACCCGGCAACGGTGTGTCCAGATGGATGGTCGCCGCTTCGCCGCCGTGGTAACACGCGGCGGCGAGGGACAGAATCCGGCTTACAGGCCAACTCATCCGCCCGCTCGGCTTAGCGCTTTTTGCGCACCGAGCGGTCCAGCTTCTTCAGCGCCGCGTCGAGTTGGGCGCGCGATCGGCGTGCCAGGTCGTCTTCGAGTTGATAGAGCAACCCATAGGTGAAGGTGTCCTCGCCCGCGGCGTGCGCGGCCTCGGCCTGGTGGCTCAGATGGGTGCGACTGACCACACTGTCCTGATGGTCACCGAGCAGCGTCTGAATCGTCTTCGCGCGCCCGGACACTTTGTCCGCGCCGGTGGCTGCCGCGGTGTAGCGAAGCCGCTTGGCGCCCTTGCGGATTCGATGCAGGGCCTCGTCGCGGTCCTCCTCGACCGCATGCGCGGCACGCTTGGCGGCCTTGCGCACCCGGCGGTATGCCGAGTCGATCGTCAACTCGGCTGGCTCCTCGCCGGGGGGCGTCGGCGGCGGCTGGGCGGCCACCAGGCCCTCCAACGCATCCAGCAGCCGGAAATAGCGTTGCGACCGCATCGCGATCAGCGACCGTCGCCAGCCGGACTTGTAGTGCTTCTTCGCGCCTTCGACCAGGCGCTCGCGCACCGGCCCGCGCACCAACTCGGCGGGCAGGTCGTCGAGCGCCTTCTCGTAGCGCTCGGCGAGCACCTCGGCGTCGCGTGCCACACCCAAAACCGCTGCCAATTGCCGCAACTCGTCGAGCACCCACGCGTCGTCGCTGATGCCGAAGGCTCCCTCCGACGCCTGCAACAGGCTGCGGATCTTGCGTGTAGTGACGCGCATCTGGTGCACCGAGTCGTAGACGTCGGCGCGCACCGCCCGATCCCATTCCACCAGCTGCTCGACTTGCTCGGCGACCGCGCGGTGCACCGGGTCGGCGGACGGCGCGACCGCATCCGCTCCGGCGGTCTCCTCGCGGTCGAGAACGCGCGCGAGCTTCGAGCCGTGTGCGGCCGGTGCCGCCCCCGCGTCGAGTAGCCGGTGCGTCAGCCGGTCCAGCAGGTCGTGATCGCCGCCGTCGGCGAGCTCCAACTCCCACTCGCGCCATTGCTGCTCGGCGTCCTCATCGTCGTCTTCGGCGCGGGCCACGACATGGTCGTCGCAGAACTCCGCGACCGCTGCGCCGTCTGGTCCGTAAAGCATGTCGACGGTGCGGGTGGTCGAGATGCGCGCGACGGGAGCGACGGGCCGGTCCCGCACGATGGCCAGCACGACGTCGAGCAATTCATTTGGAACTGTGTCGCTGCCCTCGTCGCCGAGCGGCGCACGCACCTCTGTGCGGGCATCGGGTCCGGCAGGCAGCTTGAGGTGCCAACCCGCGTCAGTGCCCCCGGTGCGGCGCCGCAACGTGACTCGGCGGGCGGCGAGGTCATGGGCCGGCGTGTCGAAGTAGACCGCCTCGAGGTGCTGCACCGGCTTGCGGGCTACACGGGCGACCGAGGACAGCCCCTCGAACGAAGGGCTGACCGTCGACTCGAACACCTCGAACTTGCGCTCGACCTCCAGATACCTGGAATTCGCCTGGTCGCTGGATTTCGCCATAGTGCAACACAGCGTGCCATACGAAAGCGAACGGCTTCAGGACGCTCGGCGGAATTCCCCGGCCTCGTCCCACGCCCTGCGCTCGGCTGAGAATGCGACGGCCTGCTGTTGACGGAACGCGGCGATGCTGGCGTCGTTGTCGGTGAGGAAATCCTGATAGTCACCGAGCGAGAACTTGCCGTCGTCGATCGCGACGTCGCCGCGGCCAGCGGCCATCTCGGCACGCAGGTGTAGCAGCTCGTCGGCGCTCACCGGGTAGAAGCTGATTCGATCGAAATACCGTAGCAGCCAAGGTGTTCCGGGTTCGAACGACTGAGCGCTGCCCGGATGGCAGTGATTCCAGACCTGAGTGGTACGGCCGACGAACTGATAGCCGCCGGGGCCCTCCATGCCGTAGATGCACAGGTATGCGCCGCCGATGCCGACGGCGTTCTCCGGCGTCCAGGTGCGCGCCGGGTTGTACTTCGTGGTGACAAGCCGGTGACGCGGATCCAGGGGAGTGGCGACCGGAGCGCCCAGGTAGACGTCGCCCAGCCCGAGCACCAGATACTCCGCGTTGAACACGATGTCGTGCACCTGCGCCACATCGTCGAGACCGTTGATGCGCCGGATGAATTCGATATTCCACGGGCACCACGGCGCATCGGCCCGCACGCCGTGCATGTAGCGCTGAATGGCTTCGTGCGTCGCAGGGTCGTCCCACGACAACGGCAACCGGACAGTGCGACTCGGCACGACCAGCTGATGTGACGGGGGCAGCTTGCCGTCGAGCCCGGCCAGTAGGTCGGTCATTTCGGCGATCGACATCGCGGATGGATCGAACTGCACCTGCAGCGAGCGGACCCCAGGCGTGAGCTCGATGATGCCCGGAATGTCTTGGGCGAGCAGGTGTTCGTACAACACGTGCACCCTGGCCCGCATCACCAGGTCAAGCGTCATCGGCCCGTACTCGACAAGCACTCCGCCGTCGCCGGCGCGGCGCAGGGTCACGTCGGTGCCGTCGGAGGCGATGAACCGGCTGAGCACACCGTCGTCGTTGTCGCTCGACGTCGAGATCACCAGTGGGAATGACGCGCGTCGATCCGCGTCGATGGTGCGTAGCGACGGCGCCCTGTCGGCGCGCACCGGTACAAACCGCACGGTGTCGCCCGGCGCCATCTGGCCGAGCTTCCAGCGCTCGGCGGCGACCACGGTGACCGGGCAGACGAAACCGCCGAGGCTCGGCCCGTCCGGCCCGAGCAGGATCGGGGTGTCGCCGGTGAAGTCCAAAGCGCCTACGCAGTAAGCATTGTCGTGAATGTTCGACGGATGCAGTCCGGCTTCGCCGCCGTCGCTGCGCGCCCACTGCGGTTTCGGGCCAACAAGACGAACCCCGGTGCGATCGGAGTTGAAGTGCACGGTGTAGTCGGTGCCGATGATCGTCTCGATGTCGGCGCGGGTGAAGAACTCGGGCGCTGCGTGCGGGCCTTCGGTGACGGCGATCTCCCAGCGGTGCCCGATGCTGGGCTGCTCGTCGATCGCAGCGCGGGCGGGACGGCCGTCGAGCGGTCCGGAATCCGGGGCTGCCGTGAGCACGTCGCCTTCGCGCAGCGGTCTGCCGTCGTGTCCGCCGAATGTGCCGAGTGTGAATGTGGCTGTGCTGCCGAGGTATTCGAGTTCCTGTAGGCTGCCTGCCACCAACACGTAGCAGCGCATTCCGGGACCGGTCAGCGTCGCGACATCCAGCACTGAGCCGGCGGGGACCGCGATCGACTGCCACTGCGGCACTGGCGTTCCGTCCAGGGTCACGACAACCGGCGCGCCGGTGACGCACACTCGTCCACCATCCGGAAAGCGAAGGGCGGGACCACCTCTCGTGCATTCCAGCCCTGCGGCGCCCTCCGGGTTGCCGAGCACGCGGTTCCCGATCCGGAACGACAGATCGTCCATCGGTCCTGACGGTGGCACGCCGACATGCCAGTAGCCGATGCGGCCGGGCCAGTCCTGCACGGTGGTCAGCATCCCGGGCCGCACCACCTCGATGGCACTCATCGGGCCGAGATCACCATCCGCACGGGTGTGGGGTTGAAGCCGTTGCAGGGGTTGTTGATCTGCGGGCAGTTCGACACCAGCACGAGTGTGTCGCGGTCGGCGCGCACCGAAAGCGACTTGCCCGGGGCGGAAAGCCCGTCGACGATGCCGAGCGTGCCGTCGGCCTCGACGGGCACGTTCATGAAGAAGTTGATGTTCGGCACGATGTCGCGCTTGCCAAGCCCCCATCGGGCGCCCTCGGCCAAAAAGTTCTCGGCGCAAGCGTGTTGGTGCACGGTGTGATGGCCGTAGCGCAGCGTGTTGGATTCCTTGGAGCATGCGCCGGCGATGGTGTCGTGGTTGCCGACATCGTCGGCGACGATCGTCATCAGCGGTGTGCCGTCGGCGGCCCGCAGCACCGAACCGGTGCTCAGGAAGATGTTGCGCTGCGCGGCAATGGTGGCTTGTGCGCTGTAGCGCAACCGGTAATCCACCTCATCGCCGGCGACGCCCCAGAGCAGGGTGTCGACCGCCTGATTCCCGTGCAGATCGATGATCTGCAGAGTCTGGCCTGCCCGCACGATCGCCGACCATGGCGCACACGCATCCACCACCTCGTCGGCGATGACGGTCAGTTCTGTCGTTGTCATTTGCTTGCCTCACTGGTTTGCGCTGCGGCCCAAGTGCTTTCGGTGTTGAACAGGGCACGCAGGTATTCGGGTTCGTCGTTGACCGGGGTGGTCAGCTGTTCACCCGCGCGCCAGGCCAGCACGTCGAGACCGGTCAGCGCGGGATCGGGGTCGAGGGGATGAGCCGTGTTGACGAGAGCGACCACCACAGGCAGGTGAATGAGCAGATCGACTGCCGCCCCCGGTCCAGCCGACCCAGTGAAGCCCAGCGACCCGTCGTCGCCGACGCGCACGCCCTTGAACAGCGACACCGATGGCGCAACGTCGCGCAGATCGAGGCCGTGCTTGACGGCGGCCAGCAGCATCTTCGCCCGCCCGGCATCGGTCATGCCGCACAACGTGTCGTGATGGCCCGAGCTGTCTGCGACCACGGTCGCCAACACCCTGCCCTGATCAGACAGCAGCGGATGCCCGACGCCGAGGTATGCCTGCCACGGCACCTTCACGGTGTCGGCCAGGTTGAGTCGCTCCCATGGCGCGTCTGAGCGAAAGAGCAGCAGATGTGCGCACGCGCCGCCGTCGGGGTCGATCAAGCGGAGGCGGGTGCCGCGGCCAAGGACTTTGGTCGCATATGAGCCGGGAGGTACAGCCTCGGCCCACAGCAGCCGCGACGGTTCGAGGTCGGGCGGCGTGGCGGGAATCCGCATGGCGGCGGTTTGTACCTGAGACCGGGCGTGGTCGCGCGCCCCTGTCGTCGATTCGGTACCCAAGGTCGGCTCCTGTCCGAATAACTGTCACTTGAAAGTTTTCAGCGCAGCGATTCCACCCGCGTATCGCGGCTGTTACGAGTGCGTTGACTGTATTTCTATCAAATGACAGGTATTAGGGCCACTCGAGTCAGGCTCGCGGCGTCTCGTGTAGCAACCCGATCACAGCGACGACGCTCGATGCTGCCGCAAAAGCGATTTGCGCCACCATCAGTGCGTACGCCGCCCACGTCCACCGCTTCACGTGTTGAAACTTCTCCGGTGTCAGCTCGCCTTCGTGGTGAAACGGCGGGAACACGACAAGACCAACGGTTATGACGAGGGTGGGAATCAGCAGCCAGGCCGCCCACCTGTCCGAGCAGTTCGGGTTTCCCGTTTGCAGTGCAGTAGCAACAAAGGTCGCTGCGGTTGCCGCCGCGAAGGTCACCACCAGTTTGGCTGTGTTGATCACATGACGTGAATGGGCTAACTCTCGGTCATACGCCTTTTGCCGCTCCGGCGAGTGCTCGTTCACGCCAGTCCTCCCCCTTCGCCGATCTCCTGAGTATCCCAATCTCAGTGCGAGAATGGGGCCATGCGCAGCGACGGCCGTGGACGCCCGAGGCTGGAGCAGTCGCGGCGACCGGGTAAGACCGCGCGTGAGGAGATCCTCGACGCGGCAGCCGAACTCTTTACCGACCTCGGTTACGCGAGCACATCGACGCGGAGGATCGCCGATGCCGTCGGCGTTCGACAGGCCTCGCTGTATCACCACTTCGCCACCAAGGACGACATCCTCGACGCCCTGCTGACCGGCACGGTCGACGAGCCGTTGCGGCTGGCCGCCGAACTCCTCGGCGAGAAGGGCCCGGCCGCGCCACGACTGCACGCGTTGGTCGTCGCTGATGTGACCCAACTGTGCGCCAGTCGCTGGAATCTGGGCGCGTTGTATCTGCTTCCCGAGTTGCGCCTGGATCGCTTCGAACAGTTCCGACTGCGGCGTGCCGAACTGCGCGGCCGGTATCGCAGCATCTCGGCCGAGGTCATCGCGGAGTACGACGGGCCAGCCGATGCCGACGATCTGCCGTTTCGGCTGGTCGAATCGGTGATCAACAGGCGCTCCGACGACATCGATTGCCCCGACGAGCAGGCATGGGTGATTGCCGACGGTGCACTGCGCACATTGGGGTTCGCCGGCGACTTCGCCAAACTTCACAAGGCGACGGCCGCCCGGCTGGGGTTTGCCGATACAGTCCAGGTGTGACCGAATACGAGACCATCAAGTTCGAGCAGTCCGGGCCCATCACACGGATCACGCTGAACCGTCCAGATGCCGCAAACGGCATGAACGACACCATGACTCGCGAACTGGCCGATGCTGCCAAGCGTTGCGACACACCATCCACCAAGGTGGTCGTCATCACCGGATCGGGCCGGTTCTTCTGCGCCGGAGGGGATCTCAAGTCGTTCGCGGCCGCGCAGACCCGCGGTCCGTTCATCAAGGTCGTCGCCGACGAACTGCACCGCGCCATCTCGACGTTCGCGCGGATGAACGCAGTGGTGATCACCTCGGTCAACGGTGTCGCGGCCGGCGCAGGGTTCTCGCTGGCGGTCACCGGCGATCTGGTGCTGGCAGCGGAGTCTTCCTCGTTCACGATGGCCTACACGCGCGCGGGGCTGAGCCCGGATGGCAGTTCTTCGTACTACCTGCCGCGGCTGATCGGCATCACCAAGACCAAGGAGTTGATGCTGACAAACCGCACGCTTGGCTCGCAGGAGGCGTCGCAGTGGGGTTTGGTCACCGAGGTGGTGCCCGACGCGGAATTGGCCGCCCGCACCGATCAGCTCGCCAGCCAAATGGCCGCCACCGCAAGTGAATCCAACGGCGGTGTGAAGAACCTTCTGCTGTCCACGTTCTCCGCCGGCCTCGAAGAGCAGATGGAACTCGAGGGCCGGGTGATCGCGAAGCTGGCGGACTCCGCCGACGGCCGCGAGGGCATCGACGCGTTCCTGGCGAAGCGCAAACCCGAGTTCCAGTAGCGGTAGGCCGAAGACCTAGAAGGAGTGCTCCTCGGCCGGGAACGCGCCGCTGGCCACCTCGTTAGCGTATTGCACTGCGGCACTGCGTAATTCGCCGCCGATGTCACCGAAGCGCTTGACGAACTTGGCCGTCTTGCCGCTTGTCATTCCTGCCATGTCCTGCCAGACCAGCACCTGCGCATCGCAGTTCGGTCCCGCGCCGATCCCCACGGTGGGAATGGTCAGCTTGCCGGTGATCTGGGTGGCCAGCTCGGCGGGCACCATCTCCAGCACGACGGCGATGGCGCCGGCTTCCTGAACGGCGATGGCGTCGTGAATGGTCTGCTCGGCGCCGTCACCGCGGCCCTGTACCCGGAAGCCGCCGAGCCCGTTCACGCTCTGCGGGGTGAATCCGATGTGGGCCACCACCGGAATGCCGGCCTGCGTCAGCGTCGCGATCTGATCGGCGACCCGCTCGCCGCCTTCCAGCTTGACCGCATGCGCGCCGGTTTCCTTGAGGAACCGGGTTGCGGTGGCCAGCGCCTGCTGCGGGCCGGCCTCATAACTGCCGAACGGCAGATCCGCGACCACCAGTGCGTGCGGAGCGCCCCGCACGACGCCGCGGACCAACGGAATGAGCTCGTCGATGGTCACCGGCACCGTGGTGTCATAGCCGTAGACCACGTTGGCGGCGGAGTCGCCGACAAGCAGCACCGGAATCTCGGCTTCGTCGAAGACGCGGGCCGTGGAGTAGTCGTAGGCGGTCAGCATGGCCCACTTGTGGCCTTCTGACTTCCACTTCAAAAGGTGATGGGTACGTACTTTGGCGCGCGGTTTGGAATCTGCAGCACCGTAAACAGTCTGCTCAGACATCATTGTCCCTCGTAGTTTCGTCGGGTCGATCCTCGTGGCCCTCTGGGTCCCCGGGTTCGTCTGACGTTCACAAGTCTGCCACTGTCGCGTCGGAAAGTTAAAAGTCCGTCAAGTGGATTTCCTCACAGTCGGCGCGACCACGCATAAGCTTCCCGGCATGCAACGGCTCAGCGGACTCGACGCCAGCTTCCTTTACCTCGAAACCGCCAAGCAGCCATTGCATGTGTGCTCGATTCTCGAACTCGACACCTCGACCATGCCGGGTGGCTACACCTTCGACCGACTGCGCGACGCGCTGAACCTGCGCATCAAGGCGATGCCGCAGTTCCGCGAGAAGCTCGCCGACAGCCGATTCAACCCCGACCATCCAGTGTGGGTGGACGACAAGGACTTTGACGTCGACCGGCATCTGCATCGCATCGGCCTGCCTGCGCCGGGCGGTCGACGTGAGCTGGCCGAGATCTGCGGCCACATCGCTTCGCTTCCGCTGGACCGCAGCAGGCCGCTGTGGGAGACGTGGGTGATCGAGAACATCGCGGGCACCGACGCCCACGCCGGGGGCCGGCTGGCGATCATGACCAAGATGCACCACGCCGGCATCGACGGCGTCACCGGCGCCAACCTGATGTCGCAGCTGTGCAGCACCGAACCAGACGCGCCCCCGCCGGACCCAGTCGACGGCGTTGGCGATGCCAGCGGTCTTGAGATCGCGGTCAGCGGCGCAGTCAAGTTCGTCACCCGGCCGTTACGGCTGGTCAACGTGGTGCCGACCACGCTTTCGACGGTGGTGGACACCCTCAAACGCGCCCGCAGCGGGCTGGCGATGGCCGCACCGTTCGCCGCGCCCAAGACCGCGTTCAACGCCAACGTCACCGGCCACCGCAACATCGCGTTCGCCCAACTGGACCTCGAGGACATCAAGACCGTCAAAAACCACTTCGGCGTGAAGGTCAACGACGTCGTGATGGCGCTGGTTTCCGGGGTGCTGCGGAAGTTCCTGCAGGACCGCGGCGAACTGCCCGACAACTCGCTTGTCGCGATGGTCCCGGTGTCGGTGCACGAGAAGTCCGACCGGCCCGGCCGCAATCAGGTGTCGGGCATGTTCGCCAAACTGGAAACCCACATCGACGACCCCGGCCAGCGGCTGAAATCCATCGCAGAGGCGAATTCGGTTGCCAAACAACACAGTTCGGCCATCGGGGCGACCCTGCTTCAGGACTGGACCCAGTTCGCCGCGCCCGCGGTGTTCGGTGTGGCCATGCGTGTCTACGCAAGCAGTCGGCTGACAGAGGCGCGCCCGGTGCACAACCTGGTCATCTCCAACGTGCCCGGCCCGCAGGTGCCGCTGTACTTCCTCGGCAGCGAGGTCAAGGCCATGTACCCGCTGGGCCCGATCTTCCACGGCTCAGGGCTGAACATCACCGTGATGTCTTTGACCGGCAAGCTTGACGTCGGCATCGTGTCCTGTCCTGAGTTGCTGCCCGATCTGTGGGACATGGCCGACGACTTCGAAGCCGCGCTGAACGAGTTGCTCGACGCCACGAGGTAACGCTTCAAACCCCGCCTCGCCAGGGCGGATGCCCGGTCATGGCAGCATGTGAAGCCATGAACCTCAAGATCGGGGTCCTCGCGACCATCGCTGCCCTGCTTCTGGCCGGGTGCAGCAACGTGGTCCAGGGACGCGCCGTCATCTCGGCGCCCCGGCCGGGCACACCGATCCAGTGGTCGCCGTGCAAGTCGGCGGCCACCGAAGAAGCTCGCATCCCCGCGGGCGCCGAGTGCGGATTGCTGTCGGTGCCCGTCGACTACTCCAAGCCCGACGGCGACGTCGCTCAGATCGCGATGCTTCGGATCAAGGCCACCGGCGACAAGATCGGCTCGCTCGTCGTCAACCCGGGCGGCCCGGGGGAGTCGGGCGTCGAAGCGGCCGCTTCGATGGCCTCGACGTTGCCGCAGCCGCTGCGGGAGCGATTCGATCTCGTCGGCTTCGACCCCCGCGGCGTCGCCAACTCCATGCCCGCGGCGTGGTGCAACTCCGATGACGACAATGACCGGCTGCGCGCGGACCCGACAGTCGAGTACACCCAGGAGGGCGTCGACCACATCGAGAAGGAGAACAAGGAGTTCGTCCAGCGCTGTCTTGACAAGATGGGCAAGGAATTCCTGGAGAACCTCGGAACCGCCAACGTGGCAAAGGATCTCGAGGCCATCCGCGTCGGCCTCGGCGACGACAAGCTGACCTATCTCGGCTACTCGTACGGCACCCGGATCGGGGCGCTTTACGCCGAGGACTATCCCGACAAGGTCCGCGCGATGATCCTCGACGGCGCCGTCGACCCCAACGCCGACCAGATCGAGGAGGAGATCCGGCAGGCCGCCGCGTTCCAGAAGGCGTTCGACAACTACGCCGCCGACTGTGCACAGCACCCCGACTGCCCGCTTGGCACCGATCCCGCCAAGGCGACGGAGGTCTACAAGAGCCTGGTCGAACCGTTGGTGAAGCACCCGGCCGAGACGAGGGATCCCCGCGGGCTGAGCTATAGCGATGCGATCGTCGGAACGATTCTGCCGTTGTACTCACCGAACCTGTGGCGGCACCTGACCCAGGCGCTGTCGGAACTGCGCGACGGCACGGGCGACACCATGCTCGCGATGGCCGACCTCTACATGGGTCGCGACGCCAAGGGGCATTACAACAACTCCACCGACGTTCGCGTCGCGGTCAACTGCATGGACAAGCCGCACATCACCGACCGCGCCAAGGTGGTCGACGAGGACCGTCGCGTCCGCGAGGTCGCGCCGTTCATGAACTACGGCGAATTCACCGGCCTTGCACCCCTTGACACGTGCGCGTTCTGGCCGGTGCCCGCGACCGGCGATCAGCATGAGATCAATGTGAAAGGCCTGCCGCCGATCCTCGTGGTCTCGACAACCAACGACCCGGCAACACCGTACAAGGCAGGCGTCGACCTGGCTCAGCAACTCGGTGGCACGTTGCTCACGTTCGAAGGAACTCAGCACACCGTTGTCTTCCAAGGGAATTCGTGCGTCGACGACATCGCGACGCGTTACCTTCTGGACGTGACGGTGCCGCCGGCGAACGCCCGATGCTGACCATCACCACCGTCGGGCGCGCCGACGTCCCCGAGTTGATGCCGATGCTGCGGGCATACTGCGACTTTTATCGCGTCGAGCCCTCTGACGAGCGGTTGGGCGCGCTGGTGGCGGCGTTGATCGACGACCCGTCCGAGGGGCTTCAGCTGATTGCGCGCGATACCGACGGAACGCCACTGGGTTTCGCGACGATCTACTGGACGTGGCAGACGCTGTATGCCGCCCGGGTCGGGGTGCTCAACGACTTGTTCGTGGTGCCGGCGTCCCGGGGCACGGGCACGGGACGCGCGTTGATCGAGCGCTGTCTGGACATGTGCCGTGAGCGCGGTGCCGAGAAGTTGGTGTGGGAGACGGCTCCGGACAACGCGACCGCGCAACGCCTTTACGACGGCATCGGCGCCGAAAAGTCCACTTGGCTGACCTACGAGCTAGACGCGAGATAACAGCCTGGTCACCGTTGTATCCCAGGCGCAGACCTGCGGCCGTTGCGCATGCGAACATGTTCGCCATGTGGCGGGCGGGCAGGGTGAATTCAGTGCTGCTCGCGATCTCTTTGATGTCGGCGATCGCGTGTCCTGCTGCATGGGCGTCGCCGGAAGGCGAGTCGCTGCAGCAGTACGGCCAGCCGCCGCTGTGGGGAAGCTGCGAGCGGTTCGTCGGGGACACGACACCCATTCCGACCGCACAGTGCGGGACCGTGTCTGTTCCGGTGGATTACGCCAAACCTGAAGGCGCCCAAGCGCAGTTGGCCGTGATTCGCATTCCGGCGTCGGGCGACCGCATGGGTGTGCTCGTCGTCAACCCCGGTGGGCCCGGCGCATCGGCGGTCGACACCGTCGCAGGCATGGGCGCGTCCCTGGCCAACACCGATATCACCCGCCGGTTCGATCTGATCGGCATCGATCCGCGCGGGGTCGGCCACTCCACCCCGGAACTGCGCTGTCGCACCGACGAAGAGTTCGACGCGTGGCGTCGTGAGCCGATGGCCGACTACAGCCCCGACGGTGTCGCCCACATCGAAGGCCTCTATACCCAGCTCGCCGGCCAGTGCGCCCAGCGGATGGGCAACGAGTTCCTCGCCAACGCCGGCACCGCGTCGTCGGTGCGCGACATGGACGTGGTGCGGTCGGCGCTCGGCGAGAACCAGATCAACTATCTCGGCTTCTCCTACGGCACCGAACTGGGCGCCGCGTACGCCGAGCAGTACCCGGACCGCGTCCGGGCGATGGTTCTCGATGGCGCCGTCGACCCCAGTCTCGATCCGATCGCCAACAGCATCCGCCAAATGGCCGGTTTCCAAACGGCTTTCAATGATTACGCGACCGACTGCGCGCAGTCGACGGGCTGCCCGCTCGGCACCGATCCGACGAAGTTCGTCGACCGCTTCCACGAGTTGGTCAACCCGTTGGTGAACAAGCCTGGCTGGACGTCGGATCCGCGCGGCCTGAGCTATCAGGACGCGATGACCGGCACGGTCAACGCGCTCTACTCGCGACGCTATTGGCAGTACCTGACCAGTGGACTGCTCGGCCTGCAGCGCGGCACCGACGCCGGAGACCTCCTGCTGCTGGCCGATGACTATCAGCATCGCGACGAATCGGGTCACTACAAAAACCTTCAGGACGCGTTCGCCGCGATCCGCTGCGTCGACTCGGCGTACCCGACCGACCCCGCGGTGTGGGCCGACGCTGATCGGCAGATCCGTGAGGTCGCGCCGTTCATGGAGTACGGCACCTTCACCGGGTTCGCTCCGCGCGATCTGTGTGCGATGTGGCCGGTGCCTCCGACGTCGACCCCGCACCCGGCGACCTCGCCGGGTCCCGGCAAGGTCGTCGTCGTCTCAACGACCCATGACCCGGCCACGCCGTACCAGGCGGGGGTCGACTTGGCGCATCAGATGGGCGCCCCGCTGATCACGTTCGACGGCACCCAGCACACCGTGGTGTTCAACGGCGACGAATGTGTCGACACGTCGGTGGTGAACTTCTTCGTGGATTCGGTGGTCCCGCCGGACGGTCTGCGCTGCTAGCACCAAACGCAGCGCCCGTGTAACACAGATTTAACAGCGCGAACCTACGCTGCGGTCATGGATCGGCAGAAGGAATTCGTGCTGCGCACGCTGGAGGAACGCGACATCCGCTTCGTCCGGTTGTGGTTCACCGACGTCCTCGGATACCTGAAGTCGGTCGCGATCGCGCCTGCCGAACTCGAAGGCGCCTTCGAGGAGGGCATCGGGTTCGACGGGTCGGCCATCGAGGGCTTCGCGCGCGTGTCGGAAGCAGACATGGTGGCGCGCCCCGATCCGTCGACGTTCCAGGTGTTGCCGTGGACCAGTAGTTCGGGCAAGCACCACTCGGCGCGGATGTTCTGCGACATCACGATGCCCGACGGTTCGCCGTCGTGGGCCGACTCGCGGCACGTCCTGCGCAGGCAGCTGTCCAAGGCCAGCGACCTCGGCTTCTCCTGCTACGTGCACCCGGAGATCGAGTTCTTTCTGCTCAAGCCCGGCGAGGAGGACGGCTCGCCGCCGGTGCCCGCCGACAACGGCGGCTACTTCGATCAGGCCGTGCACGACGCCGCGCCGAACTTCCGCCGCCACGCCATCGACGCCCTCGAGCAGATGGGCATCTCGGTGGAGTTCAGCCATCACGAGGGCGCACCGGGCCAGCAGGAGATCGATCTGCGCTACGCCGATGCACTGTCCATGGCCGACAACGTGATGACGTTCCGGTACGTGGTCAAAGAGGTAGCCATCGGCGACGGGGTGCGAGCCTCGTTCATGCCCAAGCCTTTTGCCGAACATCCCGGCTCTGCCATGCACACGCACATGAGCCTGTTCGAAGGCGAGACCAACGCCTTCCACAGTCCTGACGACCCGCTGCAGCTGTCCGACGTCGCCAAGTCGTTCATCGCGGGGATCCTCGAGCACGCCCAGGAGATCAGCGCCGTCACCAATCAGTGGGTGAACTCCTACAAGCGGCTTGTGCACGGCGGTGAGGCGCCGACGGCCGCATCCTGGGGCGCGGCCAACCGCTCGGCGTTGGTGCGGGTGCCGATGTACACGCCGCGCAAGGCGTCGTCGCGTCGGGTCGAGGTGCGCAGCCCCGATTCGGCCTGCAACCCGTACCTGACGTTCGCGGTGCTGCTGGCCGCGGGCCTTCGTGGCATCGAGAAGAACTACGTGCTCGGCCCGCAGGCCGAGGACAACGTCTGGAGCCTGACCACCGAAGAGCGCCGGGCGATGGGCTACAAGGAGCTGCCCGGCAGCCTCGGCGTCGCGCTGACCGAGATGGAGAACTCCGAACTCGTCGCGGAAGCGTTGGGGGAGCACGTGTTCGACTACTTCCTACGCAACAAGCGCACCGAGTGGGAGAACTACCGCAGCCACGTCACACCGTTCGAGCTGAAGACCTACCTGTCCCTCTAGCTGACGCGTCGAATCACGGCTGCGCTAGTTTCGAGTGGTGGCCAAACCTGCGACGCAGCGTCCCAAGCTGCCCAGCGTAGGGCGGCTCGGGCTGGTCGAGTCCTCCGCGGCCGCGGACCTGGACCGACTGGGCTGGAACAGCGACGCGCATGTCGAGCTGTTGTGGTCGCTGTCGCGCGCACCCGATGCCGATGAGGCCCTGCGCGCGCTGGTCAGGCTGGCCGACGCCGTCGGAGCCGACTGGGCCGAACTCAACCAGGCCCTCGTCAAGGACAAGGCGCTGCGCGGACGGCTGTTCGGGGTGCTCGGGTCCTCGCTGGCGCTCGGCGACCATCTGGTCGCCCACCCCGAGTCGTGGCGGCTGCTGGCAGGCGCGGTCACCCTGCCCTCGGCCGACGAGCTGCGGACCATGTTCGCCGCGGAGGCCGAAAAGGCAAGCGACACAACGGCTGCGCTGCTGCCACTGCGGGCGCTGCACCGCGACCGGCTGCTGGTGCTGGCCGGACTCGACCTGGCGCCGACGGTCGAGAACGAACCAGTGCTGCCGTTCACCACGGTCGGCGAGCACCTCTCCGACATCGCCGACGCCGCCGTCGGCGCCGCGTTGATCGTCGCCAATAAATCGGTGACAGGCGGCGGCGAGCCGCCGCGGCTCGCGGTGATCGCGATGGGCAAGTGCGGCGCGCGCGAGCTGAATTACGTCAGCGACGTCGACGTCATCTTCGTCGGCCAGACCGCAGATGCCCTCGAGACGCGGGTGGCAGGCGAGATGATGCGGTTCGCAGGCGACGCCTTCTTCGAGGTCGACGCGGCGCTGCGGCCGGAGGGCAAGCACGGCCAGCTGGTGCGCACCCTGGACAGCCATATCGCCTACTACCAGCGGTGGGCCAAGACATGGGAGTTTCAGGCGCTGCTGAAGGCGCGGCCTTCGACGGGCGATGCCGAACTGGGCAGGCAATACATCGAGGCGCTGATGCCGATGGTGTGGACTGCCAGCGAGCGCGAGGACTTCGTTGCCGAAGTGCAGGCCATGCGGCGGCGCGTCGAGGAACTGGTCCCCGCGGGGGTGCGGGCCCGCGAGATCAAACTCGGCACCGGCGGGCTGCGCGACGTGGAATTCGCGGTGCAGCTGCTGCAGATGGTGCACGGCCGCAACGACGAGGCGCTGCATGTCGCGTCGACGGTCGACGCGCTGGCCGCGCTCGGCTCGGGCGGCTACATCGGCCGCGATGACGCCGCGAATCTGACCGCGTCCTACGAGTTCCTGCGGTTGCTCGAGCATCGGCTGCAGCTACAGCGGCTGAAGCGCACCCACATGCTGCCCGACGAGGACGACGACGAGGCACTGCGGTGGCTGGCGCGCGCGGCGCATGTGCGTCCCGACGGGCGGCACGATGCGCAGGGGGTGCTGCGCGAGGAACTCAAGCGCCAGAACATGCGGGTGTCGCGGCTGCACGCCAAGCTGTTCTATCAACCACTGCTGGAATCCGTTGGCACAGTTGGCATTGCCGGAATTTCCGGTGGCATGAGCCCACAGGCCGCCGAACGTCAGCTCGCGGCGCTCGGCTATGAGGGTCCGCAGAGCGCGCTGACCCACCTCGCCGCGCTCACCGGCCACTCCGGCAGGCGCGGCCGCGTGCAGCAGGTCCTGCTGCCCACTCTGCTGGACTGGCTGTCCGATACGCCGGACCCCGATGCGGGCCTGCTCGCGTACCGCCGGATCAGCGAGGAGCTGGCCGACCACCGGTGGTACCTGTCGACGCTGCGCGACGAGGGCGCCGTGGCCAAGCGGCTGATGCAGGTGCTCGGCACGTCGGCCTACGTGCCCGACCTGTTGATGCGGGCACCCGAGGTGATCCAGCAGTATGCCGACGGACCCACGGGTCCGAAGCTGCTCGAAGTCGACCCCGACGCGGTGTCGCGGGCGTTGATCGCCTCGGCCGGCCGACATGCCGACCCGGTGCGGGCCATCGCGGCGGCGCGCACCCTGCGTCGCAGGGAGCTGGCCCGCATCGCCTCTGCCGACCTGCTCGGCATGCTCGAGGTGACCGATGTGTGCAACGCGCTGACCTCGGTGTGGGTGGCCGTGCTGCAGGCGGCGTTGGAGGCGATCATCCGGGCCAACACCCCCAAGGGTGGGGTGCCCGCGCGCATCGCGGTGATCGGGATGGGCCGGCTCGGTGGGGGCGAACTCGGCTACGGATCCGATGCGGACGTGATGTTCGTGTGCGACCCCGTGGAGGGTGTCGACGAATCTGTCGCGGTGCGCTGGGCGGTGACCATCGCCGAGCAGGTCCGCACACTGCTCGGCACGCCGAGCGCAGACCCGCCGCTGGAGGTCGACGCCAACCTGCGGCCGGAGGGCCGCAACGGCCCGCTGGTGCGCACACTCGCGTCGTATGAGGCGTATTACGAGAAGTACGCCCAGACATGGGAGGTGCAGGCGCTGCTGCGGGCGCACCGCGTCGCAGGCGACCTCGATCTGGGGGAGCGCTTCCTGTTGACGATCGACAAGGTTCGCTATCCACCTGGCGGCGTATCGGCACAAGCCGTGCAGGAGATCAGACGCATCAAGGCGCGCATCGACGCCGAGCGGCTTCCGCGCGGCGCCGACCCGAACACGCACACCAAGCTGGGTCGCGGCGGCCTTGCCGACATCGAGTGGACGGTGCAACTGATTCAGCTGCGCCATGCGCACAAAGTGCCTGCGCTGCACAACACTTCGACATTGGCCACCCTCGACGCGATCGGCGCCGCCGAGCTGATCGCCGAGGGTGATGTCGAGCTGTTGCGCCAGGCGTGGCTGACCGCAACGCGGGCGCGCAACGCGTTGGTGTTGGTGCGTGGCAAGCCGACCGATCAGCTGCCCGGTCCCGGCCGCCAGCTCAACGCCGTTGCGCTGGCCGCGGGCTGGGGCAGCGACGACGGTAGCGAGTTCCTCGACAACTATCTGCGGGTGACGCGGCGGGCGAAAGCGGTGGTGCGAAAGGTGTTCGGCGAATGAGCATGGACTTCGGGTTCGATGTGATCAGTGCGCAGGAGTACGACCGTCAGCGCGTGCTCTACGAGCCGCTGACCGACGCGATCCGCCGACTCATCGATGCGGGCATCCACACCGACGTCGACGAGGCGACCGCTCGGGAGGCACAGGCCGCGGTTGAGGCGGTCGTCGCGATGCTCGAGCAGAAGAAGCGCACGGTGACGACGACGCTGCGTCACGAAGACACCGGGCGTCCCCTGGCGTGGGCCAATCCCGCTGTCGGAGTGCGTAATGCGATCGCCCCGCCGATGATCATTCACCACGAGGCCGACGGACGAGCCTGGAGCGAGTTCACCCTCAGCGGCGCGTATGAGGGGCCGCCGGGATGGGTGCACGGTGGCATCTGCGCGCTGGTGCTCGACCATATTCTCGGCGAGGCCGCCAGCGAGGGGCTGACCCAGCCGAAGTTCACCGGCACCATCAGCCTTCGTTATCTGCGCGGCACACCGCTGGGTCCGCTGCGCGCCGAGGCCTACATCGACCGAACCGAAGGCGTGAAAACCTTTGCGCGCGGCTACCTCAGCGACGCCGAAGGCACCACAGTGGAGGCAGAGGGAGTGTTCATCAGACCGGCATGGGCCAGGGACGCCGGATGAAGTTCTATGTCAGCACAGCGTTTCTGGACACCAGCGAGGTCGTCGAAATCGCCAAGGCCGCAGATGATCTCGGCTACGACGGGCTGGGCATCCCGGACCATGTGATCAACCTCGAGACGCTGAGCACGCCGTACCCCTACACCAAGGACGGCAAGCGCCGCTGGGAAGCGTTCACCGACTGGCCCGATCCCTGGGTGATGATCGGCGCGATCGCGCTCGTCACCACGCGGCTGCACTTCGTCACGACCGTGTACCTGCCAGCCATGCGGGATCCGTACTCCGCTGCGAAATCGATTGGTACGGCGGCTGTTCTGGCGGGCGGCCGGCTGGAGCTCGGAATAGGCGTCGGCTGGTGCGAGGAAGAGTTCACGTTGATGGGTCAGCGCTTCGACCGCCGCGGCAAGCGCACCGACGAGATGCTCGAGTTGATGAAGGCGTTGTGGCAGCCCGGCTGGACCGAATTCGACGGCGAGTTCTACTCCGCGCCGCGACTCGAGATGGAGCCGACGCCCCCGCACATCCCGATCTACGTCGGCGGCCTGAGTGACATCGCGCTGAAGCGCGCAGCGCGCAACGACGGCTGGATCGGCGACCTGATCACCACCGATCGCGCGATCGAACGGGTCGATCGGCTCCGCGAGATGCGGGCCGAAAACGGGCTGTCGATGGATGATTTCACGATCTTGACGCCGCTGACGGATGCATTCACCCCAGAGCACTACGAACGTGCCGAGGCCAGCGGTATCACCGGGATCATCACGATGCCGTGGATGTTCTACAGCGGTCCGTCGGCCTCGCTCGCCGAGAAGATCGACGGCATGCGGAAGTTCCGCAAGGACCTCGGGCTAGACACCTAGGGCGACGGTCTTGGTGACCACTCCGCCGTGGCCGTCGTCGACGGTGATGGCGAAGCGGTCGATGAATCCACCGACCGCCATGGCGCTGGGCGTGTACTGGAACAGGCCGTTGCCGAGGTCGTTGACCGTGCCGCAGAAGGGTTGTGACGCGGTGAACGTGACGGTGTCATTGTCGGGGTCCACCGCGGTCACCTGAATCAGGTGATAGCCGGCCTCGGTGATGGTCACGTGCGGCGGGCGGTTGGCGGCGCCGGAGTCGACCACAGCAACGTCGCGCGCGGTCACCTGTACCAACGACGAGTGCCACGTATCGGTGACGTAGATGCGATCCCCGCTGAGCGCCAACGCATTTGGCATGCCATGGATCGGGACGTTCGTGATGCGTCCGGTGGGCAGGTCGACGATCGACAGCTTGCTGGTGAACGTGGTGTCGTAACCCTGGCTCGCCACGTACACGTGGTCTCCGTTGTCGCTGACCGCGACCGCGCAGCCGCCGACGGGCAGCGTGTCCATGACCGCGCCGGTGGTGGCGTTGATGACCGTCGTGGTGCCGGGATGGCTGGTGTTGTACGAACCCTCGTTGTTGGCGACGTAGATCCGCCTGTCGTCCGGTGAGACCGCGACCCCTGTCGGGTAGTAGCCCGCGGGGGCGATCCCGATCAGATCACCGCGCGCGGCGATCACCGACACGCTGTGGGTGGACTCGCCGCCGTAGAAGCTGTAGTCGGTGACGAAGGCCTGGCCGAGCGCGCCTGCCGCCGTGTACGGGTGTCCGCCGACCTCGATGGTCCGGACCACGACTCCCTCGATGGTGTCGATCACGCTCACCGTGCCGTCTTGATTGTTGGCCACGTAGAGGTCGGCGCCGAGGACGGCCATGTGGAACGGGCGATCGCCGACCGGGATGAACGTCGTGGTGTGTTCGGTCGGGTCGATCACCGCAACCCGTCGGCCGGCCGGGTCCGCTACATAGAGACGGCGACCGTCGGGGCCGACGACGATGCCCTCGGGCCGGAACGTGAGAGGGATCCGCGAGAGGGTGTTGTCGACAGTGCGGACCACGGTGACCGCGGCTTCGCCGACGAAGCTCGTCACGTACACCTGCTCGCCGCGCGGGCTGACCGCCATGCCCGCGGGGACGACGCCAAGAGGGATCTCGGCGGTCACCGCATACGACGGGACTGTCCTCATCGACACCAGCGGAACCGACACGGGCACAGTGACTTTGTCCCGTTTGCCCTTTTTCAGCGTGATGGTGAATTTGTCGTGCCGTTCGGCTGTCGACGCGTCGTCGGCGACCGCTCGATGCCGTGCCGTGGCGGCGGGCCGGTAGGCCCAGACGCCCGTCTTCGCGTCGATCATCACTGTGCCCTTGGCCGGCGCGCTGGCAGCGTAGGTGTATCCCTCGGCAGTGCCGCCACAGCTGCCCGTGATCACGCCGGTCCGCGGGTCCGGGCTCTGCATCGCCGAATCGGGATCCTGCGGAATGACAAAGCGGCGCGGGCAGATTGGCACGGTCACGGTGATGTACGCGCTCGCGCCGCGCGGATCGACCGCGCGGAAGCCAAGCGTTTCTTCGCCTGCCGCGGTGTCATCGCGTTCCGACGGGTAAGGCACGTAGGTGAAGGTGCCGTCCCAGTCGATCGTCACCGAACCGCGTCGCGGGAACGGGGCATCGAGCGTGTAGGTCAGCCAATCACCGTCGGGGTCAACGATATTCGGAGAGACGGTGACCGCGCCGGTGGTCGGATCGGGCGGCCACAACCGCGGCGGTGCGACCGCGACCGGAACCTGATTGTCGTTGACCCAAGTCACCAGCGAGTCGAACGAGCCGCCGCGGCCGTCGTCGGCAATGACCGTGAAGCTGTCGGATTCGGCGTTCACCCGCGCATGTGGCGTATAGCGGAACATTCCGTATCCGAGGTCGGCGACTTCGCCGTCGCGCGGCTCGGTGAACGACAGGGCGAAGGCGGCGTCGTTCCCGACGGTCGCCTGGTAGGTGACCGCTCCGGTGACGCGATCACATGGCCCCACCTGACACACCATCAGCATCGGAGCCGCGTCGGCCCTGGACCAAGAGGTCATTGATCAATGATCGACCATTGGTTGCTGTAGGGGAATAGGGTGTTTCCCTAGATTTGAAATCTATGCGATCTGATCAGGTAATTAACGTTTCCGTCGGTTAGCTGTCTGCATTTCCTTGCGTTCGCTATTTATTGACGTACGCGACGAGCCCGCATCGAATCGAGCGCGTAGGCGCCGGGGCCGGTGAACACCAGCAGGAAGAAGGCAAAGCAGAACAGGATCGCAGGCAGGCCGCCGTTTCCGCCCATCTGTGGCGCGACGATCGGCCACAAGCCCTTCGGCTGGTGTTGCCAGAAATAGGTGACTGCCATGTGGCCCGAGGCGATGAACGCCGCGACGCGGGTGAACAGTCCCAGCAGAATCAGCAGCCCGGTGATCAGTTCGATGACGCCGGCGTACCAGACCGGCCAAGCGCCGGTTGGGATTCCGAACGCGATCGGCCAATTGAAGACATGCGATGTGCCGAACAGCGTGAACATCAATGCGAACACGATGCGGAACAGGCTCAGGACAGCGGGGGTGTATGAGTTGAGGCGTGCGTCCACTTTGGTGGTCATGCGAATGACCCTACGGGTCACGTCGTTGCGTTGTGAATCACACGCCGGACGTCGTGCGGCCGGTGGGGCATGGGAGCACCGGCCGCACGACGCGGCTCCCCCCGGGCAATGACGCTAGGGCCGAAGCGGCCGAGAGGAATCGGGCGTTTCCCTAGTCTTGCTCGAAACCATGCAGGCTGTGTTTTCGCTGTTGCAAATACATCGCGCCGTCGGGCGGTGTTGTGCCGCAACGCAAACGCGGGGCGGAGGAAATCCTCCGCCCCGCGTTTGTCAGACCGTCTGAACGACTAAACGTCGTAGTACAGCGCGATCTCGTACGGGTGAGGCCGGATCTGCACCGGAAGGATCTCGTTCTCGCGCTTGTAGGAGATCCAGGTCTCGATCAGGTCCTCGGTGAACACGCCGCCCTCGGTGAGGTATTCGTGATCCTCCTCGAGTCGGTCGATCACGGCCGACAGCGAGGTCGGCGCCTGCGGGATGCTGGCGGCCTCGTCCGGCGGCAACTCGTAGAGGTCCTTGTCGACAGGCGACTGCGGCTCCATCTTCTTCTTGATGCCGTCCAGGCCGGCCATCATCATCGCCGCGAACGCCAGGTACGGGTTGCCCGAGCTGTCGGGGCAACGGAACTCGAGGCGCTTGGCCTTCGGGTTGTTGCCGGTGATCGGGATACGCACGCACGCGGAGCGGTTGCGCTGGCTGTACACCAGGTTGATCGGGGCCTCGTAGCCGGGCACCAGGCGCTTGTAGGAGTTCACCGTCGGGTTGGTGAAGGCCAGCAGCGACGGCGCGTGATGCAGAATGCCGCCGATGTAGTGGCGCGCGGTGTCCGAGAGGCCGGCATAACCCGACTCGTCGTGGAACAGCGGGCTGCCGTCCTTCCACAGCGACTGGTGGCAGTGCATGCCGGAACCGTTGTCGCCGAACAGCGGCTTGGGCATGAACGTCACCGACTTGCCTGCCTGCCAGGCCGTGTTCTTGATGATGTACTTGAACAGCACCAGGTCATCGGCGGCGTGCAGCAGCGTGTTGAACTTGTAGTTGATCTCGGCCTGGCCGGCGGTGCCCACCTCGTGGTGACCGCGCTCCAGCACGAAACCGGCGTTCTGCAGGTTGGTGCACATCTCGTCGCGCAGGTCGACGTAATGGTCGTACGGCGCGACGGGGAAGTAGCCACCCTTCGGGCGGACCTTGTAGCCGCGGTTGGCGCTGCCGTCCGACTCGAACGGCTCGCCGGTGTTCCACCAGCCCGCCTCCGAGTCGATCTCGTAGAACGTGCCGTTCATCTGCGAGTCGAACGAAACCGAGTCAAAGATGTAGAACTCGGCCTCCGCGCCGAAGTACGCGGTGTCGGCGATGCCGGTGCTGGCCAAGTAGTTCTCGGCCTTGCGGGCCACGTTGCGTGGGTCGCGGGAGTACGCCTCGCGGGTGAACGGATCGTGCACGAAGAAGTTGAGGTTCAGCGTCTTGGCGGCGCGGAACGGGTCGATCCGAGCGGTGTCGGGGTCCGGCAGCAGCATCATGTCGGACTCGTGGATCGACTGGAAGCCGCGCACCGACGAACCGTCGAATGCCAGCCCGTCCTCGAAAACGCTCTCGTCGAATACCGAAGCCGGGACCGAGAAGTGCTGGACAACACCGGGAAGATCGCAGAACCGGATGTCGACGTACTGGACGTCTTCGTCCTTGATCTGCTTGATGATGTCGTCGGCGGTCTTTTCTGCCACTGAGTTCTCTCCTTATTTCTGGTAAACCCGCGGGTTGACGCTATGGACACGATGTTGCATGGTCGTCAACCGCATGTTGCGCTGAAGTTACGCAATTTGCCTGCAGCGGCGGCCGAAGGGCCTTCAGAAGGCCCCGCTTATCCTGACAGTATGGCCCGCGAGATTGGGTCCTGGCTGTCGGGTCCGTCTTCGGAGTCGGGCAGTCCGGGCCAAGAACCCAACGAGTATCCGGGCCAGCGGCTCGGTTTGCCGCAATCCGGCCCCCGATCGCTCGCCCGGATGGGCAGACGGCTCGCGGCGCTGTGCGTCGACTGGTTGATCGCCTACGGGCTGGCCGCCCTGGCGATGTCGTTCGGTTGGGTGTCGATGCCGTGGCTGCAATGGGCGATCTTGGGCATCTGGTTCGTGCTCGGCGCCGTTTCGGTTCGGCTATTCGGCTTCACTCCAGGCCAGTACGCGTTGGGTCTGATCGTCGTGCCTGTCGACGGCCGTCAGCATGTCGGCTTCGGCCGAGCGGTGGTGCGCGGGGCGCTGATCGCCGTCGTGATTCCGCCGCTGATCACCGACGCCGACATGCGGGGTCTGCAGGACAAGGTCACCAATACCGCGGTCGTGCGGCGCTGAGTCAGCGCCTGCGGACGGTGCGCTGCACGTTGCGCATCTTGGCCTGACCCGGCAGCGGCCCCTTCGGCATCGCGGCGGCGCCGCCCTTGCTTCCCAGCGCCATCAGCCGCGACTCCAGCGAGTCCATCTGCTTGACCGTGATGTTGGCGGGCAGCTTCGTCATGTGACGTTCGAGCTTGGCCAGCGGCACTTCGCCTTCGCCGTTGCCGACGATGAAGTCGTAGATCGGGGTATCACCGATCAGGCGGGCGGTGCGCTTCTTCTCCTGGGCCAGCAGAGGTTTGACGCGGGTCGTCGAACCTTCGCCGACGAGGATCACGCCGGGACGCCCGATCACCCGATGCACCGCGTCGAAGTGGCCGGTGGCGGCGACGCCGGGCGTGACCCGCCACTTGCCGCGCAGGTTCTCCAGCGCCCATGCCGCGGCGCCGGTCTGTCCTTCGGCCTTTCGGTACACCGACTTCTGCGCGCGGCGCCCGAAGATGACGAAGGCCACCAGCGCGCCGAGCACGATGCCCAGCGGAATCATCAAGTAGCCGGTGAACCCGCCCGAAAGGATGCCGAACGCCGTCGACGCGCCGACGATCACGACGAACGCGCCGATCATGTACGGCAGGAGGCGCTTGTCCTCTTTGCGCTGGATCTGGAACGCCTGCCACAACTGGCTGCGCCGCTGCTTGGAGGCGGCCTTGCGGGTCGCCTTGGCCTCGGCCTTGGCAGCCTTCACCGCAGCGGGGTCACGGGGTTTCGCCATTGGTTCAGGATACGGCTGGTCTGGATGCGACTGTCTGCGCGTACAGCCTGCCCGCCCGATACGACGACCGGACCAGCGGGCCTGCGAGCACTCCGGCGAAGGCGAGGCCGTTGGCGAACTGCTCGTGCTCGACGAATTCCTCGGGGTGCACCCAGCGCTCAACCGGGTGGTGGCGCACCGACGGACGCAGGTACTGAGTGATCGTGACGATGTCGCAGCCGGCTTCGTGCAGGTCAACAAGCGCAGTGCGCACCTCTTCGGGCGTCTCGCCCATGCCGAGGATCAGGTTCGACTTGGTGACGAGGCCGTAGTCGCGGGCAGCGGTGAGCACGTTCAGGCTGCGCTCGTAGCGGAAAGCCGGGCGGATCCGTTTGAAGATCCGCGGCACGGTTTCGACGTTGTGCGCCAACACTTCTGGACGGGCTGCGAAGACCTGCTCCAGCAGTGCCGGCTCGCCGTTGAAGTCGGGGATCAGCAACTCGACCCCGGTGTTGGGGTTGAGCTTCTTGATCGCCCGCACGGTTTCGGCGTACAGCCACGCGCCGCCGTCGGGCAGATCGTCGCGGGCCACCCCGGTGACCGTGGAGTAGCGCAGCCCCATCGCTTGCACGCTCTCGGCGACCCGACGCGGTTCGTCGCGGTCGAGGTCGGCGGGTTTACCGGTGTCGATCTGGCAGAAGTCGCAGCGACGGGTGCATTGCTCGCCGCCGATCAGGAAGGTCGCTTCGCGGTCTTCCCAGCATTCGAAGATGTTCGGGCAGCCGGCTTCCTCGCAGACCGTGTGCAGACCCTCCCGTTTGACGAGCGCCTTGAGCTCCTTGTACTCCGGGCCCATCTTCGCGCGGGTCTTGATCCACGGCGGCTTGCGCTCGATCGGCGTCTCGGCGTTGCGAACCTCGAGACGCAGCAGCTTTCGACCTTCAGGAGCGACTGTCACTACGTCAACGCTACTACCAGGCGGCCGTCGAGCGCGTCACACACGGCGTCGGCCATCGGGGTGAGCACGTCGTCGACGGTCACCCGGCGGCCGAACTCGGCGGTCAGCGACGTGACGCCGGCGTCGGAGATGCCGCACGGCACGATCGCGCCGAACGCATCGAGGTCGCAGTCGCAGTTGAGGGCGAACCCGTGCAGGGTGGTCGCGCGCGCCACCCGGATGCCGATGGCGCCGATCTTGCGTGCGGGTCGCTTGCCGTCCGGCGACACCCAGACGCCGGAGCGGCCCTCGACGCGGCCGGCTTCCAGTCCCAGCCCCGCGCACACTTTGATCATCGATTCCTCAAGGCGCCGAACGAAATTCACGACGTCGAGCGGCTCGGCGAGGCCGATGATCGGGTAGCCGACCAACTGGCCGGGTCCGTGCCAGGTGATCTTGCCGCCGCGGTCGGTGTCGACCACCGGGGTGTCGTCAGCCGGGCGTTCCTCCGGCAGCGTGCGGCGTCCTGCCGTGTACACCGGCGGGTGTTCGAGCAGCAACAGCGTGTCGGAGCCACCCGCGACGCGGGCGTCGGCGAGTTCGCGCTGCAGCTGCCATGCCGTCTGATAGTCGACGGTGCCGAGTCGGCGCACGTCGACCGGTGTTGTCGCCGACCGGATCGATGCCGCCATGGCATCAAAACTACGCGTCATGGTTCTTCGCCGTCGCGAACGCCAGCGCCTCGCCGATGGTGTTGTGGTGGAACTTGAACCCCGCGCGTTCCAGCACCGTCGGGATTGCCCGCTGCCCGCCGAGCAGACCCTCGTCGGCGAATTCGCCGATCAGGGTGCGCAGCGCGAAGCCGGGTGCGATCAACGGGGTCGGGCGGTTCACGGTGCGGCCGAGCGCAGCGGTGAACTCGGCGTTGGTCACCGGCGCGGGCCCGGTCAGGTTGACGGGCCCGGCCACCTCGTCGTGGTTGATCGCGAACAGCAGCGCACGGATTTCGTCTTCGAGACTGATCCATGGCATGTACTGGCGTCCGTTGCCCAGTCGGGCGCCGAGGCCCAACGAGAACAGCGGCTTGATCCGGCTCAGCAGACCGCCCGCGGGTGCCAGCACCAGGCCGGTGCGCGCCAGCACCACCCTGGTTCCGTCGCGTTCGGCGAAGGACGTTGCGGCCTCCCAGTCCGCACACAGCTGAGCCATGAAACCCTCACCGGCAGGGGCGGTTTCGTCGACGGTGCGACCGCCGGTGTCGCCGTAGTAGCCGACCGCGCTGGCATTCACCAGAGTCGGAACGCCTGCCTCGACCGCAGCTGCCGAGAGCACTTCGGTGGGCCCGATCCGGCTGTCGCGCAGGCTCTGTTTGAACGCACCCGACCATCGCTTCTCGCCGATGCTGATGCCGCACAGGTTGACGACCGCATCGACACCGTCGAGCGTGCTCGAGTCGAACTCGCCGGTGTCCGGGTTCCAGAACACCTCGTCGGCATTCGACGGCGCCCGCCGCACGATCCGCAGCACCCTGCGGTCGGTGGCGCGTAGCGCGTAAACCAATGCCGAGCCGATCAGGCCGGACGACCCCGCGATCGCGATGACGGCGTTGGTCACGGCGCTCTATAGCCCGAGATCGGCCTCGAAGGCACCCTCTTCGAGGCGGCGCTTGATGGTCGTCAGGAAGCGTCCGGCATCGGCGCCATCGATCAGCCGGTGGTCGTAGGTCAGCGGTAGGTAGCACACCGACCGCACGCCGATGGACTCGTTGCCGTACTGGTCGGCGATCACCCGGGGTCGCTTCACGATCGCGCCCGTGCCAAGCATCGCCGCCTGCGGCGGGACCAGGATCGGGGTGTCGAACAGCGCGCCCTGGCTGCCGATGTTGGTGATCGTGAACGTTCCGCCGGACAGTTCGTCGGGCTTGAGGTTGCCGCTGCGGGCGCGCGCCGCGATGTCGGCGATCGCACGGGCCAGACCGCCGAGGGAGAGGTCACCGGCGTTGTGGATCACCGGCGACAGCAGTCCCTGCTCGGTGTCGACCGCGAAGCCGAGGTGCTCGGCGTCGTAGTAGGTGATCTCCTTGGATTCTTCGTTGTAGCTGGCGTTGACGTTTGGATGCGCCTTGAGGGCATCGATCACCGCCACCGCGAAGAACGGCAGAAATGTCAGATTGACGCCTTCGCGTTCGGCGAACTTGGCCTTCGCCTTGGCCCGCAGCGACACGATCTTGGTCATGTCGACCTCGTGGGTTTGCGTCAATTGCGCTGTGGCCTGCAGAGATTCGCGGGTCTTCTTCGCGGTGATCTGGCGGATCCGGTTGGCCTTCTGCGTGGTCCCGCGCAGGTGGGCCAGCGCAGGTGCGGGCGTCGCAGCGGCGGCGGCCGGTTTGGCGGGGGCCGCAGCGGGCGCGGCCTCTGGTGCCGGGGCGGCCGGGGCCTTCTTGGCTTCCGCGGCGGCCATCACGTCCTGCTTGCGAATCCGCCCGCCGACGCCGGTGCCCTTCACCGATGCCAGGTCAATGTCGTTCTCAGCGGCCAGCTTTCGCACCAGTGGGGTGACGTACGGGCCGCCGTCGGGCGACGGCGCCTCTGCCGCGGGGGCCGGCTGGGCCTCGGGCTTGGGCTCCGGCTTGGGTTCTGGCTTGGCATCGGCGGCCGGCTCGGCCTTGGGTTCGGGTTTCGGTTCCGGCTTTGGCTCGGGCTTGGGTTCGGGTTTCGGCTCGGGCGTGGGTTCGGGCGCAGGCGCCTCGGCTGCTCCGGCATCGGCGTCGCCGATCTTGGCCAGCTCGCCGCCGACGGCGACGGTGTCGTCCTCTTCGGCGGTGATCGACAGCAGCGTGCCCGCCACCGGGGAAGGGATCTCGGTGTCGACCTTGTCGGTGGACACCTCGACCAGTGGCTCGTCGACCTCGACGGAATCGCCGACCTTCTTCAGCCAGCGCGTCACGGTGCCTTCGGTGACCGACTCGCCGAGCTCGGGCATCTTCACCGACGTGGCCTGACCGCCGCCGCCCGACGACGCGGCTGCCGGCTTGGCCGGTTCGGGCGCGGGCTCCTGTTCCTCGGCGGCCGGTTCGGGCTGCGCCGCAGGCTCCTCGGCGGGCTTTTCCTCTTCGGCGGCCGGGGCCGGTTCGGCAGGCGCTTCGCCTGCGTCGCCGATCACCGCGAGCTCACCGCCGACCTCAACGGTGTCGTCTTCGGCAGCGACGATCTTGGTCAACACGCCTGCGGCCGGCGAAGGGATCTCCGTGTCGACCTTGTCGGTGGACACCTCGAGTAATGGCTCATCTTGTTCGACCGTGTCGCCCTCTTGCTTGAGCCAGCGGGTGACAGTGCCCTCGGTGACGCTCTCGCCGAGTGCGGGCATCTGAACGGAGATGGCCATATGTATCGACTCCCTCGCTCTCTGAAAACGGTTCAGTTGGTACGGGTCGAATGTCGGGTCCCATCCTGTCACGTCTGCCCACGCAATTCGCCGCAGACCTGGGGTCTGAAAGCTCTGGCACTATCGATAGAGGTGAAAGAGAAGGAGCCGAGCCCAGGTGGGACTGTTCGACAGGTTTCGCGGCGGTCGTCAAGCGCGGAGCGCGGCCGGTACTGACCCAGCAGCCGACCTGAAGTACCTGCAGCAGTGGGTGGCCGAACACATCGGCGTCGAAGCGTTCGTCGAGCCGAGAACCACC
This sequence comes from Mycobacterium sp. OAE908, assembly GCF_017872775.1. Lineage (NCBI taxonomy): Bacteria > Bacillati > Actinomycetota > Actinomycetes > Mycobacteriales > Mycobacteriaceae > Mycobacterium > Mycobacterium sp. OAE908. The sequence goes on from NZ_JAGGJL010000002.1 coordinate 793,951, forward strand.
GTCACCGATGTCACCGTCGTCCTGGTGGCCGCCGATGGCGAGTGGACCCGCCGCAGGGCCGGGGGTGACGCCGGTGCGAGGAGGCTGAGCGAGCGGCTACAGATCCCGGTCTACGACGTGCAGAAGGTGGGTTACCCACAGCGGATGCGGGACTACGACGCGCGTAGGCGGATTCAGCGCGACCGTGCACTTCGGGATGAGCTCGAAGGCTGATGAGCGCTTGCGCGAAGAAGAGACTGCCCTGATCAAGGGTCCTGATACGGTACCAGCGGTCCCACTAACTGTGCGGAGGTGCCATGGCCGAGCGGTTCATCGACAGCACTGACGGCGTACGCGTCGCCGTCTACGAAGAAGGCAATCCCGACGGTCCGACCATCGTGCTCGTGCACGGCTGGCCGGATTCGCACTTTCTGTGGAACGGCGTCGTGCCGCTTCTGGCCGACCGCTTCCGGATCGTGCGTTACGACAACCGCGGCGCCGGGAAATCGACTGTGCCGAAAAAGGTTTCGGCCTTCACCATGCCCCGTTTCGCCGACGACTTCGCCGCGGTGATCGATGCGGTGGCGCCGGGACAGCCCGTGCATGTGCTGGCTCATGACTGGGGATCGGCGGGGGTGTGGGAGTACTTATCCCGTTCCGGGGCAAGCGATCACGTCGCTTCCTTCACCTCGCTGTCCGGCCCCAGCTCCGATCATCTGGTGATGTACCTGCGTAACGCGCTCCTGCGGCCGCATCGACCGAAGCGGTTTGCGCGTGCGCTTTATCAAGCACTGCGGCTGACCTACATGGGCGTGTTCTCAGTGCCGCTGCTGCTGCCACTGGCCATGCGTGCGTTTCTCGCCGACGCGATTCGCCAGTTGATCATCGACCGCGGGATACCGTCGCACCAACTTCACCACGCCGAAACGTTCAAGGCGGACGCGGCAAACGGCATGAAGATCTACCGCGCCAACTTCTTGCGCTCGGCAGGCAACGTCCGACGGGACTACCGCGTCGATGTGCCCGTTCAATTGATCGTCAACACCAAGGACAACTGGATTCAGCCCCACGGGTTCGACGAAACACACAACTGGGTGCCGCGGTTGTGGCGGCGCGACATCAGGGCCGGCCACTGGTCACCCATGTCGCACCCCCAGGTACTCGCCGCGTCGGTTGCCGAGTTCGTCGACTTTCTGAACGGCAAGCCCGCCACCCGTTCGCTGCTGCGCGCACAGGTCGGTCGTCCACGCGAATACTTCAGCGACACACTGGTTTCCGTCACCGGCGCGGGCAGCGGCATCGGCCGTGAGACCGCGCTGGCGTTTGCCCGTGAGGGCGCCGAACTGGTGATCAGCGATATCGACGAAGCGACGGTCAAGGAGACCGCAGCGCAGATCACCGCGCGCGGCGGCGTCGCGCACTTCTACACGCTAGATGTCTCCGACGCCGAGGCCGTCGAGGAGTTCGCCGAACGCGTGAGCGCCGAGCACGGCGTGCCCGACATCGTGGTCAACAACGCCGGAATCGGCCACGCGGGGCTGTTTCTTGACACGCCTGCCGAACAGTTCGACAGGGTGCTCGACATCAACTTCGGCGGGGTCGTCAACTGCTGCAGGTCATTCGGCCGCCGACTCGTTGACAGAGGTACTGGCGGGCACATCGTCAACATCTCGTCGATGGCCGCGTATTCGCCGCAGCAGTCGATGAATCGTACTCAACCAGCAAGGCCGCCGTGTTCATGTTCGGTGATTGTCTGCGCGCCGAACTGGATCAGGCCGGGGTCGGGCTGACTACCGTCTGCCCGGGCGTGATCAACACGAACATCGTGCACACCACGAGGTTCGACGTGCCGGCAGCAAAGCAGGCGAAGGTGGAGGCGCGTCGCGCGCAGCTCGAAAAGGCTTTCGCAGCACGCAGATACGGCCCCGACAAGGTGGCCAAGGCGATCGTGTCGGCCGTCAAGAAGAACAAGCCGATCCGGCCCGTCGCGCCGGAGGCCTACTTCGTGTACGGCGTCGCGCACCTGCTGCCGCAGGTGATGCGCAGCTCCGCGCGCGCAAACGTGATGTAGCTCAGCCGTTAGCGGCTATGTTCTCGAGGACCGCGAACATCGTCCGCGTCGGCACGCCGGTGCCGCCCTTGCCGGTGTAGCCCCACGGCCCGCCGGTGTTGTATGCCGGCCCCGCGATGTCGATGTGCGCCCACTGCACCCCGTCGGCGACGAACTCGCGCAGATACGTGCCAGCGACGAGCATGCCCGCATAGCGTGACCCGCTGACGTTGGCCAGGTCGGCGACCGTCGACTTCAGATCGTCCTTCAACTCCTCGGGCAGCGGCATCGCCCACGCGTTCTCGCCGACCTCCTGCGACAGCTCGGCGACCCGGTCGCGGAACTCGTCGCTGCCCATCACTCCTGGCGTGCGTGCACCGAGAGCGACCGTCTGCGCGCCGGTCAGCGTCGACGTCTCGATCAGGTAGTCGGGGTTGTCCTCACACGCCCGCACGATCGCGTCGGCCAGGATCAGCCGGCCCTCGGCATCGGTGTTGAGCACCTCGACGGTGATGCCGCCGTATTGGGTCAGCACGTCACCGGGCCGCTGCGCGGTCGACGACGGCATGTTCTCTGCCATCGGCACCGTGGCGATCACGTCGATGGGCAACTGCTGCTTGGCTGCCAGCACGACCGTGGCGATCACCGCGGCGGCGCCGCCCATGTCGGAGGTCATGTGGTGCATGTTGGCCGCGGGCTTGATCGAGATGCCGCCGGTGTCGAACGTGATGCCCTTGCCGACGAGCGCGACCGTCTTCGCCTTCTTGCTCTTGCCGCCGCGGTGCGCCAGTCGCACCAGCCGGGGCGGACGTGACGAACCCTTGCCGACACCGATCACGCCGCCGTAGCCCTCTTTGGCGAGAGCCTTGTCGTCGAGCACCTCGACCTCGAGTCCCGCTGCTTCTCCCAAAGCCTTTGCGCGCTTGGCGAATTCGGCAGGAAAGAGGTGACTCGGCGGGGTGTTCACCAGATCGCGGGCGGTGGCCACCGCGGTGGCGATCGCCGTCGCTCGCTGCGCAGCTGCCGTTGTCTTGGCCTTGGTGTCGGCGGCGAGCACTGTGATCTCGCGCAGACCCGCGTCCTTGGGTGCGGTCTTGGCGCTGCGGAAGTCGGTGAACCGGTAGGCGCCGAGGATCAGGCCTTCGATCGTCGCGCTCAGGTCGAGGTCCGACAGCGTGGTGATCACCGTGGTGGTGCCGTTCAGCGAGCGCGCGGCGGTTCCGGCGGCGCGACGGATCACGTCGGCAGGCCACTGGTCGCGGTCCTTGCCCAGCCCGACGGCCAGCACGCTGCCCACCGGCAGCGACGGTGCGACCACGCGAGTGACCTGGTCCGGGCCCCCCTTCGCGCCAAGCGCCCGCAGTGCCACGTCGATCTCGCCGACCGCTTCCGCGTCGAGGAACGGACTGTGCAGGACCGTCGCCGTCGCGTCCTCGTCCTGGCCGCTCACCACCGGCACGATCAGCACCGCCGAGTCGTTATTGCGTTTGGCCAGCGCCGAGGCGACGGTGACTGCGGGGGCCTGATAACCGGGATTTGCAGGGCTCACGAGGCCTTACCCTAGCTGTCAGCGCGACAAGTGCAGGTCGTAGGCCGTCACCGGCTCGTCGAAGCCCTTGAGCGTCAACGGATCTAGGGGGATGGCCGGCCAGTCCGGCAGCTCGTCTCGGACGTCGGTGGCCGCAAGGATCTGCCCCGGCGCGGCCGCCGCCACCAGGCGCGCGGCCAGGTTGACCGGGGTGCCGAAGTAGTCGCCCCCGATGGCCAGCACCGATCCGTAGCCCAGGCCCGCGCGCACCAGCAGACCGGCCTCCCGCGCTCGCGGGTACTCGACGAGATCGAACGCGACCTTGGCGAGCAGTTCAGGTGTCGGCGTCACCCACATGACTTCGTCGCCGATGAACTTCACCACCCGGCCACCGTCGGCGTGCACGACGTCGCTGACTGCGCCGCCGAACTCGACGAGGAGGTCTGACAATTCGGCCGGGCTGAGTCGCTGGGTCAGCTCGGTGAAGCCGGAAAGATCCGCGAACCCGACGCCACAGGTGACGCTTGCCGACGCGTCGCTGATGACGCCCTCGAAATAGGTTCGGGCGCTGGTGATTTGATGGCGAAATACGGAGTCCATCAGTGTGGAGAGACCGGGCACCAGCTCGGCGACTTCGCGGTACGCGAGCGCGGTGGTGAGCTCGTCCTGGCTGTGCGTGACCATCAGGTTGGGTTGCGCGATCCGGATCATGGTTCCGCTGGCCTCGGCGAGGCGGGCCATCGCGGCACCGACCACCCGCAAGAAATTGAGCGCCGCGTCCTCACCGGCGAACTTTCGCAGCGTGACCCACGCCGACAAACCGTCGACGTCAACCTGGCTGAGCAACGGCGTCTGTTGATCGGGGACCCTCAGCCCGAGCGCCTCCCAGGCGTGCGCGACGTCATCGACGGACACGCCCAGGGCAGTGGCCGCAGCGCTCAAGCTGTAAATCGGGTGGCCGGACCGTTGCAGGACGTCGCCGGCCAGGCCGAACAACCGGCCGCGCCGCTCGGCGTCGACCATGTCCTCGGTCGTGAAGCCGAGACCGTCCAGGTATTCGATGAGACCGGCCCGATCCCTGGCGTTGGCGATTCCCGCGGCTTCCAGCGCATCGAAATCGACCACCCACCGGAGTCTGCCAGCGCGGACTTCCCCACTAGGGTGATTTCCCGTGTCCGACACTGAAGCGAGCGAGACCCTGCACGGCCCCCTCGAGGAACGCCATCGTCAGCTCGGCGCGAGTTTCGCCGAATTCTCCGGCTGGCTGATGCCGGTGTCATACGCAGGCACTGTCAGCGAGCACACCGCGACGCGCACCACCGTCGGCCTGTTCGACGTGAGTCATCTCGGCAAGGCACTGGTCAAAGGGCCCGGCGCGGCCGAATACGTCAACTCCGCACTCACCAACGACCTGCGTCGCATTGGACCCGGCAAGGCCCAATACACGTTGTGCTGCACCGATTCCGGTGGCGTGATCGACGACCTGATCGCCTACTACGTCTCCGACGACGAGATCTTCCTTGTACCCAACGCCGCCAACACACCGGCAGTCGTTGCGGCGCTGGAGGAGCGCGCGCCAGCGGGCCTGACCATCACCGACGAACACCGCTCGTACGCGGTGCTCGCTGTGCAGGGCCCCGAGTCGACCAAAGTCGTTGGCGGATTGGGCCTACCCACCGACATGGACTACATGGGCTATGCCGACGCCGAATTCGACGGGGTTCCCGTCCGCGTGTGCCGCACCGGCTACACCGGCGAGCACGGTTACGAGCTGCTGCCGACGTGGGAGCAGGCCGGTGTGGTTTTCGACGCGCTCGTCGACGCTGTCGGCAGTGCGGGCGGCGAGCTGGCCGGGCTCGGCGCCCGCGACACGCTGCGCACCGAGATGGGTTACCCGCTGCACGGCCACGAACTGTCGCTGGAGATCTCGCCGCTGCAGGCGGGCTGCGGCTGGGCGATCGGTTGGCGCAAGGACGCGTTCTGGGGACGCGAAGCGCTGCTGGCCGAGAAAGAGGCAGGCCCGAGGCGGGTGTTGCGCGGACTGCGGGCCGTCGGCCGCGGCGTGCTGCGTCCCGACCTCGCGGTGCTCGACGGCGAAACCCAGATCGGCGTGACGACGTCGGGAACGTTTTCCCCGGGCTTGAAAATCGGCATTGCGCTGGCGCTGATCGACACCGACAGGGAGATCGCCGACGGGCAACACGTTTCGGTCGACGTCCGTGGCCGGGCCATCGAATGCGAGGTCGTGCATCCGCCGTTTGTTCGCGCGAGGACGCGCTAGGCAGCCGTTCGTCGCGGCAAAAACCCGCTAGCTAGCGGATATACAATCGCTGCATGACTGACGGCCCCCTCGAATTCACCGTTGAGCGCAATGCGACGCCGGTGAGCGACGAGGTACGGGCCTCGATTCTGAACGATCCGCCGTTCGGTCAGTTCCACACCGACCACATGGTCTCGATCGACTACGTCGACGGGAAGGGCTGGCACAACGCGCGGGTGATCCCCTACGGCCCTATCGAGCTGGACCCGTCGGCGATCGTGCTGCACTACGCCCAGGAGATCTTCGAAGGGCTCAAGGCCTACCGCTGGGCGGACGGCTCCATCGTGTCGTTCCGGCCCGAGGCCAACGCCCGCCGGTTGCGCTCGTCGGCGCGCCGGCTGGCCATCCCCGAGCTGCCCGAAGAGGTGTTCATCGAGTCGCTGCGACAGCTGATCGCCGTCGACGAGCCGTGGGTGCCCCGCGCCGGCGGCGAGGAGTCGCTGTATCTGCGGCCCTATGTCTTCGCCACCGAGCCGGGGCTCGGCGTGCGGCCCGCGAGCGAATACCGCTACATGGTCATCGCCTCGCCCGTCGGCGCGTACTTCAAGGGCGGCATCAAGCCGGTCAGCGTGTGGCTGTCGACGGAGTACGTGCGCGCGTGCCCAGGCGGCACCGGCGCGGCGAAATTCGGTGGCAATTACGCCGCGTCGCTCTTGGCGCAGGCGCAGGCGACCGAGAACGACTGCGATCAGGTGGTGTGGCTGGACGCCGCCGAACGCCGCTTCGTCGAAGAGATGGGTGGGATGAACCTGTTCTTCGTGTTCGGCAGCGGCGGCACCGCGCGGTTGGTGACACCCGAGCTGAGCGGGTCGATCCTGCCGGGCGTTACGCGAGATGCCTTGCTGCAGTTGGCAACTGATGCCGGATTCGCCGTCGAGGAACGCAAGATCGATGTCGACGAGTGGCAGAAGAAGGTCGCAGCGGGTGAGATCACGGAGGTGTTCGCGTGCGGCACCGCCGCGGTGATCACGCCGGTTGCGCGGGTCAAGTACGGTGACGGCGAATTCACCATCGCCGACGGCGGTCCGGGCGAGATCACCATGGCGCTACGCGACACGTTGACCGGGATCCAGCGCGGCATGTTCGCCGACACGCACGGCTGGATGGCGCGGCTGAGTTAGGCGATCGCAAGCCCGACGGCGGCCACCGTCGTCGTCACCTCGATGGCCGCGCCGAGCACATCACCGGTGATGCCGCCGAACCGGCGGACGCAGTGCGCAACCAGAACGACACCGCAGCCGACCGCGACGAGGACCGCGACCGGGCCCTGCCACGGGCGCGGGTCGGCAAGCGTCGCCAATGCTGCGACGGCGACGGTCCAGATGAGCACCACAGCGACCGGTTGGGTGCCCGCGGCGCGGCCGCCAAGCGAGCTGCCCTGCGCGGCAGGCAGCGCGCGTCTGCATGCCGCGACCGCGGCCACCCGGCCGGCGGTCACCGCGACGATCACCGCGACGACACCAAGTTCGGTGAATGCCAGCGCCTGCAACAGGATCGCGACCACCACCGCCGCGACGCCGAACGGGCCGGCCGAGCCGTCGCGCATCACTTGCAATGCCCGCTCGGGCGGCCCGTAACAGCCGAGCGCATCGGTGGTGTCTGACAGCCCGTCGATGTGCAGGCCGCGCGTCACGAGCAGCAGGACCGCGACCGCGAGCGCCCCGCCAAGCGGGTTGCCAGCGCCGAAAGCCGACGCTGACGCCAGGACCACCCCGCCTGAGAGCGCCCCGAGCGCGACGCCGACGACAGGCAATGCGGTGATGACGCCGCGGCCGACGCCGGCAGAACTGCGTACGGGCAGGACGGTCGCAAACGCGAATGCGCCTGTGACCGAACGGATCACGCGGTGACGCCTGCCTCGTCGAAGGTGGCCATCGACGCCAGCGCGGCGACGGCGGCGCGTACGACCGGCAGCGCGACCGCTGCGCCGGTGCCCTCGCCGAGGCGCATCCGCATGTCGACGATCGGGTCGAGGTCGAGATGTTGCAGCGCGAGCGTGTGCGCCGGTTCGGTCGACCGGTGTCCCGCTTGCCACCACTGCCGGGCGCCAGGCGCGAGCTTGTCGGCCACCAGCGCGGCAGCGGTGACGACGACGCCGTCGAGCAACACCGGAGTGCGGCGCGCTGCGGCCTGTGCGCAGAATCCCGCCATCGCCGCGAAGTCCGCGCCGCCGCAAACCCGCAGTAGCCCAACCGGATTCGTCGACATGCCGCGGGCGCGGTACAGGGCGTCGCGGATCGCGGCGGTCTTGCGGGCCCAAGCAGCGTCATCGATGCCCGTGCCGCGTCCGACGACCGCCACGGGCTCGGAATTGGTCAGCGCCGCGATCAAAGTTGTTGCCGCCGTGGTGTTTCCAATTCCCATATCACCGGCGATCAACAGATCGGCCCCGGAATCGACTTCCTCGTCGGCGATCAGCCGGCCTGCCTCGATCGCGGCCGCTGCTTCCTCGGCGGACATGGCGTCCTCGACCGCGATGTTGCCGCTGCTACGGCGCACTTTGTGGACACCGATCGACGGCGACAGCGGTTCGGGCGCATCCACCGAGATGTCGACCACCCGTACGCTCGCCCCTGCCGCCTCGGCGAGCACGTTGATGGCCGCACCGCCCGCGTCGAAGTTGGCCACCATCTGCGCGGTGACCTCGGCCGGATAGGCGGAGACGCCGGAGGACGTGACGCCGTGATCGCCTGCGAACACCACGACGCGCGGACGCTGGAACTGCCGCGGCGGGCAGACTCCCTGGCACGACGCCACCCACACCGACAAGTCCTCGAGCCTGCCCAGCGAACCGGGCGGTTTGGTCAACCGGTCTTGCCGTGCGCGCGCCGCGGCGGCCACCTCAGCGTCGGGCGGGGTGATGTCGAAGTCGGTCACGAGGCGGCCTTCACGGTCAGGGGTTGCCCGGCGACAACCAGCACCACCCGGTCGCACAGGGCCGCCAATTGCTGATTGAGACTGCCCAATTCGTCGGCGAACCGACGTCCCGACACCGTGTGCGGCACAACCGTCAGTCCGACCTCGGGGCTGACGAGCGCCAGCGGCCCGCCGAATGCATGGACCGCATCGACCAGCTCAGCCACGTCTGCCGCCACCGAACCCGCGGTCCATGCGTCGCGGCGGTCCAGCACCGCGGTCAGCCAGCCGCCGATGTCGTCGACGAGCGTGGGTGTCGCGGCCTCGGTGCGCAATTGCATTGCGATGTCGACTGTTTCGACCGTCGACCAGTGCGAAGGGCGACGGGCCCGGTGGGCCGCGATACGCGCCGACCAGTCGGCGTCTGCGTCGGCCGTGGCACCGGTGGCCAGGTAGCACACCGGCTGCCCTGGCCCGGCCGCATCGGCGATCGCCGCCTCCGCCCACCGCGATTTGCCTGACCTGATACCCCCGAGCACCAGTGTGCGCACGGGGCGGTCAGTGGGCTTCAAGAGACACTGTCGCCGCGCTCGACCTGCGGCCGAGGCGCGCGCATCCGGCGCAGTTGCGAGGCGCGGCTGGCAGCGTAAAAGCCGAGTTTCCAACCACTTTCGGTGTTGTCGGGGAACTTCGCGTCTACGAGCTTGTTGACCTTGCGGCCAAGAAACAAGGCGTCGATCAGCATGATGACGATGAGTACCGGCATCGCGAACGAGAGCGGAAGTTGCACCGCGGGCGACGGGACCGACAGCATGACGAAGATCAACACCAGCGCCGCGGGCATGAAGAGCCCGAGCACATTTCGGCGTGAGTCCACCACGTCGCGGACGAAGCGGCGCACCGGACCCTTGTCGCGCGGCAGCAGGTAGGCATCCTCGCCTGCCATCATCTTTTCGCGGCGATCGGCCATGTCGGCGCGGCGTGCGGCGCTGGCTGCCTTCTTCTCCTCGCGAGTCAGCTTCGCGTTGGTCTCCTTGCGCCGCTTGCGTGCTTCCGCTGCGGTCATCGGGGCAGGGGCGATCGGGCCTCGCTTACCCTGATCGCGTTTCGGAGTGGGCCTGCCCTTCGGTGCTGTGCCTGCGCGCTGCCGAGTCGCCTCGGCGTCGGAGGCGGCTTCGTCGACGGCCTTGTCCGAGTCCGAGTTGTCTTTCTTGCGGCCAAGCAGCTTCACGGATGCCAGATTAGTCTGCCGTGGTGCATGTGTTGATTGCGCCCGACTGCTACGGCGACAGCCTCACAGCCGTACAGGCCGCCGAAGCAATCGCGCGCGGCTGGCGCCGCGGCCGCCCCGACGATGAGTTGACGCTGGCGCCGCAGTCCGACGGCGGACCCGGCTTCGCCGGCGTGCTGGCCGGTCGAGTCGGCGAGGTACACACCGAGCGCGTCAGCGGCCCACTGACCGATGAGGTGTCCGCGCAGTGGGTGCTCGACCAGGCCCCGCCGCGCACCGCGTACATCGAATGCGCACAGGCCTGCGGGCTGGCCGTGCTCGGCGGCCCGCCGACCGTGCAGACCGCCCTGGCCGCGCACAGTCGCGGCGTCGGTCAACTGATCGCGGCCGCGGTGTCAGCCGGGGCCGGGTGCATCGTGGTCGGGCTGGGCGGCAGCAGCTGCACCGACGGTGGGCGAGGGCTGATCGAGGAGCTCGGTGGGCTAACAGCCGCCCGCAAGCTGCTGGCGGACGTCGAGCTCATCGCCGCCACCGACGTCGAGCATCCGCTGCTTGGCCCGATGGGCGCCGCGGCGGTGTTCGGTCCGCAGAAGGGCGCCGATCCCGACACCGTGCGCATCCTCGAACAGCGGCTCAGCGACTGGGCCGTCGAACTCAACGCGGCGGCGGGCCGCGCTGTGAGCGAGGAACCGGGTGCAGGCGCCGCGGGAGGTATCGGGGCCGGCCTACTCGCGCTCGGGGGCCGCCGGGAATCCGGCGCCGCGGTCATCGCCGAACACACCCGGCTCGCCGACGACATCGCCGAAGCCCAGTTGGTGGTCACGGGCGAAGGCCGATTCGACGACCAGTCGTTGCACGGCAAGGTGGTCAGCGCGCTCGCTGCGGGTGCGCAGTCACATCAGGTCCCGGTGCTGGTGCTCGCGGGGCAGGTCACCCTGGACGAGGCGACGCTGGCCGAGGCCGGCATCGCAGCCGCATACTCCATCGCCGACCACGCGGGCTCTGTGCAGCTGGCCATCGACGATGCCGCGAACCAGCTGGAGGGCTTGGCCGAGGTGACGGCGGCGACCTGGGGATAAATCGGGAATAGGGCCGGAACAAGGTACCGTTGAGGGTGTGGACCCAACGGTCTACCCACGAACATGCACTCAGGAGATGTAATGACTGTTCAGGACGAGTCGGCGACCACCACCCACGGCGCAATCCTGACCGATGCAGCCGCCGCCAAGGCGAAGGCGCTGCTGGATCAGGAAGGTCGTGACGACCTGGCGCTGCGCATCGCCGTTCAACCGGGCGGATGCGCCGGCCTGCGCTACAACCTGTTCTTCGACGACCGGTCGCTGGATGGCGACCTGATTTCGGAGTTCGGCGGCGTGAAGCTCACCGTCGACCGGATGAGCGCGCCCTACATCCAGGGCGCCACCATCGACTTCGTCGACACCATCGAGAAGCAGGGCTTCACCATCGACAACCCGAACGCCACCGGCTCCTGCGCCTGCGGCGACTCGTTCAACTGATTCAGTACTGACCGGCCGTCCGCGGCAGGTACGAGCACACCAGGGTTTCCTTGTCCTGGGCCAGTACCTGCGCGACGGCCTGTTGTTCATCGTCGTTCGACGCCTGGGTACGGTTGCTCGATCCGCTCGCTGGAGCCACTTTCATGGTGAACAACACCTGCGCCTGATTCGGCGACAACGACACCATCTTGTCGATCGACGTCACCTCGGCATGGCTGTACTGCTTGCGGAACGCGTCGCTGCTGAGGCTGGCCAGCGCGAGGTCGGAGCGGTGCTCCTTGACCGAGTCGTACAGACCGCACAACGTGTGGCGCGCGACGGTTTGATCGTCACCCTTCGACAACGCGTCCAGATACTCCTGGATCGCGGCCTTGGCTTTCGCATCGGTCAACGCAGTGCGGCCCGAGTTGTCGTCGTTTCGGGACGCGAAAACAATTGCGGCGACTAATGCCGCGACCAAAACGGCCGCCGCCGCTGCTGCGGCGATCGGCCACCACCGCCGTTTCGGATATTGCAACGGGGGCGGCAGCATCGCAGGATAGGGCGACGGCACATTTTCCGGATAGGGCTGCGGGGGATACATTTGCGGGCCAACCGGTCCAGCGCCGTAATCGGGCGGGTACGGACCAGTCATATATTTGCTCCCCCGAGATGTGTCGATGAATTTGCCTGTCTACAGTGACCGGGCGGGCACTTGTAGGCAGGTTAGCGCACAGTCTGCGGGTATCCCCTGGGTAAGGTTATCTAGACGGTTTAATAAATGAAGGGTGACGTTTCGTGACCATTGCGGTGACCGGTTCGATCGCGACCGACCATCTCATGCGTTTTCCTGGTCGGTTTTCGGAGCAACTCCTGCCCGATCACCTGCAGAAGGTGTCGTTGAGTTTCCTCGTCGACGATCTGGTCATCCACCGGGGCGGCGTGGCAGGCAACATGGCGTTCGCCATCGGCGTGCTTGGCGGTGACGTCGCACTGGTCGGCGCGGCGGGCAAGGACTTCGAGGACTACCGGCAGTGGCTGACGGCGCACGGCGTGGACTGCGACAGCGTGCTGATCTCGGACTCGGCGTACACGGCGCGGTTCGTCTGCACCACCGACGAGGTCATGGCCCAGCTTGCCTCGTTCTATCCGGGGGCGATGTCGGAGGCCCGCAACATCAGGCTGGCGGACGTCGTATCACGAACGGGCACAACTGATTTGGTGATCATCGGAGCCAACGACCCCGATGCCATGTTCCTGCATACCGAGGAGTGCCGCAAGCTCGGTCTGGCCTTCGCCGCCGACCCCTCCCAGCAGCTGGCCCGGCTCCCCGCCGAGCAGATCCGCCAGCTCATCGACGGCGCGACCTACCTGTTCACCAACGACTACGAATGGGACCTGCTGCTGCAGAAGTCCGAGTGGTCGGAGGCCGAGGTGATGCGCCAGATCGAGTTGCGCATCACGACGTTGGGGGAGAAGGGCGTCGACATCGTCGGCCGCGACGGCACCTTCGTGCATGTCGACGTCGTGCCCGAGACGCACAAGGACGACCCGACCGGTATCGGCGACGCGTTCCGCGCCGGTTTCCTCACCGGCCGCAGCGCCGGGCTCAGCCTCGAGCGGTCCGCCCAACTCGCGTCGATGGTCGCCACGCTGGTGCTGGAGGCCCCCGGGCCGCAGGAGTGGACGTGGGACAAGGACTCCGCGGTCAAGCGGCTGTCCGATGCCTACGGAGCAGATGCAGGCGCCGAAATCGGCGCGGCTCTGAACTAGAGCTGCACCGGGTAGGTCGGCTCGCTGATCTGCGGTGTGACGCTGTGCTCGACGAAGATCGCGTGCCACAGCATGAAGATCAGCACCGTCCACAGCCGGCGGCTGTGATCGCTTGCGCCGGTGCGGTGTTCGTCGAGCATGGCCCGCACCGCCGCAAGGTCCACATGCTCGCCTGCCCTTGAAGCGGCGATGGTCGCATACGCCCAGTCCATCAGTTCGCCCGCGCGCAGCCAATGCCGGATGGGAACGGGAAAACCCAGCTTCGGCCGGTTGAGCACATGGGCTGGCACGATCGGCTCCAACGCCTTGCGCAACGCGAATTTCGTTGTGGCCCTTGTGATCTTCTGGTCGGCGGGCAGCCGGGATGCGACGGCGAACACTTCGGGATCCAAAAACGGTACCCGCAGTTCGAGCGAATTGGCCATCGTCATCTTGTCGGCCTTGACCAGAATGTCACCGCGCAGCCAGGTGAACAGGTCGATGTGTTGCATGCGCGCCACCGGATCCCAGCCGTCGGACTGTGCGTAAACCGACGCAGTGATGTCGGTGTGCGTCCACTCCTGACGAAAGCCGGGCAGCACCGCGCGCAACTGGGCATCGGAGAAGCTGCGCGCGTTGCCGTAGTAGCGCTCTTCGAGTGTGAGCGATCCGCGGTGCAGCAGGCTCTTGCCCCGCATGCCCTCGGGCAGCGGCTTGGAGGCCTTGCCGAGCGAGCGGCGAACCGGGCGGGGGAGATAGTCGAAAGGCTTCAGCGACAACGGCTCCCGGTAGATGGTGTAACCACCGAACAGTTCGTCGGCGCCCTCGCCGGACAGCACCACCTTGACGTGCTTGCGGGCCTCGCGGGCAATGAAGTACAGCGGCACCAGCGCCGGGTCGGCGACGGGTTCGTCCAGATACCAGACGATTTCGGGCAGCGCGGCGACGAACTCGGCCTGGCTGACCACCTTCGTCACGTGGCGTGCGCCGATCGCCTCGGCCGATGCGACCGCGACGTCGACCTCGGAGAAGCCCTCACGCTCGAAACCCGTTGTGAAGGTGATCAAGCGCGGGTTGTGCCGCATCGCGAGCGCGGCGATCGCGGTGGAGTCGATGCCGCCGGACAGGAAGGCGCCGACGGTGACATCGGCCCGCATGTGCTTGGCGACCGAATCCTCGAGCACCGCGGTGATCTCGTCGTAGCGCGGCTGCTCGCCACCATTGACGAACGGCACAGCGGTGAACCGCGGCGTGAAGTAGCGCGTCACCTCTGGCGGCTTGCCCTGTCGCACACGGGCATAGCTCCCGGATTCCAGCCGCCGGATGCCGCGGTGCAGCGTTTCGGGTTCGGGCACGTACTGCAGCACCGTGTAGTGCTGCACGGCGCGATCGTCGATGCCGGTGTCGATGCCGAGCTGCGACGCCAGGTCAAGCAGGCACTTCTTCTCGCTGCCAACTGCCGTTCCGCCGGAGCCGGTCGCCATGAACAGCGGCTTGATGCCGAAAGGGTCACGCGCGCAGAGCAGTTCCTGCTCGACGGTGTCCCACAGCGCGAACGCGAACATGCCGCGCAGTCGGGTCAGCGCGTCGGTGCCCCAGTAGTGGTAGGCCGCGATGATGGCCTCACCGTCACCGTCGGTGTGGAACACGGCGCCGAACTCGGAGCGCAGCGTTTCACGTAATTCCAAGTAGTTGTAGATCTCGCCGTTGAACACCAGCACGTAGCGGTCCGGCGAATCCTGTGGGCCCCAGCGCAGCGGTTGATGGCTGTGGGCGATGTCGATGATCGACAGCCGGTTGAAACCCAACACGACGTGGTCGTCGGACCAGGTGCCCGGCTCGTCGGGGCCGCGGTGGCGCATCAGGTGCGAGGCGCCGGAAACGGCGTCGACCAGCGCATCCGAGACGTCAGCGGACGGGTCGGTCAGTAGGGCCAGCAGTCCGCACACCGCGCCAGTATGCCTAATGGCGGGAGTGTGTCGAGACCGGCACCGGGGCGTGGTCTACGCTGCGTAGTATTCGCCTAGCAATACTGACTTCTAGGAGGCTCCAACGTGGCACCGCGGCGGCTTCGGGTGTTGGCGTTGTCAGTCATCCTGGGTGGCACTGCTGTGCTGCTCAGCGGGTGCAGCTGGTCTGAGGTAGCCGGCCTCGGGTGGCCGGAAGGCATCACGCCTGAGGCACACGTGAACCGGGAGCTGTGGATCGGTTCGCTGATAGCGGCGCTCGTCGTCGGTGTGATCGTCTGGGGCTTGATCTTCTGGAGCTCGGCGTTCCACCGCCACAAGAAGGGCGACACTGAGCTGCCACGCCAGTTCGGCTACAACATGCCGCTGGAGCTGGTGCTCACCGTCACGCCGTTCCTGATCATCTCTGTGCTCTTCTACTTCACCGTCGTGGTGCAGGAGAAGATGTTGCACAAGGACCCCAATCCCGAGGTCGTCGTCGACGTCACCGCGTTCCAGTGGAACTGGAAGTTCGGGTACCAGAAGGTCAACTTCGGCGACGGCACATTCACCTTCGACGGCGTCGATGATGCGCGCAAGGCCGCCATGGAGTCCAAGCCCGAGGGCGTGGACAAACACGGCGAGGAGCTCGTGGGCGCAGTCCGTGGCCGCAACCCCGAGGACCGGACCTACCTGAACTTCGACAAGGTCGAGACGCTTGGCAGCTCCACCGAGATTCCGATCCTGGTGCTGCCCACCGGCAAGCGCATCGAATTCCAGATCGCTTCGGCCGATGTGATTCACGCGTTCTGGGTTCCGGAGTTCTTGTTCAAGCGCGACGTGATGCCCGATCCGCAGGCGAACCACTCCGACAACGTCTTCCAAGTCAGCGAGATCAACAAGACCGGCGCGTTCGTCGGCCGCTGCGCGGAGATGTGCGGCACCTACCACTCGATGATGAATTTCGAGGTGCGGGTGGTGGAGCCCAACGACTTCAAGGCGTACCTGCAGCAGCGGATGGCCGGCAAGACCAACGCCGAGGCGCTGCAGGCCATCAACCAGCCCCCGACGGCCGTCACCACGCATCCGTTCGACACCCGGCGGGGCGAGCAGGTCGGCGTGCCATCCCAGGCCAGCAAGTAGGGACATCAGATGCACATCGAAGCCAGGCTGTTCGAGTTCCTGACCGCGTTCTTCGTCCTCGCGGCGGTGGTGTACGGCGTGCTGACCGGGTTGTTCCAGTACGGCGGTGTGGAGTGGGCGGGTACCACCGCACTGGTGCTGACGGCGGGCCTGACCTTGATCACCGGAACGTTCTTCCGGTTCGTGGCGCGCAGGCTCGACACCCGGCCCGAGGACTACGAGGACGCTGAGATCAGCGACGGCGCTGGCGAGCTGGGCTTCTTCAGCCCGCACAGCTGGTGGCCGGTGGCCATCGCGCTGTCCGCGTCGGTCACCGCTGTCGGCGTCGCGCTGTGGCTGCCCTGGCTGATCGCCGCGGGCGTGTGCTTCGTGCTCTCGTCGGCCGCAGGCCTCGTTTTCGAGTACTACACCGGCCCCGAAAAGCACTGACCCCAAAAGGTCACAATCGGGACAACAGTTCGCCCGTGGACCGCGCTGTGAGATTCGTTCGCGCGGTCAATTTGGGTAGTGTTGCCGGGGCACGGTCAACCGCGCCGCAGATGTAGTCGAGAAGGATAGGCGTAGATGAGCGGGCCGAATCCCCCAGAATCTGAAGGGTCGGAACTGCCAGGTCAGGAGCCAGGCGACCAGCCCACGTCGGACCAGTCGGCGGCGCCTTTGACCGGTGAAACGGAGATCTACTCGCAGGCCTACTCCGCGCCGGAGTCCGAACAGTTCACCAGTGGCCCCTACGTGCCGGCCGACTCGTCGCTTTACGACTACGACGCCTACGACCCGGCCACCGAACTCGTGGACCAGGAGCGGCCTCCACGCTGGCCGTGGGTGGTGGGCGTAGCGGCCATCGTCGCCGCGATCGCGCTGGTCGCCTCGGTGTCGGTGCTGGTGACCCGGACCGACACCAACAACCTCGCGACGCCTGCGACGACCACGAGCCCGCCGCCGCCAGTGCAGGACGAGATCACCACCACGACCCCGCCGCCACCGCCACCTCCGCCGCCGCCGACCACGGAGGCGCCGCCTCCTCCGCCGCCGGAGACCGTGACGGTGACGCAGGAACCGCCGCCGCCTCCTCCACCGGCTTCCGAGGCGCCACCGCCCCCGCCGGTGACCACTGCTGCGCCACCGCCGCCGCCGACGTCGACGACCCCTGCGGGGCCGCGACAGGTCACCTACTCGGTCACCGGCACGAAGGCGCCCGGTGACATCATCACCGTCACCTACATCGACGCCTCCGGCCGCAGCCGCACGCAGCGCAACGTGTACATCCCGTGGTCGCTGACGGTGACGCCCATCTCGCAGTCCGAAGTGGGCTCGGTACAGGCATCCAGTCTGTTCCTGGTGAGCCGGCTCAATTGCTCGATCACGACGAGTGACGGCACGGTGCTCTCGTCGAACACCAACAACGCTGCGCAGACAAGCTGCTGATGAGCGAATTCGACCGCAACGACCGCATTCTGCTGGGCGTCTGCGCCGGCGTGTGGCTGGTGGCGCTCGGCGCAGGTGTTGCCGCGACGGTGGCGCTGGTGGACCTGGGCACCGGGCATGCCCAAGCCGCAGGGGATTCCGATACTCCGTGGCTGCTGTATGCCGTGATCGCGGTCTCCGCCGCGGTGATCATCGGCGCAGTGCCGCTGCTGCTGCGGGCGCGCCGCGCTGCGCTCGAAGAGTCCCCGCCGCCCGCGCGCGCTCCGATGCGCGCCGCGCCGATTCACCCGGCGGCGCCGGTGCCGGTGCGGGGGACAGACGCCCCGACGGAGAAAATCCGAATCGGCGCAACGACTTCCGCAGGCCCCAGCTATCCGACGCGGGAAGCCATTCGCCCGGAACCAAGCCCCTTGGCCGGCGCGGTGGATCAGCTTTGGCTGCGCTGCGCCGTCGTCATCGCGATCGCGATGGGCGTCGCGATGATCGCTATCGGCGTCGCCACCTACCTGATGGCGGTCAACCACAACGCGGCCGCGTGGGCGTGCTACGTGCTTGCCGGCCTCGTCACGCTCGGCATGCCGGCGATCCCATGGTTCTACTTGCGCGAGTTACGCGGGGTGTTGGAGCGCTAGGCCGACCAGGCCCAAAGACGACATCAGGCTCAACGCACGCAGATCTCGCGATCGCGTGCGTTGAGCCTGATTCTGTCGCTTAGTGATGGCCGTTCGTCTGGCCGTTACCCGAGCCGTTACGCGTCTGGTGCTCGCGCAATGCGGTGAGCGCCTTGCGTTCTGACGCATGCGCGGCTTCGGCCAGTGCCTCGTGCTCGGACAGCGGGTCGGCGGACAGGAAGCTGCCGCTGCCCGGCGCACCAGCAGCGCCCAGCTTGTTCATCCGCTTGGGCACCGCTGCGCCCTGGTACTCCAACGGAATCGGGTGCCCATGGTCGTCGACGGGGCCGATCGGCTGGTGCAACTCGATGTAGGCACCGTGCGGCAGCCGCTTGATGATGCCGGTCTCGATGCCGTGCTCGAGCACCGCGCGGTCGCTGCGCTGCAGCCCCACACACCAGCGGTAGGCGATGTAGTAGACGATCGCAGGCAGTACCACCATGCCGATGCGCGCGATCCACGTCGTCGCGTTCAGCGAGATGTGGAACTTCCACGCGATGACGTCGTTCATCGCCGCCAGCGTCAGCACCATGTAGAACGCGATCGCCATCGCGCCGATTGCGGTGCGCACCGGCACATCTCGCGGCCGCTGCAGCAGGTTGTGATGGGCCTTGTCGCCGGTCACCTTCTGCTCGATGAACGGATAGGCGATCAGCAGGGTGAAGACAAGGCCCATGCCCAGCGCGACGCCGACGACGGCGGGGATGGTGTGGCCGAACGGGTAGAACTCCCACGGCGGCCAGATACGGGCCAGGCCCTCGGTCCACATCATGTAGAAGTCGGGCTGGCTACCCGCCGACACCTGCGACGGTTTGTAGGGGCCCAACTGCCAGATCGGGTTGATCTGCAGCAAGCCGCCCATCAGGCCGAGGATGCCGGTGGTCATCGCGAAGAACGCGCCGGACTTCACCGCGAACACCGGCATGACGCGCACGCCGACGACGTTGCGCTCGGTGCGACCGGGGCCGGGGAACTGGGTGTGCTTCTGGAACCACACCAGCGCAAGGTGAACACCGATGAGCGCCAGGATGATTCCGGGGATCAACAGGATGTGCAACGCATACATCCGGGGGAGCAGGACACCGTCGGCAGAGCACTGGTATCCCAGCCCGCCGCACGGGAAGTCGCCGCCGAACAACGCCCAGTGCATCCAGGTGCCGACCACCGGGATGGCCATCGTGATCGAGGACAGCGCGGCGCGCAGGCCGATGCCCGACAGCAGGTCGTCGGGCAGCGAGTAGCCGAAGTACCCCTCGAACATCGAAAGGATCAACAGCAGCGAGCCGATCACCCAGTTGGCTTCACGCGGTCTGCGGAACGCGCCGGTGAAGAAGATGCGGGCCAGGTGAACCATGATCGCCGCGGAGAACATCAGCGCCGCCCAGTGGTGGACCTGACGGACGAACAAACCGCCGCGCACCTCGAAGCTGATGTCGAGCGCGGAGGCGAAGGCCTTGGACATCTGCACGCCGCGCAGCGGCTGGTACACGCCGTTGTAGGTGACCTCGGCCATCGACGCGTCGAAGAACAGCGTCAGGTACACGCCGGTGATCAACAGCACGATGAACGAGTACAGCGCGATCTCGCCCAGCAGGAACGACCAGTGGGTGGGAAACACCTTGTTCAGCTGGCGACGCACCGCCGCCGAGGGGTGATACCGCGAATCGATCGCATCGCCTTGGGCGGCAGCGATTTCAGCCAGATTCGGCTTCGGCAATGTCGGACTCATGTCTTGCGCTCCCAGAATGCCGGTCCGACGGGTTCGATGAAGTCACCGTTGGCGACCAGGTACCCGTCTTTGTCGATGGTGATGGGCAGCTGCGCCAAAGCGCGCGCAGCCGGACCGAATATGGGCCTCGCGAAGTGCAACGCGTCGAACTGCGACTGGTGGCACGGGCAGAGGATTCGATAGGTCTGTTGCTCGTAAAGCGAAGAGGGGCAACCCAAGTGCGAGCACACCTTGGTGAACGCGAACAGCTCGCCGAAGTTGAAGCTCTCCTGGCCCTTGCGCTTGACCACTCTGGGCATGTCGACCGGCTTGATGCGGATCAGCATCACCGGGTTGCGCACGCCCATCGCGATCTCCGAGAGCCTCTCGTGCGACTCGACAGTGGTGCCGTCGCCATCGGATTCACGCCAGGGGAACACCGTCTCCATGCCGCCTGCGTCGATGTCCTCGGGCCGCATTTTCACAAAAGGCGACTCGCCCGGGAGGCCGGTGGCGCGGGCCAGGTAGATGGTCTCGCCCTTGAAACGCGGGGTCCAGCCGGAGGTCCACAGCACGGCCTTCTTGCCTTCGGCGGTCGGGACCACGGGCTTCCACGGGTTCTTGATCAGCCCGCCCATGAACGCGACCAGTGTGCCGAGGCCGAAGGCGCCGAGGCCGACGCCAAGCGAAAGGCCAACCAGCTTGCGCCGCTTGATGGTTGACGTCTCCAGCGCATCGGTCAGGTTGGCGGCGACGGTCTTGCGGTGGATTTCGGGGGAAGCGCCGTCGTGGCGCTCCTGGATCGAGATCTCCTCGGGAATGAACTTCTTCTGGAACATCACCGCACCGATGCCGATGGCCAGAATCGACAGGCCGAAGGTCAATCCGTAAAGCGGGGTGGCCAGGTCGTACCACCAATGTCCCGGATCGCCGCCGCCCTTGTACTCCCAGGGCCAGAACAAGAAGATCACCAGCAGTGCCAGGCCCGAAAGGCCGCCCAGCAGAAGCCAATACGCCACCGCGCGCTCGGCACGCTTCTCGGCCTTGGTGCCTGCCACCGGCCAGCGGTCTTCCTTGAAGACGGTGTCGACGCCGTCGAGCTTGCCACCGAGGTCGACGAGCTCCTCACGCGACATCGAAGCCAGTTCGGCGTCCGTCGGCTGTCCCGGCGCGCCCTGCTGGCCCGGTGTGTCGGTGCCCTTCACGTCTGACGTTTCGCTCATGCCCGCGCTCCGATCCACAGCGCCGCGCCGATGACGGCGACGATGCCGATAATCCACATCGCCATGCCCTCCGACGACGGTCCGAAGCCGCCAAGGCCGTAGCCACCTGGGTCGGGCGCCTCGGTCGCCATCCGGACATAGGCCACGATGTCCTTCTTCTCCTCTGGGGAGAGCTGCCGGTCGGAGAACTTCGGCATGTTCTGCGGGCCGGTCAACATCGCGGTGTAGATCTGCGCGGGCTCAGCCTCGGAGAGGTCGGGCGCGTATTTGCCCGACGACAGGGCGCCGCCCTTGCCGGTGAAGTTGTGGCACGACGCGCAGTTCAGCCGGAAGAGGTCGCCGCCGCGGGCGACGTCGGAGCCCAGCAGCGAATGGTCGGCGATGGCGCCGTTGCCGTCTCGGGGCACTGTCGGGCCGCCGCCATTGGCCTGCACGTAAGCGCCGAGCGCGTCGATCTGCGACTCGTCGAAGATCGGTGGTTTGCGGGCCGCCTGAGCCTCTCCGCGCATCGCGGGCATCCGGCCCGTCGACACCTGGAAGTAGACGGCTGCCTCGCCGACACCGATCAGGCTGGGCCCGCGGTCCGGCACGCCCTGGAGATTGGCGCCGTGGCAGGTGACACAGGAGGTGTCAAACAGCTGCTTGCCCGTGCGCAGCAGCGCCGACGACGACTCGTCGGCGACCGCGACCTGCGGCGTGGGTGTGAGGGTGGCCGCCAGGCCACCGGCGACGGCCAGTCCGACCAGCAGCAGCAGTGCTGCCGAAAGCCGCCGGCGTAGCCGACGGCGGGACTTGTCGGTCATCGAACTCCTAACGGACGAATCGGCTAGCCGATCAACGGACGAAGTAGATGGTGGCGAACAGCGCAATCCAGACGATGTCGACGAAGTGCCAGTAGTACGAGACGACGATCGCGGCGGTGGCCTGCGCCGGAGTGAACTTACTCATTGTGGTGCGCGCGAGCAGGAAGATGAACGCGATCAGACCACCGATGACGTGTAGGCCGTGGAATCCGGTCGCCAGGTAGAACACCGAGCCGTACGCGCTGCCCGGGATGGTCGTGCCGTGAGAAACCAGGTGGTAGTACTCGTAGGCCTGGCCGCCGACGAAGAACGCGCCCATCAAGAAGGTGATGAAGTACCAGCGTCGCAGCCCGAACACGTCGCCCCGCTCGGCGGCGAACACACCCATCTGGCACGTGAAAGACGATGCGATCAGCACCAGCGTCACCGGCACGGCCTGGAACAGGTTCAGCTCGGTGGGGTGCGGAGGCCAGTCACCTGCGGCCTGAGCACGCGCCGTGAAGTACATCGCGAACAGCCCAGCAAAGAACATCAGCTCGCTGGACAGCCAGACAATGGTGCCGACACTGACCATGTTGGGTCGGTTCAGCGAATGTACTCGCGACGTGATTGCGGTTCCCGAGGTCCCTACAGCGCTCGTCACAGGAGCAAGTATGACGCTTTGTAGTTGTTGATCTCCACCCGGGTCAGCCAATTGGTGATAATCGGCGGGTGACTTCTACCGACGCGCCGACGTGGCCCCAGGTTCTCGGCCGCTTGACCACAGGTCAGGCGCTCCGCCCCGGGCAGGCGGCCTGGGCGATGGACCAGATCATGACCGGTGTGGCGACGCCGGCACAGATCGCCGGCTTCGGTGTGTCGATGAAAATGAAGCGGCCGACGTCCGGTGAGGTGACCGAGTTGGCCGACACGATGCTCAAGCACGCGCGCCGAGTGCCGACCGAGGTGATCGGCAACGACACCGTCGACGTCGTCGGCACCGGCGGCGACGGGGCAAACACCGTCAACCTCTCGACGATGGCCGCGATCGTGGTGGCCGCGGCCGGGGTTCCGGTGATCAAGCACGGCAATCGAGCGGCCTCGTCGCTGTCCGGCGGTGCGGACACGCTCGAGGCGCTCGGGGTTCGCATCGATCTCGGGCCCGACGATGTCGCGCGCAGCGTGGCCGAAGTCGGCATCGGCTTCGCGTTCGCTCCGAACTTCCACCCGTCGTACCGGCACGCCGGGGTGGTGCGCCGCGAAATCGGGGTACCGACGGTGTTCAATCTGCTTGGGCCGCTGACCAATCCGGCATCACCGCGGGCGGGCCTGATCGGCTGCGCCTGGGGCGAACTGGCCGAGGTGATGGCAGGCGTGTTCGCCACGCGCCGGTCGAGCGTGCTGGTGGTCCACGGCGACGACGGTCTCGACGAGCTCACCACCACGACGACGAGCACCATCTGGCGGGTGCAGGCCGGGACCGTGGAACGGCTGACCTTCGACCCGGCCGCCTTCGGGTTCGCCCGCGCCGACATCTCCGAGTTGGTCGGCGGTGACGCGGAATCCAATGCCGCAGAAGTCCGTTCGGTTTTCGGCGGGGCGAAGGGGCCGGTTCGCGACGCGGTGGTGCTCAACGCGGCCGGCGCGATGGTGGCCCACGCCGGCCTAGCCAGCGACGCCAAATGGGTGCCCGCCTGGGAGTCGGGTCTGGCTCGCGCCACCGAGGCGATCGACTCCGGGGCGGCCGAAAAGTTGCTCGCGCGTTGGGTGGGGTTCACTCAAAAGGTCTGAGCCCAGGCTTTGTTCGGCCGCCGCACGGGCCGACCGGGCCGTCGACGCCCACTGTGCCAAGCGTCCCGCCGCGGCGGCGGGCGATGCCCAACCCGGTTCGGCGCGCACTATGCGCACGCCGGGCTGGGCGAGCCAACGTGTGATCAGCGCGGTCTCCTCGACCAGCGCTCCGCCAAGCGGCGCTGCGGTCGGCAGAACCGCTTGGGCGCCAAGGCAAATGGCGTCGATCACGGGCATCGGTGGCACACCGCGGCAGGCGTTGCCTGCCGCTGCCAGCTGGCCGTGCCTGATCACCGCGAGGTGCCAGCCGCCTTCACCGTCCGGGCGCGCGGCGACCAGTTCGTCGACCGCGGCCAGCGCCCGCAGCCGCTGGCCGCGCCACAGCACGTCGATGGCCGCGGCGGCGTGATCGCGCATTCGGGCGGCGGTCTCGTACCGGTTGCGCTCGGCGAGGTCGGCAATGTGGGCGAGCACCGCATCAAGCGCACGGCTGTCACCGCCTTCGATCAGCTCGACGGCGCGGGCGGGCGCCGCGGCGTATTCGGTCGGGGTGATGCCCTGCGGCGCGGGGCATGGCGACAGTTCGCGCTCGGGACACACGTGCAGTGCGCTGCGGCCCAGTCGGGTGGTGCAGGTGCGCACACCGGTGAACCGGGCAAGCAGCGCTGCGGTCTCGACCGCGTCGGCGCGTCCTCTGAAGGGACCAATTGCAGTGTCGCGCTTGGGTGTTCGAACGACGGAAAATCGCGGGAACGCCTCGTCGGTCAGTGTCACCCACCACCAGCGGCGAGGAAATTTCGATCGTCGGTTGTACGGCGGCGCGTGCGCGGCGAGCAGGCGCAGTTCGCGCACGCCCGCCTCGAGGTCGTGCGCGCATTCGACATGGTCGACGGCCGTCGCAAGAGATGCCATCTCCTTGATGCGGGTGCGCGGGTCGGCGCCGTTGAAGTACTGCCCGACTCGCCTGCGTAGATCGACCGCGGTCCCGACATAGAGCACCTCGGCCGACGGCCCCCTGAACAGATAGACACCGGGGCAATGCGGCAGCGCCTTCGCCAGATGCCGGTTGCTGCGCTGGGCAGGCGTCACATCGGGCAGATAGGACCGCAGCTCGGCGTAGGTGTGCACGCCCTGGTTGCCCACCCGCTCGATCAGGCCGTGCAGCACGTCGACGGTCGCGCGGGCGTCGTCGAGCGCGCGGTGGGTAGGAGTAGTGGTCGCATTGAACAGCCGGGCCAACGCGGACAGCCGCACGCTTGGCGCCTCGTCGCGGGTGAGCACCCGGCGGGCCAGCTTCACCGTGCACAACACGGCGGGCTTGGGCCACGTGATGTGGAGGCGTTCGGCGGCCGCCCGCAGGAACCCGATGTCGAAGCCGGCGTTGTGCGCGACCAGCACCGCGCCGCGGGAGAACTCCAGAAATGACGGTAAAACCGAATCGATGGTCGGGGCGTTGCACACCATCGCGGTGGTGATGCCGGTGAGCGCGACGATCTGCGGGGGGATGCTTCGGCCGGGATCGACCAGGGTGGCCAGTTCGCCGAGCACCTCGCCGCCGCGCACTTTGACGGCCCCGATCTCGGTGATCGCGTCGTGGCCCTCGCCGGAGGCGCGCCCGCCGGTGGTCTCCAGGTCCACCACGACGAACGTCGTCTCCCGCAGTGAGACATCCGCGTGTGGATCCACATCCGCGAAGCTCAGCTGCCCCATGCGCTGAACGTAGGCACTGACTCCGACAGCCTCGGGTTGCCACGCGGGGGCTCAGTTACCCGGCGGTGCTTGTCGGTGGCTGTCGTTACCGTGCGGACAACACCGAATGAGAGGACCAGCCAAATGGGCACGGTGAAGATCGACTGCGACGACTGCGCGGTGCGCGGTCCCGGCTGCCAGGACTGTGTCGTGAGCGTGTTGCTCGGCGTGCCCGAGACGTTGCTCGACGACGAACGGCAGGCGCTTGAAGTGCTCGCCGACGCCGGGCTCGCGCCCCGATTGAGGTTGGTGCCGATTCGCCGCGACAGCGATTCTGGAGTCGCATAACAAAATTCGTTTACGGGGTCGTTGATAACGATCTCTGAGGCAGCTGTTAAATTTGCGGCTTCTGTTGGACAACCCCGATGCCGTTTCGTAACCTATCTGAGACCTAAGAGCAGTTCGACGCGGTTTTCGTCACGGCATCTGAAGGACGCAAATCTTGAGCCTCAACCGCACGCGCGGGATTACACGTGGTTTTCACCGAGTTCGGAAAACCTTTGTGTGGGCAATAGCTGGGTTAACGGTGTTCGGGGCAGTTGTCGCCGGGCATGTGCAGGCCGATCCGGCCGATGATGCGTTGGCAAAACTCAATGAGTTGTCTCGGCAAGCCGAACAGACCACTGAAGCGATGCATTCCGCTCAGCTGGACCTCAACAACAAGCTGGCAGTGCAGCAGGCCGCCGAGGCCAAGCACGCCGCCGACGTGGCAGCGGTCGAATCGGCCAAAGCTCAGTTGGCAACGTTCCAGGGCTCCGTCGACAAGTTAGCTGCCGCGCAATACATGGGTGGCAGGACCGACGGCCTCGACGCAATGCTGACGGCGACCTCGCCGCAGGGCCTGATCGATCAGCTCGCGGTTCAGCGGGTGATGGCCTCTGAGATGTCGGCGCAGATGAAGAGCTACCGCGACATCGGACAGCAGGCCGCACTGGCCGAGCAGGCGTCCGCCAAGTCCGCCGCCGACGCCAAGACCGCCGCCGAGCAGGCCGCCGCGGTGCGCGCCGACCTGCAATCCAAGCAAAGCAAGCTGCAGGTGCAGATAGCAGTGGTCAAGTCCCAGTACGAGGTCTTGACCCCCGCCCAGCGCGACGCGCTGGCCGCCCTGCCCCCGATCCCTGCACCGCCTCCGCCGGACGCCGCGCCGCCTGCCGATCCCGGCATCCTGGCCGCCCCACCTGAGGGCATCCCGCCCGGCGACGTCGCGCCGCCTGGAGCCGAGCCAGGAGGCGGGTCACCCGAGGCGGCCACCGTCATCCAGGCCGCGCTCAGCCGGATCGGCTCGCCCTACGTCTGGGGTGGTTCGGGCCCTGGCCAGTTCGACTGCTCCGGGCTGGTGATGTGGTCCTTCCAGCAGGCGGGCATCTCATTGCCGCACTCCAGCCAGGCGCTCGCCCAGGGCGGGCAGCCGGTGTCGATGGATCAGATCCAGCCCGGCGACCTGGTCACCTATTACTCCGACGCATCGCACGTCGGCATCTACATCGGCGACGGAATGATGGTGCACGCCTCGACCTACGGCACGCCGGTGCGAGTCGCCCCGGTCGACAATGCGCCGATCCACAACGTCCGCCGCTACTGACCGTCGCCGGACCAGCATCGGTGCGCTCCTCGTCACCGAGCTGATCTGCGCGCTGCTTCTGCTCGGCAGACCACAGGCAGACCAGCCGCACCCCGTCGTCGCCGCGCCCGCCTCGCTCACCACGCCGACCGCCGCGTCGACGACGCAGACGCTCGACGACGGGCGCACGGTTCACCTCGTCGGCCTCGGCGGGGCACGCACGGCGCCTCTGCTGGCCCGCATCGGTGCGGAGATGAACGACGCGTCGAAGGCCGTCACCGCCTTCTGGGGGGCCGCCTGGCCACGTGACGTCCTCGTCGTCGCGGCAGGGACGGACGCCGAGTTCGGCGCCCTGGCGGGCGGCGGCCCCGACATCGCGGCCACTACCACCGCCGAACGAATCATGTTCGCCCCCGGCGCTGCCGACATGAGCGCCGCGTCGTTGCGAATAGTGTTGCGCCACGAGCTTTTTCACTTCGCGTCGCGGGCCGAGACGGCCGGCGACGCGCCGCGCTGGCTGACCGAAGGCGTCGCCGACTTCGTCGCACGCCCACCGCAGGCCCATCCGGCAGATGCGGAGCAGACGGCGCAATTGCCGACAGATGCCGAACTCAGCGACCCCGGCCCCGCCGGGTCGCGGGCCTACGACCGGGCGTGGTGGTTCACCCGGTTCGTCGCCGACGCATACGGCACCGACGCGCTGCGGGCGCTGTACCTCCGCGCCTGCGCACCGGGGCATCCCGACGCCGCCACCGCCGTGCACGACACGCTCGGCGCCGACCTGCCGACCGTGCTCGGTCGGTGGCGGCAGTGGATGTCGGGCTAGCCTTTCGCCAATGAGCCGGGTTCTGCTGGTTACCAATGACTTTCCGCCACGCCGCGGCGGCATCCAGTCGTACCTGCAGGAACTGGCGGACCACCTGGTTGCGGCGGGGACGCACACGCTGACCGTCTATGCGCCGAAATGGAAGGACGCCGACGCGTTCGACCGTGATGCCGCCTACGAGGTGGTGCGCCACCCCGGCACGCTGATGCTGCCCGTGCCGTCGGTGGCAGGGCGGATGCGCGACCTGATCAAGCGGCACGACGCCGAGACCGTGTGGTTCGGCGCGGCCGCGCCGCTGGCTTTGATGGCGCCACTGGCCCGGGATGCGGGTGCCGGCCGCGTCATCGCCAGCACGCACGGCCACGAGGTGGGCTGGTCGATGCTGCCGGTGGCCCGAACTGCGTTGCGCCGCATCGGAACTGGCACCGATGTGGTCACGTATGTCAGCCAGTACACCCGGGGCCGGTTCGCCTCGGCATTCGGAGCAGGCGCTGCGCTCGAGCACCTCCCGCCAGGCGTCGACACCGACCGGTTCACCCCCGACGAGGTTGCCCGCGCAGAACTGCGCGCCCGCTATCGCCTGGGGTCGCGGCCGGTGGTGGTGTGTCTGTCGCGGCTGGTGCCACGCAAGGGCCAGGACATGCTGATTCGGGCGATGCCGGCGATCCGCGAGCGGGTGCCCGGCGCCGCGCTTGTCATCGTCGGCGGCGGACCGTATCTCACATCGCTGCGGCGGCTGGCGCACAGCTTCGGCGTTGCCGAGCACGTCGTGTTCACCGAGGGCGTGCCCGGTGACGAGCTGCCCGCCCACCATGCGCTTGCCGACGTCTTCGCGATGCCATGTCGCACCCGCGGTGCGGGTCTGGACGTCGAGGGGCTCGGCATCGTCTTTCTCGAGGCGTCGGCGACGGGTGTTCCCGTCGTCGCGGGCCGGTCCGGCGGCGCACCCGAGACGGTCGTCGACGGCGAGACGGGCGTGGTGGTCGACGGCTGGGATGTCGGGGCGATCGCAGCCTCGGTCAGCGATCTGCTCGCCGACCCCGATCGCGCCGCGCGGATGGGCGAGGCGGGCCGACGCTGGGTCGTCGACAACTGGCAGTGGACCGGCAAGGCGCGGCGCCTTGCCGAGCTTCTCTAGTTCTTCGCGTAGAGCGCGTCGATGTCGGCGGCGAACTTCTCGGCGACCACCTTGCGCTTGACCTTCATCGTGGGCGTCAGCTCTCCGGTGTCCTCGGTGAAATCGACAGGCAGGATGCGGAACTTGCGGATGGCTTCGGCCTTGGACACCGCCTGGTTGGCCTCCTTGATGGCCAGCTCGATTTCGGCTATCAGGTCCGGGTCGGTGGCCAGGTCGCCGACGGTGGCTGTCGCGTCCTTGCCGTGCCGCTGCTTCCAGCCGGGGAACGCCTCCGGGTCGATGGTGATCAGCGCGGCGATGAACGGTTGCGCATCGCCGACGCACATCGCCTGACTGATCAGCGGATGCGCGCGAAGCCGGTCCTCGAGCAGTGCGGGTGCGACGTTCTTGCCGCCCGCGGTGACGATGATCTCCTTCTTGCGGCCGACGATGGTCAGGAAGCCGTCCTCGTCGATCGCACCCAGGTCGCCGGTGTGGAACCAGCCGTCGGTGAATACGGCCTTGGTCTCCTCGTCGTTGTGCCAGTAGCCGCTGAACACCACGCCGCCCTTGACGAGTAGTTCGTCATCGTCGCCGAGCCGCATGCTGTTGCCGGGCACCAACTTTCCTACCGAGCCGACCTTGACCTCGTCGATCCGGTTCACGGTGATCGCGGCGCTGGTCTCGGTCAGCCCATAGCCCTCATAGATGGTCAGGCCGACACCGCGATAGAAGTGGCCGAGCCGTGCGCCAAGCGGAGCGCCGCCCGAGATCGCGCCGCGGCAGTTACCGCCGAGCGCGGCGCGCAGTTTGCCGTACACCAGCCGGTCGAAAAGCGCGTGCTTGGCACGCAGCAGCAGACCTGCTCCGCCGGAGTCCTGCGCTTCGCTGTATGCGATCGCGGTTTCCACCGCGGGGCCGAAGATCCAGCCCTTGCCGTCGTCGCGGGCATTCTGCTCGGCGGTGTTGTACACCTTCTCGAACACCCGCGGCACCGAAACCACGAGCGTCGGTTTGAACACCCCGAACGTCGGCACCAGGTTCTTGATGTCACTGGTGAACCCGAGCGTGACCTTGTTGGCGAAGCACGCCAACGTGATCGCGCGCGCCAGCACGTGCGCCAGCGGCAGGAACACCAGCATCCGCTCGCCCTTGTCGAGCAGCGTGGGGAAGCAGGTCTTGGCGCCGCGGATCTCGTACATCAGGTTGGAGTGGGTGAGCTGGCAGCCCTTGGGCCTGCCGGTGGTGCCCGAGGTGTAGATCAGCGTGGCGGGGGCGGCCGAGGAGATGCCGGCCAACCGGTCGTCCAGTTCTTTCGGATCGACGGATCTGCCTGCCTCGGTCAGGGCCTCGAGCGCGGGGGTGCCCGACCCCTCGATGCGCAGCACCTTGCGCAATTCGGGCAGCTCGCTTTCGAGGTGCTCGATCTTGTCGGCGTGCGCGTCGGTCTCCGCGAAGATCAGCACGGCGCCGGAGTCGGCGAGGACGAACCGCACCTGCTCGGCGGAGCTGGTCTCGTAGATCGGCACCGTGAGCGCACCTGCGGCAAGGATCGCGAGGTCGAGGATCGGCCATTCGTAGCGCGTTGCCGACAAGATCGCGACCCGGTCGCCGGCCTTGACGCCTTCGGCGATCAAACCCAATGCGGCCGAACGGATCTGGTTGGCCGCCTCCTTGCACGTCACATCGATCCACGCGCCGTCAACGAGGCGCTGGAAGATCACGTGGTCGGGGTCGTCGCGTTCGTGGCTGAACACAGAGCTGACGATGTTGTCGTGCTCACCGACGGTGAACGTGGCGGGCACACTGAATTCGCGCACGATCTTGACCTCTCGGGGGATTACTAGCGACTTTGCCGTCCACAGCCTAGTCGGCCACCGTCGGCGGTGGTCGCTGCGTATGTGAAGCTTGTATGCCATGAACAGCATCCAGATCGCCGACGAGACGTTCGTTGCGGCCGATCCCGCCGAGGTGGGCAGGGCGATCGGGGACCCCGCGAGCTGGCGCCGGTGGTGGCCCGACCTGCTGTTGACGGTCGTCGAGGACCGCGCTGCGGCGGGGCATCGCTGGACGGTGGCCGGTGCGCTGACCGGCACCATGGAGATCTGGCTGGAACCCGTCCTGGACGGGGTGGTGCTGCACTATTTCCTGCACGCCGAACCCTCGGGGGTGGCGGCGTGGCAGCTGGCCAAGATGAACCTGGCGAAGATGAATCATCGCCGCCGGGTAGCGGGTAAGAACATGGCGTTCGAAGTGAAGCAGACACTCGAGGCGACGCGCCCGGTTGGCGTTTCGCCCCTGGCCTGATACTTCGGCCGAAGCAAGCAGGGGGAGGTAGATTTTTCTCGTGGCGGACAAGACGGCGCAGACCATCTATATCGATGCCGATCCTTCGACGGTGATGGACGTCATCGCCGACATCGGCTCCTATCCCGACTGGGTCGCCGAGTACAAGGAGACCGAGGTGCTCGAGGCAGACGCCGAGGGCTATCCGAAGACCGCCCGCCTGGTGCTGGACGCCACCGTCCTCAAGGACACCATGGTGTTGGCCTACGACTGGCCAACCGACCGCAAGTCGGTGAAATGGAGCCTGGTGTCCAGCTCGCTGCTGAAGTCGTTGGACGGCGCATATCGGCTGTCGCCCAAGGGTTCTGGCACCGATGTCACCTACGAACTATCGGTCGATCTGATCATCCCGATGATCGGGCTGCTGAAACGCAAGGCTGAACGACGCCTTACCGACACCGCCTTGAAGGATCTCAAGAAACGAGTCGAGGCTGACTGACATTGCAGCCCCGACTAGCGCCCGGATCAGTCTCTTCGTCGGCAAGGGCGGGGTAGGTAAGTCGACATTGGCCACTGCCACCGCGGTGCGCGACGCGGGCGCCGGGCAGCGGGTGCTGCTCGTCTCGACCGACCAGGCGCATTCGATCGGCGACGTGCTCGGTTGCACCGTCACCCCGACCGGGCTTCGTGAACCGACCCGGGTGCTCGCCGACTTGGGAACCGGACAAGCCGACGCGGGCGGCGGTTTCCTCGACGCGCTGGCCTTGGACACGCTCGCACTGTTCGAGGCCCGGTGGCGGGACATCGCGGGCCTGCTGTCCGGCCGGTTTCCCGAGTCGGATGTGGGAGATATTGCGCCAGAAGAACTTTCGGCCTTGCCGGGCATCCAGGAGGTGCTCGGACTTCACGAGGTCGGCGAACTCGCCGCCTCAGGCGGCTGGGACCATGTCGTGGTCGACTGCGCGTCGACCGCCGATGCGCTGCGGATGCTGACATTGCCCGCCACGTTCGCGCTGTATCTGGAGCGCGCGTGGCCGCGGCACCGTCGGCTGTCCACCGGCGCCGACGACGCCCGCGCCGCCGCGGTGATCGAACTCGTCGAACGCATCCACGCCGGAACCGAGCGGCTTGGCTCGCTGCTCACCGACGGCGAGCGCGTCAGTGCGCACCTGGTGATGACGGCCGAGCGCGTGGTCGCGGCGGAGGCGGTCCGCACGCTTGGCTCGCTTGCACTGATGGGTGTGCGGCTCGGCGAGCTGATCGTCAATCAGATACTGATTCAAGATGATTCGTTCGAATACCGGAATCTGCCCGAGCATCCGGCATTCGACTGGTACTCCGAGCGCATCGCCGAGCAGCGGGCGGTGCTCGCCGAGCTGGACACCACCATCGGGGACGTGCAGCTGGTGCTCGTCCCGCACCTGGCGGGGGAGCCGATCGGAGCCAAGGCGCTCGGCGAGCTACTCGACAGCGCGCGCCGACGCGACGGGTCACCGCCGCCGGGTCCGCTGCGGCCGATCGTCGACCGCGAATCGGGAACAGGACTCGAATCGGTCTACCGGATGCGGCTAGAGTTGCCGCAGGTCGATTCCGCCGCATTGACGTTGGGTCGGGTCGACGACGACTTGATCATCGGCGTAGGCGGTATGCGGCGCCGCGTTCGGCTGGCATCTGTCCTGCGGCGATGCATTGTGATGGATGCGCAGCTAAAGGGCAGTGAGCTGACCGTGCGATTTCGACCGAACCCGGAGGTGTGGCCAGCATGACCGGGTCCCACGCCGATATCGGTCCCGAACTGCGGCAGCTGGCCCAGATGATCCTCGACAAACTCGACCCCGCGGTGCGACTGGCGGCCGCCCGGGCAGCGGGAACAGGCGACGCAGCCGGCAAGTGCCAACAGGTGTGGTGCCCGGTGTGTGCGCTGGCTGCGCTGGTGGCCGGTGAACAGCATCCGCTGCTCGACGTCATCGCCGAACACAGCGTCGCGCTGCTGACGGTCGTCCGCGCCGTCTTGGAGAACGGAGCGAACGGAGCGCCTGGCCCGACCGGACCCGGTGAACCCCCGCCGGAGAGCCCGCCCCCGCCGCCAGGCCCCAACGGTGGTGAACCGTCGCCGAGCGGCCCGGGCCGCTATCAGCACATCCCTGTGACGGTGGAAGAGTGACCTCTGGTCCTGTGGTCGCATCCACACCACGTGGGTAAAGTTGTCGCAAAGCACCGTCCGGTGCTCCAGTGTGGGGAGGGTCCATGTGGTACTGGCTTTTCAAGTACATCTTCATGGGCCCTTTGCTGTCGCTGCTCGGCCGTCCGAAAGTCGAAGGGCTGGAGCATGTTCCGCACTCCGGCCCGATGATCCTGGCGAGTAATCACCTGGCCGTCGCCGACAGCTTCTTTCTCCCTCTGGTGGTCAGCCGCCGGATCACCTTCCTTGCCAAGGCCGAGTACTTCACGGGCACAGGCATCAAGGGCTGGTTCACCCGCTGGTTCTACACCGCCGCCGGTCAGGTGCCGATCGACCGCACGGATGCCGACAGCGCCCAGAGCGCGCTGCAGACCGCCCAGCGGATCCTCAACGAAGGCAAGTTGCTCGGGATGTACCCGGAGGGCACCCGCTCGCCTGACGGGCGGCTGTACAAGGGCAAGACCGGCCTGGCGCGGCTGGCGCTGGAGTCCGGCGTGCCGGTGGTTCCTGTCGCGATGATCGGTACCGACGTCGTCAACCCGCCCGGCAGCAAGATGTGGCGCTTCGGTCGGGTCGAGGTCAAATTCGGCAAGCCGATGGACTTCAGCCGGTTCGAGGGCCTGGCAGGCAACCGGTTCATCGAGCGCGCGGTGATCGACGAGGTGATGTACGAGCTGATGCGGCTGTCGGGCCAGGAGTACGTCGACCTCTACGCCGCCGACGTCAAAGAGGGAAAAGGTGAGGCGGCTATCAAGCCGCCGGCGCGGATGCCGGAAGCAGCTGCGGGCTGACGGATCTAGTGGCTGAGCGCGCGGACACCGTGCCTGCCACCGCGATCACCGCGATCGCCCACCACACATACGAACCACCTGCGAGCTGACGCCACAGGGACGCCGAGGTTTCGTGATGCTTGGGCATCAACGGGATTGGCGTCCACACCATCAGCGCGATTCCTGCCAACGCCACCAGGCCGAGCGCAACCTGTCGTTGCCGGAGCGCCACGACGATCATCACGAGCAGCGCCGGCAGTGTCCACACCCAGTGGTGTGACCACGACACCGGCGAAACCACAAGCCCGAACATCGCGACGCAGATCAGAGCCAACACCGGTTGCTCGGCGCGCAACACCCGGCGCACTGCCCACACGGTCAGCCCGAGAACTGTGAAGCAGGCCAGCGTCCACAGCACGAACCGCTCACCCTCGCCGAGGCCGAGGCGGGCCAGCGCGCCCGCGATGTTCTGGTTGGTGTTCAGCGTGGCGGTGCCGATGCGGTCGGTGTTGCGCACGGTGTAGGTCCAGTACTCCCACGAGTCCCGCCACGCCAGCGCGAAACCGGCGAGCGTGGCCACTACCGCCGATGCCACGGCCACCAGCAGCGCGCGGGTGTCGCGGCGCAGCAGGAAGTACAGCAGGAACACCGCGGGGGTGAGCTTGAGCGCGATCGCGACACCGAGCAGGATGCCGCGCGGCCACGGTGTCTTACGCGGTACGCAGTCGGCGATGACGAGTGTCATCAGCACGACGTTGATCTGCCCGAAGTCGAAGTTCGACCGGATCGGTTCGAGGTAGATGAACGCGGGCCCCACGATCGCGGCCGCCAGCCAGCACCGTCGCAGCCACGCCGGTTCGGGCGTGATGGCCGTTTGCGGCCAGACGTCCAGCCCGGTCAGCACGATCACCGTCGACACCATCAGCAGCGCCAGCGTGGTCAACGTGATCGCGACGCTCGCCGCGTTCAGCGACAGCCACGCGAACGGTGCGAATGCCACCGCGGCCAAGGGCGGATAGGTGAAGGGCAAGTCCAGGCCCGCGCGGGTGTGGAACATCGCCCCGTCGGCATATAGCGGACGTCCGTCGAGCCAGGCGGTCCCGCCCATCCGGTAGACGTCTATGTCGATGCGGTAGGGGATGTGGTTCAGCAGCCGCCAACAAGCCCAGGCCAACGCCGCCACAGTCAGCAGTTGGAACAGCCGCCAGGCGAGTGTTGGCCACAAACCAGCCCCGCCGGGCGACCGCCAAGTACTCATGTCGCAGACCAGCGTATCGGTGCCCACCGGCGAGTCGGGCGGTATCCCGACCCTGACACGCGCACGTCGGCGTAAGTTTTCTGCGTGCACGCGACGTTCGACCTGAATCTTTCTATCCCGCATGGGCGGCTGCCGCTGGTGTTCTGCCTCGTCGCGTTCATCCTCACGTTCTTCTTGACCCGCACCATCGTGCGGTACATCCGAAGCCATGCGGACAGCGATGCGCCCCATAAATGGTGGCAGCCGCGCAACATTTCTGCCGGCGGCGGCTTGCACATCCACCACGTGGTGATCGGCGTTGTCCTGGTCATGGTCTCCGGCATCTCGATGGTGACGTTGGCAGTCGACGGGGGAGTACCCGAATTCACGGTCGCCGCAACCTTTTTCGGCATCGGTGCAGCTCTGGTGCTTGATGAGTTCGCGCTGATCTTGCATCTGCAGGACGTTTACTGGGCCGAAGACGGCCGCACGTCGGTGGACGCGGTGTTCGCCGCCGTCGCCGTTGCCGGGTTGCTGATCCTCGGGTTCAATCCATTGTCGTTCTTCGACGTCACCATCTGGCGTGAGGACCAATCTCTGCAGGCCAGGGCGCTGGTGATCGCGGTTGCGGTGTTGACGCTGCTGTTCGCGGTGATCGTTCTGCTCAAGGGAAAGGTGTGGACCGGGCTGGTTGGGATGTTCATCACGCCGCTGTTGTTCCTCGGCGCCATCCGGCTCTCGCGGCCGCACGCGCCGTGGGCGCGCTGGCGCTACGGCGACAAGCCGCGAAAGATGCACAGGGCGCTCGAGCGGGAACGCCGGCTGCGCAGGCCGATCGTGCAGGCCAAGCTGTGGCTGCAACACGTGATCGCGGGGGAGCCGCACTTTCCCGACGACAGCGAAGTCGATCAGCAGCTCGACCGCGAAATCCACGCTGCCGCAGCGCCACGACCGTTGGCCAACCGCGAAACGGCTCAGGTGTCGAAGGCGTGAGGTACTTCTACGACACGGAGTTCATCGACAACGGCCGCACCATCGAGTTGATCTCGATTGGGGTGGCAGCCGAGGACGGTCGCGAATATTACGCCGTCTCAACGGAATTCGACCCGGAGCGGGCAGGCAGCTGGGTGCGTAAGCACGTGCTGCCCAAGTTGCCGTCGCCGGCTTCGCCGCTGTGGCGTTCGCGAAGGCAGATTCGGATGGACCTCGAGGAGTTCTTCGGTGTCGACGGCGACGAGCCGATCGAGCTGTGGGCCTGGGTCGGTGCCTACGACCACGTGGTGTTGTGCCAGCTGTGGGGACCGATGACCGACCTGCCTCCTGCCATCCCGCGCTTCACTCGCGAGCTGAGGCAGTTCTGGGAGGAGCGCGGATCACCGCGGATGCCGCCGAGGCCGCGCGACGCCCATGACGCCCTGGTCGACGCCAAGCACAACCTGGTCCGTTTTCGTCTGATGACCACGCGCTTCGAAAAGGGAGAAGCACCAGCGCAGCGGTGAAAAGCACATGGCGGCCCCCGTTACCATGGACGGGTGAACTGGACCGTCGACGTACCCATCGACCAGCTGCCGCCGCTGCCGCCGCTACCTGATGACCTGCGGCATCGGCTGGACGCCGCGCTGGCCAAGCCCGCGGCGCAGCAGCCCAGCTGGGACGCCGAATCGGCCAAGATGATGCGGACCGTGCTCGAGAGCGTGCCGCCGGTGACGGTGCCGGCCGAGATCGATCGGTTGCGGGGTCTGTTGGCCGACGTCGCCCGCGGCGAGGCGTTCCTGCTGCAGGGCGGCGACTGCGCGGAGACGTTCGTCGACAACACCGAACCCCACATCCGGGCCAACATCCGCACGCTGCTGCAGATGGCGGTGGTGCTCACCTACGGCGCCAGCATGCCGGTGGTCAAGGTGGCGCGCATCGCGGGCCAGTACGCCAAGCCGCGGTCGTCGGACATCGACGCGCTCGGCCTGAAGTCCTATCGCGGCGACATGATCAACGGCTTCGCCCCTGATGCGGCCGTTCGCGAGCACGACGCGTCCCGGCTGGTGCGCGCCTACGCCAACGCCAGCGCGGCGATGAACCTGGTGCGCGCGCTGACCGCGTCGGGTCTTGCCTCGCTGCATCAGGTGCACGACTGGAACCGCGAGTTCGTTCGCACCTCGCCCGCCGGTGCGCGCTACGAGGCCCTCGCCAGCGAGATCGACCGCGGTCTGACGTTCATGAGCGCCTGCGGTGTTGCCGACCACAACCTGCAGACGGCCGAAATCTATGCCAGCCATGAGGCTTTGGTGCTCGACTACGAGCGGGCCATGCTGCGGCTGTCGACCGACTTCCCGGTCGAGGCGCCCGAACCGCGGCTGTACGACCTGTCGGCGCACTACGTGTGGATCGGCGAGCGCACCCGTCAGCTCGACGGCGCACACGTCGCGTTTGCGGAGGTGATTGCCAACCCGATCGGCGTGAAGATCGGCCCGACGATGTCGCCCGAGCTTGCCGTCGAGTACGTGGAGCGGCTCGATCCGCACAACCAGCCGGGCCGCCTGACGCTGGTGAGCAGGCTCGGCAACAACAAGGTGCGCGACGTGCTGCCGCCGATCATCGAGAAGGTGCAGGCCACCGGGCATCAGGTGATCTGGCAGTGCGACCCGATGCACGGCAACACCCACGAGAGCTCGACGGGCTACAAGACCCGCCACTTCGACCGCATCGTCGACGAGGTGCAGGGCTTCTTCGAGGTGCACCGGGCGCTCGGCACGCATCCCGGCGGCATCCACGTCGAGATCACCGGCGAGAACGTCACCGAGTGCCTCGGTGGAGCGCAGGACATTTCGGACTCCGACCTGGCAGGCCGCTACGAGACGGCCTGCGATCCCAGGCTCAACACTCAGCAGTCGCTGGAGCTGGCGTTCCTGGTCGCGGAGATGCTCCGCGACTGAGGCGCCGCGCCAGGTCGGACAACAACCGCTCGGCGTCGACCGGACGTCCGCGATAGCCGATGTAGGAGTCGGGCCGGACGACGAATGCGCTGGCTGCGGTGACCCCGTACTGGCGGTGTGCCGACCGAGTCGAATCACCAAGTGCCGCAGGATGATCCGCGAATCGCTCGGCGGTGATCACGCGGGCCTTCACCATCCCCGGATACGTCTGCTCGAGCTGTTCGGCGATCCGGCACAACTCGACCGCAGGCATCGCATCGTCGTCGAGTCCGGTGAACAGCAGCACCGTGTGATGCGTGCCGCGGAACACCTCGTAAAGGCGGCTCTGCCGCCCGTCGATGGTCACGTCGGCCTCGCGGGCCCTGTCGCCGGGGGCGGGCGCGTCCCGCCAGCCCGAACCGTCCTGCGCGTTGAGCGCGCTGTCCGGATAGCGAAGGCGCAGTTGGGCGAGCAGACCGATGAACCGCCTGCGCAGCCAGGATCGGGTCAGCAGGTGACCGGCCAGCACGGGTGCCACCCGGCCGCGGGCCAGCCGGGCCAGGGGATTCTGCCCGCCGAACACGGAGAAGAGGCGATCGGTGGTCTTGAGCAACTGAACGCCGATCGGGTGCCGCTCCGCCTCGTAGGTGTCCAGCAGCGATTCGTCGGCAACTCCGCGCTCGACGTACGCGAGCTTCCAGCCCAGGTTGTAGGCGTCCTGGATGCCGGTGTTCATGCCCTGCGCGCCTGCGGGGCTGTGCACGTGGGCGGCGTCGCCGACGAGAAACACGTTCCCTTCGCGATAGCGAGGGACGGTGCGGCTGTGCACCCGATATCGAGTCACCCAGTGTTCCTTGACGACCGTGGCCGGGAACGGAACCCGCTCGTCGACCATCGCCTGGAACTCGTCGTGGGTGGGTTCGCTGTACTCGGCGCTCGGGCCTTCCGGCCCGGGAGGGAAGTTGCCGAAGATCCGGTAGCGGTTCTCGCCGGGCATTGAGAAAGCCGCGAAAATGCCTGCGGGACTGGGGAATCCGTATAGCCCACCGTGCGGCAGTTTCCAGTCGAGCTCGGCGTCGGCCATGATGAACTCGTCGCGGTAGGTGGATCCGGCGAACGGGATGCCTGCCGCCTCACGGACCGCGCTGTGCGCGCCGTCGCAGCCGATCACCCACCGGCATTGCAGTGTTTCGATCGTGCCGTCCTGGGCGCGCAGCGATACGGTCACCGTCTGTCCGTCCTGTGTCAGATCCGTCAGCGCCCGTCCGCGCTCGATCTCGACGCCCTGCTCGCTCAACAGTTCGGTGAGGATGCGCTCGGTGTCTTGCTGCGACACCGTGCGCGGTTCGGGGTAGGCGGTGTAGTTCTGCGGCCCGGTCAGTTGGCCCGCGAAATCCAGCTCGACCGTCTTCTCGGCGAACGTGATCGTCAGATTGGACGCCGAGGTCCCTGCCGCGATCGCCTGGTCGACCACGCCCATGTCGTCGAGGATCTCCAACGTCCTCGGCTGCACGACCAGCGCGCGGGATGTCGTCGCGGGCGCGGTGCCGCGATCGATGATCCGCGGCCGCACGCCGTGCCGCGCGAGCTCATTGGCCAGCGTCAAGCCGGTCGGTCCTGCGCCGACTACCAGCACTGGAACCACAGCTTCGGTCATCACAATCACCTCGGTTTGGATCTCATCGTTCGTTGAATTAGTCCACTACGACTGTAGTGCTATGGACGATCCGACGCAACCCCCCGCGCGAAGAATAGGGAAACACCCGATTTCTAACTGTCGCCCTTGTAAATAATCTGAACGTGGCTGCCGGGGCGTGGTAGCCGATAGAAGATCATCGGGGGAGTAGTCGTGGGCACCGCAGTCCTGGGTTATCTGAACGAGTCGGTCGAAGCGACACTGTCGGGTGTGGTCACGGTGGCCCACCGAACCCCTGGGTGCACCTGCGGATGGGTGGGACGCCGACGGATCGCACTGTTCCTGGCCCGCCACGACGCCTGGATGCACGCCGCCACCAGGGGCTGCCTGCCAGGTGTGCCGTTCGTGACGTCGCGCTAGATCAACGTCCCGATGTTGCCGCCGAGCGTCCACGCCGCGGCCGCGACCAACCCGGTGAGAGTGAGCACGGCGACCACCCAGAACACCAACGCCCGCCTCGACCGTTGGCGCGCCCAATAGAACTCATCGAGATCGATCCCGGCGAATTGTCCTGAGACGGGCTCGTATTCGGGCTCCTGCGGCTGCCAGTCGTCACGGGTGAGTTCACGTGTGTGCTGCCGCGGCGCGAGCATGGGCTGAGCCTGGGGCCGTGCCGTTTTCGTGGTCACGGCTTCGTGCTCGGGTGGCAGCTGGCTGTGATGCAGGGCCGCCGAAAGATGCTGCGCCGAGTTGCGCGGCGCGGGCACCCGGAATCGGGGTAGGCCCAGTTCCTCGACGACGGAGTCGAGTTCGGCGGCCATGTCGTGGGCGTCGGCGTAGCGGTTGGCGGGTTCGCGTGCGGTGGCGTGGAGCACCAGATCGTCGAATTGGGCTGGCACACCGGCGATCATTCGGCTCGGAGGCAGGACGTCGTTGTCGATCCGTTGGTAGGCGATCGCCAGTGCCGAGTCACCGGTGAACGGCGTGACGCCGGTCAGCAGTTCGTAAGCCATGATCCCGACGGAGTACACATCGCTGCGCGGATCGGCATCGCCGGTGCGAACCT
Organism: Mycobacterium sp. OAE908; assembly: GCF_017872775.1. Lineage (NCBI taxonomy): Bacteria > Bacillati > Actinomycetota > Actinomycetes > Mycobacteriales > Mycobacteriaceae > Mycobacterium > Mycobacterium sp. OAE908. The sequence continues at coordinate 835,191 of NZ_JAGGJL010000002.1, forward strand.
GCTCGGGAGAGAGGTACGCGGCGGTGCCCAAAATCACGCTGGTGGAGGTGATCTTGGCTTCGGCGATTGCGCGGACCAACCCGAAATCGGCGATCTTCACCTCGCCGTCGTCGGAGATGAGCACGTTCTCCGGTTTGATGTCGCGGTGCACGAGTCCGGCGCGGTGGGCAACCGCGAGGCCGCCGAGCACCGGACGCAACACCGCCGCGACGGCGTGCGGGGGCATCGGGCCGCGCTCGCGCAGTAGCTCGCGCAGAGTGCCGCCCTCGATCAGCTCCATCACCAGAAATGGATGCTGACCGTCCATGCCCTGGTCGTAGACCGCGACCAGGCCGGGATCCTTCAACCGGGCCACCGCCCGGGCCTCGCGCTGAAACCGGGTCAGGAACTGGTTGTCGCCGGCGTACCGCGAGTCCATGATCTTCAGCGCGACAGGCCGGTCCAGCCGGAGATCGAGCCCCCGGTACACGGCGGACATGCCGCCCGTCGCGATCAACACCTCGACGCGGTATCGGCCGTCCAGCACGGCACCCACCAGCGGGTCAGATTGCTGGTAGGCCTCCACCGAACACATGTTACGAGTCGCCCCTCACGTCCTAGACTCAGTGCGGTGAGCAGCATTCCGGCCGCCGACGATGTGCTAGACCCCGGCGAGGACGTTTACGACTTGCCTGCCGTTGCTGATTTGCTCGGCATACCCGTGACGAAAGTGCACCAGCAGCTGCGGGAAGGGCACCTGGTCGGGGTGCGGCGCGAAGGCGCAGTGGTGATACCCAAGGCCTTCTTCGACAGCACCGGCCATGTGGTCAAGACCCTTGCGGGGCTGCTCGTGGTGCTACACGACGGCGGTTACCACGAAACCGAGATCGTGCGCTGGTTGTTCACGCCCGACCCGTCGCTGACGATCCGTCGCGACGGCAGCACAGAACCGCTGGCTAATGCGCGTCCTGTGGACGCTCTGCATTCTCATCAGGCCCGGGAAGTCGTGCGCCGGGCTCAGGCGATGGCCTGTTGACCGTGCTAGGCGCGTAAAACAGCGAATACCACGCCGCCGCAGCGCATGCCGTGGCGAGCAACACGTGGATCCACGAGTACATGCCGTGTGCGCCGTCGGGTTTCCAGATCACGGTGATCCATGTCGAAAGGCCCGCGATCACGGCGATCGCCTGGCGCGACTGCGTCAGCGCGGCCGCCACTGCCAGCGGCCAGGTGTAGTACCACGGCAGGGCGGCAGGGACGAAGAGCACCACGACGACCATCACCAGCGCGATGCCGATCAGCGCCTGGCGGTCGGTGTGCCGAAAACGCCACCACAGCAACGGAAGTGAGATCGCGATGATCGCGATGCCGATGATCCGGGTGACGTCGAGCACGGCGTAGAAGTTCACCGGGAACAGCAGGCTGCCGAACACGTTGACCAGATTCGCCGCGGCGGTCGGCACTGTCAGCCAGTTGATGATCTTCACCGAACCGGCCAACGCCGTCAGCCAGCCGAGGCCGACCCCGGCCAACCACGACAACACGGCGAACACCGCGACGAATATCAGCGCCGACGCCGCCGTCGCGACCGTGAAGGCCTTCATCGGTTGGTATCCGCGAGCATCGCGAAGGTGCCGCATCCAAACCCACACCATGAACGGAAGTGCCAGTCCTGCCGTGGCTTTCACCGCCACCGCGACCGCGATGAGGCCGACCCCCCAGATATGTCGACCGGAGAACGTCAACGCGATGCCGGCCATCATCAAGCCCACCATCAGCATCTCGTTGTGCACCCCACCCATCAGATGGATGATCACCAACGGGTTCAGCACGCAGATCCACAGGGCCGCGGCGCCGTCGGCGCCGACATGGCGGGCCACCCGCGGCGCCGCCCAGATCAACAGGGCAAGGCCAGGCAGCATGCACAGCCGCAACAGCATCGTCCCGGCCACCACGTCGTTGCCGACCAACATCGTGACGAACTTCGCGACCAGAATGAACGCCGGTCCGTACGGGGCGGTCGTCGTGGTCCAGATCGGACTCACGTTGTCCAACAACGAGTTCGGATTGTCGATGGGGCCGACAAGGTAGGGGTCGAAGCCGTCGCGCAGCAGCGCACCCTGCGCCAGATAGGAATACGTATCGCGACTGAACACGGGAACGCTCAGCAGCAGTGGCGCCAGCCAGAATCCCGTCGTCGCCACCATGGTGTATTCGGTTGCGGTGCGGTCGATTACCCGACGGCCCAGCCACAGCCACGCGCTCAGCATCAGCGTCACGCCGATCCACAACAGCACCGACGAAAGCACCAGGCCGTGGCCGAACCGAAGCCAGGAGATGTGCAGTGACTCCAGCAGCGGATCATGTAGCCGGGTGCTACCCGCGCCGAGCCCGCCCGCGGTGATCAAAACGGCGCCGATCGCACCGAGCAGCGCGGGCCGCGCCTGCGGCGACGCCGCGAAGGCCGTCAGCCTCCAAAGGTGATGCGCCGGCCCGGCTTTCGGGGCCCGCGTCGACGTCGGGGTTGTCATGCTCCTAGGCGGACCGGTTCGCGGCCAATCTGGCGAGCTCGGCAAGGCCGACCTTGGCCCTTGCGTCGATCGGCGCGGCGGTGAGGATCTCCAGCGACCGACGGGTCAGCGAGTCGATCCGACCTTCGACGGCGGCCAGCGCGCCGACCGATTCGATGACCAGGCACAGCTCCTTCACCTGCGCATCGGACAGCTCGGTTCCGATCGAGGTGCGCAGCAGCTTGGCCGCGACGGGGTCGACCTTCTCGGCCCGCTCGACTGCCTCGGCCAGTAGCACGGTGCGCTTACCGGAGCGCAGGTCGTCGCCGGACGGCTTGCCCGTCACCGCCGGATCACCGAAAACGCCGAGGACGTCGTCGCGCAGCTGAAACGCAACGCCGAGGCTGGTTCCGAGCTCGTGGAACGCGGCCAGCACATCGGGTCGATCGGCGGCTGCCGCGGCGCCGAACTGCAGCGGCCGCGAAATCGTGTAGGACGCGGTCTTGTAGACGTTGACCGTCATCGCTGAGGCCACCGATTCGGCCCCGCTGGATTCGGCGACGATGTCGAGGTACTGGCCCCCGAGCACTTCGGTGCGGATGGCCGACCAGACCCGGCGCACTCGCGCCTGCGCGTCGGCAGGCAGATCTGAAGTGGCGACGATGTCGTCGGCCCACACCAGCGCGAGGTCGCCCAGCAGAATCGCAGCAGAAATCCCGAACTGCTCGCTGCTGCCATGCCACTTGCTGCTGCGGTGTTTCTCGGAGAACAACCGGTGCACGGTCGGTAGTCCGCGGCGGGTGGCCGACGCATCGATCACATCGTCGTGCACCAGCGCACACGCATGCAGCAATTCCAGGGCCGAGAACAGCCGCAGCATTGCCGGATCGGCTGGATTCGCGTCGTCGTCGGCCACTGCACGCCAGCCCCAGTAGGCGAATGCGGGACGCAGCCGCTTGCCGCCGCGCAGCACGAATTCTTCGAGGGCGGCGGTCAATTCGGCGTAATCGGGGCCGATGTACGCGGCGTCACTGCGGCGATCGCGGAGATACTCCCGCAATTGATCGGTGACGGCGCCTGCCAGCTCGACGGCTGACGGTGCCGCTGCATCCACGCTCAGCGGGCGCCCCTTTCTGCCATGACCGGTCTGTCGTGCTCGCCCCGAGTGCTCTCAGAGTAGAGCGTGCGACGGGTTTTGTACCAAGCCAGCCCCGACTCAGGAAGCACGCGGTGAGCGGTCGCGGCTGTAGTACGCCACCCCGCCGATGATCCCGGCCACCAGGAAGGACGCAATACCGAGCCAGATCGCCGCACCGGTGAACGACCGGGCACTGGGATCGGTGTAGCGGGCCTGCGCGTTCATCGTGCTGACCACGCCGGGCCGCAGCTTCCACTCGACCACTTCCGACGACACCTGTGAGCCGTTGGTCGACGTCACCTCGCCTGGGAAAGCGACGGACAGCGACACGTCGGCCTCGGGGTCGTTGAGCGAGGTGAGGTCCGCGCGGCCCTCGAGGATGACCAGGTCGCCTGCGCGGCGCAGCGAGATGTCGACGCCCGCGGCATCCCGGTTCATGTTCGCCAGCTGGGGCAGTTCGGCGAAGGTCAGGTCGGAGAAGACGGCCTGCGAGCCGACGTAATCGTCTCGGGTGTAGTCGGAGATCGCGACTTTCTGCGCGAACGGCAGGTTGTTCAGCAGCTGCGGGCCCTTGTCGTCGGCATTGCGGGGTTTGGCCGCCGCGACGATCTGCCCCGACACCCGGTCGTCGGGCGACACCGTGATCGACGCCCGCACCCGCACGCAGCCGACAGCCATCGGCAGGATGAGCAGCAGCAGCAACATCACGGCGAGCTTGCGGAACCGGCGTGAGCGGGCGGGCACCTGGTCATCGTGCCAGACCCGACCCGCTCAGAGTGGCAGTGCCCGGCCGAGTATCGCGAAGGCGCGCGGATCTCCCGCGAAGTGGTAGCCGCGAATGATGTCGGTGAATCCGAGCCGACGGTAGAGCCGCCAAGCGCGGTTGGCTTCGCCGTTGATCTCAGGAGTGGACAGCAGCACGTGTGCCTCGCCCCGGCCTGCGAGCAGCCGCCGCGCCAGCGCTTCGCCGAGGCCACGGCCCTGCGCGTGGGGCGCGATGTGCAGCTCGGTCAGCTCGAAGTAGCTCGTCATCAGCTCCGCGATCCGCATTCTGTCGGCGCCGACCCGATGTAGACCGGCCACCACCTGCTGCTGCCACCATTGGTCCGGCGCGCCGCAGTAGCCGTACGCGACGCCGAGCAGGGGAGCCGCAGCCAATGCCGGTGCCGAGCGGTCGGTGACGTCGCCGAGCTCGCCGTGATCGGGCACCTCCACCGCCGCGACGCCCTTCCAGCCGTGTCTGCGGGTGTGTTCGAGCCACATCGACGCCCGCTGATCCTCGGTGCCGCGCGGGTAGCGCATGGCATCGACGTACACCGAGAGCGCGTCACCGAGCCGCCGTTGCATATCGCTCGGCGACAGATCGATGAGAAATGTCGCCAACTTCTGGTTGCCTCTTTCGGTGTCGAGCGGTTCGTCTACTCCATTATTGGATGGGAGAGGTCCTAGCTCACAGTCACCGCGCTCGTCATAGAATCGTCCGTCAACTAGGTGGTACGGCTCAGATTGACCTCGTATCATGACTGTTAGGTGCCCGTGAACGCGAGCACGCACGAGTTTGAACGTTTTAGACGGCAGGGCCGGCAAGGAGGGACGAATGCCACTCTCCGATCATGAGCAGCGCATGCTCGACCAGATCGAGAGCGCGCTCTATGCCGAGGACCCCAAATTCGCCTCGAGCGTTCGTGGTGGGACTCTGCGCGCACCTTCTGCCAGGCGCCGACTGCAGGGCGCCGCGCTTTTCGTGATCGGCCTGGCCATGCTGATCTGTGGTGTCGCGTTCAAAGCCACCATGATTGGCAGCTTCCCGATCCTGTCCGTCATCGGGTTCTTGGTGATGTTCGGCGGCGTGATCTTCGCCATCACAGGGCCGCGGGTTTCCGGCGGTCGTGCTGCGGGAGCTGAGCAGAGTGCCCGCCAGAAGCGAGCCAAGGGCTCGGGCGGATCCTTCACCAGCCGGATGGAAGACCGCTTCCGCCGCCGCTTCGACGAGTAGTTCAACCCGAGCCGAGGGGTAGCCCACAGGGGGCTACCCCTTTTTTGTGCGCGAAGACACGCCGCAGCGACACGACGTTCACGGTTCGCCGTGCCATTCCAAGGACGCCGAGCGCCGACCACCGAAACGGCGCCCCACAACGCCCCACCGGCTCCGACGGCCCTTCTACCTGCACCATTGTCCACAACCCGGCCAGCCCGCGCGCAGGGACAGCATGCTGATCTGCTCCTCCGGCGGGGCTGAGTGGGGACAAGCGAGAATCAGAGACGCGGGACGGGAGCAAAGTGGGGGATTGTGGGGTAAAGTGGCGGACAACGGAGCGACCGGGGCTCCGGACGGTGGCAGGGAGGTGGCCAGATGTTTCTGGGCACCTACACGCCAAAGCTCGACGACAAGGGGCGGCTGACGCTGCCCGCCAAGTTCCGCGACGCGCTGGCAGGAGGGTTGATGGTCACCAAGAGCCAAGATCACAGCCTCGCCGTCTACCCGCGCGCAGAGTTCGAAAAGCTGGCTCGACGAGCGTCGCAGGCTTCCCGGAGCAATCCGGAAGCGCGGGCGTTCCTACGAAACCTGGCCGCCGCCACCGATGAGCAACACCCCGACGCACAAGGCCGGATCACCTTGTCGGCCGATCATCGTCGCTACGCGAACCTGTCCAAGGACTGCGTGGTGATCGGATCGGTTGACTACCTGGAGATCTGGGACTCGGCGGCATGGCAGACATACCAGGAGACCCACGAAGAAAACTTCTCCGCGGCCACCGATGAAGCTCTACACGACATCATCTAACCGGACCGTTGATGCGGCCCATGCCCGTGCAGCGTGGCCTCTGCCCGAACCGGCCCTGGCGTACTTCCCCAACGCCAGGTCCGTGCTCTCGGACAGGGACCTCGCTGCAGGGGCCTTCATCAAAGAGGTTGCGATGGGCGCGAATTCGGGCGAGCACGGACACGTACCGGTCTTACTCGACCGCTGTGTGGAGTTGCTGACCCCCGCACTCACCCGCCAGCACGCCGACGGCGAAGGTGCTGTCCTGGTCGACGCCACCCTCGGGGCGGGCGGACATGCCGAGCGGTTCCTCACCGAGCTGCCCGGCCTGCGACTCATCGGTCTCGACCGCGACCCGGACGCCCTCTGGATAGCAGGCGAGCGGCTGGCGCAGTTCGGCGACCGGGTCATGCTGGTGCGCACCCGGTATGACGGCATCGAGCAGGTCCTGGACGAAACCGGTTATTGGACAAGCAAAGTGGACGGTATCCTCTTCGATCTCGGCGTGTCGTCGATGCAACTGGACCGCGCCTCACGTGGCTTCTCCTATTCGGCCGACGCGCCGCTGGACATGCGGATGGATCCCGACGCGGAGCTGACCGCGGCCCAGATCATCAATACCTACGATGAGAAGACACTGGCCCGCGTGCTGCGCGAGTTCGGCGAGGAGCGGTTCGCAGGCCGGATCGCAGCGCACATCGTCCGCCGCCGCGCGCAGCGGCCGTTCACGAGCACCGGCGAGCTGGTCGAGTTGCTGTACCAGGCGATTCCGGCGCCGGCGCGCCGCACCGGCGGGCATCCAGCCAAGCGCACCTTCCAGGCGTTGCGCATCGCCGTCAATGGTGAATTGGACTCACTGCGGGCCGCAATCCCTGCGGCGCTTTCGGCACTGGCGCCTGGCGGGCGGATTGTCGTGATGGCATACCAATCGCTGGAAGACCGCATCGTCAAGAATCAGTTCGCCGCCGCCACCGCATCCCGCACACCGCCGGGGCTTCCCGTTGAATTGCCCGGCCACGGACCGGAATTCGTCGCGCTGACCCGCGGCGCGGAACGGGCGGGTGCCGAGGAGATCGAACTCAATCCGCGTAGCGCACCCGTGCGGCTACGGGCACTGGAAAAGGTGGGGGGTTGACCATGATGGCACGCAAGGCCGCACCGGTACGAGGTGGTGACGAAAAGCGCCGCACTCGCAAGACCAGCGCACGCCAGGCGGACGCGCCGCCGCGCAGGCGCAAGCCGGCGCGTGAACAGCGCCCGCAGCGGTCTGCGCCCGCGACCAATCCGATCCCACGGCCCACCGACGCGCCTGCCCGGCCGAAGAACGCCAGCCAGGCCAAGGCGCGGGCGAAAGCGCGGAAGGCCAAGGCGCCCAAGGTAGTCCGTCCCCCCTTGCGGGAACGCATTCTGGTCAAGCTGACCGCTATCGAACTCAACCCGCGCACGCTGGTCGCCAGGGTGCCGTTCGTCGTGCTGGTGATCGGGTCACTCGGCCTCGGCCTCGGTGTCACGCTGTGGCTGTCCACCGACGCGGCCGAGCGCTCGTACGAGCTGAGTCACGCCAGGGAGACGAATCAGGCGCTGCTGCAACAGAAGGAAGCGTTGGAGCGCCAGGTGCTCGAGGCGCAGGCCGCGCCGGCGCTGGCCGAAGCGGCTCGCAATCTCGGGATGATCCCGTCGCGGGACACCGCGCACCTCGTGCAGGACGCCTCGGGCAACTGGGTGGTTGTCGGCACGCCCAAACCCGCTCAGGGTGCCGCCCCGGCACCGTTGAACACGCCGCTGCCCGAGGAGGGCCCGCCCGCGCCGCCCGCCCCACCCGCGCCTCGGGTGGTGGATCCGCGTGAGCTCACCGTCCGCATGCCCCCGCGGGCGCCTGCTGCTCCGCTGCCGGGCACCGAGCGTTCGATGCCGTTGACAGCGGCCGCGCCGCCTGCCGCACCGCCGGGTGTCGAGGTGCCGCACGCCGTTACGGGCCAACCGCCCGCCCTGGGTCCCGCCGTAGCACCCGCCGCCCAGGCCGACGTCCCGCCGGCGTTGGCCGCTCCTGCGGTGCCGATTGACGGCGGTGCGCCGCCTGCGATCCCCGCCCTGACCGCGTCACTTCCCGGCGCACCCGCATGAGCCGCCCCGACAATCGTGGCCGTTCCCCTGGCAGGCCGAAGGCGCGCAAGTCGCAACCGAACCAGGAACGTTCGGCCAAGGCCCGGCGGACCAGGCAGCCGGCGACCGAAAATGGTTTGCGCAGTGCATCATTCGTGTTCCGGCACCGGACCGGCAACGCGGTCATCTTCCTGGTGCTGCTGGTCGCTGCCGCGCAGCTGTTCACGCTGCAGGTGCCGAAAGCGGCGGGGCTACGCGCCGAGGCGGCGAGTCAGCTCAAGGTCACCGACGTGGAGAAGGCCGTGCGCGGTGCGATCGTCGACCGCAACAACGACAAGCTGGCCTTCACCATCGAGGCCCGAGCCCTGACCTTCCAGCCGCTGAAGATCCGCAAGCAGCTGGAGGAAGCCAAGGCGAAAACGCCGCAAGCGCCGGACCCGCAGCGCCGGTTGCGCGACATCGCCGCGGAGATCGCGTTGCGGCTCAACAACAAACCCGACGTCCCGACCGTGCTGAAGAAGCTCACCAGCAACGACTCGTTCGCCTATCTGGCGCGCGCAGTCGACCCGGCCGTCGCCGACGCGATCATCACCAAGTTCCCCGAAGTCGGTTCCGAGCGTCAGGATTTGCGGCAGTACCCGGGCGGCTCGCTGGCGGCCAACATCGTCGGCGGTATCGACTGGGATGGCCACGGCCTGCTGGGACTCGAGGATTCGCTCGACGCCGAACTGGCGGGCACCGACGGTTCGGTCACCTACGACCGCGGCTCCGACGGCGTGGTGATCCCTGGCAGCTATCGCAACCGCCACGACGCGGTCGACGGCTCGACGGTGATGTTGACGCTGGACGACGACATCCAGTTCTACGTGCAGCAGCAGGTGCAGCAAGCCAAGGAGATCTCCGGTGCCAAGAACGTATCGGCCGTGGTGCTCGATGCGAAAACCGGTGAGGTGCTTGCGATGGCGAACGACAACACGTTCGACCCGAGCCAGGACATCGGCCGCCAGGAGGACCGCGACCTCGGCAACCTGTCGGTGTCCTCGCCGTACGAACCGGGCTCGGTGAACAAGATCGTCACCGCCGCCTCGGTCATCGAGTACGGGCTGTCCAATCCCGACGAGGTGCTGCAGGTGCCCGGCGACATCGAGATGGGCGGCGTCACAGTGCATGACGCGTGGGAGCACGGCGTCACGCCCTACACGACCACCGGCATCTTCGGTAAGTCGTCGAACGTCGGCACGCTGATGCTCGCGCAGCGGATCGGCCCGCAGCGCTACGCCGAGATGCTCGACAAGTTCGGGCTCGGCCAGCGCACCGGTGTCGGACTGCCCGGCGAGAGCGCGGGCCTGGTACCTCCCATCGACCAGTGGTCAGGCAGCACATTCGCGAACCTGCCCATCGGACAGGGCCTTTCGATGACCCTGCTCCAGATGACCGGCATGTATCAGGCGATCGCCAACGACGGTGTGCGCATCCCGCCGCGCATCATCAAGTCCACCATCGCCGCCGACGGCACCCGCAAGGACGAGCCTAGGCCCGACGGTGTGCGCGTGGTGTCGCCGCAGACGGCCCAGACGGTCCGGCAGATGCTGCGCGCGACACTGCAGCGCGATCCCACCGGCGTGCAGCAGGGCACCGGTTCCCAGGGTGCGGTCGAGGGCTATCAGATCTCCGGCAAGACGGGGACGGCGCAGCAGATCAACCCGGGCTGCGGCTGCTACTACGACAACGTCTACTGGATCACGTTCGCGGGCATGGTGCCTACCGACGATCCGCGCTACGTGATCGGTGTGATGGCAGACAACCCGCAACGCACGGCAGACGGCCAGCACGGCACCACGATGGCGCCGCTGTTCCACAACCTCGCCGCGTGGCTGTTGCAGCGGGAGAACGTGCCGCTGTCGCCCGATCCCGGGCCGCCGCTGACGCTTCAAGCCACCTGAGCCGGCAGGCGGCGCCTGCCCGGCCGGTACTGTGTTCACGCCATGAACCTGCGTCCCAACCATCCCGTCGGCCACGCGCTTCGCGGGCTGGCTGAGCAGGTGCAGGCGGTCCCGGCCGGTGCCGCCGCCGTGCCGGATGTGCAGGTGACCGGGGTGACGTTGCGCGGTCAGAACGCGCAGTCCGGCGACCTGTTCGCGGCGCTACCTGGGGCGTCGTCACACGGCGCGCGCTTCGCCGCCGACGCGGTGACCCGCGGCGCCGTCGCGGTGCTCACCGACCCCGCTGGCGTCGACGCGATGGGCGACGTCGCCGTGCCCGTGCTCGTCCATGCCGACCCGCGCTCGGTGTTGGGCGACCTCGCGGCCACCGTGTACGGACATCCGTCGGAACGGCTTCGCGTCATCGGCGTCACCGGAACGTCCGGCAAGACCACGACGACGTATCTGGCCGAGGCGGGTCTGCGGTCGGCGCAGCGGGTGGCGGGGCTGATCGGCACCGTCGGCGTCCGCATCGACGGCCGTGACCAGCCCAGCGCGCTGACCACTCCTGAGGCACCCGATCTGCAGGCCTTGCTCGCGGTGATGGTCGAGCAGGGCGTCGACACCGTGGTGATGGAGGTGTCCAGCCACGCGCTCACGCTGGGCCGCGTCGACGGTGTGCGGTTCGCGGTCGGTGGATTCACCAATCTGTCGCGCGACCACCTGGATTTCCATCCGACGATGCAGGACTACTTCGACGCCAAGGCGCGGCTGTTCAAACCCGAATCACCTTCGCGCGCAAGCCTTTCGGTGATCTGTATCGATGACGACGCAGGACAGGCGATGGCGCGCATCGCGGATGGTCCCGTGACGGTGAGCGCAACCGGGCGCAACGCCGACTGGCGGGTGGAAAGCGTCGAGACCGTCGATCTCGGTGCCCAGGAGTTTTTCGCGGTTGACCCGGCGGGCGTACACCACGGGCTGCGGATCGGGCTGCCAGGTGGCTACAACGTCGCCAACTGCCTGCTCGCCGTCGCGCTGCTGGATGCCGTCGGAGTGTCGCCGGAGCAGGCGGCGCCCGGACTTCGCAGCGCGACGGTCCCCGGCCGGCTGGAGCCGATCGACCGCGGCCAGGGTTTTCTCGCATTGGTCGACTACGCGCACAAGCCAGGCGCGCTGCGGGCGGTGCTGGAGACGTTGCGCGCGCAGAGCGACGGCAGGCTCGCGGTCGTGTTCGGCGCGGGCGGCAACCGAGACCCGGGTAAGCGCGAGCCGATGGGTCGCGTGGCCGCCGAACTGGCCGATCTGGTGGTCGTCACCGACGACAATCCCCGTGACGAGGAGCCCGCCGCCATCAGGGCCGCGATCATGGCGGGGGCGCAGGGCGGGCAGGCGCAGGTCGTCGAGATCGGCGACCGCCGCGAGGCGATCGACCACGCGGTGGCTTGGGCGAAACCGGGTGACGTGGTGCTGATCGCGGGCAAGGGCCACGAGGCGGGCCAGACCAGCCACGGCCAGACAAGGCCGTTCGACGACCGCGAGGAACTCGCCGGCTCCATTGCTGCGCAGAGGCGCTGCCCATGATCGATCTGACGATCGCCCAGATCGCCGACATCGTCGGCGGCCGGCTCGCCGACATCTCGCAGGAGGATGCGGCGGCGACGCGCGTCACCGGCACCGTCGAATTCGATTCGCGCGCAGTGACTCCCGGCGGTCTGTTCCTGGCGTTGCCGGGTGCGCGCTCCGACGGCCACGACTTTGCGGCAGCCGCGGTCGGTGCGGGCGCGGTCGCGGTGTTGGCGGCGCGGCCGGTGGGGGTGCCTGCGATCGTCGTGGAACCGGCGGCCGCCAAGGACGCGGGCGCCAGTGTGCTCGAATTCGATACCGACGGCTCTGGCGCTGCGGTGCTCGCCGCATTGGCGCGGTTGGCGGCCTCGGTCGCCGCGGAACTCGTCGAGGGCGGGCTGACCATCGTCGGGGTCACCGGCTCGTCGGGTAAGACCTCGACCAAGGATCTGCTCGCCGCTGTGCTCGCCCCGCTCGGGCAGGTCGTCGCACCGCCCGGCTCGTTCAACAACGAACTCGGCCACCCGTGGACGGTGCTGCGCGCCACGGAGTCCACCGACTACCTGGTGCTCGAGATGTCGGCGCGCCATCCCGGCAACATCGCCGCGCTGGCGGAAATCGCGCCCCCTTCGATTGCAGTCGTGCTCAATGTCGGCACGGCCCACCTCGGCGAATTCGGCTCACGCGAGGCCATTGCAGCCACCAAAGCCGAACTGCCGCAAGCTGTTCCGGCATCCGGCGTGGTGATCCTCAACGCCGACGACACCGCGGTGGCCGCGATGGCCGAGAAGACCTCGGCACGCGTGGTGCGGGTGAGCCGCAACGCCGGAGCCGACGTGTGGGCGCAGAACGTCACCCTGGACGCGCTGGCCAGGCCGCGGTTCACGCTGCACACCGTGGACGCAGAGATAGCTGTGGCCCTGGCGGTACACGGCGACCACCAGGTGTCCAACGCGCTGTGTGCGGCCGCCGTCGCGCTGGAGTGCGGGGCCGGCCTCGAGCAGGTGGCCGCGGCGCTCGCAGCCGCGGGACCGGTGTCCAAACACCGCATGGCGGTCGCGACCCGCGACGACGGCGTCACCGTCATCAACGACGCCTACAACGCCAACCCGGACTCGATGGCTGCCGGGCTGAAGGCGCTGGCCGCCATCGCCAACGAAGGCGGAGAAAAACGGCGCAGCTGGGCCGTGCTCGGCGAGATGGCCGAACTCGGAGACGACGCGATATCCGAGCATGACCGCATCGGCCGGTTGGCGGTGCGATTAGATGTGTCTCGACTCGTCGTCGTCGGAACCGGGAGGTCTATGAGCGCCATGCACCACGGGGCGGTGATGGAGGGATCGTGGGGAGCTGAATCCACCATGGTCGCTGATGCCGACGCCGCGCTGGCATTGCTTCGGGCCGAACTGCAGGCCGGAGACGTGGTGCTGGTGAAAGCCTCGAACGCGGCGGGGCTCGGTGCCCTCGCCGAATCACTGGTCGCCGGGGACTCCCAAGGATCCTGCCGATGAGGCAGATCCTCATCGCGGTCGGCATCGCGCTGACGGTCTCGATCCTCCTGACGCCGGTGCTGATCCGGCTGTTCACCAGGCAGGGCTTCGGCCACGAGATCCGCGAGGACGGCCCGCCCAGCCACCACAAGAAGCGCGGTACGCCCTCGATGGGCGGCGTCGCGATCGTCGCGGGCATCTGGGCCGGCTACCTGGGCACGCAGTTGATCGGCATCGTGATGGACGGCAGGGGGCCGTCGGCGTCGGGCTGGCTGGTGCTTGGCCTGGCCACCGCGCTGGGCACCGTCGGTTTCGTCGACGACCTGATCAAGATCCGTCGTGCGCGCAACCTCGGCCTGAACAAGACCGCCAAGACCGTCGGCATCCTGGCCGCCGCCGTGTTGTTCGGATTCCTGGCGCTGCAGTTCCGCAACGCGGACGGGCTGACGCCGGGCAGCGCCGAACTGTCGTATGTGCGCGAGATCGCCACGGTCACCCTCGCTCCGGCCATCTTCGTGCTGTTCTGCATCGTGATCGTCAGCGCGTGGTCGAACGCGGTGAACTTCACCGACGGCCTCGACGGGCTGGCCGCCGGTGCGATGGCGATGGTGTGCGCCGCCTACGTGCTGATCACGTTCTGGCAGTTCCGCAACGCGTGCGCGACCAGCCCGGGCCTCGGCTGCTACAACGTCCGCGATCCGCTGGACCTGGCGATCATCGCGGCCGCGACCGCGGGCGCCTGCATCGGCTTTCTGTGGTGGAACGCCGCCCCCGCCAAGATCTTCATGGGCGACACCGGCTCGCTGGCGCTGGGCGGCGTCATCGCCGGGCTTTCGGTGGCCAGCCGCACCGAGATGCTGGCCGTCGTGCTCGGTGCGCTGTTCGTCGCCGAGGTGACCTCGGTCGTGGTGCAGATCATGGCGTTTCGCACGACCGGGCGTCGGGTGTTCCGGATGGCGCCGTTTCATCACCACTTCGAACTGGTCGGCTGGGCGGAGACCACGGTCATCATCCGGTTCTGGCTGCTCACGGCGATCGCCTGCGGTCTTGGTGTTGCGCTCTTCTACAGCGAGTGGCTGACCACCGTCGGAGCCTGACATGGACCTGTCGGGAGCCAACGTTCTGGTCGCCGGTGCCCGCGTCACGGGCCGCGCGATCCTCGCCGCGCTGACACCCCTCGGTGTCCGCGCGACGCTGACCGACGACAGCCCGTCGATGCTGACGGAGTTCGCCCGCAACGGCGTCGAGGTCGTCGACGCCGCCAACGCCGCCGAGCGGATCGCCGACTACGACCTCGTCGTCACCAGTCCGGGCCTGCCGCCCACCGCGCCGGTGCTGGCCGCTGCCGCCGCAGCAGGCGTGCCGATCTGGGGCGACGTCGAATTGGCTTGGCGGCTGGACGTTTCCGGCCACTACGGGCCGCCGCGGCGCTGGCTCGTGGTGACCGGCACCAACGGTAAGACCACCACGACGTCGATGCTGCACGCGATGCTCGTGGCGGGCGGTCGCCGAGCGCTGCTGTGCGGCAACATCGGGGACCCGGTGCTCGATGTGCTCGATCAACCCGCCGAGCTGATGGCCGTCGAGCTGTCGAGCTTCCAGCTGCACTGGGCGCCGTCGCTGCGGCCGGAAGCCGGTGTGGTGCTCAACGTGGCCGAGGACCATCTCGACTGGCACGGGTCGATGGACGCGTATGCGCGCGACAAGGCGCGGGTGCTGGACGGCCGCGTCGCCGTCGTCGGGCTCGACGATCCGGTCGCGGCCGCTCTGCTGCCGGGGGCCGCGGCGGCGCTGCGCGTCGGCTTCCGGCTCGGTGAGCCCGGGCCGGGCGAGCTCGGGGTGCGCGACGGCGTGCTCGTCGACAACGCGTTCGGCTCGAACGTGCCGCTTGCCGAAGCCGCGGCTATCCCGGTGGCCGGGCCGGTCGGCGTCCTCGACGCGCTTGCTGCCGCGGCGCTGGCTCGCGCCGTCGACGTGCCGCCGCAGGCCATCGCCGATGCCCTGGCCGGCTTTCGGGTCGGCAGGCACCGCGCCGAGGTGGTCGGCGAGGTGGACGGTGTCACGTACGTCGACGACTCCAAGGCCACCAATCCCCATGCCGCGCAGGCGTCGATCGCCGCGTATCCGCGGGTGGTCTGGATCGCCGGCGGGCTGCTCAAGGGCGCTTCGGTAGACGAACTGGTTGCCGGCGCGGCGAATCGCCTGGTCGGTGCGGTGCTGATCGGCCGGGACCGGAACCTGATCCGGGACGCGTTATTGCGACACGCCCCGGATGTCCCCGTCGTCGAGCCTGTGACGGGGGAGGATTCTGGGGTGCATGGGACAAATGTGACTCGGCTGATGGCCGCGGTCGTCGACGCGGCCCGCGGGTTGGCGAGCGCAGGCGACACCGTGTTACTGGCTCCGGCCGGTGCGTCCTTCGACCAGTTCAGCGGCTACGGGCAGCGCGGCGACGCGTTCGCTGCCGCCGTGGCCCAGCTGTCTCAGCCGTCCCGGTAGCCTGCCGTGAGCAACATCCTGACCCGGTTGCGGCACCGGCGGACCAAGCCCAACAGCGAACCGCCCGCCGCAGCGACCGCCGAGGCTCGGGGCCCGCGTACCAGGTTCGGTGCCTGGCTGGGCCGTCCGATGACGTCGTTTCACCTCATCATCGCCGTCACCGCGCTGCTGATCACCCTGGGCCTGACCATGGTGTTGTCGGCGTCGGGCGTGCACTCCTACGACGAGGACGGGTCGCCGTGGGCGATCTTCGGCAGACAGGTGCTGTGGACCTGCATCGGGCTGTTCGCGTTCTACGTCGCGATGCGGATGCCCGTGCAGTTGATGCGCAGCATGGCTTTCAGCGCGTTCGCGCTCACGATCGTGATGTTGGTGCTGGTACTGATCCCCGGAATCGGCCACGAGGCCAACGGTTCCCGCGGTTGGTTCGTGATCGCCGGTTTCTCCATGCAGCCCTCCGAACTGGCCAAGATCGCGTTCGCGATCTGGGGCGCGCACCTGCTCGCGGCCCGGCGTCTGGAACAGGCGTCGTTGCGCGAAATGCTGATCCCACTCGTGCCCGCCGCCGTCATCGCGCTCGCGTTGATCGTCGCCCAGCCCGACCTCGGGCAGACGGTGTCGCTGGGCATCATCCTGCTCGGCCTGCTGTGGTACGCGGGTCTGCCGCTGCGGGTGTTTTTGTCCTCGCTGATCGCGGTCATGGTCTCGGCCGCCGTGCTCGCGGTCTCCGAGGGCTACCGGTCCGACCGCGTGCAGTCCTGGCTGAACCCCGGCGCGGACACCCAGGGCTCGGGCTATCAGGCCCGCCAGGCGAAGTTTGCGCTGGCTAACGGCGGTATCTTCGGCGACGGGCTGGGACAGGGCACCGCCAAGTGGAACTATCTGCCCAACGCCCACAATGACTTCATCTTCGCGATCATCGGCGAGGAGCTCGGATTCGTCGGCGCCGTCGGGCTGCTGTGCCTGTTCGGGCTGTTCGCCTACACGGGCATGCGGATCGCGCGCCGCTCGGCCGATCCGTTCCTGCGGCTGCTGACCGCTACCACGACGCTGTGGGTGATGGGTCAGGTGTTCATCAACGTCGGTTACGTCGTCGGCCTGCTGCCGGTGACGGGTCTGCAGCTGCCCCTCATCTCTGCGGGTGGAACATCAACGGCGACAACACTTTTGATCGTCGGCATCATGGCAAACGCGGCTCGCCACGAACCCGAGGCGGTGGCCGCGCTGCGGGCGGGGCGCGATGACAAAGTCAACCGGCTGCTGCGGCTGCCGCTGCCGGAGCCGTATGTGCCCAGCCGCACCGAGGCGCTGCGTGACCGGTTGCGAACGCGGCCGGGCGCTGAGCCGGCCGCCTCCCGCAGGCAGGAACCGCGGCGCAAGCCCAAGGCGGTCGCCGACAAGAAGCGCAAACCCCCTCCGGCCGACCGGCAGGTGCGACGCTCAGGGCATCATGGAGGCGCCCAGCGACAGCGCCGGGCTCGGACATTGGAAGGTCAGCGTTACGGGTGAATGGCTCGGAACCCCGAGGGGGCGAGCGTTGCGACCGGGGGTTATCCGTGGTCCTGGCCGGTGGCGGCACCGCGGGTCATGTCGAACCCGCGATGGCCGTGGCCGACGCACTGACCGCTCTTGACCCGGATGTGCGGATCACCGCGCTTGGCACCCAGCGGGGGCTGGAAACGCGGCTGGTGCCCGAACGCGGCTACCACCTCGAGCTGATCACGCCCGTACCGCTGCCCCGCAAGCCGTCGGGTGACCTGGTCCGGCTGCCGATGCGGGTGCGACGCGCGGTCAGGCAGACCCGCGCGGTGCTCGACAACGTGGACGCCGATGTGGTGATCGGGTTCGGCGGGTACGTCGCATTGCCGGCATACCTGGCTGCCCGGGGCGGAGCCCTCCGTAGGCGACGTGTTCCCGTCGTCGTGCACGAGGCCAACGCGACGGCGGGCTGGGCGAACCGCGTCGGGGCGCGGTCGGCGCAACGCGTGCTGTCGGCCGTGCCCGACCCCGGGCTGCGCCGCGTCGAGGTCGTCGGGGTGCCGGTGCGGGCCGCGATCACTGCGCTGGACCGGATGGCGTTGCGTGCAGAGGCGCGAGCGCACTTCGGCTTCGCCGACGACGCGAAGGTGCTGCTGGTGTTCGGTGGTTCGCAGGGCGCGCAACGGATCAACCAGGCGGTCGCCGGCGCGGCCAAAGACCTTGCGGTAGCGGGTATTTCGGTGCTTCACGCCCACGGTCCGAAGAACACTCTTGACTTACCGGAGCCGGCGGAGGGTGGGGTTCCCTACGTTGCGGTGCCGTATCTGGACCGGATGGACCTGGCATACGCCGCCGCCGACCTGGCTGTCTGCCGGTCGGGTGCGATGACGGTGGCCGAGGTGACGGACGTCGGCCTTCCCGCGGTTTACGTTCCGCTTCCGATCGGCAACGGCGAGCAACGACTCAATGCGCTGCCTGTCGTCAACGCAGGCGGAGGTGTCATCGTCGACGATGCCGACCTGACCCCGTCGTTCGTCGCCGACACGGTCCCGGCGCTGCTCAACGAGCCGGGCAGGCTGCAGTCGATGACGGCTGCCGCCGCGCTCGCAGGCCACCGGGACGCCGCACAGCGTGTTGCGGAGATAGCCTTGGAAGTCGCACGTGGCGGCCGAAAGCGGTTGCGGTGAACGCCAATTCGCTCCCTGACGAACTGCAGCGGGTGCACATGGTCGGTATCGGGGGAGCGGGCATGTCGGGCATCGCCCGGATCCTGCTCGACCGCGGCGGCCAGGTCTCGGGTTCTGATGCGAAGGAATCACGCGGTGTGGTGGCGCTACGGGCCCGCGGCGCGGCCATCCGCATCGGGCACGACGAGTCGTCGCTGGATATGTTGCCCGGCGGCCCGACCGCGGTGGTCACCACGCACGCCGCGATTCCGAAGACCAACCCCGAACTCGTCGAGGCGCGTCGCCGCGGCATCCCGGTGATCCTGCGCCCTGTGGTGCTGGCCAAGTTGATGGCCGGACACAAAACGCTGATGGTCACCGGAACAGCAGGTAAGACGACGACGACCTCGATGCTCATTGTGGCGTTGCAGCACAGTGGTTTTGACCCGTCCTTCGCGGTCGGCGGAGACCTCGGCGAGGCAGGCACCAATGCGCACCACGGTAGTGGCGGTTACTTCGTCGCCGAGGCCGACGAGAGCGACGGATCGCTGGTGCAGTACGAGCCCGATATCGCCGTGGTGACCAACATCGAGGCCGACCATCTCGATTTCTTCGGCACTGAGCAGGCCTATGTCGACGTGTTCGACGCATTCATGGAGCGCATCAAACCCGGCGGTGCGCTGGTGGTCTGCGTCGACGACCCCGGCGCCGCGGCGCTCGCCGAACGCACTGCGGCCCTGGGGATCCGGGTGTTGCGCTACGGCAGTGGTGATCAGCCCGGCCTGGCGGGCGCATTACTGGACTGGCAGCAGCAGGGCACGAGCGCGGTGGCTACGGTGCAGTTGGCGGAAGAGAGCAGCCCGCGCACCATGCGGTTGGCGGTGCCCGGTCGACACATGGCACTCAACGCGCTGGCCGCGCTGCTGGCGGCGATGGAGGCCGGCGCAGCACCGGATGTCGTGCTCGATGGGCTGGCGGACTTCGAAGGTGTGCGCCGCAGGTTCGAATTGGTCGGTACGGCGGACGGGGTCAGGGTTTTCGACGATTACGCCCATCACCCCACGAAGGTCGCCGCCGCGCTGACGGTCGTGTGCGCGTTGGCCAGAGAATCGCAGGGTCGGTCCATCGTCGTGTTCCAACCCCACTTATATTCGCGGACAGCGACTTTCGCGTCAGAATTCGGTCAGGCGCTCAGTAAAGCCGACGAAGTCTTCGTGCTCGACGTCTACGCCGCGCGCGAGCAGCCGATGGCGGGTGTGAGCGGGGCGATGGTCGCCGACCACGTCACGGTTCCGGTCACCTATGTGCCCGACTTCTCGGCGGTGGCCGATCGCGTGGCCGAGGCCGCCGGTCCCGGCGACGTCGTGGTGACCATGGGTGCGGGCGACGTGACGATGCTCGGCCCGGAAATCCTTGCCGCACTTCGGCTCAAGGCCAATCGCAGCGCGCCCGGCGGGCCCGGTAAGGCGTTCCCATGACCGAGCCGACCGAGCCGACAGCGCCGACCGACGGAGAAGACGCGGCCGAAGCCCCGCAAGAGGCTGCACCTGCGGCGGCGGCAGCCGATTTCGAGGGTCCGCGACGGCGTGCGCGCCGCGAACGCGAAGAACGCCGCGCCGCTCAGGCCAGGGCCATGGCGATCGAGACAGCCCGCCGCGAGGCCAAACGCAAAGTCATGGGCACACCCCAGGAAGACACGAAAAGGCTTGGCCGACGGACGGTTCGGGGTCTGAAGGTGCTGATGTGGTCGGCCCTGGTCAGCGTCGTGCTCGTCGGTCTTGGTCTGCTGCTGTACTTCACGCCGATCATGGCCGCACGCAACATCGTCGTGGTCGGGCTCGGCGCGGTGACCCAGGACGAGGTGACGGCCGCTGCCGCTGTTGCGCCGGGAACGCCGCTGCTGCAGGTCGATACCGACGCCGTCGCCGAGCGGGTGGCGGCGATCCGACGGGTGGCCAGTGCCAGGGTGCAGCGTCAGTACCCCTCGACACTGCGCGTCACCGTGATCGAACGGCTGCCCGTGGTGGTCAAGGACTATCCGGACGGCCCGCACCTGTTCGACAAGGACGGCGTCGATTTCGCGACCGCTCCGCCGCCTGCAGGGGTGCCATATCTGGACGCCGAAAACCCAGGGCCCAAAGACCCGCCGACAAGGGCTGCGCTGCAGGTGATGACCGCGCTGCGCCCCGAGGTCGCAGGACAGGTCGGCCGAATCGCCGCGCCCTCCGTGGCCGCCATCACGTTGACCCTCGACGACGGCCGCACGGTGGTCTGGGGAACCACCGACCGCACCGAGGAAAAGGCGCTCAAACTGGCCGCGCTGCTCACCCAGCCGGGGCAGACCTATGACGTCTCGAGCCCGGACCTGCCGACGGTCAAATAGCTACTGCTGGGCCGGCGGGGTGCAGTCCAACCACTTGCCGTCCATCCGGACCAGCGCTGCCGGGGTGGTCTTCGTGTCGGGGGGTTGCGTGCCAAGTCGTTGCGTCAGCAGCACATCCGCGGTCGCCTTGTCGCCATTGATGACGATGTTGTCCACTTTGACGAGGTTGATCGACGTGCTCTGCTTCACGACGTCGAGCATCGCGGTCTTGTAAGCAGGCTCGTCCTGGTTGATCACCGCGTTCGAAACCGCCAGCAGCGAATCGTTGGACGCACCAGCGAATTGCGCGCCGAGTTTCTCGGCAAACGCCTGCGGCCCCAATGACGCCGCGGCCGACGCCGGGAACATCGACATCGGTGGGATCGCGGCGTCGGTCGACATGGCCTGCTCGCGGAACTGTGGACAGGTCAGCTCGCCGACCTTGGCGAAGTTCCAGTCGGAGAACGCCGCGCCCTCCTGGGTGAGGACGTCGCGGATCTGGTCCTCGTCGGAGGCCATTGGCGTCGGCGCCACCGAGGATGTCGGCGCTGCGCTCGACGTCGACGCTGCGCTTTGCGCGCTCTTGTCGCCACAGCCCGCGGCGACCAGTGCCATTGCGACCATTGCCACGCCGGCGATGCGGATGTTCATGGACCCCCCTTGACATTCAGCTATCTCGGTACATCACAGCGATGTGCGTCATTGGTTGTCAAGGCAAACTGCGATATTGCCGCAATGCGGGTCACCACCAATGCGGCTGCCCACTGGCCCGACTGGCCTGCGGGCGGGAAGGTGGCTCGAAGTTGCGCGGAAATTCTCGGCGCGCCGTTCGGCGCGCCTGCATCAATACCCTGCGACCTCGCCCTACCGTTCTGGTTGCGCGAAACAACTTGACATAACTATAACCCTCTGGTTGAGGTTGAGAGTTTGCCAAGCGGCTTCGCGCACAGAATCGCAACCAGGGAGGAAAGGCGACGCTGATGAGCGCTTGCGCGAAGAAGGTGCAGCGATGACCCCCCCGCACAACTACCTAGCCGTGATCAAGGTGGTCGGCATCGGCGGTGGCGGCGTCAACGCCGTCAACCGGATGATCGAGCAGGGCCTCAAGGGCGTCGAGTTCATCGCCATCAACACCGACGCGCAAGCGCTGTTGATGAGCGACGCCGACGTCAAGCTCGACGTCGGTCGCGATTCCACCCGTGGTCTCGGCGCGGGCGCCGACCCCGAGGTCGGGCGCAAGGCCGCGGAGGACGCCAAGGACGACATCGAGGAACTGCTGCGTGGCGCCGACATGGTGTTCGTCACCGCGGGCGAGGGCGGCGGGACCGGCACCGGTGGTGCACCGGTCGTGGCGACCATCGCTCGCAAGCTCGGTGCGCTGACGGTCGGCGTCGTGACCCGGCCGTTCTCGTTCGAGGGCAAGCGCAGAAGCAACCAGGCCGAGAACGGCATCACGTCGCTGCGCGAGAGCTGCGACACGCTCATCGTCATTCCGAACGACCGGCTGCTGCAGATGGGCGACGCCGCCGTCTCGCTGATGGACGCGTTCCGCAGCGCCGACGAGGTGCTGCTCAACGGTGTGCAGGGCATTACCGACCTGATCACCACGCCCGGCCTGATCAACGTCGACTTCGCCGACGTCAAGGGCATCATGAGCGGCGCGGGCACGGCGTTGATGGGCATCGGCTCGGCGCGAGGCGATGGCCGTGCGCTCAAGGCCGCCGAGATCGCGATCAACTCGCCGCTGCTCGAGGCGTCGATGGAGGGCGCCCAGGGCGTACTGATGTCGATCGCCGGTGGCAGCGACCTCGGTCTGTTCGAGATCAACGAGGCCGCCTCGCTGGTGCAGGAGGCCGCGCACGCCGAGGCCAACATCATCTTCGGCACGGTTATCGACGACTCGCTTGGCGACGAGGTCCGGGTGACGGTCATCGCGGCCGGGTTCGAAGCCAGCAGCCCCGGCCGCAGACCCGTGGTGGGCGCCGACGCCGCGGCGGTCGCGCCGGCCAAGGCCGGAAAGGTGCGCACGCCGCTGTTCGAACCCGCCGACGCGGCCAGCGTTCCGGTGCACACCAACGGCTCGACGGTCAGCATCGGTGGCGACGACGATGACGACGTCGACGTGCCGCCCTTCATGCGTCACTGATCCGCACTCGGATACTGGGCGAGTGAGCGTTCGTATCCGTCGCGTGACCACGACCCGCGCCGGCGGCGTCTCGGCGCCGCCGTTCGACACCTTCAACCTCGGCGACCATGTCGGTGACGATCCGGCCGCAGTGGCCGCCAACCGAAAGCGGCTCGCCGCCGCGCTCGAGCTCGGCGACGACCGCGTGGTGTGGATGAACCAAGTGCACGGCGATCACGTGGTAGTGGTGGACGGCCCGCTGGAGGCGGCCGTCGACAATACCGATGCATTGGTCACTACCACGCCACGATTGGCTTTGGCGGTGGTTACCGCAGATTGTGTTCCAGTTTTAATGAGTGACGCGCACGCTGGCGTGGTCGCGGCCGTTCACGCGGGCCGCGTCGGCGCGCAAAACGGAGTCGTCGCCAGGACGGTCGAGGCCATGCTGAAAGCCGGTGCGCGCGCCGGCGACATCTCCGCGTTGTTGGGCCCGGCGGTCAGCGGCGCCAACTACGAAGTGCCTGAGGCGATGGCCGCCGAGGTCGAGGCGGCACTGCCCGGCAGTCGCACGACGACGTCGCGCGGCACCCCCGGGCTCGACCTGCGCGCCGGAATAGCCAGGCAGCTAACGGCTTTGGGCATCACGGCCATCGACGTCGACCCCCGCTGCACGGTGGCCGACCACAACCTGTTCAGTCATCGTCGCGATGCCCCGACCGGACGGCTGGCGTCGTTGGTGTGGATGGAATGACCGCGATGGCTAGCGTGCGTGAACGCGAACTGGCTGACGCGCTTGCGGCGCTGCGGACCCGCCTCGCGCGCGCCGCAGAGGCCGCCGATCGCAATCCAAATGAAATTGAATTACTGCCTATTACGAAATTCTTTCCGGCTAGCGATGTCCTTATATTGCGCCGTCTGGGATGTCGTGAATTCGGTGAATCGCGCGAACAGGAAGCATCGAATAAATGCGCGGAAGTCGGTGCAGTGTCGGGCGCGGAGCCCATTCGCTGGCACATGGTCGGGCGGATTCAGCGCAACAAGGCGCGCTCGATCGCCAACTGGGCCTACGCGGCGCACTCGGTCGACAGCGCCAAGCTGATCGCCGCTCTGGATCGGGCCGCCCGCGAGGCGCTGGAGCAGGGCCGCCGGCCTGCGCCGCTACGGGTTTATCTCCAGCTGAGCCTCGACGGCGATGAAGCGAGGGGAGGCGTCGACATCGGCCGCGCGGATTCAGTGGATGAACTGTGCGCGGCCATCGCGGCCGCGGACGGGCTGGAGTTCGTCGGGCTGATGGGGATCCCGCCGCTCAACGCCGACCCCGACGAAGCGTTCTTGCGCCTGCAAGAAGAAAAGGAACGGGTGCAGAAGTCCTATGACCAGCCGCTCGGGCTGTCGGCGGGCATGTCCAGCGACCTCGAGAGCGCGGTCAAACACGGTTCGACGTGTGTGCGTGTCGGTACCGCGCTAATGGGGCAACGGCCGCTAACGTCACCCTGAGTAGTCACTCTAGTCACATCTTCATCACAGACACCAAGACTTCGCGAAGCAGAAGGGTCCCACCGATGAGCACACTGCACAAGGTCAAGGCCTACTTCGGTATGGCGCCGATGGATGATTACGACGACGAGTACTACGAAGACGACGACCGCGGCCCAGCGCGCGGCTACTCCCGCCGTCCGCGTGAGGAGCGGTTTGACGACGAGGGTTACGGCCGCGGCTACGACGACCGGCTTGCCGCCCGCGATTACGACGAACCGGCAGGCTACCGCGGCGGATACCGCGACGAGGATCGTTTCGAGGCCAGGCTGCGCGCCCCCAGAGAGTTCGAGCGCCCGGCACCACGGTTCAGCGCCCTGCGCGGCTCGACCCGCGGCGCGCTCGCGATGGACCCGCGACGGATGGCCGAGCTGTTCGAGGCGGGCAGCCCGCTGTCGAAGATCACCACGCTGCGCCCGAAGGACTACAGCGAGGCCCGGACCATCGGCGAGAAGTTCCGCGACGGCACCCCGGTGATCATGGACCTGGTCTCGATGGACAACGCCGACGCGAAGCGACTGGTCGACTTCGCCGCCGGGTTGGCGTTCGCGCTGCGCGGCTCTTTCGACAAGGTCGCTACCAAGGTGTTCCTGCTGTCTCCCGCCGATGTCGACGTCAGCGCCGATGAGCGGCGCCGGATCGCGGAGGCCGGCTTCTACGCCTATCAGTAGGGTGACGATCGACAGGTAGGCTGGCGTCGCGCTTCGCGATTTGACCAGCTGCGAGCGCTGTATCGAATGTCACACATCTGCCCGTAGTGAGGTCGGCTTCAGTTGGCGCTCTTCTTCGAGATCCTTGGCTTCGCGCTGTTCGTGTTCTGGCTGCTGCTGATCGCGCGGGTCGTCGTCGAGTTCATCCGGTCGTTCTCCAGAGACTGGCAGCCCAAGGGACTGACGGTCGTCGTCCTCGAACTGATCATGACCGTGACCGATCCACCCGTGAAATTGCTTCGACGGCTCATCCCGCAGCTCACGATAGGCGCAGTCCGGTTCGACCTCTCGATCATGGTGCTGCTGTTGGTGGCGTTCATCGGCATGCAATTGGCGTTCGGCGCCGCCACCTGAGAACTGGCCTGCCGTCGGGTCTTTGGCGATCGCGGCGCCAGGTTCCGCGCGTTTGCCGGGGCTCATTTCGTCGGCGCAGCCGGCTGTGTAACTCTGTCCCATGATTGAAATTCGCTCTTAAAATTCATCCTCTCCTGCAACCGCAGGGTCGCGTGTGACAGGATGGACGCCAGTTACGTTCCAGTAAGGCTCTACACTTTGAGATCGGTTGACGGTCCAGAAACTTCAAGGGGGCAGACAATGCCGCTCACACCAGCCGACGTCCACAACGTCGCGTTCAGCAAGCCACCGATCGGCAAGCGCGGCTACAACGAGGACGAGGTCGACGCCTTCCTCGATCTGGTAGAGAACGAGCTGACCCGCCTCATCGAGGAGAACGCCGACCTTCGTCAGCGCGTTTCGGAGCTGGACCAGGAGCTGGCCAGCGCCCGTGCGGGCGGCGGCGCGCAGCCCACGACGGCCATCCCGCTTTACGAGCCCGAGCCGGAACCGGCGCCAACGCCTGCGCCGCAGCCCGTCTATGACGCACCGCCGCCGCAGCCCGCCGCTCCGGTCAGCGAGGAAAGCCACATCAAGGCCGCCAAGGTGCTCAGCCTGGCCCAAGACACCGCAGACCGGCTGACCGGAACCGCCAAGGCCGAGTCGGAGAAGATGCTGGCCGACGCCCGCGCCCAGGCCGACGCGATGGTCAGCGAGGCCAGGCAGACCGCCGAGACCACGGTTGCCGAGGCCCGTCAGCGCGCCGACGCCATGCTGGCCGACGCCCAGACCCGGTCCGAGGCGCAGCTGCGCCAGGCCCAGGAGAAGGCCGACGCCCTGCAGGCCGACGCCGAGCGCAAGCATTCCGAGATCATGGGCACCATCAACCAGCAGCGCACGGTGCTGGAAGGCCGGCTGGAGCAGCTGCGCACCTTCGAGCGCGAATACCGCACCCGGCTCAAGACCTATCTGGAATCGCAGCTCGAAGAGCTGGGCCAGCGCGGTTCGGCCGCGCCGGTCGATTCCAGCGCCAACAACGACGGCGGCGGCTTCAACCAATTCAACCGGGGCAACAACTAGTACTCCGGTTCCCCGAAAACGTCGCGACTACCACCTAGGGTTGGTCAATGCTGATCGTTGCTCTTGTGCTCGCCGTTATCGGCCTCGCGGCCTTGGTCACCGCCGTGGTCACCAGCAATGAGCTGATCGCCTGGGTCTGCATCGCGGCCAGCGTGGTCGGGGTGGTGTTGCTGATTATCGACGCCTTGCGGGAACGGTCCAAGGGCGAGGTATCAGAGCAGGCCGCCGATGACAACGACGCCGAGGACGCCGAAGAACCCGAATACGGCGAGGACTACCCCGAAGAGGCGCCCGTCGCCGAGGACGACGAGTCCGACAACGGCGACACAGCGACGACCGCCGTCGAACAGCACGACGAGGGCAGCAACAGCCGTTAAACCGTTGGGGCAGTGTTGAATTGCGCGGCTCAGCCGCGCGAAAGCAATTCGCGCACTTCGTCGTCGGTGACCTGATGGAAGTCCTCGAACACCTGGCCGACGGCTTCAAATCCGGGTGGCATCGTCGCACACACTACGTCGTCGGCTTCTTCGGCGAGCTGCTGGCAGGCTGACGCCGGGCCCACCGGAACTGCGACCACCACTTGCGCTGGATCGGCTGCCCGCACGGCGCGCACGGCGGCAAGCATGCTGGCACCCGTGGCGATGCCGTCGTCGACGAGGATCACTGTGTTGCCCGCGATGTCGACCGGTCCACGCCCACCGCGGTAGGCGCTCTCGCGCCGATGAAGCTCCTCGGTCTCGCGGTCGATCGCGGCCTGCAGTTGCTCATCGCTGATGCCGAGACTGCGCACCAGGTTGTCGTTGACCACCACGCCGCCACCCGTCGCGATGGCGCCCATCGCGAGTTCCTCCCATTGCGGCACACCGAGCTTGCGCACCAGGAAAACGTCCAGCGGCGCGTGCAAGAAGGATGCGACCTCCCACCCGACCGGCACACCTCCGCGGGCCAGACCCAGCACGACGAGGTTGTCCGTGCCCCGATAGGACGCCAACTCTTCAGCCAGGACGTGGCCGGCATCTCGGCGGTCCCGGAAGGTTCGCCGCGCATTTCGTCGGGCGAGCCCGCTCCATCCGCTCATCGCGATCTTTCGACATCGGGGGTTTTTTCAGGGTACCCAGTTATATGGGCATCGAATACGAAAGCGTCGTCGACCATCCGCTCGCAGAGGTATTCGCCTGGCATAGCCGCCCAGGTGCGATGCCCCGGCTGGTGCCGCCGTGGCAGCCGATGACCGTCGTGGCGGAGACGTCATCGCTGGCCGACGGGCGCGCGGTGCTCGGCCTACCCGGTGGGTTGCGATGGGTGGCGCAGCACGATCCGTCGGCTTTCGATCCGCCGCACCGGTTCGTCGACGAATTGTCTTCGCAGGGTTTGTCGTCTTGGCCGGCGCGAGTGATCGGCTGGTGGCGGCACACCCATGACTTCAGTGAGGCGGCCGGTGGCACGCGGGTTCGCGACCGCGTCGACACCTCGGTGCCTGCGGCGGCGCTGCGCTCGACGTTCGTCTATCGGCACCGGCAACTGGCGCAGGATCTGGCCGCGCATCGCGATGCGGGACTGTCGCCGATGGTGGTGGCGATCACCGGTGCATCCGGTCTTGTCGGCTCGGCGTTGTCGGCGTTTCTCAGCACGGGCGGCCATCGCGTCATTCGCCTCGTGCGCCATCCGGCCCGCAATGAGCTTGAGCGACAATGGAATCCGGAAAAGCCCGCGCCTGATCTGCTCTCAGGTGTCGATGCGGTGGTGCACCTGGCCGGCGAGTCGATCACCGGGCGATTCACCGATCGTCACAAGGCTGCGATCCGCGACAGTCGCATCGAGCCGACGCGCAGGCTCGCCGACGCCGCGGGTTCGGCCGACGGCGGCCCCGCCACGTTCGTCAGCGCATCGGCGATCGGCTACTACGGGTTCGATCGCGGCGACGCGCTGTTGAGCGAGGAAAGCGTGCGCAGCGACGGCTTTCTGGCCGACGTGGTGTCCGACTGGGAAGCGGCGACGACGCCCGCGGCACAGGCGGGATTGCGGGTGGTCACTGTGCGAACCGGGATCGTGCAGTCGGCGCGCGGTGGCACGTTGAAGCTGATGCGACCGCTGTTCGCGGCGGGGTTGGGCGGCCGGCTCGGCAGCGGGCAGCAGTGGCTGTCGTGGATCGGGCTGGACGACCTGCTCGATGTGTACCACCGGGCGCTGTACGACACTCGGTTGAGCGGACCCGTCAACGCCGTCGCACCCGAACCGGTGCGCAACGCCGACTACACCAGGGTGCTCGCAGGCGTGCTGCACCGCCCGGCGAGGGTGCCGGTGCCGTCGCTGGGACCGCGACTGTTGTTGGGGGAGCAGGGCGCTCGCGAGTTGGCCGAGGCCAGTCAGCGGGTGGTCCCGACGAAGCTGACGACGCTGGGCCACCGCTTCCGGAGATCAAAGCTCAGCGATGCGCTGGCTCACGAACTCGGGCAGGGTTGACGCGCCACGTGTGTCAGGAAACCGCGTACCAGGCCGCGGATTCTGTTGCCGACGTCGTCGGCGAGTTCGGTTGTGCGCTTACGTAATTCGTCGTGGCTGAGGCCGGCTTGAACCACGTCGCCGTCGCGGTCGTCGGCCAGCCACACGTCGAGCAGCTTCCTGTCGATCTCCGGGTGAAACTGCAGCGCGAGCGCACGACCGAGGACGAACGCCTGCGACGAGTTCGCCGTCCTTGCGATCTCGGTGGCACCCGGCGGCAATGTCCACCGGTCGAAATGCCATTGAAACCAGGGCCCACCCGGCACCAGACCCGGGTCGTCGGTTTCGACGTCGTACCAACCGATTTCCGGCACGGTCGACCGCGCCACCGAGCCGCCGAAGGCCTGGGCGAGCAGCTGACCGCCGAAGCACACGCCAAGTAACGCGACCCCGGCATCGGCGGCGTCGCGCACGAGTTGGGTTTCGGCGCCCACCCACGTGCGTTGCAACGCCTCGTCGTACACGGGCCAGCGCGCGCCGAGCGGAACGATCACGTCGTAACCGGCCGGGTCGGGGAACGTCACGTCGCCTGCGGGGCTGTCGATGCGTTCGGCAGGCACCACTTCGAAGGTGTCGACGTCGAAACCGGATTCCGTGAACGCGTCGCCGAGTAGAGCCTCGGTCGCGAGGTGTTCGTTGACCAGAAACAGGACCTTGGGTGCCACGGTGGACATTATTTCTTTGGCGGCAGGGGTGGCGCATCCTCGGGGGCAAGCTCGGCGGCGATCTTGCGGAACAGTGGGTCAGCGGCGTTGTCGTAGTCGCCCTGGTCGTCGAACGCTTCGGGGTTGAACGTGACCGCGGCGGCAATTGCGATCTTCTGAGAAGGTAAGTACGCCTCGATCGCGCCGTAGCCGCCGAACATCGGGTTCTGCATCAGCCAGTTGCCGGTGATGACGATGCCGAGGCCGTAGGTGTAGGCATCGGTCATCTCGTCGCAGGTGGTGCAGCCGGCCTGTTTATGGGTCTTGCCGCGCAGGGCGGTCGACACCATCTTCTTGTAGGAGTCGGCGTTGAGTAGCCGGCCGGAGCCGATGCCCACCGCCGTCGCTTCCATGTCGTAGATGTTGGTGGTCTGGATGGCGCCGTGGGTGATGGTCCATGACGGGTCCCAGAACGTCGACTCCTCGTAAAACGGTGTGCCCGCTGGGATCTTGAGGAAGGCGCGGCGCTCGGAGCTGAACGCGTGCAGCACGGGCGACGGAATCTCGGGGGTGAGGTTGTTGTCCGTGTTCGTCAAGCCGAGCGGACGAAGCACCTTGTCCGACAACAGTTTCGACATCTCTTGGCCCGTGGCCTTCTCGAGTGCCATGCCGAGCAGCACGTAGTTGGTGTGCGCGTAGTTCCAGTTGGTGCCTGGCGCGTACAGCAGCGGTTGGTTGACGGCATAACCGAGGAGGTCGTTGACGGTCCAGTGTCGGAACGGGTTTGCGTACAGGGCGTTGTTCATCGCGGTGTTGCCGATGACGTAGTCGACGTAGCCCGACGTCATTTGGGCGAGCTGGCCGAGCGTGACCTTGTCGGCATTGGGTATCTCCGGCAGCCACTTCGATAGCTTGTCGTCAAGGCTGACCTTCTTCTCGTCGACGAGCTTGAGCAGCAACGTGGAGACGTACGAGATGGCGACGGCGCCGTTGCGGAAATGCATCGCTGTCGTCGCTGGCACACCGGTCATCGATTCGCCGACGGCTTGGGTGACGACTTCCTTGCCGTCGATGGTCACGCGGACGATGACGGCCTTGAGATGTTTTTCGGCCATGGTGTCGCGCACGATCCGCATCACCGCGTCGGCCTTGCCGGTGTCGGTGGTCGAGGTCGGAGTCGTGGTCGGTAGTGCGCCTGGCACGCAGCCGGTCAGTGTGACGAGGACGCCGGTGATCGCGAGAAAACGCCGTACGGCGGTCATGTCCGGAGTTTTGCAGAGCCGCGCGCGGGATTACTCGTTTCTGGGTATCCAACAGCGTGTCCAAGCTGACCGACTGGCTCCTCACGCAATCGCAGCGCGGTAATCCCGACTCGGACCTGCCTGCATGGTCGGAGGGCAGCCGGGCAGAGGCGTTGATCGACGGGGCGGCCTACTTCGACCGTCTCGTCACCGAAGTCGAGGCGCTTGGGCCCGGCGATCATCTGTTTTTCGCCGACTGGCGTGGGGACGCCGACCAGAAGCTGCGCGAGCACGGCCCTACGGTCGGAGAACTCTTCCGTGCGGCGGCGGAGCGGGGAGTGATCGTCAAGGGGCTGATGTGGCGGTCACATCCCAACAGATTCCAGTTCAACGAAGAGCAGAACCGCCATCTGGGCGAGGCGATCGAGCGGGCAGGCGGCGAGGTGCTGCTCGATCAGCGCGTCCGCATCGGCGGGTCGCACCATCAGCGACTGGTCGTCATCAGGCACCCCGACGACCCGACGCTCGATGTCGCGTTCACCGGTGGCATCGATTTGTGCCACTCGCGCCGCGACGACGCATCGCACCTCGGCGATCCGCAAGCGGTGCGGATGTCGAGTCGCTATGGGGACACGCCGCCCTGGCACGACGTGCAACTGGAGCTCCGTGGTCCGGTTGTCGGCGCGTTGGACACGTCGTTTCGCGAACGGTGGACGTCGAAGGCGCCGTTGAATCTGCTGGACCCGATCGGATGGATACGCGACAAGGCGCAGGGCGCGGACGTGACGCCGGGCCCGTTGCCGGAGCAGCCGCCGGATCCGCCGCCATGCGGACCGCACACGGTGCAGGTGTTGCGTACGTACGGCGACGCGCTGTTCCATTACGAGTTCGCCAAGAGCGGGGAGCGCAGCATCGCACGCGGGTACACCAAGGCGGTTCAGCGCGCGAAACGGTTGATTTACCTTGAGGATCAATATCTTTGGTCAGAAGAGGTCGCGCAGCTGTTCGTCGACGCGCTGACCGCCAACCCGGAGTTGCATCTGGTTGCGGTGGTACCGCGCTTCTTCGACCTGGAGGGCGGACTGGGCGGGCCGCCGACGTTGGTTGGCAGGCATCTGGCGATCGATGAGTGCCGCCGCGCAGGGCCTGGACGTGTGCATGTATTCGACGTCGAAAACCGCGAGGGCACACCGGTATACGTGCATTCCAAGGTCTGTGTTCTCGACGATGAGTGGGCCTGTATCGGTAGCGACAACTTCAACAGACGGTCGTGGACACATGACAGCGAACTGTCGTGTGCGGTGGTGGATGAAAGCGGTGCGTTCGCGCGCGACCTTCGATTGCGATTGCTGCGTGAGCATTTGGATCGGGCGGCCGACGGCAGCGAGGACGGCGGCTTGGTCGATCCGGCCAGCGCGGTTGGCGAGATCGTCGCGTCTGCGCAGGAGTTGGACAGGTGGTATGAGTCAGGCGGCTTGGGGCCGCGTCCGCCGGGGCGGTTGCGGGTGCACAAGGCTGAACGGCTTCATCCGATCAACCGGATGTGGGCCGAACCGGTCTATCGGTTGCTCTACGACCCGGATGGCCGGTCGTATCTCGACCGCGTGAGGCGCCGGTTGTGAATTCGGCCGGTTAACTTCGGCGTCAATTGGGCAATCCTTCGAAATGTCGGATCGGACCGATTGGTTTCTCACGGAAGCAGAACGCGGCAATCCCGCGTCGAAGCTTCCGGCGTGGTGTGAAGGCAATCGGGTTGAGCCGTTGATTCACGGCGCGACCTACTTTGACCGCCTGGCCACCGAGGTGGAGGCGCTGGGAGCGGGGGACCACCTGTTCTTCACCGACTGGCGTGGCGATCCGGACCAGAAGATGCGCGACGACGGGCCGACTATCCGCGAACTGTTCACCGCGGCGGCCAAGCGCGGCGTCGTGGTGAAGGGCTTGGTGTGGCGCTCACACCTGGACAAGTTCGCCTACAGCGAGGAAGAGAACCAGCACCTCGGCGAGGCGATCGAAGAGGCGGGTGGCGAGGTGCTGCTCGATCAGCGGGTCCGGTTCGGTGGCTCGCACCATCAGAAGCTGGTGGTGCTGCGGCATCCGGAAGACCCGTCGCGGGACGTGGCGTTCGCGGGCGGGATCGACCTGTGCCACTCGCGCCGCGACGACGCGGAGCATCGCGGTGACCGGCAGGCGGTGCAGATGTCGCCGCGTTATGGCGAGCATCCACCGTGGCACGACGTGCAATTGCGGCTGCAGGGGCCGGTAGTCGGGGCGTTGGATCTGACCTTTCGAGAACGGTGGAACGATCCCGCGCCGTTGGACACGTTGTCGCCGATCGCATGGATCACAGACAAGCTGCGCGGCGCGGATCTGAAGGCAGGCAAGCTGCCAGAGCGGCCGCCGGACCCGCCGGAGTGCGGCCCGCACGCTGTGCAGGTGTTGCGCACTTATCCCGACGCGCATTTCGAATACGACTTCGCGCCACGAGGGGAGCGCAGCGTTGCGCGGGGCTACAGCAAGGCGGTGCGACGCGCGCGGCGGCTGATCTATCTGGAGGATCAGTACCTGTGGTCGAAGCGCGTCGCGCAGCTGTTCGCCCGCGCGCTGGCCGACAACCCCGAGCTGCATCTCGTTGCGGTGGTGCCGCGGTTCCCGGATGTCGATGGACGACTGTCCCTGCCGCCCAACATGATTGGCCGGCGGCAGGCGATCGATGCGTGCAAGGCGGCCAGTCCACAGCGGGTGCATGTGTTCGATGTGGAGAACCACCAGGGCACGCCGGTGTATGTGCACGCAAAGGTATGCGTAATCGATGACGTCTGGGCATGCGTCGGGAGCGACAACTTCAACCGGCGGTCGTGGACGCATGACAGCGAATTGTCTTGTGCAGTACTGGATGACACCGGCGAGTTCGCGCGTGATCTTCGGCTGCGGCTGATGCGTGAACACTTGGATCTCGACGAGGAGGATCGACTGGCCGATACGGACGCGGCGGTGGACGCGATGGTGGCTGCCGCCGAGGCCCTGGATGCGTGGTACGCCTCCGGTTGCCGTGGACCGCGGCCGCCGGGCCGGCTGCGAACGCACAACGCCGAACGGCTCGGTGTACTGACGCGACTGTGGGCCGAGCCGGCATATCGGATGATCTACGACCCCGACGGCCGGTCATATCGCGATCGGCTCACGGGAAGGTTGTGAGCCAGTTCGCGCGGTCGATGATGTTCTAGCCCAGGTTGTGGACAACTCAATTTTTGTCGGACCGCGGTGGCATAATCGAACATATGTTCGAAGATGCTGGTGCGGACGCCTTGGTCGGGGAGATCGAGGCAAGCCAGCGTGAGGAGTCGGCGCTGATGGCGCGCCGGTGCGCGGCTATCGCGGCCCTGTTGGCATCGCGCACCGCCGAGGCCGAAGACACCGATCCGGATCCGGGGTGGTCGATGATCACCGGCTTCGCCCGCACCACCGCGGAGGTGTCGGCGGCGATGAACCTCTCGGCGATGAGTGCGCAGCATCTCGTCGGCCAAGCAGAGGCACTCGATGTCCGGCTGCCCAAGATCGCTGCGCTGCTGGCCGAAGGTGCCACTGATTGGCGCACGGTAGCGCTGATCATCGCGCGCACCGACCTGGTCACTGACCCGGCCTTGGTGGCGGAGTTGGATGCCGCGCTGGCGCAGCGGATCAGCAGATGGCAGTGCTGGTCGCGGCGGCGCATCATCAACGCCGTCGATGCCGCGGTACGCGTGGTCGACCCCGCCGCGGTCAAGGAACGCCGGATACGCGCCCATGACGAACGCCACCTGACGGTTACTCCAATGCCCGACGGCACCGCCCAAGTCCGGGGCAGCCTGCCGGCCACCGCCGCCGCACTGTTCGATCGGACGCTCTCCCAGTTGGCCACAGCGGTGTGTGCCACCGATTCGCGCACCGTGACCCAGCGCCGCGCCGATGCGATCACCGCACTGTGCGAGCGCCGCAATCTGACCTGTGATTGTGGGCAGCCCGACTGCCCGTCGCGTGCCGCCGCGGCTGAGTCGGCGGTTGGCGGGGTGGCCACGGTACTGAATGTGATCGCCACCGAGGCCACCGTTGCTGGTGACAGTGAGCAGCCCGGGTATCTGGAGGGCTACGGGGTCATCGACGCCGAACAGGTCCGCGAGCTTGCCGAGACAGCATCGATCCGGCCGGTGGAATGCCCAGCACCCACCGTGGAAGAGGCGTTGCGCTATCAGCCCTCGGCAGCGTTGGAGCGGTGGATTCGGAATCGGGACTTGACGTGTCGGTTCCCCGGTTGCGACCGCAAGGCCGCGATCTGCGATCTCGACCACACGGTGCCGTTCAATCACGCCGACCCCAAAAGCGGGGGATGGACCGTGTTCTGGGATTTGGCTTGTTACTGCCGCGGCCATCACCGGCTGAAAACCTTCCATAGTGGGACCGGTGGCTGGCGTGATGAGCAGTTGGCTGACGGCAGCATCGTGTGGACCTCGCCGACCGGCCGCCGATACACCACCACCCCGGCCGGGTTCGACTTGTTCCCGCAACTGCGTCAGGCTTGTCGGGCGGCCACTCCGCGTAAACGCAACCACGCGAAGGAGAAGGCCAAGCGCATTGCGCGTGCACGGGCCAAGCTCAGCGAGCAGCGGCCAATCAACGCCGAGAATCGGCGGGTCAATTACGCCGTCAAACGCGAGATCGAACTGCGTAAGTGGCGCAACCAATCACGGCGCTGGCTGATCTTCTTCAAAGGCAGACAACACAGCACCAGCCCCTTCTCAACCTGGATCAACGACCCCTTCGAACCCGAAGAACTCCCACCGGGCTGGAAACCACCACCGGCCCCACAACCAGTCGACGACGATCCACCCTTCTAGCGCACCGAACGGTATCGCCGTTCTGGCCGCCCGACGCCGTACTGCAGTCGCAGTTCCAACGCGCCGGTGCTGAGGTAATGCTCAAGGTAGCGGCGTGCGCTGACCCGCGAAATACCCACCAGGTCAGCGCATTCCGCTGCCGATACCTCCCCGGCGTCGCGCACCGCGTCCAATACCAGCCGGCCGGTCTCGGCGCCGAGGCCCTTGGGCAACACGTCTTGCGGCGACGCGGCGGCGGGTCCGCCGAACAGTGAGTCGATCAATGACTGGTCGACACCGCCGGCCGACTCCAGCGCATCGGCCCGCGCCGCGAACGCGTCCAGCTTCGCCTTCAATTGCGGAAACTCGAACGGCTTGATCAAGTAGTCCGCCGCCCCGCCGTCCAGGGCGCCCTTGACCGTGTCGAGTTCGCGCGCCGCGGTGATCATGATGACGCCAACCCGATCGCCCTCGGATCGCAAGCGCTGCAATACTTCCAAGCCCGTCATGTCGGGAAGGTAGACGTCGAGCAATATCAACTGTGGCTGCAGTTCGCGGGCCGCCGACAGCGCCTCGGTCCCTGTGCGTGCGACGCCGACTGCGCGAAATCCGTCGACCTGCTCGACGAACCGGCGATGTATCTCGGCGACCATGAAGTCGTCGTCGACCACCAGCACGTCACGCATGCGCAGCCCTCTCGGCTACCACCGCGGCCGTCGCGACCGGCAGTCGCACCACGAACAGCGCAC
Organism: Mycobacterium sp. OAE908; assembly: GCF_017872775.1. NCBI lineage: Bacteria > Bacillati > Actinomycetota > Actinomycetes > Mycobacteriales > Mycobacteriaceae > Mycobacterium > Mycobacterium sp. OAE908. The sequence continues at coordinate 871,942 of NZ_JAGGJL010000002.1, forward strand.
CGCCGGAGGGACTGTCGCTGACTTCCACCGTCCCGCCATGCTGTGCGCTGACCAGGCGTACCAACGCCAGGCCGATACCGCGACCACCCGGCACGTCGGGTTTCGAGGTGACGCCGCGGGCGAAGATGGCCTCCCGAAGATGTTCTGGCACGCCGGGTCCGGAGTCCGCCACCGCAATCGTCAGCCCATCGTGGTCCTGCAGAGTCACCGTGACGTTCGCCGGATCTGCGCCAACCGAAACGTCGACCGCATTGTCGATCAGGTTGCCCAGCAACGTGATCACATCCGTGGCGAGCGCCGGGTCCAATGTGGAGAGATGAGATTCCGGCGCGATCGCCAGCGATACTCCGCCCTCCGCGGCCAGCGTCGTCTTCGCGATCAACAGCGCCGCGACCGCCGGATCGGAAATCCGTTGCGTCACCGCGTCGCTGATCTCCGCGCGGCGCCGCGTCAGCGCTCCGACCAAATCCCGCACCGAGTCGTACTCGCCCAACTGCACCAGGCCCGAGATCGTGTGCAACTGATTGGCGAATTCGTGTGTCTGTGCGCGCAGCGTGTCCGTCACGCTCTTGTGCGACGACAGCTGACCCTGCAATGCGGCGAGTTCGGTGCTGTCGCGCATCGTCGTCACGGTTCCGATCCGCTGACCCTGACTGGTCGCTGCCCGTCGGTTGAGCGCTAAAACTCTTGTCCTGGTTGCGATTACGACATCACGGCCGTCCTCGCCGGACAGCAGGAATTCCACCACTGCCGGTTCCAGGCCGACGCTGTCGACGCTACGCCCGACCGCCGACGGCCCGACGCCCAGCAAGTCCTGCGCGCTGTCGTTGAGCAGGGTGATGTCGCCATCGTTGTTCACCGCCACCACACCTTCACGGATGCTGTGCAGCAACGCTTCTCGATGTTCGGCCAGGCTCGCGATCTCGGCGATCTCCAGCCCGCGGGTATGCCGCTTGATCCGCCGCGACAGCAGCCACGACGCCAGCAGGCCAAGCGCCGCACCAAGGCCGAGGTAGATCAGCAACCGTTCGCCGGCCCCGCTGAGCAGTTCCCACACCGACGGATACGCCTCGCTCACCGACGCCACCGCAAGCACGTCACCGTCGGTGGACAGAATCGGCACCTGGCCCACCAGGTTGTGCGCGCCATCGATGGTGTCGTCGCCGAACCATGCCCGGCCTTCATCGGCCCGGCTCACGCCGAGATCCATCCGCTGGCCGACCCGCGACGGATCCGAGGACACCCGCACGGTTCCGTCGGGGCTGAGGATCTCGGCCAAGCCCGCGCCCGACAGTGCCACGGCGCGGTCCACCTCCGGTGCAAGCACCTTGCCTGCGAACGGATCGCCGTATCGGTCGCGGACGATCGGCGTCGACGCCATGTTCTCGGCGACCGCGATCATCCGTTGCCCGCGCACCTCCCGGAACTCCCGCGTCGACTGCGCGACCGACACCGCCGCCACGGCCACCAGCACGACCGCCACCACCAGCACCTGGAACACCAGGAACTGTCCGGCAAGGCTACGAAAGCCGCGTGCCGGTGACCATCGGGGCCGCACCATGTTCACAATGACCAATACGTCCTTTGCGTACTCATCAGTGACCTGCATCACTGTCGGGGTCCAGTATTGCTGAGCATCACAAACCAGCGATTGGGGACGACGTGAAATCACGTGCGCGGAAGATCGCGCTAATACTCGCGCTGATCGCGGCGCTGGTCGCGGCGTGCGGCGTAACGCGTGGCGAACAGACGGGCTTGCACCGACTTCGGATGATGGTGCCGAACAGCCCTGGCGGCGGCTACGACCTCACCGCGCGCACCGCCGTGAAAATCATGGAAGACGACAAGATCACCGGCCGCGTCGAGGTCTTCAACGTCATCGGTGCAGGCGGAACCGTCGCGATGGCCCGTCTGATGAACGAAAAAGGCAACAACGACCTCATGATGACGATGGGTCTGGGCGTCATCGGCGCCACATACACCAACGGGTCCAAGGCACGCGCTTCGGATGCGACCGCGCTGGCGAAGTTGATCGAGGACCCCGGTGCTGTTTTCGTACCGGCCGATTCACCGTTCAAGACGATCCAGGATTTCGTCGCAGCGTGGAAGGCCGATCCGGCCAAAGTCACCATCGGCGGCGGTTCCTCACCGGGCGGCCCCGACCACCTGTTCCCGATGGAGCTGGCCAAAGCCGTTGGCGTAGAACCGAAGTCGGTCAACTACGTCACCTACGACGGCGGCGGCGACCTGCTGACCGCGCTGCTCGGCAAGAAGATCACCGTGGGCACCTCGAGCCCGGGTGAGCTCATCGATCAGATCGAGGCCGGCCAGCTTCGCGTGCTCGCCGTGTCCGGCGACAAGCGGGTCGAAGGCGTGAACGCGCCGACCCTCAAGGAGTCGGGCATCGACCTCACCTTCGCCAACTGGCGCGGAGTCCTTGCGCCACCGGGCATTTCCGACAACGCCAAGCAAGCGATGGTCAAAGCGCTCGAAGAGATGCACGGCACGCAGCAATGGAAGGAGGCGCTGGTGAAGAACGGGTGGACCGATGCATTCGTCACCGGCCCGCAGTTCGAGCAGTTCCTCACGGAACAGGACACCAGGGTCTCGTCGACCCTGACCGAACTGGGGCTGGTATGACGAACCCGCCGTCGAAAACAATTGACAAGGCGCAGTACATCGTCTGCGTGGTGCTGGTCGTCGTCGGCGCCTTCCTGATCTATGACGCGCTCAGCCTCGAAGCGGGGTTCGCCAAAGTAGATCCCGTCGGGCCCAAGATCTTCCCGATCGCGATCGGCGGCGTTCTCATCGTGCTGGCCGTCGTGCTCGCCATCGCCATTCCTCGCGGTTCCATCGGTGAAGCGGACGCGGGGGAGGACGTCGACCCCAACACCCCCGGCGACTGGCGCACTGTTGGACTGCTCGTCGGGTTGTTCGTCGCGGTGATCGTGCTCGTCAACCCGCTTGGGTGGGTCATCGCAGGCACGCTCCTGTTCGCCGGCGCGGCCACGATCCTTGGTAACCGGCACTACGTCCGCAACATCGTCATCGGGGCGGCCCTGGCCGTCGCCAGCTTCTACGCGTTCTACTCCGGGCTCGGAATCCCGCTGCCCGCAGGCATTTTGGACGGGATACTGTAGATGGACAATCTGAACTGGCTGCTCCAAGGCTTCGAGCAGGCCGCGACGCCCACCAACCTGATGTACGCCGTCATCGGCGTACTGCTCGGAACCGCCGTCGGCGTGCTTCCCGGTATCGGCCCGGCCATGACGGTCGCGCTGCTGCTGCCCGTCACCTACAACGTCAGCCCCAGCGCGGCGTTCATCATGTTCGCAGGCATTTTCTACGGCGGCATGTACGGCGGGTCTACCACCTCGATCCTGTTGAACACCCCCGGTGAATCGTCGTCGGTCATCACAGCGATCGAAGGCAACAAGATGGCCAAGGCTGGTCGGGCCGCCCAGGCCCTCGCGACGGCGGCCATCGGCTCGTTCGTCGCGGGCGCGATCGGCACCGCACTGCTGGCCGCGTTCGCGCCGGCGATCTCGAGATTCGCTGTGACGCTTGGTGCCCCGTCCTACCTTGCGATCATGTTGTTCGCGCTCGTGGCAGTCACCGCGGTGCTTGGTGCCTCGAAGATGCGCGGTGCGATCTCGTTGTTCCTCGGGTTGGCGATCGGCATCGTCGGCATCGACTTCCTCACGGGTCAGCCGCGCGCGACGTTCGGCCTGCCGCAGCTGTCCGACGGCATCGACATCGTCGTCATCGCGGTCGCGATCTTCGCTGTCGGTGAGGCGCTTTGGGTCGCAGCCCACCTGCGGCGCCGTCCCTCCGATGTCATTCCGGTCGGCAGGCCGTGGATGGGCCGCGACGATTGGCGGCGCTCGTGGAAGCCGTGGCTGCGCGGCACGGCGTTCGGTTTCCCGTTCGGGGCGCTGCCCGCCGGCGGCGCTGAGCTGCCGACGTTCCTGTCGTACATCACCGAGAAGCGGCTCTCGAAGCACAAGGATGAGTTCGGCAAGGGTGCCATCGAGGGTGTCGCGGGTCCAGAGGCTGCCAACAACGCTTCGGCCGCAGGCACTTTGGTGCCGATGCTGTCGCTCGGCCTGCCTACCAACGCCACCGCGGCGGTCATGCTCACCGCGTTCGTCTCCTATGGAATCCAGCCCGGCCCAACGCTTTTCGAGAAGGAACCGTTGCTGATCTGGACGCTGATCGCCAGCCTGTTCATCGGCAACCTGATGCTACTGGTGCTGAATCTGCCGCTGGCTCCGCTGTGGGCCAAGCTGCTTCGCACTCCGCGGCCCTACCTGTACGCAGGCATCCTGTTCTTCGCGACGCTCGGCGCGCTCGCGGTGAACGTGCAAGCGCTCGATCTCGCGCTGCTGCTGGTGTTCGGCCTGCTCGGCCTGATGATGCGCCGGTTCGGCCTACCCGTACTGCCGCTGATCATCGGCGTCATTCTCGGCCCACGCATCGAACGCCAACTGCGCCAAGCACTTCAGCTCGGCGGCGGCGAATGGGGCAGCCTGTTCACCGAACCCGTCGCGATCGTCGTGTACGTGCTGATGGCAATCCTGCTGCTGACGCCGCTGGTGCTGCGGTTGATGCATCGCAGCGAGGAAACCCTCCTCGTCGTCGAGGACGATACCGACCAGAAAGAGAAGGCGGCCCAGGCATGATCGTCGTCGGATACAGCGCGGACCCGTACGGCCGGGCGGCGCTCGAACACGGAATCGCTGAAGCCAAGCTGCGCGGGACCAACCTGCGGGTCATCAACTCGACATCGGGAGAGGCCTACGTCGATTCCCACTTCGCGCAGCGGGGCGAAGTGCACGACATCGAGGAACGGCTCGCGAACTGCGGCGTGGAGTTCGAACTGACCCAGCCCGTCGGCGTCGACACCGCCGAGGAACTGCTCAAGGCGATGGATCGCCCCGAGGCCGAACTGCTGGTGATCGGCGTCCGACACCGCAGCCCGGTGGGCAAGCTCCTGCTCGGCAGCCTCTCGCAGCAGCTTCTGCTCGAGTGCCCCAAGCCGGTGTTGGCGGTCAAACCCGACGAGCTGTAAGAACAGCGCATGGAGGTTGAGGCGCCGGCCGCCGAACGTCGTCGATCGTTCCTACTGACCGGCGAGGGCTGGCCATACCTTCTGGTGCCATTCATTCCGGTTGCGATCGTGCTCGAGTTGATGCACGCCGACGCCGTGCTGGTGTTCTTCGCCTCGGCGTTGGGTGTGATCCCCACGGCGGCGCTGATGGGGCGGGCCACCGAGGAGCTGGCGGCGCGGTCGGGACCGGGCATCGGCGGACTGCTCAACGTCACATTCGGCAACGCCCCCGAGCTGATCATCGCGTTGTTCGCCCTTGGCGCAGGGCTGCAGGAGGTGGTCAAGGCCTCCCTCGTCGGGTCGATTCTCGGCAACGTCCTGCTGGTTCTCGGGATGTCGATGCTGGCGGGCGGCCTGAAGCGGGAGCGACAACACTTCGAGTTGCGCGCTGCCACCGCCCAGTCGCTGATGCTGCTGCTCGCGACGGTCGCGTTGGTGATGCCTGCGATATTTCAGCTGGTCGCAGGCGGCGGCCTGCCCAATCCGACGGCCAAGGCCGTGGCGTTTCCCGGCGATCTGGAGGCGCTGTCGGTCGGCGTCGCGATCGTGCTGCTGTTGTCCTACGCCGCAGGGCTGCTGTTCTCACTGAAAACCCACTCTCACCTGTTCAATCCGCCGCACGAGGACGACGATCACGACGGTGAACCGTGGTCGGTGCGCAAAAGCGTGCTCATGCTCGCCATCGCCGGTGCCGCCGTCGGCTGGATGTCCGAGATCCTGGTCCACTCGATCACCGAGGCGTCCGACGCCATCGGGCTCTCGCCGTTCTTCGTCGGCGTGATCGTCGTGGCGATCGTCGGCAACGCCGCCGAGCATTGGGTCGCGGTGTATTTCGCCACCCGCGACAAGATGGACATCTCCATCAACATCGCCGTCGGTTCGGCCGCGCAGATCGCCCTGTTCGTGGCTCCGGTGTTGGTGCTGGCGTCATTCTTCATCGGTCCGTTCCCAATGGCGTTGGTGTTCAACGGGTTTGAGATCGGTGCCATTTTCCTGGCGGTCATCATCGCCAACGAAGTCACCCAACGCGGCGAGTCGACGTGGTACGAAGGCCTGCAACTGCTGGCCATCTATGCCGTCCTGGGACTCACGTTCTATTTCGTGTGATCCTCGTCACCACCTCACCGCGCCGATTGCCAGGCGGTGAGCATCAGTTTTCACTGCGATAACGTCGCGGCAAAAGAGCACGAAACATTGCTCGACCACCATTGTTTCGTGGCGGTGACAAGGACTGCGTGCTCGTACTGCGGCGTCGGCTGCGGTATCGAGGTGCAAACCGCCGAAAAGGACGGCAAGACCGTCATTGCCCGCGTCACCGGTGACAAGCTGCATCCAACCAACTTCGGCCGGCTGTGCACCAAGGGTGCCACCCACGCCGAGATGATGGCGGCCGATGACGGCCGATTGAAATCCGCGCTGTTGCGCCCCACGCGCGCCGACGAACCCGTGCCAACCCCAGTCGACGACGCCGTCGCCGAGGCAGGCCGACGGCTGCGCGCGATCATCGACGAGCACGGCCCTGATGCCGTCGCGCTCTACGTCTCCGGCCAGATGTCGATCGAGGCCCAGTACCTGGCCACCAAGCTGGCCAAGGGTTTCATCCAAACCGTACACATCGAATCCAACTCGCGGCTGTGCATGGCCAGCGCGGGCACCGGATTCAAGCAGTCGCTCGGTGCCGACGGGCCGCCAGGGGCGTACACCGACTTCGATTGCACCGACTTGTTTTTCGTCATCGGCTCCAACATGGCCGACTGCCATCCCATTTTGTACCTGCGGATGGTCGACCGGCTCAAGGCCGGCGCCAAGCTGATCGTCGTCGATCCGCGCCGCACCACGACCGCCGAACACGCCGACCTGTTCCTGCAGATCAAGCCCGGTACCGATCTGGCGCTGCTGAACGGAATCCTGCATCTGCTCGTCCAAAACGGTGATATCGATACCGAATTCATCGCCGAGCACACCGAGGGCTGGGACGCGATGCCCGCATTCCTCGCCGACTACCCGCCGGATCGGGTCGCCGAGATCACCGGTCTCGCAGAGTCCGACATCCGCACCGCCGCGCGCATGATCGCCGAGGCAGGGGAGTGGATGAGCTGCTGGACAATGGGGCTCAACCAGAGCACACACGGCACCTGGAACACGAACGCAATCTGCAACCTGCACCTGGCCACCGGCGCGATCTGCAGGCCTGGCAGCGGGCCGATGTCGCTGACCGGCCAGCCCAATGCGATGGGCGGTCGCGAAATGGGTTACATGGGGCCCGGTTTGCCAGGCCAACGCTCCGTGCTCTCCGCCGAGGACCGCACCTTCGTCGAGACACAGTGGGGCCTGGAGCCTGGCACCATCCGCAGTGACGTCGGCCCCGGCACCATCGACATGTTCGAACAGCTCGCCGACGGCACCATCAAAGCGTGCTGGATCATCTGCACCAATCCCGTTGCCACCGTTGCCAATCGGAAGACAGTGATCAACGGACTGGAGAACGCGGAACTCGTCATCACCCAGGACGCCTACACCACCACCGCGACCAACAACTACGCGGACATCGTGCTGCCTGCCACGCTGTGGGCCGAATCCGACGCGGTGATGGTCAATTCCGAGCGCAACCTGACGCTGCTGCAGCAGTCGATCCCGCCTGCCGGTCAGGCCCGCCCGGACTGGCAGCTGATCTGTCAGGTAGCCGCGCACATGGGCTTCGCCGAGCACTTCGACTACCAGTCCAGCGAGCAGATCTTCGACGAGATCCGCCGGTTCGCCAATCCGAAGACAGGCTATGACCTTCGAGGCGCCAGCTACGAGCGGCTGCGGAAGACGCCGTTGCAATGGCCGTGCCCGCCCGACGACGCCGATCGCCATCCCATCCGCTATCTCAACGACGGCATCAGCCAGGACCTCTTCGTCGACGAGAACGGAAACACCCCGCGGCTCGCATTCCCGACGCCGTCGCGGCGCGCGGTGTTCCACGCCCGGCCGCACATGGATGCGCGGGAACTGCCCGACGACGATTTCCCGTTGGTCCTCAACACCGGTCGGCTGCAACATCAATGGCACACGATGACCAAGACCGGCAAGGTCGACAAGCTCAACAAACTCGACAGCGGGCCGTTCGTCGAGCTTCACCCCGTTGACGCGGTCGCGCTCGACATCGTCGCCGGCCAGCCCGTCGAGCTGACATCGCGCCGGGGCAGGGCGGTGCTGCCGGCAGTCGTCACCGACCGGGTGCTGCCGGGCAACTGCTTTGTGCCGTTTCACTGGAACGACGAACACGGTGAGTACCTGACCATCAATGCGCTGACCAACGACGCCGTCGACCCCGACTCGCTGCAACCCGAGTTCAAGGTGTGTGCGATCAGCCTTCGGCCGGTGAAATCGATGGACCCCGTTGTCGACGAACTGGACGTCGGTGAGCGCAAGCCGACACTCACCGACAACGAAAAGATCTATCTCGCAGCCTTTTTCAGTGGGCTGGCAGAGGGTGTCAGCGGAGTGCCCGTGCTGCCGGCGTCGGCCCCCGTCGCCACCGGTGTCCGGCTGTGGGTTGACGGTCTGCTGGCTGGCCGTTACTCGCGCCTGACAACGACGGCCGAGCCGCAGCCAACCAAGGCAGGGCCGCTGGTGTTGTGGGCGTCGCAGACCGGAAACGCCGAAGACTTCGCCGCCCGGCTTGCGGAGCGGCTCGGTGACTCGCAGCTGGTCAACATGGACGACATGCAGCTAGCCGAGCTGGCCGCGGCCCGCGACGTATTGGTGATCACCAGCACGTTCGGCGACGGCGGACCGCCGGACAACGGCGCAGGCTTCTGGGATCGCCTGCATGCGGCCGACGCACCCGCGTTGGACGGAGTGCGGTATGCGGTGCTGGGCATCGGGGACCGCTCGTATGCCAACTTCTGCGGCCACGCCAAGGCGATCGACGGCAGGTTCGCCGCACTTGGTGCCACGCGCATGCTGGACCGCACCGAATGCGAGTTCTACGACGAAGAGCCGATGGACCGCTGGGCCGAGAAAGTCACCGCGCTTCTGGCCGCGACCGTCAGCGCGCCATCGAATGGTCACAGCAGCGGCGCGTCGACCGTCGCAAAGTCAAAGCGCACGGAGCCGTTCACGCGCGCCAAGCCGCTGCTTGCGCCGCTGTCACGCAACACGGTGCTGACGGGTCCGACGTCAGGAAAAGAAGTGCGCCAGTTCGGTTTTGACATCTCCGAATATGACGTGAGCTATGCGGTCGGCGACTCGCTGGGCGTCTACGCGACGAACGATCCCGCGACGGTCGATGCGTGGTTGACCGCCACCGGACTGCGCGGTGACACCTCAGTGGAAGTCGACGGTAATGAGCAGAGCCTGCGCGATGCGCTGATCGTCTCCTACGACATCTGCCGCGTGACGCCCGACCTGCTGCGCTTCGTCGCAGAATCGTGCCGGGACAAGGCGGCCACCAAGACGCTGCTGGCGCCCTCGGACAAGCTCGGCAAGTGGCTGGTGGACCGCAACGGCCTCGACATCGTGCAGGAGTTCGCCGTTCGCGCCGAGCCCGAGGAGTGGCAGGAGATCCTGGTTCGGCTGACGCCACGGAACTACTCCATCTCGTCGAGCCCGCTGATCAGCCCGAACGAGGTGCAGGTGACCGTGTCGGTGGTGCGCTACCGCGGCGCCGACGGCGGTCAACGCGGCGGGGTGTGCTCGACCTTCCTTGCCGACCGGGCAGCCGCAGCGCCGGTGTTCCTGCAACGCTCACCGTATTTCCGGCCACCCGAGGACGGCGCAACGCCGATGATCATGGTGGGTCCCGGCACCGGCGTCGCGCCGTTCCGCGGCTTCCTGCAGGAGCGGCGGGCACTCGGCCACGGCGGCCGCAACTGGCTGTTCTTCGGCGACCGCCATCGCAGCGAAAACTTCTACTACCGTGACGATTTGGAGGACATGGTCCGCGACGGTTTCCTCAACCGGCTGGACCTGGCGTTCTCGCGGGACCAGGCGAAGCGGGTCTACGTTCAGCACAAGATGCTCGACTACGGCGCCGACGTGTGGCGGTGGCTGGACGACGGCGCGCACTTCTATGTGTGCGGGGACGCCAGCAGGATGGCCAAGGACGTCGATGCGGCACTGACGTCGATCATCAAGACGCACGGCTCGATGTCTGACGAAGACGCCCACGAGTACAAGCGCGAACTCGTCGCGTCGAAACGCTACGTGCGCGACGTGTACTGACCAATACGCTGTCCCGATGCGGTTCACGGGACAGGTCGCCATCGTCACCGGTGGCGCGCAGGGCATCGGCGGCGGCATCAGCAGACGGCTGGCGGCCGCGGGTGCGCACGTGGTGCTCAACGACATCGACGCCGACGCGGCAGCGGCCACCGGTGACGAGATCGCGAGCAACGGCGGCCGATGTACGTCCGTCGTAGGTGACATCCGCGACCCCGACGTCGTCAATGACGTCACGGAAATGGCACTGGGCGTTGATGATTCGCGTGTCGACATCCTGGTGAACAACGTCGGCGACTTCCGACCCGCAGCCCGCGATTTTCTGCACAGCACCGAAGAGCAGTGGCAGACACTCTATGAGTTGAACCTGCTCCATGTGCTTCGCATGTGTCACGCCGTGTTGCCCGCGATGGTCAAGCGGGAACGCGGCGCGATCGTCAACAACGCGACCGTGGAGGCGTTTCGCGGCATTCCCTACGCCGCTCCGTATGCGGCCTTCAACGCGGGCGTGGTGGCGTTCACCCGCAGCCTGGCCGTCGACGTCGCGCAACACGGCATCCGGGTCAACGCGATCGCGCCCGACCTCGCCGACACCATGCAGACGCCGGCGGAACTCATGCTGCGCGGTCGCGACCCCGATCTGATCAGGACCTGGATCCCGGCAGGCCGATTCGGTACGCCGGACGACTATGCGGCCGTCGTGGAATTCCTGGCTTCCGACGACGCGCGGTTCGTCACCGGGCAGACGATCCCGGTTGACGGCGGCACGCTGGCGGCTTCGGGATGGTACGCCCGCGCCGACCGCAAGGGCTGGACCAATATGCCCAACGAAGTGTGAACCGCCTCAAGCGCTTTCGCGTGACAACAAGCGGCGTGTGCGGTCCGGAGTTTCGGGCGGCAGTGTGTCGATGATGTCGGCGAGGGTGCACGCGGCCAGGCTGGTTCGCCATGCTTCGTGTGCTCGCCGCATGGTGGTGGCCAGGATGCATGGCTCCTGGCACTCCTCGGCGGGTAGGGCGCCGCGCCCCTGTTGGCGAATCTCGCGACAGAGGTACGGGTCGGCGCCGCCGTCCACAGCGTCGACGATGTCGAGGAATGTGATCTCGGCGGCCGGGCGCGCCAGCCGGAATCCGCCGCGCGGACCGGTCGTGCCGGTCAGCACGCCTGCGCGGACAAGCGACGCCAAGTGTTTGGCCAAATATGCCGGTGGCAGACCGAAGTGAGTGGCGAGTTGGGCCGTGCTGGCGGCGTCGCCGTCCGCCAGCTGCGCCAGCGACGCGGCGCAATGCAGCACCCACTCCGTGCCCTCGGGAAGCTTCATGGTCCCAGGCTACGGAATATCACCACTATTGTGGATGTTAAATATCCATAATTGTTGATCGAAGAGGGAGAGCTCACATGCGCGTTGCAGTTGTCGGTGCCACCGGCCGTATCGGAACCCTGACCGTCACCGCCCTCGAACGCGAAGGGCACGACACGGTTGCCATCAGTCGCAGTCGCGGCGTGGACGTGATCACCGGCGCGGGCCTGGACGACGCTCTGACCGGAGTGAGCGCGGTGATCGACGTCAGCAGCAACGAGTCGACCGAGGAGTCGCAGACCGTCGGATTCTTCACGACCGCGACCAAGAATCTGCAAGCCGCCGAGCAGCGTGCCGGCGTCAGCCATCACGTCGCGCTGTCGATCGTGGGCATCGACAAGGTGCCGGGCAACGCACACTACGCAGGCAAGCGGGCACAGGAGGCCGCGGTGCAGGCCGGACCAGTGCCGTGGACCATCGTTCCTGCCACGCAATTCCATGATTTTGCGGCGATGGTCGCCGGGTGGACCGCGCAGGACGGCGCTGCGCCGATCGCACCGCTGCTCGTCCAGCCGATCGCGCCCGCCGACGTCGCAGACATCCTCGCGCGCGTCGCCGTCGGAACCCCGCAGGGGCGCCACCGCGATATCGCCGGACCCGACACCCAGGATCTGGTGGACATGGCGCGCCGCACCCTCGAGGCCCGCGGCCAGGCGATCCGACTGATCCCGACGTGGCGCAACGGTCTTTTCGACGTGTCGATGGCCGGTGAGGTGCTGCTGCCTGGTGCCGACGCGCAGTTGGCGCCAACGACTTTCGAGGAGTGGCTGGCCGCCGAGGCGCTGTAGCCAAAGAGTGTCCGAGGGGGGACTTGAACCCCCACGCCCGTTAATAGGGCACTAGCACCTCAAGCTAGCGCGTCTGCCATTCCGCCACTCGGACCAGTTTGTGGGCAGCTTAGGCTATCGGATCGGACTGCCCGGACCCAAACCCAGCGGCCGCTGCAATGGTACGAATGGTGACTGTGACGCCTCCCCCCACCGCCGAAGCCGAGGTGGTTGACCTCGTCAGCGCGCTCATCCGCTTCGACACCTCCAACACCGGCGAGCCCGAAACCACCAAGGGGGAGGCCGAATGCGCCCGCTGGGTGGCCGAACAGCTCGAAGAGGTCGGCTACACGACCGAATACGTCGAGGCAGGTGGCCCGGGCCGGGGCAACGTATTCGCCACGCTCAAAGGTGCCGACCCGGAGCGCGGGGCCCTGCTGCTGCACGGGCACCTCGACGTGGTGCCCGCCGAGGCGTCGGACTGGAGCGTGCACCCGTTCTCCGGCGCCGTCGAGGACGGCTATGTGTGGGGTCGTGGCGCGGTCGACATGAAGGACATGTGCGGCATGCTGATCGCGATCGCGCGCCACTTCAAACGCGCGGGCATCGTGCCACCGCGCGACCTGGTGTTCGCGTTCCTCTCCGACGAGGAGGCCGGCGGCAAGTACGGGTCGCAGTGGCTGGTCGACAACCGCCCCGATCTGTTCGAGGGCGTCACCGAGGCGGTCGGTGAGGTCGGCGGGTTCTCGCTGACCGTGCCGCGCAAGGACGGCGGCGAACGACGGCTGTACCTGGTCGAGACCGCCGAGAAGTCGATGATGTGGATGAAGCTGACCGCGCGCAGCTTCGCCGGCCACGGCTCGATGATCCACGAACACAACGCGGTCACGGCGGTCGCCGAGGCCACCGCCAGGCTCGGCCGCCACGAGTTCCCGCTCGTGATGACCGATGCCGTCGGGCAGTTTTTGCAGGCGATCACCGAGGAGACGGGCTACCAGTTCGACATCGACTCGCCCGACCTGGCGGGTGCCATCGCCAAGCTGGGCCCGATCGCCCGCGTCGTCGGCGCCACCCTGCGCGACACCGCGAACCCGACGATGCTCAAGGCCGGGTACAAGGCCAACGTCATCCCTGCCACCGCGGAGTCAGTGGTCGACTGTCGCATCCTGCCCGGCCGCCAGGCCGCATTCGAGCGTGAGGTCGACGAGATCATCGGACCCGATGTGACGCGGGAGTGGGTCACCGAGCTGCCGTCTTACGAAACCACTTTCGACGGCGACCTGGTGGACGCGATGAACGGTGCGATCCTGTCCGTCGATCCCGACGCCCGCATCGTGCCGTACATGTTGTCCGGAGGCACCGATGCAAAGGCGTTCGCGCGCTTGGGGATTCGCTGCTTCGGGTTCGCGCCGCTGCAGCTTCCTCCGGATTTGGACTTCACCGCGCTGTTCCACGGTGTGGACGAACGGGTACCCGTTGATGCACTGAAGTTCGGCACCCAGGTGCTCGAACATTTCCTCATCCACAGCTGATCGTCAGAAAGGGATCACCAATGGCATTTGACTACAACCCCTACGAGTTTCTGCCGAAGCTGCCGTCGTTCACATTGACGTCGGAATCGCTCAGCGACGGGCAGGCGCTGCCCAACGAGCAGGTGAGCGGCATCATGGGCGCGGGCGGCGACGACATCTCGCCGCAGCTGTCCTGGTCCGGATTTCCCGAGGAGACACAGAGTTTCGCGGTCACCGTCTACGACCCGGACGCGCCCACGGCATCGGGGTTCTGGCACTGGGCAGTCGCCAACCTGCCCGCGACCGTGACGGATCTGCCCGCAGGTGCGGGCGACGGCAGCGGATTGCCAGGCGACGCACTGACTTTGGCCAACGATGCGGGCCTCAAGCGCTACATCGGCGCCGCCCCGCCGCAGGGCCACGGTGTGCACCGGTATTTCATCGCGGTGCATGCCGTGAAGGTGCCCAAACTCGAACTCGACGGCGACGCCAGCCCGGCCTACTTGGGTTTCAACCTGTTCATGAACGCGATCGCCCGCGCCGTCATCCACGGCACATATGAGCAGAAGTAGCGCGCTTCTCGGGCGACTACTCAAGACTCGGGCGCTGGTTCGCGCTCCGATCTGGCTCTACCGGGCACATCTCGGCTTTCTGTTCGGGCGCCGCATGCTGCTTCTCGAGCATGTGGGACGCAAGAGCGGAGCGCGGCGTTACGCCGTGCTCGAGGTCGTCGATCACCCCGCCGCCGACGAGTACGTCATCGTGTCGGGGTTCGGCGAGACCGCGCAGTGGTATCGCAACGTCATCGCGAACCCGCGGGTGCGCGTCAGCGTCGGCCTGCGGCGCAACGTGCCCGCGACAGCAACGCCGCTGGCACCCGAGGCGGTCGAGAAAACCGTCGAGCGCTACGCCGAACGCCACCCCCGGACATGGCGCACGCTGAACGAAGCGATGGCTGCCGCGTTGAATACCCGCGACCTGAAGTTGCCGATGGTGCGACTCGACCTAGCGCATGGCTGAGCCGACGGCATCCGTCAGCGACGTGAAGCCGCCTTCGTGGAGGCGACGCGCAATGCCGTCATGAATGTGCTTGGCCCACAACCCGCCTCCGTAGATGAAGCCGGTGTAGCCCTGCAGCAGAGATGCGCCTGAGGTGATGCGGTCCCACGCGTCGTCGGCTGTCTCGATACCGCCGACGCTGATCAACACCAGCCTGTCGCCCACGCGTTTGTACAGCCGCCGCAACACCTCCGCTGAGCGCCGCGCGACCGGCGGACCCGAAATGCCACCGGCACCCAATTCATCGACGCCGGGTGTCGCGAGCCCATCACGCGACACCGTCGTGTTGGTCGCGACGATGCCGGCCAGGCCCAATTCGACTGCGAGATCGGCAATCTCGTCGACGTCGTCGTCGGACAGGTCCGGCGCGATCTTGACCAGCACGGGCTTCGCCGTCTCCGCCTTCACCGCGGCGAGGATCGGCCGCAGCGATGAGACCGCCTGCAGATCACGCAGCCCCGGGGTGTTCGGAGAGCTGACGTTGACCACCAGGAAGGCCGCCAAAGGCGCTACCAGGCGGGCACTTTCGGCGTAATCCGCGACGGCGCCCTCCGGCGGCGTGACCTTGGTCTTGCCGATGTTGACCCCGATCGGCACCTCGGGTGTGCGGCGGGCCAACCGCAGCGCCAGCTCACCTGCCCCGTGGTTGTTGAAACCCATCCGATTGAGCAGCGCGCGGTCGTCGGCCAGCCGGAACATCCGCGGCTGCGGGTTGCCCGGCTGGGCCTGCGCGGTGACGGTGCCGACCTCTGCGTAGCCGAAGCCGAGGGCACCCCACGTGTGCAGCCCCCTGCCGTCCTTATCGAACCCGGCCGCCAGGCCCACCGGGCCGGGAAAGCGCACGCCGAACACAGTGCTGGCCAGGACGGGGTCGCGTGGCGCCAGCCATCGCTGCATCAGCCGGCGCACCGGAAGGACGGCGGTCACCGCGCGCAAGAACGCAAAAACCCACGTGTGAATACGTTCGGGGGCCACCAGGAACAGCGCCCGCCGCAGCGCGCGGTACATCACAGCGCGGGCTGGTCCGGAATCCGGTCGACGGCGGTCTTCTTGCGGCGCAGCAACACCCGCCTGCTGCCATCGGTATACAGCCGGACCCGGGTGAGCTCCCAGCCGCGATACTCGGCCTCGATGGACAGTCGGGTGGACGCGCTGATTCTGGTAAGGTCCGGCGGCAGCCGCAGCGGGATCCACTCATACTCGTCGGACAGGTCGTTGTCCCAGCCCTGGGGCATGCGGCCGTGCTGCATAGCAGTCATTTGATCTCCGCGGCGCCTGCGATCACCTGTACACCCGCTCCCGAGCCAGACACCACATACAGGGTGCCAGACGCTTCGTCGAAGGCCAGGCTGTTGGGCTGCTGCACGGTTCGATAACGCACCTTTTCCACGGGGATACCGGTAGCCAAATCGTAGCCAACCACCGAGTTGATCGCTGTCTGCGACACCCAGGCCAGCTTCTTCGACCCCGCCAGCCCGTACGGGGCGTCGCGCACCGGGTAGCGCTGGCGCAGCATCAACGGGTCGATGCCGAAGACCAGCAGTTCGTCGCCTCTGGTGTCGGCCACCAGCACCCGGCCCGCCGAATCGGCGGCCATCGTCGTTGCGCCCTCGCCGGCCCGCAGGGCGTGCTCAGCATCCTTCCCGTCGGCCGAAACCGTCGTCACCGACGTCTGGCCCCGGTCCAACACCACGGCCGTATTGCCTTGTGCGACAAGAGCATCGACCTTCGCGAAGATCTTCAGCGATGCGCCGACCTTCGAATCCGAGCTCAGGGTGTAGACGGCCCCGTCGGCGCTACCCAGCACCAGCTTCCCGTCGGCACGCCGAGCGATCGCGGTGAAATCGGTGCTCTGTTGGCCCTCGATGTCCACCCGGTCGGCCGTGGCGGCGCGAAGGTCGATCCGGAAGTAGCCGCCGCGCGCTGACGCATACGCCGTGCCCTCGTTATCGCCGGTCAGTGCCGTCGCGGGGGCGGGCAGCGTCAGCGAGCGCGATGGGCCGGACGCCGGCACGACCGTGACCATCGATCGGCTCTCCAAAAGCGGGCTGAGCACCGCCAACGACGCCGTCGCGGGGTCGAACACCGCGGCCTGGGCGAGCCCGGGAAGAGGTCGCACCACTCCCGCGGGCGCGCCGGTGACCGGCGGCGACTGCGCGGCCTGCGCGGGCACGATGGTCGGCGGTGGGGCCTCGGCGTGGTTCGCCGAGCAACCGACCAATCCCGCTGTTGCCAGCACAACAGCGGCGGCGCGAATTAGCTGAACTGGGGCGTTTAAGTGGCGCGGCAAGGGGTAGCTCTCGGGAGTGCGAATTCGATCTTGTTTGACGAGCAAGTGTAGGCAGGCCCGCCATCCACAAATGGCCACGTCCGCCACGCCCGGCGGCATAAGCGGAGGTATGGTTCGATCATGACCCTCGCGGCAGACAGGGATTTGGATAACCAACAGTTTGCTATTGAGGACATCACCACAGGTCTGCACGCCAGTGGATTTGGCCGGGTGGGGGACGGACGGCCCTTCTCTTTCCACGTCGAGAAGCAGCTGCTCGTGGTCGAGATCTACCGGCCGCGCATCGTAGGTCCGGTTCCGCAGGCCGAGGACGTGGTCGCCACTGCCAGCCGCAAGCTGACCGACATCGATCTCACCGACGAGCGCAGCGTGGCAGCCGCGGTGCGCGACGCGGTTGCCGACGCGCATCCGGTGCCTCGCACAGCGCGCTGACAGCCGGCCCACGGTACGGTCGTCGGCGTGATTGACGCGCCTGCGATGTCGTGGCTGCAAGTTGTCGTTCTATCGGTGTTGCAGGGACTGACCGAATTCCTGCCTGTTTCGTCGTCGGGGCACTTGGCGATCGCCTCGCGCATCTTCTTCGACGACGACGCGGGCGCATCGTTCACCGCGGTCACCCAGCTCGGCACGGAACTCGCTGTGCTGCTGTACTTCGCGCGCGACATCGGCCGTATCCTCAAAGCCTGGTTCAACGGGTTGTTCGTCGCGGCGCACCGCAACCTGGACTACTGGATGGGTTGGTATGTCATCATCGGCACCATTCCGATCGGTGTGCTCGGCCTGCTGTTCAAGGACGAAATCCGTACTGGCGCAAGGAATCTGTGGCTGATCGCGAGCGCGTTGATCGTGTTCTCCGTCGTCATTGCGATCGCCGAATACGTCGGAAGGCAGACCCGCCATGCCGAACAGCTGACGTGGAAGGACAGCGTCATCGTCGGCTTGGCGCAGTGTTTGGCGTTGGTACCCGGCGTGTCTCGCTCCGGTGCAACCATCAGCGCCGGCTTGTTCCTCGGACTCGACCGTGAACTGTCGGCGCGGTTCGGCTTCCTGCTGGCCATTCCCGCCGTGTTCGCCTCGGGCCTGTTCTCGCTGCCCGACGCCTTTCATCCCGTCGGCGAGGGGATGAGCGCCAGTGGCCCGCAACTGCTTGTCGCGACCGTGATCGCGTTCGTCATCGGCTTTCTGGCCGTGGCGTGGTTCCTGCGGTTCTTGGTGCGCCACAGCATGTACTGGTTCGTCGGCTACCGCCTTGTTCTCGGCGCCGTCGTCATCGCGCTGCTCGCCACCGGGGTAGTCTCCGCGACATGACGGTCATCCTGCTGCGGCACGGCAGGTCGACCTCAAACACCGCACATACCTTGGCCGGTCGCAGTGACGGCGTCGACCTCGACGACAAGGGCCTCGAGCAGGCACAGGCGATCGTCGAGCGGCTGGCCGGGCTGCCGATCCGCGCAATCGTGCGCTCGCCGCTGCTGCGGTGCCGTCGCACGGTCGAACCATTGGCCGCCGCGCTTGGGCTTGACCCCGTGGTCGACGAGCGGATCTCGGAGGTCGACTACGGCAGCTGGACCGGCCGCAAGATCGGTGAGCTGGTCAAGGAGCCGTTGTGGGCGGTGGTGCAACAGCAGCCGAGCGCCGCCGTCTTCCCAGAAGGCGAGGGGCTGGCGCACGTGCAGGCGCGCGCCGTCGCGGCCGTCCGTGAACACGACCGCAGGCTGGCCGAGCTACACGAGGCTGACGCGCTGTGGGTGGCCTGTACGCACGGCGATGTGATCAAGTCGGTGGTGGCTGACGCGCTCGGCACGCATCTCGACAGCTTCCAGCGCATCACCGCCGACCCGGCGTCGATGAGTGTGATCCGTTACACGCCGTTGCGTCCATTCGTCATCCACGTCAACCACACTGGTGCTGCGCTCACCGCCGGATTGCTGGCCAAGCCACCGAAGGCCGACGGGGAAGCCGACAGCAAGGACGGCGAGGTGCCTCCGGAAGACGCTGTGGTCGGCGGCTCGACCGGTTGACGGTCGACGGCCGGGCGCGCAATTACGGCTGATGAGGTGATGCCGGTATTTTGGAGGGTGCCATGGCCCGCGCAATTCACGTCTTCCGCACACCCGACCGTTTCGTCGCCGGGACAGTCGGGCAGCCGGGCAATCGGACCTTCTACCTTCAGGCCGTACACGACAAGCGCGTGATCTCGGTGGTGCTGGAGAAGCAGCAGGTCGCTGTGCTCGCCGAACGGATCGCCGCGCTGCTGCTGGAAATCAACCGCCGCTTCGGCACACCCATCCCGCCCGATACCGGCGACATCGAAGACCTGAGCCCGCTGATCACGCCGGTCGACGCGGAGTTCCGGGTCGGGACGATGGGGCTTGGCTGGGATTCGGAGGCCCAGACAGTGGTCGTCGAGCTGCTCGCGGTGTCCGAAACCGAATTCGACGCGTCGGTCGTGCTTGACGACGCCGAGGAGGGACCCGACGCGGTACGGGTGTTTCTGACGCCTGAATCGGCGCGCCAGTTCGCGGCGCGATCCAATCGCGTCATCTCGGCCGGCCGCCCGCCGTGCCCGTTATGCGATGAGCCGCTCGACCCGGAGGGGCACATCTGCGTGCGCACCAACGGCTATCGGCGCGGCGCTCTTGCCGGGTCCGACGATGACGCCGACGCGTAACGATGAGGTGCTGCAGCGCGGCGAGTTGACGGTCATCGGACGAATCCGCTCAGCCAGCAACGCCACCTTTCTCTGCGAAGCGCATCTTGGTGAGCTGCAAGCTCATTGCGTGTACAAGCCGGTCAAGGGCGAGGCGCCGCTCTGGGACTTTCCTGACGGCACCCTGGCAGGCCGCGAGCGCGGTGCCTACCTCGTCTCGGCTGCGCTTGGCTGGAACATCGTGCCCTACACCATCATTCGCGACGGCCCCGCAGGCATCGGCATGCTGCAGCTGTGGGTCGACCAACCCGGTGACGAAGTCGGCGACGAACCCTCGACAGGACCCGATCTCGTCGACCTGCTGCCTGCAGGCCACATTCCGCCCGGCTTCCTGCCCGTGCTGCAGGCCTACGACTACGCAGGCGACGAGGTGACGTTGGTGCACGCCGATGACGTGAGGCTGCGCCGGATGGCCGTGTTCGACGTGCTGATCAACAACGCCGATCGCAAGGGCGGCCACATTTTGTGCGGTGTCGACGGTCAGGTGTACGGCGTCGACCACGGGGTGAGCCTGCATGTCGAGGACAAGCTGCGCACTGTGCTGTGGGGCTGGTCGGGCAAACACGTCGACGACGAGAGCCTGGAGGCCGTGGCCCGGCTGCGCGATCAACTGCGTGGTGAGCTGGGCGACCAGTTGTGTGCGCACATCACCCGTCGCGAGGTGGCCGCGCTGCACGCCAGAACCGTTGCGCTGCTGGAAAATCCGGTGATGCCGACCCCAGACCGACGCCGACCCATCCCGTGGCCGGCGTTCTGATGCGCCTGACGGATGCGGAGTTGGCCGCGGACGTGGCCGCCGATGCCGGAAAACTGTTGCTCGCGGTCCGCGAGGAGGTCGGCTTCGACGATCCCTACGACCTCGGCGACGCGGGTGACATGCGGGCCAACGAGCTGATCCTCGAAAGGCTCAAACGTGACCGGCCCGACGACGCGGTGCTCTCCGAGGAGGCCGTCGACGACGTGTCTCGCGTGCACGCCGACCGGGTGTGGATCGTCGACCCCGTCGACGGCACGCGAGAGTTCTCCTGGCCGGGGCGCACCGACTGGGCCGTGCACGTCGCGCTCTGGCAGCGCAACGACGGGCCGCATGGCGGCGGCATCACCGACGCCGCGGTGGCGCTGCCCGCGCGCGGCGAGGTTTACCGCACCGACACCGTCACCCCGCCACCGCCGCGACGTGAGGGCCCCATCCGCATCACGGCCAGCGCCAGTCGACCCCCCGCGGTGCTGTGGCGGCTGCGCGACCGGATGGACATTCAGATGGTGCGGATCGGTTCGGCGGGCGCGAAGGCGATGGCCGTCGTTCGCGGCGACGTCGACGCCTATGTGCACGCAGGCGGGCAATGGGAGTGGGATTCGGCCGCGCCCGCGGGCGTGGTGCGGGCCGCGGGGCTGCACGCGACGCGGCTGGACGGTTCCCCGCTGATCTACAACCGACGCGACCCGTACCTGCCCGACTTCCTGATGTGCCGCGCCGAGTTGGCCGATGTCCTGCTCGACGGCATCCGTTCGGCGTATCGCGACCACTGAGGTGGGAATGAATCGGCCGCTCGCGATGTCACACACCCCGATGCCTAAAGTCGACGCTATGAATTCCTGGCCGGCTCCGGACGTCCCGGCGCTGCCGGGCCGCGGTCCGCAGTTGCGGCTCTACGACAGCGCCGACCGTCAGGTCCGGCCGGTGTCTGCCGGCGAGACGGCCACCATGTACGTCTGCGGGATCACCCCGTATGACGCCACCCACCTCGGTCACGCCGCCACCTACCTGGCGTTCGACCTGGTGCACCGGGTGTGGCTGGATGCGGGGCACACCGTGCATTACGTGCAGAACGTCACCGACGTCGACGATCCGCTTTTCGAGCGGGCCGAGCGCGACGGCATCGACTGGCGCGCGCTGGCCGATCGTGAGACCCAGCTGTTCCGCGAGGACATGGCGGCGCTTCGGGTGCTGCCGCCGCACGACTACGTAGCGGCAACGGATGCGATCGGCGAGGTCGTCGAGCTGGTGGAGAAGATGCTGGCCTCCGGCGCCGCATACATCGTCGACGATCCGCAATATCCCGACGTGTACTTCCGCGCCGACGCCACCCAGCAGTTCGGCTACGAGTCCGGCTACGACCGCGACACCATGCTGCGGCTGTTCACCGAGCGCGGCGGTGATCCCGACCGTGCGGGCAAGAGCGACGAACTCGACGCGCTGATGTGGCGGGCCGAACGCGAAGGCGAACCCAGCTGGCCCTCGCCGTTCGGTCCTGGACGGCCCGGATGGCACGTCGAATGCACTGCGATCGCGCTGTCGCGCATCGGCACGGGTCTCGATATTCAGGGCGGCGGCAGCGATCTGATCTTCCCCCACCACGAGTTCTCCGCCGCACACGGCGAATGTGTAACGGGGGAGCGGCGATTCGCGCGCCACTACGTGCACGCCGGCATGATCGGCTGGGACGGGCACAAGATGAGCAAGAGCCGCGGCAACCTCGTGCTGGTGTCGCGGCTGCGCGCCGAGGGTGTCGAGCCCGCAGCCATCCGGTTGGGCCTGTTCGCAGGGCACTATCGCGCCGACCGGTACTGGAGCGCGCAGGTGCTCGAGGACGCCAACACCCGGCTGCACCGTTGGCGGGCCGCCACCACGCTGCCCGCCGGCCCCGATGCGGGTGACGTGATCGCGCGGGTGCGCCAATACCTTGCCGATGACCTGGATACCCCGAAAGCCCTTGCCGCGCTGGATGGTTGGGCCACCGATGCGCTGGAGTACGGCGGCCACGACACCCAGGCCCCGCAGGCGGTGGCCACCGCGGTCGACGCGCTACTTGGCGTCCAGCTGTCGCGATGACGCTTGCGCTAACCGTGTTTCAGGGCCGCGCAGGCGACCACAACGACCGCGCATACAGCGGCGCAGCGGCGGTCGGAGCCGAGTGGCAACAGCGGCTTGGTCTTCCTGCTACCACCGTCGGCAGCCCGGAGCCCGCGCTCAGCACCCAGTGGCGCGCTGAATTGACCGCTGCCATACCGACTCTCGAGGCGATGTCGCAGCGCTACGAGGACATCTACGCCGCAGGCCAAACGCCGGTCACCGCGTTGACCCGCTGCGCCGTTGCACTGGCCACGCTGCCGGTGGTGGCCCGCTTCCACCCGGGCGCGCTCGTGGTGTGGTTCGACGCGCACGGCGACATCAACACGCCCGAGTCGAGCACGTCGGCTTTCCTCGGCGGTCTCGCGCTGTCGGGCCCGATGGGGTTGTGGGACTCGGGGCTGGGTGCGGGCATCACGCCCGCCAACGTGGTGTTGGGTGGGGCTCGCGACCTGGATCCGTTCGAGCGACGGCTCATCGACGAGGGCGTGGTGCGACATGTTCCCGTTGGCCCGCACTTGTTGGATGACCTCGATGCGGCGGTCGGCGACCGGCCGGTGTACTTCCATCTCGACTGCGACGTACTGGAACCCGGCCTGGTGCCCACCGACTACCGCGTCCCGAATGGACTGAGTTTCACTGAATTGGCTGGCGTGGCAAACCGTTTAGCCAAGAACGAGATTGTCGGTGTCGAGGTCGCGGAGTTCGAGGGAACCTGGGCCGAGACCGGAGCACCGGGTGACGCGCGACCGCTTCTGGACGCGCTTTCGCCACTCGTCGGTGCCTGACCGTCAATCGGCCGGACCGGTTCGCCGGGTGGAGTACGTTGACGGCCATGAGTTCTGTGAACGGAAAGGTCGCCCTGATCACCGGCGGCGCGAATGGTGTAGGCGCGGAGGTGGCCCGCCGGTTGCACGCCAAAGGCGCCAAACTGGTGCTGACCGATATCGACGACGCGCTGCTCAAGGAGATGTCGGCTCGACTGGGTGAGGAAAGCGTGCTGAGTGTCGTGGCCGACGTCCGCGATCTGTCGGCGATGCAGGCCGCCGTCGAAAAGGGCATCGAGCGCTTCGGCGGTATCGACATCGTGATGGCCAATGCCGGAATCGGAACGTACGGATCGGTGCTGACGGTCGATCCTGAGGCGTTTCGCACGCTGATCGACGTCAACGTCGTCGGGGTCTTCCACACAGTCCGGGCCGCGCTGCAGTCGGTCATCGATCGGCGTGGCTACGTCTTGATCGTGTCGTCGCTGGCGGCCTTCGCCGCGGCCCCGGGAATGGCGCCCTACGACACCGCCAAGGCCGGCGTCGAGCACTTCGCCAACTCGCTGCGCCTCGAGGTCGCGCACCTCGGTGTCGACGTCGGTTCTGCGCACATGTCGTGGATCGACACCCCGCTGGTCCGCGAAACCAAGGCAGACCTGCCCGCGTTCCGCGAGATGCTGAACTCACTGCCGGGCCCGCTGGGCAGGACCACATCGGTCGAGAAGTGCGGCGAGGCGTTCGTCGCAGGAATCGAGGCCCGCAAGAGCCGCATCTACTGTCCCGGTTGGGTGGGGGTGTTCCGCTGGCTCAAACCGCTGCTGTCAAGCCGCATCGGCGAGGCGCCGACGCGCAAGACCGCCCCAGAGTTGATGCCGAAGATGGACGCGGAGGTTGCCGCGTTGGGGCGGTCAATGGGAGCTCGCACCGAGGATCTGGAGAAGCATTGATCCGCCGCATCGGGGTCGTTCTGGCAATACTGGCGCTCATCGCCGGCTGCAGCACGAAAGGGTCGGAGGAGCAACCGAAGTCGCAAGCACCGCCACCCAGTCAGGCCGCCGTCACGCCGGAGCAGGCCAGGGCGATCGCCAAGGACGCCTACATCTACGGGTTCCCGCTGGTCGACAACTACCGGGTGATGTACTCCTATTTCGTCAACAAGGACGATCCCGAATATAAGGGCGGATGGAACGAAATCCACAGCGCTGCACGGGTTTACACGCCGCAGGACAAGGCCGTTCAGACGCCGAACTCGGACACCCCTTACTCGGCGGTCGGTGCAGACCTGCGCACCGAGCCGCTGGTACTGACCGTGCCGCCGATCGAGCAGGACCGCTACTACTCCTTGCAGTTCATCGACCTCTACACCTACAACATGGCCTACGTCGGCAGCCGCACGACGGGCAACAGCGGCGGTAAATACCTTCTGGCAGGCCCGAATTGGAAGGGCGCCAAGCCCGACGGCATCAACGGGGTCATCCAGTCCGACACCGAGCTGGCGCTGGTGGTCTACCGCACGCAGCTGCTCGGCCCGTCGGACATCGACCAGGTCAAAAAGATCCAGGCCGGTTATCAGGTGCAACCGTTGTCGGCCTACCTGAACCAACCGGCGCCCGCGCCCGCGCCACCGATCGACTTCGCGCCGCCCCTGACCAGAGATCAGGAGAAGACCTCGCCTCAGTTCTTCGAGATCCTCGACTTCGCACTGAAGTTCGCGCCGACGCTGCCCACCGAAAAGGACCTGCGGGCACGGTTCGCCACCATTGGCATCGGCCCTGACGGGGACTTCGACGCGGACAAGTTGAGTCCTGAGATGCGAACGGCGATCGAAGGCGGGATGGCCGACGCCTGGTCCGAGCTCGACGATCTCAAGAAGACCAAGATCGACACCGGCGAAGTCGGCTCGGCGCAATTCTTCGGTACTGCAGAGGATCTGAAGGGCAACCATCTGTACCGCATGGCCGGTGCGGTGTTCGGCATTTACGGCAACACCGCCGCGGAGGCGCTCTACCCGGTCATCGCCACCGACTCGTCGGGTGCGCCGCTGACGGGCGCCAACAATTACACGGTCAGGTTCGCGCCGGGACAGCTGCCGCCGGTGAACGCATTCTGGTCACTGACCATGTACGAAATGCCACAGAGCCTGCTGGTCGACAACCCGATGAACCGCTACCTGATCAATTCGCCGATGCTGCCGAGCTTGCTGCGCGATCCCGACGGTGGCTACACGTTCTATGTCCAGAACCAGTCACCGGGCATCGACAAGGAGGCCAACTGGCTGCCAGCACCCAAGGGGCCATTCCAGATGGTGTTGCGGCTGTACTGGCCGAAGCCGGATGCGCTCAACGGCACGTGGAAGGCGCCGCAGGCGGTGAAGGTCTAAGCCGCGCCACTCCGTTGTGCGTCCCCGGGTTCGCCCGGTTGTGGCGGTACCGTTTCGCCTGACGACGGGTGTGCGATGGCGAAAACTCTGACTGACCTCGAGCTGATCCATGCACTCGAACCGATCGCCGAAGCAGGACTCAATCAGCATCTCGCGGCGGCGAAGAACTGGCATCCACACGACTATGTCCCCTGGTCGGATGGCAGCGACTACTCCCAGCTAGGCGGGCGGGACTGGGCAGAAGAACAATCGCGACTCGGCGAAGTCGCCCGGATAGCCATGATCACCAACCTGCTCACCGAGGACAACCTGCCGTCCTATCACCGCGCTATTGCCGAACACTTCGGCATCGACGATGCCTGGGGCGCATGGGTGAATCGGTGGACAGTCGAGGAGAACCGACACGGCATCGCGCTGCGTGACTATCTCGTCGTCACCAGGGCGGTGGACCCAATTGCGTTGGAACAAGCCCGAATTGCACAAGTGACCGCCGGCTTCACCCCCGGCCAGCAAGGTCAGCGCGCGATACGGCCGGAGTCGATGCTGGACGCGTTGTCATATGTGACGTTTCAGGAGTTGGCCACCCGAGTCTCGCACCGGAACACGGGTAGGGCGTGCACCGAACCCGTCGCCGACGAACTGCTCAAGCGCATCGCCGCTGACGAGAACCTGCACATGATTTTCTATCGAGGCGTGGGTGCGGCAGCACTGGATGTTTCGCCCGACCAGGCCATGGTTTCCATCTGGCGAATACTGGTGAACTTCCAGATGCCCGGGTTCGCAATACCGAACTTCCGTCGCAACGCGGTGAAGATGGCCGTCGGCGGCATCTACGATCTGCGTCAGCACCTGGACGACGTCGTGATGCCGGTGCTGCGAAAATGGCGGATCTTCGAGCGCGGCGACTTCCGTGGGGAAGGCGCGCGGCGCCGCGATGAGCTTGCGGTGTTCATCAAACGGATGGACGCCGAGGCTGCCAAGTTCGAGGAATCGAAGGCCCGCTACCTCGAACGGCAGTGCCGCACCAAGAACGGCTAGCCGCGGAAGCCGGGTCCGCGGCGCCGCAGATAGCGCTCGAACTCGGCGGCCAGCGCGTCGCCGTCGATCTTGCCGAGCGCCTCGTTCATGTCCACCTCGGCGTCGCCACGCTCCTCAAGCGACTGAACGTATTCGGCGATCTCGTCGTCTTCTGACGTCATCTCGGTGACGGCCTGTTCCCATTCCTCGGCCTGCGAGGGCAGATCGGCCAGCGGCACCTCGATATCGAGCACGTCCTCGACGCGACGCAACAGCGCAACCGTCGCCTTCGGATTCGGCGGCTGCGACACGTAGTGCGGGACAGCCGCCCAGAACGTCACCGCAGGAATGCCGGCCTGCACGCATGCGTCCTGGAACACCCCCGCGATGCCGGTGGGTCCTTCGTAGCGCGTTTCCTCGAGTCCGAATGCCTTCGCCGAATCAGGGGAGTACGCCGCTCCGGAAACCGGCACTGGCCGGGTGTGCGGCGTGTCGGCCAGCAGCGCGCCGAGAATGACCACGGTCTGAACGTTCAGCTTGTCGGCGATCGCCAGCAGTTCCGCGCAGAAGGTGCGCCAGCGCATGTTCGGCTCGACACCGTGCATCAGCACGATGTCGCGCTCGGAGCCCGGCGGGCGGCAGTGTGAGATCCGCATGGACGGCCACACAAGCTCGCGGGTCACGCCGTCGACCTGCCTGATGACCGGCCTGTTCACCTGGTAGTCGTAATAGGCCTCGTCGTCGATCTCGACGATCGGTTCGGCTTCCCATATCGCGTCGAGGTGCTCCAGCGCATCGCTGGCGGCGTCACCGGCGTCGTTCCAGCCCTCGAAGGCGGCGACGATCACGGTGTCGTTGAGTTTGGGCAGGTCGGGCGGCTTGTAGCCGCTCGCATCCGACGGGGTCACACCCTCAGCGTAAGGCCTGCGTCGTGCGGGTGAGGGGCATCGGCGCGCTCGCGCGACGAAGTGATTTGCATAGAACTACTACCCTGTATCTGTGGCTGATGTGACCAAGCGGGCCTGCGACACCCATTTGCTCGACACGCTGTCGACGCGAGTGATGGTGGGCAAGGGCGCGATGAGCAGCCGGCTGCAGGCGACGGACCTCTCGCACGACTCCGCAGAGACGAAATACGTTCGGCTGCAATCTGGTTGACCTTGGTTACCGCGACATCGCCGACTGGTTCCGCGAGCTGTGGCTCGGGGGCGACAAACCCGGCGTCCACACGTCTGTCGGGCGACGACGTAGACTTTCACCGTCGAGAGGCGTTGCAACGGATCCCGGTCCCTGCCGGTATCCGCCACGCTCGGCAGAGTCAAGGACGCCTTCCGTTAAGGAAGGAACGCATGTGACCGCCGTCGAGACAAACTTCGAGCCGAACATCCGTCCCGACCGCACCGACGAACTGTCGGCTGCTCTGCGCCAGCGGATCATGGTGATCGACGGCGCGATGGGCACGGCGATCCAGCGGGACCGGCCGGACGAGGCGGGCTACCGCGGGGAGCGGTTCAAGGACTGGCCGAGCCCGCTTCAGGGCAACAACGACCTGCTGACGCTGACGCAGCCGCAGATCATCGAGGGAATCCACCGCGAGTACCTCGAGGCGGGCGCCGACATCCTGGAAACCAATACGTTCAACGCGAACGCGGTGTCGCTCTCCGACTACGACATGGCGGAGTTGAGCTACGAACTCAACTACGCCGGGGCCGCGCTGGCCCGCAAGGCCGTCGACGACTTCAGCACCCCGGAGAAGCCCCGCTACGTCGCGGGCGCTCTCGGGCCGACAACGCGGACCGCGTCGATCTCGCCTGACGTCAACGACCCCGGAGCCCGCAACGTCTCCTACGACCAGTTGGCAGCCGCGTACCTGGAGGCCGCCAACGGTCTGATCGACGGCGGCGCCGACATCCTCATCGTCGAAACGATCTTCGACACGCTGAACGCCAAGGCCGCGGTGTTCGCCATCGAGACACTGTTCGAGGAGCGCGGACGCCGGTGGCCGGTGATCGTCTCGGGCACCATCACCGATGCGTCAGGCCGGACGTTGTCCGGTCAGGTCACCGAAGCGTTCTGGAATTCGATCAGGCACGCCAAGCCGCTCGCGGTGGGCCTCAACTGCGCACTGGGCGCGCCGGAGATGCGGCCGTACATCGCCGAGATGTCGCGAATCGCAGACACTTTCGTCTCCTGCTACCCGAACGCGGGCCTACCCAACGCTTTCGGTGAGTACGACGAGTCCCCGAAGCGTCAGGCCGGTTACGTCGCCGACTTCGCCGAAGCGGGCTTCGTCAACCTCGTCGGTGGTTGCTGCGGAACGACGCCGGCGCACATCGCCGAGATCGCCAAGGCCGTCGAGGGCAAGCCGCCGCGCGAGGTGCCGCAGATTCCGGTTGCCACTCGGCTCGCGGGCCTCGAGCCGCTCAACATCACCGAGGATTCCCTGTTCGTCAACATCGGTGAGCGCACCAACATCACCGGCTCCGCCCGGTTCCGCAACCTGATCAAGGCCGAGGACTACGACACCGCCCTTTCGGTGGCCCTGCAGCAGGTGGAGGTCGGTGCGCAGGTCATCGACATCAACATGGACGAGGGCATGATCGACGGCGTCGCCGCGATGGACCGGTTCACCAAGCTGATCGCCGCCGAACCGGACATCAGCCGGGTGCCGGTGATGATCGACTCCTCCAAGTGGGAGGTCATCGAGGCGGGCCTGAAGAACGTGCAGGGCAAGCCGATCGTCAACTCGATCTCCATGAAGGAGGGCGAGGAGAAGTTCATCCGCGAGGCACGGCTGTGCCGCAAGTACGGCGCCGCCGTCGTCGTGATGGCCTTCGACGAGCAGGGGCAGGCCGACAACCTGGAGCGCCGCAAGCAGATCTGCGGTCGCGCCTACCGGATCCTGACCGAAGAGGTCGGCTTCCCGGCCGAGGACATCATCTTCGACCCGAACTGCTTCGCGCTGGCGACCGGTATCGAGGAGCACGCGACGTACGGCATCGACTTCATCGACGCCTGCGCCTGGATCAAGGAGAACCTGCCCGGGGTGCACATCTCCGGCGGTATCTCCAACGTGTCGTTCTCGTTCCGCGGCAACAATCCCGTCCGCGAGGCCATCCACGCGGTGTTCCTGTTCCACGCCATCAAGGCCGGCCTGGACATGGGCATCGTCAACGCCGGTGCGCTGGTGCCCTACGACTCGATCGACCCCGAATTGCGCGACCGCATCGAGGACGTCGTGCTGAACCGCCGCGAGGACGCGGCCGAGCGACTGCTAGAGATTGCCGAACGGTACAACAAGTCGGAGAAAACCGAGGATCCTGCCGCGGCCGAGTGGCGCAGCCTGCCGGTCCGCGAGCGGATCACGCATGCGTTGGTGAAGGGCATCGACGCTCATGTCGATGACGACACCGAGGAGTTGCGGGCCGAGATCGCCGCGACAGGCGGTCGCCCGATCGAGGTGATCGAGGGTCCGCTGATGGACGGCATGAACGTCGTCGGTGACCTGTTCGGCTCGGGCAAGATGTTCCTGCCTCAGGTGGTGAAGTCGGCTCGGGTGATGAAGAAGGCCGTTGCGTACCTGCTGCCGTACATCGAGGCGGAGAAGGTCGAGTCCGGCACCGAGGGCACCAAGGACACCAACGGCACCATCATCATGGCGACCGTCAAGGGCGACGTCCACGACATCGGCAAGAACATCGTCGGGGTTGTGTTGCAGTGCAACAACTTCGAGGTGATCGACCTCGGTGTGATGGTGCCAGCCCAGAAGATCCTGGACGCGGCCAAGGAGCACGACGCCGACATCATCGGGCTGTCCGGCTTGATCACCCCCTCGCTGGACGAGATGGTCAACTTCGCCGTCGAGATGGAACGCCAGGGCCTCGAGATCCCGCTGCTGATCGGCGGCGCCACCACCTCGCGCGCGCACACGGCCGTGAAGGTGGCGCCGCGCCGCAGCGGTCCGGTGGTCTGGGTCAAGGATGCATCGCGTTCGGTGCCGGTCGCGGCCGCGCTGCTCGACGACAGGCAGCGGCCGGCCCTGCTGGAGGCGACCGAGAAGGACTACGCCTCCCTGCGCGAACGGCACGCCCAGAAGAACGAGCGGCCGATGCTGACGCTGGAGAAGGCCAGGGCCAACCGGACGCCGATCGACTGGGACGGCTACACGCCGCCGGTGCCCGCGCAAGGTACGGGAGTACGAGAATTTCTCGACTACGACATCGCCGAACTGCGCGAGTACATCGACTGGCAGCCGTTCTTCAACGCCTGGGAGATGAAGGGCCGCTTCCCCGACATCCTCAACAACCCCGCATCGGGTGAGGCCGCGCGCAAACTGTACGACGAAGCGCAGGAGATGCTCGACACCCTGATCAAGGAGAAGTGGCTGACCGCCAACGGGGTGATCGGGTTCTTCCCCGCGAACGCGGTCGGCGACGACATCGAGGTCTACACCGACGACAGCCGTACCGAGGTGCTGACCACGTTGCGCAACCTGCGCCAGCAGGGCGAGCATCGGGACGGCATCCCGAACCGGTCACTGGGAGACTTCATCGCCCCCAGGGAAACGGGCCTTCAGGACTACGTCGGCGCCTTCGCCGTCACCGCGGGGTTGGGCAGCGGTGACAAGATCGCCGAGTTCAAGGCGGCCAACGACGACTACAGCGCGATTCTGCTGGAGTCGATCGCCGACCGACTGGCCGAGGCGTTCGCCGAACGGATGCACGAACGGGTCCGCAAGGAGTTCTGGGGTTATCAGCCCGACGAGCATCTGGACAACGAGGCACTGATCGGTGAGAAATATGTGGGCATCCGCCCTGCGCCCGGCTACCCGGCCTGCCCGGAGCACACCGAGAAGGCGACGCTCTGGGAGTTGATGGACGTCCAGGAACGGACCGGCATCGAGCTGACCGAGTCGATGGCGATGTGGCCAGGTGCTGCCGTCAGCGGCTGGTACTTCTCACACCCGCAGTCGCAGTACTTCGTGGTCGGCCGGATCGCCCAGGACCAGGTGGCCGACTATGCGAGGCGCAAGGGGTGGACTCTGGCCGAAGCCGAGCGCTGGCTCGCCCCGAATCTCGGTTACAACCCGGAGGACTGAGCACCCGCAGTCACCGAAACAGCTCGGCGTTTCGCGCCGCCCACTGGGCAACCGACTGGGCGGGCGCGCCGGTCAGGTCGGCGACCAAGTCGTTGGCCCGCTGGGGATGGTCCACGGCGTCCGCGATTTGGTCGAGGTACCACGCGGCGTTCGGGCCGAGGGCGCCCTGAAAGGCCGCTTCGGCTTCGGCCCTGTCGCACTGCTGATAGGTGACCGCTGCACCGATGCCTATGCCGATCTGTTCGGCGATCTGCGCACGGGTCAACGCCTCGGGCCCGGTGATCGGATACATCTTGCCGAAGTGGGCCTCATCGGGTTTGGCCAACAATGCGGCCGCCACCCTGGCTATGTCGTCCATCGAGATGGGCGCTTCCACGGCCGTGGGGTAGGGCTCGCGAACCGTGCGCGTCGCCTTGATCTGCGCGGCCCAGATGCCGAAGTTGTCCAGAAACTCGCCGGGGCCGAGTTGGGTGTTGACCAGTCCGGAGTTGGCCACCGCGTCGGCGTGCGCCTGCCAGTGCGCTTCTCCCGATAACGCCACGACGTACTGCACGCCTGCCTTTTTGGCCAATGCGAGCGTGACGTCCAGCGTTTCGGGGAGCGGAGCCAGGTACATACGCTCGACGCCTTCGAACGCGGCCGGTAACGAGTCTGGATCGCCGAGGTATCCGGTGACTGCCGTAACGCCTTCGGGCAGGTTCGCCTTCGCGGGGTTCTTCGTCAAAGCACGGATGTCGTTGGCGCCCAGGTCGATCAGATGATCGACAGTGCGTCGGCCGATGTTTCCTGTGGCGCCGGTCACGAGAATGGTCATGATTTCACCCTAGGCACGACCTCTGACAGAATCGGGGGCATGCAAGCGGTGCTGTTCGACATGGATGGCACCCTCGTCGACTCGGAAAAGCTCTGGGACATTTCGCTGGCTGCGCTGTACGACCATCTCGGTGGCACGCTGTCGCACGAAGTGCGCACGTCGATGGTCGGCGGTTCGGCCGAAGACACGATGCAGACCGTGTACGCCGACCTCGGCCTGGAGCCTGATCCGGTTGCAGTGACGGACTCCATCCGCTGGCTGCACGACTACACGGCGGACCTGTTCGACCACGGCCTGCCCTGGTGTGACGGCGCGCATGAGTTATTGGAATCGCTTGCCGCAGAAGAAGTCCCGATGGCGCTGGTTACCAACACTGCGCGGGCACTCACCGACAGGGCGTTGAACAGCATTGGCCGCCACTACTTTTCGGCGACTGTGTGCGCCGACGAGGTGCCACAGGGCAAACCCGCGCCCGATCTCTACCTACGGGCAGCAGAATTGCTGGACCTGCCGCCCGATCTGTGCCTGGCCATCGAGGACTCGGTGACCGGGACCGCGGCCGCCGAGGGCGCAGGCTGTCCGGTTTTGGTGGTGCCCAACGACGTAGCTGTGCCCACCGGTCCACGTCGCCGCCACGTTCGCTCGCTTGCCGGAATCGATGTAGCCGATCTGCGGCGCGTGCATGCAGAACTCGTACAGTTCGGGGAACGCACCGCCTGACATGGGCGTAAGTGATTGAATGTGATTCTCGTCACGCAATGCTGCGGAAGGGCGTCACATGACTCACGGGCCCGTTGGTGATTCTGCATCCGGCTTGGACTACGAAGAATCCGAACACAGCGGCCGGGTGGTGCTGATCGCTTCCGTCGCCGCTCTGGGCGGCTTTCTGTTCGGCTATGACAGCGCGGTGATCAACGGCGCGGTCTCGTCGATTCAAGAGGACTTCGGCATCGGCAACACCACCCTCGGCTTCGCGGTCGCCTCGGCTCTGCTGGGCGCCGCGCTCGGCGCTGTGACCGCGGGCCGGCTCGCCGACCGGATCGGGCGGCTGTCCGTCATGAAGATCGCTGCCGTCCTGTTCATGATCAGTGCGATCGGCACGGGTCTTGCGCCCAACGTGTGGCTGGTGGTGATCTTCCGTGTCGTCGGCGGCATCGGGGTTGGAGTGGCGTCGGTCATCGCACCCGCCTACATCGCCGAGACCTCACCGCCACGCATCCGTGGTCGGCTCGGCTCGCTGCAGCAGTTGGCGATCGTGACCGGAATCTTTCTATCGCTGGCGGTGGACTATCTGCTGGCCCACCTCGCCGGAGGATCGCGTGAGGAGTTGTGGCTGGGGTTGGAGGCGTGGCGCTGGATGTTCCTCGTGATGGTGGTGCCTGCCGTTCTGTACGGCGGGCTGGCCTTCACGATCCCCGAGTCGCCGCGTTATCTCGTTGCAAAATTCCGGATTCCGGAAGCCCGCCGAGTGCTCACGATGTTGCTGGGCGAGAAGAACCTGGAGCTCACGATCACCCGCATCCAGGAGTCGTTGAAGTCCGAGAAGCCGCCGTCGTGGCGCGATCTGCGCAAGCCGACCGGCGGCCTGTACGGAATCGTGTGGGTCGGTGTCGGACTCTCGGTCTTCCAACAGTTCGTCGGCATCAACGTGATCTTCTACTACTCCAACGTGCTGTGGGAGGCGGTCGGTTTCAAGGAGAGCTCGTCGTTCACGATCACTGTGATCACGTCGATCACCAACATCTTGACCACGCTGATCGCGATCGCGCTGATCGACAAGGTCGGGCGCAAACCGCTGCTCCTGGTCGGCTCCAGCGGCATGGCGGTCACGTTGGCGACGATGGCGGTCGTCTTTCAGACAGCCGAGATCATCGACGGGAAGCCTCACCTCGGCCCTGTTGCCGGTCCGATCGCGCTCGTCGCCGCCAACTTGTTCGTGGTGGCCTTCGGGATGTCGTGGGGCCCCGTGGTGTGGGTGCTGCTGGGTGAAATGTTCCCCAACCGCATCCGGGGTGCTGCCCTTGGGCTGGCCGCTGCCGGGCAATGGGCGGCCAACTGGCTGATCACGGTGACCTTCCCGGGGCTGCGCAACGTCCTCGGATTGGCCTACGGGTTCTATGCGTTGTGCGCGGTGCTGTCGTTCATCTTCGTCTGGCGATGGGTCGCAGAAACCAAGGGCAAACACCTCGAAGACATGCAACGCGACGCGGTGCATCACGACGCGCACCCGGCGAAGACATGACACTTCTCGGTTAACCCGCGTGACCGCTGCGAACAGCACGTGGAACAATCGCGTGCCGTGAAGACCTTCGACGCCCTGTTCGCCGAACTGACGGAGCGGGCGCGCACTCGCCCCCAGGGCAGCGGCACCGTCGCCGCGCTCGACGGCGGCGTGCACGGGCTGGGCAAGAAGATTCTCGAAGAGGCCGGCGAGGTGTGGCTGGCCGCCGAACACGAGGGTGACGAAGCCCTGGCCGACGAGATCAGCCAGTTGCTGTACTGGACGCAGGTGCTGATGATCTCGCGCGGACTGACCCTCGACGACGTGTACGCCAAGCTATGAACGGAAACGCAAACCTGCGGGTCGCCGTGCCCAACAAGGGCACGCTTTCCGACCCGGCCGCCGAGATTCTGTCCGAAGCGGGCTACCGGCGGCGCACCGATCCCAAGGACCTGACAGTCATCGACCCGGTCAACAATGTCGAATTCTTCTTTTTGCGCCCCAAGGACATTGCGATTTACGTCGGCTCGGGCCAACTCGACCTCGGCATCACCGGTCGCGATCTGGCCCAGGAATCCGACGCGCCTGTTCGCGAGCGGCTGGCGCTCGGCTTCGGATCGTCTACCTTCCGCTACGCCGCGCCCGCAGGGCACCCGTGGCGCATCGAGGACCTCGCCGGCAAGCGGATTGCCACCGCTTTCCCCCATCTGGTGCGAAAAGACTTGGCGCAGCGGGGGATTGAAGCAACCGTGATACGGCTCGACGGCGCCGTGGAAATTTCGGTGCAGCTCGGAGTCGCGGATGCGATCGCTGATGTGGTTGGTTCGGGCCGGACGCTCGGGCTGCATGACCTCGTCGCGTTCGGGGAACCGCTGTGTGATTCGGAGGCGGTCCTCATCGAGAGCGAGACGCCGAGCGAAGAGAATGCCGCGGCCCGAGAACAGTTGGCGGGGCGGGTGCAAGGCGTGGTGTTCGGGCAGCAGTACTTGATGCTCGACTATGACTGTCCGCGCAGCGTGCTCGACGCTGCCACCGCGGTGACACCGGGACTCGAATCGCCAACCATCGCCCCACTTGCCGATCCGGAGTGGGTAGCCGTGCGGGCACTGGTTCCGCGCCGAGATGTCAACGCGATCATGGACGAACTCGCGGCGATCGGTGCCAAGGCGATTCTGGCCTCTGACATCCGGTTCTGCCGCTTCTGATTCGGCGGGATCATTCGCGGGGTGCGTGTTAGCGTCCGGGTGTCCTTTTCGCGGCTCCGGAGGTTGCCATGACGCAGGTCGTCGTTATCGTGCTCGCGGTGCTGATCGGCGTGATCGCCGGTCTGCGCGCGCTGACCGCCCCTGCGGTGGTCGCGTGGGGTGCGTTTCTCGGCTGGATCGACGTCGACGGCAAGTGGTCGGAATGGGTCGCCCATCCGATCACCGTCACCGTGCTGACCATCTTCCTGCTCGTCGAGCTCGTCACCGACCAGTTGCCGAAGACGCCGAGCCGCAGGACCCCGCCGCAGTTCACCACGCGACTCATCACAGGGGCGTTCGCGGGCGCGGTCATCGGCAGCGTGTCCCACCACACCTTCATCGGCATGGGTGCCGGAATCATCGGCGCTGTCCTCGGCACCCTTGGCGGTGCTGAAGGCCGCAGCCGCTTGGTGGCCGCCAACGGTGGCAAGGACCGGCCCGTCGCGATCGGAGAAGACGTGATCGCTGTCGGCGGCGGCTTCCTCATCGCGTTCCTCGTCAGCTTCACTCCGCTCGTCTAGCCGGCTATGCCAGAGAAATTCGACGCGATCATCGTCGGCGCCGGCCAGGCCGGACCGCCGCTGGCCGGCAGACTGACAGAAGCCGGACAGACCGTCGCGGTGATCGAACGCAAGCTGGTCGGCGGCACCTGCGTCAACACCGGTTGCATTCCGACCAAGACGCTGGTCGCCAGTGCGCACGCCGCGCACCTGTCGCGCCGCGGAGCCGAATACGGCGTTGGCACAGGCGAAATCACCGTCGACATGGCGAAGGTGAAGGCTCGCAAGGACAAGATCATGCTCGACGACCGAAGTGGCGTCGAGTCATGGCTCGAAGGCATGAAGGGGTGCACGCTGATCCGCGGGCACGCCCGCTTCGAGGGGCCGCACACCATCAGCGTCGACGGCCGCGTGCTGGAAGCCGACAGGATCTTCCTCAATGTCGGCGGTCGTGCGGTGGCGCCCGACATGCCCGGGCTTTCCGAGATCGACTACATGACGAATGTCGGCATCCTCGAACTGGATACCGTGCCGGAGCATTTGGTGGTGATCGGCGGTAGTTACATCGCGCTGGAGTTCGCGCAGATGTACCGGCGCTTCGGTGCGCGTGTCACCGTGATCGAGAAGGGTCCGCGGCTGACGTCACGGGAGGACGAGGACGTCTCGGCCACCGTGAAAGAGATCCTGCAGGCCGAAGGCATCGACGTGGTGGTGAACGCCAGCGCGATCCGATTCGCCAAGCACGACAGCGGGTTTCAGGTGACCCCTGCCGACGGCGCCGAGCCGATCACCGGCACGCACCTGCTGGTGGCCGTCGGACGCCAGCCCAACACCGACGACCTCGGGTTGGAGCAGGCGGGCGTCGAGACCGACGCTCGCGGCTACATCGTCGTCGACGATCAGTTGCGGACCAATGTCGAGCACATCTGGGCGATGGGTGACTGCAACGGTCGCGGGGCCTTCACCCATACGTCGTACAACGACTTCGAGATCGTCGCGGCCAACCTGCTCGACGATGACCCGCGACGGGTGAGCGACCGCGTCACCACCTACGCGCTGTACATCGACCCGCCGCTTGGCCGAGCGGGCATGACCGTCGACGAGGTGCGCAAGTCCGGCCGAAAAGCGTTGGTGGGCAAGCGACCGATGACACGCGTCGGGCGAGCTGTGGAGAAGGGGGAGACCCAGGGCTTCATGAAGGTCGTCGTCGACGCCGAGACCGAAGAGATCCTCGGCGCCGCAATCCTCGGCGTCGGCGGCGACGAGGTCATCCACGCGATCCTCGACATCATGACCGCGAAGAAGCCGTACACCGCGATTTCCCGCACGATGCACATCCACCCGACGGTCAGTGAATTGGTGCCGACGATGCTGCAGGAGATGACACCGCTGGAGTAGCGGAGCGGCCCACCATTACCTGCCGGGTCACGACGGCGACGCGCCAGCCGAGATGGCGGCACGTCTGCACATCCGAAGGGTGGACCTGGTCTACGTTGGCGTCGACGTCGGTCTGCGCGCCCGCCCCGAGCCAGAAGCCGAGACGGTTGAGGTCGTTTTCGCTGCCCGCGGCGCTGTTCCAGCCGGCGCCCAAACCGAGGCTGACCCAATGCATGTGGTGTTGCGCAGCGAAGATCGCAAGCGACACCAGCGTGTTGACTTTGTCGCCGCTCTTGGCGCCGGAGTTCGTGAACCCGCCGGCGACCTTGTCGCGCCAACTGCCGTTGAGGCAACGCCTGCCGGTCTGTTCGGCGAAGGCCTGAAAGCCTGCCGACACGTTGCCCATGTACGTCGCGCTGCCGAACACGATGCCGTCGGCGGCATCGAGGATGTCCCAGTCCTCTTCTGTCATCCGGTCGACCGCAGTCACATGGACATGGGCGCCCGCCTCACGCGCACCCCCGGCCACGGCTTCGGCGAGCACCGCGGTGTGGCCGAAGCCCGAGTAGAAGGCGATGGCGATGGTCGGGGCGGCGATGTCAGAACCATTGTGCGACATGTCAGTTCGCTTCCATTCGTTGGTTTACTTCAAGACGACGGGTGGTCCAGTCCGGCAGCTCATCGCCGGACAGGTAGGCCTCGAGCCGATCCAGGTAGGCGTGGGTGCCTCCGAAGAATCCCGATGCATTGCGGACTCCGAGCCCGCGGTGGGTGAACCGCAGCAGCGTGCCGTCACCGTCGACGCTGAGTTCGTAGCGCACCACACCGTCTTCGACAATCGGTTGCTTCCACTCGTGTTCGAGCACGTGCGGCGGGTCCCACACCAGGATGCGGCCGGTCATCCGCTTGCGCTCGGGCGGTAACGGCGGACCGGTTGCGACCATGTCGATGGTTCCGCCCTCGCGGGGCTCGATCGTCGTTTCGCCGAACCATTGCTCTCGTTCGTGCGGATCGGTGATCGCCGACCACACCGCTTCGATCGGAAAGGGCAGGCGGCGTTCGAAATTCAATACCGCGCGCTCACCGTCGACGGTGAGCCGTCCGTCGCGTTCGCTCATCGTGACTCCTTGTGCTTGCGTTCGAGGTGCCGCTGCAGGGCGTCGAGATGGTCGGCCCAGTAGTGGCGATACCGGTTGATCCAGTCGTCGATGGCGACCAGCCCGTCGGCACGCAACGCGTAGATGCGCCGCTGCGCGTCCGGCCGGACCTCGACGAGGCCGACCTCACGCAACACCCGCAGGTGCCGCGAGACCGTGGGCTGGGTCAGGCCGGGCAGCGTCGCGACAAGCTCGCCGGCCGTGCGTTCACCGTCGATCAGCGCGTCGAGCAGCGCACGCCGGCTTGGCTCAGCGACCGCTTCGAAGACGTCCATGCCACGAGTATTGCACTTCGTCTATATAGACGCAAGCACATATACAAATCAGGGGCGGCGCTGTACCAGCAGTGTCTGTGCCACTGTGCCGATAAACCCTTGGCGGTCAAAGATGTCTGCAGTTGTCACACCGATACCGTCGGGGCCGATGGAGCCGCGGCTGCGGACCGCAAAATCGCTGCCGAGCGGCAAGCGGTGAATGTGCACGGCGGTGTCGGTGTTCATGAAGACGAATTTCTCGGGGTCCAGTGCCGCGCCTGCCCCGTTGGCGCAGTCGACGACCATCGCCAGCCGCTGCAGTTCTGTCGTAGGCTCCGAATCGACAAGAGGCACAAGAGGACTGAGCCAGACCACGTGCGACTCGTCCTCGGCGGTCCGCTGAGTGCGCCAACTCACCACGCTCAAATAGCCGCTGGTGTCCCAGTTGTGGGGCATCGGCAGCGACTCGCCTTCCACGATCGGCGGATAGCGGTCGGTGACGGCATCGGTGGTGTCGCTCGTGGCAAGCAGCCATGCGCTCACGCGCGCCACCACCCGTTCGGCGCCGTCGGGTCGCGGCGCCAACATCTCGGCCGCCATCATCGAAATGCGCGAGCCGGGACGCTCGACCCACGCCCGTGTGCGAACCGTCGTGACGGGGATGGCGCCGAGGATGTCCAGTGTCAACCGGCCGACGCGCAGCCCGGAGTCCGCGGCAAGCTCCTCGATCAATTTCGTCAGCAGCGCCAGAGGCGGTGAGCCGTGCTGGATTTCGGGATCCCAGTTGCTGCGTGTGCCGTCAGTGGATTCGAACGCTTGGAATCCACCGTCGGCAGGCAGCCGCCGATAGAGGCATTCGATCATGCAGCAGGCTCCGAGGCGTGCAGCACGGTGTCATCATCACCCTCGTCGGGTGCCTCCGGCCAACCGGGATACGGCGGGGGAGTGCCACCGAACACAGGGCACAGCGCATGATGCGCACACCAGTCACACAACCGGGACGGATTGGGCCGGAAATCGCCTGTGACACCGGCAGATTGGATGGCCCGCCAGATCGCCATCAACGTCTTTTCGAACCGCAGCAGTTCGTCGAGATCGGGGGTGTAGTCGAGCACCTGAGCATCGGACAGATACAGCAGCCGCAGCCGGGCGGGCAGCACGCCGCGTGACCGCAACAGCGCAACCGCGTAGAACTTCATCTGAAACATCGCCTTGAACTCGGCAAGCGCCCGCGCCTCGGGCGGCGCCTTGCCGGTCTTGTAGTCAACGACCCGCAATTCGCCGGTGGGTGCTACGTCGATGCGGTCGACGAAGCCGCGCAGCAGCGTGCCGTCCTCCAACTCGACCTCGACGCGCTGTTCGCAGCTTTGCGGATCGAAACGCGTCGGGTCCTCGAGGCGGTAATAACCAGACAGCAGCGCGCGCGCCTCGTCGAGCAGCTCGGCCTGCAGGGCGGGCTCGAACTCGGCCGACAACTCCGGCTGTGCCGCCACCACGCGGTCCCACGCGGGCCCGACGAGCGTCATCGCGGTGTCGCGCCCGCGCTGCTCTGCAGGCAGCCCGTACAGCTGCTCGAGCGCGGCGTGCACGACCGACCCTCGCACCTGCGCAGTCGAGGCCGGCTCTGGCAGCCGGTCGATGGCCCGGAAGCGGTACAGCAGCGGGCACTGCTTGAAGTCACTGGCCCGCGACGGGGACAACGCAGGCCGACGGACGGGCGGAACCGTCTCATCGCTCATGAGAGCAGCGTATGACCGCAGTCCGACAACCCCGAGCACCCGACTCGGCGCGTCAACTGGCAGGCTGATCAGCTATGCCAAGGACCGGACCGTTCGAAGTCGGTGATCGCGTACAGCTCACCGACGCGAAGGGCCGGCACTACACGATGCTGTTGACGCCAGGCGGCGAGTTCCACACCCATCGCGGCATCATCGCGCTCGACACCGTGATCGGGCTGCCGGAGGGCAGCGTGGTGAAGTCGACCAGCGGTGACCAATTCCTGGTGTTGCGCCCACTGCTCGTCGACTACGTGATGTCGATGCCCCGCGGCGCTCAGGTCGTCTACCCGAAGGACGCCGCCCAGATCGTGCACGAGGGCGACATCTTCCCAGGGGCACGGGTGCTGGAGGCCGGTGCGGGATCGGGAGCGCTGACGTGCTCGCTGCTGCGCGCCGTCGGGCCCGAGGGTCGCGTGACGTCCTACGAGGTCCGCGACGACCATGCGCAGCACGCGGTCCGCAACGTCGAGACCTTCTTCGGTGAGCGACCCGCCAACTGGGACCTCGTCACCGCCGATGTCGCCGACTACGCGGGACCCGAAGTGGACCGCGTCGTGCTCGACATGCTGGCGCCCTGGGAGGTTTTGGAGGCCGTCGGCAACGCGCTGGTGGCCGGCGGGGTGTTGATGATCTACGTCGCGACCGTCACGCAGTTGTCGCGAACGGTGGAGGCGCTGCGCGAGCAGCAGTGCTGGACGGAGCCGCGCGCCTGGGAAAGCATGCAGCGCGGTTGGCATGTCGTCGGGCTCGCGGTGCGCCCACAGCACACGATGCGCGGGCATACGGCGTTTCTGATCAACGTGCGCAAATTGGCACCGGGCGCCGTCGCGCCGATGCCGTTGCGGCGCAAGCGTCAACTGGGCGGCGGCATCTAGTCGTCGCTGCTGCGTCGCAGTGCGCGACGGGTCGAAAGCAAGTCCAGCTCCGGCCGGGACGCCACCAGACGCTCGGCGGCGTCGAGCACGTCGACGACATGATGTCGATCGGCGGAAACCACCGCGATGCCGATGCTCGCGCGGCGGTGCAAGTCCTGCGCGCCCGTCTCGGCGGCGGAAACCGCGAACCTGCGTTGCAGTTCCGCGATGACAGGACGGATGACAGAACGCTTCTGTTTCAGCGAGTGCACATCGCCGAGCAACAGGTCGAACTCCAGCCAGCCGATCCACACGGCGGGCCGCTCAGCGGGTAGGAGTTGGCGTCGGTGTGGCGACCGTGGGCTGCTGACCCATCTGCAGCAGCAAGTCCGCCGTCTGCCGGGTGAGCTGCCAGTTGTCCTGCTGCGGGGCGAACTCCATCGGGAACTTCAAGTCCTTGCCGGTTGCCTGCGGCCCACCCGGCTTCATGGTGATGTTGGCGATGACATTGCCGGGTTGGTCCTGCGCCCACATCATGTCGGTGGCATCGAAGGTCAACGGCGCATAGCCGCTGTCGTGCAGCGCCTTGGCGAATCTGTCGAGCGCCGCCGCGTCGGCGGGGGTGCCGAACTGGACGAGGCCGACCTTGTCGGCGCCGGGCACGTTGGGGTCTGACAGTCGACCCATCAGATCGGTCAGCGTGGTCGCGGGCGGCAGCGGCGCGCCCGTCTCGGTCGGCGGAGGCGGAACCGTTGGGGGCCGGCTGAGCGGGAACGGTGTCGGGCTGGGTATCGAACTCGCGTCGTCGCTACACCCGCTAAGCCCGAGCGCCGCCACTAACGTGACGGCGCCCAGGATTGCGGCACTCCTGCGTTGCACTGACGGCCTAGCCGACAGCCGACATCAACGCCATGAGTGACTGCTTGGACATCTGCCAGCCCGTGGGGCTGGGGCCAGGCACGAACTGGATGTTCTGCGTCGCGACCCCGCCGTTGGCGGCTGTTGCGGTCACGTCGGCGGTGACGATGTCACCGTTCTGGTCGATGTTGGCCAGGGTGAACGACAGCGGGAACTTGCCGTCGGCCTGCGCCTCGCGCAACTTGGTGTCGGCAACCCGGCCTTCGATCCTGCCGATGCCGCCCTGGATGAAGGGGGCCTTGCTGGCAGACAGGCCAGGCGCACCGAGCGCCTGAAGAGTCTGCAGCAGTGGCGCCTGCAAGTCCGGCGCCGGCGCCTGCGGCATCGGGATGTCCCACACGACCGGTTGCACGGCCGGCGCCTGGGATCCAGCGGGGGATGCAATGGAAGTCACACCTGCCGCCGCACCGCCGACCAGAGCGGCTGCTGCCACGCCGGTAACGAGGGATTTCAGGGTCACGATTGTCCTTTCGATCGGCCCAACTCACCAGAGAGGTTAACAAGTGTTGCTGGTGTGTCGAATTCCTACACCGCACACAAAGGCTGAATCGCCGGTAGCGTTGAAGTTGTTACTGCACCAACTTCCGGTGCGGGAAGGGGCGCAACATGAATGAGTCAGAGCGTTCTGAAGCGTACGGGACATCCCGCGATTCAGGGATGTCCAGCGATGATGCCGCCGAGTTGGAAGAACTGCGACGCGAAGCCGCGCTTCTGCGCGAGCAGTTGGAGAACGCCGTAGGGCCGCAAAGCGGCCTGCGCAGCGCCCGCGATGTGCACCAGCTCGAGGCCCGGATCGACTCGCTCGCGGCCCGCAACGCCAAACTAATGGAAACTCTTAAAGAGGCCCGTCAGCAGTTGCTGGCGCTGCGCGAGGAGGTCGACCGGCTGGGTCAGCCGCCGAGCGGTTACGGAGTGCTCCTCGGCGTGCAGGACGACGACACCGTGGACGTGTTCACCTCCGGCCGCAAGATGCGCCTGACGTGCTCCCCGAACATTGACACCAAGACGCTCAAGCAGGGCCAGACCGTCCGCCTCAACGAGGCGCTGACCGTTGTCGAGGCCGGCAACTTCGAGGCCGTCGGAGAGATCAGCACGCTGCGCGAGATCCTGTCCGACGGGCACCGCGCGCTCGTGGTCGGCCACGCCGACGAGGAGCGCATCGTCTGGCTCGCCGAGCCGTTGGTCTCCGCCGAGTTCCTGCCCGACGACTTC
Organism: Mycobacterium sp. OAE908; assembly: GCF_017872775.1. Classification (NCBI taxonomy): domain Bacteria; kingdom Bacillati; phylum Actinomycetota; class Actinomycetes; order Mycobacteriales; family Mycobacteriaceae; genus Mycobacterium; species Mycobacterium sp. OAE908. Next base: position 916,399 of record NZ_JAGGJL010000002.1, read on the forward strand.
GAAGACGAAGACGAGGACGACCTGCGTCCGCGCAAGCTGCGGCCGGGCGACTCGCTTCTGGTGGACACCAAGGCCGGGTATGCGTTTGAGCGCATCCCCAAGGCCGAGGTCGAGGACCTGGTGCTCGAAGAGGTGCCCGACGTCAGCTACAACGACATCGGCGGCCTCGGCAGGCAGATCGAACAGATCCGCGACGCGGTCGAACTGCCGTTCCTGCACAAGGAGCTCTACCGCGAGTACTCGCTGCGGCCGCCGAAGGGCGTGCTGCTCTACGGCCCTCCCGGCTGCGGTAAGACGCTGATCGCCAAGGCGGTGGCCAACTCGCTGGCCAAGAAAATGGCCGAGGTCCGTGGTGACGACGCCCGCGAGGCGAAGTCCTACTTCCTCAACATCAAGGGCCCCGAGCTGCTGAACAAGTTCGTCGGTGAGACCGAGCGTCACATCCGGCTGATCTTCCAGCGGGCCCGCGAGAAGGCCTCCGAAGGCACGCCTGTGATCGTGTTCTTCGACGAGATGGACTCGATCTTCCGCACCCGCGGCACGGGTGTCTCGTCGGACGTGGAGACCACGGTCGTCCCCCAGTTGCTTTCGGAGATCGACGGTGTCGAGGGCCTGGAGAACGTCATCGTGATCGGCGCGTCCAACCGCGAGGACATGATCGACCCCGCGATCCTGCGGCCCGGCCGCCTGGACGTCAAGATCAAGATCGAGCGACCGGATGCCGAAGCGGCACAAGACATTTTCTCGAAGTACCTCACCGAGGAACTGCCGGTGCACGCCGACGACCTGGCCGAGTTCGGCGGCGACCGCACGGCATGCATCAGGGCGATGATCGAGAAGGTCGTCGACCGGATGTACGCCGAGATCGACGACAACCGGTTCCTGGAGGTCACCTACGCCAACGGTGACAAGGAAGTCATGTACTTCAAGGACTTCAACTCCGGCGCGATGATCCAGAACGTCGTCGACCGTGCGAAGAAGAACGCGATCAAGTCGGTGCTCGAGACCGGTCAGCCCGGTCTGCGCATTCAGCATCTGCTCGACTCGATCGTCGACGAGTTCGCCGAGAACGAGGACCTGCCCAACACCACCAATCCCGATGACTGGGCACGCATTTCGGGTAAGAAGGGCGAGCGGATCGTGTACATCCGCACCTTGGTCACCGGCAAGTCGTCGAGCGCCTCGCGGGCCATCGACACCGAGTCGAACCTGGGTCAGTACCTGTAGCCGGTTTGCAGCGAGTAGCTGTTGGCGAGATCGTCCTGGGTCACGCACGCGTCGGTTGTCGTCGTGTCAACGCGCAGCGGGCTCGACGGGGTCCTGGCTTCGTAGCGCCAGCCCTGCGGTAACGAGAGTCGACTTGCAAGGGCAGGCAGATCTGCGAGCGCGAGGCCGTGGTCAATGGTCTGGCTGTAAGTCTGCATCACCCAGCGCTGGTCTTGCGGATCTATCAGTTCGTAGATCTCGCGGCCCGCGTCGAACACGAAGATGGCCTTGCGATCGACCCGATTCACGTGGTACGGCGCAGGATTCATCGACGACAGTTGCACCGTCGCCTGACGCATCATCGCGAGGCCGCCGAAGCTCTTGTGCTCCTGGGGATCTCGTCCTTGCTTTCCGATGCTGCTCATCAGCCAGTAGCGCGGTCCATTGAGAAGTGCAACCACGGCGTGGTTTTCGCGTGCGATCGCCTGCGCATCGAGCTTGTCCCACAGTTCGGCGGGGCAGTCGTTGAGGGGAAAGGTGTTGTACACGGCCGCCTCGGGTCCTTGCGCGGAGGTGCGGACCAGGAGCACTTCTCCGTAGCGCTTCCCGAACACACCGTCGACCATATTGACGTCATCGTCAGCCATGGTAGGAAGGTAGCCCTCGCGGACCGTCAAGGTTCGTCCTTTTCCATTTCCAGGTAAGCATCTCGCCCTGCCAGGCTCACGGCCACGTCGCTGATCAGCGGGTCGAAGAACCGCTCACGATAGATCGGGTCGACGCTCGTGCTCACGGTGAAGTACAACCCCGACAACACCGCAACGAACAACGACACCTGGACGACCGTCTGCGGCACTGGCACGTGGATGCCGAACCAGGTTCCCGGGCAGGGCGGTTGGCCGACGGCGCAGGTTTGCTCTGCGGACCACAGCACCGCGACGTCATCGGGCACCGCGACGATGCCGAGCGCGAGAAAGAATGCGAACAGGCCTGCGGTGAAGAACACCACCTGGATGGCCTGCGACACCACCATCACGGCAACGACATTCACCTGTTCTGCCAGCGACAGCGGCGTGCGCACCGGCTGGTGGTCGGCTCGGGACGCCAGTGGTGTGCCCGCGAGGAGCTTGCCCGGATCTGTCTGGCCCGCGCGGTCCTCGCGGAGCGCTTGCACTTCGTCCCTGATGGTGGTCACGACGAACACGATCGCGACAAGAGACAGGAAACCAATGATCTGCCAAAGCCTTTGGCGCGTCAGCCGTGCCGCCAGCTGCCACAGCTCACCGGTGAAATACACCACGACGGTGATCATCAGCAGCGGCAGGGCGCGACTCATCAGCGTACCGAGCGCTCCGAACTGCACCCAGGCAAAACGGAACGCCCACAACGCAATCGAGCCGAAGCCGAGGTATGTCAACCAGATCGCCAGGATCGCGACGAGCGCAAACCCGACCGCCTCGGCGGCCGCGAAACCCGAGAAGCCGCTGGCGGCGAACGGGAGTCCGAAAACGAAGAGAGCCATCACCAGCAGTGCCGCTGAGCGACGGCCCGCCTCACCGAGCGTGGTACCGGTGCGGTGCAGCAGATACAGCGCGAAGGGGGCGGCGACCAACAGCAGCGTCAGCACACCGAGTCGAGTCACATAGCCGAAATCGGGATCGCCGTCGGTGAGTTCGGCAAGCAGCATCGTCAGCGAAATCACCGCGCCGACACCGCTGACAAGGGGAGCCGAGCGCTCGATCAGCGCCCGGGAGCGGACCCGCCGGGTCAGCACCAGGGGCAGGCCGCGATGCAAGAACCATTCGTGCACCTGCCGCATGTCGGACACCGCAACATTGTGCGCGATTGCGGCGGTGTAGGCGGCAGAGCGCGCCGATATGGCGAAAATCAGGCCGCAGCGACGGCCGCGCGATAGCGGTCGCGCGCCCGCAACGTCAGCTGCACGTCGTCGATGAGCGGGTCGAAGAACCGGGTGCGGTATTCGGCATCGCTGACGGTGCGGGCGCTGATGTACATAAACGTCAGCGCGCCAAGGAAAAACGTGATCTGAATCAGCGAATCCGGCACCGGAATGGTCATGCCGAGCACGGATCCGTCGCTGCGGCCGTTACGCGTCCACGCCGCAAGCAGTTCCGGAGAGAGCAGGATGAGCCCGAGGATCAGGAAGATCAGGGAAGTCATCGTCGCGATGATGAGGATCTGCGTGAGTTGTGTTGCGGCGACGACGAACATCACGTTGACCTGCTCGACGCGGCTCAACGGCCGGGCTGTCGGCGGATCGGCCATGGTCTCGAATGGTGTGCCCGCCAACTGTTCTGACTTGCCGCGAGTCGGCTCATCGGACTCCATCATCGGCTTCACTTCGTCTCGCGTCACGGAGACCACGAACACCGCCGCGATCAGAATGAGGAAGGCCAGCGCGAGCCACAACCGTGGTCGGGAGATGGTGGCCGCCATCAGCCACACCGGGGAGTTGAAGAACACCAGAATCGTCAGCAACAGCAGCGGCAGCGCGCGGCTCACCATCGATCCCGCCGCGGCCAGATTCGATGTCGTCATCTGCACGGCCCACCCCAGGATCGAGCCCGCGCCGCACGCGGTCAGCGCCAATATCGCGCCGATGGCGATGCCCTCGAAGATCAAGTCCACCAGCACCCGAGGGCTTGGGCCGCCGAGGACGCCGCCTGCGACAGCCAGTGACACCGCGACCGTCGCTGCCACTGTCCGACCGCGCAGCGTCGCGATGCGCGAAACCAACCAGCCGACCACCACCGCGACAGGCAGCACGAGCACCAGCAGCGCCAGCACGAACCATTCCGAGCGCGTGGGATTGCCCTCGATGTCGATCGAGTGTTTACCGGTGATGACGACGACGAGCGCGGAGTTGACCATGAAGACCGCGAACCCGGCCAGCGCCGGCGCCGACCGCGGCCACAGCCGCCGGACCAGGGCACCCGGCCGCAGTACGGCGGGCAGACCGTGATCGAGGAACCACGCGTCGGCCGCGCGTCGTTGCGTGGTGTCAATCATGGAGCGCCCGCCTGTTCGGTGACGACGACAGTTGGATCGCGGCCCGCCACAGCAGCAGCCCGGTCTGCACGCCGACGGCGATCGACATCATCGAGATCAGCGTCGCGGTGAACACCGCGGTGCTGTGGGTGCCGAGCAACTGCGTGACCCCCATGAAGCCAAGCGATCCGGGAACCAGCAGCCAGAATCCCGGGACCACCAGCGACATGGTCGGCGGTGTGCTCGGCCGGTGGGAGATCGCCAGCGCGAACAGGATCAGCGTCAGGCCACCGCCGAACCCGCTGGCATAGCTGCCGAGCACTGCATTGCCGATCCACTGGCCGCCGTACGCGATGTACAGCATGAGGACCATCCACGGCAGGAACTTCGTCGGGGGAGCGAAGTTCAGCCATATCCCGAAGCCGTACACCAGCACCCCGACGAACGGCGCCCACGGGCCGAGCCGGTTGAACTGGGTGGTGACGAGGTCGGTATCGGCGATGCCCGCGATCTGCGCCGCGATCAGGATGCCGAAGGCCAACTGCGCGATCTGCATGAAACCCGCCACCAGCCTGCTGGCCCCCGACACCACATGCTGGGTGGCCAGCTCGATCACCGCGAGCGTGATCGCCGCACCGGGCAGGAAGGTGGCGAGCGGCGCTGCGAGCGCGCGCAGGCTGTCGGTCCCGACGTGCCATCTGTTCTCGAACGTGAACACGATGAGCGCGACCAGAAACGCGCAAACGGTCGGGAGCATGTAGCCGATCGACTCGTTGCGTCGGCCGATTACGCTCAGACCGCCTACCAGCAGACCAAGGAATGCGGCACCGTAGAGGCTCCACGGCGTCGGCTGCAGGATCAGTGCCAGCCCGACGCTCTGCACCGCGTATCCCACGACGGTGATCCACAACGGAAATCGCTTGTCCAGGTGGCGAATTCGGTCGAGCTCGGCCATCCCTTCTTCGGGACTGATCGTTCCCGACGGTGCACGTGCCACCAATTGGGCGAGCGGGAAGGACTGGTCGTAGCGCACAGTGAAATCGGGATTGGCGATATAGATGCCCTCGCCGGTAGAACTGCCGACCTGCACATAGTTGGGAAGCGCAAGAAACTCGTGGTCGAGGCCGTACGCGACGGCGGTCTGTTCCATCACCGCGCGCACCATCGTCACCGGGTAGTTGGCTCCGGCCATGGTGGCGCCGAGCGCGGCAACGAACCGGGAAGCGGCCGCGTCGCGTTGCTCGGATGGCACGGTCGCAGGTTACTGCCAGGCGTCCCCTACGCTGGGCCACATGCAACGGATAATCGGAACCGAGGTCGAGTACGGCATTTCCTCGCCGTCCGACCCGACCGCGAATCCGATCCTGACGTCGACCCAAGCCGTGCTCGCTTATGCGGCTGCCGCAGGCATCCAGCGTGCCAAGCGCACCCGCTGGGATTACGAGGTGGAGTCGCCGCTTCGGGACGCCCGTGGATTCGATCTGAGCCGCTCTGCCGGCCCGCCGCCCGTCGTCGACGCCGACGAGGTCGGTGCGGCCAACATGATCCTGACCAACGGCGCCCGGCTGTACGTCGACCACGCCCATCCCGAGTACTCGGCACCCGAATGCACGGACCCTCTAGACGCGGTGATCTGGGACAAGGCCGGCGAGCGGGTGATGGAGGCGGCGGCGCGCCACGTCGCGAGCGTGCCAGGGGCCGCCAAGCTGCAGCTTTACAAGAACAATGTCGACGGCAAGGGCGCGTCCTACGGATCGCACGAGAACTATCTGATGTCGCGTCAGACACCGTTCTCGGCGGTGATCGCGGGCCTGACCCCGCACCTGGTTTCGCGCCAGGTCATCACCGGTTCGGGCCGGGTGGGCATCGGGCCCTCGGGTGACGAGCCAGGCTTCCAGCTGTCGCAGCGCTCCGACTACATCGAGGTCGAAGTCGGCCTCGAGACCACGCTCAAGCGCGGGATCATCAACACCCGCGACGAGCCGCACGCCGACGCCGACAAGTACCGCAGGCTGCACGTGATCATCGGCGACGCCAACCTGGCAGAAACGTCGACGTATTTGAAGGTCGGCGCCACGGCGTTGGTGCTCGACTTGATCGAAGAGGGCATGGACCTGACCGATCTCGCGCTGGCCCGGCCGGTGCACGCGGTGCACGTCATCAGCCGCGACCCGTCACTGCGCGCCACTGTCGCGCTCGCCGACGGTCGTGAGCTGACAGCCCTTGCGCTGCAACGCATTTACCTCGACCGCGTCGCCAAGCTGGTCGACAGCCGCGATCCCGATCCGCGCGCCGCCGACATCGTCGAGACGTGGGCGAACATTCTCGACCTGCTCGAGCGCGACCCGATGGAGTGCGCGGAGATCCTGGACTGGCCGGCCAAGCTGCGGCTGCTGGAGGGCTTTCGCCAGCGGGAGAACCTCAACTGGTCCGCGCCGCGCCTGCACCTGGTCGATCTTCAGTACTCCGATGTGCGGCTGGACAAGGGTTTGTACAACCGCCTGGTGGCGCGCGGCTCGATGAAGCGGCTCGTCACCGAGCAGCAGGTGCTCGACGCCGTGGACAACCCGCCGACCGACACCCGCGCGTACTTCCGTGGCGAGTGCCTGCGCCGCTTCGGCGCCGACATCGCCGCGGCCAGCTGGGACTCGGTGATTTTCGATCTCGGCGGCGATTCGCTCGTCCGGATTCCAACCCTGGAGCCGCTGCGGGGCAGCAAGGCGCACGTCGGGGCCCTGCTCGACTCGGTCGACAGCGCTGCCGAACTGGTGGAACAGCTCACCCAATAGCGGGCCACAGCTGCCTTGCGGCGTTCCCGAAGCCGGCGCCCAGGAGTCGCTCAGCAAACTCCCAACAAAATGGGGGATCCGGTTTAGGGAATCACCCGATTCTTTCTGATGCACCCACCCATAGGTTTTGGTGTGTACCTGCGGTTCGCGGGTATCGGAAAGAAAGGGCGGAGCAAACGCGATGGCCCACAACACAGCAACCGGCCGGGCGCGGTCGGGCAAGAGGATTGGGGCGCTCCTGGGGGTGGCCGCGGTCGGCTTGATGGTCGCCTTGCCGCTGGCCCTCAACGGATTTCAGGGGACGAGTCAGATCCCGTCAGGGCGTGGAATTTATTCAGCGTTTACGCTGCCGCCGACCATGACCGAGGGGGAGACCCAAACCACCACCGTGGTTCTCACCGCGCCTGCGGTGGCCAAGGCGGCGCCGTTGGTCAAAGCTCCGCACAAGTGATCTCCGCAGACGTAACGCCTGGTCAGACCCGGGTACAGCCGGTTTGCTGAGAAAGCGTGGCAGCCACCCGGTGGCTAGACTTCTGAGTAATCGCACGCACGGCTCGGCGGAAACACCGAGTTCGCCAAGCCCAACACAATGTTCGCGCTGGGATAGTGTGGAGGAACCGGCGGGCAGCTGTGAGCCCATCCGGCCAGGGATTTGAGATAGCAGGAGGCAGCGATGGCTCAGGAGCAGACCAAGCGCGGCGGTGGCGGCGGCGAGGACGACGACCTCACTGGCAGCACGGCCGCCGGGCAAGAGCGTCGCGAGAAGCTGGCCGAGGAGACCGACGATCTGCTCGATGAGATCGACGACGTCCTCGAAGAGAACGCCGAGGACTTCGTGCGTGCGTACGTCCAGAAGGGTGGCCAGTGACCTGGCCACACCGAGAACAACTGGCCGTCCCGTCACCGCTAGCAGGAGTCCCTTCCGTCCCTGTGGATTTGTCCTCTTTTTCTGACTTGCTGCGCCGTCAGGCGCCCGAACTTCTGCCCATCAACCGGGTTGTCTCCGCGAGCCCCGGCGACGCGCTGCCGCACGGCACGACGATCGTCGCGCTGAAATATCCCGGCGGCGTCGTGATGGCAGGCGATCGCCGGTCCACGCAGGGCAACATGATCGCCGGCCGCGACGTGCAGAAGGTGTACATCACCGACGACTACACGGCGACCGGGATCGCGGGCACGGCGGCCATCGCGGTGGAGTTCGCCCGGCTGTATGCGGTCGAGCTCGAGCACTACGAGAAGACCGAGGGCGTGCCGCTGACGTTCCGGGGCAAGGTTAACCGGTTGGCGACGATGGTGCGAGGCAACCTCGGTGCGGCTCTGCAGGGCTTCGTGGCGCTGCCGCTGTTGGCCGCCTACGACCTTGACGACCCGAACCCCGAGGCCGCCGGTCGGATCGTGTCTTTCGACGCGGCCGGTGGCTGGAACCTCGAGGAAGAGGGCTATCAGTCGGTGGGATCGGGCTCGATCTTCGCGAAATCATCGATCAAGAAACTCTATTCGCAAGTGACCGATGCGGATTCGGCGCTGCGGGTGGCGGTGGAAGCCCTCTACGACGCGGCCGACGACGACTCGGCGACGGGCGGCCCGGACCTGGTTCGTGGGATTTATCCGACCGCGGTGATTCTGGGTGCTGAGGGTGCCGAGGATGTAGCGGAGAGTCGGATCGCGGGGCTGGCGCGCGAGGTGATCGAAAGCCGCTCCCGCCAAGATACTTTCGGTCCCGATAGTGCTGCGCAGTCGCATGATGCGCGAGGAGACTCGTGAGCTTTCCATACTTCATCTCGCCCGAACAGGCGATGCGCGAGCGTTCGGAGCTCGCGCGCAAGGGCATTGCCCGCGGCCGTAGCGTGGTGGCGCTGGCCTACTCCGGTGGCGTGCTGTTCGTGGCGGAGAACCCGTCGCGATCGCTGCAGAAGGTCAGCGAGCTCTACGACCGCGTCGGGTTCGCGGCCGTCGGGCGGTTTAACGAGTTCGACAACCTGCGTCGAGGCGGCATCCAGTTCGCCGATACGCGCGGCTACGCCTACGACCGTCGAGATGTGACGGGCAGGCAGCTGGCCAACGTGTACGCGCAGACCCTCGGCACGATATTCACCGAACAGGCCAAGCCGTACGAGGTGGAGTTGTGCGTGGCAGAGGTCGCTCACTTCGGCGAGACCAAACCGCCTGAGCTGTACCGGATCACCTATGACGGCTCAATCGCCGACGAGCCACACTTCGTGGTGATGGGCGGCACCACCGAACCGATAGCGACGGCGCTCAACGAGTCCTACTCGGAGAACCTCGGCTTGTCGGACGCGGTGAAGGTTGCGGTCGCCGCGCTGAAGGCCGGGAGCAACGGCGGCACCGAGGCGCGCACGCTGGGGCCGGCGACTCTGGAGGTCGCGATCCTCGACGCGAACCGGCCACGCAGGGCATTCCGACGAATCACCGGCGCTGCATTGGAAGCTGTTCTGCCTGAAGAGGATTCGGAAGCGCCTAAGCCGGAGGACGGCTAGCGGGCCGCCATGGCCGAATTGGTGACGCCAGAAGCGCCGATTCTGCCTTGGCCGCGACTGTTTCGGCAGCGCTGGCGCAACCTGTCGTTCCTGCACTGGGCGGTCCAGCCGGCGAGCATCGCGCATCTGTATCCGCCGGGCACGGAGCCCGACATCTTCGAGGGCGCCAGCTTCGTCGGCGTCGTGCCGTTTCAAATGTCGCTGTACGGCACGTTTTTGGAGACCAACATCCGGCTGTATTCGGTGGATGCTACGGGCCGCCGTGGGGTTGTATTTCTGAGCCTCGATGCCAACCGGCTGGCCATGGTCGCGGCCGGTCGGTGCATCGTCGGTGTGCCCTACCGGTTCGCGCGAATGAGCTACCGGTCCAGCGGCGACCGTCGCATCTACACATCGACGCTTCGGTGGCCGGGCGTCACCGCGTCGAGTGCCATCGAGGTGCGGGTCGCCGATTCGTTGGCGTGCGGGCCGCTCGAGCATTTCCTGACCGCGCGGTGGGGCGCGCACACATTTCGTGCCGGCCGCAGTTGGTATGTGCCAAACGAACATCCGGTCTGGGCGTTGCGACGGGCCGAGCTGGTCGAGTTCTCCGATGACGGTCTGCTCGCCTCGGTCGGGCTCGGCGAACTGAGCGGGCGGCCGCCGGATCACGTGGCGTTCAGCGACGGCGTGCCGGCGCGATTCGGGATGCCCGTGCGGTCGACGACCCCGCGTGTCACCCGTTAAAGGACGGCGCGCACAGCCTGTTCGAAGCCGATCACGTGTTCGGATGCCAGCTTCGCCGCGAGCTCCTCGTCGCCGTCGACGATCGCGCGCAGCAGCCCGACGTGTTCGGTGACGTGTTCGGCGACGTGCGACAGCCGGTCGAGGAACAGACACCAGATGCGCGTCGCGTGCGCGTCCTGGCACACGAGCACGTCCTCCAGATACGGGTTGCCCGAGGCTTTGTAGATCGCGGTGTGCACCCGCACGTCCAACCGCAGCAGCGTCCGCGGATCGTCGGTGGGGTCGAGTCGGGAGATCTCGTCGGCGAGTGCCGATAGCTGCCTCCGGGTTTCCAGCGGCGCGGTGCGCGCGGCGCGGGCGGCGACCACCGGTTCGAGTTGGCGGCGGATCTCCTGAATGTGCGCCAGGTCGGTGATGTCAACGGTCGTGGCGAACGTGCCGCGGCGGGGGTAGGCGATGACGAGCCGGTCGCGTTCGAGCCGTTTGAGGGCCTCACGCACCGGGGTGCGGCCGAACCCGAGCTGGCGGGCCAGCGCCTCGTCGTTGATCGGCTCGCTTGGACGGATGTCGAGCATGATGAGCCGCGCGCGAATGATCTGATAGGCAAGGTCGGCGTTGGACGGGGTTGGTCCGTCGCCGGTCTCGGCCAGCTCCACGCTCATTGTCATCTCCCGTCCGAATTGACCCTTGACCGCGTGCATCAACGTACCATACTGTGCTCCACAACTGATATATCAGTTAGAAAACAACTGTCCGATGGAGAGCCGCGTGAGTCCACAGGCGCCGGGCGCGCACCTGCCCGATCACCCCGACTTCCTCTGGCGCAATCCCGAGCCGAAGCGGTCCTACGAAGTCGTCATCATCGGCGGCGGCGGCCACGGCCTGGCGACCGCGCACTACCTGGTGAAAAACCACGGCATCACCAACGTCGCCGTGCTCGAGAAGGGCTGGCTCGCCGGCGGCAACATGGCCCGCAACACCACGCTCATCCGGTCGAACTACCTGTGGGACGAGAGCGCGCAGATCTACGAGCACTCGCTCAAGCTGTGGGAGGGCCTGGAAGAAGACCTCGGCTACCCGATCCTGTTCAGCCAGCGCGGCGTGCTCAACCTCGCCCACAGCCTGCAGGACGTCCGCGACAGTGTGCGCCGGGTGGAAGCCAACGTGCTCAACGGCGTTGACGCCGAGTGGCTAGAACCCGACGAGGTCAAGAAGATCTGCCCGATCGTCAACATCTCGTCCGACGTGCGGTACCCGGTGCTCGGCGCTACGTACCAACCGCGGGCCGGAATCGCCAAACACGATTACGTCGCTTGGGGTTTCGCGCGTCGAGCCGATGCGGCCGGAGTAGATCTGCTGCAGGGCTGCGAGGTCACCGGCTTCACCACCGACGGCGACCGAATCACCGGTGTGAGCACGACGCTCGGCGACATCGCGGCAGGGCAGGTCGCGATGTGCGCGGCCGGGCACACGTCGGTGCTCACCGACATGCTGGGCTTCCGGGTGCCGCTGCAGAGCCATCCGTTGCAGGCCTTGGTCTCCGAACTCCTCGAGCCCGTGCACCCGACCATCGTGATGTCCAACGCGGTGCACGTCTATGTGTCCCAGGCGCACAAGGGTGAGCTGGTGATGGGCGCGGGCATCGACTCGTACAACGGCTACGGGCAGCGTGGCGCGTTCCACATCATCGAGCGGCAGATGGCCGCGGCAGTCGAGCTGTTCCCGATCTTCGCCCGCGCGCATCTGCTGCGGACATGGGGCGGCATCGTCGACACCACCCCCGATGCCTCACCGATCATCGGCCGCACGCCGTATCGCAATCTCTACCTCAACTGTGGCTGGGGGACAGGCGGTTTCAAGGCCACCCCGGGAATCGGCTGGTGTCTGGCCGACACCATCGCGAACGACGAGCCGCATCCCTATGCGGCCCCGTTCAGCCTCGACCGCTTCGTCACCGGCGCGCTGGTCGACGAACACGGCGCCGCCGCAGTCGCGCACTGATCTTCGAAAGGCTGGGACGACAATGCAACTCATTCAATGCCCGTGGTGCGGGCCCCGGGAAGAGACCGAATTCCATTACGGTGGGCAGGCGCACGTCGCGTACCCCGACGACCCGTTCGCGCTCACCGACGAGCAGTGGGCGCACTACGTGTTCTTCCGCGCCAACACCAAAGGCATGTTCGCCGAACGGTGGGTGCACAGCGCGGGATGCCGTCGCTGGTTCAACGCAGTGCGCGACACCGCGACCTATCGCTTTCACGCGGTCTACCGCATGGGCGAGAAGCCGGCGACCTCATGACCGCTTCGTACCGCACCGAGACGGGTGGCCGCATCGACCGCGGGACCCGCTACGAGTTCACGTTCGACGGCCGCACATACACCGGATACCGCGGTGACACCCTGGCGTCGGCGCTGCTCGCACACGGCGTGCACAAGATCGCGACCAGCGTCAAACTCGGCCGGCCACGCGGCATTTCGGCCGCATGGGCCGAGGACACCGGCGGGCTGGTGCAGATCGAGGCGCCCTTCCCCGAGCCGATGCTGTTGGCTTCGACGGTCGAACTGCACGACGGTCTGGCCGCCCGTGGTCTTCCTGGCCAGGGCCGGCTGGCCGACATCGCCGATTCCGCGCGCTACGACGCGATGCATGCCCACGCCGACCTGCTGGTCGTCGGTGCCGGCCCCGCTGGCCTGACCGCCGCGCTGACCGCTGCGCGCTCCGGCGCCCGGGTGGTGTTGGTCGACGAGCAGTCCGAGGCGGGCGGCTCATTGCTCGGCACCGACGACCGCGTCGGTGCCGAGGCGGCGACTGAATGGGTGCGCGCCGTTGTCGACGAGCTCGCGACGTATCCCGAGGTGCGGCACCTGCAGCGCACCACCGCGTTCGGGCACTACGACGACGGCTTCGTGCTCGCACTCGAACGACGGACCGACCACCTCGGCGCGGCAGCCCCCTCAAAGTTGTCCCGTCAGCGGGTCTGGCGGATCCGCGCGCGTCATGTGCTGATCGCGACCGGTGCCCACGAGCGGCCCATCGTGTTCGCCGACAACGACCTGCCTGGAATCATGTTGGCGCACAGCGCTCGGACGTTCCTGCACCGCTACGGTGTGCTGGTCGGACAGTCTTCGGTGGTGTTCACCACGAACGACAGCGCCTACGCGGCGGCCTTCGACCTCGCCGACGCGGGGGTGCGCATCGAGGGGATTGTCGACGCCCGTGCCGACGTTTCGGCAGATCTTCGGCGCGAGTGCGAGCGACGCGGCATCCCGCTGCGTGCCGGCGCGGTCGTAGCAGGCACCCGCGGCGGCGACCGCATCGCGGCAGCCTTGGTGGCTGACTTCGATGGCGCGAATGTCGGTGCAGCCGAAGCGGTTCCGTGCGACACGCTGCTGGTCAGCGGTGGCTGGAATCCGGCGGTGCACCTGTTCAGTCAAGCCCGCGGCGTGCTGCGCTACGACCCGGCGCTCGGCGGTTTCGTTCCCGGCGAGCACCTCGACGGGGCGAGCGTCGCGGGTTCGGCCAACGGCGTGATGGACTTGGCGGGTTGCCTGCGCGAAGGCCGCGACTCGGCTGCCTCAGCGCTCGGACTGACGCCGCAGGATCCGCTGCCCGAGGTTTCCGACATAGCGGTCAGCCCCGGCTTGGTTTTGTGGCGGGTCCCCGGTCGCGAGCAGGATCAGTTCGTCGACGTGCAGCGCGACGCGACGGTCGCCGAGATCGCCCGTGCAGTTGGCGCAGGCATGCGGTCGGTCGAGCACATCAAGCGCTACACCACCATCGGGACGGCGCACGATCAGGGCAAGACGTCAGGGGTGATCGCTTCCGGCATCACCGCCGAATTGCTCGGCCTGCCCATCGAAGCGCTGGGCACCACCACATTTCGGCCGCCTTACACGCCTGTCGCGTTCGCCGCGCTGGCCGGACGCGACCGCGGTGCGCTTTTCGATCCAGTCCGCACGACGGCGCTGCACGACTGGCACGTCGCGCAGGGCGCGGTGTTCGAGGATGTCGGACAGTGGAAGCGACCGCGGCATTACCCGCATCCCGGCGAGGATATGGACGCTGCCGTACTTCGCGAATGTGCCGCCGCGCGAACCGGTGTCGGCATACTGGATGGTTCGACCCTCGGCAAGATCGACGTCCAGGGCCGTGACGCCGCCGAGTTACTGGACCGCGTCTACACCAACCTGATGAGCAGCCTCAAGGTCGGCTCGATCCGGTACGGCGTGATGTGTGGTGTGGACGGCATGGTGATCGACGACGGCACCGTGCTACGGGTCGCCGACGATCGTTTCCTGGTGTACACCACCACCGGTGGCGCGGCGAAGATCCTGGACTGGATGGAGGAGTGGCTGCAGACCGAGTGGCCGCACCTGCAGGTCTCGCTCACCTCGGTGACCGACCACTTGGCGACGTTCCCGGTCGTCGGGCCGCGGTCCCGCGACGTGATCGGCGCGGTGTTCGGCGATCTCGACGTGTCCAATGACGCTTTCCCATTCATGACGTGGCGCGACACCAGCCTCGGCGGCGTGCCGGTTCGGGTCGCACGTGTCAGCTTCTCCGGTGAGCTCGCATACGAGGTCAATGTGAACACCTGGCACGCACCCGCCGTGTGGGAGCGGTTGCTCGAGGCGGGCCGCCGCTACGGCATCACCCCCTACGGCACGGAGACCATGCACGTGCTGCGTGCAGAGAAGGGCTACCCGATCATCGGACAGGACACCGACGGCACCGTCTCTCCGCACGATCTCGGGATGGCCTGGGCGGTGTCGAAAAAGAAGCCCGACTTCATCGGAAAACGCTCGTTCAGCAGGATCGAGAACCAGAACCCGTTGCGCAAGCAGCTCGTTGGGTTGTTGCCGGTCGACCGGGTCACGCGGCTGCCCGAGGGCTCACAGATCGTCGAGTTCTGCGACGACGATGCACTGCCGCCGCCACCGGTGCCGATGCTGGGGCATGTCACGTCGAGCTACCGCAGCGCCGAGCTCGGCCGCACCTTCGCGCTGGCGTTGGTCAAAGCGGGTCAGTCCCGCATCGGCGAAACCCTGCACGTGCCCGTCGAGGGAACCCTGGTGCCGGTGGAAGTCACCGGTTCGGTGCTGGTCGACCCGGAAGGAGCGCGCCGCGATGGCTGACACGTTGGAACGCACGAGCCCGCTGCAGCCGTGGGCCTCACGCTTTGCGCAGCTGACGAATTCGGTTGCGATTGCGGAAGAACCATTCGTCACGATGGTCGATCTGCGGGTCGACCCCGCAGGGCGGGGTGCGCAGGCGGCGGCGGACGCGCTCGGCGTCGAACTACCGACCACCGCGTCCACCTACGCGAAAAGCGTTGACACCACGGTGATCTGGCTGGGTCCCGACGAGTGGCTGATCACGGCAACCGCGCTGGGCGGACCCGAGCTGGAAGCCCGGCTGCGGGATGCCGTCGGCCCGCACGGCGGCGCCGCGATCGACGTATCGGCGCAGCGCACCACGCTGCGGCTGAGCGGAACCCATAGCCGTGACGTGTTGGCCAAGGGATGCGCCCTCGATCTGCATCCACAGGCCTTCGGCGCTGGCACCGCGGCAGAGACGATGCTCGGCCAGGCCGGCGTAATCCTGTTGGCGGTCAATGGTTCCGGCGACGACTACCGGATTCTGGTGCGCTCGACGTTCGCCCGTTATCTGGCTGAGTGGCTGCTCGACGCGGCCGAGGAGTACACGTTATGACCCGCCAACTCATCGACCCCTTGCTGCAGCCGTTCGAGCTGAAGCATCTCACCCTGCGCAACCGGGTGGTCAGCACCTCGCACGAGCCGTCGTACACCGAGGACGGCATGCCCAAGGAGCGCTACCGGCTGTACCACGAGGAGAAGGCGAAGGGTGGTATCGGCCTGACCATGATCGGCGGGTCCGCGGTCGTGGCGCCCGACAGTCCGGCTGCGTTCGGCAACATGCACGTCTACAAGGACGAGATCGTGCCGTGGTTGCGTGAACTCGCCTACGGCGTGCACGAACACGGGACCGCCGTGATGTGTCAGATCACTCACCTTGGCCGCCGCACGAGTAATTACGACGGCGACTGGCTGCCGGTGGTCTATCCGTCGCCGCTCCGCGAGCCCGCGCACCGGGCTTTCCCCAAGGTGGCCGAGGAATGGGATATGGACCGCATCGTGGCGGCGTATGCCGACGCGACGGCGCGATGCCGTGAGGCCGGGCTGGATGGGGTTGAGATCGAGGCATACACCCACCTGCTCGACGCGTTCTGGTCGCCGCTCACCAATCAGCGCGACGACTCGTTCGGCGGGAGCCTCGAGAACCGGATGAGTTTCCCGCTGCGCGTGATTCGCGCGGTGCGTGAAGCGGCAGGCCCCGACTTCGCCGTCGGCATCCGGATGTCCTTCGACGAGGAGATGCCTGGCGGCCTCGCTCGTGACGAGGCGCTCGCGATCGCACATCAGGTCGTCGCAGAGGGCATCGACTTCATCAGCATCATCCGCGGATACATGGGCAGCGACGAGGCGCTGTCGCGGGTGATCCCACCGATGGGCACACCGGTTGCCCCCCATCTGGAATTCGCAGGGGAAATCAAACGCCAGGTCGGCGCCCCCGTGATGCACGCGTCCCGAATCAACGACGCGGCCACCGCTCGCCACGCCATCCGTGACGGCCTGCTCGATCTGGTCGGGATGACGCGTGCGCACATCGCAGATCCGCACATCGTCGCGAAAATCCAAGCGGGAGAGGAGGACCGGATCCGACCGTGCGTCGGCGCCAGCCTCTGCCTCGACGAGATCTACCAGGCCCGCGACGCCAAGTGCATCCACAACCCCGCGACCGGTCGGGAAGACCGGTTGCCACACCACGTGCCGGCGGCCACCGGCGCGCCGCGCAAGGCCGTCGTCGTCGGTGCCGGGCCCGCGGGCCTGGAGGCGGCGCGGGTGCTCGGTCTGCGAGGGCACAAGGTGGTGGTGCTGGAGGCCAGCGATGCGGCGGGCGGCCAGATTCGCCTCGCGTCGTCGTCGCCCCGCCGGCGGGACTTGATCGGCATCGTCGACTGGCGGTTGGCAGAGTGCAAACATCTCGACGTCGACATCCGCTACAACACCTACGCCGAGGCTGATGAGGTGCTCGCCGAAGATCCCGATCTGGTCGTGATCGCCACCGGCGGCGTGCCCAACACCGAATTCCTCACCGAGGGAGCGCAACTGGTCTCCGACGGCTGGGACGTGCTGAGCGGCTCGTTCCGGGCCAAGGGCGACGTGCTGCTGTTCGACGACAACGGTCAGCACCCGGGCCTCGATGCCGCAGAGGTACTGGCCCGCGCGGGCGCCAAGATCGAATTCGTCACGCCTGAAAGGGTTTTGGCCCCAGATGTCGGCGGGGTCAACTACCCGGGCTACTTCAAGGTGTTCGCCGAACATGACGTGCGGGTCACGCTCAACGAGCGGCTGACCGCGGTGCGCCGCAAGGACGGCCGACTGGAAGCCGATCTGTACAACGAATACGCGCACGTCACCCGTCAACGCATCGTCGATCAGATCGTCGTCGAGCACGGCACGCTGCCATCAGATGAGCTGTACTTCTCCTTGCGGGCGGGCTCGTCGAACCTCGGCGAGGTGGACCAGCGGGCGCTTCTTGACCTGCAACCGCAGCAGGTGCGGCGCAATACGGACGGCCGCTATCAGCTGTTCCGCATCGGAGATGCCGTGGCCAGCCGCAACATTCACGCGGCAGTGTTCGACGCGTACCGGCTTTGCCTCGCACTGTAATCCCTTTACTACCAAACCAGGAAGGTCTTCATGCCACAGCAGGTGCAGGGCGTCATCGCCCGCAGCAAGGGAGCGCCCGTCGAACTCGTCGACATCGTCATCCCGGATCCCGGCCCGAACGATGTCGTCGTTCGGATCCAGGCGTGCGGGGTCTGCCATACCGATCTGACCTACCGCGACGGCGGAATCAACGACGAATTCCCGTTCCTGCTCGGTCACGAGGCGGCAGGCATCGTCGACGCGGCGGGCAGCGCGGTCACCCACGTCGAGGTCGGCGACTTCGTCGTGCTGAACTGGCGGGCGGTGTGCGGCGATTGCCGGGCGTGCCGGCGCGGGCGGCCGTGGTACTGCTTCGACACCTTCAACGCCAGCCAGCCGATGACGTTGACCGACGGCGCCGAGTTGACCCCGGCGCTCGGTATCGGCGCCTTTGCGGAGAAAACCCTTGTGCATGAAGGACAATGCACGAAGGTCGACCCGAACGCCGACCCCGCCGTGGTCGGCCTACTCGGCTGCGGCGTCATGGCCGGTCTCGGCGCGGCGGTGAACACGGGCAATGTGTCGCGGGGAGATTCGGTCGCGGTGATCGGCTGCGGTGGAGTGGGCGACGCCGCGATCGCGGGCGCCCGGCTGGCGGGCGCGTCACCGATCATCGCCATCGACCGCGACCCCAAGAAGCTGCAGATGGCAACGGAATTGGGCGCCACGCACACCATCGACGCGTCGAAGGTGGACGCGGTTGAGGCGGTGCAGGAGCTGA
The DNA here is from genome assembly GCF_017872775.1 of Mycobacterium sp. OAE908. NCBI lineage: Bacteria > Bacillati > Actinomycetota > Actinomycetes > Mycobacteriales > Mycobacteriaceae > Mycobacterium > Mycobacterium sp. OAE908. The sequence goes on from NZ_JAGGJL010000002.1 coordinate 935,142, forward strand.
CCGCCGGCTTCGGTGCCGACGTCGTCATCGACGCGGTTGGCCGTCCGGAAACCTGGAAGCAGGCCTTCTATGCCCGTGACCTTGCGGGCACTGTCGTGCTCGTCGGCGTGCCCACTCCCGACATGAAGCTGGAGATGCCGCTGATCGACTTCTTCTCCCGCGGTGGGGCGTTGAAGTCGTCCTGGTACGGCGATTGCCTGCCCGAGCGTGACTTCCCGGCGCTCGTCGACCTGTACGAGCAGGGCAGGCTGCCGCTGGACAAGTTCGTGAGTGAGCGCATCAAGCTAGACCAGGTCGAGGAGGCGTTCGACACCATGCACCGCGGCGAGGTGCTGCGCTCGGTGGTCGTGCTGTGAGTCTGCGCATCGAACGCGTCGTCACAGCTGGAACGTTCGCACTCGACGGCGGCACATGGGAGGTCGACAACAACATCTGGCTGGTCGGTGACGACAGCGACGTCGTGGTCATCGACGCGGCACACCAGGCTCAGCCGATCGTCGACGCTGTCGCAGGCCGCGACGTGACCGCGGTCGTCTGCACTCATGGCCACAACGATCACGTGACCGTCGCCCCGGAACTCGGTCAGCGGCTGCACTGCCCGGTCCTGCTGCATCCCGGTGACGACGTGTTGTGGAAGATGACCCATCCCGAGGAGCCGTACTGGCGCCTGGACGACGGCCAGCGAATCGGCGTGGCCGGCACCGAGATCGAGGTGATCAGGACCCCTGGTCATTCACCCGGTTCGTGCTGCCTCTACGTGCCTGAGGCCGGCGTCCTGTTCTCCGGCGACACGTTGTTCAGCGGTGGGCCCGGCGCCACCGGACGGTCGTTCTCGGACTTCCCGACAATCGTGGACTCGATCCGGGACCGGCTGTTCACGTTGCCCGAAGAGACGCTGGTGCACACCGGGCACGGCGATGGCACCACGATCGGCACGGAGGCGCCCCATCTCGCCGAATGGATCGCCCGAGGGCACTGAGACTCAGGACCTGATTCGGGTCATGTCGGGGTCGACGAGCGGTTCGGCCGCGACGGTGGCGGCGATACGGCGGTCGAAGTATTGAATCTCGATGCGGGTGCCTACCTTCGCGCTCGCAGGCAGCCAGGCATAGGCGATCGGTGCGCCGACGGTGTGACCGTATGCGGCACTGGTGACGTAGCCGACCGGCTTGCCATCGAGGAAGACGGGTTCCTGACCCATCACCACGGACACGCCGTCGTCGATCACCACAGTCATCAGGCGGCGCCGAATCGTCGCATCTGAAACACCCTGCAGCGCAGCGTGTCCGACGAAGCCGGCCTTTTTCACCGACACCGCGAAGCCGAGGCCGGCCTCATACGGGTTGTGCTCGGTCGTCATATCGGTACCCCACGACCGGTAGCCCTTTTCGATACGCAGGCTGTTGAACGCGGCGCGGCCCGCGGCGATCACCTCGTGCTTTTCGCCTTCGGCCCAGAGCACATCCCAGAGATGCAGCCCGTAGTCTGCGCTCGTGTACAGCTCCCAGCCCAGCTCGCCGACGTAGGACAGCCTCATCGCGGTGGCCGGAATGCCGCCGATCCGAACAGGTTTCGTGCGGAAGTACTTGAACTTCTCGTTTGAGAAGTCGTCGTGGCTGAGGGCCTGGACCACGTCGCGGGCGCGCGGCCCCCATAGCCCGATGCAGCACGTCGCGCCGGTGATGTCGCGGACCTGCACGCTGTCGTCCGACGAAGCCTGCCTGCGGAAGTAGTCCAGGTCGATGTTGCCGTTGGCCCCGACCTGGAAATGGCTTTCGGCCAACCGGGCAACCGTGAGGTCGCTGCGGATGCCGCCGGCGTCGTCGAGCAGCAGCGTGTACGTCACCGAGCCGACGGACTTGTCCATCTTGCCGGTGGCCAACCGCTGCAGCAGCGGCAGCGCGCCTGCCCCGGTGATTTCGAGTCGTTTGAGCGGGGTCATGTCATACATCGCCACCGACGTCCTGGTGCGCCACGCCTCGGCCGCCGCGATCGGTGAGTGAAACTGCGCCGACCACGCGTCACGGTCGGGTGGCTTCCACTCAAGCGGAAGCCGTTGCAGTAGTGCGGCATTGGCCTCAAACCAATGCGGGCGCTCCCAGCCGCCACTCTCCAGGAACACCGCGCCGAGCTCCTGCTGGCGCGCGTGGAAGGGGCTGACCCGCAAGTCGCGTGGCGACAGTCGGGGCTGCAGCGGATGCAGAATGTCGTAGACCTCGATGAAGTTCTGTTGCGACGTCTCGTTGACGTAGTCCGGTGCGAGCTGAACTTCTTCGAACCGGTGCACGTCGCAGGTGTGCACGTCGGTCTCACTGCGCCCGTCGACCAACAGTTGCGCGACGGCGCGAGCCACGCCGGCCGAGTGCGTCACCCAGACCGCCTCGGCGATCCAGAATCCGGCAATGTCGGAAGACTCGCCGATCAGCGGGCCACCGTCCGGGGTGAACGAGAAAATCCCGTTGAAGCCGCTGTCGACCTTGGCGCCCTCGAGGCAGGGCAGTAGCAGCTTGCACTGTTCCCACGGGGCCGTGAAATCGTCGGCGGTGAAGGGCAGCATCGACGGCATGCTGGATTCGGAAACGTCGTCAGAGCCGGCGAGTTCGCGGAGGTCTACCGGCATTGGTCGATGGGCGTAGGACCCGATACCCAGACGATCGACGAGTTCGCGGAAGTACAGGTCCTGGTCTTGGTGGCGCAGGATCGGCAGGCCGGCCTCGGCGGCTTCGGTGTTGCGGCCGACGAGTTGGGGAATCTGGTCGGTCTTGACGTACTGGTGCGCGAGCGGCAGCAGCGGGACGTCCATGCCGACCATGGCGCCGACCTCGGGGCCCCAGAATCCCGCACACGACACGACAATGTCTGCCGGAATCGTCCCATCCGATGTCGTGACACCGGTGACGCGGCCGCCGCTGTGTTGAATCGCGGTCACCTTGGTGGAGTCGCGAAACACCGCGCCGCGCTCCTTGGCGCGCCGGACCAGCGCAACGACCACACGCGCCGCCTTGGCGAGGCCGTCGGTCGGCACATACAGTCCGCCAAGGATTTTCGACTCGTCGAGCAGCGGATGAATCCGCACACACTCTTGTGCGTCGAGCACGGTGCCCTCGATGCCCCACGATGTCGCCCAGCCCTGGCGGCGGTGCAACTCGGCGAGCCGTTCCGGTGTCGTCGCCACCTCCAGCCCACCGACCTGGTTGAAGCACCACTGACCGTCGAGATCCAGATCGAGGAACTTCTCGACCGTGTACCGGGCCATATCGGCCATCGCCTTGGACGGGTTGGTCTGGAAGACGAGGCCCGGCGCATGAGAAGAAGAGCCGCCGCTCAACAGCAACGGCCCCTGCTCGACGACGGTGACCCGATCCCAGCCCCGGGCGGTGAGTTCATCGGCCAGATTCGCGCCGACGATCCCGGCGCCGATGATCACGACACGCGGAGTGCTCATGAAATCAGCTGCGGCCGACGGGTTCTGAGCCGCTGGGCTGCTGCTTGGGCTGGTGCCGGTAGAACGGCACCGTCGCGGGCGCCAGAGGTGTGTTGCCGAGAATCAGGTCGGCCGCCTTTTCGGCGACCATCATCACCGGCGCGTAGATGTTGCCGTTCGTCACGTACGGCATGACCGACGCGTCAACGACTTTCAGGCCTTCGACGCCGTGCACACCCATCGTCTCCGGATCGGTGACCGACATCGCGTCCGTACCCATCTTGGCGGTGCACGACGGATGCAGCGCGGTCTCGGCGTCACGGGCCACCCAGTCGAGGATCTGTTCGTCGGTCTCCACGCTCGGCCCAGGAGAAACCTCACCGCCGTTGAACGGGGCCATGGCCGGCTGGTTGAGGATATGGCGGGCCACCCGAATGGATTCCACCCACTCCCGACGGTCCTGTTCGGTGGACAAGTAGTTGAACCGCAGCGCCGGATGCACTTTCGGATCACGGCTGACGATCTTGCACGTGCCGCGGGCGTCTGAGTACATCGGACCGACGTGCACCTGATAGCCCTCGCCGCCCTCCGGCTGAGAGCCGTCATAGCGCACGGCGATCGGAAGGAAGTGGAACATCAGGTTCGGGTATGCGACGTCGTCATTGCTGCGCACGAAGCCGCCGCCCTCGAAATGGTTTGTGGCGCCGGGCCCGCGGCGCAGGAACAACCAGTTGGCACCGATCCACGGCCGGTAGCGCCACTTCATGTACTTCTGCATGGTCACCGGCTGCTTGCACGCGTACTGGATGTAGACCTCGAGGTGGTCCTGCAGGTTCTCGCCGACACCCGGCAGGTCGTGAACGACGTCGATGCCGAGCGCGCGCAGCTCGGCGGCGTTGCCGACACCCGAGAGCTGCAACAGCTGCGGGCTGTTGATGGCGCCACCGCACAGGATGACCTCGCCTGCGTTGACGCGCTTGGTTCCGCCGAGCCCGTGCCGATAGTCGACCCCGACCGCGCGCTTGCCCTCGAACACCACGCGTTCGACGAAGGCTCTGGTGAGCACGTCGAGGTTCGGCCGGTTCATCACCGGATGCAGATAGGCGCGGGCGGCCGACAGCCGCCGTCCATTGCGGATATTGCGGTCGAATTTGGCGAAACCCTCTTGGCGGTAACCGTTTACGTCATCGGTGCGCGGGTAGCCGGCCTGTTCGCCCGCGGTGAAGAACGCCACGAACAACGGGTTCGTGGCCGGTCCTCGCTCGAGGGCCAGCGGGCCGTCGTGCCCGCGGTACGGATCGTCGGGGGTCGCGGCGAGGCAGTTTTCCATCCTGTTGAAGTAGGGCAGGCAGTGTGCGAAGTCCCAGTTGCCCATCCCCGGGTCGGCGCCCCAGCGCTCGTAGTCCAGCGGATTGCCGCGCTGAAAGATCATGCCGTTGATGCTGCTCGAGCCGCCGAGCACCTTGCCGCGGGCGTGGTAGATCCGCCGGCCGTGCATGTGCGGCTCGGGTTCGGACTCGTATTTCCAATCGTAGAAACGACTTCCGATCGGGAACGGAAGCGCCGCAGGCATATGCACGAACACGTCCCACAACGAATCGTTGCGGCCCGCCTCCAGCACCAGGACCTTGTTGGACGGGTCGGCCGAAAGGCGGTTGGCGAGTGCGCAGCCCGCCGAGCCGCCGCCGACGATCACGAAGTCGTACCGTGTGGAATCTTTGTGGGCCATCGCTGTCCTCCTGCAGATGTGTTCAAAGGCTATGGCTGTGGCGCGTGATACGCATCAAGTTTCGCTATATGCAACGAAGTCTCGTATAGTTGCGCCATGAGCAACGAACGGGCTGAGAGCACCGGAGGCGTGCAGTCTGTCGACCGCGCGATCAGTGTGCTGGAAATTCTGGCCCAACGTGGCGAGGCCGGCGTCAGCGAGGTCGCCGCCGACATCGGTGTGCACAAGTCGACGGCATTCCGATTGCTCGCGGCGCTCGAGGAACGCGAATTGGTCGAGCAGACCCAGGATCGCGGCAAATACCGGCTTGGCTTCGGCATCCTTCGGCTCGCCAGCGCGGTGCCCGGCCAACTGGACGTCACGCATCAGGCTCGCGCGCTCTGCGAGCAACTGGCCTCGCAGGTCGGCGAAACCGTCAACATCGCGGTCCGCCGCTCGCACTTCGTGGTCAACATCGACCAGGCCCGCGGTCCGAGTGCGGTCGCCACGCACAACTGGGTCGGCGAACTGACGCCGCTGCATGCCACCTCGAGCGGCAAGATTCTGCTCGCCTACATGGCACCCGAGGAACGCCGAAAGATGTTGGCCGCGGCGGGACTTGCCCGACTGACCCCGCACACGATCACGTCGCAGCGGGAGCTGGAGGCGCAGATCGAGGCCGCCGCCCGCGACGGTTACGCGTCCTCTGTCGAGGAATTGGAGGAGGGGCTGAACGCGGTCGCCGCCCCGGTCCGCGACCACACCGGCGGCGTGATCGCCGCGCTGTCCGTCTCGGGTCCGGTCTACCGATTCACCGAAGACCGGATGCGCGAGGTGACCCCCGACGTGGTCGCCGCCGCGGCGGCGATCAGCCAGCGGATGGGGCACCTCGACTGACGCCCTCATTTGGTCAGCTTCGCCTGCAGCCAGTTGTGGAACTCGCCGATGTGATGCTCGCTGGGCACCAGCACGCCGCCATCGCGGTAGGTGCGTGAGCTCATCGCCGGCTGGCAGCGCTCACACGCGGCGAAGTCCTGCTCGTTGACCCGGTGGAACAACTCGACGGAGCGGCTGACGTCCTTGCCGGATTCCACCACGTGCGGCAGGTACAGCCAGTCGCACTCGACGACGGTGCGGTCCGCTGCCATCGGGAACATCCGGTGCACGATGACGTGGTCGGGCACCAGGTTGACGAACACCTGCGGCTTGATCGTGATCGCGTAGTAGCGCCGGTCCTGCTCGGCGGTGACGCCGGGGATCTGGTCGAGCCCCTGTGACCCATCGACGGTGAATCCCTGGACGTCGTCGGCGAATTCGGCCCCATGGCCGACGTGGTACTGCACCGCCAACCCATCGGCGAACTCGGGCAGCACCTCGGTCAGCTCCGGGTGAATGGTCGCGCAGTGGTAGCACTCCATGAAGTTCTCGATGATGAGTTTCCAGTTCGCCTTCACGTCATAGCGGATCCGGCGCCCGACGCTCAGATGTTCGGCGTCGTAGTGGTCGATCATGGCGACGTCACCGAGTCGATCGCCGACGTCCTTGCGCACCGTGTCGTCGAACGAGGGTGGGTTGTCGGCGAGGCACACCCAGACGTAGCCCAGCCACTCCTCTATGGCGATGCGACGCAGCCCGTATTCGACCCGGTCGATGTCGGGCATCTTGGTCAGGTTCGGTGCGGCGATCAGCTTGCCATCGAAGTCGTAAGTCCAAGCGTGGTAAGGGCATTGGAAGGCACGCTTGGTTTCACCGCTTTCTTCAGTGCACAACTGCGCACCGCGATGCCTGCAGACGTTGAAGAACGCGCGCACCTCGCCGCTGCGCGAGCGGGTGATGAGCACGCTCTCGTTGCCGACCTGAACCGTCTTGAACGCACCGGGCTTGTCGAGATCGGCGGACCGCACCGCACAGAACCACATCGACTCGAAGATCTGGGCTTGTTCCATCGCGAAGATCGTGGGGTCGGTGTAGTAGCTGCCGGGCAGCGTCGAGATCAAGCTCTGCGGCAGGCCGACGGTGGTCATCGAGATCTCCTCTGCGGAAATAGAAGTCATGCGGGGACGGGGACGACGGTGAGCTGGCGACGCCAGCGGGTGAACAGCTTCGGCTGGTCCAGACCCAGTACGGCGACGGGTTCGCCGCCACGCCGGTACACGGCGAGGAAGCTGGCGTCGCGCACGCTGCCCACCTCGAAGGTGATCTCATCGCCGGTATGGGCGATGCCCGCGAACTGGATGCGACGGCCGTACTGATCGGACCAGAAGTACGGGGGCTTGGCGGGACTGCCGTCGTGCCGTCCGCCCGCGAGCAGCGTGGCCACCGCAATACCCGGCCTCTCCAACGCGCCCGTCCAGTGCTCGACACGATGCGGCCACCCGACGGCGGGCTCGTGCCACGCCGCACAGTCGCCAACCGCGACGACATTCGGAATCGACGTCGCCCCACCGGCATCGCACACCACGCCGTTGGCGAGTTCAATTGGGCTGCCGCGCAACCACTCGACGTTGGGCGCGGCGCCGATGCCGACAAGCACGACGTCGGCCGCGAGCCGGCGCCCGTCGGCCAACTCGATTCCGGTGACGCGATCGTCGCCGAGCAGTCCCGCGACCGGGGCCCCGCAGAGCAGCCGCGTGCCGTGTTCGGTGTGCAGCCGTGCGACGGCCGCGCCGAGTTGCACCCCGAGCGGGCCGGCCAGCGGCGCCAGCGCCGCCTCGACCACGGTCACGTCCAGGCCCAATTTGGCTGCGGTAGAAGCTACTTCGGCACCGATGAAGCCCGCGCCGATGACCACCAGGCGCGCTCCCGGACGCAATTCGTCGCGCAGCGCCACGGCGTCATCGACGGTCCGTAACACGTGCACTCCGGCGAGGCCGTCGGAACCGGGCCATGTCCGTGCCCGCGCTCCGGTCGCGATGACAATGCCGTCGGCCCGGATCGCGAGGCCATCGTCGAGCTGCACCGAGGCCGCGCCGGTGTCGAGGTGGGTGGCGTGCACGCCGAGTAGCCATTCGGCGTCCAGGTTGTCGTCCTCGGCTTCGAGGGCCAACGCGTCCTCGCCGATGTCGCCTGCGAGAAACTCCTTCGACAGCGGCGGTCGGTCGTACGGGCGCCGTCCTTCGCCGCCGACGATCGTCAGGTCGCCGTCGAAGCCTTGAGCGCGCAACGCTCTGGCCGCCGACAGCCCGGCCAGCGAGGCGCCAACGATGGCAACGCTTTTCACTGCGCCGCCTCGCCGCCCGCGCGCGTGGTCAGGCCCGGAGGAAGGTTGGGCGGGGCGTCGTTGAGGACAACGTTGATCACGCCGTCGACGATCGCCACCTCGTGAGTGCGCACCGGAAGCTTCGCAGGCGGTGCGTCGACCGCGCCCGTGCGCAGGTTGAAACGCGAGGCGTGCAGCGGGCATTCGATCTCGCAGCCCTCGAGCCATCCGTCGGCCAGCGACGCGTCCTGATGCGTGCAGGTGTCGTCGATTGCGAACACCTCACCGTCGTCGGTGTGGAACACCGCGATCGGTGGATCCGCTTCGACCCTGCGCGCCTCACCGCGAGGCAGGGCCGCCAGAGGACAGATTTCGAGCACGAGCGCGACCTCCCCGGTGTGACCTAGTTGTATCTGATTATGAAACGTGACTCGTATTACGCAACAGCTTGATGGAAATCGCCTGCCCTTGTCAAGTGCCGCGAAGCGCGAGTTTTGCCGCCGCTAGCTCGGGTTTTACCCCGGGTTACGCCGCGTTTTGCGCCCCGGTCCCTGCCAGCCACTTGGCGACCAGCTGCGGGTGCGCATCGATGAACTTCTTGGCGGCCTCGTCGTCACTCATGCCGTCCATCGCGATGGAGCGCGCAACGGAGTTCTGGTCTTCGCCCGTCCACTGAAAGTTCTTCACCAGCGTGTACGCCGGGCTGCCGGACTCGGCGAACTTGGTGGACACGATCTTGTCCAGGTCGTAGTCCGGATAGTCACACGCGATCTTGGCCGGATCAGCGTCGCAGCCGTCGGTGTACGGCGGCAGCTTGATCTTGACCATCGGGACCTCGCTCAACAACCACTGTGGCGAGTAGAAGTACGCGAGTAACGGCTTCCGCTCTTGCTGGGCCTGCCGGATGCTCGAGATCAGCGCGGTTTCGCTACCGCCCTGTACCACCTTGTAATTCAGGCCGAGGTTCGTCACCAGCGCGTCGTCGTTTGTCACGTATGCCGGGTCCCCGTCGAGAAGTTGCCCCTTGCCACCGGACTCCGAGGTCTTGAACAGGTCGGCGTACTTGTTCAGGTTGCGCCAGTCGGTGATGTCCGGATATTTCTCGACCATCCACGGCGGCACGTACCAGCCGATCTGACCCTTGACGCCGGTAGAGCCTGCGCTCTGTGCGACGCCCATGTTGTCGATGTACTGCTGTCGCAGATCGTCGTGACCCCAGTTCTCCAGGATCGCGTCCACCTGTCCGGTCGACATGCCCTGCCAGGAGACCTGCTCAGCGATGTGTCGCTGTTTGACGAAGCAACCCAACACGTTCTCCGCCAGATACGTGATCACTGCCGCGTTCGCCTCGTATCCGACCCAGGAGTTGATGGCCAGATTGAAGGTCCCGCAGGGTTTGGCGCCGGGCTTCAGCTCGCCCCGGGCCTGCAGATCCGAGACCTTGGTGGCGTTGCAGCCCGACACCAACAGCGCAAGCGCTACCGCCGCGATCGCAATTCGTTTCATTCGCTCGCCCGTCCAATCCGTTTCGATGCCGCCGCGGTCGTGCGGTCGAGGATCGTGCCGAGCAGCACGATCGCCAGACCCGCGGCCAGGCCCTTCCCGAACAGGCTGGTCTGTGCGAAGCCAGCCACCACCAGATAGCCCAGCGCGCCGCCCCCGACCAGGCCTGCGACCACGACCATGGAGAGCACATATATAAGGCCCTGGTTCGTCGCCAACGTCAGCGAGCGGACGGCCATTGGCAGCTGCACCTTGCTGATCACCTGCCAGGTGTTCGACCCGACCGAGCGTGCCGCCTCGACCGTCTCGGGGGAGACGCCGCGGATCCCGTCGGCCATGATCTTGATCGACACGGGCGCGGCGTAGACGATTGCCGCCACGATGCCGGTGAACCTCGACGCCGAGAACAACGCCAGGAACGGCACCAGATACACAAATGACGGCATGGTCTGCGCGGCGTCCAGGAACGGGCGCACGATCTTGTCCGCGGTTTGGCTGCGACCCATCCAGATGCCGACGACGACCCCGAGGACGACCACGACCACCGTGGCCACCAGCACGGCGGCCAGTGTCTCCATGGTGGCCTGCCATAGTTGCAGCGGCCAGGCGATCAGGGCCAGGCACACGGCGGTGATGAGTGCGGACCAGCGGCCGCCGATGATCGCCGCGATTGCGGTGATGGCCGCGAAGGCGAGCCACCACGGTGAGCTAGCCAGCAGCGACTGCAGCGGGTCGAGTGCCGCCGCCGTCACCACGTCCTTGATGCCGTTGGTGATCGGGGCGAAAACGTCCTGAACCCACTTGGTCACCGCATTCGCGGCGGCGATGATGGGACTGCCGACGTCGAGTCCGAGGTGAACCGAGCCGATTTGCAGAGAGGACGGAAAGATCGCAACGAGCTGATAGGTGTATGACAGCCAGATCGCGAATGCTGTTACCACGGCGCCGATCACGATTCCTGGCCGCCGATACTTGTTGGGTCCGGCCGACTTTCGCTGTTGTGTCTCGACGCGTTCGCTCGCGGCGGTGGTCGTCCGGTCCAGGATGATCGCCATGATCACGATGGCCAAGCCGGCGTTGAATGCGGTGCCGACGTCTTGTGTCGACAACGCCTGGACCACGACCTGGCCGAGGCCAGGTGCCGCGATCAGCGCGGCGATCGTCACCATCGACAGTGCGGCCATGATGGTCTGGTTGATGCCGAGGACGATGGTGCGCTTGGCCATCGGCAGCAGCGCCCCGAACAACTCCTGTCGCCTCGTGGCGCCCAGCGACTCGACGGCCTCACGCGACTCAGCCGGCACCGACCGGATGCCGTGCGCGGTAAGCCGAATCACCGGAGGAGCCGCGTAGATCACCGTCGCGATGATCGCTGCGGCAGGGCCGATGAGGAACGCCAGCGTCAGCGGCGCGAGGTAGACGAACGACGGCAGAATCTGCATGAAATCGAGCACGGGTGTGATCAGGCGGTTGAACCCATCCGATATACCCGCCCAGATGCCAAGCGGAATTCCGATCAGCAGTGATATCGCGACCGCCGCGATGGTCAACGCCAGCGTCTCCATGCTGTCCTGCCAGAGGCCCTGCAGGCCCATGAACAACAAGCCGCACAGGGTCAGCAGCCCGACCTTCCAGTTGCCCAGTGCCCAGGCCACGAAGGTCAACAGCACCACGACGCCAAGCCACCCGATGTAGGGCACCGGTCGCCCGTCAACCGGATGTGCGATCAGGTCGGCGATCGCAGTGCCGAATGTGTCGACCACCGACCGGATCGGATTGAAGAAATAGGTGAAGAGCGGGTTGGTGTTTCGGCCCTCACCGACCTTGGTCTGCAGATCAGAGAGCCACACATGGAGCGGCTTGGTCTCGGCAGGCGCGAGGGCGAGGGTGAAGCGGCCGTGCAATACGACGAAGAACGCTATCCACAGAGCGAGCACCGCGCCGATGGCCGTGACCATCTGCACAGGCCCTCGTTGGGCGAACCATGACGACACGCTCCGGTGTTGCTCCGGCGCCGCCGGCGCAGGAGGTGCTCCTAACGTAGCGGTCGCCATCATGCGCCGCCCTCGTCGACCTGGCCGATCACGGCGAGGATCTCGCTGCGGCCGACCACGCCGAGCAACTTGCCGTCCTCGACCACCTTGATCGGCTTGTCGGCGGCCAGCACCGGGTCGACGGCGTCGCGGATCACGGTGGTGGGCGCCATTTCTGGGCCGTCGAGCGAGTCATCGGCGCGCTTCTCGCGCATGATCCACTTCAGGGTCAGCACCCGTGAACGCGGTACGTCGCTGACGAATTCGCGCACATAGTCGTCGGCCGGAGCGCCGACGAGTTCGTCACCGGTGCCGATTTGAACCATCTCTCCGTCGCGCATGATCAGGATCCGGTCGCCGAGCTTGAGTGCCTCCGACAGGTCGTGGGTGATGAACACCATCGTCTTGCCCATCTCGTGGTGCAGGCGGATCACCTCGTTCTGCATGTCGCGCCGGATCAGCGGATCCAGCGCCGAGAAGGGCTCGTCGAACAGCAGCATGTCGGGATCGCTGGCCAGTGCGCGGGCCAGTCCGACGCGCTGCTTCATGCCGCCAGACAGCTGATCCGGATAGGAGTACTCGTAGCCGGCGAGGCCGACGAGTTCGGTGACTTCCTCTGCACGCTTGAGCCGCTCCTTCTTCGGGGTGCCCTTGACTTCGAGGCCGTACGCGACGTTGTCGAGCACCCGCCGGTGCGGCAGCAGACCGAAGTGCTGGAAGACCATGGATACCTTGCGGCGACGCAGATCTCGCAGCGCGTTCTCGTCGGCAGACATGATGTCGGTGCCCTGGAATACCACCTGACCCTTGGTCGGCTCGATGAGCCGCGTCAGACACCGCACGAGCGTGGACTTTCCTGAGCCCGACAGCCCCATCACGACGAACACCTCGCCGCAACCGACGTCGAAGCTGACATCGCGAACGGCAACCGCGCACCCAGTCTTCTTCTTGATGTCCTGGACGCTGAGTTGCCCCATGCTGTCGTCGCGTGCGACGTCAGAAGCTTTGGCGCCGAAGACCTTCCACAGTCCGTTGACACTGAGCTCCGCGTCGCTGCGGCGTGGGGTCGGCGGGGCGACCACCGCTGTGGGCGCGCTCTCTGTATGGATGGCCACCGAAATCTCCTAACTAATTGGGCTGTCGGTCATTTGAGATGTTTGCGGTCTATCCCCGAAACCATCGTTCGGGCCGCGGGTTGGTGTTCTGCCAGATGTGCTTGATCTCGCGGTACTCGTCAAGTCCGGTCCTGCCGAGTTCGCGGCCATTGCCGGATCGCTTCATGCCGCCCCATTCGGCCTGCGGCACATAGGGGTGGTAATCGTTGATCCAGATGGTCCCGTGCCGTAACCGGTGCGCAACGCGCTGGGCCTTACCGGCGTCCTGGGTCCACACCGCGCCGGCGAGCCCGTACTCGGTGTCGTTGGCGATTCGTACCGCGTCGTCTTCGTCGGTGAAGGTCTCGACCGTGAGCACCGGGCCGAACGACTCGTCCTTCGTCACCGTCATGCCGGTGTGGCAGCGGTCCAGAACCGTTGGGGGATAGAAGAAGCCATCCTTCAGATGTGGGTCGTCGGGTCGGCGACCGCCGCAGCGCAGCACCGCGCCTTCTGCGAGTCCGGCGGCGACGTACGCCTCGACCTTGTCGCGGTGTGCGGCGGAGATCAGGGGACCGGTTTCGGCGTCGGGATCGAATGGTCCGCCGAGGGTGATCCGCTCGGCGCGCCAGACCACCTCGTTGACGAATCGATCGTGCAGCGACTCCTCGACTATCAGTCGGGCGCCCGCCGAACACACCTGTCCCGAATGCAGGAAGACCGCGGTGAGCGCGAAGTCCACCGCGGTCTCGAAGTCGGCGTCGGCGAACACGACGTTGGGGTTCTTGCCCCCGAGTTCCAGCGCGACGCGTTTGACCGTCGCTGCGGCGGCGGCCATGACACGGGTGCCGGAAGGGACGCCGCCAGTGAACGAAACCATGTCCACGTCAGGGTGTTCCGACAGCGGCGCGCCCGCCGCGGGCCCGGCGCCGAGGACGAGATTGGCGACGCCGGCGGGCAGGCCCGCTTCCTCCAACGCGCGCATCAGCAGGACTGAGGTTGACGGTGTCAGCTCGCTCGGCTTGAGGATGAACGTGTTGCCCGCCAACAGCGCTGGCGCAACCTTCCAACTTGCTTGCAGCAGAGGGTAATTCCACGGCGTGATCAGTCCGCAGACGCCGACGGGCTCGTACACCAGGCGGCTGATCGCATCTGCTTTACCGGTGTCCACGACATGGCCGGCCTCGGTGCCGCCGACGCCCGCGTAGTAGCGCAGGCACGCTGTGACGTCGTCCATGTCGTATTCGGCCTCGACGATCCGCTTACCGGTGTCGAGCGCTTCTGCGCGGACGAAGTCCTTGCGGTCGCGATCGATCAGGTCGGCGGTGCGTCGCAACACGTCGGCGCGCTCACGTTCCGGCATCTGTGGCCACGGACCGGTATCGAAGGCCTCGCGCGCGGCAGCGATCGCGGCGTAGGTGTCCTCAGCGGACGCCTCGGCGGCCTGTGCGACCAGCTGGCCGTCGGCCGGGCATCGGATCTCTCGGCGGGCGCCGTCGAGCGAGGGGCGCCATTCGCCCGCGATGAACATATTCAGGTGTTCCGCCACCTACTCGGCCTCTCGCCAGCTACCTAGATGTTGCGTATTGCGCAATAGAACCCTCTACATGCAACAGACTGAACCGTGTCCCATGTCACTGTCAAGGGGAGCGCCCAAACGAAACTCGCTGGTAACAAGGCGGCAATGGCCAACCTTGACCGTCAAAGCCGCACGCAGCTATGATGCCGATCACACTCTGATATATCAGTTAGCTTCAATCTGGTATTCATACCCCGGCCCCCCACGAACGGAGCATCGACATGAGCGTCCTCGACGAGCGTCTTGCCGATTTCGATCCCGAGATCGCCGAGTTGATAGGCAAGGAACTAGAACGCCAACGCACCGGCCTCGAGATGATCGCGTCGGAGAACCATGCGCCGATGGCCGTCATGGAGGCACAGGGTTCGGTGCTGACCAACAAGTACGCCGAGGGTTACCCCGGGCGGCGCTATTACGGCGGCTGCGAGCACGTCGACGTGATCGAGCAGATGGCCATCGACCGCGTCAAGTTCCTGTTCGGCGCGGAGTTCGCAAACGTGCAGCCCCATTCCGGTGCGCAGGCCAACGCCGCGGTCATGCATGCGCTGCTCAAGCCGGGCGACACCATCCTCGGGCTCTCGCTCGACTGCGGCGGTCACCTCACCCATGGAATGCGGCTGAACTTCTCGGGCAAGCTCTACAACGTTGCCGCGTATGGAGTCTCACGCGACGACTACCTGATTGACATGGATCAGGTGGCCGAGGCGGCCCGCGAGCACCGGCCTCAGATGATCATCGCCGGCTGGTCTGCCTACCCACGGCACCAGGATTTCGCCCGCTTCAGGGAGATCGCCGACGAGGTAGGCGCATACCTGATGGTCGACATGGCTCATTTCGCCGGACTGGTGGCGGCGGGGCTGCATCCGTCGCCGGTGCCACACGCGCATGTGGTCACGTCCACCACGCACAAGACCCTCGGCGGCCCGCGCGGAGGCATCATCCTCACAAAGGACGCCGACATCGCCAAGAAGATCAACTCGGCGGTGTTCCCCGGGCAGCAGGGTGGACCGCTGGAACACGTCATCGCGGCCAAGGCGGTGGCCTTCAAGATGGCGGCGATGACCGATTTCGTCGAGCGTCAACAGCGCGTCATCGAGGGCGCCAAGATCATGGCGGACCGGCTCTCCGCGCCCGATGTGCGCGATGCGGGAATCGCCGTGCTCACCGGTGGCACCGATGTCCATTTGGTACTCGTCGATCTGCGCAACGCCGAAATCGACGGACGGCAGGCCGAGGACAGGCTGGCGACCATCGGAATCACGGTGAACCGCAACGCCGTTCCGTTCGATCCTCGACCGCCGATGGTGACGTCGGGACTGCGTATCGGCACGCCTGCGCTTGCGGCGCGCGGATTTGAAGCCGAGGACTTCGCCGCGGTCGCCGATCTCATCGCGCAGTGCTTGATCGCAGCGCCCGACGCCGACACCGCGAAGTGGGCGCGGGCGGTCGGTGAGCTCGCCGAGCGTCGTCCGCTCTACCCACAGCTGTAAATCAGGGGAGGAACCGTCAGTGACCATCAGTGTCTTCGAACTCTTCAAGGTCGGCATCGGCCCGTCGAGTTCCCACACCGTCGGACCGATGCGCGCGGCAGCGATCTTCGTCGCCGACCTGGAGGCGATGGGAATTCTCTCGCGGGTGGCCGACGTACGAGTCGAGCTGTACGGGTCACTCGCGGCGACCGGTCGGGGCCATGGCACCCTGTCCGCCGTCCTGCTGGGGCTCGAGGGACATCGCCCCGAAACGATCGAGTCCGAGGAGGTGGAAGCCGGGCGGTTGCGGCTGGCCAACGCGGGCAAGATCATGCTCGGCGGACGAGTGCCGATTGCATTGTCCGAGGACGACATCGCGCTGTACAGCCGCACGGTCCTGGACTTCCACCCGAACGGCATGACGCTGTCGGCCTTGGCGGCCGACGACAGCACGCTGCATCGGCGGACCTACTACTCCATCGGTGGCGGGTTTGTGGTCACCGAGGGCGAGGCCGCAACTGATGACACTGCAAAGGATGACGACACCTCGTTCTCCTCGGCGGCAGAACTGCTCGCGTTGGCTTCGGGCACCGGCAGGTCGATCAGCGAGGTGATGCTTGCCCATGAAAGCGGTACCCGCACCGTTGAGGACATCCGCGCGGAGTTGCTTCACCTGCGCGATGTGATGGTGGAGTGCGAGGAGCGCGGCATCAGCCGCACTGGTCTGCTGCCGGGCGCGCTGCAGGTGCGTCGCCGGGCGGGGCAGTGGTACGACCGTCTCAGCCAAGAAGACCCCGACCGCGACCCGCGGTTCGCCGAGGACTGGGTGAACTTGGTTGCGCTCGCCGTCAACGAGGAGAACGCGTCAGGTGGGCGCATCGTGACCGCACCGACCAACGGCGCGGCCGGGATCATCCCCGCGGTGCTGCACTATGCCGTGCACTACACGGAGGCGGGGACATCGAACCCGGACGACACGGCGGTGCGGTTTTTGTTGACCGCAGGGGCGATCGGGTCGCTGTACAAGGAGCGGGCGTCGATCTCCGGCGCCGAGGTCGGCTGTCAGGGCGAGGTTGGTTCAGCGTCATCAATGGCGGCCGCCGGGTTGGCCGAAATCCTTGGCGGCACACCGGAACAGGTCGAGAATGCGGCCGAGATCGCGATGGAGCACAGCCTGGGGTTGACGTGCGATCCGATCGCCGGGCTCGTGCAGATCCCGTGTATCGAACGCAACGCGATATCAGCAGGCAAGGCGATCAACGCGGCACGCATGGCGTTGCGTGGCGATGGTGAACATCGCGTGAGCCTCGACGAGGTGATCGAGACCATGCGAGCCACCGGGCGCGATATGAGTTCGAAGTACAAGGAGACGTCGACCGGCGGGCTCGCGGTGAACGTTTCGGTGAACTACGTCGGCTGCTGAACGAGGATGAGTTCGGCGAACTGCTCGGCACATTCCAGCGGCGTGAAATGCCCGGCGCCGGCGGCAACATGGAGCCTGGCATCGGTGAAGTAGTCGTCGAGTCGGTCTGCCCATTCGGTTGGGAACAGTGGATCATGCTGCGGCCACAGCACATCGGTGGACACGTGAATCTTGATGGCGCCGTGGGGCGGCAACTCGATGAGTGACTGGGCGACCGTGCCCGCGCCGGCGCGGTACCACGCGATCGAAGCCGTGAAGGCGCCCGACAGCGCGTAGTCGGATACCAGGCGGTCCAGTTCGTCCTCAGAGAGCGCGAAGTATGGTCCGGACCAATGATTCCAGAAGTGCCGCAAGTATTCTCGGACAGCGTCTGGGTTGCCGTCGATCAACTCGGCGGCCAGTGGAAGCTGGTGGAAAGCCTGATACCAGAACTCGCTTTGTGCGTGCGCGGTGAGTACGCGATCTCCTGCGCCGGGCAGCGGGGGAGATAGCACGAGGCCGCGCACCAGATCGGGATGCATCCTGGCGACGCTCTGTGCGACGCGGCTGCCGACGTCATAGCCGGCGAGGATGACGTTCGACAGGCCCAGTTCCTTGATCAGCCCGATGACGCTGCTGGCTTGGGCGGTAGCGCTGTAGAAGTGCTGCACGGCCACCTCGTGTTTGTCCGAACCGCCGAACCCGCGCAGATCCGGAACGACGACGTCGGCGATGTCGCCGAGAATCGGAACGACCTTCCGGAAGTCGTGTCGGTTGCCGGGCCAGCCGTGCAGCAGTACGACGGGCGGCGCCCCTCTGGTCCCGAAGCGGTCGAAGGCGAGCCGAAACCCGTCGACGGGCGAGCTGCGCGACCACATTGGCCCATTCTGGCCGTCGCATGCCCGAATTTGGCTGGTTTTTGTCCGTATAGGTCTCGTGACTTCAGTCGGACGGCTGCGGGGAGCATGCCATTGCGAGCGAAAATGTTTGCCACACTTGCTGATTCGCGCTTATTGACCGGCACTCACCCCTGCGACCTGGATTCGATCACGGTCACCGGCGATGACAGCCAGGATGTTGCGCCATGCGTCGGACGGCCAGTTGAGCACGTCGCTGTGCGCCTGCGGTCCTGCCATCAGCCGTCCGTCGTCGTAATGCCCTGTGGCTAAACGGATTACGCCGGGCATCTCGTCTGGGTCGGCGCCGTGCGGACCGCCGGGTATGCCTTGGACGGCCTGAATGAAGTCACCCGGCGCTGTCATCGAGAATCGCAGCACATCCGGATTGCGGTTGTGCCAATCGCCCGGATCGTCGACACCGACACCCGCGCCGGCTGCGGCCACGTACAGCACGCGGTCGCCGGACAGGCCGAATGCTTCGGCGGTGCCCACGATCGACCCGCCGTACGAATGGCCGATGTAGGTCACCGGGACGTCGACGGTGCGGTCGACGTCTTCGCTGAAAGCGACGAGCCGTGGCGCCATATTGAGCGCATACCGCGGGTCGGCCGCATCGACGACACCGGCGATTGGATTGCCTCGCGGAAAGGGGCCGCCCAGATAGGTAATGGTCGCGACGTCGCCGTGGGTTGCCGACACGAAACGGCGCGCGGTCCGAGTGTCGGCCGCCGAGCCCTCGATGGTGGTGTTCAGACCTGGGACCAGAACCGCCACACTCTTTGCCGTCGCGAGGTCGCCGTTGAGTTCGACCAGTGAGGCACGGGCGGGATCGAAGGCCAGAATCTGCCGCTCGACGCGCCGACCACTACCCGTCGGGTCGTCGATCTCGCCGAGCAGGCCGCGGTAGAAGGCGGTCCGCTGCTGGGCCGTCGGATCATCGAGGCCGTCGACGATCGCCTGCGCGATGTTGATGCGGTTGGCGGCTGTGCGCATGTCCCATGGCACGCCGTCGGTGTTGCCGACCTGGAGGGGAAAGTCCGTGGTCAGTCGCTGCCGTTGCGCTGGCGTCATGGCGGCGATCTGCTCGCCGATGCGGTCCTGACTCATCGCGGGCCAGCCCGCCACCACGTCGGAAGCCCGCACTGGCCCTGCGCCTGCCGGAACCGTCGCTGCAGCGCGGGGGATCGGCGTCGATGCGAATGCCGCCTCGATGTCTCTGGCGGCGTCTGCATCGGCAGCACCGAGTTGGTCGAGCGCGGCGGTGATCTGTTTGGTCAGCTCCTCGGCGCGCATCGTCAGCATGTCGTGCGCGACGGCAGCGTCGCCGCCTGAAAGCGCGATGAGCAGCGGCGATGGGGTAGCACGCAGCGACGCAGTTCCGTCGTCGGCGACCTCGA
Organism: Mycobacterium sp. OAE908; assembly: GCF_017872775.1. NCBI lineage: Bacteria > Bacillati > Actinomycetota > Actinomycetes > Mycobacteriales > Mycobacteriaceae > Mycobacterium > Mycobacterium sp. OAE908. The sequence continues at coordinate 954,849 of NZ_JAGGJL010000002.1, forward strand.
ATCCGCCCCCGCGGGCCTCGGCGACCTTCTCCATCACCGACAACTGTGCGGAGGCGATCTGGTCGGCGCCGTCTTGTGCGGCGACCGAGGCGGTGACCAGGTGGCGGGCGGCCTCGTCGGCGTCGGCGGCAATGCCGTGCGCGTTGTCCCGAGCGGTGTCGGCGGCGCTGCCCGTCCAATTGGTGTCCCGGATTGCGCGCGTGGCGGTGTCGGCGTGCGCGGTCAGGCGGCGGGCCGCGTCGTCCCAGCCGTCGGCGAGCCCGCGCAGTGCATCGGGCCGCCACGCCTCGGCCTGCGAGACGGTCGGCCGCCTCACCCCAGGCGCTGACCGTTGCGACCGTCGGCGCGTTCGAAAGCGTCCGCCGACATGTGGGCGGCCAGCGCCCACCCCCGCATGTTGGCGACCACGTCGGTCAGTCGCGCAGCAACGAGCGCCGGCGCACCGACACGGCCGACTTCTGATCCGGCCAAATCATCGGGATTTATTGTCGGCCAACGCATTTCGGCGATTGCGTCGGCGGCCTGCATGACGTGGTCGGCGACATCTCGTAACTGCCCGAGATCGACCTCTGTTCGTCCCCCCATGCCTCATGCTGACAGATTCGGACGCGAGGGCGCCGAAGTTATCCACAGGTACGGTGGCTGCTGGCCGGGCAGCCTCAGCAATGCATTTGGGTCGCCGGCGAACCGTGACGGAAACCCCATCCACTGTCAACGGCGCGGCTTGCCCGCCGTGGCCGGGCAGCAGCAAGTAGTCTCGATTACGTGCAGCGACGAATCATGGGCATCGAGACAGAGTTCGGTGTCACCTGCACGTTCCATGGCCATCGTCGGCTGAGCCCCGACGAGGTCGCCCGCTACCTATTTCGGCGGGTGGTGTCATGGGGCCGCAGTTCGAACGTGTTCTTACGCAACGGTGCGCGGTTGTATCTCGATGTGGGCAGCCACCCCGAGTACGCCACCGCTGAATGCGACAACCTGACCCAGTTGGTCACCCATGACCGCGCCGGCGAGCGGGTGCTCGAAGACCTGCTGATCGACGCCGAGCAGCGGCTGGCGGACGAGGGCATCGGCGGCGATATCTACCTGTTCAAGAACAACACCGACTCGGCGGGTAACTCCTACGGCTGCCACGAGAACTATCTGATCGTCCGAGCGGGTGAATTCTCGCGGATCTCCGATGTGCTCCTGCCGTTCCTGGTGACGCGGCAGCTGATCTGCGGTGCGGGCAAGGTGCTGCAGACGCCGAAGGCGGCGACGTTCTGCCTGTCGCAGCGCGCCGAGCACATCTGGGAAGGCGTCTCGTCGGCGACGACGCGGTCGCGGCCGATCATCAACACGCGCGACGAACCGCACGCCGACGCCGAGAAGTACCGGCGGCTGCACGTCATCGTCGGTGATTCCAACATGTGCGAGTCAACGACGATGCTCAAGGTGGGCAGCGCGTCACTGGTGCTCGAGATGATCGAGGCCGGGGTGCCGTTCCGCGATTTCTCGCTGGACAATCCGATCCGGGCCATCCGCGAGGTGAGCCACGATCTGACCGGGCGACGCCCGGTGCGGCTGGCGGGCGGCCGTCAGGCCAGTGCGCTGGACATCCAGCGGGAGTACTTCCAGCGCGCGGTCGAGTACCTGCAGACCAGGGAGCCGAACTCGCAGATCGAGCAGGTGGTCGACCTGTGGGGGCGCCAACTGGATGCGGTCGAGAGCCAGGACTTCGCGAAGGTCGACACCGAGATCGACTGGGTCATCAAGCGCAAGCTGTTCCAGCGCTACCAGGACCGCTACAACATGGAGCTGTCCGATCCGAAGATCTCGCAATTGGATTTGGCCTATCACGACATCAAGCGGGGACGCGGGGTGTTCGACCTGCTTCAGCGGAAGGGTCTCGCCTCGCGCGTGACGACTGACGAGGAAATCGAAGCGGCGGTGAACACTCCGCCGCAGACGACGCGGGCGAAGCTGCGCGGCGAGTTCATCAGCGCGGCGCAGGAAGCCGGTCGTGACTTCACCGTCGACTGGGTCCATCTGAAGCTCAACGACCAAGCGCAACGCACTGTTTTGTGCAAGGACCCGTTCCGGTCGGTCGACGAACGCGTTAAGCGGCTCATCGCCTCGATGTAGGTATCCCCAGAGCAAGAAATTGGCGCGGTCGGCGTACTCGCGGCTCGGGTAGCATTTGCTGCACGACTGCTGGAGGGAATGCCGAATGCGCGCGCCGGAATTGCAACCGTCGCGAATTGATGCTGTTCGGGTGTTTCTGAAGGTGGTCGAGTGACTTTCACGAGGCTGCGCGACGCCGCTGCGGAGCGCCTGACGGATGCTGGAGCACGGTTGCTGGGTGCGGTCGTAGCGACTCCTGGTAATCGCTCGCGTTTGGGCGTTCACGGTGCAGGTCGGCGGTGCAGCTTCGGGGACGGCGTGGTGCCAGCTATCGAGCACGACTTGGCAGGGGGATTGGACTGATGCCCGGAGAGCTCAGGGTCGACACCGCGCCGCTGGCCACCGGCGGCCAGGGCCTATTGAGTGCGGCGGGCGATATTCCGCAGCCGCCGGTGCCATTCACGGCGACGGGTGCCGACGCGCTGTCGACAATTCTCAATGCGCGCACGCAGGCAATGGAGGCTCCATTGATCGCCGGTCTGCCGGTGACGAAAGCCGATGCATTACGGACCGCGCAGAACATCATTCAGGCCGCCGCCAAGTACGAGGGCATGGATCAACAGCTTGCAGACCAAGTTCTCAAGGCGCTGGCTGACCTCGAGGGCGCGGAGGGTTCGGGTGCCGGGGGAGCGGGCGCAGCTGGTGCGACGGGTGCGGCGGGCGCACCGGCTAGTGCGGCGGCGCCGGCCGCGGGTGCGGGCGAGCAGGCGGGTCAGCTCGGCCAGATGATGGGCATGCCGATGCAGATGGCCCAGCAGGCCGCGCAGATACCGATGCAGTTGGCGGGCATGGCGGCGTCGATTCCGCAAGGAATCATGCAGGGCGTGCAGAGCGCGATGCAGCAGGTCGGCCAAATGGCAGACGGCGCAGGGGAAAAGGCCGATCCGGAACAGCTGGACGATCGGGCGCACGACGAGGCGAAGCAAGCAGAATCCGCCAAGGAAACGCCCGAGCAGAAGGCACCTTCGGATGGTGCGGCGGGGCCGAGCACTGCGGAGCGCGCGCCGACGACCGGACCGCAGCCGACGCCGGCACCGGAGGTGCCGCAGCAGCCGCACAGGCCGGCGCCGACGCGACCGGCGATGTCAGGGCCGGAAAGCGTTCTGTGACATGACCATTCGTGACGCGAAGGTATGCCGATGAGTGTGCCCCAGCCTCCCAATCAGTGGGGCGCGCAACCGCCGGCGGGCGGCCCGCAATGGGGGCCGCCACCGAGCGGTGCGCCGCAGTGGGTGCCGCAGGGTCCGCCGCCGAGCGGTGGCGGCAAGGGCAAGTGGATCTTGGGCGGTATCGCGCTGATTGCGGTGATCGCGGTGACTGTTGTCATCACGGTATTGGTGGTCGGCAAGAACTCAGGCGGCAGTCAATCGCCCACGCCGACAAACGGAAACGGCTCAGACTTCGCGAGCGCGAATGACAAAGGCCCGGTTGGGATTATCACTGACGACCCGACATGCGCAGCGTGGCAGCGCGTCTCTCATGAGTACGCCGCGAAGGGCGATTCCGTAAAGTGGGGCGATAGAGACCAAACAATTCCTGCCAGTGCATGGACGTCGCAACAGCGAAGCATGTACGACACGGTAGGTCAAGCCATGAAGGATGCGGCAGATCAGGTAGTCAACCTCGTGAAGGTGACTCCGCATCGGGTAATGCGCGAGATGTACGGACAGTTCATTGCCTACGCAGACGCGCACATCGAACGTATCCCGACATATGTGGCAGATGATCGCTATCTGGCAGGGACAGCGGACGGTATTGCATCTACCTTATCGATGGTCTGCTCAGCGATCGACAATCGAGCGGCGCAGCCTTTAGCGCCGTTGATTCCCGAAGCCGCGGCTCCGACATCGATTTCGCAACCGGCCGAACCCGTTGAGCCGCAGCGGTTTCTAAAGTCAGCCAACCCTGTGTGTTCCGAGTGGATTTCTACTGTCGATAAATTCAGCGTCGATACCGCCGCTTGGCGGGCTACCGATCCGAACATCCCAGCGACTCAGTGGACACCAGAGCTGAAGGCGCTGAATGATGCTGTTGCGCCAACAATGACAGCCGAGGCAGATGACCTCGAGAATCTCGGCAGGCGTAGCGACAACCCCACTCTTGAGGACATGGCAGTGCTTGCCGCGCAATATCAACGAGCATTCGTCAAAGCTCTCCCGACGTACACAACAGCAGACTCGTATCTGTCCGAAGCGGCTAGCTATGCGGTGTCGTCGGTTAATGCCGCGTGCAAAGCGGCGGGGGCTCGCTAGTGGGTAAAGCTAAGCCGACGGGTCCGCACGCCGGCGAAATGGCCAGGACGGGAGCGTGGCCCGAGACGGACGAAGATGTCTACACCAACCGCGCGAACGAACTGGATCGCATCCTGTCGAAGGTCGACGCCACCCTCAGCAAGTGGCAAAACCATCAAGCATCGATTTTCAACGGTCCGCACGTTTGGTCCGGCGACGCGGCGACAAAAGCCGGCGCTGCTGTGGAAGGGGCTACAAAGGCGCTGCAGGTGCATCGCCAGCAGCTATGGGATGCCCGCGAGTGGTGTAGAAGCGCTGCGACCAACATTTCCAGCGTCAAGGACACGATCACGACAAATGTTGAGGCCGGCCAACTGGAAATCGCGGACATCGAAAAAACGGCGTCAAGGACAAATCACAATCCCGATGTCGCTATTCGAAACGTTGTAGAGCGGAAATACAGCGAGAACGTTCGCACCGTCGAATCGCTCGCCGCAGGTTTGGGATGGAAGCCGGACATATCTGCGTCGCCTGCTGACCAACCGGCGCAGCCCGGTCGAAACGGTGAGCGGCAGGACGGCGAGGGTTCGCCTTCACGGCTGCTCCGGTCTGACCCATCCGCGAATCCGTCCGGAGGCGGCGCTGTTCGTGGAGTCTCGGCGGGCGGTCCCCCGTCGGGTTCGAGCCCTGTAGTTCAGCCCGTGTCGACACGGTCCGATCAGGCAGGGAATACCGCGGAGGACAGGACCGCTACCGCCGCTGGCGGGTCGACACCCCAGCCGGTTTCGGCTTGGTCAAACCAACGCGCAAACGCCGGCGCCGCCACCGGTACTCCGCCAGTGCCAAGTCCATCCGTCGTCGAGTCTCCACCCACCGGCATTGGTGCCGCGCCGGCCGCTCCGAACCTGGGCGGGTCCGCTCCCAGCGTCGGTGGTGGCCCTTCTGGCTCGCCGGGCGTCGGCACTCCCAGCTCGCCACTGTCGACCTCGAGCGGCAGTGCGGGCTCCGCACCCGGTCCGTCCGTGCATCCCACCTCTGGTGGTCAAGGCGCACCCACGACAGACGGTGCGCAGGCCGGCGCTCAAGCCGGAGCTGGTGGTCAGCCCACCGGGACGGCACCGCAGACAACGCCGTTCACGCCGCAGGTCGCCAACACACCAATGGCCGCCCAGCCTCCAATTCCACCGGCTCCGACTCCAGGCCCGGCGCCCATTCCCGACGCCCCTCCACCGACGCCCAGCGCACCCGCTCCCGCTGGTGCTCCCGCGGGCCACGTCGCGCCGCCCCCGGCTCCGTCCGTGGGTGCCGCTCCGGCCCCCGCGCCCGCGCCGGGCCCGTCGATGCCACTCGGGCCGCCGCCCACGCCTCCACCGGCTGCGCCCTTGGCGCCGCCGGGCTCGGCGGCCCCTGCACCCACATCGATGGGACCGGGCGTCGCGCCGGCTTCAGCGGCCGGCGCCACCAGCGCCGTGGGAGCGCCTGCGCCAGTACCAGTTTCGGCCGCACGCGCCGAACGCGATGCCATCGCTGCCGCCGCGACCGCCGGCGCCTTGCGCCGCCAGTCCGGTGGCGGCAGCGACCCGCTGCAGCTGGCCCGCCGCATCGGTGCCGCCCTCAACGCCGAACCCAACATCGACTTCGGCTTCTTCTGGGTGACCGCACTGACGCACGACGGCCAAATCGTCGTCGCCAACAGCTACGGCCTCGGCTACATCCCCGATGGCGTCAACCTTCCCGAACAGGTCCGCATGGCCAGCGCCGACGAATCCATCCCGCTCGGCGAGCGCGCCAAGTGGGCGACGTATCCGATTCTCGCCGTCCAAGGATGGGCCCAGCACCACAACCTGCGTCTGCGCGCCGTCGTCGCCACCGAGGACCAATTCAAGAACTTCGATCCTGGCACCGCCAAGGTCATCCTTCGATCCGACGACATACCTGACAGCGGAAAGATGCAGGGCCGCAACCGGTTAGCGGTCATCGCGCCGGAAGCGGCCTCGCGTCTGGCGGGCGTCAGCGCAAACGCCCTCTCCGAGTTGCTGCCGCCGGCACCGTCAGATACGAACCCGCCCGCCGACGAGACGAGCAACCTGTGGTTCGAGGTGATGAAGCCGATGATGAGCACCAACCCCGAACGCGGGGTCGCGCATCTGGAAGCCTTCGTCAATTACGCCGACCACGCACAAGAACAGGCGCTCTACCGCGCGCACACCGCGCCCGACGCGGCCGCTCAACGTGGGGCGATCGCCGACTGGGTCTACTGGCAGCACGTCAGCGTGTTGATCTCCGACGCGCTGGCGGGCTCCGCGGCGAAGTGACAGCGCCCTAAACGCTTAAGGTGTTACGAGTGGGCATTTCCAAAGTCGAGCGGTTGATGAACCTCGTCATCGCACTGCTGTCCACCCGGACCTTCATCACTGCCGAACGGATCCGCGAAACCGTCTACGGCTACGCCGACAGTGTCAGCGACGAGGCGTTCTCCCGCATGTTCGAGCGCGACAAGAACGAACTGCGCGACCTCGGCATCCCGCTGGAAACCGGCCGGGTATCGCAGTTCGACCCGACCGAGGGCTACCGCATCAACCGCGAGGCTTACGCGCTTCCCGCCGTCGAGTTGACCGCCGACGAGGCCGCTGCCGTCGCCGTTGCCACCCAACTGTGGGAGTCGCCCGAACTCATCACCGCAACCCAGGGTGCACTGCTCAAGCTGCGCGCCGCGGGCGTCGACGTCGACGCGGCCGATTCCGGCATCGCGATCACATCGACTGCCGTCCTGCCCGGACTACGCGGGTCCGAAGATGTGTTGGGAATTCTGTTGTCCGCCATCGATTCTGGCCAGGCCGTGCAGTTCCCGCATCGGCCCACCCGCAGCGACCCGTACACCACCCGCACGGTCGAGCCGTGGGGCGTCGTCACCGACCGGGGCCGCTGGTATCTGGTCGGCTACGACCGCGACCGCGACGCCCCGCGCACCTTTCGGCTGTCCCGCATCGGCGACCACGTCACGCCCATCGGCCCGCCCGGCGCGGTGACGCGCCCCGAGGGAATCAATCTGCGCGAGATCGTCGCCCGCGTCGTCAACGACCCTCCAGGCGGGACCCGCGCCAGGGTGTGGGTAGCCGCAGGGCGTGCGACAGCGTTGCGGCGCCGCGGCACCGTCGTTGGCCCCCGAAGGCTGGGTGACCGCGATGGCGACGAACTCACCGTCGAGTACGGCATGTCCGACCCGCTGGCCCGCGAGATCGCCAGCTACGGCCCGGATGCCGTTGCGCTCGAGCCGCAATCCCTGCGTGACGACGTGCTGGCTCGCCTTCGCGCGCAGGCAAGTGAGGTGACCGCATGACCGCCGTCTCCACCCGCCTGGTGCGGTTGCTCAACATGGTGCCGTACTTCCAGGCCAACCCCAGGATCACCTACGCCGAGGCAGCCTCCGACCTGGGTGTCACCGTCAAGCAACTGCGCGACGACCTCAACCAACTCTGGATGTGCGGGCTACCCGGCTACGGTCCCGGTGACCTGATCGATTTCGAATTCTCCGGTGACACAATCGAAGTCACGTTCACCGCCGGCATCGACCACCCGCTGCGGCTCACCTCGCCGGAGGCCACCGGCATCCTGGTCGCCCTGCGCACGCTGCTCGATGTGCCCGGCATGGTCGACCCGGAGGCCGCCCGCAGCGCGATCGCCAAGATCGAGTCCGCCGCAGGCACCCTCGGTCATGGCGCCGAGGCGGCCGTCGACGAGCCCGCCCCCGTGGAAAGCGAAGCCGCCGCAGCCGTCCGCGCCGCCGTGCGCAACGGCCGCGCGCTCACGATCGAGTACTACTCGGCCTCCCACGACATGCTGTCCAGCCGCACCGTCGACCCCATCCGCGTGGTGCTCGTCGGAGACCACAGCTACCTCGAGGCCTGGTGCCGATCGGCAGAGGGCGTGCGGTTGTTCCGCTTCGACCGCATCGTCGATGCCAAGGTGCTCGACGAGCCGTCGGCCCCGCCGAAGCCTGCGGTGCAGGCCGAGCCCGACACGTCACTGTTCGACGGCGACCCGTCGCTGCCGTCGGCCCGTTTGCGGATCGACCGCTCCGCCTCGTGGATGTTCGACTACTACCCGCTGCGGGTGATCCGCGAACTGCCCGACGGCGCTTGCGAGGCCGCGATGACTTACGCGTCCGACGAGTGGATGGCCCGATTCGTGCTGGGCTTCGGCTCAGCGGTGCGTGTGCTCGAGCCCGAGGCGCTGGCGCAGAAGGTGCAGGAGTCGGCCGCCGCGGCGCTGCAGGCCTACGAGGTCGGGGCGGACAGCACCGGCAGGTAGACTCGGACAAGACGTCTGGAGGTGACCAAATTGGGTGGTCTACAACCCTGGCACTGGTTAATCGTTATCGCCGTGTTCGTGCTGCTCTTCGGTGCCAAGAAGCTCCCGGACGCGGCGCGTTCGCTCGGCAAGTCGATGCGGATCTTCAAGTCCGAGATCAAGGAAATGCAGTCGGACTCCAAGCCTGAGGCCTCGGCGCCTCCTGCTACGCCGATCGCCTCGGAACGCGTCGACACGCCGCCGCCCCCGGCTCCCCAGGCCGAGCAGCCGTCGGACCACCGCCCGGCCTAGCCCAACGCCAACCCACTGGCCGCATCATGACGCGGCGTAGGTAGCCCGTGCAGACCCCCGGAATCTTCAAGAAGCTCGATCCTCGTCGACGTCGGTCGCGGGTCAATCCCGACGGCACCATGTCGCTGGTCGAGCATCTACACGAACTACGCACCCGCCTGCTTATCGCGGTGGCGGCCGTCGCGCTGACGACGGCCCTCGGGTTCTTCTGGTACACGCACAGCATCTTCGGGTTCCACAGCCTCGGCGAGTGGCTGCGCGGCCCGTACTGTTCGCTGCCCGCATCGGCGCGCGCCACGATCGCGCCCGACGGCGAGTGCCGACTGCTGGCCACCGGTCCGTTCGACCAGTTCATGCTCCGGCTGAAAGTGGCATTGATGGCCGGCGTCGTCCTGGCCTGCCCGGTGTGGCTGTATCAGCTGTGGGCGTTCATCACGCCCGGCTTGTACAAGAAGGAGCGCCGGTTCGCGAGCGCCTTCGTGGGGGTTGGTGCGGTGCTGTTCATTACGGGCGCCGTCATCGCTTACGTCGTACTGGCGAAAGCCTTGCACTTCCTGCTGACCGTTGGCAGCGACGTGCAGGTCACCGCGCTCTCGGGTGAGCAGTACTTCGGCTTTTTGATCAATCTGCTGCTGGTGTTCGGGATCAGCTTCGAGTTTCCACTGCTGATCATCATGCTCAACCTCGTCGGTGTGCTGACCTACGCCCGATTGAAATCGTGGCGTCGCGGACTGATCTTCGGTCTGTTTGTCTTCGCCGCGTTCGCCACGCCCGGCTCGGACCCGTTCTCGATGTTGGCGTTGGCGCTGGCATTGTCACTGCTACTGGAGGTTTCGATCCAGATTGCCCGCGTCCACGACCGGCGCAAGGCCAGGCGGGAGGCGGCCGAGGATGTCCCCGATGACCAGGCGGCACCGATCGGTGATGTCGAAGCTCTCGAACAGCCGAGCGCTGTGCCGGCACCCGCCCGGGTCATAGTCGATGACGACGCCACCTAGCAGCCAGCTCGCCAGCTTCGCCGAGCAATTGTCGTTCGCGCTGGACGACTTTCAGCAGCAGGCCTGCCGAGCGTTGGAGAACGGCCACGGCGTGCTGGTGTGCGCGCCGACCGGTGCAGGCAAGACGGTCGTCGGCGAATTCGCGGTGCACCTGGCGTTGGCGGCGGGCCGAAAGTGCTTCTACACCACGCCGATCAAGGCGCTGAGCAACCAGAAGCACAACGATCTGGTGGCCCGGTACGGGCCCGAGCGCATCGGCCTGCTCACCGGTGATCAGTCCATCAACGGCGACGCCGACGTCGTCGTGATGACGACTGAAGTTCTTCGCAACATGCTCTATGCGAATTCGCCTGCACTGTATGGTCTTTCGCATGTCGTGATGGACGAGGTGCATTTTCTGGCCGACCGGATGCGCGGTGCGGTGTGGGAGGAAGTGATCCTGCACCTGCCCGACGACGTGCGACTGGTGAGCCTGTCGGCCACAGTGAGCAACGCCGAGGAATTCGGCGGCTGGATCCAAACCGTGCGCGGCGACACCACCGTCGTCGTCGACGAGCATCGCCCAGTCCCGTTGTGGCAGCACGTGATGGTGGGCAAGCGGCTGTTCGACCTGTTCGACTACCGGGCGTCCAAGGCCGCGAAGTCTGGGCGCGAACTCCTCGTCGACCCCGAACTGCTGCGCCACATCGCCAACCGTCGCGAAGCCGACCGGCTGGCGGACTGGCAGCCTCGCGGCCGCGGCAGGGCGCGTCCGAGCATCTACCGGCCGCCGGGCCGGCCCGATGTGATCAGCACGCTTGACCGCGAAGGCCTTTTGCCCGCAATCACTTTCGTGTTCTCCCGGGTCGGATGCGACGCGGCGGTCAAGCAGTGCCTGCGCTCGTCGCTGCGGCTCACCACCGACGAGGAGCGGGCCCGGATCGCTGAGATCATCGACCGACGCACAGCCGAACTCAACGAAGCCGATCTGGTGGTGCTCGACTATCACGAATGGCGGGAGGGACTGCTGCGTGGCCTGGCCGCGCATCACGCCGGGATGCTGCCCATCTTCCGGCACACCGTCGAGGAGTTGTTCACCGCTGGGTTGGTGAAAGCTGTATTCGCAACGGAGACACTGGCTTTGGGCATCAACATGCCCGCTAGGACGGTCCTGCTCGAGCGGTTGGTCAAATACAACGGCGAGCAGCACATGCCGTTGACGGCAGGGGAGTACACCCAGCTGACGGGCCGGGCCGGCAGGCGCGGTATCGACGTCGAGGGTCACGCCGTGGTGCTGTGGCATCCCGACATCGACCCGGCCGAGGTCGCCGGGCTGGCTTCGACACGCACGTTCCCGCTGCGCAGTTCGTTCGCGCCGACCTACAACATGACGATCAACCTGGTGAACCAGATGGGTCCCACGCAGGCGCACAAACTGTTGGAAAGCTCGTTCGCGCAGTACCAGGCCGACCGATCGGTGGTCGGATTGGTGCGCGCCGTCGAGCGCGGCGAACGGATACTCGACGAGATCGCAGGCGAACTCGGCGGACGCGACGCGCCCATTCTGGAATACGTGCGGCTGCGGCTGCAGATCTCCGAACGCGAACGGGCGCAGTCCCGGGCGTCGCGTCTGCAGCGGCGTAGAGCCGCCAACGATGCCCTCGCCGCTCTGCGCCGCGGCGACATCATCACCATCACCCAGGGTCGCCGCGGCGGCCTGGCTGTGGTGCTCGAAGCCGACCGCGACAGCGACGACCCGCGACCGCTCGTGCTGACCGAACACCGTTGGGCTGGGCGGATTTCGTCGGCCGATTACTCGGGTGCGTCGGATCCGCTGGGTTCCATGCAGTTGCCCAAACGCGTCGAACATCGCAATCCGCGGATGCGGCGCGACCTCGCGTCTGCGCTGCGCTCTGCGTCGGAGGGGCTCGATGTGCCGTCGGCCCGAAACAAACGCAGTGGCCCGGCCAAGGAGCGCGACGTCGACCCCGAACTGGCGGGCCTGCGTGAGCAGATGCGTCGCCACCCGGCACACGACCTGCCCGAGCGCGAAGCCAAGGCGCGGCTCGCCGAACGTTATATGCGAATCGAACGCGACAACGAACAGATCCGGCAGAAGATCGCCGCGGCGACCAACTCGCTGGCGCGCACGTTCGATCGAATCGTCGTGCTCCTGACCGAGCGCGGCTTCATCGAGGACACCGACGCGGACCCGAAGGTGACCGACGACGGACGACTACTGGCCAGGATTTACAGCGAGAGCGACCTATTGGTGGCCGAGTGCCTGCGCAGCGGCACCTGGGAGGGACTCCAGCCGGCCGAACTCGCCGCGGTGGTGTCGTCCGTGCTCTACGAATCCCGCGGCGACGCGCCGGGCTCACCCGACGGGACCGAGGTGCCGACGGGCAAACTACGCCGCGCCCTGAACACGACTCGCCGGCTGTGGACCGAGTTGCGGGCCGACGAGCAGCGACACCGCATCACGCAGAGCCGCGAGCCTGAGGTCGGCTTCGTTCCCGCGATCTACCGCTGGGCCACCACCGGTGATCTGACCGCCGCACTCGCGGCGTCGGACGCGTCGGGCACGGGCACGCCGTTGTCGGCCGGCGATTTCGTGCGATGGTGCCGCCAGGTCCTCGACCTGCTTGACCAGGTGCGCAATGCCGCGCCGACGCCTGCGCTGCGCGCCACCGCGAAACGCGCTATCAACGACATTCGACGCGGCGTCGTGGCAGTTGATGCCGGGTAGTGTGTCTGCCAGCAGTGCGACCCGTGAGCAAGGAGAGAAATGAGCGGACCGCAAGGATCTGATCCGACGCAGCCGTGGCCCGGTCACCAGCCGGAGTCTGGCCAGGATCAGCCGTCGAGCGACCCGTCGGCCAACCAGCCGTGGCAGCCGCCGACCTCCGGGGCCGAGCAACCGACGACCGCAGTGCCCGCGTGGCAACCTCCGCCTGCCTACGACCCGCAGCAACAGCAGTATCCGCAGTACCAGCAGCCAGGTCAGGGCGGCCAGCCCCCGGCGTACCAGCCGCCGCAGCAGTACGCGCCGACCGAGCAGTACGGCCAGCAGCCAACCGACTACAGCGCACAGCCGTATCCGGGTCAGTACGGCCAACCGGGCCAGCAGTACGGCCAGCCGGGTCAGCCCTATGGGCAACCCGGCCAGCAGTACGGGCAGCCCGGCCAGTACGGCCAGCCGGATCAATATGGCCAGCAGCCCGGCCAGTACGGACAGTTCCCGCCCTACGGCCAGGCCGCCGAGGAAGGTTCGAAGCGTTCGCTTGGCGTCATCCTCGGCGTGCTCGGTGTGCTTGTGGTGATCGTCATCGCGGCGGTGGTGGTTCTGGGCTTCTTCACGCCGGGCTGGTTCGTCACCACCAAACTGGACATCAACGCCGCACAGACCGGTGTGCAGCAGATCCTCACCGACGAGGCCAACGGCTACGGCGCCAAGAACGTCAAGGACGTCAAGTGCAACGACGGCAATAGCCCTACGGTGAAAAAGGGTGACACCTTCAACTGCGAGGTCAGCATCGACGGGACCAAGCGCCAAGTAACCGTGACGTTCCAGGACGACAAGGGCACCTACGAGGTCGGCCGACCCAAGTAGTCAGCCGGGCAGCGCGTCGAGCGCTTTCTGTAGCCGGCCGATCGACGACGTAACCCCGTACTGTTCGGCGAGTTTCACGACTTTGCGTGGATGTTCGGCTGCTAGGGGCAGCCTGTCGGACGGTGTCGAGAAGTTGACGTCGGCATCGGTGGCGACGCGCACCACGGGTCCCGCGGCATCGATGTAGTCGGTGGCCGCGAGCAGTTTGGTCCGAAAAGCCTTGGACATCTTCGATTTCGGGTCGTGCGCGGCAGCCAAGATTGCCTCGAGCGACCCATGCTGGGCGAGCAGGGTGGCTGCCGTCTTCTCGCCGACGCCGGGAACCCCCGGCAGCCCGTCGGACGGATCGCCGCGCAGCAACGCCAATTCGGCGTACGCCGGTCCGGCGCGGTCGACGGGCACACCGTAGGTTTCGGCGACTTCCACGGGCCCCCATTTCGTCGCCTTCGCGAGGCCGCGGCCGAGGTAGAGGACCCGGACTTGAACCGGCTCGTCGCACACGAGCTGCAGCAGGTCGCGGTCACCGCTGACGACGACGACTGGGTCGCGGCGCTCCCGGGAGGCCAGCGTGCCGAGCACATCGTCGGCCTCGCACTCCGGCGCGCCCGCGGTGGGAATGCCGAAGGCGTCCAGCATCTCCAAGATCATGTCGACCTGCGGGGTCAACTCGTCGGGCACTTCTTCGACGTCGGGTTGCCCATCGGGGTTCTCCTCGAGGACGCGGTGTGCCTTGTACGACGGGATCAGGTCGACGCGCCACTGCGGGCGCCAGTCGTCGTCGCGGCACACCACCAGCCGGGTCGGTTGCTCACGCGTGATCACCGTCGCGACGGCGTCCAGAAAGCCGCGCAGCGCGTTGACTGGCCGCCCGTCGGGCGCCTTGATCGATGAGGGGACACCGAAATACGAGCGAAACCACATGCTGGCGCCGTCGAGCAGCACTAAGGACATGCGGGCCATCCTGCCAGGGGTTGTGAACGGACCAGGCGGGTATCCGAGGGCATGACTCAGGTGCAGGTGTTCGCCGACGTCTACCGCAGTGCGGATTCGATGTGGCGTGAGCTCGGTTCGTTTCAGAGCAACGCGCGCTGGCATCCGATGGTGACCGAATCTCAGGGGGAGGGCGAAGAGCCGGGCGCGACGCGGACTTTGGCGACCCGCGACGGGCTGCGATGGGTGGAGCGGTTGATCGAGTGCGATGCCGGGCAGCGCTTGTATCGGTATGAGGCCACATCCGCCGAGTTGCCGATCACCGATTTTCGCGGTGAGCTACGCATCCGCGAAGGTCGACCGCACCGGTGCACCGTGATCTGGACGGCGCAGTTCACGGTCACCAGCGATGACGAGAAGAGCGTCAGCGATAGCGTGCGTGGATTCTTCCGCGCAGGAGCGCGTGCGATCGAGAAGCAATACGCGGCCCAGCCGGTGACTGTATTGCGCCGACGGGTACGGACACTGACACGTCGGCGCTGAGCGAAAGGCGTTGGTTCAGAACGTCGTCCACGTGCGGAGCTTCTCGGGATTGCGGACGGCCCATATGCGGCTGATCCGCCCGCCGACGACATCGAACGCGTACACGGTCACGGTCACGCCATCCAGCTGGCTCACCAGACCCGGCTGACCGTTGACGGTGCGCTCCAGAAGCATCAAATTCGGTGCGATGCCGATGATGTCGACATAGGCACGCGCGATCCGCTCGCCGCCTTCGATTGGTTCCAGATGAGCTCTAGCCAGTCCACCGCTGTCGGCGATCGCCGTCGCCTCGGGGTCGAGCAGGCCGATCAACGCCTCGATGTCCTTGGCTTCCCATGCCCGTTTGAAATCCTTGATGACGTCCGCCTGCTCGGTCGTCGGCGCCCGGCGATCCTGCGAGTCACGGATGCGGCGACGAGCCGAGCTGGCCAGCTGGCGACAAGCTGCAGGCGTCCGGCCGACGATCTCGGCCACTTCGCCGAACGAATAGCGGAACACGTCGTGAAGGATGAACGCGACTCGCTCGGCAGGCGTCATCGATTCGAGGACAACCAGGAACGCCATGTTGACCGACTCATCGAGTGTCACGCGGTCCGCCGGGTCGGCGGCGCTGCACCACTCGGTGGTCGCGGGCACCGGATCCGGAATCCATTCGCCCACATACCTTTCCCGCCTCACTCGGGCCGAGCCGAGCACGTCGAGGCAGATGCGGCTGGCGACCGTCATCAACCAACCCCCTGGCGATTCGACGGCCTCCTGCTGTTGCCGGGTCATCGCATACCAACGGGCGTACGTCTCTTGCACCACATCCTCGGCATCGGCAAGCGAGCCGAGCAATCGATAGGTGAGGTTGATCAGCTGACGGCGCTCGCTCATGACCGCGCTCAGATCCGGATCGCTCATGGTGTCGCCTCTCGCGTGTGCCCTCTCTGATACGACGAAACAGCGCTGTGAACTGTGAGGCCTGACATTTCGCCGGGCCGCGTCGTCGTACCTATGACGACCAACCAACCAAGGAGATCACCATGGAACCCCGCCTCGACATCATGAGCAACGACACCGCAATGAAGGCCGTCAAGTATCTGGTCTCGGCGGGCACAGCCGCGGCCGGCTCTTTGCCGTCGGCAACCCAGGAGTTGCTGAAAATTCGCGCCAGCCAGATCAACGGCTGCGGCTTCTGCCTCGACATGCACACCAAGGACGCGGCGCAGGCCGGAGAGACGCCGGTGCGGCTCAACCTCGTGGCCACCTGGCGGGAGGCGACCGTGTTCACCGAGCCCGAGCGTGCCGCGCTGGAGCTCGCGGAGCAGGGCACCCGTATCGCCGACGGTGGCGGTGTCACCGATGAAGCCTGGGCGAACGCGGCCAAGCACTACGACGATGAGCAGCTCGCCGCGATCGTCTCCCAGATCGCCATCATCAATGCGTTCAACCGGCTGAACGTCATCCTCCAGCGGCCCGCAGGCGACTACCAGCCCGGGCAGTTCTGATAACGGCGGCTGCACGGTCACACTGGACCCATGATCGAAGTGTTGGCTGACCTGCCGGCGGGAGTGACCGGCTTCCGCGTTTCAGGCCGCCTGCGCGGTGAAGACTTACGCGAGTTCAAGCCCGCGATGGACGATCTCGTGAAATCAGGTGAGATCAGAATCGTCGAGGTCATCGAACCCGACTACGAGGGCTTCGGACCTGGCGGCCTGGCTGAGGACCTGAGGCTGGGCCTCGGTGCACTGATTCACCATCATTCGGCGTTTAAGCGAATTGCGGTGGTCTCCGACAAAGACTGGGTTGCCCATGCGCTGCACGCGTTCGCTTGGATGGTTCCTGGAGAGCTCGCGCTGTTCGGCCTCGACGAGATCGAGCGGGCCAAGGAGTGGGCCGCCGGCTGACATAGGAGAAACAGATGCCCTTCGGTGTAGATCGCATTGACCACGTGGTGCTCAACTGCCGCGACGTCGGCTCCACCGTCGACTGGTATGTGCGCGTGCTCGGCATGCGGCGGGAAGTCTTCGGCGACAACCGGATTGCGTTGGTCTTCGGCAATCAGAAGATCAACGTGCGTCCCACCGGTGCGCCGAACTGGGAGACCGGGGCCGTCGACGCGCCGGGTTCGCTGGACCTGTGCTTCATCGCCGACCTCAGCGCGGACGAGATCGGCACGCATCTGCGGGCGTGCGGTGTGACGATCACCGCCGGCCCGGTCCCGAAGACCGGCGCGCTCGGCCCGATGACATCGCACTACTGCCGCGACCCCGACGGCAATCTGATCGAGGTCGCCAGCTATTCGACCCACGATTAGCCTTCATGACATGGCGACCAGTCGATTCAGCACCGATGTCTATGCGCAACGACTCCGGGCCGCCGCGGCCGCGGCCGCCGATGCGGGGCTGGCCGGTCTCGTCATCACGCCCGGCTACGACCTGCGCTACCTCGTCGGCTCGCGTGCCCAGACCTTTGAACGGCTGACCGCGCTGGTATTGCCGGCCACCGGCGAGCCCACCATCGTCGTTCCCCGGCTCGAACTCGCGTCACTCAAGGAATCCGCGGTCACCGAACTCGGTCTGGCCGTACGCGACTGGGTCGACGGCGACGACCCCTACCGGTTGGTGGCGGACGCCCTTGGCGGCGCACCCGTAGCGACTGCGGTCACCGATTCCATGCCCGCGCTGCATCTGCTGCCGTTGGCCGACGTGCTCGGCGTCGTCCCGGTGTTGGCGACCGACGTGCTGCGACGACTACGGATGCTCAAGGACGCCGCCGAGGTGGACGCGCTGCGCAAGGCCGGTGCCGCGATCGACCGGGTGCACGCCCGGGTGCCGAAGTTTCTGGTGCCAGGCCGAACCGAGGCCGACGTCGCCGCGGACATCGCCGAAGCGATTGTCGCCGAAGGACATTCGGAGGCGGCGTTCATCATCGTCGGTTCAGGTCCGCATGGCGCCGACCCGCACCACGAATGTTCGGACCGCGAGCTGCGGGCCGGCGACATCGTCGTCGTCGACATCGGTGGCCCGTACGAGCCCGGTTACAACTCGGACTCGACGCGCACGTACAGCATCGGGGAGCCCGACCCAGAGGTCGCGCGCCGCTACGCCGTGCTCCAACGCGCCCAGCAGGCCGCGGTCGACGCGGTGCGACCCGGCGTTACCGCCGAACAGGTCGACGCCGCCGCGCGCGACGTGCTCGCTGCCGAAGGCTTGGCGGAGGCCTTCGTGCACCGCACCGGCCACGGCATCGGACTGTCCGTGCACGAAGAGCCGTACATCGTGGCGGGCAACGATCTGCCGCTCGAGTCGGGCATGGCGTTCTCCGTCGAGCCCGGCATCTACTTTCCTGGCCAGTGGGGCGCCCGCATCGAGGACATCGTGGTCGTCACCGACAACGGGGCGCTGTCGGTGAACAACCGACCGCACGAGTTGATCGTGGTGCCCGCGACTTAGTCCTCGGCTCGGTCGAGCAGGTCGGACGACCCGAGCACCCGCTCGACGCGCACCTCGATCACCACCCGCTTGGGGTTGACCCGCGGCGTGCGATACCGCTGCGCGTAGCGCAGTTCCGCGTCACGCACGGCCTCGGTCTCGGTGTTGACGGTCGACTTGCCTTCCAGTGACAGCCACCGCGCGCCGTCGACCTGGCTCAGCACCGCGACGCCACGCTCCTGGGCATTCACCGCCTTCTGGGAGCCGCCCGTGGTGATGACCCTGGCGATGTGGGTCTTGGGATCGAAGGTGAACCCGACCGCGACCACATGCGGGGAATTGTCCGAGCGCAGCGTCGTCAACATGGCCAAATGCCGTTCGGTGAGGAACGCCAGCGCGTCGTTGGTGAGCCTAGTGGTTGCCTTCGCCATCAAGGCTCACGGTAGCGCAGGACATAATCAGGGCCGTGAAGGACACGGACGCTGGGCCGGTGGTGATCTTCGGCGGCCGCAGCGAGATCGGGCTGGAGCTGGCCACGCGGCTGGCCGCCGACGCGACGGTGGTGCTGGCGGCCCGTCGCGCCGACAAGCTCGACGACGAGGTCGCGGCCGTGCGGGCCGCTGGCGCCCCCGCGGTGCACGTCCGGGAATTCGACGCCGACGACCTTGCCTCGCATGCTCCGCTGATCGAATCGATAGTCGCCGAGCTCGGCCCTATCGGCACCGCAGTGCTGGCGTTCGGCATCCTGGGCGACCAGGCCCGCGCGGAGAAGGACCCAATGCACGCCGCCGCGATCGTGCACACCGATTACGTCGCCCAAGTCAGCCTGCTGACCGTGCTGGCCAACTCGATGCGGGCCGCCGGGTCGGGGCGCATCGTCGCGTTCTCGTCGATCGCAGGCACCCGGGTGCGGAGAGCCAACTACGTCTACGGCTCGGCGAAACTCGGGCTCGACGGTTTCTGCAGCGGGCTCGCCGACGCCCTGCACGGAACCGGAGTGCATCTGTTGGTCGTGCGGCCCGGCTTCGTGATCGGCCGGATGACCGAGGGCATGGAGCCGGCGCCGTTCTCGCGTACGCCCGCACAGGTCGCGACCGCGGCGGCACTCGCGTTGCGCAAAGGCCGCCGCACCGTCTGGGTGCCCGCACCTCTGGGCGTGCTGGCGTCAGCGTTCCGGATGACGCCGCGATTCGTCTGGCGGAGGATGCCGCGATGATCGTGGTGGTGGGAATCGGGGCCGACGGCATGGCGGGCCTTGCGCCGACATCAGCTGCTGAATTACGCAGGGCAACAGTTGTTTACGGCTCGCATCGCCAACTTGACCTGCTCGACGACACCGTCGCTGCGGAGCGCAGGCAATGGTCATCGCCGATGCTCGGCATGGTGGAGACGCTCGGCAACATCGAGGGCGATGTGCACGTTGTGGCCAGCGGAGACCCGATGCTGCACGGCGTGGGGGCGCTGCTGATCAGACTGTTCGGCGCGGACACGGTGACGGTGCTGCCGCATGTGTCTTCGGTGACGTTGGCATGCGCGCGACTGGGCTGGGCCGTGCAGGAAACCGAGGTGATCAGCCTGATGATCGGGGAACCGCACACCGCATTGCGGCGCGGCGGCCAGGCCGTCGTGCTGTGCCGTGACGGTGCCAGCCCGGCGGCGCTGGCGCGGTTGCTCACCGACGCCGGGCGCGCCGACTCTCAGCTGACGGTGTTCGAGCAACTCGGCGGGCCAAACGAGCGCCGCCGCGACGCCACCGCCGGGGAGTGGGCCGCGAAACCGCCCGACGACGTCGATGACCTCAACGTGGTGGCAGTGCGCTACCTGCCCGGTGACACTCGGCTGTCGGTGCTGCCCGACGACGCGTATGCGCACGACGGCCAGATCACCAAACAATCGATGCGGGCGGTCACCCTCGCCGCGCTGGCACCGCACAAGGGCGAGCGGCTGTGGGACGTCGGCGCGGGCTCGGGCAGCATCGCGATCGAATGGTGTCGCAGCGGAACTGGTTGTCGAGCAGTGGCATTCGAACGCGACGAGCATCGCCGGCAGCGCATCGTCGAGAACGCCTTGAAGCACGGAGTCGTTGTCGATGTCCGCGGTGAAGCGCCTGCGGCGTTTGACGAAGCCGTGTTGAGCGACGGCGGTGTCCACGGGGTGCCGCGGCCGACCGCGATCTTCATCGGCGGTGGCGTGACGCAACCAGGGCTGCTCGAAGCCTGCTATGACCGGCTACCGACAGGCGGGCGGCTGGTCGTCAACGCTGTCACGGCGGAGTCCGAAGCCGTTCTTGCCCAATGGTATTCCCGCGTCGGCGGCGAGCTTCGACGGTTCCAGCACTACCGCAGCGAGCCCGTCGGAAAGTTCACCGGATGGCGACCCGCGATGCCCGTCACCCAGTGGTCGGTGACCAAGCCATGACCGTGTACTTCATCGGCGCGGGACCCGGCGCCGCCGATCTGATCACGGTGCGCGGTCAGCGCTTGCTCGGCCGCTGCCCGGTCTGCCTGTATGCGGGCTCGATCATGCCCGAGGACCTGTTGGCGCTGTGCCCGCCCGACGCCCGAGTCATCGACACCGGTCCGCTGACACTCGACCAGATCATCACCGAGTTGGCCGAAGCACACGCCGCAGGCCTCGACGTCGCGCGCCTGCATTCGGGTGATCCGTCGATCTACAGCGCGCTGGCCGAACAATGCCGTCGGCTCGACGCGCTCGGCGTCGACTACGAAATCGTGCCGGGCGTACCGGCATTCGCTGCGGCTGCGGCTGTGTTGGGCCGTGAGCTCACCGTGCCGGGTGTCGCGCAGACGGTGACGCTGACGCGGGTGGCGACGCTGTCGACGGCGATGCCGCCGGGGGAGGACCTGCCGACGCTGTCGGCATCGGGTTCGACGCTGGTGCTGCATCTGTCGGCGGCGCAGATCGACGCGATCGTGCCGGAGCTGCTGGCGGGTGGCTATCGGCCGGAAACCCCTTGCGCGGTAGTGGCATTCGCCAGCTGGCCACAGGAGACCGTGCTGCGCTGCACGCTCGCCGACCTCGCCGAGGAAACGAAGGCCGCGGGCGTCACCCGAACCGCGGTCATCATCGTCGGGGATGTGCTTGCCGCCGAGGGCTTTTCCGACAGCTACCTGTACTCCTCGAACCGGGTGCGGAGAGGCCGGCACTGATGCGCGTGCTGTTGCTGGGCGGCACGTCGGAGGCAAGGGCGCTCGCCGCCCGACTACACCCCGGCGTCGACGTGATCAGCTCGCTGGCCGGGCGCGTGCCGGATCCGGCCCTGCCGGTCGGCGAAGTCCGCATCGGCGGTTTCGGCGGCGTCGACGGATTGCGGCACTGGCTGTCCGAAGCTCGCGTGGATGCCGTCGTCGATGCCACTCATCCGTACGCGGCGACCATCACCGCCAACGCCGCCGCGGCATGCGGCGCGGCGGGGCTGCCGCATCTGGTGCTGGCCAGACCCGCGTGGGAGCCCGGCGATGCGCTTGTCGTTGGCTCTGATACCGAGGCCGCTGAAACCATTGCCGCTGAGCACTATTCGCGGGTGTTCCTGACCACCGGCCGCTCAGGCACAGCCGCGTTCGTCAACCTCGACGCGTGGTTCCTGATCCGCACGGTCACCGCCCCGGATACGGAGGCCCTGCCCCGTCGCCACCAACTCGTGTTGTCACGCGGGCCATACCACTACGACGACGAGCTGGCCCTGCTGCGGGAGCATCGCATCGAGGCGCTGGTGACCAAGAACAGCGGGGGCGCGATGACGCGACCCAAGCTGGATGCGGCTTCGGCGCTGGGCGTTGCGGTGGTGATGGTGGAGCGCCCGCCGTTGCCGCCGGGGGTGACGACGGTCAGCACCGTCGATGAGGCCGCCGAGTGGGTCAGTAGCTGTTGATCAGCTCCAGAGTCTCCAGCTCCCGAATTGCGCGGCAGCCACGGTGGAACATCGTCAGCATCATTTCGTCGCCGCGTTCGGTTGAGGCGGCGAACGCAAAACCGAGGGCGCTGATCAACGGTGCTTGGACGACGCCGAGACGGTAGTCGCGCCAACAGGTCTCGGCGTCATAACCCCTCACCCCGTATCCCCATAGCGCGTCGTGATATCGGGTGACCAGGTCCCGCTCGATCTTGGCCCGCATGTCGGGGGCCAGGCTGGTCGCGGTGAAGTACGCGAGATCTCGAGTCGGAAGGCCGACCCCCATCGTCTGCCAGTCGACCACGGTGATGCGGGTGCGGTCGGGATCGAACAGCAGGTTGTCGAGCCGGTAGTCGCCGTGCATGAGTGAGAACCGGTGCGGCTCGGCCAACAGCCACGGCGTCACCAATCCCATGGCGGCGCGCAGGGTTTCGCGGTCCTCGGCGCTCATGCGTGGGCCGAGCTTTTCGAGGGTGATGTCGGCGGCCATCACCGACACATCGCCGAGTCCCTTCGCTGCGGCCTCATCGCCAGGCTTGGGCATCGAGATCGACTCCAGCCCAAGCCAAGCCGGATCACACCAACTCGGGCCGTGCAGGCCGGCGATCGCGTCCACCGCGAGTTGGGCCTCGTCCGCCGTGCAGCCCGCGATCTGATCGCCCTGCACCGCAGGCGCCATATCGGCAAGTACCAGCACGAAATCGGCTCCGCTGTCGCTGATGTCGCTGTAGTGACAGCCGGGCACCGGGACCTGCATGTGCTTGGCCACGTCGGTGTAGAACTCGACCTCGGAGCGGTAGCCGAGCGCGACGCGTTCGCGGACCGCATCGTCCTGGGCGGGCAGCTTGACCGCGAACGTGCCGGGCAGGTCAGCGGACGTCGCATAGTGCGCGGTCACCCGATACGTTGCGCCGGTCTGGCCCGTGCCGATCGGGGTGACGTCGACCTCGCGGACGTCGGCTCCCAGTGCTGAACCGAGCCATGCCGCCGTTACATCTGAGGGCCCGCGTGGAATGTCAGTCACGCGCGGCACGTTAGCAGTCGGGCCTGCGACAGTTTCGGCGAAATCACAACTCGGGGTAGCGGCGGGGCGTGAACACTTTGTCCCCGGATTCGTCGGAGTACCACTGGGTCTGCGACGACCCGATGATCAACAGGCAGCGCATGTCGACGTCGGCGGGGTCGAGGTCGGCCAGCCTGACCACCTTCACGTGTTCCCGTGAGCCCGACACGTCGCGACCGATCACCACCGGGGTGCTGGAATCACGGTGGGCCAGCAGCAGATCACGCATCGCACCGACCTGCCACGTGCGTGTTTTCGAGGCGGGGTTGTAGATCGCCAGGACCAGATCGGCCTGCGCCGCGGCGGTCAGGCGCTGCTCGATGACCTCCCACGGTTTGAGCCGATCGGACAGCGAGATGACCGCATAGTCGTGGCCAAGCGGGGCGCCGACCCGGCTCGCCACGGCCTGCGCGGCCGTCATCGCTGGGATCACCCGAACGTCAACGCCCGGCCATTGCTTGGCCTCCTCGAGCACGGCCGTGGCCATCGCGAACACGCCGGGATCCCCGGACGACACCACCGCGACCGCGTGCCCCTGCTGGGCCAGGGTGCAGGCGAGCCGGGCGCGTGCGGGCTCGTCGGTGTTGTCGCTGGGGTGGCGGCGCTGGCCGTCACGGGTGCCGACCCGGTCGAGGTAGGGGCCGTAGCCGATCAGGTCGGTGGCGGCGGCCAACTCGCGGCGGCTCTGCGGCGTCACCCAGTCGTTGTCGCCGGGGCCAAGGCCGACCACGGCGACACTGCCTGTCGGTGCGACCGCCGGTGCCACGGTGGCACCGGGCAGCATCGCCAACGAGAAGTACGGCACCGTGTCGTCCTCGACGTCGCCTGCCGCCAGCACTCGCTCCTTCGGTGTGCTGGCCCGCTCCACGTAGAACGTCGCGTCCAGTCGTCCGACTGACGAAAGTGCCTCTCGCACAGCAGGATACGAGCGACCAAGCTTGAGGACCACGGCGGCGTCGGTATCGGCGAGTCGGCGCTTGAGCTCGTCGACGGGCAGCGTGCCCGGCAGGATCGTCAGCACCTCATCCCCCTGCACCAGCGGCGTACCCGTTGCCGCCGAGGCCGCGCTGACCGACGTCACGCCGGGAATGATCACGGCGTCGAAGCGCTCCGTCAGCCGGGTGTGCATATGCATGTAAGAGCTGTAGAAAAGTGGATCGCCCTCGGCGAGCAGCGCCACGTTGCGGCCCGCCTCGAGGTGGGCGGCGATCCGGTCGGCGGACTCGCGGTAGAAGTCCTCCATCGCGCCGGCGTAACCGCCTGGATGGTCGGTGGTCTCGGTGGTGACCGGGTAGACGAGGTGCTCCTCGATCTGGCCCGGCCGCAGGTACGGTTCGGCGATGCCACGCGCGATGCTGCGGCCGTGCCGGGCGCTGTGATATGCGACGACGTCGGCCTCACCGATCACCCTGGCCGCCTTGACCGTCACGAGTTCGGGGTCGCCGGGCCCGAGGCCAACGCCCCAGAGCGTGCCCGGGCTCATTCGGTGTCGCTCGCGATCGCGTTTACAGCCGCGGCCGCCATCGCGCTGCCGCCGCGGCGGCCCTTGACCACCAGATACGCCATGCCCCGGGGTCGGTCGATCAGCTCCTGCTTCGACTGCGCGGAGCCGACGAACCCGACGGGTCCGCCCAACACCGCGGCGGGGGTGGCAGCGCCGTCGTCGACCAGCTCCAGTAGTCGAAACAACGCAGTCGGGGCGTTGCCGATCGCCACTACTGCACCGCCTAGCCGGTCGGCCCACAAGTCGACAGCGGCCGCCGATCGCGTCGAGCCCAGACGCTCGGCCAGAGCGGGTGCCCTCGGATCGGCCACCAGCGAGACCACCTCGTTGTCGGCGGGCAGCCGGGATTTCGTGATGCCCGCGGCCACCATCGAGGAATCGCACAAGATCGGTGCTCCTGCGGCCAGCGCGGCGTGGGCCTTGGCCACGACGTCGCCGCTGAACGCGACGTGTTCGGCGACGTCGACCTGCCCGCTTGTGTGGATCAGCCGAACGACCACCCGAGCTACGTCGTCGGGAAACCGCGAGAGATCCGCCTCGGCGCGGATCGTCGCGAACGACTGCCGGTAGATCTCGGCCGCGTCGCGGATGTAGTCGAGCACCCGCTCACACTAGCGGCGGGCGGTTCCGGCGTAGCTCGCGACCAGCACCAGCGCGCAGCCTGCCAACTGCAGCGGCGAGGGCCGCTCCCCGAGTACCAGCGCGCCGAGCACGATGGCGCCGATCGGCATCACCATCAGCAGCGCTGAGCTGACCTCGCTCGGCAGCTTCGGTGTGTAGACGGCCACCAACAACCAGCCGAGGAGTTGCCCGGTCAGGGTGACCAGTACCAGCCAGCCCGCGGTGGACCATCCGGGCGCGACGTCGAGGTTGCCTGCGACGAGGCCCACCGCCATCGCGACCGCCGCCGCCGACGCGAGCACGATCGCATAGGTCTGCATCGGTTGGCCGTCCTGGCCGCCGCGACGTAGCAGGAAAAGGAAGCCGGAGTAGCAGAGCGCGGCGGCTATCGAATGCACGGTGCCCGCTGTGGGGTTGGTGCCGCTGACGCCGTGTTCGAAGATGCCCCCTGCCAACAGCACGCCGACCAGGATGACGGGCAGCGCCCACAGGAACCGCGCCCCGACGCGTTCGCCGTCAACCAGCCACGCCAGCAGTGGCACCAGCGCGACCTGAACGTTGACCAACACTGTCGAAAGGCCTGCGCCGACCTCGGGAATCGACTGCGTCCACCACAACATGTCGGCCGCGAACAGCACACCGCACAACCCAGCCCAGCCGCACGCGCGTCTGCTCAGCGCGCCGTGCCGCCGTCGCTCGGCGATGGCGAGCGCGGCGACGACCGGCAGGGCGAACAGGCACCTGGCGGTGGATGCGGTGGCCGGGTTCGTGGCTGCGAGTCCGAGGAGCACGGCAGACGCCGACAGGCTGATGGCGCCTGCGGCCAGTCCCAGCGATGCGGTATGCGTTCGATCGATTGTGGTCATCGGCGATCGCATTCCCGCGGTGTCTAACATATAAACATCACTTTTAACTGTTAGAATCGGATACGTGACAGCCGCCGACAAGCTCGCCCTGCGCGGGGGGAACCCCGTGATCGACCTCGTGAACACGGTCGCTTGGCGGGGTGACGACGCGCGGCGCATCGACAATCTCGGCAACTACTCCGATCTGGTTGGCTGGTCTCGCCACGCAGGAGTGGTGTCAGCCACCGAAGCAGATGCACTCATGCGCGCCATGCGGTCAGACAGCGACTCTGCTGAGCGCGCAGTCGCGCGTGCCAAGCGGCTACGGGAGGCGCTCCACGCGCTGTGGACCGACGGAAGGCAGGCGGCGTTACAGACGATCGGCGCAGAATACCGAACTGCGTTGCAGCGCAGGGAGCTTCGCGCCGTCGATGACGGCATCGAGTGGATCGATCGACAGCCGACGGTGTGCACACCGGTCGATCGATTGGCTGTCGCAGCCGTCGACTTGCTTACGCAGATTTCACGCGACCGCGTCAAGGCGTGCGGCGACGTCGCATGCGGCTGGCTGTTCCTGGACAGCAGTCACCGGCGGAACCGACGATGGTGCAGCGCCGCCGACTGCGGTAATCGCGATCGCGCCCGCAGGCACTACGAACGCGCGCGGCGCTGATAACCGTCCCCGGTGGCGATCAGTATCTGACCGACGGGCGGGCTGCCGCAGGCGCGTTCGCAGCCGACGAAGTGCCGATGCCCTTCGGCGGGGTCGTCGAGCGCGGCAGTGGCGTCGGCGCGGACGTCGGCGGCCGAATGTGGGCAGCCGGGGCTGCCCGTGCACGCGCTGACCGACAGCCAGGGCGAAGTCTCGTCGAACACCAGATCCATCGGCGCCAACACGCGCAGCGCGGTGTCGGCAACGCCTTCGTCGAGGTCGAAGACCAGCACGGAGCGCCACGGGGTGATCGCCAACGGCGCGCCGATCGCCGCGAGAAACTCGGCGACCCTGGCCTGCAACACGCCGAGCGGCACGGCCGCGCCGAGGGTGACGCGGCCGTCGTCCTGCGGTAGCCACCCGACTGGCGGCCTGTTCACCGCCTGCCACGTCGCGCCGTTTTCCGCGCCGGCAGTGAAGCCCTCCAGCAGCGGTGCGCTGTCAGCCATTTCGGCTATGCGCCAGGCCTTTCCGCGATTGTCGACGAATCGTGTCGCGACAGCGATCAATGCCGGAACGACGTCCGGCCGGTCCAGTCGCACGCCGGTGTCGCGGCCTCCCAGCAGCAGGGCCGCGGTGGTCTCGTCGAGATAATGTGCCCCTGCATCGGCGGCGAGGCCCGAGATGTCGGCGTGGCCGTCGTCGATACCGAACAGGAACCGGCCCGGCAACTCCGCCAGCGCAGGCTCGGATTGGATCGCCTCATCCAATTCGGTGACTAACGCGCGGATGTCGGTCATGCCTCCGATGCGACCGGACAGTGGAGAGGCGACGATGTTGCGTACCCGCTCATGCGTTTGCGAAGGCAACAAGCCTGCGGCGGCGGCGATTTCGGCGACCGACGCGGTGTCGGTGATCGCCCGTAGTTGGATGTTGCCGCGAGACGTGAGCTCCATGGCAGGCGACCCGAACTCCGTCGCGGCCCTCGCGAGGGCCTCCAGCTGTCCGGGTGAGATCACACCGCCTGGTAACCGCACCCGGGCCAGCGCACCGTCGGCCGCCTGGTGCAGTTGCAGCGCGCCAGGGCAGGCGTCGCGGTCGCGCGTTCTGGCCACCACATCACGGTACGGCGCACATGTTGAGCGTTGACAGTGTGTCCGCCGACATTGCTGAAATCGGATGGATGCCTAGATAAGGCGTGCATCTGGCTTTGCGTGAAATGCATGAGTAGGCGGTGAGCGCGATAAACAGGTAGTTGGATACTCGTGAGGGTCGCTAAGTACCGGCCGAGAATTCTTCCCATCGAGCAGCCGGGCCAACCGTTCGGCAGCAACCGAAAACAGGGGGGATTCCAAATGACCGAGTTACTAGCGTCTTTCGGCGCAACACCGGAGGTGGCCGGCCGGCGCGCAGCCGTCGAGGCGCCGCGTACGCCGGTCTTGATCACCGAGCAGCAGGTGCTGTTCGCCACCGCAGCGGCTGTGCCGTTGCAGCCGGAGCAGACCGGCCGACGCTGGACCGGGGCGGTCCTGGCTTTCCTGACGGCAGCGTTCGTGAAGGCCGACAACACAACCCAACCGAAGCGGCGGCACTATCCGTCCCGTCAGGACTATCTCGAGGACTCCCGCATGGCGCGGGAGATGATGAGGCTCTGACCATGCCGAGGGCCCGCCGGAGTTGCTGGGGCAGGGGCGGGGGCAAGCCTGCGCCATCACCTCTCGGCGGGCCTTCGGTTTATGCCCACGTCAATGCCGATGCCTAGCCGCGTCACAAGTACCCGGATAAGTACCTAGGTAGCGGCTCGCGAATTAGCCGAATAATCAGGTACCCGTCTACGCGTGAGACATACCGTTACCGGCGCTAATTTTCTCCCATGAGGTCTTCGGCTCAGCCGGGCACCAAGAGAACACAGGGTGGGAGCAACTGAAATGACTGACATGGCAACGACATATCGCCCACAACCCGACGAGAGTCGCGAGAGACTCGTCTCCTCGCCGCAGACGTCGAGTGAAACGCAAACGCTGATCACCGAACAGCAGGTGCTCTTCAGCACGGCCGCAGCGGTGGCATTGCCGCCCGCCAAGATCCGCGGGTGGGTCGGCACCGCACGCGTCGTGGCCGCTGCCGTCGGTGACTGGTTCGCCAGTGCGGCGCAGCCGCCGAAACCGGTGTATCCGAAGCGGCACTTGTGGCTGGAGAACGCGCTGATCGGGCGCGAAATGGATCGGCTGTAGGTCAGCTCGCCAGCGCGATGGGGCTGACCACCTCCGAATAGTGCGTGGCGTCGCCGACGACGGCGCGACTGCGCTGGCCGTGGATGTCCACGGGGATGTCCCCGGCCAGCGTGACGCGGCTGAGCCGCCGGTACTGGTCGTCATAATCTGCGACGGCATAATGCTGGGTGGCGCGGTTGTCCCAAATGGCCACATCGCCCGGCAGCCAACTCCATCGAATCGTGTTCTCCAGCTTGGTAACCCGAGCCTGTAGCAGGTTGAACAAGGTTGCCGACTCCGCGGAGCCAAGGCCGACGAACTGTTTGATGAAGTGGCCGAGCAGCAGCACCCGCTTGCCGGTTTCGGGATGAACGCGCACCACCGGATGTTCGGTCTCGTAGTACTCGCGGACGAACTCCTCCCGGTACTCGCGCACTGTGTCTGTCAGCGCCTCGTTTGGCTCGGCGTACTCGCGGACGTAGTCGTACTGATTGGTGTGCACCGCCCAAAGGTTCTCGGTGAGTATCCGCAGCGGCGCGGGCAATTGGTCATACGCCGCTTCGGTGGAGGCCCACGTCGTGGTCCCGCCGTAGCTTGGCAGGGAAACTGCCCGCAGCAGAGACGCTTTCGGAATGCGATCGACGAACGTGACATCGGTATGCCAGCTGTTGGCCTTGTCGTAGCGCGAATCGATCGGCAACACCGTCTCGCCCTCGGACAGGGTCGGATGCGCGGTGGTGGGTGTGCCCAACCGGCTGGCGAAGGCAAGTTGGCCGTCGTCGTCCAGGTCGTGCTGGTCGCGGAAGAAGATCACCTTGTGCTCGAGGAGTGCATCGTTGATCGCCGCGATGGTCTCGGCATTCAGATCGCCTGCCAGTCGGACACCGTCGATGCGGGCGCCGATGTTGGCCCCGAGTTTCACCACGTCTAGGAGTTCAGTCATGCGCCGAATCGTCCGCCGGCCGCAGCCCTTCCAACACGGTTTAAATGGCTGCGATTCGAAGCCGGATGTGACGCTCGCCACACCGGCGCCCGTCGTGATCCGTGGCACACAACTCACTCATTACCGGCTGGTAGCGCCGTAAGTTCCGGGTTACTACACGCGTGTGTAGTAACCGAATGTCACGAAAGGAACGACGATGTTCGCACTAATCGCATTCGGCGTACTCGTGCTGTTACTCATCGCCGGCCTCGGCCTGCCGTACCCGCAGACATGGCACGGCCGCTGGGGCAACGGCAGCTAGGCCTCAGCCCGCGGCCAGCTTGGGGTAGTAATGACGGGTGCCCGATCCGATCGTCCTGCTGCTCTCGACGTCCGACACCGACCTGATCACCGCCCGAGAGAGCGGGGCGAGCTACCGGTGGGCGAACCCGTCGCGGTTGGTTGACGGTGAACTCGACGAGCTGTTGGACGGTGCGGACATCGCCGTAGTCCGCATCCTGGGCGGCTACCGCGCGTGGCAGGACGGCATCGACACCGTCGTGGCAAGCGGCGTTCCGACCGTCGTCGTCAGCGGCGAGCAGGGGCCCGACGCCGACCTGATGGGCCATTCGACGACGCCCGCGGGTGTGGCACTGCAATCGCACATCTATCTCGCCCAGGGTGGAACACCCAACCTGCGCCAGCTGTACGCATTTCTGTGCGACACGTTGTTGATGACGGGCTTCGGTTTCGCGCCTCCGGAAACCACCCCGAGTTGGGGCATCCTCGACCGCGCGACGCCCGACACGGACGGCCCGACCGTGGCAGTGCTCTACTACCGAGCTCAGCACCTCGCAGGCAACACCGGCTATATCGAGGCGCTGTGCCGGGCCATCGAGCAGGCCGGCGGTCGGCCGCTGCCCGTCTACTGCGCGTCACTGCGGACCGCCGACGCCGGCATGCTCGATCTGCTGGCCACCGCGGACGCGATGGTGGCGACCGTGCTCGCGGCGGGCGGTGCCACGCCCGCCACCGTCACCGCGGGCGGCAACGACGACAGCTGGAACGTCGCGCATCTCGCCGCGCTGGACATCCCGATCCTGCAGGGTCTGTGCTTGACGAGTTCACGCACGCAGTGGCGGGACAACGACGACGGGATGTCCCCGCTCGATGTCGCCACTCAGGTCGCGGTGCCCGAATTCGACGGTCGCATCATCACGGTTCCGTTCTCGTTCAAGGAGATTGACGACGAGGGCCTGATCTCCTACGTCGCCGACCATGAGCGCTGCGCACGCGTTGCGGGGCTTGCCGTCAAACACGCGCGGCTGCGGGCCATCCCCGCCCCACAGAAACGAATCGCGGTGGTGTTCTCGGCCTACCCGACCAAGCACGCCCGAATCGGAAACGCCGTCGGGCTCGACACTCCGGCCAGCGCGGTCGCGCTGCTGCGGGCCATGCGTGACGCCGGATATGCGATCGGCGACATTCCAGGCGTCGATGCCCAAGACGGCGATGCACTGGTCCACGCCCTCATCGCGCGGGGCGGCCAGGACCCGGCCTGGCTCACCGACGGACAACTGACGGGCAACCCGATCCGGTTGTCGGCCAAGGACTATCGCGACTGGTTCACCACACTGCCGGTCGAGCTCACCGAAGCCGTCGTCGAGCATTGGGGGCCGCCACCGGGGGAGCTGTTCGTGGACAGAACCCAAAACCCCGACGGTGAGATCGTGATCGCGGCGCTGCAGGCAGGCAACCTCGTGCTGATGGTCCAGCCACCGAGGGGATTCGGCGAGAACCCCGTTGCCATCTACCACGATCCGGATCTGCCGCCGAGCCACCACTACCTGGCGGCCTACCGCTGGATTGCGGCCGAATTCAGGGCCGACGCGGTCGTGCACCTCGGCAAGCACGGCAACCTGGAGTGGCTGCCGGGCAAGACGCTTGGCATGTCCGCTGCGTGCGGTACCGATGCTGCGCTGGCAGACCTGCCACTGATCTATCCCTTCCTGGTGAACGACCCAGGGGAGGGCACCCAGGCCAAACGGCGCGCACATGCCACCCTGGTCGACCATCTCATCCCGCCGATGGCGCGCGCCGAAACATACGGCGACATAGCGCGATTGGAGCAGTTGCTCGACGAGCACGCCATGATCGCTGCCCTGGACCCCGGCAAGCTGCCTGCGATCCGCCAGCAGATCTGGACGCTGATGCGCGCTGCGAAGATGGACCACGACCTTGGACTCAACGAGCGCCCCGAGGACGACTCATTCGACGACATGCTGCTGCACGTCGACGGCTGGCTGTGCGAGATCAAGGACGTGCAAATCCGCGACGGACTGCATGTGCTGGGTCAAAAGCCCAGCGGTGAGGTCGAACTCGACCTGGTGCTGGCCATCCTGCGGGCGCGGCAGTTGTTCGGCGGCGAGCAGACCGTGCCCGGCCTGCGTCAGGCGCTGGGTCTGGCCGAAGACGGCACCGACGAGCGCACGGCGGTGGACGCGGCGGAGGCGGCCGCGCGTGAACTGGTGGCTGCACTGCAGAAAACGGGTTGGGACGCAACGATCGTCGACACCCTGACCGAGGACGCCGCCGTCGCCGACATCCTGCGGTTCGCGGCAACAGAAGTGGTGCCCCGACTGGCCGCAACGGCGCGGGAGATCGACCAGATCCTGCGGGCGCTCGACGGCAAGTTCATCGAGTCTGGCCCGTCGGGATCACCGCTGCGCGGACTGGTCAATGTGCTGCCGACGGGACGCAACTTCTACTCCGTCGACCCGAAGGCGGTGCCGTCCCGGCTGGCGTGGGAGACCGGTGTGGCGATGGCGGATTCGCTATTGGCCCGGTACCGCGACGACTACGGACACTGGCCACAGTCTGTCGGGCTTTCGGTGTGGGGTACCTCGGCAATGCGCACCGCGGGCGACGACATCGCCGAAGTGCTTGCGCTGCTTGGTGTCAGGCCAGTGTGGGACGACGCGTCGCGACGGGTGGTCAATCTGGAGCCGATGTCGCTGGCCGAACTCGGTCGGCCCCGCATCGACGTGACAGTGCGGATTTCGGGCTTCTTCCGGGATGCGTTCCCGCACGTGGTCACCATGTTGGACGACGCGGTGCAACTGGTCGCGGGTCTCGACGAGTCGGCCGATGACAACTATGTCCGCGCCCATTCGCAGGTCGACCTCGCCGAGCATGGTGACCAACGCCGCTCTACCACAAGAATTTTCGGCTCCAAGCCGGGCACTTACGGGGCGGGCCTGCTGCAGCTGATCGACAGCCGCAACTGGCGCGACGACGCCGACCTGGCCCAGGTCTACACCGCGTGGGGCGGTTTCGCGTACGGCCGTGGCCTGGATGGCGCACCCGCCGCCGATGACATGAACCGGCAGTATCGCCGGATCGCGGTGGCCGCCAAGAACACCGACACGCGGGAGCACGACATCGCCGACTCCGACGACTATTTCCAATACCACGGCGGCATGGTCGCCACCGTGCGGGCGCTGACCGGAAAGTCGCCTGCCGCCTACATCGGCGACAACACCCGGCCCGACGCGGTGCGCACCCGCACGCTTTCGGAGGAGACGACCCGCGTGTTCCGTGCGCGTGTCGTCAACCCGCGCTGGATGAACGCAATGCGGCGGCACGGCTACAAGGGCGCCTTCGAAATGGCGGCCACGGTCGATTACTTGTTCGGGTACGACGCGACCGCAGGGGTGATGGCCGACTGGATGTACGAACGCCTTTCGGCCGAATACGTACTCGACGAGGACAACCGCAAGTTCATGGCCGAGTCGAATCCGTGGGCACTGCACGGTATGGCGGAACGACTCCTGGAAGCCGCCGGCCGGGGGATGTGGGCACAACCGGAGCAGGCCACCCTCGACGGGCTGCGCCAAGTGCTTCTGGAGACCGAAGGCGAACTCGAAGGCTAGGTTGGGCTTGTGTCCGTCACCTTCGCTGAAGTCGCCAAGTCCGAATACATTCTGCTGACCACCTTCACCAAAGACGGCAGGCCCAAGCCCACCGCGATTTGGGCGGCGCCCGACGGTGATCGGCTGCTCGTGATCACGCAGGAGAAGTCGTGGAAGGTCAAGCGAATTCGCAACACGCCGCGAGTGACCATCGCGCCGTGCGACCGCGTCGGCAAGCCGAAGGGTGAGGCGGTCGAGGCGGTCGCGACGATCCTGGACAAGTCCGCCAACGGGGCAACGTACGACGCGATCGGGAAACGCTACGGGCTACTCGGCAAGACGTTCGGTGTTTTCTCCAAGCTGCGCGGCGGCCTGAAGAACAACGTGACCCTGGAGTTGCGCTCGGTTTAGCAAATCGGTTTCATGGGTAACCGAGCTCTTGCATCGTTTCTGAATCGAAAGCGGTATAATCCCATGTCAGACGCCTTTCGCGACGTCGCTAACTCCAAATATCTGCTGCTGACCACGTTCACCAAGGACGGCACGCCCAAGCCGACCCCGGTCTGGGGCGTGCCGAAGGGCGACAAGCTGCTGATCGTCACCGACGACGGCTCCTGGAAGACCAAGCGGATCAACAACACGCCCCGCGTCACCATCCAGCCGTCGAGCGCACTTGGAAAGCCGAAGGGCGAACCGGTCGAGGCTGTGGCCCGCAACCTGCCGAAGTCCGAAACGCGCCGTGCCTTCGAGCTGGTGACCAAGCGCTATTGGTGGCACGCTTGGTGGTGGATCCCGCAGGCGATCGTGCGCGGCGGCATCGACAAAGTGCACAGCGCAATAGAGGTTCAGCCGGCCTGAGTCGGTGGCCCGATTACGCCGCGGAACCATGCCGGTGCCGGGGACGTTTCCCCTACATGGCGATGCGGTTGTTTCTGATCTACGTGGTCGTCGAGCTGGCCGTCATTGTGGCTTTGACCTCGACGATCGGCTTCGGCTGGACCATCCTGGCGCTGCTGGCGACCTGGCTCGTCGGAGTGAGCCTGGCCGGGTCGCAGGTCAAGCGGCACCTTCGTCGGCTCCAGTCGGGCCTGACTGCTGCCCGGGTTCAGGGGGCGGCAGCGGACAGCCTGCTGGTCGCGCTCGGTACCGTGCTCGTCGTGATCCCTGGTCTGGCCAGCTCCGTGGTGGGCACGCTGTTGCTATTGCCGCCGACGCGCTTCGTAGGTCGCCCGCTCGTCGCGGCCATGGCCGCGCGGCGGGTTCCGTTGGTCGTCACCGCGGCGACGGGCGCCACCGCCACCGGCTGGGGCTATGACGCCTCGGGCAGCGGCGACTACATCGACGGCGAGGTCATCGACGTCCAGCCCCACCGCGTCGTGGAGCGCAAGCCCGAGTAAGTGACCACCCTCCTTCTCAACGGGCGAGTGCACAGCCCGGCCATGCCCGACGCCACCGCGATGGCGGTCACCGATGGCGTCATCGCCTGGGTCGGCGCCGATGATGTTGGGCGCCAACAGTTTCCGCACGCGCAGATCGTCGACCTCGCCGGTGGATTCGTCGCGCCTGCATTCGTCGACAGCCACGTTCATCTGACGGCGACCGGGCTCACGTTGGCCGGGCTCGACCTTCGCACCGCCACCTCGCTGCGGGATTGCCTGCAGCGCATCGGTGACTATGCCCGCACACATCCAGACGGGCCCATCTGGGGCCACGGATGGGACGAATCCGGCTGGCCAGAGAACACCGCACCCAGCACCGACGACCTCGACCGTGCGGCCGGCGACCGGCCGGTCTACCTGGCCCGCGTCGACGTGCATTCGGCAGCGGCGTCGACCGCGCTGCGCCGACTCGCCCCTGGTCTTGCGCAGGCGCCGGGATTCGACCCACAGCGGCCGCTGACCAGCGACGCACACCACGTGGTTCGCGCTGCGGCCCGCGACCGCCTGACGTCCGCGCAGCGACGAGATGCCCGACTCGCCGCGCTGGACGCCGCCGCCGCACTCGGCATTGTCGCGGTGCACGAATGCGCGGGACCCGAGATCGGCGGCCTCGAGGACTGGACCGAAATTCGCGAAACCTACCACGGCGTCGAGGTCATCGGCTACTGGGGCGAGCACGTCACGACGGCCAAGCAGGCCCGTGACCTCGTCGACCGCACGGCAGTCCGCGGGTTGGCCGGCGACCTGTTCGTCGACGGAGCGCTGGGTTCGCGGACCGCGTGGCTCAACGAGCCCTACCGGGACGCCCCAGACCGTTGCGGCAACGCGTATCTCGACGTCGACGCGATCGAAGCCCACCTTCGCGCCTGCACCGAGGCGGGCATCACCGCGGGTTTCCACGTCATCGGCGACGCCGCGGTCACTGCCGTCGTCGCCGCACTCGAACGGGTCGTCGACCGGTTGGGCGCGCCCGCCGTCGCGCGCTGCGGCCATCGGCTCGAGCATCTCGAGATGGTCACCGAGGACCAGGCCCGCAAGCTCGGATCGTGGGGCGTGCTCGCCAGCATGCAGCCGAGTTTCGATGCGCTGTGGGGCGGCGAGGACGGGATGTACGTGCAACGTCTCGGGCTTGACCGAGGCACCAAGTTGAACGCGTTTGCGCTGCTAGCATCCCAAGGCGTGCCACTCGCGTTCGGCTCGGACAGCCCGGTGACGGACCTGAATCCGTGGGCGGCGGTGCGTGCCGCGAGCCGACATCGCACACCGGGCAGCGCGGTGTCGGTACGGGCGGCGTTCGCAGCTGCCACGCGCGGTGCATGGCGAGCGGGAGGCACGCGCGACGGGATCACCGGAACCCTTGTTCCCGGCGCTCCTGCGTCGTATGCCATCTGGGAGGTCGACGGCCTCGAAGTCAGCGCACCGGCCGACGCGGTGCAGCGGTGGTCGACCGACCAGCGCTCCCGGGTGCCTGCGCTGCCGCGACTCGACGACCCGCTGCCGCGCTGTCGGCAGACGGTTCATCGGGGTGCCGCCATTTATGGCTAAGCCGGCCCGCCGCCGCGCGCGCTCCCGCGCCGCCGACGACACGGACATTTTTCCGCCCATCGTCGACGACACCGAAGAGCCCGTCGAAGGAGAGGACTACTCGGAGCTCGTTCCGTCCGAGCGGATGGACAAGGCTGCCCGAATCCGTTCCTGGGCAAAGCGATTCGGCCTTGCGGTAGCGGACCGGCTGGCCCAGTTGGGTGCGACGATCGTCGCAGGGGTGGCGCTGTGCCTCAGCTTCCCACCCTTCAACTGGTGGTTCATGGCCTTCGTCGCGCTCGGCTTGCTCGCCTGGGTGCTGACCAGGGATACCACGACGCGTGCTGGAGGATTCGGCTACGGGTTCCTGTTCGGGTTGGTGTTCTATCTGCCGCTGCTGCCGTGGATCAGTGGGCTGGTTGGGCCGATACCGTGGATCGCGCTGTGCATACTCGAGGCGCTTTTCCCTGCGCTGTTCGGCTGGGTAGCCGTCTACGTCCGGCAGCTGTCGGGCTGGCCGTTCTGGTTCGCCGCGTTGTGGGCAGCCCAGGAGTGGCTCAAGTCGACCGTACCCTTCGGCGGATTCCCTTGGGGCGTACTGGGTTTCAGTCAAACCGACGGCCCGCTGCTGGCACTTGCCCAATTCGGCGGTGCTCCGCTGGTCTCATTCGCGGTGGCGTTGGTCGGGTTCAGCCTCGCCGCGTTGACCTTCGCGGTCGTGAAGTGGTTGCGTCACAACGACACTCGGGCGGCGACACCCTCGGTGGTGGTACTTCCAGGCGTGTGCATCAGCGCAGTCCTTCTGATCACCGCGCTGGCGTGGCCGCATGTGCGGCAGTCGGGCGTCGGCGCAGGCGACGACCCGGCGATCACAGTCGCTGCCGTGCAGGGCAACGTGCCGCGGCTGGGGCTTGAGTTCAACGCTCAGCGCCGCGCCGTCCTCGACAACCACGTCCGCGAGACGATGCAGCTGTCCGACGACGTGCACGCAGGCCGGGCGCCGCAGCCGATGGTCGTCATCTGGCCGGAGAACTCCTCCGACATCGATCCGCTGACCAACCCGGACGCCCGCGACGAGATCAACACCGCCGCCGCGGCCATCAACGCGCCGATCCTGGTCGGCGGTGTCGTCGCGGCCCCCGGCTACAGCGCCGACAACCCGGTCGCGACCAACTCGGTGATCGTCTGGAACCCCGGAACCGGGCCTGCGGACCGGCACGACAAGCAGATCATCCAGCCGTTCGGCGAGTACCTGCCATGGCGCGGCTTGTTCAAGCACCTGTCGTCCTACGCGGACCGGGCCGGGTACTTCGTGCCAGGGACCGGCAACGGGGTGGTCAACGCCGCAGGCGTGCCAGTCGGCGTGACGACGTGCTGGGAAGTGATCTTCGACCGAGCCGCGCGCGAGTCGGTGCAAAACGGCGCCCAACTGCTGACGGTGCCCGCCAACAACGCGACGTTCACCGAGGCGATGAGCGAACAGCAACTCGCTTTCGCCAGGCTGCGCGCAGTTGAGCACGACCGATACGTCGTGGTCGCGGGCACCACGGGGATCAGCGCGATCGTCGCCCCAGACGGGCGCGAGCTGGCTCGCACCTCATTTTTCGAGCCCGCCTACCTCGACTCACAGGTACGGCTGAAAACGCAGCTCACGCCCGCAACGGAGTGGGGGCCATGGGTCCAGGGCCTGCTCGTCGTCCTCGGCGTTGCCGCTGTGATCACCGCAATACTGCACAATGGGAGTTTCGTGCGTCGGCCGCGCCGGCGCGGCAAGGAACAATAAGGAGTCCCATGACCACCGGTCAGCGCCCGAGTGAGCGCACTCTGGTCATCATCCCCACGTTCAACGAGCGGGAGAATCTGCCGCTGATCGTCGGACGGGTGCACACGGCGCGCCCGGACGTCCACATCCTGATCGTCGACGACAACAGCCCGGACGGCACCGGTGACCTCGCTGACGAGCTGTCGTTAGCCGACACGGACCGGATTCACGTCATGCATCGGACGGCCAAGGACGGCCTCGGCGCCGCCTATCTGGCGGGTTTCGCGTGGGGTCTGAATCGCGAGTACTCGGTGCTCGTCGAGATGGACGCCGACGGTAGTCACCCGCCCGAACAGCTGCATCGGCTCCTCGACGCCATCGACAGCGGCGCCGACCTGGTGATCGGGTCGAGGTATGTGCCAGGCGGAGAGGTGCGCAACTGGCCCCGTCGCCGGCTCGTGTTGTCGCGCACGGCCAACGGCTACTCGCGAATCCTGCTCGGCGTCGACATCCACGACATCACGGCCGGCTACCGCGCTTACCGGCGAGAGGTCCTGGAGAAGATCGACCTGGCCGCGGTCGACTCGAAGGGCTACTGCTTCCAGATTGACCTGACCTGGCGCGCGATCAACAACGGGTTCATCGTCGTCGAGGTGCCGATCACGTTCACCGAACGTGAGTTCGGTCAGTCCAAGATGAGCGGATCCAACATTCGCGAGGCCCTGTTCAAGGTCGCGGAATGGGGTTTCCGCGGGCGCATGGATCGCGCCCGCGGCGTTGGCGTTACGCGCTGAGCGTCAGCTGCCGCGGCGGCGCGTCTTGATCAGATCGAGGCGCTCCTTGAGCAGCTCTTCAAGCTCCTCGACCGAGCGGCGCTCGAGCAGCATGTCCCAGTGCGTGCGCGGCGGCTTGGTCTTCTTGGGCTCAGGTGCATCGCCCTCGATCAGCGTGCCTTCCATGCCGTTGCGGCACAGCCAGGTGTGGGGGATTTCGGCGTCGTCGGCAAACGGAACGTCGAACTCCTCGCCGTTGTCGGTGCGGTACCGGGCGACCTGACGCGGCGCCAAGTCGTGGTTGCGGTCCGTCTCGTAGCTCACGGCTCCGAGGCGACTGCCCCTCAAGACACGATCAGCCATCGTCATCACTCCTCAATAAGCGCAATTTTGTCCGGATACTCAACGCAGCAACTCAGCGCGCAGTTCCCGACTCGACCGTTCATGATACCGGGATCCGCGGGCGGACCGGTTTACAGTCTGTCCGTGGCACGTCGTCTGAAGCCCTCGCCCTGTCGCTGGTGTGGTCGTGAAGTTGCCGACGCCGGGCTCGGCAGGCGCAGGCAATACTGCAGGCAGTCCTGCCGGCAACGTGCGTACGAACAGCGCGCCATGGTCAAGGGCACCTCACTGGCTCCCGATTCCGTCGTCCTGACCGCCGACGAGGCTTCCGAGCTCTCCGACCGCGTCTACCAGGTCAGATGCGCCGCCGAGGATGTCGCGATCGCCATCGAAGAAGGGGCCGACGGGGCTGAGCTCCGCGAGTTGTGCGACGCGCTGATGCGGGCGGCGAAGGCGGCCGACGGCTGGCGATAGCCAGCAACCTGATTCCGCAGTGAACACCGCGGGCCGGACACCCGTTCTACGATTGCCAACGACAAGATGGGGAACACGGTGTCCGTATCACCTCCAGAAGCCGGCGTGTGGCGCTTCGACGCCTTTGTTCTCGACACGCAGCGCTACGAACTGCGTTCCGGCGATGACGTGATCCGCGTAGAGCCCCAGGTGTTCGATGTCCTCACCGAACTGGTCCGCAACGCGCATCGGTTCGTGACGAAAGAAGAACTGTTCGACACCGTCTGGGGTGGCCGGTTCGTCGGCGAGGCCGCGTTGACCAGCCGTATCAAGGCCGCGCGGCGGGCACTTGGGGACGACGGGGAATCGCAGCGCTACATCAGGACCGTCCGCGGCCGCGGCTACCAATTCGTCGGCACGCTCGCTGAAGATACGGCGACCGAACCCGAGGCGGCGCCGGAGCCTGCGCCGCCGCGCCAGCACATCGCGTTCTGCCATGCCGCCGACGGGGTGCGGCTGGCCTACGCGGTGGCAGGGGAGGGGCCGCCCCTGGTCCGGGCGGCTAACTGGATGACGCACCTCGGCTATGACATCGAAAGCCCGGTGTGGAAGCACTGGGTGCGCGACCTGTCGATGAAGTATCGATTCATCCGATACGACGAACGCGGTTGTGGCCTATCCGATTGGGATGCAACCGATTTCACTTTCGACGACTGGGTGACCGACCTGGAGTCAGTGGTCGAATCGCTTGGCCTTGAGCGCTTTCCGTTGCTCGGCGTTTCGCAAGGCGGCGCGGTCGCAGTGGCCTACGCGGCCCGCCACCCGGAGCGCGTCAGCCATCTGGTGTTGTGCGGAGCGTATGCGCGCGGCCGTGGGGTGCGGGCGGTCGGCGACGAGGAAAAGCGGGCTGCGGCTTTGGATCTCGACCTCGCCCGCGTCGGCTGGGGGCGGGATGATCCCGCGTTCCGTCAGGTGTTCGCGGCCCAGTTTCTGCCCGACGGCACCCGCGCGGACTGGGCAGCCTTCGATCAGCTGCAACGGCGCACCACCTCGCCGGAGAACGCGGTGCGGTTTCTCGAGGAGTTCGGCCGCATCGATGTTCGCGACCTGGCGCGGGAGGTGTCCTGCCCGGCGTTGATCATGCACTCTCGCGACGACCACCGCGTGCCCATGCGATTCGGCGAGGAGTTGGCCGCGCTGATCCCCGATTCGAGGCTGGTTGCGTTGTCCAGCAACAACCATCTGCTGACCGCCACCGAGCCTGCGTGGCCGGTGTTCTTGGCCGAGGTCGAGACGTTCCTTGCGGTCTGAGATCTCCACGCAATCTCCATACATTCTTCATGTGAGTTGCCTGTGAGCCAATCATGCTGGTGACATGAAAAAGCACCTCCGCACCCTGATGGTGGGTGTCAGCGCGCTTCTCGCCCTTGGCGCCCTGTCCGCATGCTCCGGCGCAAAGAACACCGAAGCGACCAACACATCCGAGGCGATCACCACACCG
Organism: Mycobacterium sp. OAE908; assembly: GCF_017872775.1. Taxonomy (NCBI): domain Bacteria; kingdom Bacillati; phylum Actinomycetota; class Actinomycetes; order Mycobacteriales; family Mycobacteriaceae; genus Mycobacterium; species Mycobacterium sp. OAE908. Next base: position 996,762 of record NZ_JAGGJL010000002.1, read on the forward strand.
CCCTCCGCGACGGCCAAGCCGTTTCCTCAGTCGGCAAGGTATGTCGCCGACATGAAGGCGGCCGACGGCAAGACGATGACCATCGGCATCTCCGTCGACGGCACTTCGATAGCCGCGTATGCCTGCAACGGCACCGACGATGAAGCCTGGTTCTTCGGCAACCAGGCCGACGGCAGGCTCGACATCAAGTCGCGCTTCCGCGACACACTGCAGGCGGAATTCAACGGCTCAGACGTGGCAGGTGATTTGACGATGAACGGCGTCGCCTACAAGTTCACCGCCGCGCCCGTGTCGGGTGTGGCCGGCATGTACACCGCGGCCTTCGAAGGTGTGCGGGCATCGTGGGTGGTGCGTGCGGACGGAACCGCGATCGGCGTTCAGTTCAACACCGGCAGCATCACCGGCCGCGACTTCGAACAGGCCGAACTGCAGCAATTAAACGAACAGCAGTTCCGTAACGGCGTTCGCAACAAGCGGCAGCTGCAGCAGGCCGCGCAGATCCAGTTTCTGCAGAACAAAACGGCAAGATCCACGATCAACGACCACGAGGTCACCCCGACTCTGGTCAACGGAACCTTCCGCCTCAGTTAACGAATGGTTTTGTCGCCCAACGACCCAGCTCGACGTTCCGGCTGGGCCGTTGGTCTTTGCATCACCCAGAATCAAACCCTTCAGCGGAGCTACCGCAACGCGTAGCGTCGGCTCACCGTGACTGTCTCTGCCGAGCCGGCCGTGCCGTTGGCGTCCACCACGCCTGCCGTCAACCGCCGGTGGGCCCATCGCAAGTGGGCGGTGATCCGCCTCTTGTCGCCGCTGGTCCTGTTGGGCGTATGGCAGCTCGGCAGCGCCGTTGGATTGATCCCGCAGGATGTGTTGCCCGCACCGTCATTGATAGTCGAGGCCGGCGTCGAGTTGATCGAGAACGGTCAACTGGCAGATGCCTTACAGGTATCGGGCATTCGGGTGATCGAAGGCCTGCTTCTCGGCGGATTCCTCGGCGTCGCGCTGGGCACCGCCGTTGGCTTGTCGTGGTGGCTCGAGGCGACAGTCGACCCGCCGATGCAGATGATCCGTGCGCTGCCGCACCTCGGCTTGATCCCGTTGTTCATCGTGTGGTTCGGCATCGGCGAGTTGCCGAAGGTGCTGCTGGTCGCACTCGGTGTGAGCTTCCCGTTGTACCTGAACACCTTCTCGGCGATCCGTCAGGTCGACCCGAAACTCTTCGAAACCGCCCAGGTGCTCGGCTTTTCGCTGTGGCAGAGGTTCCGCAACATCATCGTGCCCAGCGCCGCTCCGCAGGTCCTCGTCGGCCTGCGGCAGTCACTGGCGATCGCGTGGCTGACGCTGATCGTCGCCGAACAGATCAACGCCGACAAGGGAATCGGCTTTCTGATCAACAACGCACGTGACTTCCTGCGCATCGACATCATCATCTTCGGGCTGATCGTCTACGCGCTTCTTGGCATCGGCACCGACGCCGTCGTCCGCACGCTGGAACGTCGAGCATTGAGGTATCGCACATGACCATTGCCGCCGAACGTCGAGTCGCCGTCGCGGGCGAACTCCGGAATGTGAACAAGTGGTACGGCGACCATCACGTCCTCACCGACGTGTCTATCCGGGTTGCGCGCGGCGAAATCGTGGCGCTGATCGGACGCAGCGGCTCAGGTAAGTCGACCGTGCTGCGGGTGTTGGCAGGCCTGTCGAGCGGTCACACCGGAGAGCGCGTGGTGTCCGGGGCTCCGGCACTGGCGTTTCAGGAGCCAAGGCTGTTCCCGTGGCGTGACGTCCGAACCAACGTCGTTTACGGGTTGACGCGCAGCACGATCCCGCGAACCGATGCGCAGGCTCGCGCGGATCGAGCGTTGGCAGATGTCGGCCTGGCCGACCGTGCCGCCGCGTGGCCACTGACGCTGTCTGGTGGTCAGGCGCAACGGGTTTCGCTCGCCCGCGCGTTGGTGGCCGAACCCGAGCTGTTGCTGCTCGACGAGCCGTTCGGCGCGCTGGACGCGCTGACACGGCTGAGCATGCGTGCGCTGCTGCTCGACCTGTGGCGTGAACACGGGTTCGGGGTGCTGCTCGTGACGCACGACGTGGACGAGGCGGTCGCGCTGGCCGACCGGGTGGTCGTCCTCGAAGCCGGACAGGTGATCCACACGCTGACAATCGACCACCCCCGCACAGTGGGGACAGAGACCGAGCGTTATCGCATCGAGCTGCTCGACCAGCTCGGTGTTCAGATCTGACAAGGGATTTCATGCGTAGAACATTGGTCATCCTGCTCGCGACGGTTGCACTGTTGTCGGGCTGTGTGTCACGGCAGGACAATGCGGGCGCCCAGCAGGCGCCGGCGACGGTGCCTCTGTCCGAATTGTCCGGTCTCACACTGCAAGTCGGCGATCAGAAGGGCGGAACGGAAGCGCTGCTGCGGGCCGCGGGCGCACTCGACAACCTGCCGTACCGAGTCGCGTTCTCGACATTCACCTCCGGCCCGCCGCAGGTGGAGGCCGCCACGGCAGGCAAGATCGACTTCGCGATCACCGGCAACTCGCCGCCGATCTTCGGCACGGCGTCGAATGCGAAGGTCAAGGTCGTCTCCGCATACGACGGCGGCGGAAACGGCGATCAGATTCTGGTGCATGCCGATTCGCCGATCCGGTCGATCAATGATCTGCGTGGCAAGAGCATCGTCGTCGGGAAGGGCAGCTCCGCACACGGCCACATCCTGGGTCAGCTGGAGAAGGCCGGGCTTTCGACATCCGACGTCAAGCTGGTGTTCCTGCAGCCCGCCGACGCGCTGTCGGCGTTCAGGCAGCACCAGGCCGACGCCTGGGCCATCTGGGATCCGTACACGGCGCAGGCCGCCGCGCAGCTGCCCGTGCGCAGCATCGGCCAGGCCAGAGACGTCACCAACGGGTATTGGTTCGGTATCGCGTCAGATGCGACGCTTGCCGACCCGAAGCGCAACACCGCGCTGGCCGACCTGCTGGTGCGCTACGAGAAGGCGGCGCGGTGGGCCAAGGACCACCCGCAACAGTGGGCGGACAGCTACGCCGCTGCGGTCGGGCTGGATCCCAAGGTCGCGGCGGTGGTGCAGGGTCGGAGCTTGCGATTGCCCACCGAGTTGGACGACGAGATCGTCGCATCCGAGCAAAAGCTGGCCGATCTCTTCGCCTCGTCGAACCAAATCGCTTCACCCGCACCGAAATTCGACAACTGGGTGGACCGCCGGTTCAACGACGTGTTGCGCCCCTTGTTCATCAGCACCAATTAGGAGCCCCGACGTGCCAGCCAAATTCTTCTGGTTCCTGCCCACCAACGGCGACAGCCGCTCGATCGTCGGCGCGTCGCACGCGTCGTCACACCACACGCTGCCTGCGAACTATCGCGCCCCCAGCCGACGGTATCTGGCCGAGGTGGCTCGGGCCGCCGACCGCCTCGGCTACGAGGGCGTGCTCACACCGACGGGAACATGGTGTGAGGATGCCTGGCTGACCGCGTCGGCGCTGCTGGCCGAGACCGAACGGCTGAAGTTTCTGGTCGCGTTCCGGCCAGGCTTGGTGCCGCCGACCCTGGCCGCGCAGCAGACGGCGACGTTGCAGCGGTTCTCGGAGGGGCGTGTGCTGCTCAACATCGTCAGCGGTGGCGACGATCTGGAGCAGCGCCGCTTCGGCGACTGGCTCAGTCACGACGAGCGCTACGCCCGCACGGGGGAGTTCCTGCACATCGTGAACTCCGTGTGGCGCCAGGACTCCGTCGACTTTGAAGGCAAGTACTATTCGGTTGCCGATGCGCGGGTGTCGGAGCCGCCGGATCCGTTGCCGCAGATCTACTTTGGTGGCTCCTCGCCTGCCGCGCTGCCAATCGCCGCGGAGTACGTTGACGTCTATCTGACATGGGGCGAGCCGCCGCAGGCGGCGGCGGCCAAGATCGCGGCGGTCCGCAAGCTGGCCGAAGAGCGGGGCCGCAGCGTCCGGTTCGGTATCCGCCTGCATACGATCAGCCGCGACACCTCCGCGGCGGCCTGGGCTGTCGCCGACGAATTGCTGGCCGAACTGACACCGGACCAAATCGCCAAAGCCACTGAGCTGCATGCCAAGTCGGAGTCCGAGGGGCAGCGGCGGATGACCGCACTGCACGGCGGCCGAGTGGACCAGTTGGAGATCTACCCGAACCTGTGGGCAGGCGTCGGCCTGGTCCGCGGCGGAGCGGGCACGGCGCTGGTAGGCAGTCACGAAGAGGTTGCGAACCTGATCTTCGAGTACCACTCGCTTGGCTTCGACGAGTTCATCCTGTCCGGCTATCCCCATCTGGAAGAGGCTTACTGGTTCGCCGAGGGTGTGCTGCCCCTGCTGAAGCAGAAGGGCGTCGCCTGACGCGCGCTATTATCTGCGTATGAATGCAGATAAGAAGGTCTGCGGCCGGCGGCTGGCCGACGAGCAAGCCGATCTGGTTGTCGAGGTGTTCCGCATGCTGTCGGACTCCACGCGCGTTCAGCTGCTCTGGGCGCTCGCCGACCGCGAGCTGTCCGTCAATGACCTGGCCGCACGTGTCGGCAAGCCGGGGCCCTCGGTGTCTCAGCACCTGGCCAAGCTGCGGATGGCGCGGCTGGTCCGAACCCGGCGCGAGGGCACCCAGGTGATCTACCGGCTGGAGAACGATCACGTCCGCCAACTCGTCACCGACGCCGTGTACAACGCAGAACACGCGGCGGGCGGCGTGCCCGCGCATCACCTGGACGACGGCGAGCTGCGGGTGCTGCACGAGGGAGCGGTCTGATGGGCCTCACTCACAGTCATGACCACACGAACAGCCTCGACGACGCCATGCGCGACAGCGCCGAGGGTATCCGCGCGGTGAAGATCAGCCTGGTGGTGCTCGGCCTCACGGCGGCGGCGCAGTGCGTCATCGTCGCGCTGTCGGGCTCGGTCGCGATGTTCGCCGACACTGTGCACAACTTCTCCGACGCGCTGACCGCGGTCCCACTGTGGGTCGCGTTCTCGATGAGCCGCCGGGCCGCCACCCGGCGTTACACGTACGGGTTTGGCCGAATCGAGGATCTGGCCGGGCTGTTCGTGGTCGCCGTGATCGCGATCTCGGCGGTGGTGGCCGCAGTCGAGGCCATCCGCCGGCTGATCGATCCCGCCCCGTTGGCGCATCTGGGCTGGGTCGCAGCCGCAGGCATCGTCGGATTCCTCGGCAACGAAGTGGTTGCCCTTTACCGGATTCGAGTGGGCAAGCGAATCGGGTCGGCGGCGCTGCGGGCCGACGGAATGCATGCGCGCACAGACGGTTTGACGTCGCTGGCGGTAGTCGCCGGTGCTATCGGCGCGGCACTGGGGTTTCCGGTGGCCGACCCGATCGTCGGGCTGGTCATCGCTGCTGTCATCGTCGTCGTATTGGTGTTCGCGGCGCGCGACGTTTTCGGCAGGCTGCTGGATCGCGTCGACCCTGATCTGGTCGAGAACGCCGTCACGGTGTTGGCCGCCCGGCCAGGAGTTCGCGCGGTGCGACGGGTCAGGATGCGCTGGGTTGGCCATCAGCTGGAAGCCGACGCCGAACTCGACGTCGATCCGGGACTGAGCCTGGCCGAAGCGCACGCTGTCGCGCACAGCGCCGAACATGAACTGGCCCACAGCATTCCGAAGCTCATATCGGTGATCGTGCACGCCTATCCGGCTCATGAGGCCGTGCTCAGCAGCTGAACATCTGGCCGATCTGCGGGGGAGCGGTTGCCGGTTGTAGACAGCCGAACACCTGCACGCCCGCGTCGCTGAACCTGGCCGCGGACTGGTGTGCATAGTTCACGCACACCAACCCGGCCTGGTCGCTGCGGCAGCGGTAGTCGCCGAACGCCAGCGACTGGCCGTACGGCAGTTCCGGTCCCGAGCCCGCGGTGAAGCGGCCGGGGTCGCCGTGCACCGAACCGATCTGCACGCTCATGCCGTCGTAGTCGACCCAGCCGCCCTTCCACTGTCCGTAGGCGTCGTCGGGCCTCGGCGGCGGATTCGTCAGATCCACCAGGCACGCCAATGCGCCCTGGCTGTACTTCGCGTCGGTCATGCAGTTGGTCTTGCCCGACGGCGTGACGAACGCGACGTCTTCGCCGAGATCGGTCGTCGCGCCGTCGCGGGTCGCGGAGTGAAACTGTGCCGCGTCGGCAGCCCCGCCCGCCTCAACCCACGCGATGACGTCGCGCATCGGTGCCCCAGCCCCCGGTGCCTTGGCAGTCGTGGTCGAGGTGGGCGAAGTCGTTGAAGGTGCGGCGTGCGTTGTGCTCGGCGGGACCGTCAACGAGGGCGTCGACTGTTCCCCGGCCACGGTGTGTGAACACCCCGCCACCAGCACAGACGCCGCGATCAGGGCAGCAATCCGCATAACGGCCAAGGCTAGCGGCCCGACACGCAATCGCTGGCCAGGCGCGGCGGCGAGGCTCTTTCGATACCGTCGAAGTCATGCACGAGCATGTTGTCCGCGCAACCATCGAGTCGGGCACGGTCGAGGGCTTCACCCGCGACGGCGTGAATCGGTGGCGGTCCATACCGTATGCGCGCCCGCCGGTGGGGCCGCTGCGTCTGCGTGCGCCCCAGCCCGTGGAGCCGTGGCGCGGCGTGCGGTACTGCCACGGATTCGGCTACTGCTCGCCGCAGCAACGCATGTACACGATGGTCGCTCCCGGCAAATACCAGCCGATGGGTGAGGACTGTTTGACGCTCAACGTCGTCACGCCCAAGCGTCCTTCGGATCAGCCGTTACCGGTCATGGTGTTCATACACGGCGGCGGCTACTTCATGGGCAGTTCGGCGACACCGGTCTACGACGGCGCAGCGCTGGCGCGCAAGGGTTGTGTGTATGTCTCGGTGAACTACCGCCTCAACGCGCTGGGCTGTCTGGACTTGTCGTCGCTGTCCGACCAGAACATCACCATCGACGACAACCTGTTCTTGCGTGACCTGGTGATGGCGCTGCGCTGGGTGCACGACAACATCGCGGTGTTCGGCGGCGACCCCGGCAACGTGACGATCTTCGGCGAGAGCGCAGGCGCACACGCCGTCGCCACGCTGCTGGCTGTGCCCGCCGCCAAAGGCCTTTTCGCCCAGGCGATTTCGGAGAGCCCGGCCGCGGGTATGGTGCGTTCCCCAGAGATCGCAGCGGAATACGCAACGAAGTTCGCTTCGCTGCTGGGCGCGGGGAGGGAGGACGGCGCCAGCGCGGTGATGGCGGCGCGACCGGCGGACCTGGTCAACGCGTTCGAGCAGCTGGTGCGGCAGGGGCAGCGCGAGATGCTCGGCGCGTTTGCCGCCGGGCCCACTCGCGGGACCGAATACTTGCCGCTGGATCCGGTCGAGGCGATGAGGGCGGGCACCGCGCATCGCGTGCCGCTCATCGTCGGCACCAATGCCGAGGAGGCCAGGTTGTTCGGCCGTTTCCTGAACCTTCTGCCGATGACCGAGCCGACGATCGAGCGCCTGTTGGCGGCGGTGGAACCCGGTGAGCGCGAACGCATTACCGCCGCATACCCGGGCTACCCGAATCCTGCGGCATGCATTCAGTTCGGCAGCGACTTCGCATTCGGCTCGGCGGCGTGGCAGATCGCCGAGGCGCACAGCTGCCACGCGCCGACCTACCTCTACCGCTACGACTACGCGCCGCGCACGCTGCGCTGGTCGGGGTTCGGCGCGACGCACGCCACCGAGTTGTTGGCGGTGTTCGACGTCTACCGCACGACATTCGGCAGGCTGCTGACGGCGGCGGCCGACCGGCGGACGACGTTGCGGGTCAGCGACGACGTGCAGACCCGCTGGCGTGCCTTCGCCCGTACCGGAGTCCCGGGCCAGGACTGGCCGGCATACAACAGCGAGGACCGGGCGGTGATGGTGCTGGATCGGCGGCCCCACGTCGAATACGACCCACACGCCGACCGCAGGCAGGCATGGGAAGGCTTCTCGCTGGCAACGGGCTGAGGCCGTCACCGAATTGGCTGCGCGGCGTGACGCCGGTGTGATTGCGTAATCCCGTGGCTCATCCACTGGATCCGCTCACTGGCGAAGAGTTTCTGGCGGTCGCGTCGATCCTGCAGCGCGAACACGGCGTCGGTGACGGCTGGCGGTACGCGTCGATCGAGTTGGCCGAACCGAGCAAGACCGAACTGACGTCGTTCGACGACGGGGGGCCGCCTCCGGCGCGACGGGCCGAGGTGATCTGTCTGCAGCGGTCGGTCAACGCCACGTACAAGAGCCTCGTGTCGTTGACCGACAACCGCGTCGAATCGTTCGAACACATTCCCGGTGTGCAGGCCAACTTCACCGTCGATGAGTTCGTGGAGTGCGACCAGTTGCTGCGTAGCCATCCTGACCTGATTGCTGCGCTGGCCAAACGCGGTATCACCGAGATGGACCTCGTGTTCTTCGACACGTGGACGTTCGGCGACGCCGTGGCCCCGCCGCAGTGGCGCGACCGGCGGCTCGGCTGGTCGGACACCTGGCTCAAGGCGGTGCCCGGCGCCAACCCGTACGCGAACCTGATCAGCGGGCTGCACTGCGTGATCGATCTCAATTCGATGGAGCTGCTGCGGGTCGAGGACTCCGGTCCTTTCTCTCAGACCGGCGTCGAGAGACCCCGCGTGATGGGCGAATACGTGCCGAGCCACATACCGGACCACATTCGGTCGGCATCGCGCCGCGATCCACTCAAACCGTTGCACATCGCCCAGCCAGACGGGCCGTCGTTCACCTTGGACGGCCACGAACTGCAATGGCAGAACTGGTCGCTGCGCATCGGCTTCAACCACCGCGAGGGGATGACGCTGCACACCGTTCGCTACCGCGACGGCGACCGGAATCGCTCAGTGGCACATCGTTTGTCGTTCGCGGAGATGATCGTCCCCTACCGCGATCCGTCGGTCGATCATTACCGGCGCACCGCCTTCGACATCGGCGAGTGGGGCCTTGGCTTCATGACCACCTCGTTGGAGCTCGGCTGCGACTGTCTTGGCGAGATCCGTTACCTGGACGCGGTTTTGCACAACAGCAAGGGCGAGCCCTACACGATCGCCAATGCGATCTGCATCCACGAGGAAGACGCCGCGGTGCTGTGGAAGCACGTCGACCACGACATCGGCGCCGAGGTGCGCCGGATGCGTCGGCTGACGATCTCGTTTCACGTCACCGTCGCCAACTACGAATACCTGGTGTACTGGCGGCTACACCAGGACGGCAACATCGAATGCGAGGTGCGGGCCACCGGCATCATGGTGACCACGCCGCTGGCACCCGGGCAGGCGCATCCGAACGGCACCCTGGTGGACGAGCGCACGTATGCGCCGTTCCACCAACACTTTTTAGTCGCACGCCTCGACATGGACATCGATGGCTGCGACAACACCGTCTACATGACCGAGTCGCACGCGGAAGCGGTCGGTCCCGATAACCCGCACGGACTTTCGCTCGTCGTGCGCAATGTGCCGCTGCGCACCGAGAGCCAGGCGAAGCAGGACGTGAACTTCGCGACACAACGCTGCTGGAAGGTGGTCAACACCAACGTGGTCAACGGTCTGGGCACCCACCCGTCGTACAAATTGGTCCCCAGCGGAGCGATTCCGCCGATGTTCGATCCCGAATCACCGCTTCTGGAACGTGCGAGCGTGATCGGCCACACGCTGTGGGTGACGCCGAACTGCCCCGACGAGCGCTGGCCTGCAGGCGAATTCGTGAACCAGTCCAAGAAAGACAACGGGCTGGGCCGGTGGACGCTGGCAAACCGGTCGATCGAGAACACCGATGTGGTGATGTGGTACGTGTTCGGCATCCATCACATCACCCGGCCAGAGGACTGGCCGGTGATGCCGGTCGACGTGGTGTCGTTCTGGCTCAAGCCATTCGGGTTCTTCGACCGCAACCCGGCACTGGACGTGGCGGGATCTCACACATCGGCGACCAGTGCACACCACTGACGTGGTGGAGCGGCCCGCCGATCTGACGGCCGAATGGCTGACCACCGCACTCGGGGTGCCGGTGAGCGATTTCGCGTTCGAGCGCATCGGTACGGGCCAGATGAGCGAGTGCTACCGCGTAGCACTGTCCTACGCCGATGGCGCCGACGGCCCAAAGTCAGTGGTGCTCAAGGTCGCCGCCACCGACGCGGTGAGCAGGCAGACGGGCCTCGCTCTTGGTCTGTACGAACGAGAGGTGCGGTTCTACACCGATATCGCACCGGCCATCGACGGGCCGATCGCGCCATGCCATCACGCGGCCTTCAACACCGCCACCGGCGCGTTTCACCTGCTGTTGGGCGATGCAGGCCCGGCCGTCGTCGGCGACGAAATCCGCGGAGCGACAGTCGAACAGGCCAAGCTGGCGTTGTCGGAATTGGGCCGGGTGCATGCGCCGCTGCTCGGCGATGCGGCAATGGCCAACGCAGACTGGCTCAATCGCGAGTCCCCGATGAACCAGGCGCTGATCGCCCAATTGTATGCGGGATTCGTCGACCGATATCGTGACCGTATCGCTCCAGCGCATCGCGACGTGTGTGAGCGGCTGGTCGCAAGCTTCGACGCATACGTCGCAAGCGAATCCGCTCCCGAGCGGCCGCACGGACTGGTGCACGGCGACTATCGGGTGGACAACATGTTGTTCGGTGAGCAGGGCGCGGACCGTCCGCTGACTGTGGTGGACTGGCAGACGGTGGCATGGGGCCCGGCCATGACCGATGTGGCTTACTTCCTCGGATGTGCGCTGCCCGACGAGCCGCGCCGCGATCACTATGACGCGCTGTTGCGCGCCTACCACTACAGGCTCGGCGGGTTGATCAGCCTCGACGACGTGCGCGAAGGGGTTCGGCGGCAGAGCTTCTTCGGCGTCATGATGGCGATCGTCTCGTCCATGCTGGTTGCACGAACCGAGCGCGGCGACGACATGTTCATGGTCATGCTGGAGCGTCACTGCCAGCATGTGCTCGACTGTGATGCGCTGGCGACCCTTCCCGAACCTGTTGTGGTGCAACCACTTACACCCGAGCCGGCCGACGAGGGCCCGCACGAGGGCACCGACGAACCGTTCTGGAACGAGAGCTGGTACTTCGACTTTGCCGACGCGGATCAGGGTGTCGGCGGCTGGATCAGGCTGGGGCTGTATCCCAACCAGCAGACGGCGTGGGTCAACGCGCTGCTGTGCGGTCCTGACATGGCGACCGTGGCAATCAACGATTTCGAGGCGGCGCTGCCTGAGGATCCCGCGGCGGTACGAGGCGACGGCTATGAGTTGACGCTCGTCGCGGTGGACCCCCTGCGTACCTACCAGGTGCAGGTGCGGGGACAGGGGCAGGCATACGACGATCCGGCGGCGCTACTGCGAGGTGAGGCAGGCCGACCCGTCGAGGTTGCGATCGATCTGGGCTGGACGACAGCGGGCACGCCGTACCTGTACCGGATCACGCCGCGGTATGAGATCCCCTGCACGGTTTCCGGGACGTTCACCGTCGGCGGCAGCGAGGTGTCCGTACGCGCGGTTCCCGCCCAGCGCGACCACTCGTGGGGCGTCCGCGATTGGTGGGCAATGGACTGGGTGTGGAGCGCACTGCATCTCGACGACGGCACGCACCTGCACGGCGTGGACATTCGCATTCCCGGCGCGCCGCCGTTCGGCATCGGCTACGTACAACAGCCCGGCCGGCCGCTTGCCGAACTACAGAGTGTCACAGCGCGGGAGACGTTCGGCGACAACGACTTACCGACCGCGACCACGATCGCCTATGGCGACTTGACCGCTACGGTCGATATTCGCGGGCACGCCCCCGTGCTGCTCACCGCCCCCGACGGGCGGATCAGCCACTTCCCGCGGGCCTGGGCGACGGTCACCACTGACGACGGCCGCAGCGGCGTCGGCTGGGTGGAATGGAACCGCAACCAGCACTAGCGTTCCGCGGCAATCAGCTCGGCCAGTCGCAACCGGTCAGGTCGGCCGACAGCTCCCACAGCCGGCGGGCTGCTACCGGATCGCGGGCCTTCTTGCGCAAGTGCGTGACGCGCGGCTTACCCCACTGGTTGAACCTCGGCGCCAGATACGTCCCGCTTGGCAGATCGGTCGTCACCGCCTGAAGGCTTGCCCGCGCGCCCTGCTCGGCAGTGTGCAAGAAACGCCACACCGTAACCGGTTCGGCGACCGGCATAGCGGCCGCGATGCCTCGGGTGATGCCGGTGTCGGTCATACCCGGATCCGTCGCGTATGCGCGTACGCCGCGGGCCACGAGTCCGCGCACGAACAGCAGGTTGGCCAACTTCGACTCCGAGTACGCCGCCGTCCGCGAGTACTTCCGGCTGTGCCAATTCAAGTCGTCGAAATGAATACGCGCGAAGTGGTACATCGCGCTCGCCACCGAGACGACACGGCCGGTGATCTTGTCGCCGAGCAGACATGTCAACGCGAAATGACCCAAATGGTTGGTGCCCATGTGCGCCTCGAAGCCGTCAGTGGTGCGCGTCAGCGGCAGATTCATCACACCGGCGTTGTTCACAAGCACATCAACGGATTCCACCGAGTCGGCGAACGACCGGACACTCGAAAGATCGGCTAGGTCAAGTTCAGCCACTTCGACGTCGCCCGACATTTCGGCGGCCGCCCGCTCGCCCTTTTCCAGGTTTCGACAGGCGATCACCACGCTGTGGCCGTCCTTGGCCAACGACGCGGCGGTTGCTTTCCCGACTCCGCTGTTGGCGCCGGTGACGATGATCCGCATCAGCGGGGAGCGTACATCAGCAGGCCAACGCCGATCAGGCTTACAACGGCTCCCGCGATGTCCCATCGATCCGGCCGGAATCCGTCGGCGACCATCCCCCAGATCAGCGAGCCTGCGATGAACACCCCGCCATACGCTGCCAGCACTCGTCCGAAGTTGGCATCAGGCTGGAACGCCGCGACAAACCCGTAGGCGCCCAGCGCGATAACGCCCGCACCGGCCCACAACCATCCGCGATGTTCGCGCACACCTTGCCAGACCAGCCAGGCGCCGCCGATCTCGAGCAGCGCGGCGAGAACGAACAAGGCGATGGATTTCAGCACGATCACGTCTCTCAATGTGCCGCGAGCGTGCGCAACATGTACGCAAAATGCGGCGTGTCAGTGTTCAGACACGCACGCTCGGCGAAAAGGGGCGTCGCGCTAGGGGAGGTGGGCGCTGTTGTCGTCAAGATCGTCACGGCCGAGTCCCATGGGCGTCGCGGCGGGAACGTCGCCGGCCGCCACCACCTTCCGAGTGATCGGCGTGAGCGCCTGGAACAGCCGTTCGACCTCGTCGTCGTCAAGCGCCTCGAGCGCCGAAAGCGCCAGCTGATCCGTGTTGTCCTCGATGCGCTGCTTGAGTTCTCGGCCAGCGTCGGTGAGCGCGCCGTCGCCGTCGAGTAGCCCGCGGCCGGCCAGCAGCCCGCGGTAGTGCGCCCACTGCTGCTCGTCGTAGTCGCGGCCGCGCATGATCATCTCCGTGGGCACCCGGCCCGCAGCGGCGTGCAGCACGTTGCACTCCCGCCCTGACACTCCAAGTGCCACAAGCACCGCGATGTGCCCGTCGCCGCGGTGTTCGCGCAGGTGCGTGACCGCATGCCACAGCCTGGCAACGGGGTCGGCCGGCCACTCCAGCGCCGCATTCGCCGCGAACAACGGCCGCCCGTCGAGCGGCGCACCGCGGGCGGCCTTCTCTGCCAGTTCGGCTGCGGCCGCGGCCTCGTCATCGGTAACGCCGTAGCGGCGCAACGCCTCTACCGCGGACTCCTCGCGGACGCGCAGTGCGTCGGCCGGCGACGAGACCTCCCATGCGGAGAGCAACGACTTCGCGACGCGCTCGGGAGTGAAGTTGTAGAACGCGGCGGTGACAACCTGTGGTGACACCACCCCGAACGGCGCGGACCGAGCGGCGAAGTAACCCATCCAGAAACCGCGAAATCCCAGCCCGTCTAGGGCCGTTCGCGCTTCCGGCGAGAAATACGTGACTGCATGTACCGGTTCGAAACGATCAAAGAAGCGGCGTGCGAGCGAAGGTTGTCTGGCCACTTCTGCAGTTAACCATCACACCGCCAGCCAGCTTGCTATGGTCCCTGCAAGCGCCCAGTGGGCGCACACCAGCAACGGTCCAGGAGGCGGCCATTGCATACGGTGATTCCAGCCCTTGGCGCCTTGGCAACCGTGTGGGCGCTGGTCTCGGGCTGCGACGCGAACGCCGGGCTGGGCGGCAAGCCTGCGGTCGGCAAAGACGCCCTGCAAGCCGACGTCGCCAGTCGGCTGGAGAAGGCCGGTCAACGACCACAGTCGGTGACGTGTAAGGACGACCTGATCGGCGAGGTCGGCAAGACGGCCCGCTGCGAGGTGGTGATGAGCCCGACGAACAGCTTCGAACCGGTCGTCACGGTCATCAGCATCGACGGGGACACGATCAACTACGAGATGAGCCCGGCGCTTTCCAAAGAGCAACTCGAAAAGGCGGTCTCACGCCTCGTCGCAGACGCGTCACACGCTCCGGTCGCCTCGGTGTCATGTGAATCGGGCCTGCAGGGCAAGGTCGGCTCGACCGCACATTGCGACGTGGACTCGGGCGGACTCAAACTGCGGCGCACCGTCGAAGTGAGCAGCGTCGAGGGTTTGATGATGAACTTCGACGTGGTGCCGGTGCTGACCAAAGAGGAGGTCGCGAGTTCACTGCTCGACGAATTCGAGCAGCAATCAGGACGCAGGCCCGATCGAGTCGAGTGCACCGGAAACCTCGAGGGCAAGCCGGGCAACACCGTCGAATGTACGGTTGTCACCGGCTCAGAAAGTACCCAGTTCACCTTGACGGTCACGACGGTCAGCGGCGGCAGCATCAAGTACAGCTACGCGCCGCGCCCCTAGGGCTGTTCCGAAAACTCTTCGGCTACAGCCGATACCGCTTCGTCGATGATCGCCCGCATGGCGCGTTCGGCGCCGTCCTCGTCTCGGAGGCGGACCGCGCGAGCCACCTGGTCGTGCAGCTCGATGGCAGCGGGATTCGGTTGGTCGGGCATCATTCCGTGGTGGGTGCGCCCTGCCAACACCTCGGCTACGACCCCGTTGAGCGCCCGAAACATCTCGTTGCCACTGGCTTCCAGCAGGGTCTGGTGAAAGATCTTGTCCGCCAACAGATATGACTCGAGGTCACCCGAGCGGCCGTGCACGACCATGTCCGAAACCGCGGCCGCCATGATCCGACACTGATGCGGGTCGGCGCGCCGGGCGGCAAGCGCGGCGGCTGCCGGCTCGAAACCGCGCCGCAACTCCGAAAGCGAAACGAGCTGGGCGGCGC
Organism: Mycobacterium sp. OAE908; assembly: GCF_017872775.1. Classification (NCBI taxonomy): domain Bacteria; kingdom Bacillati; phylum Actinomycetota; class Actinomycetes; order Mycobacteriales; family Mycobacteriaceae; genus Mycobacterium; species Mycobacterium sp. OAE908. The sequence goes on from NZ_JAGGJL010000002.1 coordinate 1,012,065, forward strand.
GATCACCCGCCTCGAGCCGCCATCGGATCAGGCGGGGGTCGAAGACGTTCCACTTGTGAGCCGGCTGAATCGTGATGCCTACCCGGCGGCGCGACTCGACCATGCCCATGGACTCCAGCACGCGGATCGCCTCACGGGCGACGCTTCGCGACACGCCGTGCCGCGCGCTGACGCCGTCGAGCGTGAGCACCTGGCCGGGTGGGCAGTCGCCCGAAACGATCGCCGTGCCCAGCGCGGTCAGCAAGTTGCCGTGCAGAGCGCCGACGTTTGCTTCGCTGGTCACGCATACATCTTGTCATAGGTTTGCTGACGTTATTAAAACCATATGATTGCGCTACACAGTTGCAATCGTATGATCATTGAGGCATCCTGTGTGACGGCAAGCACAACTGGGTAGGTGGAGGGGATGGCGTCACCAATCGTCGTCATGGGCGTTTCTGGCTCAGGTAAGTCGACCGTCGGAGCGGCGTTGGCGCAGCGCCTGCGGGTGCCGTTCGCGGACGCCGATGACTTTCATCCGCCTGCGAACATCGCCAAGATGACGGCCGGTGAACCGCTCGACGACGACGATCGCTATCCGTGGCTCGAGGCGATCGGGCAGTGGCTCGCCGAGCATTGCTCCGACGGCGGGGTGATGAGTTGCTCGGCGCTGAAGCGCAAATACCGTGATCAGTTGCGCCGCCATTGCACCGACGTCGAATTCCTGCATCTGGCCGGAACGCCCGAGGTCATCGGCAAGCGGCAGGCCAGCCGTCCCGGACACTTCATGCCGGCCTCTCTGCTGGCATCGCAATTTTCCACACTCGAACCACTCGAGGCCGACGAACGCGGCATCGCCATCGATGTCGACCAGAACATCGATTCCATCGTCGACAACTACGTCGCGTTATCCGCCACGCGCACAACCGAACAGGAGAACCGATGACCCCCGCACTCACCGTCCTGGCGGCCGACACCAAGCTGCCAGAACCCGTCGCCTCGGGCTGGCAGCTGATCCTCGCGGCGCTGGCCGGCATTGCGCTGATCGTCGTGCTGATCACGATCGCCAAACTGCATCCCTTCCTCGCATTGATTTTCGGCGCCATCACCGTCGGCATCGTCGCGGGCGAGAACGTCGGAGATGTGCTCGACTCTTTCGGCGACGGGTTCGGTACCACGGCGGCGGGAGTGGGCATCCTGATCGCACTTGGCGCGATGTTCGCCAAGCTGCTCGCTGATTCCGGCGGAGCCGACGAGATAGTCGACAGCATCGTGGGGCACGCTTCGCCGCGCGCGCTGCCATGGGCAATGGCCTTGGTGGGGGCCATCATTGGTTTGCCGATGTTCTTCGAGATCGGCCTGGTGCTGCTGATGCCGGTCATCTATTTGGTCGCAAAGCGTTCGCAGCTCTCCCTCATTACCGTCGGAATCCCCGCGCTGGCAGGGCTTTCCGCGATGCACGGGCTGGTGCCGCCGCACCCAGGACCGCTGACCGCGATCGACCTGCTGAAGGCCGATTTGGGCGTCACGCTGGCGCTGGGTGTGCTCGTTGCAATCCCGACGGTCATCGTGGCGGGCCCGTTGTTCGGCAGGCTGGCGGGGCGCTGGGTGGTCATCGACGTACCTGATCGGTTCGAGGCCGATGATTTCGCCAGCAACGGCGGTGGCTCAGTGGTTACCGCTGCCGACGTCGCAGAGGGGGAGGGCGCGACGACCCAAACCACGACCCGCGTTGCGCGCCAACGGCCCAGCTTCGGCATCACTATGTTTTCGGTTCTTCTGCCGGTCGGCTTGATGATGGGAAAGGCGTTGGTCGACATCTTCATCGACGACAAAGGCAATCTGCTGCGCCAGACGTTCGACATTCTGGGCCGTCCGCTCGTGGCGTTGTTGATCGCGGTTGTGGTTGGCATCTTCACGCTGGGCCGCGGGGCCGCGATGACGCGCGATCAGATCGTCAAATGCCTTGAGACGTCGCTGCCTCCGGTCGCGGGCATCATCCTGATCGTCGCCGCCGGCGGCGGATTCAAGCAGGTCCTGGTGGACACCGGTATCGGCACCATGCTCGCGGACTGGGCAAAGGGCACCGGGGTCTCGGCGATTCTCCTCGCCTGGGTGCTGGCCGTATTGATCCGGCTCGCAACAGGTTCCGCGACAGTCGCGACCATCACGGCGTCGTCGCTGATGCTGGGCCTGGTGGAAGGCATGAGCACCGGCCAGGTGTCATTGGTCGTGCTCGCGGTCGGCGCCGGCTCGCTGTTCTTCTCCCACGTCAACGACGCCGGGTTCTGGCTCGTGAAGGAGTTCTTCGGAATGAGCGTGGGTCAGACCATCAAATCCTGGTCGATCATGGAAACCGTGCTGTCGGTCACGGGCCTGGTGCTGGTGCTGGTTCTCGGCATCTTCATATGACGCGCTAGCGCGGGCGTCTGCTCACGAGACAAGCTAGCCTTTGACGACCTGGGTGCCGCCCGCGAGTTCGTCGTGCTTGCCCTGTTTGGTCGGGCTGCTGTTGGTGGTCAGAACTATCACGACGATAGCGACGAACAGCAGGAAGCCGCCGATGATCGGAATGATCGGCAACAGCGTCCAGACGTTGCGAACCGCCGACTGTTGAAAGTCTGGTTTCGGTGACCCGCCTGGGCCGTGGACGCGCAGGCCAAGCAGTTTCTTGCCGAGCGTCCAACCCTGGGTGGCCTCGAACACCAAGAAGTAGAGGAACATCAGCAGGCCGGAGAACAGGCCGGTGACCCAATAGCTCGAAAGTGAGCCTGCGGCGAGGGCAAACAAGACAGCGACGATGTTGACGACGATGCCGTCGACCACCCGTGCACCAACCCGCACAACGACGCCGCCGGGCTCCTGCCCGCCTGGCGGTGGATAGCTCCCGAGTTCGCCGTACTCACCACTTGTCATGCGGCAAATGTACCGCTCGAACGCGCGGTCGCCGGCGATTCGACGCGGCCCGATCTCAACAGCCGCGCAACGACATTGGGGTCAGGTCCAGCGACGTCGTTGCTGCTTGACCTGAGTGCGCGCGGTGTCGGCGAAGTCGCCGGCGCGATCGCGGGCCACCTCAGCGATTTCGGGCGCACGCTCACGCGCAATGTCCGCCCACTCGGCACCCCGTTCGCGGGCCGCCTCGGCCAACACGGGTGCGCGCTCGCGCGCGATTTCCGCCAACTCTGCGCCGCGCTCGCGGGCCGCCTCGGCCAACACGGGTGCGCGCTCCCGGGCGACCTCGGCCCATTCCGCCCCGCGTTCGCGGGCGACGTGTGCCAGTTCGCGGCCACGCTCGGCGCCAACCGCCAAACCGTGGCCCACCTTTTCCGCGAGCGCGCTGTCCGCCAACGCACCACCCGTCGCTGCGCCGACGGGAAGGGCGGCGCCGACGGCCTCGGACACCTTGCGCGCGGCGCGGCGACCGCGCCAACCGAGCGACGGTTTGCCCTCGGTGTCGACGGCGGCGATGATCAACCCGCCGATCAAGCTGACGTCGGTGAAGAACGCGCGACGTTCGTCGGCCTTGCGATGCGGATCGGCCTCACCCCAGAACGTATGCGCGCCAAGGCTTCCCGGTATCACCGTGAAAGCCAGCGCGGCAGACGCCAGACGCGGCAGCTTGCCACTGGCAAGCAGCAGCCCGCCGCCGATCTGCACCGCGGCGTTGACGCGGGCGACCGTCTCAGCGTTGGACGGAATATTGGTACCGACAGGATCCGGCAGCTTGCTCAGACCTTCGAGGGTGGGACGGGCCGCGTCGGCCGCTGGTTTAGGGCTGCGGAGCGCATCGACGCCGCGGCTGATGAAGACCGCTGACAACATCGGGCGCGCAATTCGTCGAATCAACATGAGCGCTGTGTTCCCCCGGCCCCCATGACGCAAACGTCAGTAGCGGTTGTCGTCGTCCCGCCGTCCGATCAGTGGCATCGCGTACCAGAACGCCGCCACGGCCAGCAGTGTCACACCACCCGCGATCCACGCCTCCGTCGCGCCCAGCACGGCGTCGAAAATGACGACAGCCACCCCGCCGAGCGCCACTCCCAGGAGCAGCAGTCCGGCCATTGCGTAGGTGTGTGCGGCGGACACCAACGTTTTCAGGCGATGACGGCGAAACAGCAGCCGATGCATGCTGGCCGGTGCCACCAGCAACACGGTGGCACCGACCGAGCAGCCGAATGTCACGAGGAAGACCGTGCGCATCACGCCGTCGAGCTGGCTGAACCGCTGCTGGAAGGGCAGCGTCAGCAGGAACCCGGTGAGCAATTGGACCCCGGTCTGGGCCACCCGCAACTCCTGAAGCAGGCTCGACCAATTGCGGTCCAGCCGTTGTGCTTCCGTCTCATCTCGATCCCGATCCCATTTCTGGGCTTCGGGATGCTCGATGTCCTCCACATCGCAAGTTTGACATCAAACGGCGTAGCGCAGCAGCGAGTTCTGCCAGCCTGTGGTCGGTCATCGTCAACGACATCACGTCACTGCCCAACTCATCGGGGTAGCTTCGCAGGCGTGGCACTCGTTGCGGGCGTCGACTCGTCCACCCAGTCCTGCAAGGTGATCGTCTGTGACGCCGATACCGGGGAGGTCGTGCGATCGGCGTCCTCACCTCACCCGGACGGCACCGAGATCGACCCCCGGCTGTGGTGGTCCGCATTGGAAGCGAGTATCGGTGCAGCCGGCGGCCTCGACGACGTGGCGGCGGTGTCGGTCGGCGCGCAACAGCACGGCATGGTGTGCCTCGACGACACAGGCGAGGTCGTGCGAGACGCGTTGCTGTGGAACGACACTCGATCCAGCGACGCGGCAGCCGACCTCGTCGACGAACTCGGTGGCCCGGGCGAATGGGCCAAGCGGATCGGCGTCGTGCCGGTCGCGGCCATCACGGCGACGAAACTGCGCTGGCTCTCCGACCACGAGCCTGCGCACGCAGATGCGACCGCGGCTGTCTGCCTGCCGCACGACTGGCTGACCTGGCGGCTGAGCGGGTCCACGGACATCGCCACGCTGCGCACCGATCGCAGCGACGCCAGCGGCACGGGCTACTTCTCGTCGGAGACCGACAGCTATCAGCCCGATCTGCTCGAGTTGGCGATGCGGGGGCGACGGCCCGCGCTGCCCGCGGTGCTGGGTCCCCGGGACGTCGCCGGACAGACGTCGACGGGCGCGGTGCTCGGCGCCGGAGCGGGCGACAACGCCGCGGCTGCGCTGGGCCTCGGTGCCGGCACAGGGGATTGCATCGTCTCGCTCGGCACTTCCGGAGTGGTCAGCGCGGTGGGCGAGGCTGCACCCCATGACCGGGACGGCATCGTCGCCGGCTTTGCCGACGCGACTGGACGGCAGCTGCCGCTGGTGTGCACCCTCAACGGCGCGCCCGTGCTGGCTGCAGTCACCACGATGCTCGGCGTCGACTTCGACGAGCTGGACCGGCTGGCCTTGTCGGCGCCGGTCGGTGCAGAGGGCCTCACCTTGGTGCCGTATCTGGAGGGCGAACGCTCGCCGAACCTCCCCGGCGCATCGGGCGCGCTGCACGGCATGACGACTCGTAACCTGGTGCCTGCCAACATTGCTCGGGCAGCCGTCGAGGGTTTACTCGCGTCTATGGCCTACTGCATCGACAAGATCGCGGCGCATGGTGTCGATGTGCAGCGCATCCTGCTGATCGGCGGGGGAGCGCGTTCTGAGGCGGTGCGGCGCATTGCACCGGCGATTCTGGGGGCGCCGGTGCATGTGCCGACGCCCGCGGAGTACGTCGCGCTCGGCGCGGCCAGGCAGGCCGCGTGGACGCTGTCGCAGCAGGCTTCGCCGCCCGCGTGGTCGGTCGGCGTGACCGCGTCCTACACCGCGGACCCGGCGCCGCAGGTGCTCGAGCAGTACCGCGCGGCCCAGCCGCTGACGCTGGGACAGTGACGTTCGGCTGGCCTTTCACTTCGGACACAGGGGTCCCACTCTGTGATCAGGATGACGATGGCTATCTGCGCAGGCAGAGGCGGTGTTTGGCGGCGCTGTGATCCAGATCATTGCCTAAGGCAACGATCGTCGGGAACGCTACCGCGATGCGCGACTTGGATTTCTCTTACGACCTCACGCTGGATGAGGCCCGACGGCGCGCCGCCGTACTCGAGGCCATTGGGGACGACTGGGACCCGATCGCAGTGCTCGCAGAGGAAGAGAAGGCGTACGACATGCTGTACTCCGGCCTCGACGAAGACCAGCAGCGCATCTACGACGAACTGGTCAGCGCAGGTGTGCTGCCCGATCGGGCGGTGGATCGTGTTGCCGATTGACCCGACCGCCGACAGTTCGCGACGGGCGTGGCTTCCTTGTCCCGGCTGCGACCACGCGGCCGGTTGTGGTGACTGCGGTAGCGACCGCAATTGCGCAACGCATTGGCAGTACCTGCTGAGCAATGAGGGCACACTTGTCCATCTGCAGTGCCCCGACTGTGGTCATCTCTGGTCGGTCGATACCCGCAGTCGCTTCGACGCGGCCTGACCCCGTCTCCGCCCGGCCTGTATATGGTGGGCGGTCATGAGCGATCCGCGGTCGGCCGCGCCGACCCGGCGGCGATCGCAAGTCTCGTGGGCGCTGTGGGACTTCGGCGCGACGGGCGTGAATGCCATCGTGGTGACATTCGTGTTCTCGGTCTACCTGACCAGCAGTGTCGGTCATGACCTGCCGGGCGAGACGAGTCCCGCCAGTTGGCTGGGGCGGACGTTGGCTCTCGCGGGTCTGGTCGTCGCCGTGTTGGCCCCGGTGACCGGTGTCTGGGTTGACGCCCCTTGGCGACGCAAGCGTGTGCTCGCGCTGTTGACGGGCGCGGTTGTGTTGATGACGGCGTCGATGAGCCTGATCCGCGACGACTACCGTTACTTGTTGCCCGGCCTGGCGCTGCTGGCTTGCACCGCGGCGTGCAACGACTTGGCGACCGTGCCGTACAACGCGATGCTGCGACAAGTGTCGACGGCTGACAGCCCTGGGCGGATCTCTGGATTCGGTTTGGCCATGGGCTTTTTGGGCAGTGTCGTCCTCCTGGTGATCGTCTATTTCGGCTTCATCTCCGGTGACGGCGACACCCACGGTCTGCTGGGCTTGCCTGGTGACGACGGACAGAATGTGCGCGCAGCGGTGTTGTTGGCGGCCGTGTGGTTTGCCGTGTTCGCATTCCCGGTGTTCATCGTCGTGCCCGCGCCCGAACCCGGTGAGCCCAAGGACCGCGTGGGCTTCCTCGGTGCATATCGCGCGCTGTGGTCCGAGATCGCCGGCGAATGGCGACGCGACCGCAACGTCGTTTACTACCTGCTCGCCAGCGCGGTGTTCCGCGACGGGCTGACGGGGGTGGCGACGTTCGGTGCGGTGCTGGGGGTGAAGGTCTACGGCATCTCTGCGGCGAATGTGCTGTTGTTCGGTATCGGCGCCAGCATCATTGCGGCTGTCGGTGCGGTGTTCGGTGGTCTGCTCGACGACAGGCTCGGTTCCAAGCTGGTGATTGTCGGTTCGTTGATCGCGATGATCACCGTTGCGCTCACATTGCTGGCGTTGTCTGGCGCGGCGGCGTTCTGGGTGTGCGGCCTGCTGCTGTGCCTGTTCATCGGCCCGGTGCAGGCCTCGGCGCGCACGCTGATGCTACGGATGACCGCCGACGGCAAAGAGGGCGTGGCGTTCGGTTTGTTCACCACCACCGGTCGCGCCGTGTCTTTTCTTGCCCCATGGTTGTTTTCGACCTTCATCGATGTATTCGACAGCGACCGCGCCGGCATGGGCGGGTTGTGTGTGGTGTTGGCGGCCGGACTTGTCGGCATGCTCGCAGTGCGGACGCCGGGCCGGTCGATGGCGGCGGCCGCAAGCTGAGAAATCGGTTGCGTCATCGCTGCCGATGTTGACAACATGATCACGAGCGGGTACTCGCTCAGCCCAAGCATTTGAGGTCGGACAAGTGCGGAGGTAACTGAAATTCGCTATCGCAAAGGCGATTCCATCATCGCCCGACGACAGATCGAAGGCATGAACGTCCCCGAAGTGCCAGCTGGCACCGTCGGAACCGTGGAAGCTACCACGGTGCTGGGCAAACCGAAGACAGTTTTCTTCGCTCTCGCCACGGGTTGGGGAGAGAAGCGTTTCACCGTGAACGTCCGCCGCGGCGACGTCGAGCGCGTAGTCCAGCGGAAAGAGGTATCGACCTCCTAGCCGCTCACGCGGGTAGCCGGTCGGCGGCCGGCCGTCGCAACGCGCTAGCAGCGACGAGCAGGATGGTGAGAACCTCGGCGACCACACTGATCATCGCGTAGGGGGCTGGCTGCCAACCTGTTTCGGTGAAGCCGAAGAGGCCAGCGGTTCGTGACAGCGCGAACGCAACCAGCGAACCTGCCGCACCGATGGCCGCGGCCAACCGCAGCCATGCCGGTCCGCCGACAAGAATCAATACGGCTAGCGCGCAGAAGGCACTGCCCTGCAGCAGAAATGCCGGGCCGACCGTCGGGATGCCGCGGTAGCCGTCGACATAGAGATATGCGTGCACGACGCCGCTGGCCGCTAGCGACGCGCTCAGTGCAATTCTGGTGGCCAGGTCGGTGACGGTCATGTGAGCTTCTCATCCTTCAGGGCGAGGGCCTGCTGGCCCTTGGTGTAACTCACCTCGCGGATGCCAAGGGCATCGTGCAGTTTTCCTGCAGGCAGCGTCATCGGTTTAGGCGCGGGGCCCTGGCCCGGCGCGGGCAGCGGATATGCCGTTGTGGTCGCACTGTAAAAGGTGACATTGCCCTCCGTTTTGGAAAACAGTTGGTGCACATGGCCATTGAGGCAGGTGACCGAGGAGAAGCGCTTGAGGTAGCTCAGCGCTTGTGCCGCATCGTCGGTGCCCCACCCCCAGTCGGGATACATGGCGAACAGTGGGATGTGGCTGAACACCACGATCGGGGTGTCGTTGGACAGCCCGGCCACATCCTTCTCGATGAACTCGAGTTGATCGGCGCCCAGATGCCCGAGCTTCTTCAAATTGAGTGTGTTCACGAGGCCGATGAGGTGCACGCCGGCGATGTCGAAGCTGTACCAGCCGTCGCCTCGAGTGCCCGCGCCGAACACCTGGCGATACTTCTGTCCCGCATCATCTGTCGAGTCGTGCTCGCCGGGGACGGTGAAGACGTGTGGGGTGTTCAGATCGGTCAGCATCTGCTTGACCTGATCGAATTGCGCCGGCGTCGCCAGGTGGGTCAGGTCGCCGGTGTGGATGACGAAATCCGGTGTGAAGCCGAGGCCGTTGATCTGGCCGATGGCTTGGTTGAAGGTGTCGGCGACGTTCGGATTCGCGGGACCGTTGAATCCGATGTGGCTGTCACTGATTTGGGCGAATCGCAGGGCGGGCTTGGCAGTCTGTGCGGCGTCCGCGGATCCGGCGATGTGTGAGATCACTTCGCCGCCGGCGACCGTCAGAACCACTGCGGCGCCGAACCATGCGCTGTGTCTGATGAGCTGACGTCTGGTCATGCCGGTGGGATCGTGTTCGGTGCTCATTTGGTCACCACCACAGTGCCGGTCATGAACGGATGGATCGAGCAGATGTAGTCATAAGAGCCTGGCGTGGTGAAGGTGAAGCTGTAGGTGGCGTGGGTGTCCATTCCTGGCGAGTGAAACGAGCCGTCCTTGGCTGCCACGGTGTGAGGCTCCTCGTCTTGGTTCGTCCAGGTCACGGTCGTGCCGACCGGCACTGTCAGCGTTGCGGGATTGAACTTGAAGTCGCTGATGTTCACCGCTGTTCCGCCCTGGGGCGCTGGGCTCGCAGGGGCGGTCGCCGACGGCGCGGGTGGTGGTGTCTGCATGCCGGGCATGCCGGGCGTCATGCCGGACATGCCTGGTGTCATGCCCGACTGAAATGTGACTGGCGCCGGGCTTGGCGTGGCGTCGGACGCATGGCCGGCGCAGGACGTGATCAGCAGGATGCTCGCAGCGGCGAGCCGGAGTATGACCTTCACGTTCTAGAGATAGGTGCACGGGTTACACGTCGTCTTGACTGCCGCAGCTCGACGCAGGGCGCGATGTTGCAACACTTTGGCGTTGCCGACGCTGACTCCCATTTGACTGGCGGCGTCCTTGATCGAACGGCCCTGCAAGAACCTGAGTTCCAAGATCAGCCGGTAGTTCGCGGGGAGTGCCTGGAGCAACAGATGGGCTCGTTCGAAAGCAGTATCGATGCTCTGTTCGCCCACGTCGGGCTGGTCGGCCAAGTCATCGAGCGACGTGGTTGCGCGCCGCGTCGTGTCGCGCCAATACGCGGCCAGAACCGTGCGTGTCGTGGCGCGCAGGTAACCGCGAACCTCTGTGATCCTCGCGGTCACCCGCAGCGGTTTGAGCACTCGCAGAAACACCTCGGCGGTCAGGTCCTCGGCGTCGGGTTGATTGCCGACATAGGTAAACAACATCCGATACACCCACGCGGCGTTGTCCGTATAGATGGTGTGCCAATCCGGATAGCGGTGGTCACCGCCGGTGGCACCACCCGTCGACGAGCTGTCAATCTTACTGGGGGACTGCGTGATTGCCGATCAGCCGCCCCGGCAGGAGATATCGACGTATACAGTGTCGAACCGTGTCGGATCGATGCGTGAACCCGATGAATCGATGTTGGAATTGTTGAGGCCCTCAACTCCGGTTACCTTGCAGCCCGACAGCGGGTAGACGGCAGCTCCGTTCAGAATCACGTTGTACCCCTTGGCCTGCAGGGCGCTGATTGTGTCCTGCGCGTTGCCGAAGTTGGAGAAACCGGATGGGGCGGCGGCGACGCTGGGCGGCGCCACGGCGGCCAGCGTCAGAAAGCTCAGGCAGGCAGAAGTGATCGTCAATGTCCTCCACATATGAAGAGGTATTGCCCGAGGTTACGAAACGAGAATTGACGATATCCCGTGTGGCGTCGCGATGAGTTTTGCCTTCCGGTGCAGTCTGATCTGCATGGGCAGACTCATCTATGGCTTCAACGTGTCGGTGGACGGGTACATCGCCGACGCACAAGGCAGCATCGACTGGTCGGAACCGAGCGACGAACTGCACCAGTACTGGAACGACTTCGAGCGGGAGACCGCCTTGGCATTCTACGGGCGACGGCTCTACGAACTGATGTCCGCGTACTGGCCGACCGCCGACAAGGCCCCGGACGCCACCCCGCTGATCGTCGACTTCGCCCACGTCTGGCGCGATATGCCAAAGGTGGTGTTCTCGCGCACCCTGCAGTCCGTCGACTGGAACTCCCGCCTGGAACGCGGGGACCCGGTCGAAGTGGTGACGAAGCTGAAGGCCGAAACCGACGGCAGGTTGGAGGTGGCGGGCGCGACGCTGGCCGCACCGATCGTGCAGGCCGGGCTGGTGGACGAGTACCGGATCGTGGTGGCGCCCACCGCCGTCGGCGGCGGCATCCCGTTCTTCCCGACATTGCCGTCATGGATCTCGCTGCGACTGTTGGAGAACCGCACCTTTCCGGGCGGCACGGTGCTGCTGCGCTACGAAGCGAAACACGACTAAGCCCGCGCGAAGAGCTCCCGATCGACGAAGTGTAAGTCGTTGGGATCGAAGAACTTCTTGGTCCACGCGTCGGTCGTACCGAGGAACCATTCAGCCTTCTCTGCGGCTGCCTCTGGTGCCGCCGCCGCCATCGCGGCAGTGGGTGCTTTGGGCGCCTTCGACAGCGTGTCGAGGAAGTTGAAGTGGTCGACGAGCAGCAATGCCTCGATCGCGAACACTGTCGCTACCTCACCGTCGGCGATGGCCACGAGATTATCGCCGTTGACCTGCTCGCCTTTGAGAGCCAGGTTCGATGACCCGCAGTAGACGACGGGGTTCGGACCGTTGAAGCCGCACACCACGAACTTGTGATGGACCTGATGGCCAGCGCCGACTCCTGGTACCTGACTGAACGGCTTCGGAAGTTGCGTGCGTACCGGTTTGCCTGTGACCAGGACACCCTCTTTGCTACCTACCGGGTACAGCGAAATCCCTTGAGGCGAATCGGATATGCCGAAACTGAAGATCGACTGGTTGGTGTGGATGCTGTTGAGGGCTTCATAGACCGGGTTTGATGTCTTGTCGTCGAATTGCAGCTCCATGACCGCGAACAACACGCTCCCGACGTCGGGGTTCTGCCGACCTTCCTCGTCGATGCGGTCGACGAGGCCGTCGATGATTTGTTGTGCGACAGGCAGGCGATGTGGCGAGAACGTGATGGATGTCTGAGGTATTGATCGACCGGGACCACCGAACTCGAATGGGCGCTGCGCCCATTGAGAATCGGCAAACGCGATGCATACGTTGTCATTCCACGCCTCCTGGAATACCTCGGCGTAGGTGCCGGCCACATCGCGATCGTCGAAAACCATGACATGGTTGGAGTTGACGTACAGGCCTGTGACCGAGAAATTGGTGGATCCGGTAAGAACCTTCCTCGGGCCGGTGGCATCGGACAGGATGAACACCTTGTCGTGGGCGTAGCGGCTGAATTTGCCGCGCTTGATCGCGCCGGCGCCGGCCGCTGCGGCGAACCTCTGCTCGAACTGGTCCTCGCGCTTTGTGTTGTCCGCATTGTGATGCAGCGCCGCGTTGTCGAGGATGATCCGTGCGCGATTGTCGGCTCCCAGTTGAATGAGGAGCTTCATCACGTCGGGCTCGCCGAGGTCGTAGGCGAACACATCGAGGGTCAACGTGATGTCGTCGACGACTTCTTGCAGCAGATCGATGATGCACTTGCGTGCGGTGAAGCCAAGCCAGTCGTACTCCTGGGCGAATGTGAAGTGTTCGCCCTTGTCGTTGGTGCCCGCTTGTTGCGTGGTGTCGAAGAGTAGGTCGGCATTCTTCGGCTGAATTGGCGCCTTGATGCCAAAGTGACGAACGAAGGCCTGCGACTGCGTGAACCCGCGGGTGAACGCGACTTGGAGATTGCCGGCGACGAAAGGCTCGACGTCGACGTCGACGGACAAGCTGAGGGAGTTGTCCAGAGCCGTCATCTTCCGGTCGACGAAGTAGCGCGGAGTCACTGTGTATTGGTAGGTGCCGAACGCCGGGGACAAGCCCTGGTGCGCTTGTCCCGGGACGTGCACCCAGCGGAACTTGTGGATCGGTGCGTTGACGCTCGAGTTGGCGGGCTCGTTTCGATCCTGCGCGTGGTTGCCAGGTTTGGCGAAGCGCAACGTGTTCCAGACGTAGAACGGATCGCCTCCCGGTGGTGTCACAAGGATCGTGAAGCCCGCAAGATGTTCGCGTGCGGCATCGGTGACGTCGAAAGCCAGCAGTGTCTTGGCGTCACCGCGATAGGCGTTCACCGAAAGAGATCCGTTACTTGCGTGTACTACCGACATCGTGTCCCCCGACTTTGATTCGACACCGAATCAATCTCAGCTGTTGAAACGCCGGATGTCACGAGTAGTGGAGTACTCGAATCCCGTCAGCGTTTTATGGGTGCACGGTAGGCCGCGGCCAGTCCTCTTGGGGCAGTGATGGACTCCCAGGACGGATTCGGTCGAGAATGGTCCGAAGCGGTGGCCAATTGGATCGGCCGCGTCGCACGACAGCGTAGGCGGTGAGAATCAGGTTGGGGTCTGAGAGCCCGAGAATGGTAAGTCCATGGCGCAGTGGGCGGTTCACCGGTAAGAAGCCCACCCCTTGCCCGTCGAGGATCAACTCCTCGACCAGGTCCAGGCTGTCGATCTGATGGACGATGCGGGGGCTGAATCCCGTCAGCGCCGCAAGGGTGCGTACCGCGTCTTCATCGGCGGTGTTGCGTGAGTTGACAATCCAGGTGGCCTCGGCGTATTCGCTGAGGTCGGCGAGTTCGCTTGTTGCCGTGGCACTTTGCACACCCAAGCCCCATGGGGTGGACCACAGCGGCAGCGTTTCCAGCACAGGGTCGGGGGAGGCGGGCGCAAGGTTGTAGTCATAGGTAATCGCCAGATCGAGGTCGTCGTCGACGAGTAGTTCGAAGGCCTCGACGGGCTCGTACTCGTTGATCGCCACCTCGACAAGGGGATTGGTCGCCGCCATCTCGCGCACGATCGGCAACAACGAAACGCGAATCCCTGTCGCGAAACCGCCAACGCGTACGGTGCCCGCCGGTTCGGCGTCGGGATCGAGGTCCAGCCGGGCGTTGTCGACGGCCGCCAGGATCGTCACGGCGTGATCGGCCAATCGCTGCCCCGCCGGGGTGAGCCGCACGCGTCGTCCCTCCGGCTCGATCAACTGGGCACCGGTTTCTTTCGCAAGAGCGGCGATCTGTTGCGACACGCTGGACGTCGTGAGGTGGTGCGTCTCGGCGACCGCCCGCATCGAACCCAAGCGGGACAGCGACAACAACAGCTGCAGGCGACGGGTGTCCATCCCAGAGATTGTTCACGATTTGTGAACGGTATGTCCAAAAAAATTAAGTGGACGTGAACGGTCGCCGTCCCGTTCAATGCAGGAATGGCCGCGACTCAAGCCCGCACCGGCGCCATGATGGCGATGGGGTCGATGCTGTGCGTGCAGGTCGGCCTCGCGATCGCCGTGACGCTGATCGACCGCATCGGCGTCGAGGGTGCGGCGTGGCTGCGACTCGCGTGGGCCGGCGTGTTGATGCTCGTCATCGTCCGACCGCGGTTCGCGTCGTTCACCTGGGCCACCTTCCGCGTGTGCGTGCTGCTCGGCCTGGTGACCGCGGCCGTCACGCTGCTCTTCATGGCCGCGGTCGATCGCATCCCGCTCGGTACGGCCAGCGCGCTGGAATTTCTCGGCCCGCTCGGCGTCGCGGTGGCACATGGCAAAGGCAGCCACCGCTTCGTGTGGCCGGGGCTCGCCGCCGTCGGCGTCGTGCTGTTGACCGAACCGTGGGCCGGCACCGTCGACCCGATCGGTGTCGTGTTCGCACTCGGCGCGGCGGCCTGCTGGGCGGGCTACATCCTGCTCACCCAGCGCGCCGGCGATGAGGTCTCCGGTATCAACGCGCTTGCCGTCTCGATGCCCGTCGCCGGTCTGGTTGCGACCATCGTCGTCGGCCCTGCAGTGCTGCCCCGAATCACACCGGACATCCTTCTGATCGGCATCGGCCTGGCGATCCTGCTTCCGGTGGTGCCGTTCGCGTTGGAACTGATGGCGTTGAGGCGGCTGACCACCGCCGCGTTCGGCACATTGATGGCACTCGAACCCGCATTCGCGATGATCGTCGGACTCATCGTGTTGCACCAGATCCCCGGCCCGGCGGGCACCGTCGGCATCTGCTTCGTGGTAGCCGCAGGCATCGGTGCAGCGCGCACCGGTGCCCGCACGCAGCCGGTGCCCGCCGAGGTCGGCTGACATAGGCTGGGCCTCATGGCATCTGGAATCTTCGATTCGCCCATCGTCGGAATCGTCAACAAGCTGTTCGTCTCTTTGATCGACGCGCCCCTCGTTGGGCCAGTCGTGCGTCGCGGCCTGATCAACATCCGCTACGTCGGACGTCGTTCGGGCAAGACGATTCAAACGCCGGTCGGCTACCAGCGCTCCGGCGATCGCGGCATCGTCATCAACGTGATGTCGCCGGACAACAAGACGTGGTGGCGCAACTTCCTCGGTGAAGGCGCCCCGATCACGCTGCTCAAGCTCGACGGCCAAGACCGCACGGGCCACGCGATCGCCAGCCGGGACGAGAGAGGCCGCGTCAAGGTCGCGGTGACCCTCGACAGTTAGGCACTAGCCTCTGGGCATGACAAGGGTCCTGCTGATCGAGGACGCGGAAGCGATCAGGATCGCGGTGGAGTCCGGACTGGCCACCGACGGCCATGACGTCCTGACGCGTCCCGACGGCGCACACCTGGAACAGCATCTCGACGAGTTTCGGCCCGACGTCGTGATTCTCGACGTGATGCTGCCGGGCCGTGACGGTTTCGCCTTGCTGGAAACGGTTCGATCGCGAACCAGCGCAGGGGTCATCATGCTCACCGCGCGCGACGGTGTCGAAGACCGGCTGCGCGGATTGACAACGGGTGCCGACGATTACGTCATCAAGCCGTTTGTCCTCGCCGAGCTCGTCGCACGCGTCAATGCCCTGCTGCGACGGATGGGGCGCATTCCCGCAGCCCTCACCGTCGGTGATCTCGTGATCGACCCTGCCGCTGTCACGGTGCGACGCGGTCAGGTGTCCATCGGACTGACGGCGACCGAATTCAAGCTGCTGTGCTATTTCGCCGAGCACCGCGGATCGGTCCTCAGCAAGACACAAATCCTTTCGGCGGTATGGGGTTTCGACGCCTACGACCCGAATCTCGTCGAAGTCTTCATCAGCGCGCTGCGGCGCAAACTCGAGGCGCACGGTCCACGGCTGCTGCACACCGTCCGAGGCATGGGCTATGTGTTGCGGGACGGCGCCTCGTGACGGCGCGACGCGCTTCTGGTCTCGGCACGGTGTCGCTGCGCCGGCGGGTGACCGTCGCGGTCATCGCCGTGTTCGTCGTTGTTCTCGTTGCGCTGATCCTCGTCGTCAACGGGGCCTTCTCGATCATCGTCAACAGGTCCGTCACCGCTCTGCTGAAGGAACAGGCCCAATATGCGCGCGAACTCGCCGCCCACGACACGCCCCCGCAGGAGTTGATAGATCGGCTCGAGACACGTTCGGTCCGCGCGAGCTTGGTGCTGCCCGACGGTCGTGTCCTGGGTCAGCCGGCCCGCGCCCAGATTGAGCAGACGGCACGGAAGGTCACCATCGAACTGTCAGCTCCACGTGGCCCGCTGAACGGTTCGCAGCTGACTCTCGAAACCGACGGCCGGCTCCTCGCCGGGGCCCGCGCCCGCGTGATGGGTGTCCTGCTCATCGTCGCGGCAGCGGCACTTGTTGCCGTCGCTGTCATCGTGCCATTGGTGGCCAAGTTCGCACTGGCTCCGCTGGACGCCATGACGCGGTTGGCTCGCGGTGTCGCGGGCGGACAACGCGGTGAACGGCTATGGCCTGCCCCGGCAGATACCGAACTCGGCCGTACTGCAACGGCTTTCGACGACATGCTGGATGCGCTCGAAGGCGCCGAACGGCGTGCGTTGGCGGCAAGGGACAGCATGCACAGGTTTGTCTCCGACGCAGCACACGAATTGCGCACCCCGATCGCAGGGATCGGGGCGGCAGCGGAGGCTGTGCTGCAGCAACCCGTCGACACCGATCCCGAGACTCGGCAGAGGCTGTTGCTTGTCCTCGGCCGCGAATCCCGCCACGCCGGTCGTCTGATCGACGACCTGTTGGACATGGCTCGCATCGACAGCGGCCTGAGCCTGCACTACGACACCGCCGACATCCAGAAGATCGCCACCGAACAAGTCGAGCGAGCCCGATTGCTGCATCCGGAGCTGTCGTTGTTCTGCGACGGTCCACCGACCACGACGACCGTGGATGCGGCACGGATTGGCCAGGTCGTCGCGAATCTGCTGAACAACGCCTGCGCCGTCACTCCAGCCGGGGGAACAGTTCGGGTCGTGCTCTCTCGGCGGTCGGGCGGTGTGCGTGTCGCCGTGCATGATGGGGGACCAGGCGTACCCCTCGCCGACCGGGAGCGGATCTTCGACCGCCTGGTCCGACTCGACACCGCTCGGGATCGAACAAGCCGAGGCGCCGGCCTGGGGTTGAGCATCGCCCGTGGCATCGCACGGGCACACGGTGGCGATGTCACCTGTGAATCGCCGCCCCGAGGTAGTGGTGGCGCGGTGTTCGTCCTCTGGCTTCCTGACCGAACCTGAAGATCGACTGAGGATCTGCCGCATCGGCCCGCGACTTCAGGTCGTCTTCAGGTGCAGCGCCGATGGTCGACGCCATGGACCCGTACCAGGACGACAACCCGACAACTTCCTTTCCCGTCACGCCTCCGCCGCCACGAACCCTGGGCCGGGGCGCCCGATTCGCCGTCATGGGCACCGCAGCGACGTTGCTCGTCGCTGCGGGAGTGGGAATCGGCATGTCCGCCACGGCAAGTGGGGGAGATATGCATCAGATCGCCGGCGACGTCACACAAATGCAGTCG
Source organism: Mycobacterium sp. OAE908 (assembly GCF_017872775.1). Lineage (NCBI taxonomy): Bacteria > Bacillati > Actinomycetota > Actinomycetes > Mycobacteriales > Mycobacteriaceae > Mycobacterium > Mycobacterium sp. OAE908. The sequence goes on from NZ_JAGGJL010000002.1 coordinate 1,030,025, forward strand.
ACGAAGGGCAACCACGACCACACCGCGATCGCCTCGATGGGTAAGTCCGATCCGGCGCATAAAGCGTGGGCGCAGCAATACGGTCAGGCATTCTCAACGCTGCCCAATCTGCCCGACGTCGCGTCGGCAAGCCCCGAGCAACAGGCAGCGGCGGCGGATCTGTTGTCGCGCAGCGAGTCTGCGACCGCAGCCTATTCGGACATCACGGCCGCTAAGGCGGCTGGTTTCGATCTCGACGCCGGCATCGCGCACGCTGAACAGATGCAGCCCCGGCTCGCGGCGCTCATCCAGGCGGTTGATGCGGGGCAGCAGCCGAAACGGATGCCGATGGTGCACGTCGCCAACAAGGCCAACCTCCACGATGGCAAGGTGCTCGATCCGTCCGCACCCGAGGTGCTGATGTACGAGTACCAGGGCCACAATGCGTGGAAGGTCGTCGGCGTGATGTTCACGGCAAACGAGGTCTATCCGCAGGCGCCGCCGGATCCCGGCGGCCCGATCATGCGTTGGCACTATCACGACAAGCTTCTCGGCCAGGCGTTGATGATGCACGTGTTCTTCGTCCCCGACAACGATCTGGCGCACGCGTTCGCGTTGCATATGGAGGGAATGTGACCGACGAATTCTTCTGGGCCCCTTTGCGGTCCTCGCTGCGGTGGCCGCTTGCCGGGCTATCGGTGATCAGCGCAGCCGCCCACCTACCTGTGTTGAGCGAACACTTGCACGAGGTGCCCTATATCGGGGTGGAATTCATCGTGCTGATCGTCGCGTGCCTACTCATCGCGATCGCGGCCCCGGCCTGGGACAGCACCGCGCTGTATGCCGTCGCCGCCATCACTTGTGGTTTGGCGGTGGCCACCTATATCGCGACCAGAGCGGTCAGATTTCCGGGCCTTGCCGACGACGTCGGCAACTGGTTTGAACCCCTTGGCGTGGTCGCGGTCCTCGCCGAGTCTGCCACAGTGCTGGTCGCAATATATGTTCTCGCGCAGCGTTATTCGAAGGTCGAGTAGCGACCCGCCGCCGCCGCAGGAAAAGTTCGACATCCACCGATACGACGTGTGAGGGTCAACCCTCGATTCGCTTGCGTCGGTAGAGCGTTCCGACGGCCAGCAGGAGCAGGCTGATGCCGAGGATCGCGGTTGCCAGCACGTTGATCTGCGGGGGCACCGCGGCCTTGACGGCGGCGTTGACGTACAGCGGGTAGGTCACCGTCGAGCCGCTGACGAAGTAGGTGATGATGAAGTCGTCGAGCGACAACGCGAACGACAGCATGCCTGCGGCCACAATGCCCGGAACGATCAGCGGCAGAGTCACTTTGAAGAAGGTGCGGCCGGGGCTCGCGCCGAGGTCCATGGATGCGTCCTCGAGTGTCCAGTCGAACCCGCGCATCCGCGCGCGCACCGTCATCGCGATGAAGCTGATCTCGAAGGCGATGTGCGAGATGACGATGGTGGTGTATCCGGCTTCCCAGCCGAAGTCGAGGAACAGGGTCAGCAGCGCCGCGCCCATCACGACCTCGGGAGCGGTGAGCGGGATCACCAAGAATGTGTCCACCGCGGTCTGGCCCCGGAAGCGTTGGCGCACAAGCGCGATGGCCACCAGTGAGCCGAGCACCAACGCGACCGCCGTCGAAACCGCCGCCACGTTCAACGACAGCTTCAACGCGTCGGTCAACGGCGGGTACTTGAACGGGTCAGCCCAGTTCTTGAGCGTGAAGCCCTGCCAGGAGTAGTTGAACTTGCCTTTCGGGTCGTTGAACGAGAACAGCACGATCACGAAGATCGGCAGGAACAGATAAAGCAGCACCAGGCCCGCGAGTATTCGCAACAGCAGGTCGCCCCATTTGGGGCTGCCTTTGACCTTTTTCGGCTCGGCGGTGCCGACCTCGGCCATTGCCTGGGTTGTCATACCAGGTCCTCGGTGCCGAGAGCCCGGGTGTAAAGCAGCACACCGACCAGGATGATCAACATCAGGACCATGCTGAGCGCGGCAGCGGCAGGGTAGTCCTTGACGACAAGGAACTGTTTCTGAATGACGTTGCCAATCATCGTGGTTTGGGTACTGCCGAGATAGTCGGCGTTGATGAAGTCGCCCGAGGCGGGAATGAACACCAACAGGCTGCCCGCCAGCACACCGGGCATGGCCAACGGCAGGATCACTTTCGTGAAACTGCGCCGGTTCGTCGAGTACAGGTCTTTGGACGCCTCGATCAGCCGCGGGTCGATCTTCTCCAAGCTGACATACAGCGGCAGGATCATGAAGATGATCCAGTTGTAGGTCAGGCCGCCGATGACCGCCCAACTGGTCGACAGCAGCCGTCCCTCACTGGGCAGCAACCCCACCGACCCGAGCGCCTGAACCACCCAACCGTCGTCGGCCAGAATGGTTTTCCACGCGATGGTGCGGATCAGGAAGGTCACGAAGAACGGCAGAATCACCAATCCGAGGATCAGGTTCTTGTAGCGGCCCGCCTTGAATGCGATCACGTACGCCAGCGGAAACGCCAACAGCAGACAGAGCAGAGTCGCGGTTGTCGCATACACGAACGACCGGATGATCTGATCCTGGTAGTGGCTGAACGCCTGCAGGTAGTTGCCGAAGTCCCAATTGAACTCCAGCGTCGGCAGATACACCGAGCCGCCCGAGGACGACAGCGAGGTGCGCGCCAGCGAATAGAACGGCACCACGAAGAAGATCCCGAGGTACACCAGCGCGGGCAGGATCATCAAGTACGGGGCGAGCTTGCTCCGCTGTCTATTGCTGGTTGCTGCACCTGCCATCGATCAGCCGCCGGTGACCGCGGCGTAGGCGTCGTTGTACTGCTTGGTCTGCTCGTCGGTGAGTGCGGGCCAGCCCTTCAGCTTGGCCAGCGTCTCCTTCGACGGGTTGATCAGCGGATTGGATGCCAGCTTCGGATCTATCTTGTTCAGCTCGTCGGTCATGTCAGACAGCACGGGCACGTACTGGGTGTGAGCGACGAGCTTGGCGTAGTTCGGCCGGTCGTAGACGTAGTTGATCCACGCCTCGGCAGCCTTCTGGTTCTGCGTGGTGTAGGGAATCACCATCGTGTCGACGAACGTGGTCCCGCCCGCCTCCGGAACGACGAAGTGAAGGTCGGGATTGTCGGCCTGCAGTTGGACCACATCGCCCGAATACGCTTGGGCGATAGCGACATTGCCGGACGCCAGGTCGTCGGCATAGTCGTTGCCGGTGAACCGGCGGATCTGGCCTTTCTCCTTCTGCTCCTTGACTACGTCGATTGCCTTCTGGACGGTCTCCATGCTCGAGTTCTCGATGGAGTTGCCCTGCGACATCATGATCATGCCGAGGCCGTCCTGGGCGTCGGAGAACAGGCTGACCCGACCCTTGAATGCGGGATCCCACAGGTCCTCGATCTTGGTGATGTCGCGTTTGGTGGCGGCCCTGTTGTAGGCCAGCCCGACCATGCCCGACATGTATGGCGCGCTGAACTTGCGGCCCGGATCCACGCTCGCCTCGAGAAGGTCTTGGCGAATGTTCTTCTTGTTCGGAATGTCACCGAGGTCGTTGAGCCAGCCGAGGCCATGCAGGCGCACGGCCATGAACGTCGTCGGCACCGCCAGATCGGCGCCGATGTCCTGCTTACGCGACAACGGTTCCTTCACCTTCGCGAACCACTGCTCGTTGTCGTTCAAGTCTTCCTTGTAGTCCACCGTGATGCCGGTGGCCTTCTGGAACTCGGCGACGAAGCCGTCGGCCATGTACAACGGCCAGTTGGAGATCCGCAGCGTGCCGCTTGCCGGACCCGATTGCGTCGACGTGGTGCCGGTGGCGGACTTGTTGTCCGAGCTACACGCGGCCAGGAACGATCCGCCGACGGCCAGCGCGGCAGCGGCCGCGGCACCGCCGCCGATGAAGCGCCGGCGCGAAGTCCGGTTGGCGACAAGGCGATTGAGGACCTGGGGATCAAACTCGTTGGGGGGCATGGCGACTGTGCCTTTCGATGAAGGGGGGAGGGGGACTGACTACAGCCAAGGCTTACGAGTCGTCGAGCATCTCCTCGAGATCCTCGGTGGTGGGGATGTCGGCCGCTGGAAGCACCAGCGACGCCTCGGGCGCCCAACTGACATGCACCTCATCGCCGGGCCGCAGCATCGGCAGATCCTGCTCGGCGCCGATGTGCGCGAGGATCGTCGACTCGTCGGGCGCCGTCAGCGACAGCCGCACCACCGGGCCCTGGAACGTCAAATCGCTCACCGTCGCACGCACAGTGGCGACATCACCGGTGGGCGCATCCATCGAGACCCGCACCCGCTCCGGCCGGACCATCAACGTCGCCTGACCACCCGGCTCGATCGTGGTGTCGCCCGGGCGTGCCTTCAGCGTTGTCCCGAGCACCTCGACTTCGACGAAGTCACGGTTGGTGCGGCCGGTTTGCTTACCGGCCCACAGGTTGGCCTGTCCGATGAAGCTGGCGACGAACACCGTCGACGGGCGGTCATAGATCTCGGTCGGCGTGCCGATCTGATCGACGTTGCCGGCGTTCATCACCGCGATCCGGTCGCTCATCGTCAGTGCTTCTTCTTGATCGTGGGTCACGTAGATGAACGTGATTCCGACCTCGCGCTGGATGCGTTTGAGCTCGAACTGCATCACCTGGCGCAACTTGAGGTCAAGGGCGCCCAGCGGTTCGTCGAGCAAAAGCGCGCTGGGGTAGTTCACCAACGCTCTGGCCAGCGCGACCCGCTGCTGCTGGCCACCGGAGAGCTGGGCGGGCTTGCGCTGGGCGAAGTCGGTCAGCCGCACGATCTCCAGCAGTTCGTCGACCCGCTTTTTGACTTCGGCTTTGTCCTTCTTCTGGCTGCGCGGGCCGTACGCGACGTTGTCCCACACCGTCATGTGGGGGAACAGCGCGTAGTGCTGAAACACCGTGTTGACGTTGCGCTTGTGCGGCGGCACCCGCGATACGTCGGCGCCTTCCAGCCGGATGGCACCCTCGGTGGGCGTCTCGAACCCGGCGATCATCCGCAGCGTGGTCGTCTTCCCGCAGCCCGAGGGGCCCAGCATCGAGAAGAACTCACCCGATGCGATGGAGAAGTCGGCTTCGGCCACCGCGACGTAATCGCCGAAGCGCTTGGTGACGTGGTCGATCTCGATGACTGGGCCGCCCTTGGGGCGGGTGGTCCCGTCAGATCCCGCCGCTTGCTCGACGGGTGTGGTGTGTATGCCGGTCAGGGCGAATCCTCCTCAAGACACAGCCGTGCAGCTGTGGGGTAAACCTTCGCGGATCGGGCGGTCCTGCGCAAGCGATTCCGCAACGAATTTACATTTTTACAATGGAATCCTTCGTCATCCACGCCTGAGACCGAGAAAATCCGCTGAATCGGGCGTCGTCCGCCACCGCCTGGCTACTGACAGGAGGCTGGACATGCGCTGGGACGATTGCCTCCAGTCTCCCAGCCCGCGCGGCCGCGATCAGTGGAAACCGACGACGCCGTTTACCCGGCCCGCGTCTTCGGGTAGTGCTGTGAGATGGCAAAGGTTGATGTCTCGGTCTCGTCGGCTGTCAGTCCGGAAAAGGCATGGGCCTTGGCGTCCGATCTGAGTCGCTTCGATGAATGGCTCACCATCTTCGCGGGCTGGCGCAGCGAGGTTCCTCCGCAGATCGAGGTAGGTACCTGCGTATCCTCGTGCATCAAAGTCAAGGGTTTCCGCAACACCGTGCACTGGCGCGTCACGCGGTACGACGAACCGAAGTTGATCGAGATTGTGGGCCGGGGCAGGCCCGGTATCCGCATCGCGCTGACGCTCTGCGTGCGCGACAACAAGCCGGGGTCGACATTCCAAGTCGTCGCCGATCTATCCGGCGGTCTGCTCAGCACGCCCGTCGGCCGACTTGTCGCTAAGGTGCTGGAATCCGATGTGCGCAAGTCCGTCGAGAATCTCGCGGCACTCGGTTAACCCCACTCGTGGTTCATGGCACGAGATTCGTAGCGCGCCTCAACTGATTCGATAGCTCTGCGCCGCGGACGCGTGAACGCGATCAACACCATCGCCAGGGTTGCGGTCGCCGCACCGCCGACGAAGATCGCGACGAAGCTGCTCTCCATCGGCACGCCGTGAGAGGTCCGGCCGAGCAGCACCGCGACCATCGCCGCGGCCAGTGAGCTGCCGACGGTCCTGGCGATCGCGTTCATGCTCGTGGCGACGCCCGTCTCCCCGGCGTCAACCTCCGCGACGACGAGCGCGGGCAGCGCGCCGTATCCGAGCGCGAAGTAAACGTTGGCCAGAATGCTGGCCACGATGATCTGCCACGGCGCATGGTGAGCCAGCGCGATGAACAGGAAGCCCGCGATGCCCGCCACCGCCGCGGTCATCAGCACTGGCCGGGCCCCGTACCGGTCGATGAAGCGGCCGCTGACCAAGGCCACCAGAAAGCCGGTGACCGCGCCCGGCAGCAGATAGACGACACTGGCCTCGAGCACGGTGGCACCAAAGCCGTATCCCGCTGCGGCATGGGGGATTTGGACGAATTGCGTCAGCCCCAGGAACGCGAAGTACAGCCCCATGCCGACGAAAACGGTCGCGAGGTTGGTGAGCATGATCGCTCGCCGGGTCATCATCTCGGTCGACACCAGCGGTTGCGTGGCGCGTCGCTCCCAGAACCACCAGGCGCCGAGCACGACGACGCCGCACACCGCGCACGCCAGCGTGGCCGGCGACGTCCAGCCCCACGAGTGCCCCTGGGTGATCGCCAGCAGCACGACCGACAGACCCAGTGCCAGCCCGGTAGCGCCGAGCCAGTCGATGGTTCCTGTCGAAGTGCGCTCCCGCGCGGGCACGACCAGCACGGCGATCGCAATGACGATGACGGTGAACGCCGTCGTCAGCCAGAACACGCGGTGATATCCGGCGTGCCCGCTCATCAGCAGGCCGACGACCACGAGGCCCGTGCCGCCGCCGAAGCCCAGCGTCCCGGAGAGCACCGACATCGCCGAGCCCATCCGCTCCTCGGGCAGCTCCTCACGAAGGATCGCGATGCTGATGGGGTAGAGACCGTACGACGCGGCCTGCAATACCCGGGCGACGATCAGCAGCGCTAGCGACGTCGTGGTCGCCGCCAGCACCGAGCCCGCAAGCACGATCACGAGCACGGTCAGCAGCACGCGTTTCTTGCTGTGGAGGTCAGCGAGCCGGCCGATCAGCGGGGTGGCCGCTGCCGCGGCGAGAAGGTTCGCGGTGACGGCCCAGCTGACCGCAACGGTCGACGCGTTCAGTTGATGGGCGATGATGCCGAGCACCGGAACGACCGCGGTCTGCAGGACCGCGACGGTGAGAACGACGACGCTGAGCCCCGCCACCAGTAGCGTGGGCCGCCCGAGCCGGTGATCGAAGGCGGTGCGTTTCGCGTCGGTCTCGACCACGCCCGGCTCCGATCGTTAGCAGTTCTTCCGATTATGGACCGAGGGCCAAGAGCGCTTTCAGCCGAGCATGGGGAAGGGCCGGCGAGCGGTGTCCGTCGCGGCCCACCATGTCCTGGTTGACCACCAACGCGTTGAGCACCGCTTCCTCGACGGCCTGCACCACCGCGGTGTAGAGGTCGTCCATCCGGCCCCACGGTACGAACCTCAGCGTGCCGAACTCGTCCTGGCCGGGGGAGCCGGCGGGCCCGACCGGGAACGCACTGGCCAGGCCGGGCACCTCCGCAGTGGAGAACGCCAGGAAGATGTCACCGGAGAAGTGGCTGCCCGCTGTCCCGGTGCGGGCAAGGCCCAGCGGAACGCGCCGCGCCAGGGCCTTGCACTGGCCGGGCAGTAGCGGGGCGTCGGTGGCAACGATTGCGATGACGGACCCTGCACCGGGTGGTGGCTTCAAGCCGAGGTCGACCTCGAACCAGTCGTCAGTCAGGGGATTGTCGTCGAGCAAGTCGCGACCCAAATGCCTTCCGGCAACGGTCAATTCGAACCGGGAGCCGAAGTTTGCCTGCACAAATGCTCCGACCGTGAACGTTCGCCGCCCGTAGGTGACCTGTCGCGACGCGGTGCCGTTGCCGCCCTTGAACTCATAGCAGTTCATCCCGGTGCCGCCACCGACCGATCCCTCGGCCACCGCGCCTGCGGTCGCTGTGTCGAGTGCCGCCTGGACGTGTTCGGGGCGGACGTGGCCGCCGTTGATGTCGTTGAGGTAGCCGTCCCACGTCTCCGCGCAGACGGGTAGTAGCCATTGCTTGGCGAGCCGCGGGTTGACGCGGTTGACCCAGCTGATGACGCCGGTATGGCAGGCGCCGACGGCATGCGTATTCGACAGCACCACAGGCAGATTGAACGATCCGGCCTCGTCAATCCACGTCGTGCCGGTCATCTCGCCGTTGCCGTTGAGCGAATACCAGCCCGCCGCACAGGGCTGCCCGACACCGTCGCGGCCGCGGGGGAGGATCGCGGTGACTCCGGTGCGCACCGACGATTCCTCGATCAACGTCGTCACGCCGACCTCGATGCCGGGGACGTCGGTGATCGCGTTGAGCGGTCCTGGCCGGCCTTGCAGGTCGATGCCGAGCCCGCGAGCCCGCGGCCGGCCGTCGGTGGTGTGGGTTTGGGGCGTGGTCATGCGGCCGTCGCGGTGAAATGTGCGATCGCACCGGAAAGATCCATACGGTCGACGTTCAAGCCGGCGTCGGTGAGCCAACCGCGCAGTTCATCGACCGTGCCGCCGGCGCCAAAGACCCCGAGCCGTCGCCCGATCTTGAGCGCTACGTCCTGACGCCACCCGGCGCCGCGTACGAGTGAGTCGCCGACCAGCCGACCCCCCGGCTTCAGGCAGCGGGCGATTTCGTGAACTGCGGCGGCCGGGTCGGGAAGGCAGTGCAAACCGTTGAACGACACGCAGAGGTCGAACTCGTTGTCGTCGAACGGCATTCGCTCGATATCGGCTTCCACGAACTCGACGTCGTCATGCCCGAAGCCGGCGGCGCGGGCGCGAGCCCGCGCGAGCATCTCGGGGGAGATGTCGGCGGCGACGTAGCGCACGCCCTGGTCTGGTCGCAGCCCGCGCAACGCGACCCCGCCACCACACGGGACGTCGAGAACCGCGGCACCGTCGGCCAGCTCGCCGATCGTGTGGAAGCTGTCGTAGAGCATCCGGGTGTCGGTGCCCCACAGCACCACTCCGCCCGGCCTGGCAAGCCATTCGCGTTCGACGGCGAAGTCGTAGGCGCCGCCGCCCCAGCCAGCCACGCCGCCACCCCATATCGATCGCTGCTCCGGCATGCAGGCGACAGTAGTGCGTCAGCGCGACGGGGGTCGTGATCGAATGGACGGATGAGTTCCAGTGCTTTGACCGAGCCGACGTTCGCCGGCCACCGACCATCTGCGGCTGGGGACCTGTCCGTCGAGACGCACGGCATCGCGCCCATCCCGGCAGACCAGCGCTACGGGTCGCCCGCCCGGCTGTTCACGGTATGGTTCGCGCCGCAGGTCAACATGACCGGCGTGTTCACCGGCGCGCTGGCGATCGTGCTGGGGCTCGGCTTCTGGCTCGGTCTGCTCGCGATGGTGATCGGGACCGTTCTCGGTTCACTCGTCGTCGGATACCTGTCGACGTGGGGCCCACGCACGGGCACCGGTCAGCTGCCGAACTCACGGATGGCATTCGGCGGCGGGGTGGTGTTGCCCGCCGTACTGCAATGGCTGGGCACCATCGCGTGGGACGCACTCGTCGGCCTGTTCGGCGGTCAGGCGCTGTCGCTGCTGCTCGGAATCCCGTTCTGGCTCGCGGTGCTGATCGTGCTCGGCGTGCAGGCCGTTGCGGGGTTCTTCGGCTACGAGGTCATCCACCGGATGCAGGCGGTGCTGACCGTCGTGCTGTTCACCACGTTCGTCGTGTTTGCAGTGAAACTCATTGCCGGGCAGCAGATCGTCACACCCGCCAGTGTCACAGGCGCAGACCTCGCGGGTGCGTTCGTTTTCGAGGTGACCATCGCCTTCAGCCTGGCCGTGTCGTGGGCCAGCTACGCCGCCGACTTCAGCCGCTACCTGCCTGCCGACTCGTCGCGCGCGAGGGTGTTCGGGTTCACCTTCGCCGGAATCGTGTTGGCCTACACCTTCATTCAGGGCATCGGCGTCGCCGCGGGCAACGTCGTTTCCGAGCAGACGGCCGAGGGTGTCCGAACGGTGATGGGAGGCGGCCTGCTTGGCGGGCTGGCGTTGCTGATCATCGCGCTGGCGTCGATCGGTTCGGGCGTGATGAACGACTACAGCGGCTCGCTGGCGCTTCAGACGATCGGTGTGCGGGTGCGGCGACCAGTATCAGCGGTGATCGTCGCGGCCCTGGCCTATCCGCTCATTCTCTGGCTGAACGCCGCCGACACGGCCACCCGCTTTCAGAACGTGCTGTTGTTGGTCAGCTATTGGATTCCGGGGTTCGTCGCCGTGGTGGTGATCGACTGGCTGCTTCGGGTACGCGGACGAGCCATCGTCGACCCCGCTTCCGAACCGACCGACCGCCGCGATGCGGTGGCCGCGGTGATCGCGTTCGTGCTCGCCTACGCCGTGGCGATTCCGTTCATGAACACGGCACCCCTGTTCGAGGGGCCGATCGCCAAGGCGTGGCACGGCGCCGACATCGCGTACTTCGTCAATCTGTCGGTGGCTGCGCTGCTGTACGGCTGCTATCGATTGGTTCGTTCGCGGTCTCGCTTGTCGAGGTGATGAAGTCGTCGAGCAGGTCGACCACTTCGGCGGGCCGCTCGACTTGGGGAAAGTGGCCGACGCCCTCGAGGACCTCGAGTCGGCTTTCCGGCCGCACCTCCTGGGCCGCGTAAGCATGAGAGACCGGGATGATCTGGTCTTTGTCACCCCAGATCGCCATGATGGGCAACTCGGACGCCACGTGTAGCCGGTTGAGCGCGCTCACGGCCTGACCGCGATAATCGACCACCGACCGCAGCGTTCGCAGGAACGCTTGCCGCGTCTGTGAGTCCGCGAAAGATGAGTAGGCGCTCCATATTTCGGCGCCGCGCGGGGACTGGACACCGACCGAACTGAACCAGGAGCGCAGCTTGTTGCCGGCCTTCAACACAGGCGGCGGCGCGATGATCGGCATGATCAGTTCGGCGCCTGGGGCCGACAACAGCCGAAGCGTCCATCCGACGTCGGGGCCGAGACCGCCGCTGCTGATGAGCACCAGCCGTTGGCAGTAGTCCGGATGCTGATACACGAACTGCATGGCCACGCCGCCGCCGAGCGACTGGCCGACGATCGTCGCGCGCGTGACACCCAGTTCGTCGAGCAGATCCCGCAGCCACACCGCGAACGCGCCAAGCGAGTAGTCCCCGCGCGGCTTGTCCGATCGGCCGTGACCGAGCAGGTCGGGCGCCACGACGCGGTACTTCTTGGCCAACTGCGGGATCATCGCCCGCCAGGTGTCCGAACTTCCCGCCATCCCGTGGATCAACAGGATGGTCTCGCCGGTGCCCGCATCCCGGTATGCGATGCGGTCGCCGTGCAGTTCCAGGTACTTGAGTTCAGCGGTCACCGATTCCCCCCTCTGCCGTTGTCCGGCTCATGTTAGTTCCGGCCTTGAAGCGTGACAGATAGAGCCAGGTCGGCTGATAGCCGCGTCGCTCGTAGAGTCGGATGGCATCGGTGTTGCCGGGCAGTGCACCCAGGATGATGTCCTCGACGCCGATCGCCTGCAGGTGCTGCTCGAGCCGCTCCAGGAACGCCGAACCCAACCCGCTGCCGCGGTATTGCGGTAGCACACTGAGGGATTCGATCTCACCGATCCGTGTGCCGGTGACCCAGGTGTCCGCGATCCAGCTATCGTCCACCGTCATCACGTGGGCGAGGCCGTAGCCGACGACCGTATCGCCGTCCAACGCGAGCAGCAGCAGGGTGTCGGGCTTGGCGAGCAACTCCTCATACAACGCGCGCCTGACGCGCCAGGTCTCGTCGTCGCTGACATACGGCCCCAAGTGCGGCATGACCTGCGCGTGTTGATGATGAACCGCCACCCACAGCGGTCCCACGAGGTCCAAATCCGCGGCGCTTCCGGTGCGCACCTGCCATTCGGTCACGACGCCACGTTAGATGTGCTTCACCCCGTCGGCGACCGCACGCAGCTTGTCCGGGTTGGCGACGTTGTGCACGGTGACGATGCGGCCGGCTGCGTCCAGGTCGACGGTCAGCGTGGCGATGACGCGACCGGCACCGGTCAACAGGATGCCGGGGCCGCCGTTTATCTCGACGACTTCTGCTGCCATATCAGCGATTTCGACCCCCTCATAGGGCCGTGCACTCGCACCGGCGATCCAGCGCGCAACGTTGTCGATACCGACGATCGGTCGCATCGCCTGGCGGACCTTGCCACCGCCGTCCGTCCACAGCGTGACCTCCGGTGCGAGCAACTCCATCAGTTCGTTGATGTCACCGCCGGTGATGGCGGCGAAGAACCGCTCGGTGGCCTCGCGTTTCTTGACGCGGTCGGCCTGAAAGCGGGGCCGGCGTGCCTGCACGTGTTCGCGGGCGCGATGGGCGGCCTGACGCACGGCAGATTCCGACCGCTCGACGGCGTGAGCGATCTCGGCGTAGCTGAAGGCGAACACTTCCTTGAGCACGAACACCGCGCGCTCCAACGGGCTCAGTGTCTCCAACACCACGAGCATCGCCATCGAAACGGATTCGGCGGTGGCGACGTCCTCTGCGGCGTCGGGTTGGGTGAGGATGGGCTCGGGAAGCCATGGGCCGACGTATGTTTCACGTTGGTGGCGGGTGGACCGCAGCCGTTCCATCGACAAGTTCGACACGATGCGCGCAAGGTAGGCCTTCGGATCGGAGACCTGTGACCGGTCGTCCGCCGACCACTTGAACCAGGCGTCCTGGACGACGTCCTCGGCATCCGCGGCCGAGCCGAGGATCCGGTAGGCGATCGAGAACAACAAGGTCCTGTGGTCGGCGAACGTCTGCTGGTCGGCGTTCATCGAGTCTTCCGGCCGCCGCGCCGCCACGTCGCCGCCCCCAGCGCTGGCAGCACCTTGAGCAGGCGGTATGTGGTCCACGGGCTGGAGCTCACCGTCTCTTTGTACGCGACGGCGAACCTGCCGGCCAAGTAGAACCGCCCCGGAGTGTCGTCGGCGTGGGTGAACTGGATGACGCCGTCGTTGCGGCCCAGGCTGACGGGCTGATGGACGTAACCGAAGCGGAACCTCTTGGGCTGCTTGCCTTTAAGCTCGCGGACGATCGATGCCGCCGCATGCAGTGCGGTCGGGATACCGCTCTGGCAGGTGCCGTGGATGACACCGTAGCCCTGCTGGATCGCGGCGGCGTCCCCGACGGCGTAGACGTTGGGATGTGACACCGAACGCAGCGCCTCGTCGGTGACGATGCGGCCACGGTCGTCGACGTCGAAGCCGGCGGCCGCGGCGATCGGCGACACCCGCACGCCCGTCGTCCACAGCACCGCCTGCGCATTGACGACCTCGCCGTCGTCCAGCGCCACACCGTCGGACATCACCTTGACGATGTCGACACCGGCGCGCACCTGCACACCAAGCCGCTCCAGGCCTGCGTGCAGTCGGGCCCGCGCCTTGTCGCCCATCATCGAACCGGGGACCTGGCGGCTCAGCAGCACGACGTCGAGTTGTGGATGCTGTTCGGCGATCTCCGCCGCGGACTCGATGCCGGTGAGCCCGCCGCCTGCCACGACGACGGTGCCGTCGGTGAGGCGGTGCAGATGGTCGGCGAGCAGCATCGCGTCCTGCGCGCTGTTCAAGGTGTAGGCGAATTCGTCAACGCCGGGAACCGTTTCGGTGTCGGCGACGCTGCCGAGGGCGTAGATCAGCGTGTCGTAGCGCAGCGGGTAGGCGTCATCGATGCGGACGGTCTGCGCGTCGGCGTCGATGCCCGTCACCCAGCCCTGGACGAAGTCGACGCCGGTGCCCTCGAGCTGATCTGGAATCTGCAGATCGGCCAAGGTCTGCCCGGAGGCGGTCTGATGCAAGCGCAGGCGTTCGGTGAACCGGGTCTGCGGGTTGACGATCGTGATGGAAACGTCGTCGCGACCCTTCAGGCGGCCCACCAACCCGGCGGTGGCGGCCATCCCGGTGTAACCGGCGCCCAGAATCAGGATCTCGGTCATCGTTCTGCCTTTCTTGTCGGCGGTTGATATGCACCAGACGCAAACAGCGCCGCGATTCGTGACATCGACTTCGGGGTAAATTTCGCCATGCGCTTGAAGACACTGGTCAGCACCGCTGCAGCTACATTCGTCACGGCACTGGTAGGCGGGTTGGCAAGCCGACCCGCGCAGTCAGCGTGGTACGCCGGCCTGCACAAGCCGAGCTTTCAGCCGCCGCGGCAGGCCTTTCCTGTCGTATGGCCCTTGCTCTACGCGGACATCGCTGCCGTTTCGGCCTCGACGCTGGACCACCTCGGCGCCGCGGATCGCAGGCAGGCCCGCACCTATGCCGGGCTGCTGGCCGTCAACCTCGCGCTCAACGCCGGTTGGACGTGGCTGTTCTTCACACGTCGCCAACTCGGGACGTCGGCCGTGGCGGCGGCCGCGCTGACGGTGAGCAGTGCCGATCTCACGCGACGGTCCGTCGCGGCGTGTGGTCCGCGTGCCGGTGTTCTCGCCGCCTATCCAGCGTGGTGTGCGTTCGCGACGCTGCTGTCCACCCGCATCTGGCAGCTGAATCGCTCTCGGTAATCCCGCCACGCCGGCCCGATTAGCTGCGACGATTGGGGAGCGACCTGCTGTCGCGCGGCGGGCTCGCACCGGCTCGCGTGGGAGGGGCGAATCAATGGCCCGAACGTCGTTTGCGTACATCCTCTCGGTGCTGATGATTGCGGTGGCGGCCTGTTCCGGCGGTGAACATGGCTCGACGCCGCCCACCTCTAGTGCTCACAACGGCACCTCGGCCCGCATGACCGTCGCCCTCATCACCCATCAGGCGCCTGGCGACACGTTCTGGGACCTGGTCCGTCGGGGCGCCGAGGCGGCAGCGGCCAAGGACAACGTCGAACTTCAGTACTCGCACGATCCCGACGCGGCGGCCCAGGCCAACCTGGTGCGGGCGGCGGTGAGCGCAAAGGTGGCAGGCATCGCGGTCACCCTGGCCGACCCTGTGGTGATGACGCCCGCGGTCCAGGCCGCGATCGCTGCGGGCATTCCGTTGGTCGTCGTGAACTCCGGTATCGCCGACTGGAAAGCGCTTGGCGTGATGGAGTACTTCGGGCAAGACGAGACGATCGCCGGCCGGGCGGCGGGCGAACGCTTCACCCACGAAGGCGCCCAGAACGCGCTCTGTGTGATTCACGAACCGGGGCATGTGGGGCTCGAAGCCCGATGTGACGGGCTGACAAGCGGATTCGCGGGCAAGACACAGAAGCTCTACGTCGACAGCGTGGACAAGGACGCTGTCAAGAGCGCGGTGATGGCAAAGCTTCAGCAGGACTTCAGCATCGACCGTGTCCTCACGCTCGGCGCCCCAGTGGCGCTGGCCACCTTGGAGGCTGTCGCCGAAGTGAACAGTTATGCCAAGGTGGCGACGTTCGACACCAACGCCGGTGTCGTCGACGCGATCAAGAACGGCAGGATCGAGTGGGCCATCGACCAACAGCCGTTCCTGCAGGGATATCTCGCGGTCGACTCGCTTTGGCTGTACTTCACCAACAAGAACGTGATCGGTGGTGGTCAGCCGACTTTGACGGGGCCGTCGTTCGTCGACGAGACCAATATCAACTCGGTTGCCGACCTCGCTCAGGCCGGCACTCGCTGAGTCGTCGTGACGGTCATCTTCCTCACCGGCGACGTGATGACCGGCCGTGCGATCGATCAACTGTTGCCGCATCCCGGTGATCCGACTCTGTGCGAATCCGTGGTTTCCGATGCGCGAACCTATATTTCGCTTGCCGAGCAGACAAACGGTCCGATCCCGGCGCCGATCGAGTATTCATGGCCGTGGGGCGACGCTTTGGAAATCGTCGAGCAGTTCGCGCCCGACGTCCGACTGCTGAACCTGGAAACGAGCATCACCACAGGCGGTGAGTTCGCCCGCGGAAAGGCGGTGCATTACCGGATGCATCCCGACAACATCGGCTGTCTGACGGCAATCCGGCCCGACGTCTGTGCGCTGGCCAACAACCACATCCTCGACTTCGGGTATCAGGGACTGACCGACACACTGCGAACGCTCGACCGTGCCGGAATACGCAGTGCTGGTGCGGGTTTGGATGCCGAAAGTGCGCAGCGCCCCGCTGTCGTCGGGCGGGTGGTGATCGCATCCTGCGGCATGAGTTCGAGCGGCATTCCACCGGGGTGGGCAGCGACGGCACACCGGCCCGGAGTTGCGTACGTGCCGGACATGACCGACGACAGCGCCGACCTGATCGCTGATCGAGTGACAGCCTTGACGGGACCCGACGACGTCGCGGTGGTCTCGCTGCACTGGGGCTCGAATTGGGGCTATGTCGTCGACAGCGCACAGATCAGGTTCGCGCACAGGCTGATTGAGGCCGGCGTCGACCTGGTGCACGGCCATTCGTCGCACCATCCGAGGCCAATCGAGATATACCGCGGAAAGCTGATCATGTACGGATGTGGCGACACCATCGACGACTACGAGGGCATCTCCACCTACGAAACGTTTCGCCACGAGTTGCGGCTGCTGCATTTCGCTTCTGTCGACAAGTCGGACAGTGTCCTGCGCATGGTGCCGGTGAGAATGCGAAGGATGCGGCTCGAGCGTGCGCCTGAGCGGGACGCTGCGTGGTTGCACGCCAGCATCGTAGAGATGAGCAGCAGTTTCGGAACGCGCGTCGAGGCCACGGCCGACGGCGTACTCACCGTCGCTGCGTAGCCGAAAAAGAATTGGCGGGCAAGGACAGCGGTTGGTAGCCTCTCGGACACCGTGACGTCGATCGAGGAGGTGAGAACCCATGCATGCGGTACCGAAATGGGTGCTCCTCGTCTTTCCACGGTCAGGCGATTGAGGTAGGTGGTCGCCGGGAGCGCCTGGACAACAAGGCAATCCCGAAAGGCAACTACCTATGCATTTCAACTCACAGACTTCGTCGAACGGCATCGTCGAGCGTGATTTCATCCTGGACGACGTCACCGGAGTGCTCTGGTCACCCGCTGAGTCATCCGACGGTGCGCCCTTGATCCTGATGGGTCATGGTGGGGGTCTTCACAAGAAGGCACCCGGACTAGTGTCCCGCGCTCACTATTGGGTAACCACCGGTGGATTCGCGGTGGCCGCAATCGATGCCCCCGGACACGGTGAGCGGCCGCGAAACGCCGAGGACAACCAGTGGGTCGCCGCGCTTCGTCAGGCCCGTTCGGCGGGAGAACCAATCGGCCCGATCGTGATCGACTTCAACGCGTCGCTGGCTGAACGTGCCGTTCCGGAGTGGCGGGCGACCATCGACGCCCTATTGACTCTGCCAGAGATCGGCGCCGAATCCGGCGTCGGCTACTGCGGCATGACGCTGGCGACCGCCATCGGAATTCCGTTGGCGGCAGCCGAACCACGCATCGCCGCTGCGGTTTTCGGCGCGATGTTCGAATCTGACGCGCTGAGGGCAGCGGCGAAGCAGATCACCGCGCCCATAGAGTTCCTGTTGCCGTGGGATGACCAGGAGATCGGCCGCGAACACGGTCTGGCGTTGTTCGACGCCTTCGCCTCGAAAGAGAAACTGTTGCGTGCGTTCCCGGGAGGGCATCGCCAGGTACCCAGTTTCGCGACCGAAGATGCGCGCCCGTTCTTCGGCCGGCATCTCAGGCGCGCAGGCTAGTGATGAGTTCGAGGCCCGGAAGTCGCTCATAGGGGGATGCTCGTGGAGCCTAGTCGATCGTAAAGGAGCTAGCTTTACGAATGGACGGTACAGTACCATACGATCGTAAAGCCGAACCTGAGGAGCTGGCGATGGCGACAGCGGCGTTGGAGACCACCGACACCCGGACGCGACTGATCGAGGTCGCAGTCGACCTGTTCACCCGACACAGCTTCGCGGGCACCTCGCTGCAGATGATCGCCGATGAACTCGGATTGACGAAAGCTGCTATCTACCACCACTTTCGAACCCGCGAGCAACTGCTGGCCGCTGTCCTTGAACCGATCCTCGCCGAGTTGCGGACCATCGTGGACTCTGCCGAGACGAGGCGTACCGCGCACTCACGGGCAGAGCACATGCTGAGCGGCTACGCGGCGCTGACGGTGCGCAACAGGGGACTGGTTGCGGTGCTAGCAGCGGACCCGAGCGTCGCAGCAGTGCTCATCGAGCGCGAAGAATGGGGCGATCTGATCAAGCGACAGCTGGCCCTGCTGGCCGATGTCGATCCGGGACCCGCCGGCGAAGTGAAGGCGGCCATGGTCTTCGCCGGAATGGCAGGCGCGGCGGGGCCGACATGGGGCACTTTCGCTGACGCGGCGTTGCAAGAGCATCTGGTGGATGCGGGCCGTCGCACGCTGGGCCTGCGGGCGCCACGACGCAGTTGACATCAACTACCAAGATATTCAAGCGATTTCGGGAAGGAAGAGACATCGATGAAGACGGCTGTCGTGACAGGAGGCGGTTCGGGTATCGGCCGGGCGGTGGCGGAACGGCTGCGGGCCGACGGCTACCACGTGGCCACGATCGACCTGACCGCCTCCGATGAGGAGTTCGCACAGACCGCAGACGTGACCGATCGCTCCCAGGTCGATCAGGCGTTGGCGGCCATCCGCGCGCAGCTCGGGCCGATCACGATCCTGGTCAACGCGGCAGGCCTGGACGGTTTCAAGCGCTTCACCGACATCACGTTCGATGAGTGGCGCAAGGTGGTGGACGTCAACCTCAACGGGGTGTTCCACTGCATCCAGACGGTCCTGCCCGACATGATCGACGCGGGCTGGGGGCGGATCGTCAACATCTCGTCGTCGAGCACCCATTCCGGCACTGCGTACATGTCGCACTACGTCGCAGCGAAGTCGGCGGTCAACGGGTTGACCAAGTCACTGGCCCTGGAGTACGGACCGGCGGGCGTCACGGTGAATGCCGTGCCGCCGGGCTTCATCGATACGCCGATGCTGCGCAATGCGGAATTTCGCGGCAGGCTCGGCAATGTCCAAGCGACGATCGACGCGACGCCAGTCCGCCGGATGGGAAAACCCGAAGACATCGCTGCCGCATGCGCTTTCCTGATCTCTGATGAGGCCGGTTACATCACGGGGCAGATTCTGGGCGTCAACGGCGGGCGCAACACGTAGCCGATCAGGCGCTATGCGACGATGTTCGGATGTCGAACGAGCCGGCGCACTTCACATTGGCCGAGGGCGGCGCGTACGTGCCAACGCCGTTCGCGCAGAGTCATTGGGGCGACGATCATCTGAATGGGCCAGCGGTCGTCGGGTTGGCCGCCCGCGAACTCGAGAATAATTGCGGATCACCGGAATTCATGCCGACACGATTCACCGCAGATTTGTTCCGTGCGGCACGCAATGTGCCGACGACGATCGACGTGCGAGTGGTCCGCGACGGAAGGCGGGTGCGCAGCGCGGAATGCGATGTAGTGCAGGAGGGCCGCACCGTGACTCGGGCCACGCTGGTGCAGTACCGACGCTCAACCGCGCCACCCGGTCGTGAGTGGACGGCGCCCGTCTCGCTCGTAGCGCCGCCGCCGCCCGACGATTCAGTACTTCCCTTTGTCGGAAGCGACGAAGCGGGCTGGACACGGTCGCCGGCGGCCCATCAGAACGACTCCCGAAAGCGCTTCTTCAACGACGGCATCAAAGTTCTTGCGGGAGAGGAGAATTCTCCGTTCGTCCGCGCCGTGATGATCGCCGAAGCGACGAGTCTGGTGACCAACCTCGGCACGCAGGGCATCGGCTATATCAACGGTGACCTGACGGCTGCGCTCGCCCGGCTGCCTGTTGACGATTGGATCGCCATCCAAGCGGATTCGCACTGGACGGCGGATGGGATTTCGGTCGGCACGGCGACGCTTTTCGACTCCCAAGGCGCCTTCGGCTCGGGCATGGTCACCGCAGTAGCCAATCCCGCTGCGCAGATAGACTTTTCGACCCAGAGAACGCTGTTGAAGGGTCTCAACTACGAATAGCGACCGGCGGTCAGCACCAGCCGCCACAGTGGAAGCCCTTCCGGCCGTCGCCGGGATTGGCCGAGTTGGTGCCCGGTGATTGTCGCGGCGTTGGCGCCACGCTGATCGGTGCGCGGGTCACATCCACGTCCGGCCCCTTGGTTGGCTCCGGAGCGGACGGCCTCCAGTACGGCTCGTTGTAGGACGGGGCCGAACCGGTTTGCTCCGGCGGTGGTGGTGGCGGGGGAGGCGGGGGTGGTGGTGGCGGCGGAAGGTTGATCGGTGAGGGTGCAGCACTGCTGATGGCAGGCGCAGTGGTTGATGGCGCAGGTGCGACCGAGGTCGACGGGCCGGGGGCCGTCGACGAGCTATCGGGCCACGCGAGCAGGACAACGGGCGCAAGGACTGCGGCGGCGGCGACGACGGTCAGCGCGATCCTGGCCTGTCTGGCGCGGTACCACGGCTCCGGGGGAGCCCGGAAGGTCAAGGTGCTGGTATCCGATGCGCGCAGCTGACCGTTCACTGTCCACGTGTTGACCGTCGAGGAAGGAGCCCGTCGCACTGGCTGCGGAGGAGGTGGCGGAGTGGCCTCGCTCGGGGCTTTATACGGTGCTTCGACGGTCGGGACTGCGGGTTCACCGTGCGGTGGGGTGGGAACGTCGTCCACAAAAGTTGGCTCGGCTACCTGCCCACCACCGAACCACCCGTCGGCGTCGTACGGGTCCTGCGGGTGATCGAAGCCCCAATCCGGCGGGGCTTCGCGCTCAGTCACGCCTCGATGCTATCGCTCACGTGCGAGACAGCGGCAAATCACGCGAGGTCAACGGCTTTCATCGGGGTCAGTACGCGCCGACCGTGACCTCCGTGCCTGCACGCTTCTGTCCGAGGGTCCGCAGCGACTGCCCGATCCGCACCGCGGCCGTCAACGCGTCGCTGGAGCCGTGCGGGCGGCCGAAATGCAGTAGCAGAGTGGCGCGCAGGGCGCCCGATTCGCACGGCATGTTGCCATGTAGGCTGCGATAGCCCCAGAACAGGTAGAGATTGCCGACTTCCATATCGACTCTGTGCAGATAGTCGCTGTCGTCGAGACGGCGCAAGATATGACGGCGATAAAACTGGCTTTGCCCGACGGCTTTGTCGATGATGTTCGCGAGAACAAAGCGTCGGAAAGGGCGCTTATTGAAAAGTCCCACTAATTCCCCGGAGTTGCCCTGTTCGGCATTCGGCAGAAATATCGGGACGACCATCGTGACCACACTGGCGTCGTAATGAAACCAATACGCGTCGCCTTCGCCGCGCGGGCCTGCGATCACGCGCAGGGCCGAGCCGGTCAGCTCCAGCTCGGCCGGTCCTTCCGGGAAGCGGGTGCGCACAATGTCCGTCAGCAGCGACAGCACCGAAGAGCTGTTGATGAAAGCCTCTGCGGCGCTGTGTTCTTCGCCTTGAGGCGACCGAATGAATTGGTCGTGGACGCCGTGGTTCAGCAGCCGATCCTGGACGTCGGCGCGCGCTTGAGCCAGCCATTCGTGCGGAACCGCATCCTCGAGACACACCACTCCGGATTCGTCCAACTGCTCGGCGATTAGGCGTGGGTCGCCATATTCGATGATCGGCTGCGTCATGGTCGCAGAAGCATACGTGATCTTGAACCGATGTCGTGTGGGTGAATCGATCGAGTGAGCCACCCCACAATTGCGCTGGACGGCATCTGTGCGCGGGCTATGAAAGCGATATTTGCCGGAACTGCCGACGGATTATCGGCATCTTCGCCAGGGGATCGGGCGGGTAAGCCCTCCGATTGCTTCAGTTCGGCCCCTCGTTGATCGGCCGCGGCGTACATTTCTTGACGCTGAACTGCCCTATCGAACAAGGAGCGGTGATGGGTCACGTCACCTATGTCGGCCGGGTCGGCGCATTGGCTGTCGCGCTGGGAGTGGGTTGGGCGGTAGCCACCACGCCCGCGGTGGCGTTGGCAGAGCCAACAGACTCGAGTACCACGTCGTCGGCCTCGACTGGTGCGGCCGATTCCTCGTCCACCTCGACAACGGACAAGACGAAGCCGGTCGAGTCGACCTCGTCGACGGAGTCGAATGCCACGTCTTCGGAGAAGGCACCGACGCCCGAGGCGCAGACAACGGTCGAAGGCGAGCCCGCCGCGGCCACGAGCAGCCCATCCGCCGGCGACGACGATGCTCCGACCACGCCCCCGACGTCCTCCAAAGGTGGCACCCGCAAGACGGTCAAGCCATCGTCGCGAAGCACGACGACGGCAGCCTCGACATTCTCTCTGCCGAAAGAACTCTCGGTCGCAGCGACCTCGACAGTGCAGTCACCGAGCGCAATTCGACTCACCAGCACGGTGCCGACCGTCGACGTCCGCACCTCGAGCCTCGCTGCACCAACCACGGTGGCGTCGCCAATCACGGTGACAGCCAACTCAATCGCAACGATTCCGCCGCAACCGCATCCCGCACCGTTCAGCGGGCCGCTGGCGCCGTTGAATGTGGTCACGAATATCGTCTCGTCTCTGCTTGGGTGGGCCGGGCTGGGGCCATCGATGACCGCCGGTCCCGTTGCGCCCGTTCACGAGCCGGCGCTGTGGGCGCTGCTGGCGTTCGCGCGACGCGAGATCGAGCAGACCCTGCTCGGCTTTTCGCCGACAGCCGCCCAGCATGTCGCCGTACAACCGGTCGTAGGCCCGAACTTGCTGGTGAATCCGGGCGCCGAACTCGGTGACCCTTCGTTGTCCGGATACAGCTCGGTCACCGTGCCAGGCTGGACGGTGACCGGCACGCCGACGGTCATCGAATACGGCACTGCGCGCCGCTTCCCGTGGCCGACGTCCTCTCCGGGGCCGACGTTCCCGGCATTTCTCGGATTCCCCAGTGCGGCTTGCGCGCCACCCGATAGCGGTGAGCAATTCTTCGGCGGTGGGCCCGTTGCCACGTCCACGCTCAGCCAGACCGTGAATCTCAGTGCCGCGGCAGCCGAGATCGACGGTGGCGCAGTGCCTTACACGCTGAGCGGAGATCTCGGCGGCTTCACCATCGACCCCTCCGCCGCGTCTGTCCGCGTCGAGTTCCTGAATGCCAACGGGGACACGATCGGTACCGGCGGGATCCGGCCGGTAGGCGTGCTCGATCGCTTGTTCCTGACCAGATTCCTCGAACGCGATACCGCAGGCACCGTGCCGGTGGGCACCCGCGCCGCCCGTGTGGTGGTGACGCTGAAGGACTGCAACCCGGTGCTGGGCAACTACAACAACGCTTACGCCGACAACCTGTCGTTCACAGTCGGTGCGGCGGGACTGGCGCCGGCGCCACTCACACGACCGGCTTCGAACGTCGGCCCGCTCGATCACGTGTTCATGGTCTACATGGAGAACAAGGGCTTCAGCGACATCGTCGGTAGCCCGAACGCGCCGTACCTGAACGCCCTGATCGACAGCTACGGACTGGCCTCGAACTACTACGCGCTGACTCACCCGAGCGACCCGAATTACTATCCGATCATTGGTGGTTCGGACTTCGGGCTCAATTACAACTGCCCGGCCGACTGCTTTGATCCCGCGCTGAACCTGGCTGACAACATCGAGTTGGCGCACAAGACCTGGGCCGGTTACATGGAGGGTGGCGGCGGTTACAGCACCCCCACCGACAGGCTGCCGTTCCTCGCTTTCCACGACATCTACGACGACCCGAGCCGAGTGAACAGCCACCTGTTCGACCTGTCGGAGATGGCAACCGACCTCGCCTATCCCGCTTCGGCTCCCAACTTCGCCTGGTTCGCCGCCGACGACGCGACGAACATGGAAGGTCCAACCACCACCCTGCCTGGAGTCATCCAGTGGGCGCTGAGCCAGCTCACGCCGAAATTCCTTGGCGGACACCAGTACAACGTCGCGGCAGGCGACGCATGGCTGCAGGAGACGCTGCCCATCATCATGAATTCGGATACGTGGAACGACCCCACGCAGAAGAGCGCCATCTTCCTCACATTCGACGAGGACTACAACAACCTCTCGCTGGGCAACGGCAACGAAGGCAACCACATCGTCACGATCGTCATCCCGTCGCCCGGCGCCGTCGCTAGCGGTATGCGCGACGGTGCGTTCGTCGCCGATGACCGCTATGACCATTACAGCCTGCTGCGCACCATCGAGGATTCACTCGGACTGCCGCCGCTGACCGACAACGACCGTTACGCGCAACCCATGAACGAATTCTGGACGTAGCGCACCCGAGGTTACGATCCGGGTGTGACCCCGGATGCGCAGCGGCTACGCGACCTCAAACTGCTGCGCCGCGTCCGCGATCGGATGGACCGCGAGTACGCACAGCCATTGGATGTCGAGGCATTGGCGCGCGGCGTCAACATGTCGGCGGGTCATCTGTCGCGCCAGTTCAAGCTCGCGTACGGGGAGTCGCCGTATTCCTATCTGATGACGCGCCGCATCGAGCGTGCGATGGCACTGCTGCGAGGCAGCGACATGAGCGTGACTGAGATTTGCTTCGCCGTCGGCTGCTCGTCGTTGGGCACGTTCAGCACCCGCTTCACCGAGTTGGTCGGGATGCCGCCCAGTGCTTATCGGGAACAGACCGCGGGCGTGACGCCCGGGATGCCGTCATGTGTGGAGAAACAGGTCACCAGACCGATCAGGAATCGAGAAGCGCCCGCCGCTCGGCTGCATCTACCGTGAGGCACATGGACATCACCATTCACTCCAGCATGTTGCCGCACGACGATCCGGAAGAATCCCTGGCGTTCTATCGCGACGTCCTCGGCTTCGAGGTCCGCCTCGACGTCGGAGGAGACAAGATGCGCTGGATCACCGTCGGCCCGCCCAACCAGCCCGACACGAATGTCGTGCTCTACCCGCCCGCCGCCACGCCGGGCCTCACCGACGACGAGCGCCGCCTCATCGCAGAGATGATGGCCAAGGGCACGTACGGCCAACTCAACCTGGCTACCAAGGACCTCGACGCGACATTCGAGCGCGTGCAGGCCGGCGATGTCGAGGTGGTCCAGGAGCCGACGGAGCAGCCGTACGGCGTTCGCGACTGCGCGCTGCGTGACCCCGCCGGAAACATGGTCCGAATCCAGGAGCTGCGCTGACGCATGGCAACGAAGTCCACCCGCTCGCCTGCACTGCATGCCGCTGACAGTCATGAAGTGATCCGGGTGCATGGCGCCCGCGAGAACAACCTCAAGGAAGTCAGCATCGAGATCCCGAAACGCCGCCTGACGGTATTCACCGGCGTCTCGGGGTCGGGCAAGAGCTCGTTGGTATTCGACACGATCGCCGCGGAGTCGCAGCGGCTGATCAATGAGACCTACAGCGCGTTCGTGCAGGGCTTCATGCCGACGCTGGCGCGACCCGACGTCGACGTTCTGGACGGGCTGACCACAGCGATCATCGTCGGCCAGGACAGGCTGGGGACTGACCCTCGTTCGACTGTCGGCACCGCGACCGACGCGAACGCGATGCTGCGCATCCTGTACAGCAGGCTGGGCAAGCCGCACATCGGTTCACCCCAGGCCTTTTCGTTCAACGTCGCCTCGATCAGCGGCGCGGGCGCCGTCACGCTGGAAAAGGGCGGCAAAACCGTGAAGGAGCGGCGACGCTTCTCCATCACCGGAGGCATGTGCCCGCGCTGCGAGGGCCGGGGCGCGGTCAACGATTTCGACTTGTCGGCGCTCTATGACGACAGCAAGTCGCTCAACGACGGCGCGCTGACCATCCCCGGCTACAGCATGGAGGGGTGGTACGGCCGGATCTTTCGCGGCTGCGGCTTCTTCGATCCCGACAAGCCGATCCGCAAGTACACCAAGAAGGAATTGAACGACCTGCTGTACAAGGAGCCGACGAAGATCAAGGTCGAAGGCGTCAACCTGACGTATTCGGGTCTGATCCCGACGATCCAGAAATCGATGCTGTCCAAGGACGTCGACGCGATGCAGCCGCACATCCGCGCCTTCGTCGACCGGGCGATCACGTTCACCACCTGTCCGGAGTGTGACGGCACCCGGCTCTCCGAGCTGGCGCGGTCTTCGAAGATCAACGGCACCAACATCGCTGAGGCCTGCGCGATGCAAATCAGCGACCTCGCCGAATGGGTCAAGGGCCTCGATGACCCCGGAGTCGCGCCGCTGGTGGCAGCGCTGCAACACAGCCTCGACTCGTTCGTCGAAATCGGGCTCGGCTACCTGTCGCTCGACCGGCCGTCGGGAACGCTGTCGGGCGGTGAGGCGCAGCGCGTCAAGATGGTTCGCCACCTCGGGTCGGCGTTGACCGACATCACTTACGTCTTCGACGAGCCGACGATCGGCCTGCACCCGCACGACATTCAGCGGATGAACGACCTTCTGCTGCAGTTACGGGACAAGGGCAACACCGTGCTCGTCGTCGAGCACAAGCCGGAGGCGATCGCGATCGCCGACCACGTCGTCGACCTCGGCCCCGGGGCCGGCGCTGCGGGCGGCGAGGTGGTTTTCGAAGGCACCGTCGAGGGGCTGAGGGGCAGCGGCACACTCACCGGACGACACCTCGACGACCGCGCCACGCTGAAGAAGTCGTTGCGGAAACCCAACGGCGCGTTGAAGATCCGCGGTGCGAGCGCCCACAACCTGCGGGAGGTCGATGTCGACATCCCGCAGGGCGTGCTGGTCGTCGTGACAGGCGTTGCGGGTTCGGGCAAGAGTTCGCTGATCCACGGATCTGTCGCCGGCTTGGATGGTGTGGTCGCGATGGATCAGACGCCGATCCGTGGCTCCCGACGCAGCAATCCCGCGACGTACACGGGACTGCTAGAGCCCATCCGCAAGGCGTTCGCCAAACAAAACGGTGTGAAGCCGGCCCTGTTCAGCGCGAACTCCGAGGGCGCCTGCCCGAACTGTAACGGCGCGGGCGTCGTCTACACCGATCTGGCGATGATGGCCGGGGTTGCGACACCATGTGATGTGTGTGACGGCAAGAGGTTTGAGGCATCCGTGCTCGAGTACAAGCTGGGCGGTCGCGACATCAGTGAGGTGCTCGCGATGTCGGTGACCGACGCGCTGGCCTTCTTCAGTGAGGGGGACGCGAAAGTGCCTGCCGCGCAGAAGGTTCTCGAGCGACTCGCCGACGTCGGCCTCGGCTACCTGTCACTGGGCCAGCCGCTGACCACGTTGTCGGGTGGCGAGCGTCAGCGGCTCAAGCTCGCCGCGCAGATGGCCGATAAAGGGGAGCTGTACATCCTCGATGAGCCGACCAGCGGCCTGCACCTCGCCGACGTCGAGCAGCTGCTCGACTTGCTCGATCGGCTCGTGGACTCAGGTAAGTCGGTCATCGTGATCGAACATCATCAGGCGGTGATGGCGCACGCGGACTGGATCATCGACCTGGGCCCTGGTGCCGGCCACGACGGCGGGCGCGTCGTCTTCGAGGGCACCCCTGCCGACCTCGTCGCCGACCGTTCGACCCTCACGGGCGAGCACTTAGCCGAGTACGTCGGGGGCCTGACAGCTACAACAAGCCCGGGGGAATCGGCGCCGGAAGCTGGATAGGCGGAACGTCGGCGGGCAGGTGCAGCGCGGGGACATCCGCGGGCAGCTGGACGGTCGGGATCTCGGCGGGCAGCGGGATCGTGGGGGCAGGCTGATCCGGTGGCGCCGCCGAAGCCTGCCCCTCTCCGCCGAGCACCAGCAGCGCGAACGCAAGCACCACCAGCCGAGGCGACATAGAACAAGCGTAGGACTCTTGCCAGGGCTGCCGATGTGATTGAAGATGCCCAGGAACGGTAATTAGCTGGACCCTGGTGGAGGACACCGCGTGGCATTCGACGCAGATGCTCTGCGGGAGAAATACGCCTTTGAACGGGACCGGCGATTACGGCCCGACGGGATCGCGCAGTACGTCGAGATCGCGGGCCCGTTTGCCGGATTTGCGAAGGACCCCTGGAGCGATCCGGACTTCACCCGCGACCCGTTGTCTGATGACGTTGACGTCGCGATCGTCGGCGCCGGGTTCGGCGGGCTGCTTGTCGGAGCTCGACTGCGCGACTTGGGTGTGCAGAGCATCAGGCTGATCGACAAGGCCGCCGACGTCGGCGGCACCTGGTACTGGAACCGCTATCCAGGCATCGCGTGCGACGTCGAGTCATATGTGTACATGCCGCTGCTCGAGGAGTTGGGCTACATCCCGACGGAGAAGTACGCCAAGGGTGACGAGATCTTCGCTCACTGTCGACGCATCGCCGAACACTACGACCTGTACCGCGATATCTGCCTGCAGACCGAGGTCAACGGAATTCGTTGGGAGGCAGAACGTTCCCGCTGGATCATCTCGACCAACCACGGAGACGCAATCCGAGCGCGATTTGTGGCGATGGCCAACGGGTACCTGCAGAAGCCGAAACTTCCTGGCATCGACGGCATCTCCGACTTCAGGGGACATGCGTTTCACACCAGCCGGTGGGACTACTCCTACACCGGGGCCGATCTGGCGAAGCTGTCGGATAAGCGCGTAGGAATCATCGGGACCGGCGCCACCGCCATCCAGTGCGTGCCGCACCTTGCCAATGCGGTGGAACACCTTCTGGTGTTTCAGCGCACGCCGTCTACCGTCGACGTCCGTGGCAATCGGCCGACCGATCCGAACTGGTCGGCGAGCCTGGGCGATGGCTGGCAGCAGCGACGCATCGAGAACTTTCAGCTGCTGACGGCGGGCGGTTCCGCCGAGGAGGATCTCGTCGACGACGCGTGGACCAGCATCGTCAAGAAGCTGTTCGTGATGCGGCAGACCCGCATCGAAGGAATGTCGGACGAACAGCGTTTGCACACAGTGGAAATGGCCGACTTCGCCAAGATGGAGGAAATCAGGGCGCGAGTCGACTCGATCGTCGCCGACCGTGCGACCGCCGAAGCGCTCAAACCGTGGTACGGGTACTTCTGCAAACGGCCGTGCTTTCACGATGCGTATCTACACACGTTCAACCGCGCCAACGTCACACTGGTCGACACCCAGGGCAAGGGTGTTGAGAAGATCACCCCCGATGGTGTCGTCGTCAACGGCGTCGAGCACGCGGTGGATTGCCTCATCTTCGCGACCGGCTTCGAAGTCGGCACCGATTACGCGCGACGCACCGGTTTCGAGATCATCGGCCGAGACCGCCTGTCGCTCACGGCCAAATGGCGCGACGGGATTCGCACGCTGCACGGGCTGAGCGTCAACGGCTTCCCGAACTGTTTCGTGCTCAGCATCGCTCAGGCTGGCTTCACCGTGAACTTTCCGTATCTGCTTGACGTGCAAGCGCGTCACACCGCAGCGGTGATCGCCTGGGCACTGAGCCACGACGTGACCGAGATGGAGGCTTCGTCCGACGCCGAGGATGCTTGGGTCCAAACGGTGATCGACCGTTCGGCGGCCAGCGCCGGGCGGGCCAAGGCCTGCACACCCGGGTACTACAACCGGGAGGGTCACGCGAACGCCGTGACGCGCCAGGGCAGCTTCTTTTACGGTGCTCCGACGGAGTACGCCAGCATCCTGGAGGCGTCGAGGGCAACCGGCACGCCGGAGGGGTTCGAGATTCGATGAGTTCGCGCCGCCGATACCTCGCCGGTCGAGCGCGGGCGCTGCGCCACCGCAGTTCGCCGAAGGTGGTCATCATCGGTGCGGGTTTCGGTGGACTGGCGACTGCAGTCGCATTGCGGCGCAAGGGCATCGACGATCTGCTGATCATTGAACGCGCCGACGGCGTCGGCGGCACCTGGAGGCAGAACATCTACCCCGGCGCGGCCTGCGATATCCAGAGCCACCTGTATTCATTCTCGTTCGCCCCCAACCGCGGTTGGACACGCACCTACGCTTACCAGCCGGAGATCCTCGCCTATCTGGAAAAAGTCGCCGACGACTTCGATCTGCGCCGGCACTTGATGCTCGGCACGCGCGTGCACAGATTGGTCTGGGACGAACAGGTGTCACGGTGGGGAGTCGAACTGGCCGACGGCAGAACCATCGCCGCCGATGTCGTCGTCAGCGCGGTCGGATTGTTCGGTGCCGTGCGGTATCCCGCTATCGAGGGGCTGACCGATTTCGCCGGGGACTTGATGCACACCGCTGAGTGGGACGCCAGCGTCGACCTGACCGGCAAGCGCGTGGCGGTCGTGGGCACCGGTGCCAGCGGCGTGCAGGTGGTTCCCGAACTTGCCGCCACTGCCGCGCAATTGACAGTCTTTCAGCGCACTCCGCCGTGGATGGTGCCCAAGGAGGACCGCCTGTACACGGTTGAGGAACTGGCACGCTTCCGCAGGCACCCGCGGGCGGCGTTGCGTGAACGCTGGCGGCTGTGGAAGCTGCAACACGACAACACGGCGCTGACACCGGGTCATCCGCGGTTGGCCACGGTGCAGAAGATTTCGGAGAACTTCCTGCGGCGCCACGTCGAGGACGACTCTCTGCGAGAGGCATTGACACCGCACTATCCGTTCCGGTGCAAACGCGTGCTGCTCGGCGAAAAGTATTACACGGCACTGCAACACGCACATGTGGACCTTGTGGCAAATCCGATCGACCGGATCACCGCCACATCGGTGATCACATCCCGCGGTGCGGTCGACGTTGACGCGATTGTGTTGGCGACGGGGTTCGAAACGAGCAACTACCTCTCAGGTCTCGAGGTCATCGGCATCGGCGGCCAGCGGCTGCACCAGCGCTGGGGTTCGGATCCTCGCGCGTATCTCGGCGTTGCGGTGAGCGGATTTCCGAACTTCTTCATGCTGTACGGCCCGAACACCAACCAGGGTGCGAATTCGATCATCTACATCCTGGAGGCCGGCGCACGCCTGGTCGCCAGTGCGGTCAGCCGACTTGCGCGCAGAGGTGGCTTCATCGACGTGCGTCCAGAAGCCGAGCAACGCTTCAATGAAGAGGTCAACTCCGATCTGGAGCGCACCATCTGGACGCAGTGCGACAGCTATTACCGTTCGCCCACCGGCCGGATCGTCACCCAATGGCCGTATTCGGAACTCGATTATGCGCGAGCGACATGGCGGCTACGTCCGCGCGACTGGGTTCACAACGGCCCGTAGCCGAAATTGAATGTGCGGGCGACTGGGTCGGTAAGTAGGCTCCAGCCGTGGCGAACGTGTTGACGGTCAATCTGGCCTACCCGCGGCCGAATGCGGACAAGGGGTCATTGCGGACCGGCATTGACAAGCGGCCGACCGACGACGCGATCACCGTCCGCGCCCCCGGACCGATGCACGGCGGCCTCGGCAGTGGTCTGCTCGGCGACTTCATCGGCGACCAGCAATACCACGGCGGTGACGACCAAGCCGTTTATGCGTATGCCCGCGAGGATCTCGACGCCTGGGAACGAGAGCTACAGCGCAACCTCAAAAACGGTGAGTTCGGCGAGAACTTCACCACGCAACGGCTCGACGTCACCGGCGCTCGCGTCGGAGAGCGGTGGCTGGTCGGCGACGATGGCCTGGTGCTCGAAGTGACGCGGCCGCGTATCCCGTGCCGGACGTTCGCAACCTGGTTGTCGATTCGAGGGTGGGTCAAGACGTTCACGAAGGCGGCGACGCCAGGCGCCTACCTCAGGGTCATCGAAAGCGGAACGGTACGGGCGGGAGACCCCATCGTGGTGGTCGATCGGCCGGATCACGATGTGACGGTCGGCCTGGTATTCCGCGCGCTGACACTGGAACCGGAGTTATTGCCGTTGGTCCTCGAAGCCGATGCGTTGCCCGACGAGATCAAGGAACTGGCCCGGCGCCGCGTTAACTCGTAGCGTTGACGGCCTTGTTGCCGTGGATGCCGCACGTGCAGTCGTCGATCGAGGGGCATGTGCATCGCATGCCCCATTCGATGATCTCCCTGGCGCGTTTCAGTTCGGCGACTCGTGCGTCGATCTCGGCGAGCTTGGTCTCGGCGAGTGCCCGGCTGGCGGGCCGGCCGGGAGCGTCGTCGGCGAACAACAGCTGGATCTCGTCGAGCGCGAACCCGGCGGCCTTGCACAGCCGAATGACATCGAGGCGCGCGACGATGGAGCCGTCATAGCGGCGTTGACCGCCGACGCGGGCGGGAGAGTGGATGAGGCCGATTTTCTCGTAGTAGCGCAGCGTGGTCGCTGCCACGTCGGCCTGGAGCGCGAGTTCACCGATCGTCAGGCTGGCGGTCATGGCTATTCCTTTGAATCGGGCTTGACTTAGAGCCAACTCTAAGTCGTTGACTGGAACCATGCAGAAGAACCCTCATCAAGTTGATGTCCTTGGCGAGTTGGCCGGCGCCCGCTATGCGCTGCTGCGGACCTATCGGCGAGACGGGACGGCGGTAGACACTCCGATCTGGTTCGAAGTCGAAGGGAGTTCAGTCGTGTTCAGAACGAAGGTCGGGCCAAAGACCAAGCGCATGGCAGCGCATCCGGACGTCGAATTGACTGCATGCGATCATCGCGGTGGCGTCCGCGGCGGTGCGCGGACGTTCGCAGGCCGAGCGACGATTCTGTCCGGTGGTGAGGCCGAAGCCGCCAACCGGGCATTGCATCGGCGCTATGGCTGGCAGTGGAACGTCGTCCCGATGTTCAAGATCCCGGGTGTCACCAACGTTCACGAAGATCTGACGCTCGGTGAGAAGCTGCGACGTATGCGCCATCGAAATGTCTGGCCGGACAGTGCAATCGTGCGAATCGACTTCGGCTGACGGCACCCTGTTTGCCAACCCGTACCTCAACATGAGCAGAGCCTGCTGCATAGTTTTGAAGCCTCTTCGTTAATTTTGCTGTTGTACCAGGACCGCGTCTCGTTTTACCAAATCGCTTGACAGTGAACACTTCCGGGCCCGCAACACCGCTCGCAGCTTTCTCACAGGGTTGCCGTCATGCTCGCCGAAGTTGCCGCGGCGCGGCACAGAGTGTGCTAAGTCTGTCTACAGAAACCCGAAATCATCAGATAGACAGCCTTCTTCGATCAGGAACGTTGCCAGTGATAGACCTCTTCACGGGTGAAACACGTCAGATCGCCGTGCTCGGCGCGCATTGTGATGACATTGCGTTGGGCATGGGCGGCACACTGCTCACATTGGCCAGAGCTAATCCCGGGCTCTCGGTCCACGCATTGGTATTGACGGGCGCAGGCACGGAACGCGAAGACGAAGAGCTTTCGGCGCTGCCCGCCTTTTGTCCCGGCGCTTCGATCTCGGTTTCAGTGCTCGACCTTCCCGATACCCGGGTGCAAGCCCATTGGGACCGAACGAAGAACGCAGTCAGGAGTTTTCGTGCGGGTTGCGAACCCGACATCGTCTTCGCGCCGCAACGCCGTGACGCACACCCGGATCACCGCACACTTGCCGAACTGATACCGGGGGAGTTCCGCGACCACCTCGTCATGGGATACGAGATCGTCAAGTGCGATGTCGACACTCCGGCGCCAACGGTGTTCCATACGCTCGATGACGCCACCGTCCACGACAAAGTGCGGTTGCTTGAAAAGCACTACCCCTCTCAGGCTTTCCGAGACTGGTGGGACGAGATGGCGTTCCTGTCGATATTGAGGCTTCGTGGGGTCCAGTGCCGCGGCAGGTATGCCGAGGCGTTTGTCGTCGAGAAGGCCGCTGTCCGTTTCGGCGCGCCAAAGGCACGGCGCGTCGGATGCACGACGCCGGCGCTGGCGGACTATCGAGTCTCGCATTAGGCGTGAATTCACCTCGCCGCTACAACGGGGCCGACGGCCCGCGGGTGGCGATCGC
This sequence comes from Mycobacterium sp. OAE908, assembly GCF_017872775.1. NCBI lineage: Bacteria > Bacillati > Actinomycetota > Actinomycetes > Mycobacteriales > Mycobacteriaceae > Mycobacterium > Mycobacterium sp. OAE908. The sequence continues at coordinate 1,063,812 of NZ_JAGGJL010000002.1, forward strand.
CCATGACTACCTGACACAGCGCGGCGGTGCTGAGCGGGTTGTCTTGTCCATGAGCCGCGCCTTCCCCGACGCTCCGATTTACACGTTGCTTTACGACCCGCCCCGTACCTACCCCGAGTTCGCCGAGCGCGACATCCGTGTGTCGAGACTGAACTCGATTACGCCCTTTCGCAGGCATCACCGCGTTGCGCTTCCAGTCCTCGCGACAGCCGCGCAATCGATGTTCATCGACGCCGACGTCGTCGTGATCAGCACTAGCGGCTGGGCGCACGGAATGCAGACCCGGGGTCGCAAGCTCGTGTTCTGCCACACGCCCGCGCATTGGCTTTACATGGCCGCAGAGTATCTGGGTGAGTCGGCGCCTTGGACGGAACGCATCGGCTTGACGACGATGTCGCCCTACCTCAAACGATGGGATCGGCGCGCAGCGCTGTCCGCGGACGTCTACTTGGCGAATTCGACTCTGACACAACGCCGAATCGAACGCGCCTACGGTCGCCGCGCCGACATTCTGCACTCGCCGGTTGCAGACGCAAGCGACACGGCGGAGCCAATCGACGACGTTCGACGTTGGTCGCAGCCCGATGGCACGTTCTATCTTTGTGTAGCACGGCTATTGCCGTACAAGAACGTCGACCGCGTGATTCGGGCGTTCGCGGCGACTGATCGTCGGCTCATTGTGGTCGGGGCGGGTCCAGAGGAAAAACGCCTGAGCGCGCTCGCGTCCCCGAATGTGTTGATGCTGTCCGGACTCCGCGATGCGCAAATCACTTGGCTCTACCGGCGGTGCCAGGCCCTCATCGCGGCAAGCTACGAAGACTTCGGGCTGACCCCGATCGAGGCCGCAGCCCAAGGAAAGCCGTCGGTAACGCTGCGATGGGGTGGTTACCTCGACACTGTCGACGAACTTGTCACCGGAATCTATTTCGACGAGCCGCAACCGGCTGCGATTGCCGAGGCGCTCGACCGATTTGAAACAATGGATTTCGACGCAGGCACCATCCGCAAGCACGCCGAGCAGTTCACCGAAACACGGTTCGCCGCCGCCCTTTACGACGCAGTTGACGGCTTAGGCGAGGCGAGCACAACGGACCGAGAAGTCTGACGGCGCACCCTGTTACGGGGCAGGCTCAACCCTTCTTGTCGGTGGTTCGAGCTCGTGTCGGCTTCTTTCTTACCGATGATGCGCCTGCGGTCGCAAATCGACTGATGGTTGAGGCGCCGGGCAGTGACGACACCGCGTTGTATACGTCATTGCCCGTCGCGACGAGCGCTTCGAGCTGAGGCAGCAATGCATCCATCGTTCGGATCATCGGATCGGCCAGCGCCAGATATCGTTCTGCGCGGTCGATCGCAGTGTTGAGGCGTTCCGTGGCGACCGCCAGATTCTCGATGAGGTCCGGCAATTGGCCGGCTAGTTGAATCGACGCGGGCGGAATGCGCATGGCTCCGCTGGCGACCGACTGCGCGGTCTCGGCGGCTGCTTGTGCGGCGGCCTTGATCTCTTTTGGGGTCGGAACCTTGTGGCTCGTCATTTACTAACCATGCCGCGCACCGACGGCCCTGTCTGCGATTTGCGCTAAAGGCGGGCACGCCGCCTACGCCTCCGCAACGCAAGCGCCACCCTACGTCGCCTACCACAGGTGACCCGCGAGGGGGATGGGCGCTCGAGGTGCAGCTAACCCCAACTGCTCCCTTGAACCGGTGGTTTGTGGATCGTGGTATTGCCGCCGTTGCGTTTCGCGTCGAGCATCGCATGGTCGGCAGTGACAATGCTGGTGTCGAGGAGAGCCACGGGATCAGTCTCTGGTGCGGTGAAGATGCGGAGCGCGGCGTGAGTGACGCCGACGCTGGCGGTGACTGGCGCATGATCGGCCGGCGCGGCGATCGCGCGCCTGACTCGCTCGGCAATTCGTTGTGTGTGACCGGGTTCGGTGACGTCGATGACGATGAACTCTTCTCCGCCGACTCGAGCCACTAACGTACTGCCGCGCACGGCAGATTCGATCCGTCGGGCGGTGCGTATCAAGACATCGTCGCCGGTCGCGTGACCGAAGGTGTCGTTGATGTCCTTGAACCGGTCGATGTCCACGACCATCACGACAAGGTGCCCGCCACGGGCGGGATGAGCACGCACCAATTCGGTGAAATGAAGGTGCAGACCCCGTCGATTGAGTAGGCCGGTCAGCGGATCGGTGACCGCGTCGTTGGCGTCGTTACGTAGCGTCCAGATCCCGAACTGAATTCCCAAGGGTGTCGCGACCACCGGTGACACCGCGGCCAAGGTGCTGGCAGCGAAGGCAACACCGTCGAAGTGCGCGGCCGCGCCCATCGGCACGGCGAACGCGGTCGTCGAAACCAATATCCACAGCGTGTGCAGGGCGAGCAGCTTCGGCCCGTCGAAGAACAGCAAATACACCGAGATGGCCGCAAATGCGTTGAAAGCGTACAGGCCCACGAGCCACGTGGGGTCGTGCAAAGCCACGACGGCGATGCCGATATCGCACGAGATGACAAACGCAAGGGACATCCGCCGAGACGGCCACGGGCGACAACACCATGCGATCGACCAAAACATCGTCAGAACTGCGAACGATGCCACGACGACCTGCGATGCGAGGCCGTCCGAGCTGACCCAGGGAAGCAGAACCGCCAGGGAGATCACAACGGTCATCCCGTTGCCCACCCCGATCATCACGCGGATCGCCTCGGCCATCGAACGCTTGGCGAAGTACTGCACCTGCGCGGCATAGTCCACAGGCGCGTTCCACCACTGGCCGACAAGACGGGCAAACACCGCGAAGCTACTCGTACCTGCCAGCAAAGCGGCCTCCGCGTTTATTTCTCGTCCATCAACGTGCATATGGCGTCAATCAAGCTCGCCGACGCGACACCACCCAGCAATCCCATTCTAGCCAATCTGTGTTCACTATATTGTGGAAGACGACATTGCTTCGCTACGAAAGGAGATTCAGTAGCAAACTATTCTGCGCGCGCGGGGGACAGTGCTGACACACAGCCAACACTAACGACACGCTAAGACGAGCAGTGGTATCCAGCGAACCGGAACTGGATCAGGTTGCACCGCTCTTTTCCGGCTTCTTCCAGTGCCGAGGTCACCCAAGTCGGCGTCGGAGGACACGGCGGTCAATAGATTCAGGATCGCCGCCCGTCTTGAGGATTTGCCAAGGCCGTCGTCGCATGGTGGGAATTGGTCACGGCAGGGACAACCGATAGAGGCGGCACAGATGAGTGCAGGCGTGTTTGTCGTTGTGCTGGTCGTTGGAATTCTGGCTGCGCTGATGATGGTGTCGAGTTCTGTCCTCGTGTGGATTCGGCGCCGGCGCCGGGTCATTGCCAGTCGGCTGGAGTCCGAGTTGGCGGACGAGACGACGATCCGTTCACCTGAACCGGGCAATTACCGGGGTGCGACCATCGATGGTTATCCGATCGTGAACAACGACGGGATGATCGCACTCTCAGATAAGCGACTGATCTTTCATACCTTGACCGGCAAGGTGATCGAGGTACCTGTCACCGACATCACCGGTGTGCGGGAAGCCAAAGTGTTCAAGACGACCAGGACGGTCGGCCGGCAATACCTGATCATCGAGACGGGATCCGGCGATATCGGCTTTTTCGTCGGCGACAATGCTGCCTGGATCGCAAGCCTCAGTACCGTCGGCGCCCAACCCATAGCGGCCGGAGGATCATTGGCGAGTTCCTTGCGGGAACTGGAATGGGACGTGCAGAGGGGAGTTCGAAAGCGCCGCAGTGCCAGGGCGATTCTGGCTGTCGTGTTCACATCGATCGGACTGGCGTCAGGCTTGGCCAGTGGCATCAGTGCTGCAGTGATAGCCCAATCAATCTCGGCGGACCGATACGCCGACGGCACGGTCGTCGACATCACCGATACCGGCAAAAGCTATGCTCCGATCGTCGAATTCCGGCCAGCCAGCGGTAGCCCCGCCCGGTTCACCAGCCAGTTGGGCTCCAACCCGCCGGCGTTCAGTGTCGGAGAACGTGTGCGGGTCCGCTACGACCCGGCCAACCCGCAGGACGCGCGAATCGACCAGTACTGGCAGATATGGTTTCTGCCTACCGCCTTCGGCGCCTTTGGCGCCCCCTTTCTCTTTGGCGGTATCGCCTTCGGCGTGATGACGTTGTCCGCCCGTCGGCGGGCACAGCGATGATTATGGGCGCGGCACAACCAGTCTCCGCTCATACCGGTCTTTCGGCGGTCCAGATTTTCCCTCCGCTGCCCGCAGCGACGCGCATGCCGGAGTCGCGGCATGCGGTCCGAATGAACTCCACCAGGGCGTCGTCACTGACTCGTTGTCCCATTGCGGGACAACGCCATAACGACGCCAGCACTATGGTGGCTCGGCGGCTGGAGACCGTTGGAAACCACACCCCAATGGTTTTGCTGAACACGTGGCGTCCCGGTCGGTGCTCTAACACCACCGTTGATGCTGGCCTATACGGTGTTGCCCCACCGCGCAGTGTCTTGTAGGCCCGCACCCAGTTGAAGTCGGTCAGGCGAACCGTTCGCCCCCAAAGCCCGCCGTAGATGATCAGATCGCCGTGCTCGGACACTTCGATACGCCGAGCGGGTCCGCGGCCGCGGGCGAACATCGCGATACCTAAGACGGCGCCGGCGGCGGCGATCAACGGAGCATTCTGGACGACGGCACCGAACACGAAGAACGCCATTACGACGACAGCCACAGCGCCCCATATCGAACGGTAGGTCAGAACCGTTCCGGGTTGGGTCGGCACTTCACCGTAAAGCAGCCATCCGCGCCGCTGACCATCGCGCCGTTCGGCTTCATGGGCGACCGCTTGCGCACGTTCGTCGTCGTCGAGGCCCGCGTAGCGGTCGCCCGGGCAATTGTCCGGATGGGTTTCATCGCTGCTCGGCATCTGAACACCGTAACGTTTTCGCTACCGTCGAACTACCAAGCGAGAAGGTACGACTCGGTGGTGCCGTCAACTCAGAGTTTGAAAAGCCCTGCACCTCAGGTTAATTCGTCACCGTGACGTATCGGTGGCGATGCGGGGGAACAGACGGTAGGGCAGTTCCGGCTGCCCGATTGGGCAAGTGCGGCGGGGCCCCGGCCGCCGACCTGAATGGCGCGTGCTCGCAGTCGTCGAGATCGATCCCGGACCCGACCGGCGCCCGATACCAATAGCACTGTGGCCCAAGTTATTTCGTCACCGTGACGTATCGACGGGGATGCGTCGGAGGGAGGAGCGGTCGTCGAAAGCGGATCTCAGGGCGACTGGACAGCTGGCACGCTCAAGGTTCACCCAACTGCAATCATTGGCGCACATACATGCAACCACGCGCGACGGATATTCCGAACATCTGCGTGGCCCGCCGCGGTGTCTCAGCGGCCTTGCGCCAATGCAGTTCGTCGGTGGGGTGCCAGCACCTTCACGTAACGCACCTCAGACCCCCGAACACCGATAAGCCACATTATGTCAACTTAAGGTCGCCGCGGCCCTCGCCCGACGCGCTAGGTCGAGTTGGTCGAATTGCCTCCACGTTCTTCACCCGAGCCGCCGAGTGCGCCACCGCGACAGATCCGCGTCGAGCAACGCAGGGTCCCGTTCGGGAAAGACCTCTTCGGTGATCTCCAGGTGCCGGATGCGATCGAGGTGAAATCCGCGGATGCCTGCGCGCAGCCGACACCATCCCACGAACACCCACGCATCGCCTCCGCGCAGCAGACCCATCGCCTCCACGTCCCGGGTGGTGCGGGTCTGGCCGTCCTCGGAGGTGTACGCCAACCGTACGACCCGGCGGGCGGCGATCGCCTCGGGCAGAAGCGAGGTCGCCGCCTCCGAGGGTGCCGGAGCGTCGATGACGTACATGGACGCCAACGCCTCATCGATTGGCGCGAGCTGATCTTCGCGGCTGATCGCAAGCACCTTCGCGCGGGCCCGCCGGGCCGCCGCACCATACGGCGACGTCTCCAGTAGGCCAAGCCCGGCGAGCACCGCCAGCGACTCCGGCGCCGTCAGATTCAGCGGCGGCAAGGAATGCTCCCGCAGGATCGCGTACCCGCCCGACACCCCGTGGTGGGCATAGATCGGGACCCCTGCAAGCTGAAGCGACTGGATGTCACGCTCGATCGTGCGCTTGGACACCTCAAACTCTTCCGAGAGTCGAGCGGCCGACAACGGCCGGCGCGATCCCCGCAGCAGATCGACCAGCGCATACAACCTCTCGGCTCGCCTCATGACTGCGAGTCTCCCCCGATATCAGGTCAGGTGCGCGCGCGTCCCGCCCACGGACCAGACCTCGCGGATCAACCCATCCTCGGTGAAGTCGAAGACGTCGACCCCGCCCGCGGCAGCGTCCCCATCGCGCACATTCCACAGCATCCGCCCGTGCGCACCGTCCACGGCCCGCGCCACCTCGGTGAACACCACGCCCGGATGCAGCTCGCGATAGGTATCCAGGAATTGAGCGAAACTTTCCGCGCCCAGCACGTCGTCGCCCGGATTCGACCCGTCCGTCTCGGAGTTCAAGAAGTGAATCAGAAAGTCCTCACTGCAAATCCGACGGGCAATCTCGCCGCCGGTGTTCCACATCTCCAGCCACACCGCGAGCGCCGCGTCTGCCGCAGCGCAGTTCGTCTCCAACATGTCAGTGTTCTCGTTCATGCCACCAGCATCAGACACTGCCGCGACAACAGTATGTCGGTGTTTGTGTGCCAATCCCCGGCTCAGGTGAGGGCAACTAGGGATCGGTATTCAACGTGCGGTCTGTGCGGCAATGGCTTGGGTATCGATGACGGACCACACCTCGACAATCTTCGAGTCGCAGAACCGGTAGAAGGCGTGCTCGGCGAAGGAGATCAGTGTTCCGGGCGGATCGAAACCCAGAAATTGTTGTTGCGGGGTGCACTGAAAGCCCAGCCGACAGGCAACGACATCACCTTGAGTCACAATCAATTCGGTGATGAACATGAGATCCGGTACTGCCGCGACGTCTGCCTCCAGCATTGCCCGATAACCGCTGAGTCCAAGGCGCCTGCCGTTGTGGACCACGTCATGGGACACAAATTCGCCGAGATCATCCCACCGCCTCTCGTTGAGGCAACGAAGGTACCGACGGTAGGCCTCGGCAAGTGGCTCGCCACTCATCGACTACTCCTTTATCGAATCCGTTGCGAGAAGCACGATTTCATGCCCTCTATAGTGCGTTGGAAATCATGCTGCGGCACGGTCAGCGAGCGGGCGTCGACGAAGTGCGGCCTTTTGTATGGCAGGTGGAACGTGGTCCTGGTCCAGGGGCCCAGCGTCGGTCCCCGGAGGCACGATGTCGTCGATCTCGTCCAGGACATCCTCGCCGAGGAGGGTATCGGCACCGTCGAGCAGATCCTCGAGGTGGCTCATAGTCCGCGCGCCCACAAGTGCGCTGGTCACGCCCGGATGCGCGATCGCGAATGCCATAGCCATGTGCGGCATGCTCAGGTCCGCCTGTGCGGCAACGGCAATGAGGCGCTCGACTGCATCAAGACGGCGTTGGTCGTGAAACGACGAGAGCAGTTGAGCGCGAATGACGTCGGTATCGCGACCCTGGCGTACACGCCCGGTGAGCATGCCTTGCCCCAGTGGACCCCATACGAGGACACCTAGACCGTACTGCTGGGCTACCGGCAGTACTTCGCGCTCGATACCGCGATTCAGGAGTGAGTACGGTGGCTGCTCAGTGTGCGGCCGCTCGTATCCCCGTCGCTCGGCGATCCATTGCGCCTGAACAAGGTTCGAGGCTGGCAGGTTCGAAGTCCCGAAAGTCCGGATCTTCCCGCTGCGGACGAGGTCGGTCAGAGCCGACAGTGTTTCCTCGAGGTCGGTTTCGGGATCGGGGCGATGTAGTTGGTACACATCGATGTAGTCGGTCTGCAGACGGCGTAGCGACCTCTCCACCGCGGCATGGATCCATCGCCGCGATCCGCCGCGATGGTTGGGATTGTCGTCAACCGGCCTACCGAATTTGGTGGCGAGGACGACATCGTCGCGGCGGCCCTTGAGGGCGCGGCCAACGATGTCTTCGGAGTCTTCATAAGCGTCGGCGGTGTCGATGAGGTTGATGCCGGCGTCGAGTGCGCGATGAATCACGTTGATCGATTCTTGCTCTGAATTGCCCATGCGGGTAGCGAACATCATCGCGCCGAGGCCGAGGGTGCTCACCTGGATGCCGGTCCGGCCGAGCGGTCGGTATCTCATGGCGTAACTCCGTTTCTGGTGGTGCCTACGAGCCTGCTGGATCGCACGGTTCAAGCGGAACCGCTTTCCGGTTAATATACGGAAAACTTTTCCAGATAAGCTAGGCCAATGTCGAGTCGATCTGAGCGCACGACCACGGCATCCGCCTCCGTTGGCGTTGGACGTCGCCAACGGAGCGACGCTCATCGCAATGTCCTTGCGATTGTGGAGGCGGCGAAGACAACCTTTGCGACTCGCGGTGTCGATGTTCCGGCCAAGACCATCACCGACCTGGCCGGTGTCGGTATCGGGACTCTATACCGGCATTTTCCACGCAGATCTGATCTCATCCTGGCCGTCGTTGAGCACGAGATCGGTGACTGCATCGAGGCCGCGCACGAGTTGACCGCACGCTTGGAACCCCGCGAGGCGTTGAAAGCCTGGGTCGACCGATTCGCCGACTTCGTGCGCACCAAACACGGCCTTGCGAACGCGCTGCATTCTGGCGATCCCGCCTACGCGGGTCTAGCCCAGACTCTGTTGGACCGTCTCGAGCCGGTCTTGGACTCGCTACTCGAACGGGCACCTTTGAGCGCGCGAAGCCGCGACACCGTGTCGGCACGCGATGTGCTGACCACGATTGCCCTCATATGCCAACCGGTGCCCGGCGAAACGTCGTCATTCAACGAACGCATGACGGAGATTTTCCTCGAAGGCTTGCTGGACTCTTGATGTGTGGGTTGACCACACTCCGCGATGGTCGAACTCGAGCCTGACCCAATCATGAAATCGCCCAGCGGGCTCGGTACTGGAAATCAACGTTTGACAGATATGTCACCTGTCCCCCGCCGCCCGGAATACGGCGGATTACCTCCGCCTTCGCAATCCTCTCGAAATATGAGGCAAACGCCCCATAGGCCGAGGCGGGCTTGCTCGGGCACAGTACGCATATGAACAAAAGTGTGATCGCGACTGTGGGGGCGGCGGTAGTACGTGTTGAGCCGCCATGGCCGATCGGGTGGCTGGCTTTCACTGACTATCGCCGCGTCGGTGCGCTGATGCCGCCGGCCCGGGACTGGTCTACTGCGGGGCGAAAAGCCAACCAGCGGTGTGGATACCGGGCGTGCGGTGCTGCAGCCGGCAGTGTCGGTGTCAACGCCGGCACGGGCTTGCTCGGTGAACGAGGCGGCCATGAGTAGGAGCCGTTCGCGGCTCGCGCTAAGCGTTGCTGTCGCGGCGACCGTTGCACTCGCGGGATGCTCGACGAGTCACCAACAGGCAGCATCGAGCAGCCCGACCACATCTTCAGCCGCGCGAGGCGGTGAGTGCACGGTCAACCAGAAGACGCAGCCGGTGCCGACCGCCGAGAAATACCGCCCGGTGTCGCCGGACGCCCGAATCTCTGTATCGCTGAGCGGCATTCCGTCGGGCACCATCAAGCCCGGCGACCAACCGGCCGAGGTCGAGGTGACGTTGTGCAACAACTCGCCGGTGGACTACCCGAAGGTCGGCGTCGTTTTCGTGCTGACGCAGTGCAGCTGCGCGATCTACCCAAGCGGGCTCCCTAAGGGGACAGCCGACCACTACGACCCGGCCACCGGGCGCTGGATCCCGTTGGAGCATCCGGTCATCACCACCGGCGCGGACTACCTCGGCGGCTTCACCGACATGCAGCCGCTGGCCAAGGGCAAGCAAGTGAAGCTGAAATACCGCGTTGCGCTCGACGTTTCGATGACCGACGGCAAGGGCGCTGTACAGGCGACCGCAGTAGTGCCCGATGACCTTGTTCAGATCGGCAAGGCGGACCTGCCCTTTACCGTATCGAAGCAGGCAACGACTCCTTCGAATGCGCCTGCGGCCCGACAAACTGTGTTGCCGTTCACCGGCCTCACCTATCCGACCAGCGTGGCAGTGGACGCGGCCGGCAACGTGTATCTCACCGACACCGGGAATGACCGGGTGCTGAAGTTGGCGGCCGGGTCGAACGACCAGACGGTGCTGCCGTTCACCGGCCTGCACAGCCCAGGTGCTGTTGCGGTGGACTCCCGTGGGAACGTCTACATCACCGACTATGTCACCGCCGCTACCGAGTTCAACGTCCCCAACAGCCGTGTGGTGAAGTTGGCGGTCGGATCGAACGAGCAGACGGTGTTGCCGTTCACCGGCCTCAGTCACGTTCAGGATGTGGCGGTCGATACCGCCGGCAACGTGTACGTCGCCAACAACAGCAGGGGCGGCGATACCCAGGTGGTGAAGTTGGCGGCTGGGTCGAACGACCAGACTGTGCCCTTCACCGGTATCACGTCGGCCAACGCCGTGGCGGTGGACAGCACAGGCAGCGTCTATGTCAACGACGGCCCGAACAATCGGGTGGTGAAGTTGGCGGCTGGATCGACCGTTCAGACTGTCCTGCCGTTGACCGGCCTCGAATACCCCGACGGTATCGCGGTGGACACCGCAGGCGACGTCTACGTGATCGACCGCAAGAACAGTCAAGTGGTGAAGGTCGCGGCCGGATCGAACGACCAGAGCGCGGTGCCGTCCACCGTCCTCTACGGACCCGAAGATGTGGCAGTTGATGGCGCCGGCAACGTGTACGTCGTCGACAACAGCGGCTTCGGTCAGGTCGTGAAGTTGGCGACAAGCTGATGCACCGCGTGATCACGGCGGTCTTGGTGTTCGCCGTTGGGACTCTGGGCGCGACAGCGTGCAGCGCCCCGTCGACGGTGTCGTCTACACCCGCGTCCGCCTCGGCACCCACACCTGCGCCCGATCCCGCACCCGCGCAGAGCGTGATCCCGTTCACGGGCCTGGAACGGCCCGACAAAGTCGTGGTGGACTCGGCGGGCAATGTGTACGTCACCGACATCTCGCCGGGCGAAGGCTCGACGAGCAACCGGCTGATCAAGTGGGAGGCCGCATCGAAAACCCAAAAGACACTGCCGTTTACGCGCAGCACTCTGCTCGCTGGGCCCTCCGGCGCGGTATGGGTCAATGGCGACGGGCCGCTGCACGGTCGTCTGGTGAAGTTGGCGCCCGTTTCGGACCAGCAGACCGTGCTGCCGATGCCCGATATCGGTATTCGGGGCGACATTCTGGCACTGGACGACGCAGGGAATGTATACGGCGTCATCGGCGGTGGCGAGGTGCGTGGCGGCGGCTGCTGTATTCCCGTTCACGTGGTGAAGGACGCACCAGGGTCGACCCAGCCTCACGTACTGCCATTTCAGGATATCGACGGCCTCGGGGGCATGGCGACCGACAGTGCGGGCACGCTGTATGTGGGTGACAACAACCGCAAACGCGTGCTGGCGTTGCCCACAGGGGCGACCAGTCCGACGGAACTACCCTTCACAGACCTTCAGAGCGTGAGCGATATCGCGGTCGATAGCGCTGGCGATGTGTATGTGGTTGACGGACAACGCAATCAAGTAATGAGACTGTCGGCTGGCGCAGACAAACCCGCCGTGCTGCCGTTCGACGGGCTGAGCCATCCGATCAGCGTCGCAGTGACCGAAGCGGGCGAGGTGTATGTCGTCGACGACGGCAACCACCGCATCGTCGAACTCAAGGGGCCCTGATTGCCCTCGCCCTTGTTGAGGATTACTGCGGCCGTGGCATCGCTTGGCGTTATTTGCATGGGAATCTTCATGATTGGCGCGTTGGTTAGATCGCCCTCGATGCGTGGCCAGCACCATTTTGTTCAGGGCGGACGAGTTGAGGGGACCGTTTTTTGATGGACGCGGACGACTCCGAGAAACGCATCGCCGACCTCGAGCATCAGCTTGCTGAGCGGCGGCGCGGTACAGATCTGCCATCCGCTAGCCCCGACGTCGCGCCTACGTCCGCCCGGTTCCTGGCATTCGCTGCCCCGGCGGGCTCCGGGCGTATGGTGGCTTTCGTTTTCGGGATGTGGGCGGTGTCGATGTTGTTGCCGGTCGCTGTGCATGCCGTGGTCCCCCACACCTACGCGAATGCGAGCTTGGCAATCTCCATCGGCATCTGGGCGGTCGGCGGGTGTGTGCTCTATTTCGGCTTCCCCGACCTCGTCGGGCGAGCGCCTCGCCGGAACATTGTCATTTCGGTGACCGGCGACCAACTGACCATCACTCCCAGTCGCGGAAAAGTTCGCTCATTCGGCGATGCGCAGCTGGGCCCATGGGATTTCTGGAGCGGCATGACGGCGGGCACCGCGCTTCACCTGTGGCGCGACGCCGAGAGCTTTGTTCTCGGCGGACGGGATCACCGCATGGACGCGCGAACAGGACGCGAAGCCCCGCCCACGAACAGTGTCCAAGCATGGATGTGGCCTGAAGATTTCGAAGCACTTCTCGCGATGATCGGCCCGCGATATTGGCCGGATGCGCGCACGCCTGAACCCGAGGTGCCCACCCGGTGTCTGCTGATTCCAAAATCGTCGTACGGGTTCAGTGCCTCGCTACCGAGCCCAAGAATTGCCGTCGACGTCGGCAGAGATGCGATTTCGGTGATTCACCTCAACAACAGTGCTTCTGTCGGCTCGGCTCGGCTCGGCCAGGTGAGGGCACAACCCGCACACTGGATCTTTCGAGAAGGCGAGAAGGGCAGCCGCTTTCCCCGGGTCGCGCTGGTGCTGCGCATTCCGGATATGGAGATGCTGAGCATCGGATGTCCCGTTGCCCGCGGCCTGGGTTGGGGGCGGGTCCCGCGCGAGAGTTCGGATCGCTTTGCATGGCGCGTCGGAACGCTGGATTGGCAAGAACCACCCGCATATTGGGTCTCGGCCGCGGATTGGCTGACACTCGTCGAGACTTTCGGCCTGACCTCGAAACTCGAAGACAGAGCTAGGCGATGAGGTCCGGAGCAATGATCAGATGTTGTGGATGACCCGCGGGGTGGGATGATGTGAAAGAGGCGCACCTTCCCGAGGATGATCTCGATACGGTAGTTCATGATGTGGATCAGTCCACAGGCAACACTGACGACGGCCGGTCGCTGCTTGACGAGATCGTCCGCGATGGCGCTAGGGCGATGTTGGCAGCGGCGTTACGCCCGTGCAGCGGGAATCGCTATGGCCTACAAGCCGATTGAGACTGCGCAAACCCGGTGGCGTGCAGTGAACGCACCGCACCTGGTCGCCCTGGTCCGCGCCGGTGCGATATTCCACAAAGGCAAGCTCCTTGGACGCCAAGTTGACATCACACCCACCGCGCCGGGGGAATCAGCCGAAACAGATGTCGCCTAGATATGAGAACCATCGCCAGGGATGCAATCATCGAGCACATCGCCCAGATCGAGCTCGGCGGGTTGAGCGCCGCCGAACGCCAAGAGCAGCTCGAAACGATCTGCGGTGAGAACTGGAGCGAGGACTCCGCCTGGTCGGCGCTGTCCCACGACGTTCGCCGAGAGCTCGAAGAGGGCGAGTTGCAACATCCGGCCTCCTCGTCACGCTACGACGGCGCGCTGCTGATGTGGCTTCGCACCCGCTATCGGCTCACAACCAACGACTTCCTGCGCGACTACGCGCGAACACTGGGAATCGCAGTAGACGCAGTAGATGAGGTCGTCGGAGAGCCACCGGCGGCCGAAGCGTGCCCATGCTGTGGCTACGCGACGCTGGACGCGCGCGGGTGCAGCGACATATGCCACGTCTGTTGGTGGGAGGACGACGGCACGGACAACGACGACGCCGAGACAGTCGGCGGACCCAACCACGACGTGAGCCTGACACAGGGCCGCGCCAACTTCCTTACCCACGGCAGCTCGGACCCGCGCCGCGATGATCTGTTGCCCTTTCACGATCCGCCGCAACGGTATCGGCGTGTGCGTACGTTTGTCTTGTCACATGATGGTCGCGAGGTCTCCGAGCCGACGCACGGTTGGACGAGCCGCGCGTTCGACCTAGCTCCGCCCAACTAAGACACGGTCGCTCAATTCCCGTAGGCGCGCACCCTTCAACAACCCACAGCAGCAGTCGGCGTCATCCCGCCCCGACCAGATCCGCGCCGGGCCGCCGCGCGGAAGCCAAACCGCATGCCGCTCGCCGCATTAACGTCATAGCAACCCACGCGGGCCAAGGTGTCCGCAATCGCGTGAAAACATGTCATCCACAACTGAGGTCCGGCGCCCGTTGCGCTGTCACGCTAAGTGAGTCGGTGAAGTTTTCCGGTATGTCCGAAATCGTGCGCATGATGACCATTTAGCCACTAGTCCACCCGGTCGCGTTTCGGAAATGTGTCGGTATGAGCAACCTGAAGCAAGGCCCAATTCAAAGCGATCCCCGCAATCCGTCCAGCTGGGACCTCCCGGACTCCGAAATCTGTTCAGCAGCACTGCAGTTGGTGTCGGCCGTCTCCCCCGATTTCCTCGCCAACCACTGCGTCCGCAGTTACCTTTTCGGCCGCGAACTGGCAGCCGCTAAAGGCCTGCGTAGAGGCGTCGACTATGACGACGAACTGGTCTTCCTCGGCTGCATCCTGCATGACCTCGGCGTCACCGACTACGGTCGCGGCGACCAGCGGTTCGAGGTCGACGGAGCCGATGTCGCGGCGCGCTTCCTCAGCGAGCGCGGGATTTCCGATGGTCGAACTCGCACGGTGTGGGAAACGATCGCTCTGCACACGAGTGTCGGCTTGGCCGACCGGTTCGGTCCCAACCAAGCCGTCGCACATTTCGGCATCAGCCTGGATGTCAACGGGATGGAAAAGCACCTACTCCCACCAGGCTTCGCAGCACGGGTCCACCAAACATGGCCACGTCACAGTCTTGGCTACGCGATCGCCGGACTGATCGCTCAAGATGCACAAGCCAACCCAATGAAGGCCCCTCCCTTCTCATTTCCTGCTCACCTACACGAGTTGATCAACGGCTCTCCATCCATCACATTCTTCGATCTGGTGGGGTGGGGCGACCAACCCCTAAACAGCGCTGCTGCCGACAAAGTGTGAACACGGGAACCATCGTCAACGAGGTCGGCGGACGACAAGCCTGGCTCTCTGCTGAACCAGGGGTCACCCCGCCGAACGCCTCGCACCGGACCTTTGGTGTGACCTACCGACAGCGCCGACGCTGCGGACAGCCTGCCCCACCAACTGCAGCGTCAAACTCAAATCAGTCAGTCGGAGTTCATCGTCATCAAAAAGTGGTCAACCGGGCCGCGGGATGAGTCAGTCAGCAGTGCGGGGACTTTCTCAACAACTCCCCTGGCGACGTGGTGCAGTTTGATGTTCAGTTCTTGCGACCGCCAACGGAGAATGTCGAACGCCGCGTTGGCATCCACGTTGTAGACGGCCATCAACATGCCCTTGGCCTGCTCGATGACGGCTCGATCGGCCACAATCACATCAAGCTTGTCCCCCAGTTCGCGTTGCAACTCCTCGTCAACCGACTCTGTGACGTCGATGTAGAACCCGCGAGTGGCGACTACGTCACCGTCGGTGTCGGTGACGATCTCGCCCACGACTACGACGCTGCGGACCTCGCCGGAGACGGTCCGGATGCGATGCCGACTGCTGAATGGCGCCGACGAGCGTTTGAGCAACGCCTTCACCCTGACGAGGTCGTCGGGATGCTTATGGCGCAGCACTAGCTCGGTCGTCGGGACAACCTCGCCGGGTTCGTAGCCATGCATACGGGCAACCGTGTCTGACCAGATCCAACTGTCGGTGTCATACCGGTATTCGAACCGCCCCACCCGCTGCGGCGTTCCGCCAAGCAGGGCCTTATCGAGGTCACCGGGTACGACGCCATCCGTCCCGGTCTCAGACTCCGGCACATATTTCTCCATGCGCGCCACGCAGCAATTATCCCACCGACAGTCGCCAGGCGTCGCTGCTCCGGGCTGCTGCCGCCCGCTACTCAACCGAACGCAACGCTTATCCCCAACTGTTCTCCACAATGGGGATGAATTACACGGACGTGATTTTGGCACAAGTCGGCTTTTGCCGCTTTCGCCGCTGCTCCCAAGTACCCCCACTCAGCACCTGGCAAACACGCCGGATGCAACGATCCGCCGCGATTGCGCCAGCCGGGGTGGATGGCCAACCTCGCCCGAATGGTTAAGTAAATGCTTGACTTTCTTCCGATCGCCGACAATAGTTAAGCATGTGCCTAACCAATCCGGGTTTGACCAGGTCGGCCGCGTTTTCCATGCGCTTGCCGACCCGACCCGTCGGGCGATCGTGGAACGTCTCGTCGAACGGCCGGCGCCGGTCAAGGCATTGGCCCAACCCCTCGCGATGTCCCTGCCTGCGGTCATGCAGCACCTCAAGGTCCTGGAAGACGCGGGCGTCATCGTCACCGAGAAAGTCGGCCGAGTACGCAGTTGCCGGATCGAACCGAAGGCGCTGCGTGACGCCGAACGCTGGCTCAGCAGTCAACGCACGGAATGGGAACGGCAACTTGATCAACTCGACGACTACCTGAAGGGAAAGTGATCATGGAAGTAACGCACTCGACGTTCACGCTGGAACGCCGCTACCCCGCCCCGATCGAGCAAGTATTTGAAGCATGGGGAAATCCGGAGGCACGCAAGCGATGGATGGCCCAAGGAGCAGAACACTCGCAAGACTTCACGGTCGGCGGCCTCGAGACCGTCAAGGGATTCGACCCGCAGGGCCGCCCGCTGATCTACGAAGCGCGCTACGCCGAGATCGCAACCAATGAACGGATTCTCACGACGTCGACCCTGCATACCGGAGACCGACTGTCGACAGTCTCGGTCACCAGCGTCGAATTCCGAGAAGAAGACGCCGGCACTCTGCTCGTGCTGACCGAGCACGGCATCTACCTCCCCGACCAAGAGCAACCGGCTTGGCGTGAGCACGGAACCGCCGAGCAACTGGACGCCCTGGCCGCGGAGTTCACCACAACCGCTAAGGAGAACTGATCATGGCTCACGTCGATTACGTGCTGGCAGTCGTCGCGGTGAGCGACATCGAGGTCGGCAAATCCTGGTACACAAAGCTATTCGGCCGCGAACCTGACAACAATCCGATGCCAAACCTCATCGAATGGCAGGTCACCAACGGCGGCTGGGTGCAGGTCACCGAGGATCCTCAGCGTGCCGGCAACGGGATGCTCAACCTCGCCGTGTCCGACATCGATGACGGGGCTAGGGAACTCCGCGAGTTGGGGATCAACGCGGCTGAAATCATCACCGCCAACAAAGGGGTACGACTCTGCCCAGTGACCGACCCCGACAACAACAAGATCCAACTGGTCGGCAACTTCCGAGTGAAATACTGAGTGACTCACCCGGACTCACTTAGCGCCGGGTCCACCAGCGCCGCCGGCAACATCGGGGTTGAGAATGTACAGCCCGGCAATTGTCCGATCGTCACGGAAGGTGATGCGGGCGACGAAATCACCAGCCTCGAACATCAATGGCGTGTTGGTGATGGTGAAGTCGCCGGCGCGCACGACGTCGGTCTCGCCGTGGCTCTCGTAGGCACCAGCCAATCCCGCAATATGAGCCCATGCCTCGGCGAGCCCTTCGTCGGTGAGCCGTTCGCGCATCGTGGCGTCGAAGCGTGCGGTGACAGCAGGCCACCGGCCCGCAGCGAGATCATCGATGACACTCGTCGCGAGTTGGTCGGCTCCAGGAAGTGAGCTTGTATTCATGACTTCTCCGGTTCGTGGATCGATGGGTTTGCCGTAACGCTGGAAGACGGCCTGACGCGATACCCCGAGCACGTCGCCGATCTCCTGCCACGTTCGGCCTGCCTCTCGTGCGTGCTGGACGGCCGCGGCCAGCAACGCCTCCGCCCGGTCCTGAACCTCGTGTGCTGCCCGGACCCGTTCGAGCGGATCGTTATCGCCGCGCAGGACGGGGGCGGCGAGCATTTGGCCGAGTTGGCGATGAAGCTGCTGACCCGTCGCGGTGAATGAATCAGGCACGTGTCAATGATCACTTGACAACTACAAGTCCGTCAAGCGGCGCTTGACGGCGGCGCAGCACTGACCTCAGAGGAGCTTCGGTACAGCGACGTCGCCTTCTTGGTGAATTATGAGTTCCTCCGCCAAGTCATACGACATGTAGAAGCGGCCCCCGCCGTCGCCGAATCCGTGCGGATGCTCGCCCCAGCTCTGCTCGAAGCCCAGCAGCTTCTTCGACGGGATGATCTCGGTGGCGAGGTATTCATGGCCGCTCTTCTCGCCCGACGCGGTGCTGTGGATGATGCCGTCCGATCCGGTGGACATCATGTCGTCGTACCAATTGGTTCCGCACAGAACCGGCTGCCGCCACAGCGCCGCGAGGAAAGCGTCGAATGTGAACGTCCAGGCGTAGCTCGAGATGATCCCGGCGGCTTTCCACCACTTCATCAATCCGATTGCGCTGGAGCCTTCGTCGTCGGGCGGGTACTGGCCGGGGTACGGATCACGCAGCGTGGCCTCGTGGTAGTTGCGGATCCCGTCGTCGTTGCCGAGGTAGCTCGAGCCCGCCCTTCCGATCGGAACGATGGCGTTGAACTTGCGACGGCTGCGAATCCCCGCGGTGGTGTTGAGCATGTTCGTACCACTGAAGCCGACGCAGCCCGACAGAAAGAACTGGTCGACGTGCGGCGCGTTGAGTGCATGCCGGACATGGCTTTTCGGCCGCCCCGCGGCCGCGGTGAAGGCGTGCTCGCGTGACTTGGGGTCGTGATGAATGATGCGGCCGAGCTGACCTGACGCGCTCATCGAATCTCCTTACCGCCGTTGGGCGTAGCGCTGGTTGCTCTTGACGGTGCAAAGAAACAGTACTTCTGGACGTCTGCTGTGAACCGAGTACTCCACTACTTGATTCTGATCCGAATCCTCGCGCCCGACTAAGCCCGTTCGCATAGGCGCGCAGGCACTCCCGCGGCAGGTTCGTGGTCAGTGGCGACCTTTGCTGCCGAACCGAGACCGGCCCTTGACGTCGCTGTGGCACAAGTTCGTAACCCTGTGTGGAGTGTCTATGACGATTGGGCCCGCTCGTGTCCGCACCGCAACTGTGATGATCGCAGTCGCGGTGCTGCTCGCGTCCGGCGCCGTGCCGCGCGCGCTGGCCGATCCCGACGATGTTGCGCCGGTCGATCCCATGCCCACTCCTGAGGTCCTCGAGCACATGGTGTTATCGGATGAGCCCGAGGCGGCCCCTGTCCCGATTCCATTCGCGATCCCCTTCGGGACGCCCGAGGGGCAAGACCCGACGCCGTTCGTCGGCGCGGCTCCTTTTGAGCCGCCGACGGTCTCACCCAGCGACGGCGCCACCGTTGGCATTGCCAAGCCGATCGTGATCAGCTTCAATGCGCCCGTCGCCGACCGTGCGATGGCCGAACAAGCGATACACATTTCCTCGGATCCGCCTGTGCCCGGCAAGTTCTATTGGATGAACGACTCCCAAGTGCGGTGGCGGCCCTTCGATTTCTGGCCCGCCCACACGACGGTCAACATCGACGCGGGTGGTACGCGGTCGAGTTTTGCCACCGGGGATGCGCTAATGGCCGTCGCCGACAACGAGACTCACCAATTGACCGTCACCCGCGACGGAATCGTGGAACAGACATTCCCGATGTCCATGGGCAAGCCTGGCCGCGATACCCCCAACGGCACCTACTACGTTCAGGACAAGTCCCTGGATGTCGTGATGGACTCCGCAACGTATGGAGTTCCGAACTCGTCGCCGGACGGGTATCGGGTTCATGTTCAGCTCGCCGTGCGGTTCGACAACAGTGGCAACTACGTGCACAGTGCGCCGTGGTCGGTGGCCGATCAGGGCATCCGCAATGTCAGCCACGGCTGCATCAACATCAGCCCGACGGACGCGAAATGGTTCTACGACAACTTCGGTGTCGGCGATCCGATCGTGATCACGAACTCGGTTCCGGCCACGCAAGGTGACGGCACCGAGGATTGGCAGATCTAGCCTGCCCTCCCCCTGCCCTTAGCCGCCGCCGGTGACGGGGTTTGACGTCAGCGGGATGAAGCCGCCGTTGATCCATACCCCCCAGCGACCTCCCCAGCCCGAGTACCACACAACGGGCTGACCGTCCCAAACCTCAGCAGGCTTTGGCGGCGCCCAGGCAGGCGGCTCCTCACCCAGGACGGGCGCAGGTGGCGGCGGGGGCGGCTCAGCGCCTGCGAGCGCAGCGCCGCCCAAGCCGGCTGCGGCGATCCCGCCCGCGAGCGCGAGGACGGACAGCGTGGTCTTGATCGAGGTCATGAGCATGACTCCAGGGTTGAGACGGATCCTTAGCCGACTTAATCACCTTACCTAACGGATCGTCCTGCGTTGGTGCCGGCTGCTTGTCCTCACCGTCGGATGTCAGCGCAGAGTTTCTCCCAGTTGCCGGAAGCGATCATTTTTCGATCCGTTTCGCTGATCGCGGCCTCATCGAGAAATCGTCTGCTGCCCCCGTCGGGCACCATCACATAGGGGTAGTCCGAGGCGAACAGGATGCGGTCGGCGCCGATGACGTCGAGTGTCCACTGCAAGTAGCGCTGGCTGAACACCCCTCCCGGCGTTACGAAGACGTTGTCGCGGACATAGTCGGACACTGGCCGGTCAAGGCCGGCGATGCCCGTCATCCTGTCGATGCGGTCGAGATAGAAAAGCATCACTTCACCCCAGTGCCCCAGGATGAGCTGCAGACCGGGAAACCGGTCGAGCACCCCGCCGAGGATGAGCCGAAGCAGTTGCAGGCCGGCGTCGTAATGCCATCCGTACCCGTGTGTGGCCAACGCCGCGTCGACCTCGTCGCCCAATCCGCTGTAATAAGCCGCCCGCACGGCAGGCGGTGGCGGCTGCGGATGCAAATACAACGGCGCTTTGAGCGCTTCGGCCGCTTCGAAGATCGGCCAGAAGTCGCGGTGATCGAGATTGCGCTCTCTAGTGCGTCCATACAACATGGCGCCGTTGAACCCGAGTTCGCGTACCGCCCTGTCGAGTTCGGCAGCCGCCGCATCCGGAGTCGGCGTCGCCAGCGTCGCGAAACCCTGCAGCCGATCGGGATGGCGACGGATCGCTTCTGCGAGCCTGTCATTGCAGACGCCCTGTAGCGCCACGGCATCGCGCGGCTCGAGGTTCTGCAATCCCGGTGTCGTCATCGAGACGACAGAGACGTCGAGGCCCGTGTCGTCCATCGCGGCGATCCGTTCGCCGTCGAGATCCACCAGCCGCCGACCGAGCTCGTCGTCAGCCCTATCGGGGATGCCGACGTCCTGCCATTGCGGTTCCAGCGCCTGCCAGGCGTCGATCAGTTCAGGTATCGCGAAGTGTTCTTCCAGACCAACGATCTTCATTACCGCGATGGTAGGACCGGATTCTGCGTCGCTCCTGAGAGTCCGAGGACAGCACCTGGCTGCCCCTTGACCGATCCCTATCGCGCCACAGCTACCCCGCTGACCGTTATCGTGAGCCCGTGGAGGGGACGCCATTTGGCCGCTACCGGCTGATCGAACTGCTGGGCCGCGGCGGGATGGGCGAGGTATGGCGCGCCTACGACAGCGAAATCGACCGCATCGTCGCGCTGAAAATGCTGCTCCCTCAGATAAGCCAAGACCCCGACTACGAAAAGCGGTTCCGACGCGAGGCCCGCGCGGCCGCACGCCTCGACGATCCGCACGTCGTCCCCATATACGACGTCGGCGAGATCGACGGCCGGCTGTATGTGACCATGCGGCTGATCGCAGGCACCGACCTGCACACCCTGCTCGAGTCCGGCCCGCTCGAACCGCGCCGCGCTGTGGCGATCATCGAGCAGATCGCGTCCGCGCTACAACGAGCGCACCGAACCGGGCTGGTGCACCGCGACGTCAAACCCTCCAACATCCTGATCGACGAGAATGACTTCGCCTATCTCATCGACTTCGGAATCGCCCGCACCGCCGAGGAAACCGGGCTGACCGTGACCGGTGCGGCGATCGGCACATGGGCTTACATGGCACCCGAACGCTTCAACACCGGCGAAATCCACCCCAGCTCGGACATTTACGCGCTGGCGTGCGTGCTCTACGAATGCCTCACCGGACAACAACCTTTCCCTGGCAAGACCCTCGAGCAAGTCGCCAGCGGCCACATATTCACCGCGCCGCCGAGAGCCTCGGAGAAGAGCCGAACGGTTCCCACCGCTCTGGATCAGGTGATCGCGACCGGCCTCGCCAAGCAACCCGCCGACCGCTATCCGACTGCGATTGAAATGGCCGCCGCCGCAAGACAAGTCATCGCTTCGTCCAGTCAGCCCAACATCGCTCCCCCGATGCCGCCCGCTCCACCGAGCCATGGCGGTTGGTCTCAATACCCGCCCCCTCCCGACAGCGGACCGTCGCGGTTCATGCCGACTCAGTTGAGCGCCCCGAATCTGCATGTGCCGCCGCCTGTTCCACCTGCGAAGCGGCCAGGCCGGCGCTATGGCGTGCTGATAGGAGCGCTGGTGTTCATCGTGACGCTCGTCGTTGTGGGCGGTGTGGTGGCCGTCGTCGCACTCACCGGGCACAACGAACCCAAGACCACCGCACCACCGGCGGCAGCCACGGACGGCAACGATTTCGCCGGAACGTATCGAGCCGACTATGGACCTGGCAGCGATCTTGAAGGCAAGCCGGTCCCGAATGCACCTGCAACCACCAGTAATTGGAGCGTCCGATCAGCCTGCGGCGCCAGCGGTTGCACGGCGACCGCAGCCAACGTCAGCGGCGCCAGCATGGCGCTGTTGTCGAATCTCACCTTCGATCGCGTGGGCGGCACTTGGGTGGCCGTAGGGCTGGCGTCTGCACAATGCGGTGATGCACCGGCTGAGCTCTGGGTGGTGTTCACGTTGCAACCGCAACCCGACGGGACATTGTCCGGCGAGTCGGTCAGAGCGTCCACCAACAGCGCCTGTGCCGCCAAACGGACGGTGAAATTCACTCGGATCGGCGATCCTGACCTCAACAAGGTTCCGGATCCGGGGGTCCTACCGCCGCGGTCGGTCAGCCCCGCCGAAGCACTTCGCGGCAGCTACCGGCAGACGACCACCTTCGCGAACGGCAACGCCACTCCCGGAAGCGTTCTCACCGCCAACACGTACTGCCTGCGCACCGGTGATCGGTGCATGAGCCTGTTTCACAATCCCGACGGCGCCGTCACGCTGATGTTCGCAAACGACAAGTGGACTCGCGACGAACAGGGCACCACGATGTGCGGGGCAGGCGGTACGGCACAGGTGACCATCACCGCGGAGTACCCGATGCCCGCACAGTTGGACGATCCGCTCTCGGTGCTGACCGGGCGCGGCAATCAGACCGTCGCGGCCGGAGGTGGATGCACCGGCGGCGGCGCATTCACAGACACCTTCGAGCGGACGGGCGACTAGCGCGCCTGCACGGTCAGGGGATCGGCGGAGCCGGCGGGATCGTGGACGGCGCGGCCGGATCGGCCGGTGGCGGCGCGTCGAGATACCCCGGGGGCGGCGGCCCGTTCAGCGGATAGTAGCCCGGCGGCAGCGGTGGCCCGCCGGTCGCTGGTCCCTGCGGCGGTGGGCCATTCGACTCCGGCGCATTAATCGAGATGTATCCCGGCGGCAGCTGCGGCGCTGGACCGGCGCCCGGCGGCGGCCCGGGTGCCTCTTCGACCGGGGCGGTCAGGTTCTCCAACGGATTACCGCTGTGGAAGGTGTGCCAAATATCCCGCAGGTATCCGAGCTGCCCGGGCGTCTGTCCTGCGCCGTACACCGGGTTCTGGATCTCCGGCACGGTTGGTGGGCCTGCGGGCGCGGGTGGCGGCGCAGCGATCGGTACATCCGTTGTCAGTACCGGTTGGCCGGGAGCCGGGGTGCACGGACCAGATGGCGTCGGCGTCGAGCAGGGCGGCGCGGGATCGGCTGCGGCAGGTCCGGCTATCGCCAGCGCTCCTCCGGCGAGGAATACGCCCGCGACGGCGGTCCGCAAGACTTTGGGCGCCGATGTGACGCGGATTCGTTCGGTCATATAACCCGGTAGTCCTCTCTGGTGGCGCCCTGCGCGCACCCGTTCAGGAGCAGCACGTGAAGCGCCGGACCCGACTTCCGAGCAAGGCTAGCGCCTCGCCGCGTTCGACGTCACCTGGTTGGCCCTCCCCTGGAGTATCGGCGACTGGCCACTGTTGTTACTGGAGAGCCTGTTGAGGATTCGTGTTGGATGGTGGACGTGGGCAACATCATCAGCGCCGATCACGACCCGGTCGCCGGCGACGTGATGATGAGCAACGGCCTGACCTCAGTGTTCTTGGACGTCCTGCTGCTGAGCGGCTCCGATCTGGCCCGCTCCGACTCCGAAGTCGCCACCATTGTCTCGCTCGCCGAACGAGATCAGTCCATAGTCGGTTTGGGCATCGTCGGATTCGACGTTTCCGACCTCGGGTGGACGGCCGAACGGTTCGATGACCACAAACGCTTCCTTCTGAAGACGGTCGACGGTGCCATCGCAGGCCAGCGCTGGGACGTCCTCGACTACGAGCCGCGCACCGACCGCCTGCTGCCATGCCTCGCCGAATTCCGCCAACTCATTGAACGATTTCCCGCTTCGGCATGTCCGCAGGAACCGTTGGGGTCGGCGTGGTCGACGCTCGGGCTGCGGTCCGATCGCGCCATGTGCCAACGGCATGCGGTTTATCTCCACAACCTCAACGTCGACGACGCCCGGTGCTGCCCGCTGTGCAACAGGTAACCGACTTCTCCAGGTCATGGACGGCGCTACTCGCGGTGGTCGCCGGACTCGGGGACGAAGACTTCACGCAGCCGTCGGGCTGCACCGGATGGCTGGTACGGGACCTGGTGTGCCACTTGATCATTGACGCGCAGGATGTGCTGATCACACTTGCGACGCCGACCGATGCCGAACCCACCCGCGACGAAGTGACCTACTGGGACATCGCCGACGAGCCGCCGCGCGGGGATGACCCGCTCGATGCGCTCACGGTCCGGTTGGCCGGCGCGTACCAGGAGCCCTGGCTGCTCAAGTTCCATTTCGACGACGTCGGCGCCGCTGCCGGGCGCGCTGCCGGCCTCGCCGATCCCGCCGGTCGTGTCATCACCCGCGATCAAGTTCTCACCGCGGCCGACTACCTCTCCGCCTATGTCATGGAGTCGACGCTGCATCACCTCGACCTGATCGCCTACCTCCCCCACGCGCCCAGACCACCTGCGGAGGGCCTTGCGAGGTCACGAAAGATGCTGGAGAAGATCACCACTGCGGTGTTTCCGCCGTCGTTCTCCGACACCGATGCGCTGTTGATCGGGACCGGCCGTCGTGCACCAACTGATGCAGAGTCGGCTGCGCTCGGCGATCTCGCTGTGAGGCTGCCGATCATTCTCGGATGACGGCGAAATCACGAATCGTCATCGAAATAGCCGTGATTCGACAGCAGCGGCGGCACGGGCCGCACGGGCTCGCGCACACCACTGTCGTCATCGGGAGGCGGCTCGATCCAAACCGTCACTGGATCCCAGCGGCGCAGAAGACTTTTCGGCTCAGGCTCTTGGTCGACGACGATGCCATGCATGATGGGTTCGGCGCTGTCGGGATCGGGGCCCTGCAGTAGCAGCCCGTGGTCGTGCCCGACAAGCCAGGCGTTGAGCGCCTGCATACCCCGAAAGTCGGGGACCTCGATAGTTGGTTCGCGCAGTTCAGGTCACCGCGACCAATGTTACGACAATCAGCCCGCATTAGATAGCAGATGCTGAATCCGCGCACAGTCGCAGCTTAAGTTCGCTGACGAACATCGTCTTTGTGTCCTAACCGAGCAAGCACTAGGAGTGACGATGAAACATGTGAAGATCGTGGCCGGCCTGGCGATCGCGGGCGGACTTGCCGCTGGCGCAGTAGGAATCGGCGCGGGTGTCGCGAATGCTGACCCCGGCCCGGGCGCGGTGCCTGTCGACTGGCACCAGGGACCGCCGCCTCCCTGGCAGAACGGACCAGGCTGGGGCGGACCGGGTCCTGGCGGATGGGCGCCGCCCGCATGGCAGGGCGGCCCGATTCCAGGCGGCTGGAACGGCGGGTGGGAGCCCGCAGGCGGCGTCTGCTTGTTCAACCTCTGCGTCTAATAGAGAGGCGACCATGCCGAGGTCCGCAGTAGCCGACTCTCCCACTGGTCGCGGAACTTGAGCGCCTCGTACATATAGCTGCCCGGGCCGCGGTGTTCGGGCGCGATGTCAGAGGTCAGCAGGTGCACGAGAGTGGCGTAGTTATTGGCCGGCGAAATCTTCTGCCACAGCATCGCTTCCCGCCTTCGGTAGCTGCCATGCGCGACCTGGAAGCAGGCTTGGATGTCGAGTATCTGCGACGTCTTGGACAGCGGCCGGTAGTAGATCTCGTCCCACGACCGGATGTAATCGTCCAGCGCGACGTCGGGCCAGCCGGTGTCCTCCATGAACAGACTCAACGCATGAGTCGACCCATCCGTTGGCACGCTTTCGAAGTCGACCTCCTGCAGCGGTGACCACTCAACGGGCAGCAGGATCTTGCCGGTGACATCGTGGCGCATGGTGTCCAGCTCGCGCATCCACGGTTGCAAATCTCCCGATTGAACGCGGTGAGTTAGCCGCTCCCATGCTGAGCCGTCGGTGACTGCCGTGATGGTGACGACGTTGTAGGACAGCCCGGACCCGTGAGCGTGGTTGGCGTACCACAGAAGTCGCGCATCGTCGTCGCGAGCGAGCGTCGGCATCCAGCCGTCGCGGTAGGCGGCCTCGAAGTCGTCTTCGCGCGTGCCGACCACCTTGTGGGTTTCATGAATGAACAGCATTGCCGGTCCTCAGGTTTCGTCGGCGATCAGCGCGGCGAGTTGGCGGCGGTTGACCTTGCCGGTGTCGTTGTACGGGATGTGGTCGACGATCTTCAGCCGCTCCGGCAGTTTGAAGTAGGCGATCAACTCGCGGCAATGCGACCGCAGCTCCTCGAGCGTCAGCGGGGAGTCAATCACCACCGCGGCGCCTACCCGTTGGCCCATCTCGTGATCGGTGATTCCTGCGACCGCAACATCGCTGACGGCGGGGTGGGTCCGAATGGCATCTTCGACCTCGATCGGCCCGAACTTCTCTCCCCCACGATTGATGGTGTCCTTCAACCGGCCGCTGGGATAGATGTAGCCATCCGTGTCCTGGCGCGCGAGATCGCCCGTGTGTAGCCAACCTTCACCGACATGTGCTGTCGTGTTGACCCACAACTCTCCGACCCCGCCCGCTTCGACGTCGATTCCCGTGTCCGGGTCAACCACGCGAACCTCGACGCCTGGCAACGGCCGACCCACCGACCCCACCCGGTTGGGGTCGCGATGGTCGTCTGGCAGCAGCGTCGTGTAGGCGCCCAAGGTCTCAGTCTGACCAAACACGTTGGCGAACCCCACATTCGGCAGCGCCGCCATCACCCTGCGCACCAACGTGACAGGTGCAGCGGCAGCTCCGTATGCGATTGCGGTCAACGATGACAAATCCGTGGAGTCGAAGTCGGGATGGTCGAGGATCCGCTGCAGCATCGTCGGCACCATGAACGTCGTCGTGACCCGGTGTGTCTGCGCCAGACGCAGCCACTGTCCGGCGTCGAACCGCTGCTGTATCACATAGGTGTTGCCCGCATACAAGTTGCCGAGCACCCCGATGGCACCGCCGACATGGAAGAACGGGACGCTCATCATGCTGACAGTGGGTGGCGCATCTGGGCGAAAAGGTGTGGTGATTGCGGTGATTCGGGCGCTCAGCTGGCGCTGCGAGATCGCGATGGATTTCGGCAGCCCCGTCGTGCCACTGGTGAACAGGACCAGCGCGTCGACGTCATCAACGTCCACGGCGACCGGTGTCGTGTCGGCGTCACCCAGCAGATCAATGGCGGTGAACACCGTGGAGACGCCCGCCCCGACGAGTCGGTCGGCAAATGGTTCCCCCGCGACGCCCACCGTGGCGCAACCGGCGTTCGACACCAGCGCGCGTAATTCCGGCGGCGTCAGGGCGGGGTTCATCAGTGCTGCAGCAGCGCCGATCCGCGCAGCGCCGAGCATCGTCGCGATCGACAGGAGGCTTCCGGTGTCGACGACGGCGACGCGCTCGCCCGCCAATCCCTCGTCGGCCAGTCGCGCGGCACAGTTCTCGGTGGCGGTGGCCAGTTCCCGGTAACTGATGACGCGCTCGTCGATGATCAGCGCGCTGCGACCGGGATCGCCTGCTGCGGCCGCGTCGATGATCGTTCCGATGTTCATGGGTGCCTCAGTGCAGGGGTGACCATGACGATGTCCGCAGCAGCCGGCTGGTCCACTGGTCGCGCAATTCGAGTGCGTCGTGCATCCACGTTCCCGGTCCACGGTATTCGGGTGGAATGTCGGTCTGCAGCAGCCGGAGAAGGGCCTGGGGGTCGTGGATTCGCTGCATCAGGGACACTTCCCGGCGACGCTGGCTGCCGAGGGCAGGCTGAAACGCCGCCTCGATGGTGAGCAGCGGGTTGGGCCGATCCAGGCTCTTGGAGTACACCTCGCCGCAGCGCTCGATGTATTCGCCGACCCTGTTCGGAAACGGCCACATCGTGTCTTCCATGTACAAAGTGAGCTCGTGTTCGCGGCCGTCGACCGGTACTTCGTCGAAGTCGACGTCCCTGATCGGTGACCAGTCAAGCGGGACAAGCAATTTCGCGTCGACGTCGTAGCGGAGTTCGTCGAGGTCGCGCATCCATTGCCGAAGGTCGCCCTGCTGGATCCGCAAGGCCAGACGCTCCCATGACGCGCCGTCGCGGACGGCGGTCACCGTGACGACGGTGTAGGCGGGCCCGCTGCCGTGGGCGTGGTTGGCGTACCAGAGCAGCCGGGCGTCCTCCCCGGCGGCGAGCAGCGGCATCCAGCCCTCGCGGTAAGCGGCCTCGAATGCGTCTTCCGTGCGCCCGCGTACGTGGTGCACCTCATGCATGAACAACACTGCCGAGACCTCCAAGGGCAGCCGCTGCATCTGGACAGCGACGCTGAGAATCTGGTTTCCTCAAAAGGGTAACGGTCCTCACGCGCAGGAAGTTCGCTCATGGCAAGGCTTGATGTGCCGGATGGTCCCGGCGGTGAAGCCGCGATGATCTGGACCCTGCGGCCGCAGCTCGGCGCGATGGTCGAGCGGATGATTCGCGGGGCGTACCAGGAAAGCATTCTTCCGGCCGATGAACGCGAGCTCGCCAGGATGCGGATAGCCCAAATCAACGACTGCGTCGCATGCTCGGACTTCCGCGCGCCTTCCGTGCTCGACGCGGGCATCGCACCCGATCTCTACGAGAATGTCGCCGACTACGCCACCTATCCGAGCTACACGTCGCGGCAGCGCCTGGCCATCGAGTATGCCGAGCGGTTCGCCACCGCACACGCCTCGATTGACGACGCCTTCTTCGCGCGAGTACGGGAGTCGTTCAGCGACGAAGAGATCCTCGACCTGACGTTGTGCATCGCCGTGTTCCTCGGCCTCGGGCGGTCACTGACCGTGCTCGGCGTCGACCAATCCTGTCCGATCGACGTCTGACCGGTGGACATCGCCTCGGTCGACGAACTGCTCACCACCACGCGGTCGGTGCGCAAGCGCCTCGACCTGACGCGGCCGGTCGATCGTGCCGTGATCCTGGAGTGCGTGCGGCTCGCGATGCAGGCGCCTACGGCGAGCAATGCGCAGGACTGGCGCTGGGTGATCGTCACCGACGCGGACAAGCGCGCCGCCATCGCCGAGATCTACCGCAGCATCGGAGCCGAGTACCTGGCTCAGGCCGCCTCGACCGCATCGGATGCCCAGACCCGGCGCGTGTATGAGAGCGCGTTCGGGCTGACCGAGACGCTGGCCAAGGTACCTGTCCATGTAATTCCTTGTTTGACAACCCGTTTCGACGGAACCAACCAACTTGTGGCGGCCTCGGCATGGGCGTCGATCATTCCTGCCGGCTGGAGTTTCCTGCTGGCCCTGCGATCACGCGGTCTGGGATCGGTGTGGACGACAATGCACTTGGCCAAGGAGCGCGAGGTAGGCGATCTGCTCGGGATACCCGACACCGTGACCCAGGCGGCGCTGTTCCCGGTTGCCTACACGATCGGCACCGATTTCCGGCCGGCTGCGCGGCCGCCCGCGGAAAGCATCACGTTCTGGAATACTTGGGGAGAACCGTAATGCAGTCCTACACAGTGCGATTTCACATCGACGCACCCCCGAAACGGGTATGGCGGGTACTGCATCCCCCGGTACCGCCGAACGCCCCGAAGCCGCGGGTGCTCAAATGGCCCACCGGCAGCATGGAGATCCTCAACGAGGGTGACGAGGCGGGTGAGGGTTTGGTGCGCACCTGCATTTTCGAGGTGCCCAAATATCTGCTGTCCGGCGGCAAGGGCCGGTCGTGGGAAACAGTGACCGAAGCGAAGTTGAACAGGCTGTCGCGTTACACCGCGGTGGGCAAGCCGCTGTGGTCGCGAGCCGAGGGTTATCACGAACTCGAGGAACAACCCGACGGCACAACAATTCTCACGTTCCACGAGACGTACTACGCCTACAACCCGGTGTTGCGGTTCCTGCTGGAACGTCCTGTCCACGCGAAGATCTCACGCGACAACCTCGACACCTATGAGCACGCGCTGGGCTTCGCCGGTCGCGTCACGCGGCTGGCGTAGTCCAACTGGCGGCTCCGTCAGTAGCCGCCCATGTATCCCGGCGAGTGTTGCATGGTGCTCGGCGGGGTCGTTGTGCTCGTGGTAGTGGTCGAGTTCGACAGCGGCGGTCCCGTATTTCCCGGCACGCTTCCCAGCGCCGCGGCGCCGGCGATGATCAGGCCGGACGAACAGACGGCCGTGACGATCTTCCAAGACATCGGTGAACTCCGTCCCGGGTCCGCGGTCGTGGCGGACCCTGCACGTAAGGCACGTTCGGCAGGGCCGCACAGTTCAGTCACCGTCGTCGGCTACTTGCCCCATAGGCCGCGCGGCGGGCAGGCGGCGTGATCCTGCAGTTCCTCGCCTGCCCCTGGATTTCCCGCAGCCGGGTCGGCGCGACTTGCGAGCAGGACGAACCCCGGTTTTCCATCGGGCAGATATGCGCCGACCACAACAAGGGTCTCGAGTCCCATATCGTCGGCGTGTTTCGCGAGTAGCTGGACCGGATTGGCTGAATCGAGCGTCTCACCGTCAATGACCATCGCCTGATATGGATGTCCGCGCAGTGGTTCGGGAAACGACGCCCAATCCGGGCCGACATCGGAGATCCGGCGTTTCACGGCGTCCCGGATGTCGGCGCGCACACAGTCGATATGAATGTGCAGTTGGTTCTGCGACCGCGCTACCGCAGAGTTGATCGCGAGGCTGATCCAGTCGCGCGGAATGTCGACGCCTGCCCGCTCGTCGACGAAACTCCTTGCATCCCAAGCCGATGCGACGTAGTTGGTCGCATCTGGCTCGAGAAGCACTTGGCTCTCGATACCGGGGATCCGCTCGGTAGGGATCAGCAAGAATTGCGTCGGGCCGACGAGGTCCTTGAGTACCGCATACCCGCGCTGCTCCCCCGCGACGATGTTCACCTGCGAGCAGGGGCCGGGGTTGCCGCTGGCCTGCTGATCAGGGACGCATTGGTCGTGAACGATCGTCCACAGTGCGTTCGGATCGGCGCCCGCCTGTCCGGCGGTCACCCCCGCGGTGGCAACGATCAGCGCCAATGCGAACGGGAACCACCGCCGACGATTCACGTCACGAAGGCTACTGCCCCTTTACAGTCATGACGTGGCGCGTACGAGCCCGGCGGGCGACGAGGTCCAGCTAGCCGCTGACCATGTCGCGGCGACCGTCGGCCATCTGGAACGCCGCATCCAAGCGCGGTTCGGCGAGCGGGGCTTGACCAAGGCGGCCCGCGACCTCGGACACTTGGTCGTTTCGGTCCAGCGCCAGGCCGAAGAGTCACACGACCGACTTCGACGCACCACGCTGGTGGCCCGCGCGGTGAGCATCACGATCGTCGCGGTCACGTTGGCGGCGCTCGTTTACAGCTTGCGCTCAGTCGTCATCGACGGACTGGCTCGCACTGCGGACTGGGTGCCGCTCGTCGAAAGCATCATCAACGATCTGGTGTTCGCGGCGATCGCGGTCGTTTTCCTGTGGGCCTTCCCCGAGCGTTTGGAGCGGCGCACGATGCTGCGCCTGCTACACCGGATGCGATCACTGGCCCATGTCATCGACATGCACCAGCTGTCCAAGGATCCGGAGCAGCTCAGTCCGACCTACACGCCGACCGAACAGAGCATCGTGCACGGTCTCGACGCCGACCAGCTCTACCACTATCTGGGCTACTGCTCGGAAATGCTGAGCCTCACCGCCAAAACCGCCGCGCTGTGCGGCGAGTACAGCACCGACAGCGTGGTGCTCGAAACCATCTCCTACATCGAGACCCTTACGACCGAGCTCTCCGACAAGATCTGGCAGAAAATATCGCTTCTCCCCCGCCCTTAGTCTTGGCGTATGGCGGTCCTGACTCCTCAGCGTGACGACTTCCCGCGTTGGTACCAAGATGTGCTGACCAAGGCGAAGCTGGCTGAGAACGGCCCAGCCCGCGGGACCATGGTGATCCGGCCCACCGGCTACGGGATATGGGAGCGGATGCAGGCCGAGGTCGACGGGCGCATTAAGGCGGCGGGCGCGCTGAATGCCTACTTCCCCCTGCTGATTCCGATGAACTTCTTCGAGCGCGAGGCCGAGCATGTCGAGGGCTTCAGCCCTGAGCTCGCGGTCGTCACGCACGGCGGCGGCAAGGAGCTGACCGAACCGCTGGCCATCCGCCCGACAAGCGAGGCCGTCATCGGTGAATACCTGGCCAAATGGGTGGACAGCTACCGCGATCTACCGCTGCTTCTCAACCAGTGGTCCAATGTCGTCCGATGGGAGCTGCGGCCCCGAATCTTCCTGCGCACCACCGAATTTCTCTGGCAGGAAGGCCACACCGCCCACGCTACGGAGGCCGATGCGCGGCAGTATGCCCGCCGCATCCTGCACGACGTGTATCAGGATTTCCTGCGCAACGTGTTGGCGATGCCGGTGATCGTTGGCCGCAAGACTGCCAAGGAGCGCTTCGCAGGCGCGGAGAACACGATGACGTGCGAGGGCATCATGCGCGACGGTAAGGCGTTGCAGATGGCCACCTCACATGAGCTCGGCCAGAGGTTCAGCCGCGCGTTCAATATCAGCTACTCCAATGCCGAAGGCGCGGCGCAGTTGTGCTGGACCACGTCGTGGGGTGCGTCCACCCGGATGCTCGGCGGGCTGATCATGTGCCACGGCGACGACAACGGGTTGGTGCTGCCGCCGGCGCTGGCACCCGTGCAGGCGGTCGTGGTGGTGGTCAAGGACACCGATGGCGACGTCAGTCGCGCCGCTTCCGTCGTGGTCGAGGAGCTCACCCGCCGCGGAGTGCGCACCCGGTTGGATGACAACACCGATCAGGCGTTCGGGTGGCGCGCCACCGACTGGGACCTGCAAGGTGTACCGATCCGGGTGGAAATCGGGCCGCGCGACGTCGCCGAGAACGCCGCCTTGTGCTACCGGCGCGACACCCGCGAGAAGGTCAAGGTCGGGATCGACAAGGTCGCAGACGAGGTACAACGGCTGACGTCCCAGATTCAGGACGACATGTTCGCGGCGGCGACGGCGCGCCGCGAAGCCGCAATCACGGACTGCGCCTCGTTCGAGCAGGTGCGCGAGGTCGCGCAGACGGGCGTCGCTCGGCTGCCGTGGGAGCTGGTCGGCACGGCTGGTGAGCAGGACCTGGCCGCCAGCGGCCTCACTGTGCGATGCCTGCAGCGCGCCGATGGGTCCCTACCCGACGCCGATAACGATGCGGGTGCCCTCGCCTACGTTGCCCGGGCGTACTGACGCGTCACCTGTTGTTAAGACGGCTGTGATCCGATGTTGGCGTGCTTCAACCAACTGACGACGTCGACGACGCTATCGACCGGCTACGTGCCGACTACGACACAACGCCGTACACCTCGGTCTCGTTTCCGCCGTCCGCACCGGGCCAGCTGGCCGCGGTAGCGCATCTCTTCGGCTTGGCAACACCCGACGTATCCACCGCCCGAGTACTCGAAATCGGCTGTGCCACAGGCGGAAACATCATTCCCTTTGCCGCTGCGCATCCGCAAGCACGTGTCGTTGGGCTGGATCTCTCCCAGGTGCAGGTCGACTTGGGCCGCGCGAAGGTCGACGCATTGGGCCTGGACAATGTGCAATTCGTCGCGGGTGACATCGCGCAGATGGACCTGACGACCTTGGGCCAGTTCGACTTCATCATCGCCCACGGCGTGTACAGCTGGGTGCCCCAAGACGTGCAGGAAGCTCTGCTGGCGGCTTTCCGCACGCTGCTGGCGCCCGACGGAGTGGCCTACATGAGCTACAACGTGTATCCGGGATGGAAGACCAAAGAGGTCCTTCGCGACGCCATGCTGCTGGCCAGCGGCGGCGCCACTTCTCCCGCGGAGAAGGCGCGCGAGGCGCGCGGCGTGGTCGACTTCCTCGAGGAGGTGGCGCCCTCCGACGGTGTATTGTCGCGAGTTGTTGCCGAATTCCGTTCCCACTCAGAGGGTTTCGGAGATTCGTACCTGTTGCACGAAGAACTCGAGACGTTCAACTCGCCGTGCTACTTCTCCGAGATGCTGGCGCGTGCCCGTGCGCACGGCCTGGCGTTCCTCGGAGAAGCCAGACCCGAAGCGATGTTTCCCGGCAACTACGGCCCCAAGGTCGAAGAGCACCTGCTCGAAAAGTGCGGCGGGGTGCAGGTACTGGTGGAGCAGTACATCGATTTCGTCGTCAACCGAATGTTCCGGGAATCGCTGCTCGTCCACGCCGAACGTGAGCAGCAGATCCGGTACAACCCCGACCGAACTCGCATCCGCGACCTGCACATCGCGGCGTGGGTTCCTCCCGTCGACGGGCCGACTCGCCTCGACAACTCCCGACAGGAGTTCCGCGAAGCCGACGGTGCGACGCTGTTCACCAACGACCCAGGCATCAAGGCTGCCCTCGACGCGCTCAGCGAGCGGTGGCCGTCAACGTTGTCACGCCAAGAGCTCGTCGATGCGGTGCACAGCCGGCTGGTCGACGCGGGCCTCACCCCGAGTGACGGCCTGTCTGACGTCGTCGAGAATCTGATGGGCGTGCTGATCCTGCAGGGCCAGTCGCGGTACCGGCTTGATCCGGTCTCGCCGACTCCGGCGTCGGAACCGCTGCGGCTCGACGAGACGGCGCGCCGGATGGTGGAACTGAGCGACACTGAGACCCAGGCCTCGACATTCAACATTTGGCACGAGACACATTTGTTGTCGCCGCTGGACCGCCACGTGCTGCCGCTGCTGGACGGCACACGTGATCGCGATGCGCTCATCGATGCACTGTTGCCGGTGGTTTCGATGGAGCGCGCCGCGCTCGCCGAGTACATCGACGCGCTGCCGCGGCACCTGGCCGAGATGAAGCTGCTAACAGGTCGTTAGGCCCTGGCGCTCATCCTCAGCGGGCAGTGATTCTCACTAGAAACGACTGTGCCCCAACGGTTTGCACGCAGGCGCCGATATTGGCGGCGCCGATCGGCAAGGGTGCCCATGGCGATTTGATCTTTGCCCAAATCGGTATTGGCTGGCACGCTGGGTTGGGACTGTCTTCGGGGAGGTCCGCATGGAGAGCAATCACGAGTTCACCGTCCAACTGACCGGTGACGGTTCGTACGTGATCAAACTGCTCGAGGGCGTGCAGATCGAACGACGAGACGGCGTCGTCGTCGGCCACTGGCCCGCCTTCAGCCTGGATGCAAAGGGCGCCAACGAGGACGAGATCTACCAACAGCTCCTCGGAGGTCTGCGGGAGCAGTTGGGTGCGGGTCCAGGGTCTTCGGAATTCGAGCCGTTTGCGGCGTACGTGCGCGAGCATGGCAGACGGCTGTCGGAAGACGAGGCAGCAGCCAGGGAGTTGGCGCAACTGCGCGAAATGTCGATCCGGTGGGCCCTGACGGACGACGAGCAGTACATGATCCGGCTGTTCGCGGACGCCGAGGTGCACCGGGCCGGCGGCACCGTCGCCGTTCGCGCCTTCGGGCTGGAAGGCAGCGGTCAGCGACTCGGCCAGGCACTGCAAAACCTCAACACCGCCATCAACGAGGCCTGCGGGGTGCCCGATGCACCGGGCCCGCGCTTCGAAGAGATCACGAGCTGGGTGCGCTCGAACGGTGAGCCGGTACCGGCCGACGTTCTGGCGCAGGAGGCCAAGGACAAGCAGGCGTACTTGGTAGCCCGTGACCAGTTGGCGCCCATCACGCCGGAGGACATCCCTGCAGAAAGCTCGACCGGCGTGCCGCTGCTTGTCGACTTCTGGGCTGAGTGGTGCGGGCCGTGCCGCATGGTGACACCGGTGCTCGCCGCGCTCGCCGAACAATGGGCCGGACGGATCGTGGTACGCAAGATCGACGTCGACCAGTTCGACGGCATCTGGGAGCGATTCAACTTCCGCGGCATCCCAGCCATGATCATGTTCAAGGACGGCAAGGAGATCCACCGGGTGATCGGCTTCGGCGGCAAGGCGAAGCTGGTTGCCGAACTGGAGCCGCACCTCGCGTAAGAGGCAATCCGAGGTCTCAGGTGTAGGGGAAGTGCGACGGGGTATGCGGTCGTCGTATGACTGCCCAACCCCCGGACCCCGATCCGGCACGAACCCCCGGTCTCGAGCCCGGCGGCGGCGTCGCACCCGGTGCCACTCCCCCGGATTCGGCGCAGACGTCGGGTCTATCCGAGCCAGCGCCGCGACCGCGGCGACGGCTGCGGCCCGCGACGGTCGTCGGCCTCCTCGCCGTCGCCGCGCTGGTACTGGTGTTTGCGACGACAGCCATTGTGCTGCTGTTGAACCTGTGAATCCGCGGTCGCCCGGAGGTAGGTTCACCTACATGGACCTTGGGGGCAGAACTGCACTTCTGACCGGTGCGACCGGCGGTTTGGGTAGGGCGATCGCAACTGCGTTGGCGGCGCGGGGTGCACGGCTCATCTTGAGTTCTCGCAAGGCCGAGGAGTTGGTGAAGCTTGCGCGATCTCTACCCGGAGGCGGGCACACCACGATCGCGATTGACCTCGCGGACGACGGTGCGTCGTTGTCGTTGCTCGAGCAGGCCGGCGATATCGACGTGCTGGTCGCCAATGCGGGACTGCCCGCGTCCGGGCGCCTTGATGGCTTCAGTCAGTACGACATCAGCCGCGCGCTTCGGGTGAACCTCGAGGCGCCGGTGCGCATGACACGCGAGTTGCTGCCCCGCTGGCAAGAGCGGGGCAGCGGGCACTTCGTGTTCGTCTCGTCGATCTCGGGCTTCGCGGCCATGCCGCGGGCGTCCCTATACGCCGCCACGAAGTTCGGCCTGCGTGGCTTCGCGCTGAATCTACGAGAAGACCTGCGCGGCAGCGGTGTTGGCGTTTCGGTCATCACGCCGGGGTTGATTCGCGAGGCAGGCATGTTCGCCGAAAGCGGCGCCGCAGCGCCGCCCGGCCTCGGCACGGGGACGCCGCAGCAGGTCGCCGACGCCGTCGTCCGTGCGATCGAGCACGACAGGTCAGAGATCTCAGTGGCCCCGCTTCGTCAGCGCGTCTTGGCCCGCCTCGCGATGATGGCGCCGGAGATCTCGGGCCGACTCGCAGGCGCCGCTGCGACGAAAGCGGCGGATGCCGTTGCGTCAGGTCAGACAGAGAAGCGGTAAGGCCCGCCTCAGGCGATGATCCGCGACAGATACGGAGCCATGTTGTTGGTCCGGACCGGCGACACCGCGACCCCGGCGTCAGTCGCTTCGACCATCTGACCGTTGCCGATGAAAAGCGCGACGCTCTGGCTGCCGTCGGGTCCGTAGAACAGCAAGTCGCCCGGAAGCGCCTGAGACGGCAGCACCTTCTGGCCGACCTTGTACTGCTCGCCCGAGGACCGCGGCATCTTGATTCCGGCGCCCGCGAATGCGTAGACGATCAGCCCGGAGGCATCGAAACCGACACGGCTCACCCGCTGTTCAGCGGCAGGTGCAGGAGTCGTCACAGGGGTAAGGCTGAGGCCCGTGGCCCCGGCGTTCGCGGGCAGTGGCGCGGTGGCGGGCGCCGGGGTGGCCGCGGTCAGCGGAGCGGTCCCGAGGGCGGGTGCGGCGGGATCGACCGCGGCATCCACCGCGACAGTGCCGAGGCTGGGGCCCGAGACGTTGCCTCCGCCATATGCGAACGGCACTCCCCGCTGTGAAAGTGCCCGCTGGATCACGATGTTGATCGCCTGTTGATGCGTTGTGTCGGCAGTCGCGACACCTGGCGTCGCGATCAGCAATGCCAACCCGATCATCACGGCGCAGATGCGTTTCATTCGTGCTTCCTTCATCCTGTGGCGTGGCTGCCACATCCAACTCGTATATGCGGTTTGCGGGCATCCATGACCGCGGCGACTATCTAATTAACACCAGTCACTATATTCACTCTTGCAACAGAAGATTCCCACCTCCCAGCTTCTTCCCAGCTCGGCCAGGGATTCTTTGCCCTACCGTGACCACCCCGGTGACGATCCGTGACCGATCGCCGAATATTGCTCAGGTAGTTGCTGTTTCACGCACTAGCGTGATGTGCATGATCGCGTTCCACGACCAGGACCTGACGGGAGCCCGATTCGAGCGCGTCAGTCTCCGTAACGCCGAGATGAGGGCAGTCGACTTCAGCGGCTGCCGGATGCGCGGCGTCGAACTCGTCGACGTCGACATCAGCGGCGAGGTGCAAAACGTCGTCGTCAACGGCGTCGACATCGCCCCGCTCGTCGAGGCCGAACTGAATCGCCGCATGCCGCAGCGGGCGAAGATGCGCCCCGACGACAGCGACGGCTTTCGCGAGGCGTGGGCCATCCTCGAACAACTGTGGAAGGGCACCGTGGCGCGGGCGAAGACGTTTCCGGCAGCCATGCTGCACGACAACGTCGACGACGAGTGGTCCTTCATTCAGACGTTGCGCCACCTCAACTTCGCCAGCGCGGCCTGGGTAGGCCGGATGGCGCTCGGCAACGCCTCGCCGTGGCATCCGCTCGATCTGCCATGGGACGATGCACCCGGCTGGGACGGAATCCCTTGGGACCGCGAAGCTCAACCTTCACTCGAGGAAGTCCTCACCGTCCGCCGCGAACGCCAGGCCATGGTCCGGCGGCTGCTCGAATCACTGACCGACGCGCAGCTTGCTACCGAAGTGACACGCTCGGAGCCCGGATGGCCGCGGTTGGCGGACTTCCCGCTGAAGGAATGCCTTCTCATCGTGCTCAATGAGGAATGGCACCACCGACTGTATGCCGAGCGTGACCTGGACGCGCTCCAGGCCTGAGGTCGCTACTTGGGACCCGGCAACCTCAGCACGAGACGCGCCCCGCCCAACGCGCTGGCTTCCAATGCCGCAGTGCCGCCGTGTAATTCGGCCTGCTGGGCCACCAGCGCGAGTCCGAGCCCCGAGCCCGAGCGTGCCGCCGTCGACCCTCGCGAGAACCGCTCGAACACCGCGGCTCGCTCATCTTCGGGCACCCCGTCGCCGTTGTCGTCGATGGCGATCTCGACGCCGTCGCTGGAACTCTCAGCGCTCAGCCGGATTTCGGTGGCGCCGCCGTGTTTGATGGCGTTGGTGATCGCGTTGTCGATCACCAACCGCAGGCCCGCGGGCAGCCCCACCATGAGAACGGTGGTGGAACTGGCCAGTGACACATGCAGATTCGGGTAGTTGCGCATCGCGTCGTGCGCGGCACGATCGAGCAGTTCGGTGATGTCGACAGGGACGAAGTCGTCAACCGTGGTCAACTCGCCTTGCGCGAGCCGTTCGAGCGCCGTGAGCGTCGCTTCGATGCGGCTCTGCGTCCGGATGATGTCGCCAACCACCTCTTTGCGTTGCTCATCGCTGAGGTCAAGCGTCGACAACACCTCGAGGTTCGTGCGCATCGCCGTCAGCGGCGTGCGCAGCTCGTGCGAGGCGACCGCGGCGAAGTCCCTGGCGGATTCAAGGGCAGCCCTGGTGCGCTGTTGTTCGTCACCGATGCGGGCGAGCATTCCCTCGACGGCCTCGGCGATCTCGACTGCTTCCTGCACGCCGCGCACCTGCACCTCGTCGGGTTTGGACTGGGCGTTGATGGCGCGCGCCTGCTGCGCCAGCAGCCGGAACGGATTGATCATGATCAACCACATCACCCAGCCGACCAGGATGGTGCCCACGATCACGCTGCTGCAGATCAACAAGACGCGTCGGTGAAGATCGTCGATGCGGTGCTGCGTCTCGGCCAGCGGCGCACCGACGGCGATCGAGGCGACCCCCGCGTTGAAGGTTCGGACGCGGTACTCGACGCCGTTGATCGTGGTGTTGGCGTAGCCGTTGTCGAACTGCGGTAACACGATGTCGCTCGGGACCGACACCGTGGCGCGCCCGACGCGTGCGGTCCGCACCAGAGCCCCGTTCGGGGTGAGTTGGTCGGGCGTCTGGTTCTGGGCGCTACGCAGCAGGCTGCTGATGTCGCCGAGACTGCTCACCGAGTCGAGCCGCCGGTCCAGTTGGCTGTACTGGTCGTTGGTCACCCCGATCCAGACCCACGCGCCGAGCGTGATGACCAGGGCGACGACGGACAGCGCCGCGACGATGACGATGATGCGCAGCGAGAGCACGCGCGTCAGCAGCAGATTCTGCAGTTGGCCGCGTTGCACTAGGACGCTCGCCGCGCCGGACCGTACATGTCTGCCATCTTGCCGGAAGTCAGCGCTTGCTGATTACCGCATCGCCGGTGAAAGCCGCACCGTATCGTCAGGTCTTGTAGCGGCCCACCGGGGGGCCGGCGATGCGAACTGGCTCAAAGAGGAGCATTTACCCATGGCCATCATCGAAGCGGACGCAGCACCGCAGACACCCTACGAGCGCGCCGTCGCCGAGACGCAGCGCTACTTCGACAGCCCGCGGTTCGAGGGGATCATTCGTCTCTATTCGGCACGCCAGGTAGTCGAGCAACGCGGCACCATTCCCACCGACTACACGGTGGCGCGGGAGGCCGCAGAAGCCTTCTATCCCCGCTTGCGTGAACTGTTCGCCCAGAAGAAGAGCATCACCACCTTCGGCCCGTACTCGCCGGGCCAGGCAGTGGCGATGAAGCGAATGGGTATCGAGGGCATCTACCTCGGCGGCTGGGCCACCTCCGCAAAGGGGTCGACGACCGAGGATCCGGGTCCCGATCTGGCCAGCTATCCGTTGAGCCAGGTACCGGAGGAAGCAGCCGGCTTGGTGCGCGCACTTCTGACCGCCGATCGCAATCAGCAGTACCTGCGCCTGCAGATGACCGACGAGCAGCGTGCCACCACGCCCGCGACCGACTTCCGCCCCTTCA
The DNA here is from genome assembly GCF_017872775.1 of Mycobacterium sp. OAE908. Classification (NCBI taxonomy): domain Bacteria; kingdom Bacillati; phylum Actinomycetota; class Actinomycetes; order Mycobacteriales; family Mycobacteriaceae; genus Mycobacterium; species Mycobacterium sp. OAE908. Next base: position 1,105,342 of record NZ_JAGGJL010000002.1, read on the forward strand.
TCATCGCCGATGCCGACACCGGCCACGGCGGAGATCCTCACGTGCGCAACCTGATTCGTCGCTTCGTGGAGGCGGGCGTGCCCGGCTACCACATCGAGGATCAACGGCCAGGAACCAAGAAGTGCGGACATCAGGGCGGCAAGGTGCTGGTTCCGTCGGACGAACAGATCAAGCGGCTCAACACCGCTCGGTTCCAGCTCGATGTGATGAGGGTGCCCGGCATCATCGTCGCGCGCACCGACGCCGAGGCGGCCAACCTCACCGACAGCCGTGCCGATGAACGCGACCAGCCCTTCCTGCTGGGTGTCACCAACTTGAAGATTCCGTCGTACAAGGCCTGCTTCCTGGCGATGGTGCGGCGGTTCTACGACCAGGGCGTCAGCGAGATCAACGGTCACCTGCTCTACGCGCTGCCCGAAGGTGAATACGCGGCCGCCGACGCGTGGCTGGAACGCCACGGCATCGCGGCCGCGGTCAGCGAGGCCGCCTCGGCCTACCAGGACCGCGCCGACAATTCGATCGATGCGCTCTTCGACAAGGTCGAGTCGGAGTTCGTCGACGCCTGGCAGGTGGATGCCGGGCTGATGACCTACGGCGAGGCCGTCGCCGAGCTGCTCGAGTTCCGCGAGAGTGAAGGCGAGCCGCCCGCGATGAGCGTCGCCGAATGGCGAGAATTCGCACAGCGGGCGCCGATGTACACCGCCCGCGAAAAGGCGAGGGAACTCGGCGCCGCGGTGGGCTGGGACTGTGAGCTCGCCAAGACGCCCGAGGGCTATTACCAGGTGCGCGGCGGTATCCCGTACGCCATCGCCAAGTCGCTGGCGGCCGCGCCGTTCGCCGACATCCTCTGGATGGAGACCAAGACCGCCGATCTCGCGGATGCCCGCGAGTTCGCCGACGCGATCCACGCCGTGTATCCCGACCAGATGCTGGCGTACAACCTCTCCCCGTCGTTCAACTGGGACACCACCGGCATGACCGACGACGAAATGCGGGCGTTCCCAGAGGAACTCGGCAAGATGGGTTTCGTCTTCAACTTCATCACCTACGGCGGCCACCAGGTCGACGGTGTCGCCTCCGAGGAGTTCGCCACCGCGCTGCGGCAGGACGGCATGCTCGCGCTGGCGCGTCTGCAGCGCAAGATGCGGTTGGTCGAATCGCCTTATCGGACACCGCAAACCCTGGTCGGTGGGCCGCGCAGCGATGCCGCGCTGGCGGCGTCGTCCGGCCGCACCGCGACCACCAAGGCGATGGGCAAGGGCTCAACCCAGCATCAGCATCTGGTGCAAACCGAGGTGCCCAAAAAGCTGCTCGAGGAGTGGCTGGCGATGTGGGGCGAGCACAACCAGATCGGCGAGAAGCTACGTGTGCAGTTGCGGCCGACGCGTCCCGGTTCCGACGTCCTCGAACTCGGCATCTTCGGAGAACGCGAAGGCGGCGAGGACGAGAAGCTCGCGAACGTGATCGTCGACCCCATCAAGGACCGGCACGGTCGCAGCATTCTGACTGTGCGCGACCAGAACACGTTCGCCGAGAAGCTGCGCAAGAAGCGCCTGATGGACGTCATCCATCTGTGGCTGATCCACCGCTTCAAGCCGGAAATCGTTTACTACGTCACGCCGACCGAGGACAACATCTACCAAACCGAGAAGATGAAGTCGCACGGCATCTTCAGCGATGTGTACCAGGAGGTCGGCGAGATCATCGTCGCCGACGTGAACCAACCACGGATCGACGAGCTGCTCGCGCCGGATCGCCAAGCGCTGGGCCGGTTGATCCGCAAGGAGGACTAGCGGCTGGGCCGCACCCGGCGCCAGAGGCGGCGTGCGGCATCGACGGGCGCAAGGGCGGCTTGCCATGCCCTGCCCTGCCAGGGAGACCCGACGCCGACGAAGGTCACCACAGCGCCTTCGGTGCCGGCCTTGCCGGCGATCAAGTCGATGGTTGCGTGCGCAACGATGATGCGTCCGTCCTTGCACACGGCAGGGACCTTGAACAGTTCCTTGTTCAGCCGGCCTGACTTCATGGCCTGGTCGAAACCCCACCAGTGCATGGGCCGAAGAGCCGGTGGGATCACGACATCCAGGCTTTGGCCGAGCGCATCGTCGGCTGAGTAGCCGACGACATCGGTGACCGCCTCGCCCCACTTCCGGATGATGCCTTTGCGGTCAACGGTTACGCTGGCGCGTCCGTCAGCGCCGGTCGCGTCGCAAGCGTCCATACCTCTGATACGGCAGGCGCCGGCGCGAGGTTCACCGATGCGAGCAGCTCGGTCCATTACCGTTCAGCTATGGCCGGGTGGGATCGCGTGGCCGCAGTCGTCACACACCGACGCTCTTGGATGATCGCGCTGCTGATCGCGGTCGGCGGCGGGGTTTTCATCGCACTCGCGGGGGCCAACGCCGGTGCCGACAAGCCGCCGCTGCAACTCCCGCCGTCTGCCGAATCAGCCAGGGCGGCAGCATTGTTGGCGGCCTTTCCCGGCCAAGACCAACCGCCGGCGATTCTGGTGATATCTCGTCGCGATGGTGCACGACTGAGTGCTTCGGACTTGGCGGCCGCAGCAGCTGCGCGACAGCGCGTGCTGTTGCGTGCCGGGGTCCCCGTCGGTCCGCCGCTTGCCACGTCGCAGGACGGCAGTGCCGCGGTCACGCCCGTCCCCCTTGCTGCAGGGTTTTCCGGATTCGCGCTGCGCGACATGATCACCGCGCTTCGTACTGCCGCGGCGGCCGGCACTCCGGGGGATCTCGCCGTCCACCTGACCGGCGGCCCGGCGTTCATCGCCGACATCACCGACGCGATGAGCAATGCCAACATCACTCTGCTCGCTGTCACGGCGACGGTGGTTGCGGTGCTGCTGATCGTCACCTATCGCTCGCCGGTTCTGTGGCTTGTTCCGTTGGCCGTCATAGGTTTTGCCGACGGATTGTCGACATCGGTCGGCACCGTCGTGTCACGCCTCACCGAATTGCCGTTCGACGGAGCCACGTCCGGCATCACCAGCGTGCTGGTCTTCGGCGCGGGCACGAATTACGCGTTGCTGCTGATCTCGCGCTATCGGGAGGAACTCAGGCAGACCGATGATCACGCCGATGCGCTGCGCGCCGCGGTCAGCCGCGCCGGGCCCGCGATCGTCGCCAGCAACGCCACGGTCGTCTTGGCGCTGCTCGTTCTGGTCTTCGGTGTCGCCCCGGCGACACGCAGCCTCGGAGTGCACGCCGCGTGCGGACTCCTGATCGCCGTGTTGTTCGTGCTGCTGGTGTTGCCGCCGTTGTTACGGGTGTTCGGTCGTCGGCTGTTCTGGCCGTTCATCCCGCGCGGCGGAGACCCTTCTGCTGTCACCACCGGCGTCTGGCACCGCACCGCGGCCTGGGTTGCAGATCACGCCGGTCGCGTCTCGGTGGTGACCTGTGCGGTGCTCGTGTTGCTGGGCGTGGGTGTGGTCGGTCTGCCGATCGGTCTGTCGCAGATCGAGCAATTCCGGGTCCGGGCCGAATCGGTCACCGGCTACGAAGTGCTTTCGGCGCACTTCCCAAGCGGCCTGACCGACCCAACCCGGGTGATCGGCGCCAGTAATCGCGCCGAGGCGATTGCGCATGCGATCGCGACGTCGCCGGGAGTGGTCTCAGTCAGTGAGGCGGGGGCGTCGATTGCGGGGCTGACGCAATGGGACGTGATCGTCGCCGCCGCCCCTGCGTCGCCAGATGCATTCAAAACGATTGCCGCGCTGCGGGAGTCGGTCAGAACGGTGGAACCGACGACGCTGGTCGGCGGCTCCGACGCCCAGGCGCTTGACGCCAGGGACGCCGCCCTGCGCGACCGTCGCGTGCTGATCCCGGCCATCCTCGCCGTCGTGCTGATCGTGCTGTATGCGCTACTGCGTGCGGCTTTGGCGCCATTGGTGTTGGTCGCGGTGATGGCGCTCAGCGCGCTTTCGGCTCTCGGAGTAGGCGGTTGGACGTGTGTGCACCTGCTCGGCATGCCTGCGCTGGACTACACCACTCCTCTCTTCGCGGCGCTGTTCCTCGTCGCACTCGGTGTGGACTACACGATCTTTCTCGTCACCCGTGCGCGGGAAGAGACTCCCAAGTACGGGACTAGTGACGGGATCATCCGGGCAGTGTCTGCCACGGGGCCGGTGATCACCAGCGCAGGCATCGTGATGGCAGCGGTGTTCTGCGTGCTGGGGGTGCTGCCGTTGATAGTGCTCACACAACTGGGAGTCATTGTCGGACTTGGCATCCTCCTCGACACCTTCGTCGTGCGCACGGTGTTGATCCCGGCGCTGTTCACGGTGATAGGCCCGCGAATTTGGTGGCCTGCGAAAGTCGACGACGCGATGCGGTGAACTTTTCGGCGACCTGCTGCGTGACACAACTATGACCGTTGAACGGTCGGGGGCGGAAACCGAAGCCGATGCAGTATGGGTACCGGCGCTCGCGCGCGGACTGATCCGCCACGATGCGCTGCGGTCGATGCGATATTGCGACGGCTATACCGACCTGCTGGGGCGCAGCGCCCCCGCCGGGCGCAGCCTCGCGCAACGCGCAATGAACAGCCCGGCGGTGGCCGCGATCTATCAACACCTCTGGCGCCCGATCATGGTCGCGGCGTTGAGTTTGCACGGGATCTCCATCGACGCAGAGCGCGAAAGGGCCTCTGCTGCATTGTGTCTGAAAGGCCAGCAGCGAGTTCTCGACGTCGCCTGCGGTCCCGGCAACTTCACCGGGTTCTTTGCGAAACAACTTGCCGGGGACGGGTTCGTCGTCGGCCTGGATAACTCGGTGCCGATGATGGAACGCGCGGCGCGGGACAACGCCTGCTCGCGCGCTGTCTACATGCGCGGTGATGCGCTCGATCTCCCGTTCAACGACCACGCATTCGACGCGGTCAGCTGCTTTGCCGCTCTGCACCTGATGCCCGAGCCGCTCGCCGTGCTTCATGAAATGGTTCGGGTACTCTCCCCCGGTGGTCGCATCGCGGTCATGACAACCTATGGCCGCGAATCCTTCCTGCTGCGCAAGGGACTCGAACTCGGCGCTACCATCTGCGGGGTCCGCGTTTTCGACCGCAGCACTGTCCCAACGTTTTTCACTGCCGCCGGACTCATCGACATCGAGCAGGATTTGCGCGGTATCTCTCAATTCGTTGTCGCCCGTCGGCCGCGTGATGCTACCGGCAGACGGCGCGCCCGATAGAGGCCCAGCAGCTCGCGCAGCGGCGGCCACGGCCAACCGACCGCCTGCCGATCGCGCTGCGTGCGAACGAAGGCAAACCCGAGGACGACACCGAAGATCAGATGTCCGATGAGCGTGGTGGTGAGCGTGGTCGGCGTCAGCTGAAACATCAGCTCCTCGCCGCGCGGTGCGAGCGCCACGGTCGCGATCAGCCCGGCCCATACCGGGAACACGGCGTAGCCCACGGCCGCCAGCACGATGGTGCGCGCACGGTAGCGGTCAAGGCCAATTGCGAGCGCAACGAGGTAGAACGCAACGCCGAGTCCGCCGCCGTCACCGAGGTAGCGCCATACGTAACCCACGATGGCGCTGCCCGCCGTGTCCCCGTCGCCGGTGATCCAGGAGCCCATCGCTGGAATGAAGTCACCCATCCAACCGAGGATGTGCACCGCGAAGAGCCGGAATGCGTCGTACACCGCGCACGCCACCATGCCTGCGACGAGCGCCCGACCAACGATCACGTCGGTGCGGTGCGGCCAGATCGCCATGATCGCGAACACGCCTGCCAGCATCGCCACGATAACAACCGCCGAAATACGTTGTGGCACAATGCCGAATACGTCTACCGCGATCGCCAGTATCGGCATCCCCGACAACGTCAGGACGAACAGAAGCCGTGCCGGTAGCCATTTGCCAGTGTGACTGATCCAGGACCTCGAGTGACTGGCTGTGGTGATGGCCGCCAGGGACCTACCGCGTAGATGGACATAGTTCGCACCGGCCCGGCGCGGCGGTGTCGTGGTTGGCATCCGAAATTCCTTGCGTATGAGAGTTTCTGCTGCTGTGTCTCACACAGAATTCGCTGACGCCCTTGGTGGATCCTCAACGCCCTAGTACGGATAGGCGTGCAGGGCCATGCTGAAGAACACGTAGGCCATGCACAGCAGCGCGTTGAGCAGGAGCAGCACCAAGCCCGCGACGATGAGCCACCGCACGAGCCGCCGTTGGTTGCGCTTCAGCTTGGCCTGCCGCTCCTCGCGCTGTATCTCTGTAGCCGCGATCGCAAAGCTGACGTCGGTGAGTTCAGCCTCGCCCGCACGCGCCCCCGCGGATATCTGCCGCAGTCGCGTCGCCGGAATCACGACGCCGACATCCCCGAAGCGCCGGCTCATGCGTCGGGCCTGCCCGCGGGTCAGTGCCCGATCGTGCGTCAGAAGGTGCTGTGACGAGGTTGTCACAAACGAAAATATTAGTTCTGCCGCTACGGCGACGAAGCCGTTCCACCAGAAGTCGACCCACCAGATGTGGACCCGCCAGATGTCGTGCCGTTGGTGGTGGAGCCAGAGGTTGCACCAGACGTCGGATCCGTCGACGCCGTCGGGCCGCTCGTGCTCGATGGCGCTGACGAGACCGCGCTCGATGTCGGCGCGCTTGTCGACGAGGTCGGCGAGGGGCTCGAGGTAGCGGTCGATGACACGGTCGGCGAGGGACTGGGCGCCGCAGTGGTGACGGCGGTCGACGGCTGCGTCGTGGTTCCAGACACCGTCGACGCCGTGCTCGGAGCAGACTGGACCGCCGTCTGTGCAGCTGTTTGAACCGCGGTCGACGGGGCGGTCGACGTCGCCATCGCAGGCGCGACGATCTCTTTGATCTGCGTCGTGTACGACGCGAGTTCGTCATCGATCGTGTCGATCTGGTCCAGCGTCAACTGATCGTTGTTGATTCGTGCCTCCAGGTCGTCGATCTTCGCCCAGACTTCGTCGAGTCTTGCCATCTCCTCGTCTGTCAGAGGCCGGTCGAGCGTGATGAACACCTGCTCGGCGAGCGCGTAGGTCAGACAGTTGACGCAGTTGTAGTTGAGTGCACCGGCGAGGTTTTCCGGCGCCGCCACGTTGTTGTCCGTTTCGTCGCTTTCGATGACGAAGACCACTTGGTAGGCAACGGCAACCGCCGCGCACGAGTCACATGATGCGTAGGCCTGCGCTTCGTTGACGTTCATCGCGTCGGCGTTGTCGTCGACCCAGACCATGGCGAAGGCGGCCTCATAATCGACGGTGTTATCGGTCGTGTTGACCGCCAATGCCTGAGTGTCACCTGGCCCGGGAGCCAAGGGCTTGCTGACCGGGAAGACCCAGCCGGGGTCGGCCGTCGTAGTCGGGGTCGCGACGCTGCCGCCACCGCCGCCGACCTGAGCGCCAGGCACCGCCTTGGGGATCAGGATGACGGCAAGCTGAGGCTGGGTGAATGTCGGCGGCGGGGTACGGGTGTCCCACACAGATGAGATGACGCCGCGCTGCCCCTTGACGAGTTGCCGAGAAGCCGCGGCAGGGCTCGGGGTGGCCGTGGCCTGCCGGTGGCCCAGCCGCTCAACGCCCAACGCGTACGCGATGTCTCCGACCGTGCCGCGCTCCCACGGCTGAATAGGCCGGTAATTGCCCTCACCCGGCCACCACGCATACGCGATACCAGTCACCACCACCGCGCCGAGAAGCATTGCCAGAGTGCGCATCACAGGCTTGCCGGCCGTGCCCTGCCAGGCGGACAGCGCGCTTCGTCGCGCTGTCCGGACGATCATGTAGATGACGCCTGCGACCGGGATCAGGATCGCGACGATCGCCAACACCCGTGCGGTGGCCTGAATCATGTCGCCGTCCGCCCATGCCGTGGTCAACACATCTGCTTGCTTGCCAAGTGCCGACCACGCGCTGCCGATCAGTCGAGGCAGTGCAAGAACGGCGCCCGCGAGCGTGCACAGCAGCAGTGGCACGACGAGCATCACCCACACGGTCACCAAGATGCGGGCCCATGGCTTGAGCATCCGCGCATGCGGGTCGCCCCACCGCCACGGTAGGAGCAGCGTCGGCTTGATCCGTGAGTAGAGATCCGGCACGCCGGTGAGATCCGCCAGCACGTGATAGCCGTCGAACCGCACCATCGGACCGAGTTGACGGACCATCTGGAGGATCTGCGTCGCCACGACCAGGAGCAGTGCGTCGTACTGCAACCACCACCACAAGCCGGTGATGCCGACCGCGACGATTGCGTTGAAGTAGAGCCCACCGAGGTCGGTGCGTACCCGTCCCCCGCGCCCCAGTCGATACGTGTCGGTGACGTCGGTGTAGAACGCCGGCCAGACGAGGTAGACACCGAAGCCCATGACTCCCGGTGTCGCACCGCCGTAGCGCGCCGCGGCGGCGTGCCCAAATTCGTGGAAGCCCGCCGAAAGGATCGTGACCGCGAAGACGAGGATCAGCAGGCCGGGGCGCTCAAAGGCGTCATAAGCGGCGTGCGCCAACCCTTTCCGGAAGAACACCCACCAGCACACCCCGACGAACGCGGCGAGGACGGGCACGACCATCCACGGCCGGAACAGGAATCGAAACGGGTCGGTGAGCCGGCGCGTGCGCTCGGGTTCGGTGACGGCATACCGAAACCGTAGGCCCAGCAACGGGTTTCGCACCTTCGTCTTCGGTTGGCTGCCGTCTTCGGCCACCAAGAGGCCAAGCGGCCGCAGTTGCTTGTCGACGAGGTGCCGAACGTTGTCCTCGGTCACCGTTCGGCCGGTTGACTCGGAAACCGAATCGGCCACCTCGGCCGCGGTGCGCTCGCCGTCGATTTCCCGCAACGTCGCGTACAGCAGCGGGGTCAATTGGATGGTCTGCCCGTCGGCGCGGCGGACCAGGGAAGGCGGAACCTTGTAACCAGATCCCGCCATTTCCCCAATCAGCTCGACACCGTCGGCATGGCGCAGCACCGCCCCCGATGGCCCGGCATGCTCGGTCGTCGCAGTCACGCTCGTGCTCCCAGTCTTGTTGGCAGCATGGACGGTTCGTGTCAGCGTCAGCCGGCTGACGCGCCGCTGCCGGAAGTGCCGGTGCTCGAGGTGCCACCACTGGTGCCAGCGCTCGACGTACCAGCGGTGCTGCCGCCCGTCGTATCCGAGCCTTGTGCGATGTTCGATGTCTGATCGGAATCCGCCGTGGCATGGACGTCGGTCATCGTCTGCGTGATGGTGGCGTCCTGGATGGTCACGGCGTTGGCGGTCGAGTCGATCGAGCCGATGTTGGCGGCGACGCCGGCGTTGATCGGTGCCGCCACGTTCGCGTTGGCAGCCACTGCGCCGGCGATAGGCGCGGCGAGATCGGCGTTGAGGTCGACGTTCACATCGACGTTCAGCAGAGCGCCCTCGGTCAACCCTGCCGTACTGGTATCGACGGTGGTCCCGGTGTCGGTGCCCGTATCGGTGCCGGTACCAGTGTCGGTGCCGGTGCCGTTGCCGGTGCCGGTGCCCGTATCCGTGCCAGTACCGGAGTCGCTGGTGTCGCCGGACTGATCGATGCCACTGTCCTGGACCGAGGTTGCGTCGGCGGTTACATCGCCCATGGTCTGCGTGATGACGATGCCGCCGCCCGTCGAATGTGTTGCGGTGGAATCGGCATCGGAGCCGTACGTCAGCACGTTGGCGCCGGCGGCAGCCTGGATCGGCGCCGCCACGTTCAGGTTGGCGGCCGCGGACAAGTCGATCGGTGACGCGGCGTCGATGCCGACGTTGATGTCGGCGTTGACATCGATGATCGATACGACCTCCTTGGCCGGCAGTGCGATGCCCATCTCGGCTTGGAGTTCGTCGGGGGTCAGTCCTTCGTGACTCATTTCTCTGTCTCCGTCTTGCGTCAGATCCCGGTGCTCGTGGCGCCGAGTCAGCCCTTCTTTACCTGTGAGACGGAGGTACCCACCATCGAGAGCAAAATCACACCAAATTCTAAGAAGTGGCGGCTAGAACGGCTTGCTAATTAACTGATGTGTAGAACTGCTGGCAGAAACTGGCCGGTCTTCGATATTTGGAACCCCGCAGCACTGCGCAAGGCGGTATTGCTGATCAACTAAGAATTTTCAGCAAACCCCGAACGGGCCCGATGCAGCCTCAGCGGATCACCGGCACAGCGGTGATCGCTCGCATGCGCGACATGAGGGTGTACCCGCCGTCAGAACGATGAACACCCATACTTCTGCCGCTAGATTTAGCGAACCATGTCAATCGACGCCGGACACGCCCCGTTCTTGCTGTTGTCGATTCGCGCCGAAGATGCAGCGGCCGACGACGAGTACGCGGCGATGATGCGCTTCGCCGGTCTGGACACCGACGGGATGCAGCGCATCCGGCTGACACATCGACCCCTTGGCGAGATCGACCTCGCCGACTGGTCCGGCATCATCCTCGGCGGCGGACCGTACAACGTCAGCGACCCACCGGAGTTGAAATCGCAGACGCAGCTGCGGGTCGAATCGGAACTTCTCCCCCTGATGGCGCGGATCGTCGACCGGGACTTCCCGTTTCTCGGATGCTGCTATGGCGTCGGCACGCTTGGCTCGATCATCGGAGCGACCGTCGACCGCAGCTACCCCGAGTCGGTCGGCGCCATGACGGTGACACTCACCGAGCAGGGACGAGACGACCCGCTGTTCGCGGATCTGCCCGACGTCTTCGACGCCTACGGCGGCCACAAGGAAGGTGCCAGTGCGCTGCCGTCGGATATGGCGTCCCTCGCATACTCGGCCGACTGTCCGATCCAGGCATTCCGCGTCGGTGACAACGTCTATGCGACGCAGTTTCACCCCGAACTCGACGCCGACGGGATCTGCACGCGCATCGACGTCTACAAGGACTACGGCTACTTCGCACCGGAGACCGCTGAGTCGCTCAAGCTGGCAGCACTCGACCGGAGCGTCGAGCATCCGCCGACGATCCTGCGACGGTTCGCCGAGAGATACATCCGGCTCGACTAGGCAGGAATCGGCGACGGCTGTCGCCTACCGCGTATCCGACTGTGGCGCAGCGGCTCCCGCGCACACGCGCGAAACGCCGGAACCGCGCACGCGGGAGACAAATCTCCTAAAGTTTGCTGAAGTGCCCAACTGGCATCTTTCGGGTGTGGTGAGACGCGCGTGGGCGCCTCGCAATTCGGCAAATAACGGTCACATTCCAAAAATTGTGCTGAACGTCAATAATGCTGTTTACAATCGCGGACGAATTCGACAACCGGGCATGTCATGGTCGCCGGAGTACCGACCGCGGTCGTTGGCAATAGTGACGCGCGTCAACTTAGCCTCGCTAGCTTGATGAAGTCGCTGAAATCCGCTTGGACAGCAAGGTTTTGACCGCCTCCGACATCTCGCCCGCATAGCTGTTGCGTACCAGACGGCCGCGTGTTATCGCAGTGCCGGGCGCGTCAAGAATTGGTGTGAACCGGCCATTCTGCAATGGCGTAAATCCAGCAAACGGCACTGTATTAGCCGGTAATGTTTGAACTCTGAATCTGCAATGTCTAGTTGCACAATTGCGATTGATTCCTGCTATTTTCTCGCGCATGCCAATTGCGGGGCTGCGCCCGGTTGACGGTCACCGCGTGGCATCGCCGGGCGGGCTTCGCTCGCGCGGTCTGGCAGACATTGCCTTGCGGACAACGACTGTCCCTGGCGCTCAACGATATTCAGCAGACCCTCTGCGGTGACGCCGACGCCATCGGGAGTGTCGTCACGAGCTGACGAACACGAAAGGAAAACGCATGTTCTTGGGCACGGTTGACGACTGGACCGCCGAGGGCACCGTCGTGTCCTGGTACCCCACCGCGGCGAGCTATGCGAGCGCCGCCCAGGCGGCACGCCATCCGGCCCCCGCGAGCTATCAGCAATCGCAACACCTTCACTACTACCGGCGACAGACGAGCCTTGGCCGTGACATCCCGCGGTTGTGCATCGGTGTCTGGGAGATCGCGGGTACCTGTGACATCCACGCGATGACCGAGGCCGTCAACACTCATGTGCGACGGCACGACACCTACCACGATCGGTTCGCATTCGACGAGAACGACGAGATTCACCGTTACGTCATCGACGATCCCGAGTCCATCACCTTGGCCCCGACCGATCACGGCATGATGACTCCCCCGCAGATCCGCAAGCTCCTGCTCGACACCCCCGATCCCCTGCAGTGGGACTGCTTCACGTTCGGCATCATCCAGGGCGAGGACCGGTTCACCGTCTACATTGCGATCGACCACCTGCGAGCCGACGGCATGTCGGCAGGGGTGATCTTCCTCGACATCCAGACGGCGTACTTCACCAGCCTGCAGAGCGCACCTGCCGTGCTGACGCCCGCGGCGAGCCACCGCGACTACTGCACCAACCAGCGCGCCTACACCGCGGCTCTGGACGAGCAGTCACCTCAGATCCGGTCGTGGCGAGATTTCGTCGCCGCGAACGGCGGTGCGCTACCGGCCTTTCCACTGGAACTCGGCGAGGCGACTCCCGATACACCGGGAGCCATCGACGTCTTCGACCTGATCGACGAGGACCAGGGACGGCGTTTCGAAGCGGCCTGCCGCGCCGCGGGCGCACGCTTCAGCGGAGGCGTTTTCGCCTGCGCGGCCCTCACCGAACACCGACTGACCGGAGCGGGCACGTACTTCGGGCTCACGCCGTTCGACAACCGGCGAGACCCCGCATTCGCGACCACCGTCGGCTGGTTGGCGAGCTTCGTGCCGTTGGCGATTCCGACGGCAGGCGCGCCCTTCGAAGAGGTGGTCAACTCCGCGCAGTCGTCGTTCGACCTGAACACGACTCTCGGCGCCGTGCCCTACTACCATCTGCTCGAGATGCCGGAGTCGTCGTCATCGGGTCCGCTTGCAGTGCCGGATCGTCCGGTTCCCATGCTGTCCTACATCGATATTCGCAAGCTGCCGTTCAGTGATTATTGGGACGGACTGCGGATAGGGATCTGGGGAGACAACCGCCTGTCAGAGGCGGTGTGCATGTGGGTGAACCGCATGCGCGACAAGACGCAGTTGGTGGTCGCCTACCCCGGCACCGACGTCGCCCGTGAATCGGTCCTGCGCTATGTCGAGGCGATGCGAACCGAGTTCACCCGGGTGGCCGATGGCGTCGAGCAGCTCGCGCATGCCTGACGCTGCGATCGAATGCCGTGAGCTGGCAAAGTCATTCGGCAAGACTTCATCGGCGCTGCAAGGTGTGAGTTTCACGGTTCCGCGGGCATCGGTCTGTGCGCTGCTCGGTCACAACGGCGCAGGCAAGACGACAACGATCAACATCCTGTCCACGCTGTTGCGGCCGACTGCCGGGTCCGCGGCCGTCGCGGGATTCGATGTGGTGCGCCAGTCAAGCGAGGTTCGCGCGTGCATCGGGGTTACGGGCCAGTACGCTGCGCTTGACGAATTGCTCACCGGCCGTGAGAATCTGACCCTGTTCGGCAAGCTGCGCGGGCTGCGGCACCGGCATGCCAGACGTCGGGCCGACGAGCTCATCGAGCGGTTTGGCATGGGTCACGCGGCCGACCGACGGGTGTCCACGTACTCCGGCGGAATGCGCAGACGCATCGACATCGCCGTCGCGCTGGTCGTTCCGCCCAGGGTGCTGTTCCTCGACGAACCGACCACCGGTCTGGATCCGCGCAGTCGCCGCGAAGTGTGGGACTTGGTATCGGCTTTGCGTCACCAGGACGTCACCGTGCTGCTCACCACGCAGTACCTCGAGGAGGCCGACGTCCTGAGTGACTCGATCATCGTGCTGGACTCCGGTCGCATCGTGGCCAGCGGCACCGCCGATGATCTGAAGTGCCGCGTCGGCGTCAGCTATTGCCAGGTCACTCCCGCTGATCCGGTCCATTTGTCCGCTATTGCAATGGCATTGGCCGACTTCGCGGGCTCCGATTGCGATGCCCTGATCGACCAGCAGGCGGCAGCGGTATCCGTGCCTGCGCCCGACGGTGTGGTGACCTTCGGAGAGGTGTTCCGCCGCCTCGATGGGTTGGGCATCGAACTGGTCGACATCTCGCTGCGCAGACCGTCGCTGGACGAGGCGTTCCTCAGTCTGACGTCACCGGCGGTCACCGTATGAGTGCTCTGGCGGCACTCACACTGCGCACGATGTCGGGCACCCTGCGCGACGCCGACCTGCTGTTCGCGGTGCTGGCCCCTGTCGGTTGCTTCCTCGGGTTCACCCTGGCGTTGGGCAACCTCATCGACACCGGCGGCATCACATACCCGCAGTACGTGCTTCCGGTCGTCGTGGTGCAGGCCATGTTGTTCGGCGCGATGACAACCGCCGATCGCGCCGCCCGGGATCGGTTGTCGGGGTTCGGAGTTCGGCTTCGCACCCTTCCGATCTCGGCGATGATTCCGTTGGCCGCGCGGATGCTCTACTGCTTGATCCGCGCGGTGATTGCGTTGGTCGCCGGCATGGTCGTCGCGTCGATATTCGGCTTCCGGATGGTCGGCGGTCTTGGCTGTGCCGTGCTGTTCGTGCTCATCGTGTTGGCGTTCGCGATGGCGGTCTGCCTCGGTGCCGATGCGCTCGGCTCACGGATCGGTTCGGTGGAGTCCTCCAGTCAAGTGCTGCTACTGCCCCAGTTGGTGCTGGTGCTGCTTTCCACTGGCATCGCACCTGTCGAGTCGTTTCCGGCCTGGCTCGGTCCGTTCGTCCGCTATCAGCCGGTATCGCAAGTCACCGAGACTCTGCGCGAGCTCGCGGCCGGGCATATCACGGCCGTCGGCTTGGCGGTGACATCGGCTTGGTGCGTGACCCTGTTGGCCGTGTTCGGCAGCCTCGCCCTGCGCATGCAAAGGCGCGCATGATGATTCGGCAGAGCGCGCTGGAGGCGGGACGACTGCTGCGGCGCTGGCGACGCGACCCGATCGTCGCGGTGCAGGCATTGTTGTTTCCGACTTTTCTCCTGGTGATCTACAAGCTGCTCGTCGGCAAGGCCGTGCTCGCCGTGACGGGAAGCGACAGCCTCTACGGTCTGGTGCCGATGTGTGCGGTGGTCGGTGCGGTCTTCGGCACGCTCGGCGCCGGCCTGGCATTGCCTGCCGAACGGGAGTCGGGTCTGCTGACGAGGTTGTGGGTGCTGCCGATTCATCGGGCCAGCCCGTTGACCGGTCGACTGCTCGCCGAGGCTACCCGCACCATCGCTTCGGCCGTCGTGCTCACCGCATTCGGTGTCGCGCTTGGTCTGCGTTTCGCGGGCGGCTGGCAGGCTTCCGTGCCCTTTGTGCTTGTGCCCGTGCTGATCTCGGTCGGTGTCGCGACCGCAGTCGTTGCGATCGCCGTTCGTGCGGATGGCCGGGCCATGGTGACATGGCTCGGTGCGGGTTGCGTGGTGCTGTTGTTCTTCAACACCGGGGTGGCCCCCGCGGAAGTGTTCCCCTCGTGGCTGCAGCCGGCGGTGCGGCTTCAGCCGATGTCGCCGACGATCGAGGCGATGCGCGGGCTCGCAGAGGGCGGGCCGGTGCTGTGGCCGCTGTCGCAGGCCACGGTGTGGGCGGGGGTGCTCGTCGCGATCTTCGGGCCGACGGCGGTCCGCGGCTATCGGGCCGCCGCAGAGGCGGGCTGCCGGTGAGCAGGCTCGCGCTGCTCGATCAGGCCGCGTACCTCCGATTGCGGGCCACCGGTCAGGGCAGCGTGGTTCAGTGCACGTGGACATACGATCGTGACGTCGACATCGACGAATTGCGCGCTTTCAACCGCAATCTCGGACACGGACTGCTCGGTCGCCGGATCGAGCGTTCACCACTGCCATTCGGCAGGCATCGATGGGTGCTCGACGATCGATCACCTGACATCGCCCTCACAACGCAGCGGCCGCGGGCCGAGATCGGCGCATGGCTCGAGCAGCGTGCGCGGGTGCAGGTCGACCCCGAGTGGGGGCCGACATTCCACCTGGGCCTGCTGCCGCTTGATGACGGCGGATGCGCGGTCACGTTGGTGGCGTCACACTGCGTCGCCGACGGACTCGGCCTGGCAACGGCGATCGCTGAAGCCGTCAAAGGTGAGCGCCGCGATTTCGCGTATTCCCAGCCGAATTCACGCGATCGGTGGCGTGCGCTGTCAGAGGATTTGGCCGATGCCGTCCTGGCGTTGCCTGCCGTGCTTCGCGCCCTGATCGCGACGCTGCTGATCCTGCTGAGACTCAGTCCTCCTGCGGGCCATTCCACCGCGGCGCGGCCGCGCGAAGTCGCTGGAGACGATTTCGAGCTGCCATCGGTGACGATGCAGACCGACGCTGCTTTGTGGGATGCCCGCGCGCGTGAACTGAACGGAAGCAGCAACACGCTTTTCGTCGCGTTCGCCGCTCGGCTTGCCCACCGAATCGGCAGGGTGCACCCAGACGGCAGCACCGTGACGGTGGTACTCCCGGTCAGCGAGCGCGGTGGTGACGATGATCGTGCGAATGCGTTGACCTCGATCACGCTCGACGTCGACTGCCAAAAGGTGGCCGCCGACATGACGAATGTGCGCGCAGAGGTGAAGACCCGGCTCAGGTCGCTGGCCGAGCAACCCAATGAAATGCTCGCGGGGCTTCCGCTCATCCCGTTCACGCCACGGTGGCTGGTCCGCAAGACCGAAGGCATCGCCATGGCGTCCGCGCAGCTGCCCGCGGGCTGCTCCAACCTTGGTAGCCTCGACGTACTGGTTGGCCGCGTTGACGGACAGGACGCCTGCGAGGTCTCCATGCGGTTGGCCGAGCAGGGCATCAGCCGCAATCGTGTCGAGCAGTGTAACGGCCAGTTGTTCTGCGGCACAGGAACAATCAACGGCAACCGGTTTCTGACCGTCGTGGTCTACGACAGCGGCATGGCGAACACGTCCGCATCGACGCATGAGCTCGCGCAGGGCGCATTGGCCGACCTGAATCTGTCCGCAACAACCGTCTACTAGGGCATTGTGATGGTGAACCTGAGCGTCAAATCCAATCAGCGCGCGCATCCGTTGCTGTATGTCGGCATCGCGGTCACGATCGCGATCTGGTCGGCGGCAGTTTTGTGCTTCGCGATCAATATCGTTCCGCTCGACGTGTATTGGATGTCGTATTACGCCGTCGACTACACATTCGGCTTCGTCCGTCGCGGCCTCGCAGGCGAACTGGTCGGCCTGGCGCCCGGACACTACTTCACGGTTTCGCTCGGACTGCGCTGGCTGTCGACTGCCGTCTACCTGGCCGGCCTGGCGTTGGTGACGGGCGTCGTGCTGTTCGCGCGGCGACGGTCCGAGCGCAGGCTGATGGTCGCGATGCTGATTCCGTTGCTGCCCTTCGGAATTCCGTTCGCAGCGTACTCGGCGCGGCCTGACCTGTTCGGTGCGGCCGCGCTGGCGGTGTTCACCGTGGCAGTGGCGGTCGCGCGCTCACGGGCGATTGCGGTGGCGTGGTGTGTGGCCTACGGCGTCGTCATTGCGGTTCTGACGCTGGTGCACGAGGCGATCGGACTGCAGTTCGCGCTTGGCGCGGTGCTGGCGATCGTCGTCCTAGGTGGTGCGTTGGGGTCCGCACGGCGTGGAGGTGTGCTGCTGGCCGTCATGCCCGGCGTTTTCACGGCGGTGGTGGTGGCGGCGTTCGGCCGTCACGACGTCGCCTCCCAATTATGTTCGGCGGTACCGCATCACCCGATGCCGAACCCGCTGGCGTCGGTTACGTCGCTGCCGACGCTAGCGCAGTACGTGATGGGTGGACAGCCGAGCCAGACCGACTACCACGACTGGGTGTGCCGCAACATCATGCCCATCTACGACTACGGGATCGTGGATGCGATGCGCATCGTCGCGCACATCGGTGTCGTCGGTCTCGCGATGTCCCTGGTGTTCGGCGCAGTGGCGCTTCTCACCACCGTCTACGGGATCAGCACGCTGTCAGGAGTTCCGGTGCGCGCCTTCGTTGACGAGTTCCGTGGCCGTCTCGCATGGGTGGTCGCAGGTCTGCTGTTGGTCGTCCCGGTGTTCCTGACCGGCTTCGACTGGACCCGTTGGCTGGTCGTCATCTCCTATGACGTTGCGATCGTCTACCTGGTTTTTGCGGCGCGCAGACCAGAGATCGAGCATCCGCCGACGCCAAAAGCGCTGCGGCTTTTCATCTGTCTTGTCATCGTCCTTGCGCTCGTCCCGATCGGCACTGTTCCCGGCTTTGGCGGGCCGAGAATGATTTAGCTCCCCGTGCAGGGGGGTGAGGTTCTTAGACGGCCACCAGTTCGCCTTGCCGACCAGAACCGCCAATGCGGGCACGGTCACAGTACGGACCAGGAAGGTGTCCAGTAGCAAGCCGACACCGATGATGAAGCCCACCTGGACCATTCCCATGATGCTGCCGAACGTCAGGCCGAACATGCTTGCGGCGAAGATGATGCCCGCGGACGTGATCACCCCGCCGGTCGCGCCGACAGTCCTGATCACGGCCGTACGCATGCCGCGGGAGGCCTCGTCGCGGATGCGGGATATCAACAGCAGGTTGTAGTCCGCTCCCACTGCCACCAGCACAATGAACGCCGTACCCGGCACGTTCCATGCGATGTGTTGGCCGAGGATGAACTGGAAGACGACCACGCCGATGCCAAGCGCCGACATGAACGAGATGGCCACCGAGGCAATGAGATAGAGCGGTGCGACCACGGCCCGCAGCAGCACGATCAGGATCAACAGCACGACGAGGATCGTCATGGTGAGGATGAACTGCATGTCGTGGTTGTAGTAGTTGCGGATATCCGCGTTCACGGCGGGCAAGCCCGCGATCGAAATCTTTGCGTCGGCCAGTTCCGTGTTGGGCTGCGCGCTGCGCGCTGCGTCCATGATTTGCCCGACCTGGTCCATCGCCTGTGTCCCGAATGGGTCGAGGTCGGTCTGCACGAGATAGCGCACCGCGTGGCCGTCTGCCGAGACGAACATGGTTGCCGCGGTCTTGAATTCGCTGTTGGTCAGGATCTGGGGCGGAATGTAGAAGCCGGCCATCGACGGTTCTCGGGCGTTGTTGCGCATGGCCATCAGGAACGACGAGGCATCACCGAGACCGGGCCCCATCTGGCGGACCTGGTCGACAAGCAACTGCACGCCGTCGGCGAGTTGCCGACTCGCGTCGGCGAGCGTGTTGGCGCCGTTCTGCAGTTCAGCCAGTTTGCGTTTGATGCCGTCGGGCTTGTCGAGCCCCAATTTCTGCGCGGCCTCGGTGGCGGCCTCGAGCTTCTGCTGGAGCTCGCCGACGGTGGTGCTCACCGGCTGAGTGCCATCGGCGGACTGCAACTGATGCGCCAGATCGGAGAGCGACTGAAGCGAGCCGTCGTCGTGCGCGGTGATGAGGCGCTGCAGTATCGCCCGCGAGTTCTGGCAGGCCGGATCGATCGAGCAAACCGGGTTGAAGTTGAGTGCAGCCATCATGGGCACCGCCCACCGATACACGTCGTCGACTTGAGTGAGGTTGACGCCCAACGCATCACCCATCGCGCGCATGCTCTTGACCAGTCTCGCGGACTGGTCAATGTCAGCGATCGTCGTGTTGGGACCGTAGCGGGCCTGCATTTCGACCAACGCATTCGTCAATCCGCTGACGGACGTCATCGCGTCCAGCACACCGTTGCGGACGTCGCCGAGCGCGTCAGCGAGTTGGTGCGCACCGCCGGTGAGCCGATCGAGATCGGCATCGCGGCTGGAGATCTCGGTCGATGCCTCGCTGAGTTTGTCGCCGACGGCGCCCGCCTGAAAAGTGGCCTTGGCCTGTTCGAGGGTGTCTCCGGTGGGCCGCGTGATACCGCGGACGGCGGCGATCCCTGGCACCTGGCTGACGCGGCGGGCCATCTGCTCCAGGTCGGCCAGCGCCTTCGGGCTGCGCAGATCGCGGGGCGACTGCACCAGAATGAACTGCTGGATGCTCGAGTTGACCGGAAAGTGTTGCGCCATCACTGCGTAGCCGACATTGCTGTCGACGTCGGCAGGCAGATTCTTGCGGTCGTCGTAGTTGAACTTGATCGCGCCGACGCACCCGGCCAGCACGGCCAACACGATGAGGCTGGCCACCAGATGGCCGACCGGATGTTTCACGATCCGAATTCCCGAGCGCCGCCAAAGCCGGCTGGTCAGTTCGCGTCTGGGCTTGCACAGCCCGCGTCGTCCGGCGAGCGCAAGCATCGCGGGCAACAGCGTGATCGAAGCGAGAAACCCGACGAGGATGGTGACGGCCAACGCGGGACCGATGGTCGAGAACACGCCCAGCTTCGCAAACGTCATGCCCATGAACGTGATCGCGACCGTCCCCGCGGACGCCGCGATCACCTTGCCGACCGAGCCAAGCGCCAGCACCAGCGCGGCGTCCGACTCCTCGCCCATCCGCAGATATTCGTGGTAGCGCGAGATCAGGAAGACCGCGTAATCCGTGCCGGCTCCCAGCATCATTCCGCTGACCAGCACCATCGCCTGCGGCGAGATGGTCAAGCCCAACTCCAGCAGCCACGCGATGACCTGTTGCGCCACGACAAGTGATATGCCGATCATCACCAGCGGCAGCGCCATGGTGAGTGGGTTTCGGTAGACCAGCAGCAAGATGGTCAAAACCATGAGCGCGGTGGCGATCTCGATCACATGGACGTCGCGTTCGCCGACGGCCGTCATGTCACCGACCGTTGCCGCCGGCCCGGTCAGGTGTGCGGTAAGCGTGGTGCCTGCCGTCGACGCTTTGACGATTTCGACGGCTTTCTTGTACGCCTCGGCCGCAGGAGGCGTGGCGAGTTCTCCCGCCAGCCCGACCGGTAGATACCACGCTTTGTTGTCCTTGCTCGTGACGACGTCGCGCAATGCCGGGGTGGTGATGAAGTCCTGCAACATCACAACGGATTGATGGTCGGCGCGAAGGTTGTCGACGAGCTTGCGGTACACGGCCTCCTGTTCGGGACCCAGGCCGTTGTCGTTGCTCAGCACGACCAACAAGCTGTTCTGCGAGTCCGATTCGTCGAAGGCTTTGATCATCGCGTTGTTGGCGACAAGGACAGGGGCGTCGGATGGGAGGAACTCGGGCTGCTTCTCCCCCGCGATCTTCGCCAGCGGCGGCAGCAGGATGAACAACGCGACGGCCAGCGCGAGCCACAATCCGATGACGGCCAGCGGCCGCCGCACGACGAAGCATCCGATCCGGCCGAACGAGCCCAGCGAACTCGCCAGATCGTCGAACTCGGCGCGTGCGGCGCGCGTGGGTCCCTGCATCCCCGAGAACAATACTGTGCGATGGCGTGTTTGGAGAGGTCAGCGAGTCTGCGAACTGCCTGTGTTGTCAACGGAATTCGGTCATCGATGATGGGCAAACACCAACGGCTCTCGGCACCCCGGTTTGGACTGGTGTAACCGGGACAAATTCAGACGTGAGCGACGCCGGCCGTCATGCGCCGGCGGTCAGTGCCTTCAGGTCGTCGAGCGAGTCGCCGATGACTTCGCTGAGGTCGCTGTCCCGTCCGGCGTCCAGCCACCGTGCGAAGGCCACTTTGAAGACCGCGATCGCCGTTTCGGCAATGAGCGCTGCGGTCCGTTCCGTCACGCCGCGGCGTTGCAAACCCTCCGCCATCGCAGCGGAGAGCGAAGCCAACTTGATCAACTCACGCTCCTGCAGGCCGGGATTGGCGTTGATGACCGCTTGGCGTCGACGGGCGTGCGCCCGGCGATCCGCAAGCATGTCGCCGACCCCACGCAGTGCGCCACGCACCATCTCGATCGGTGATGCCGAGTCAGGGGCTTCGGCTATGTGCGTCGTGACCAACTCGATCAGCGCGTCCTGCCCCCCGAACAGCACCTCCCGTTTGTCGGCGAAATGTCGGAAGTACGTTCGCTCGGTCAACCCCGCTCGTTCGGCGATCTCCGCGACGGTCGTCTGGTCGAACCCACGCTCGGTGTAGAGATCCAGCGCCGCCTCCTCGAGGCGACCGCGGGCGTTTGGCTCCCACCGACTCATTCCGCGATCTTATGGGAATGACAGCGACTGTCATCGACGTTATCGTGATGACAGCTACTGACATCAATGGGAGGTTGCAATGCGCGTGTTTGTCACAGGAGCGTCCGGATTCGTCGGCTCGGCGGTCACCGCCGAGCTCCTCGCCGCAGGTCATCAGGTCCTCGGCCTGGCCCGCTCCGACTCCTCAGCCCGGGCGCTGGAGGCGGCGGGCGCGCAGGTTCACCTAGGCGATCTCGAGGACATGGCGAGTTTGCGTGCGGGGGCGCAGTCCGCCGACGGAGTCATCCACCTTGCCTTCAAACACGACTTCACGGACTACGCCGGCGCCGCCGAACTCGACAGGCGCGCCATCCACACCCTTGGTGATGTGCTGACCGGGACGGACCGTCCGCTGGTTGTCACCTCTGGGCTGGCCGGCTTCGGACTTGGCCGGACGATGACGGAGGACGACGCTGCCTCCCCCGAATCGCCCCGATTCTCCGAACACGCAGCGCTGGAGTTCGCGTCGCGCGGGGTGCGAGTCTCAGTGCTGCGACTGCCACCCTCGGTACACGGAGAAGGCGACCACGGGTTCGTGCCGCGCTTGATCGACATCGCCAGGGAGAAGGGCGTCGCCGCCTACCCCGGTGAGGGCACCAACCGCTGGCCCTCCGTGCATCGCCTCGATGCGGCTCGGCTGTTTCGGTTGGCACTGGAGGCAGCACCCTCGGGCGCTCGGTTGCACGCGATCGATGACGAGGGGGTGCCAGTCCGCGACATTGCGGCCGCCATCGGCCGGCACCTTGGCGTGCCCGTCGCCACGGTTCCGGCGGAAAAGGCGCTCGATCACTTCGGTTGGCTTGGCACGTTCTTCTCGCTGGACGTCCCGGCGTCGAGCGAGCAGACGCGGGAACTGTTGGGATGGCAGCCGACGCAGGTCGGCTTGCTCGACGATTTGGACGAAGGGCATTACTTTCGCGAACGAGCGGCCGCCGTACTCAGTGAAACTGATTGACGGGCACCGGCAATCCGTAGTGCTCGCGCAGGGTTGTGCCCGCGTAGTCTTCGCGAAACAGTCCTTTTCGCCGCAGGATCGGCAGCACGTGGTCGATGAAGGTTTGCAGTCCCGACGGTAGCGCGGCGGCCATGATGTTGAATCCGTCTGCCGCGCCACCTTCGAACCATGCGACGATCGTGTCGACGGCCTGGTCTGGCGTGCCGACGAAGGTGAAGTGGCCGCGTCCGCCCCCAAGCCGGGACAGGATCTCGCGGACAGTCAGGCTTTCGCGGTTCGCCAATTCGATGATCAGGTCTGCCCGGCTCTGTGCACCTTCGAGGTGCGGGCGCGCCAAAACCGTTGCGGGCAATGGACTGTCGAGGTCGAACTCCGAGGCGTCGACCTCGAGGATGTTCGACAACTGCCACAGTCCGTATTCCGGAACCCGAAGCTCGTCCAATTCCCGGGCCAACTCCTGGGCTTCGCGCTCGGTCGAACCGATTATCGGGACGATCCCCGGCAGCACCAGCACACCATCGGGATCGCGACCCGCGGCCTTCGTGCGTGCCTTGATGTCGCCGTAGAAGTCGGCGGCCCGCTCGTAGGTTTGGTGTGCGGTGAAGATCGCCTCCGCATGCCGCGCCGCGAAGCCCTTTCCATCCTCCGAGGACCCCGCCTGCACAAGCAGCGGATGACCCTGCGGCGGCCGCTCCACGTTCAGTGGGCCCGCGACCTTGAAATATTCACCGCGATGGTCGATGGCATGCAAACGCGTCACGTCCGCATACCGGCCCGAGGCTTTGTCGCCGATGACCGCGTCGCGTTCCCAGCTGTCCCACAACGCTTTTGCAACAGTGAGGAACTCGTCAGCCCGCGCATAACGGGACGCGTGATCGAGGCGGTCATCGAGGCCGAAGTTCGCAGCCTCCTCCGGCGTAGCCGAGGTGACGATGTTCCAGCCGGCCCTACCGGCGCTGACATGGTCGACGGTTGCGAGCCTGCGTGCCAGGTTGTACGGCTCGTTGTACGTCGACGAGACCGTGGCGATGAGACCGATCCGGCTGGTGTGTTGCGACAGCGCGGTCAGCAGGGTCAGCGGCTCGAGTTGTCCTGGTGGCCGGAACGCACCGGTGCCAGTCAAGGACGGACCGTCGGCGAGGAACAGCGAGTCGAACTTCGCATTTTCGGCCAGTCGGGCCAATTCGATCCAGTGCCTCAGGTCGAAGTCGGCGCGCGCATTGCTCTGCGGGAGTCGCCACGCCGCCTCATGATGGCCTGCCTCCATGAGGAACGCGTTGAGATGAAGCTCGCGACGTCCGCTCATGTCAGCTTCGAGCTGTCGAAGCCGTCGGGCAGCAGGTTGTCGGCGATGGTGTTCACGTCGACCTGTTTCGTGATTTCGCCGGCCTCGAAGAACGCGTCGGACAGCGCCTGCTCAGCCTTCAGGTCCTCGGGTAGGAACTGCGTGATTTTGAAGGGATACGCGTCGACGGTCGCCCTCCCATCCTCGAGCGAAACACCGGTCTCCTTGGCGATCGCTTTGGCGTATTGGTCCGGATTTTGCTGCGCCCAATTGAATTCGCGGGCGACGCGGGTGAGCACGTCGGCCAGTGCAGCGCGCCGCACTGGATCGTTGAGCGACTTCTCGCTGGCCACGTAGTAGTTGTTGACCTGGTCGATAGGCGGCACGCCCTTGGCGATGATCCGGGCGCCGTCTTTGACGGCGAGCGCGGATTGCGGGTTCCAGATCGACCACGCGTCCACCTTGCCGGTGTTGAAGGCGGTACCGCCTGCGGCCGGGCTGAGGTAGACGAACTCAACATCTTTTGGCGTCAGCCCTGCGCTCTTCAGTGCAAGCAGCGCCAAGCCGTGAGCGGAGCTGCCCTGCGGGACCGCGATCCGCTTGCCTTTCAAGTCGGCGAGAGTATGAATCGGCGAATCCTTCGGCACGATGATGTTCTCGGGCGCCTTGGTGGCATCAGCACCACGCTGGACGGCGATGATCTTGAACCCGAATTGCTTTGCCGCGCCGGTGATCGGTGGAACGTCACCCACCGACCCGAGGTCGATATTGCCCGATGCCGCCGCCTGCACGAGTGGTGGACCGTAGTCGAACCGAGCGAACTTCACCTTGTACGGCGCGTCATTGAACGCGCCCGTGATCTTTGCCAGTTCCTCGTTACCGTCGCCGCCGTTGTCGCCGATGGTGAAGGTGTACTGGCTCCACTCGGGATGGTTGGCGGCCGTCGAACCTCCGGCGCTACTCAGTGGTGCGTCGGGTCCTTTCGGTGAAGAGCAGCCGGCAAGCACACTCGCCACGGTGAGCAGCACAGCTGCGGCAGTGAGACGGAAAGATCTGTGGGACATAGCTTCTCCTGTGAGTGGATTAGTGCCGGCTGGCGAGGCCGAGATCGACCAAGAGCGCGGCGCGCAACTCTTCGCGAGCGACGCTTGCCTCCCGTTCGGCGGCTGAGAGGTGGACGGCATGCGCATCGCCGATACGTCCGTTGCTCATCACCACGATGCGGTCGGCAAGCGCGATGGCTTCATCGACGTCGTGGGTGACGAGCAGCATGGACGCGTGGTGCTGGCGACGCAGCGCGCGCACCAGATCATGCATTCTCAGCCGGGTGATCGCGTCAAGGGCCGCGAACGGCTCGTCGAGCAGCACCAACTCGGGCTGCGTGACCAGCGCGCGGGCCAATGCGACGCGCTGGGCTTCCCCGCCGGAAAGCTGCTTGGGCCAAGCCTTTTCACGATCCGAAAGGTTCACTTCCGCGAGTGCCTTGCGCGCCCGCTCGTCGGCGTCTGGGCCACTAAGACCCAACGTGACGTTGCGCAGCACACGTTGCCACGGCAGTAGTCGGTCGCCCTGGAACACGATCGCACGGTTGACGGGCACCTCGATGCGACCGCCGTCTGGCTTGTCCAACCCCGCCAGCAGGCGAAGCAGGGTGCTCTTACCGCATCCGGACGGCCCGAGGAGGACGACGAGTTCGTCGTGGTCGATGACGAGGTCGAGGTGGTCCAGGACGAGGCGATCGCCGAATCTGCGGACGACCTGCTCGACGACGACGCCCGTCTGCGTGCCCAGCGCGGTGGTCATCGCGCCTCATAGCTTGGCCGCCACCGCAACAACACCCGCTCGAGAATCCGGACCAACTGGTCGGCCAGCAGGCCGAGAATCGAGTAGATCACCAGGCCGACGAAAACCTTGTTGGTCTGCAGATATGTCTGGGCTTGAGTGATCAAGAATCCGAGGCCCTCGTCGGCGTTGACAGTCTCCGCTGCGACCAGGCCCAAGATGCTGTAGGCCAGCGAAAAGCGCAGGCCGACAAGGAAACCGGGCAGCGCGCCGGGTACGAGCACACGGGTGACAATGCGCCATGGGCCTGCTCCGGTGGTGCGGGCCATTTCGATGAGGCGTTGGTCGACGCCACGGATCGCCGCGAAGAGGTTCAGATACATCGGCACCCCGGCACCGAACGCAATCAACAAGACCTTCGTCAGTTCGTCGATGCCGAACCACACCACAAACAGCGGTAACACCGCGAGCAGCGGGATCGTGTTGAGTATCTGTGCAACACCGTTGAACAGATACTCGCCCGTACGCAGGAAGCCGCCGAGCACGCCGCTCACGATTCCGATGACCAGGCCGAGTCCGAGGCCAATCCCGGCCCGCTGCAATGAAATCGTCAAATCGGGACCGAGTACGCCGTCCTGCCACAGTTCCACGGTCGTGCTGAAGATGTCGGATGGCGCGGGCGCGTACGTCGGCTTGAGGACACCAGACCGGGCGAGGATCTCCCAGAGAAACACGATTGCCACCGGGGTGGTGTAGATCCCCAGCGGCCAGCGCAGTCGGCGTCGCAGGCTGCCGAGCCGGGACTGTCGCCGGGCATCGCCAGGCAGAAATATGTCGCGCGGACGCGACGGCGCGGCGACGGGCGCCGGCGGGGCGAGTAGGGCCATGGCATGCCTTCCAAACGGACGTCGAATGTGTCGGCGCGCGGTCATTCCTTGCGCGCCCGTATGATTCGCGTGCAGCAAATGTTGTGGTCACCATGCCGTATCTACGTCCGCTGTGGGAGCCATGGAATCGACGCGATTCTTTCTTTGCCGCGACTCGCGAAATCATCGTCGGAAAGACTTGACTGGTTCCAGAAAAGCGACGATATTGGGTGCCGTGACCCCGGCACCCGATTACGCGGATCAGCTACGTGCCGCTGATCTACGGGTGACCCGCCCTCGCCTGGCGGTGCTGGAAGCGGTCCACGCCCATCCGCATGCCGACACCGAGTCGATCTTCGGCGCAGTCCGGTCGGGCTTGCCGGACGTGTCGCGGCAGGCGGTATATGACGTGCTCGCCGCGTTGACCGCAGCCGGGTTGGTCCGGCGAATCCAGCCGTCGGGCTCCGTCGCCCGATACGAGTCGCGCGTCGGCGACAACCACCACCATGTGGTCTGTCGGTCGTGCGGCGTCATCGCCGACGTCGACTGCGCGGTCGGAGAGGCACCGTGCCTTAATCCGTCAGACCACGAAGGCGCGTTGGACGGCTTCGTGCTCGACGAGGCCGAAGTCATCTACTGGGGGCTGTGCCCCGACTGCTCGGCTTCCCAAACAGCGCGATCACACCCGTGATCACAGCCCGTAACACCCACCCCCGGAAGGAATGCTGTGTCATCTGATACATCTGACGCTCGCCCACCGCACGACGACGCCAAGACGGCTAGTCATAGCGAGAGCGAGAACCCGGCTATCGATTCGCCGAAGCCGAAGACGCACGCTCCGCTGACCAACAGGGATTGGTGGCCGGAGCAGGTCGACGTTTCCGTGCTGCACAAGCAGAACGAGAAAGGCAACCCGCTCGGTGAGGACTTCAACTACGCCGAGGAGTTCAAGAAGCTCGACGTCGAGGCGTTCAAGCGCGACGTCATCGAGGTGGTCAACACCTCGCAGGACTGGTGGCCTGCCGACTACGGCAGCTACGCGGGCCTGTTCATCCGGATGAGCTGGCACGCGGCCGGCACCTACCGGATCTTCGACGGCCGCGGCGGCGCCGGGCAGGGCGCGCAGCGCTTCGCCCCGCTCAACAGCTGGCCCGACAACGCGAACCTGGACAAGGCGCGTCGGCTGCTGTGGCCGGTGAAGCAGAAGTACGGCAACAAGATCTCCTGGGCCGACCTGATCGCCTACGCCGGAAACGCCGCGCTCGAGTCGGCTGGCTTCAAGACGTTCGGGTTCGCGTTCGGCCGCGAGGACATCTGGGAGCCCGAGGAGATGCTGTGGGGCCAGGAAGACACCTGGCTCGGCACCGACCAGCGCTATGGCGGGACCAACGACAGCGATCGCAAGCTGGCCGAGCCGTTCGGCGCCACCACCATGGGCCTGATCTACGTCAATCCCGAAGGGCCGGAAGGCAAGCCGGATCCGCTGGCAGCCGCGCACGACATCCGCGAGACGTTCGGCCGGATGGCGATGAACGACGAGGAGACCGCGGCGCTGATCGTCGGCGGCCACACTCTCGGCAAGACGCACGGCGCGGGCCCCGACGACGGCATGGGCCCCGAACCCGAGGGCGCCCCCATCGAGCAGCAGGGCCTGGGCTGGAAGTGCCCGTTCGGCTCCGGCAAGGCCGGTGACACGATCACCAGTGGCTTGGAGGTGGTGTGGACCAACACGCCGACGAAGTGGAGCAACGCGTACCTCGAAATCCTCTACGGCCATGAGTGGGAGCTGACCAAGAGCCCGGCCGGTGCCTGGCAGTTCGAGGCCAAGGACGCCGAGGCGACGATTCCCGACCCGTTCGGCGGTCCGAACCGCAAGCCGACGATGCTCGTCACCGACATCTCGATGCGGGTCGACCCGATCTACGGCGAGATCACCCGGCGCTGGCTCGAGCATCCCGAGGAGCTCAACGAGGCGTTCGCCAAGGCGTGGTACAAGCTGATGCACCGCGACATGGGTCCGATCGAGCGCTACCTCGGTCCCTGGGTCGCAGAGCCGCAACTGTGGCAGGACCCGGTGCCTGCCGTCGATCATGAGCTGATCGACGAGTCTGACGTCGCGTCGCTGAAGGCCAAGCTGCTCGACTCCGGCCTGACCGTGCAGCAGTTGGTCAAGACGGCGTGGTCGTCCGCCTCCAGTTTCCGCGGCACGGACAAGCGCGGTGGCGCCAACGGTGCGCGGATTCGCCTTGAGCCGCAGAAGAACTGGGAGGCCAACGAGCCTTCGGAGCTGGCTCAGGTGCTGCCTGTGCTCGAGAGGATCCAGCAGGACTTCAACAGCTCGGCAAGTGGCGGCAAGAAGGTTTCGCTGGCCGACGTGATCGTGCTCGGTGGCTCCGCGGCGGTCGAGAAGGCGGCGCGCGACGCCGGCTTCGAGATCGACGTGCACTTCGCACCAGGCCGCACCGACGCGTCGCAGGAGCAGACCGACGTGGACTCGTTCGCGGTGCTCGAACCGCGCGCGGACGGCTTCCGCAACTTCTCGCGGCCGGGTGAGAAGGCGCCGCTGGAGCAGCTTTTGGTCGAGCGGGCCTACATGCTCAACCTGACGGCTCCTGAATTGGCCGTACTGATCGGTGGATTGCGCGCGCTGAACGTGAACCACGGCGGTAGCAAGCACGGCGTGTTCACCGACAGGCCGGGCGTTCTGTCCAACGACTTCTTCCTCAATCTGCTCGACATGAGCACCGAATGGAAGCCGTCGGAAACGTCGGAGAACGTGTACGAGGGACGGGACCGTTCGTCGGGTGCGATCAAGTGGACGGCCACCGCCAACGACCTGGTGTTCGGTTCGAACTCCGTGCTTCGTGGCATCGCCGAGGTCTACGCGCAGGACGACAGCAAGGACAAGTTCGTCGAGGACTTCGTCGCCGCGTGGGTCAAGGTCATGAACAACGACCGGTTCGACCTGGCCTGATCAACCAAAGACAGCACCCCGCAAGTCAATCCGGCTTGCGGGGTGTTGTTCTTTCTAAATCTGTCGGGCCAGCTGTGCGCCGATCAGCGGCGCGATCTTCTCGGCCATGTAGGCGTGGCCCGCGTCGGTCGGGTGCACACCGTCCTTGCCGATCAACTCGGGCCTGCCGACGAACCAACCCTGGGCGATCGGGTCGATGAACGTCGCGCCCGCGACGCCGGCCTGGTATTTGAGGGCATCGCGGATCCGCAGTACAGCGTCAGGCGGGTCAGCCGTCGGCCACGGCGGTCCGATCACCAGGAATTTAGCCGATGGCGCTGTGCGACGGGCCAATTGGTATGTGCCCCACGCCAGGACCGACAGCTGCGTCGGGTCGACGCCTTGGTCGTTGCGGGAGCCGAAGAACACCACCAGCGCATCGTCGGGCTTGACGACGTCGGCGGTGAGGTCCTCGAACACGCTGCCGTGATTTCCGCGGGTGCCGTACCCCGCTCCCCCCTCGGCGGCCACGTCGGGAGCAACCGCTATGCCTTGGCGCGCCAAGAGCTGCCAGGCCCGCGTGGTCCAGCCTTTCGAGCCGAGCCCGCCGAGTTCGCCACCGGTCGTATACGAGTCCCCGACCACTGCGATGCGGTTCAGCGAGGCGTCCGACGACACTATGTCGTTGTGCCTCACCGTTGTTGATCCGGCATTGACAAGGCCGATGAGCAGAGCGATCGCGACCGCGAACGTGACCAGACGACTCACCGGAACAGCTTACGGCCCAATTTCCAAAAACGCCTGCGCGGACGAAATCGTACGCAAGGCGTTATTCAATTGCTGCATTGTCATCGCGGACAGCGGAATTGGGCTCTGTACCATGACTCAGCCCGCGCGCGCGGTGACGGCGTTGGCAGCCACTTGTCGTGGGCCATGGATGGTTTGCAGCTTGCTCTGCGCCGGGTCGAGCGCCTCTGAGTGCGGATCGGCAACTGGAAGATGCCGCTCCTTGACCATCCTGCGCATCCAGATGCGGGCCGGTTCTTCGACGAAGTGGTACAGAAGTACCGCACCGAGGAGGGCGACGGCGAACACGCCAACCATGATCAGCTTGGCCGACCAGCCGGGCGTCAGGACGATCTCGAATTGCGCCGTGAACCAGTTCCACGCGGTGTGCACCAACTCGTGCACCATGTACAGGCTGAATGAGATGTACCCGCCGTACACCATCACTCGGGTCGACAGGAGCCTCGGCAGACTGCCCATGCCGACCGCCAATGAGGCCACCAGCGGCACGAAGAGCACGTCGACGAGCCCGCTGGAATCGGACACCTTGGGGATTGGATGCGCGTCGAGGAAGTACAGGATTCCGATGATGCCGACGGACAGCGCCAGCGACACGTAGCCGGCTCGACGTCGGCCCGCGTCCGAGAGCTCCATCTTGCGCACCGCCGCGCAGGCCAGCGCGCCGGCGGTGAACTGCATGACGATCCTAGGGAGCCAGCTCCATGGCGTGTAGAAGTGACCGGTCGCCAGCAGGAGCAGTGCGGGTGGCAGGCACGCGGCGACGGCCAGCCATAGCAAGCCTCTGACCCTGGTCGCCCTCGAGATGCGGAAAACCGCGAGAATCAACACCCCGAACAGCAGATACGCCAACCACTCCGCGCTGATTGACCAGGCGGGTCCGTCCCAGCTCGACCCGTCGAAGAATGGCTGGAACCACAACTGGACGAGCAACACCTGACGGGCATAGCTGACGGCGCTGAGCTGGTCTGCGACCGGTGAGGGCAGATGACCGACATAGAGCGTGAAGATGATCCACGCCAATGCGAGGTGGAGGGTCACCACGTAAACGGGCCACACCCTGGCCAGCCGCAGCCACAGGAAGTGCAGCGTGGCCTTGATCGAGAACGACTCGCCCATCCGGTCGAGATAGTTCCACGTCAACACGAACCCGCTGAGCATGAAGAACAGGTCGACGCCCTGTGCGCCGCAGTTGATGACCGGGGCGAGCGCTGATCGAATGCCGGGCGCCGAAACCTCGAGCCACGGCCGGAAGTGGAACAACACCACCCACACTGCAGCAACGATGCGCAAGCCGGATAGGGCTTTGATCTCTCCGGTGCGCACAAAACTCTTTTCGTGAGGGACTCTGCAGTTTCGGGTCAGGCTGCCAGCAGTTATACCTACCGGCGCTTGGCAGAATATCAGCGCGGTCGCCCGATTCGCGCGACCGGAATGCTGTGCGATTCCTGCGAACCGGTGTGTCGCGGGCCGTCAGCTAAAGCAGTCCGCCGAGTAGCCCGCCGCGTTGGTTGTTGTTGCCGGGCGTCGGCTGATTCGGAAACGGCGTGCGCGTTTCGGGGCTGACGCTGATCGGGGCGCGCGTCGTCGGGGCGGGCGGCATCGTGGCGGCAGGCTCGGTGGCAATGGTGGTCGGCTGCTCCGCAGGCTGCGGTGGGGCTGGCTGCTGAACGGTCGGAGTCGCAGTCGGCGCCTGCGCCGCGGAGGTACTGACCGTCGCAGGCAAGACGGGAACCGGCGGTTCCGTCGCGGCGGGCGTGGGGCTGGGCAGTACCGGAGATGTCGGTGTCGACATCGGTGTCGAGATTGGTGTGGCGTCGGTCGGCGTGACGATCGGCGGGGCGGGCTGGGCCGGCTGAAGCATTACGACCGCCGTGGCGGCGGCCGCCGCAAGAGTTGCTACGACGACGCCCGTCAGCACTATTACGCGCGACCAGCGACCCTCGTCGGCGTTCGTTGCGGGCGCGCTGGGATCCTCGTCGAGTCCGTCACCGGCCGACTTGTCGACTTCCAGCGGCTCGAACAGGTAGTCGAACCGGCCGGAGAGGTCCTCCCGCAGCATGTGCCGATGGTACGCGTATTGTTTGCCGCCGGTTGCGCATCTGCAAGAACAGCGGCGAGCAGGCAGAGTGGATATGCTTGCGCCTTCTTGACGGAGGACGACTATGTCTGCTGAACCTGGCGCCGCCGCGCCGTCGCCTGCCAAGTCGAACAGCGCCTCCGGCCATATCCGCCTGACGTCTCACAGCGGCGGTCTTGACGCCCCACCGATTCGCTGGGGTGCGCCGACCGCGGCCGAGCGCGGACCGCTCATCGGCACAACCACCACGCGTGCCCATCGCAATGTGATCGGCACGCACAGCGGGTCCTACAGCGTGTACCGGGCGTTGGCGGTGGCCTCAGGCGCGTTGTCGCGTCAGCACAAGGCGGACCTCACCGACACGTCGCCCACCGACATCATCGGCCCGTACCCGCAGTGGAGTGAGCCGGAGAAGATCGTCAGCCTCGATCCGTGGGGTGCGATGGTGGCCGACGTATTCGCTCCGGCCTTGGCCGAGGCCTACGACATCCGCCCGACCATCGCGATCACCAAGGCACATGTGATCGTGCCGGAGGTCATCGACGCCGTTCAGAAGGGACGCCTGGTCCCCGACGGCCGGATCTTGCTGCCCACCGGTGCCGCGCTGGTCACCAAGGCGGCTGTCGAGCCCGTGTGGTACCTGCCCGGGGTGGCCCACCGATTCGGCTGCAGCGAAACGGATCTGCGCCGAGTGCTGTTCGAAGAGACCGGCGGCATGTATCCCGAACTCGTCACACGCTCGGACCTCGAGGTGTTCCTGCCGCCGATCGGCGGACAGACCATCTACATCTTCGGCAACGGCCGCGACCTGGGTGACCCCACTGTGGAATT
Organism: Mycobacterium sp. OAE908; assembly: GCF_017872775.1. Classification (NCBI taxonomy): domain Bacteria; kingdom Bacillati; phylum Actinomycetota; class Actinomycetes; order Mycobacteriales; family Mycobacteriaceae; genus Mycobacterium; species Mycobacterium sp. OAE908. The sequence continues at coordinate 1,138,879 of NZ_JAGGJL010000002.1, forward strand.
GACCGCGCGCGTGCACGACGAGTGCAACGGCTCGGACGTATTCGGATCGGACATCTGCACCTGCCGGCCGTACCTGACGCATGCCATCGAGGAGTGCATCCTGGGCGCCCAGCGTGGCGGCGTCGGGTTGGTGGCCTATTCCCGCAAGGAGGGTCGCGCGCTGGGCGAGGTGACCAAGTTCCTCGTCTACAACGCCCGCAAGCGCCAAGTGGGCGGCGATACCGCCGAGGCCTACTTCGCGCGCACCGAGTGCGTGGCAGGCGTCCAGGACATGCGGTTCCAGGAGCTGATGCCCGACGTACTGCACTGGTTGGGCATCCGCAAGATTCACCGCCTGGTCTCGATGAGCAATATGAAGTACGACGCGATCACCGGTTCCGGAATCGAGGTTGGTGAACGGGTGAACATCCCCGACGACTTGATCCCCGCCGACGCGCGGGTGGAGATCGACGCCAAGATGGCGGCCGGCTATTTCACCCCCGGGCCGGTGCCCGACATCGAGGAACTGCGCAAGGTCAAGGGCCGGGAGCTCGACGGATGAGCCTCGCGGGCGTCGACGTCGAGCACGACACAAGCAAGCCGGCAGGCGCGGCGGCGGTGTTGCGCAGCAGCGTTGCGATCCGTGAGCGCGCGCGGTTCCTGTTGCACCGCGCGCGGGCAGGCGACTCCCCCTGGTTCGAGGTCGACGACGGCTCTTTGGCCGGGGCGGCGGCCGAAGTCGCCGACCTGACCCTGGCGCGCTACCCGGATCTGCACATCCCGTTTCACAGCCGCTGGCGGCACTTCGAGGCCGGCGGCGTGCAGCGCAAGGCCGAGCTGGACGGCCCGGCCATGGTCGATCTGACCGTCGTCAGCGTGCTGCTTGACGCAGGTGCCGGGCCGGATTGGTCATACCTGGAGACCTCTACCGGGCAGCGCTTCAACCGATCCGAGGGGCTGGGTGTGGCGAGCTGGCACGCGTTCTGCAGCGGACTTTTCTCCACCGATGCGGCGCGGCCGTCGCAGGCGGATGCCGCCGGCCTACGCGGCGTGACGGCCGAGCGGCTGGCCGAGGCCTTCCAGTGCCGACCCACGAATCCGCTGGTCGGTGTGGACGGTCGGGTGTCGGTGTTGCACAGGCTTGGCGATGCGCTGGGCCCACACGGTCGGCCGAGTGATCTGTTCGACCTCACTGAAGGAAACAGGATCGCCGCGCACGACATTCTCAGTCGGGTGCTCGCGTCGCTGTCAGGGATCTGGTTGGCGGACAACAGCATTGGCGACCAGGCGCTCGGCGACTGCTGGCGCCATGACGCGCTGCCCGGGCCGGGGCTTACGCAGGGTTGGATGCCGTTCCACAAGCTGTCACAGTGGCTGACGTACTCGCTGCTGGAGCCCTTCGAATGGGCGGGGGTCCGCGTCGAGAGTCTGGACGCGTTGACCGGCCTGCCTGAGTACCGCAATGGTGGCCTGCTGCTCGACACCGGTGTGTTGCACCTGCGCGACCCGGGCTGGGCGGAGCAGCCCTGGAATGTCGGCGATGAACTGGTGGTGGAGTGGCGAGCCCTGACGGTGGCGCTTCTGGACGAACTGGCCCCGCTGGTGCGCGAGCGCCTGGGCGTGAACGCTGAGCAGATGCCGCTGGCGTGCGTGCTCGAAGGCGGAACATGGGCAGCGGGCCGCGCGATCGCCGCGCGCCTGCGGGACGGTCGTCCCCCACTGTCGGTCGTAAGCGACGGGACGGTTTTCTGAAGCCATGGCAGGCGTTCATCTGATCGACCATCCCCTGGTTCAGCACAAGCTCACCCTGATGCGTCGTAAAGACGCCTCCACCAATAGTTTTCGGCTGCTTTTGCACGAGCTCTCGGCCTTGATGGCCTACGAGGTGCTCAGGGACATGCCGATGCACGAAATAGAGATCGACACTCCGCTGGAAAGCACAACCGGAATGGTCATCGACGGTAAGAAGCTGGTGTTCGTCTCGATCCTGCGGGCAGGCAGCGGAATTTTGGACGGCATGCTGACCGTGGTGCCCGGGGCCCGCGTCGGGCACATTGGCCTGTATCGCGATCCCAAAACACTTGTTGCCGTTGAGTATTACTTCAAGATGCCCGGTGAACTCCAGGAACGTGACGTGGTGGTGGTCGATCCGATGCTGGCCACGGGTAACTCAGCCGTGGCAGCGGTGGACCGCCTGAAGGAATGCGGCCCGAAGTCGATCAAGTTCGTCTGCCTGCTCACCTGTCCCGAGGGCCTGGACGCCATGCAGACCGCCCATCCCGACGTGCCGATCTACACGGCCGCGATCGATCGCCAACTCGACGAGCACGGCTACATCCTTCCGGGTCTCGGCGACGCCGGGGACCGCATCTTCGGCACTAAATAACATCCCCTAATCCCCCAACGTCGCGCCCACGCGAACGCCCCGGGTGCGTCCGTGCAGGAGGGGTTCATCGCCCGTTTCGGCGGGTCCTTCGGCTCCATACCGTGGTTTCACACGAGCACGTCGCCGAACGAAAGGAGTTGGATCATGGCGCACTGTCGATACTGCAATCGCTTCCGGTTGACCCGGATGGCTGGCCCTGGCGCCTGGCTCCTGGAATGCGGCCACACCTACCTGCCACTGCCCAGCGAGGCGCAGACATGGGCCGCCTACACGCAGGAGACCCGCCGGCGGGGTTAACGGCGGCGTCGCGTGGGCAGACTCCGGCTATGCAGACGCTGGATTACGCCCCGGGCCGAGCCGTCGATGTGTTCGGCGAGGGAGCGCCTTCTGTCTTGATGTGGCACGGCGCGCAGACCGACGCCCGCGGTGCGATGCGACCGCTCGCCGAATTGGTCGCCGGTCACGGGCTCACAGTGGCGGTGCCGGACTGGAACTCACACGCCGACGACGGCGGACGCAGCGACTTGCTCGCATCGGTTGATTTCACGCGGGAGGGCCTCGGCTCCAGCGGGCTAGTTCTGGTCGGGTGGTCGCTGGGTGGTGCCGCAGCGGCCGGATTGGCCATATCCGCGCGCCGACTCGATGTGCCTGTCGCCCATACCATCTGCCTTGCCGGCGCGTTCATTGCACGTAATCCGATCACCGGGGCCCCGCTGCCGACGAAGTTGCCGCCGGAGCCCTCGGCGTTCACCCTGCTGCATGGCACCGCCGATGATGTGGTGCCTGCCGAGGTGAGTCGGTCGTTCGCGGCGACGCTTGACGACAACGAGTGGCCGGTCGAATATGTCGAGCTGGCCGCCGACCACGGAGCGATCGCAGGCGCGGTATATGACCGCACTCACGATCGCTATCTGGCGGCGGAGGATCCCGACGTGCTGGAAGTGGCCGCCGACGTGGCCGCGCGGATCGCCGCGGTCGTCACCTAGCTGTCCTTGCGCGGCGGGCGCTGATCGTTGGGGTCATCAGGGTCGGGATCGCCGAACCACCGCCACGGGGTGTGCTCGGCGTAGGTGTCGTGCCAGCTCCACCATTCGTACGGCGGGGTCTGTGGATAACCCTCCGGTGAGTCTTCCCAATCCTCCTGGCGTCCAAGGGCCGTCATGTCCAGGAGGTTCCAGGTGTTGACAAACACCTCATCCCCGCGGCCGTTGATGAAGTACGTCTTGAACACCCGGTCGCCGTCGCGGATGAACGCCGTCGTGCCGTGCCAGTCGTCGACGCCGAAGTCCTTGGCGAAATCGTCGGTCATTGTGTACCAAGGGATGTGCTGCCAGCCCATCTTCGCCTTCATCCGTTCGAGTTCGGGCTGCGATGCGAGGGATGCGTAGACGAATGTGGTGTTCCGAGCATTGAGGTGGGCGAGGTTGGGTACATGATCGGCCATCAAAGAGCAGCCCGTGCAGCCATGTTCGGGCCAGTCGCCCGTGCCAGGTTCGATGAACGCGCGGTAGACGATCAATTGGCGTCTACCTTCGAACAGGTCGAGTAGGCTCGCCTTCCCGTCGGGTCCGTCGAATGTGTACTGCTTTTCTATTGGCGTCCATGGCATTCGGCGGCGCTGCGCGGCCAGCGCATCACGCGCCCGTTGCACTTCTTTTTCCTTTACGAGCATCTCCTTGAGCGCCGCGTCCCATTCTTGCGACGACACAATTGGTGGTGTTTGCATTTGCCTTGTCTCCCTTCTTCACTCATCGCAGCGCGTCGGAACGCCCGGCTTCCAGGCGCGACCACTGTGCGATCGGGCGCCCATTCATGCGCACTCGCTCGCTGTTGTTGGTAACGGGGCGTATCGGCCAGTCGGGTGGCGAGTCCTCCCACGCTTCCTGGCGTCCGTACACGGTGAGGTCCATCAGCGCGAAGCTGTAGTCCATGGCCTCGACACCGCGGTAGTTGGTCCAGTACGTCTCGTAGACGCGGTCGCCGTCGCGCAAGTAGCACACCAGATGCATCAGGCCCTTCTGGCGTCCGACGACCAGGGTCTCGAGGGAATCCTGCGCCGAGTACCACGGCATTTCCCAGCCCATGAAGTCGCGGTAGCGGTTGCTCTCGTCGAACGGCCCCTGGCACAGCACGGCGTAGGTGATGTCGCGGGAATGCAGATAGGACAACTCGGCGACATGGGTGGTGCACCAGGTACACCCTTCGCATTGCTCGGCTGCCGGATGGCCGGTGTGCCACATGAAGTAGTACGCGATCAGCTGCGAGCGGCCGTCGAACACGTCGAGCAGTGTGACGGTTCCCGCGGGCCCGACGAGCGGCGTCGTCGCGTCCACTTCGACCATCGGCAGTCGTCGGCGCGCCGCGGCGATCGCGTCTCCCTCACGCGTGTGCGCTTTCTCGCGGACTCGCAGCCCATCGAGTTCGGTCTGGAACGTGGCCCGATCGACCAGTCGGGGCTTCGCGGTCATGACTGTTCGAGAGCTGTTTTGAGGTTGGAGAGCTTCCACGGCCAGCCACCGGAGATCAGTCCGAGCACCGTGCTGTCCGGGCCGAAGTCGTCGTGGATCACGGTCAGCTTGACCATGTCGCCCTCGGGCTCGAGGTCGAAGGACACCTTCGAGCGCCGTTCGGCCGCGCACGTGGCGACAGTCTCTTCGTCGAGTTGTTCGACGGCAGTAGCGAGTTCGGGGACGAACGTGTGGAAGGTGAAGGCGAGCCGGCGATACGGGTCGGATTCGAGGATCACCTGTTCGGGGTGTTCGATCTTCAGCCCGTGGTCCTCCCAGGCGTACGTCGATCCCTTCTGGAAGTCGGACACCATCGCGTGGCCCATGTAGCGGTGCGAGAATGCGGGGTCGGTAATTGCTTGCCACAGCTTCTCCGGCGTGGTGCGGATGTAGGTGGTGTAGACGAATTCTTTACTGCTGCTCATTGATTCGGTCTCCAATGCTGTTTTCAAGTCCGCGAGTGCCTGTACCCGCGCACGGTCGTATTGAGTGATCCAGCGATCGGCGATCGCATTGATCGGCTCTGCGTTGAGGTAGTGCAGCTTTTCCCTCCCCCGCCACACGGTGGTGACCAGGTTGGCTGCTTCGAGGACGGCAAGATGCTTGCTGACCGACTGCCGCGCCATCGATAGTCGCGCGCACAACTCCTGCAGGTTCTGCCCGTTGCGCTCGTTGAGGCTGTCGAGCAGAAGACGTCGGCTCGGATCGGCCAGTGCCTTGAATACCTCGTCCATCTCATTCTTCCTGACATGCAGCTGATCGGCTGCATGTCCGACTATATGCAGCCGTCCGGCTGCATGTCAATCGCTTCAGGCTGGTCGGTTCAACTCGTCGAATCTGACCAGCGCGAGGTCCCGCTGGTCAGGGTCAAACAACTCGAAATGGGTAAGGAGATCGCCGTCGAACACGCCCAGCATCACCATCGGGATCTCGACCTCGACTCCGTCAGACGACGTGCCTTTCGCCAGCAGGTCACCTACTGCTCCCGACGCCGAGTAGCGAAGAATATTCGTCGGCTCCACCCAGAAATTCGGGATCAGCGACGCCACCGTGTCGACGGACTTGATGAAATCAGCGACCGTCGTGCCTGTTGCCAGTTGGCGGTGGTTGACGCCGGTGGCGTGCGCCAAGCTAGCCCGGTAGGTATTCCAGTCATGGCGATTCAGTACCTGCAGAATCTTCAGGTGCGACTCAATGGCTTGCGGATGCTCGACTTCTCCGGATGCGATCCAGCGAGCTGTCAGCTCCGTGAACGCTTCGTTGATGTCATCGGGATCGAACCGCGCGGAGCGGCGCAGAAGGCCGTCGTCGCTGACTTCCACAACCGTCAAGTACTCCGCGGCAATCGGCGCGTCAGGCTCGGCCGTGTCACGGAAACGGTTGCGCATCAACGCAAAACGCGCACCCCTGATCGCGACGACGTCCGCTTCCGATCGCCAGCTCGGGGTGGCATCGAACATCGCCTGCGTGGCGTCGCGCGGTCCCAGCCTCTCGAAGGAGGCGCGCAAGCCTTTACGCCGATCCTCCGCGTGGCAGTCCGCGGTAATCAGCGACTGAAATTCGTCCACCTCGCGGCGGTTGAATGCATCGGCTAGTTGTGTCCAGGTCTGAGTTGCCGCGTTCTCTAATTGCGGCACTTGGCGATTGAGCTCGTCGAACCGTGCGAGCGCGGCTTCTAGGTCGGCTTCGTCGAAGACTTCACAACGGCTGATCTTTTCGCCATCGAACGTGAGAAATGCGGTCTCTCGCCACTCGGCTTCGAAGCCCTCCTGCGAAGTTCCGCGTACGGCGTGGGTGACGACGGCTCCGAGGCTAGTCAGTCGGTGCACTGCCTGGACGTAGATGGTTGCCTGCGATGTGATGTCCCAGACGGCTCGAAGCGACGCACCTAGATCGCCCTCCTCAATCGTCACGAGGCGTCGATGATCGATGTTGACCCAGTCAGGAGTGGTCGGCGGTAGTTGACGCTGGTTGAGGGCGGCGTAGCCGGCCGCTACGCGCGACCAGGTGCGCGCATCGGCGGCGGCTTCGCCGGCCAGGTATCGGGCGTCGAGTTCCTCGATTGCGTCGACGATGTCGTCGACGTCGAATGCGACTCGTGCCACGATTTGGTCGTCGGAGTTGATCTCGATGAGGCCAAGCATTTCCACCTCGAAGGCCTCGGGCTGTTGTTCTGGGCCCTTGACGCGGAAGTGCCCTAGCACAAGCCGCTGCCCGCGAGTCGCAATGACCGTTGATCCAAAGCTTTTCGCCCCGACGCTGGCAATGGCTCGCAAGTCCGCGATACATGCCGTTCTGCCTTCTACCAAACCCGCGCCCACCAGTCGGCGACGATCGTCCGACGATGTTCCCTCAGCGAGCATTTCCGTCATTGCTGTCCAGTTGCGGGCGGAGAACAACGCCCAAAAGCGCTCAGTTACTTGGCTCGCCGCGTTTTCTGGATGGGGCAACGACCGATGGAGCTCATCGAACCGGGCGAGTGCGGCTGCTAAGTCGGCCTCGTCGTAAACTTCGCCGCGGCTGATCTTGTCGTCGTCGAACGTGACCAGGCTGACCTCTCGCCATTCGACTTCGAAGCCGTCTGAAGAGGTCCCCTGCGAGGCGATGGTAAGCACCGCGCCGAGGTCAGTCAGCCGATGCACGGCTTCGACGTAGGTGCTGGACTCTGGTGTGAGATCCCATGTGGCCCCGAGGTATGCGGGCAAATCGTTCGCCTGGTACATGGCGAGCTGTCGATGATCGAGGTGTACCCAGTGTGGCGCCGTCGGGGGCACTTCTTGTTTGTTGAGCGCATCGAAGGTGCGCATTATCAGCGACCACGTACGGGAGTGTGCTGCTGACTCGCCTGCGAGGTAACGGGCGTCGAGTTCCTCGATTGCGTCGATGATGTCGTCGACATCGAACAGAACAGCCGCCACGATCCGGTCGTCGCTGTCGACTTCAATCACGGTAAACATCTCGACAGCGAACTCACCGTGCTGGAGATCCTGGTTCGCCGAGGAGAAACGACTGAGGACGAGGCGCTGCCCGCGTGTCGCAACGGCGGTCCACGTAACGTTTGCCCCGACATCCGCGAGGCTTCGCATGTTTGCGAGTTCGCCATCGCGTCCTCGCTGGATCCCGGCGTTCACGACACGACGTCGATCATCGGTGTAGATATCCTCGGTCAACGCCTTCCCGATAGCGTCCCAGTCGCGAGCATCGTAGGAGGCCCAAAAACGCTCGTACACTCGAGTTGCCGCGTTCAGCAATCGCGTAACTGTCGGCTGTAATTCGTCAAAGCGCTCGAGTGCGGCATCCAGGTCCGCCTCGTCGAAGGTTTCAGAGCGCTTCAATTTGTCGCCCTCGAACGTCAACAGATCGATTGATCGCCACTCGACGTCGAATCCATCCTGCGAGGTTGCGCGCATTGAGTGAGTGACAACAGCTCCGAGGTCGCTCAGCCGATGAACAGTGTCGATGTAGATGCTGCCTTGCGGCGCGAGATCCCACCCCACATTGAACGACGCGCCCATCGTTCTCGTGTCGACCATCGCGAGCCGCCGCCGGTCGACGAATTCGCAATCTGTCGTCCGCGCTGCCAGCTCATGCCGGTTGACGGCTGCGAAGGCGCGCGTGACAAGTGACCAGATGCGGGCGTGGTCGGCGGCTTCGCCTGCGATATAACGGGTTTCGAGTTCGCTGAATGCGGCATCGATGTCGTCGAGATCGAACGCAACGCCGGCTGAGATCCGGTTGTCGGTGTCAATTTCGATGAGCGTGAGCATCTCGAGGGCGTATGCCTCGGCAGCCTGGCCGCTGCCCGATACGCGCGAACGGGTGAGCGCGAGCCTGTCCCCGCGGGTTGCGATAACGGTTGATTCGTAATTTCTGACACCGACTCCGACCACTGCGCGCAAGTTCGCCATCTGGGCATCCCGGCCGCGTCGGACGCCACCGCTCACCACGCGACGACGATCGTCGTCGCAGACATCGTCGGTCACCATCTGCGCCATGGCATCCCAGTCGCGAGCCGCGAGGCGCACGTTGAAGTGGTCGTATGCGCGGCTCGCTGCGTTTTCCAATCGTGGTGCCGTCCTGCAAAGTTCGTCGAACCTGGCTAAAGCGGCGTGGAGGTCTGTCTCGGCGAATAGTTCACAGCGGCCGATTTGGTCGCCGTCGACGGTCAGGACGGCGATCATCTGCCACTCTGCCTCGAAGCCCTCTTGCGAGATGCCACATGCTGTGTGAGTGACCACCGCTCCAAAATCGGTCAACCGATGCACAGCCGCGACGCGAATCTTGAAACCTGGCGTGAGATTCCAACCGGCGCCCAGGTACGCGGTCAAGTCACCTGCCTCGATCGTCGCGCGCAGCTGGTGGTCGACGTTGACCCAATTCGGCGAAATCACGGGGATTTCACCCTGGTTGATCGCCGCGTAGGCGCCCTGGATGATCGACCAAGTGTGCGCATGTGCGGCCGCTTCACCAGCAATATAACGCGCGTCGAGTTCTTCGAATGCGGCGTCGATGTCGTCGAGGTCGAACGCCACGCGAGCCGTGATCAGCTCGTTGGCGTCGATCCCCACAATGACGAGCGCATCAGTGCAGAATGCGTCCGGACGCTGGTCGCCGCCCGCAAAGCGGGTACGAGTGAGAGCGAGGCGCTCGCCACGAGTCGCAATGACGAGCGCTGTCACGCTTTGGCTTCCGAGCTGGGCGATGGCCCGCAGGTTTGCGATTTCGACGTCACGGCCACGGAGTGTCTCGGCGTTCACTACCCGACGCCGATCCTCCACGGACGTGTCATCGGCGAGCATCTTCGCCATGGCGTCCCAGTCGCGCAATGCAAAATACGAGTTGAATCGTTTGTTCAGTCGGCTCGCGGCGTTCTCCAGTGTCGATGTCGCTGCGGTGAGCTGGTCGAAACGTGCGATCGCTGCATCGAGGTCCGTCTCATCGAAGATCTCGGCGCGACTGACCAGCTCGCCTTCGACCATCATGATCTGGGCTATCCGCCACTCGGCGGCGAAGCCTTCCTGCGAGGTGCCCTTCAACACCTGCGTATAGACCGCCCCCCGATCGCCGAGCCGACACACAGCTTCCACGCGAAAGCTCAAGTTCGGAAGTTGATTCCAGGAAGCGTTGAGGTATGTGATGAGTTCGCCCGGTGCAAATGCCATGGCGCCGCGCCGATGATCGATACTCACCAAGTCCGGTGTCGCTGGGTAGATTTCGTGACGGTTGAGATCCACGTAGGCTGCCGCGATCACTGACCACGTGTGCGCGCGGGCCGCCCTTTCGCTCGCGATGTACCGTGCTTCGAGTTCCGCGAATGCGGCATCGAGGTCGTCCGGTTCGAATATTACATGTCTAGAAATCTGACCCTCAGCAGTGATCTCGGCCAGGTCTAGCACCGCGAATTCTTCGCCGGGCCAATCGGGAACGGAGAACGAGCTCCCGAAAAGCACAAGGCGTTCCCCTCGGATGGCGATGACCGTAGTCGTGATGCTTTCAAACCCCACCTCGGCGATGGCGCGCATATTCGCCATCTCGACATCCCGACCGTGTTGAATCCCCGCGCTTACCACCGGGCGACGATCGTCGGTCGTGAAGCTGTCGGCCACCAAGCCGGCCATGGTGTCCCAGTCGCGAGCTGCGAAAAGTGCCGCGTACCGCTTTACGACTCGGCTCGCCTCGTTTTCCAGCTGGGGCGACGGCTGACTGAGTTCATCGAAAGCTGCGATCGCGTCGTCGAGATCTGCCTCGTCGAAAATCTCGATGCGATTGAACAGATCACCCTCGACGGTGAGGACGTTTATTTGCCGCCACGACGCGGCGAAGTCGTCTTGCGAAGTGCCAGTGATCACGTGAGTGACTACCGCCCCGAGGCTGTTCAATCGGTGCACCGTCTCGATGTGGCCATGAATGTCGGGCATCAGTTCCCACGCGGAGCGGATGTATGCGAACAGGTCACCAGAGCCGAACGCCGTCCCTCTGCGGTGGTCGATGCTCACCCAGTCGGGAGTCGTCGCGGGCAGCTCCATCCGGTTGAGCCCGGCATGTGCCTCCACAATCCGCGACCAAGTGTGCTCGTATGCCGCCGCTTCGCCTGCAAGATAACGGCTTTCGAGGTTCCCGAAGGCGGCGTCGATGTCGTCGGGGTCGAACATGACAACATCGGTGACCCGCTCCTGGGAGTCGATTTCGACAAGAGTGAGGCCCTCGTTCTGGAACGCGTCGGGTCGTTGGTCGGCGACGGAGAAGCGGGCGTGAGCCAGCACGAGGCGTCTGCCCCGTGTGGCGATGACGGTCGGTGTCACGTCCGCGATACCTACATCATCTGCCGCGCGCAAATCGTCGAGCTCCGCCTCACGACCGTGTCGAACCCCAGCGTTCACGACGCGTCGACGATCCTCTATGGAAAAGTCGTCGGCGAGAAGCTCCGCCGCGGCGTCCCAGTCCCGCGCGGCGAAACATGTCGCCAACGACTCAGCCACCGAGCCCGCCGCGTTGTGGTCGCGTGGCGGCGGAGGCTTGAGCTGATCGAACGTCGCGAGCGCAATGTCGAGGTCGGTCTCGTCGAAAATTTCGGTGCGATTGATCAAATCACCTTGAACTGTGACCATTTCGACGATCCGCCACTCGGCGTGCAAGCCCTCGCGTGAGGTTCCGCTCAGCACCAGGGTGTAGACGGTCCCGAGGTCGCTTAGCCGATGCACAGCCTCGATGAAGAAGCCGAGATCCGGAATCTGATCCCAGGTGGCGTGGATGTACGCCACAAGGTCGCCTGGCGCGAATGCGATTCCGCGACGGTGGTCGATGTTGATGAAGTCGGCCGGGGTCGGGTGTATTTCGTGTCGATGCAGTGCCGCGGCATGGCGTTGCGTTATGAGCGACCAGACGCGGGCGTGAGCCGCAGCTTCGCCGGTGAGATAGCGTGCGTCGAGTTCTGCAAGCGCATCTTCGAAATCGTCCGGATCGAAGACGATTCGGCCGACAGCAAGCCCGTCGTCGTCGGTCTCAATTACGTCGAGGACGTCGACGCGGAATGTCTCCGGACCCACACCTAAACCGGAGACTTGTGCACGATTGAGCACGAGTCGCTCGCCCCTGGTCGCAATGACCTGTGACGTCCAGTCCTGTATGACTTCGGCGGTGGCGCGGAATTCGGCGAGCGCTGCATCCTTTCCCTGCCGACGGCCGGCATTCACCACTCGACGACGGTCCTCGGTAGCGACACCGGCGGCGAGGATTTCGGCAATCGCAGCCCAGTCGCGGGTCGCAAGGCCGTTCTTCGCGCGCTCGTACGCTCGGCTTGCTGCATTCTGCAGGCGCGTCGTCGGATGGCTGAACCGTTCAAACGTGGCGAGCGCCGCGTCGAGGTCGTTCTCTTCGTACACGTCCATCCGCTGTTCCTCGGGAACAAGCGCAACGATGCGAGGCCACTGCAGTTCATTCCCACGAGTGTCGGTGCCTTCGATGACGAGGCTGGCGACGGTGCCGTGCGCGTCAAGCGCATGTATTGCCGTCACTCGATACCGAGCATCGGGCACGAGTGCCCACAGCTCCTCAACCGCCCGCCCGAAGTCATTAGAGCCGAACGAAATCCGGCGATGATCGACGTACCTGAGTCCGCCCATGATGGGTCCCAGCTCGTGACGATTCACCTCACCAAGCGTATCCATCACGCTCTGCCAGGCGTCTGCGTACGGTGCCGCCTCACCGGCGAGATAGCGAGCATCGAGCTCGTTGAAGGCAGCGTCGAAGTCGTCGGGGTCAAACACGACGTGCGACGCAAGCCGGTTGTCGGCGTTGATTTCGACTACGCCGACCATCTCGTTGCAGAAGCTCTCGCGCTGTCGGTCCTGCTCCGAGAAACGAAGAACACGGAGGGCGAGGCGGTCACCGCGGATGGCAATGATATTGCACGTTACGTTCCCACTGTCGGCGAGATCGGCCATGGCCTTGAGGTTCTCGATTTCGGTATCGCGACCCTGCCGGACGCCGGCGCTCACTGTGCGACGACGATCATCAAGCGAAAAGTCATCGCTCAGAATCTCCGCCATGGTGTCCCAATCGCGGGCCGGGAAGTATCTCCAGAAGCGTTCGTCCACTTGGCTCGCTGCATTTTCGAGCAACGCCCGTGGGCGTGCGGCCTCAAACCGCGCGTGCGCGGCTTCCAGTTCGGCCATCGCACTGTCGATGTCATCTATATCGAACATCACCTGCAGCGCGATCCGACCGTCTTCGTCGAGACCGCACAACAAGAGCATCTCCTCGTGCGGCGCTCCCGGGCTCGCATCGTCGGTACCGAGGTCGAGTCGAGTGAGGGCCAGGCGCTCGCCTCGGACGGCGATGACTGCCCATCGCTGCCACGCCCATCCTTCGCGAAGATGTCTGGCAACTCGTGGCCAGTCACCCGGCCGAAGATCGTTCTGGCTGAAGCCGACCACCTTGCGGCGACTCTCGACGAAGACGTCGGGTGCATAGGTTTTCTCGCATTCGCCCCAGTCCCCGCGTTCGAAGGCAGATTCCACCTCATGCATCACCCGGACGCAAAGGTTGTCGAGCTTCGCGGCCGGGGCTTCCAGGGTGGGCGCGAGCGCCGGAACATCACGTCCGCTGAGAAGGCGGCGGGCCTTGTCCGCAAGTGCCGCTGCGCCTTTGCGCTCATACAACTCGGCAGCCTGCGTGGCGGCCGCTTGTGCACCGGCGAGGTCGCCGACGATATCCAACACTGTGGCCAGCGCCAGGCAGGCATCGCCGTGGTCGACCAGAGCGTCGGTGCCCGCAGCGATAGCGACAGCCTCCTGGGCCACCTGCCGGGCCGCGTCGTGAGCACCGTTTCGCGCCAACAGCTGAGCCCGAACCGTCCGCCAGGTCATCGATGCCTTCAGCGCATGCCCGGCGAGACGTTCACTCTCCGTGCATAATTCGTCGGCGTCGCCGTCTCTATCGAGAAGCAGACAAGCGCGCGCCAACAAAGCGGCGGTCTCGGCTGTATCCGCATCGAGGCGCATGCGCCGGAATCCGTCGTAGGCCTGCCGTAGGTGCGTCTCGGCAGCCGCGGGCTCGTCGGCTACCAGTTCGACTATGCCTGCGAACTGTTCGACCTCGAGTAACGCGTGGCGCATGCCAAGGTCGTTCAACGCGCGCCGGGCCGAGTCGATCAGGCGACGGCCGGCCTCGGGGCGACCTCGAAATGCGTCCAGCACGCCCTGGCATCGCGTCGACGTTGCCTCGACGACGGCCGATCCCGTCGTGATGCGAAGCAGCCGCACCACATCGAGACACCGTCCACCCGCGCGCGGCACCGGGTTTGGACCCCATAACGCAGCTAGTGGCGCCCCGGCCAGTACCGCGTTCACGCGTCGGTGGTCACGGGCGCGGCGCGCGGCGGTCAGCGCGTGATCCAGCGCCATTTCGCTGTCCCCAATGCGACCGAGGCGTGCCAGGCATCCGGCGCGAACGGTGTGGGCCTTGGCCTCCCCCGCCGCGTCGTCCAGTCTGGCCAGTTCCTCGGCGGCGACGGCAAGCGCGGATTCGATGTCGTCCAGGCGCTCGGGATGGGTGAGCATCGATAGTTGGCCATCGAAACAGGTGCCCCACGCCGTGAGCCTGGCCGAATCGCCTGCGGCTTCCTGCAGTTGCGATACCGCGCCTGCCGCCGACGCCACATCACCGGCCGCCAACAGCGCCTCACACCGCGCCACCAACAGTTCGGCCTGCTGGTCCTCCCGGTCGGGCAGCTCGTCGTCAAGCTCCTCGAGCGCGTGCAGTGCCCGGTCGTACAGGTCAGCCGCGCCTTCATAAGCGAGGCGGGCCATCGCCTGCTCCGCTGCACGCCTGCAATACTCGACGGCCTTCGCGGCGTTTCCCGCCCACGCACATTCGAAGTAGTGGTACGCCAATTCGGCTAGTCGTTCGTCGTCGGGGCCGGACTCGGCTTCTAGCGTCGCCGCGATGCGCTGGTGCAATCGCATACGGCGCACCGATGCCAATTCGGCGATCAGCGACTGCCGGACGAGGGCGTGATTGAAACGGTAACGGCCGCCCGATTCTTCGATGACGATGCCTGCTTTGGACGCTTCGTCGAAAGCGTCGACGAGATCATCCCCGACCACGCGCTCTACCAGATCCAGGGCAAACCGGCTGCCCACCACCGCGGCAGCCGCCAGGGCCTTGTTCGTTCCCTCCGGCAACCGAGAAAGTCTGCGGCTTACAGCTTCTCGAACACCTTGCGGCAAAGTGCTTGGGTCCCAACGCCCGCCACTTTCGTCCACATGACGCAGCGCCTCGATGAGGAAGAAAGGATTGCCGCCGGTGACGGTCGCCAACGCCCGGGCCAGCTCCTGATCGTCGTACCCGGCTTCGGCAACATAGGCGCTCACATCGTCCTCGTCCAGCCCGCGCAACTGAAGGCGATTATCGGACCCGTCGCGGTGCAGGTCGGCAAGCATGGCCGCCAGCGGATGGGAGCGGTCGAGATCGGTACTGCGGTACGTGCCGACGATCTGAACGCGGGCGTGCTCGCCGAAGCGAAGGAGATGTCGTAACAGTAGAAGCGTGGGCTTGGCCGCCCAATGGAGGTCATCGAGGACCAGCACCACTGGCGCGGCGTCTGAGGCAACGCCCAACAGTGCGACGACTGCATCGAAGAGCGCGTAGCGCTCGGTGTCTGCGTCTGCACGCGGCGGCGCTGCCAGATCGGGTAACAACTCGCTCAGTGCCGGCACCAGTGGAAGCAGTGCTTCGACACCGCGCAACCCGCGAATCCGGTTGGCGCCGAGACTAGGTACGACCGCACGCAGGGCTTCCGCGAACGGCTGGTACGGCGCGCCGAGGTCCTCATCGCAACGGCCGTAGAGGACGACGGCACCTCCGTCGTAAGCGTGGCGGGACCATTCACCGGCCAGACGTGTCTTACCTACGCCGGGCTCTCCGGCGATCATCACCGCGCGCGTGCCGGCGGCAAGTGTGGCCTGCCAAATCGACAGCAGCTGCTGGAGTTCGCTGGCCCGCCCGACGAACGGCCCGGAGCCGGCTAAAACGGCTGGCAGCGCCGGCCGTTCGATGGGTGTATCTGCTGTGGGAGCACGGGATTCGTCAGCGGCATCCAGCCGAAGTTCGAAGACGTGTTCGGGACGGGCAAGGTTCTTGAGCTGACGCCTCCCGAGGTCGGCCAGCACAACGTCGTCTCGAAGCGAGTCGACGACGAGTTCGGCGGTCGCGCCTGAACATAGAATTTGGCCCCCGGCCGCCAGCGACCGCAGTCGGGCCGCCCGGTTGACCGCCCGGCCGAAGTAGTCGCCGTTCCGCAGCTCGACCTCGCCGGTGTGCAGCGCTACGCGGATGCGCATGGGCTCTGCCAATTCCCACGGTTCGTGAGAGATCCCTTCCTGCAAGTCGATCGCGGCAGTCGCGGCCGCCGAGGGCCGGTCGAAGACCGAGAACGTTGCGTCGCCCTCACCGCGCGTCTTGATGAGGCGCCCGCCCCGCGCCGTGACAACTTGTTCGACGATCTCGTCGTGTCTCGCGAGTGCCGCCGCCATCGCTTCGGCGTCCGCCTCCCACGCGGCGGTCGACCCCTCGATATCGGTGAGTAAGAAGGTCACCGTCCGGGTAACCGCCGAGAGTTGCTGTGACACAGGGACTTCCAATGCGGAATCCTGCGTGATGATGGCGGCCTCTAGCCGACGCAACTCCGGTCCGGGGTCGACGCCCAACTCGTCGGCCAGCAGGGATCGTGCGCGTTGGTAAGCGCCAAGCGCCTCCCCTTGCCTGCCTGCGCGGTAGAGGGCGAGCATCAGCTGGCCCCAACGCCTTTCACGAAGCGGTGCGTCTGCCACGGCAGCTTCGAGTTCACCGATGATCTCTGCTGCACGGCCCGTCGCAAGCAGTGCATCGGCGCGGTCTTCCACGAGGGCCGCGTGGCCCTCGATCCATCGTGTCTTCTCCGATACACCCCGCGGGCCATCGGGCAGTTCGGGGACACCGCGCCAGAGGGCCAGCGCCTCGTCGAAGCGGGCGATCGCTTGAGTCGGGTCTCCAGTGGCCACCGCGTCGCGGCCCAGCCTGGCGGCCAGCTTGTAACGCGTGGCATCAGTCTCGGTGGTGTTGAGCACCCAGCCGGCACCCTCGGTCAGCACGAAGCCGTCACCAAGGGTGCGCCGCAGCGAGGAGATGTGGGTCTGCAGTGCCTTGGCGGCGGTGCGTGGCGGATCGTCGCCCCACAGCAGTTCCACGAGTGTGTCTGCTGAGACGACGCCACCGCCGTGCAGTCCGAGCATCGTCAAAATGGCGCGGGGCTTGGCGCCGGGAATGGCGACCGGCAGGCCATACTGCCGGACTTGCAGAGTCCCCAGAACCCCCAGCTCCACCGTTTGAAGCGTAGTCACGTGACCATCGTCAGAAGGGCGATTCAACGCGTGGTCAAGAAGCAGTAAAGGCCCAGCCGGAGCAGTTTTGTTGAGTCGTCAAACATCCGGCCGATGTCGGAGCACTGCGTCACGTGGGCGACACGAGGATGGAGGGCGCCGAGGTGTGGCAGGCTCGCGCTGTGGACCTGCCCACACCGGATCCCGACCTTCCCCACCTGGCAGACGTTGTGCCATCGGTGCTGGCGGCGATGGGCGTCGCGGGATTCGACGGCTCGATCCCACTGCCTGGTGAGGTGGCAGGCGCGTGCGTGCTGCTCGTCGACGGACTGGGCGCCGAACTGCTGGACACCTATGCCGCAGACGCACTTGTCCTGGCTGCTCTGCGGGGGCGGACACTTCAAGTCGGATTCCCGTCCACGACCGCGTCCGGGCTGGCGGCCGTTGGCACCGGCGCTCGCTCGGGCGAGCACGGGATGGTCGGGCTCTCGTTTCGGCTGCCCGGTACCGACGTGATCAACGCCCTCGGCTGGCGACCGCATCCGACCGGGCGTGATCTGCGTGAGAAATTCCCGCCTGAGCAGGTCCAACCAAAGCCGACGACGTTCGAGCGG
Source organism: Mycobacterium sp. OAE908 (assembly GCF_017872775.1). Classification (NCBI taxonomy): domain Bacteria; kingdom Bacillati; phylum Actinomycetota; class Actinomycetes; order Mycobacteriales; family Mycobacteriaceae; genus Mycobacterium; species Mycobacterium sp. OAE908. Next base: position 1,156,724 of record NZ_JAGGJL010000002.1, read on the forward strand.
GCCGCCGCGACCGGGATCGCGGTCAGCGTCATTTCCGGCTCGGAATTCAGCGGCTCCGGGCTGACCCGGGCCGTGCTGCGCGGCGGCCGTTATGTCGGCGTGCACGCACTGGGCGATTTGGCCGCCTGCGTGCGCTCCGCGGTCGCCGACGGCGGCTTCTGCTACGGCTATCACTCGGAGCTAGACCTGCTCGGACACGTCTACGGCCCCGGCTCGCCGGCATGGCGGATGCAGCTGCGCCAGGTGGACCGGCTGGTGGAGTCGATCGTGGAGGGACTGCCGCGCGGCGGTTTGCTCGCAGTCGTCGCCGACCACGGAATGGTGTCGATCGACGCTTCGGAGGTTGTCGATGTCGACGCCTGCGAGCCGATGCTGGACGGGGTCGACGCGATCGCCGGCGAGCCGCGCGCTCGACACGTTTACGTTGCCGATGGGGCGGCGGACGCGGTGCTCTCCGCGTGGCGAGAGACGTTGGGACAGCGGGCATGGGTGGCGTCCCGCGACGAAGCGATCGCCGCGGGATGGTTCGGCGACAGAGTCGGCGCCGCCGCGCGGTTCCGCATCGGCGACGTTGTCGCCGCAGCGCGTGGCACCGCGGGCGTCATGCGGCGGACCGCGGAGCCACTGTTGTCGGCACTGATTGGTCAGCATGGTTCGCTGACGACGGCCGAGCAGCGCGTGCCTCTGCTACTTGCGTACAACGACCAGTAAATCTGCTGCAGCGCAGTAGGTTTCGCTTACAGCGGGATGTATTCGGCTGTGCAACAGCACGTTTGAATACGAATACATCGAATTGACAATGTAAATGTCTGGTATTGGCCCATTCCCAGTCTTTGACCGGGAAGCTGTCAGGCGCACTGCGATACCTGCGGTATCGCTGGTGTACCGCTAGATCGCGATTTCAAACGACTTTCGGCTGTGGCCCAGGCCACATTTTTCGATCTTGAAATGTGATACCGGCCACTCATCAGCCGTGTTCGACGTACCTCTTCCGATGCGCATCGACTACGAATTCGCAACGCTTGCACATCTATATGTCTGTCGCACAAAGGTGATTGCGCGTGTAACTACCTGCGACTACCAGCATGTTCGTATGAAATCTGAAGCGGCGCTGTCGGATTGGTTCACTTGGCAGTCCGTGACATTTCGTGAACTGGCCCGCTCCAACTGCGAGTTGTGAAGGGCATCACAGATTTTGGTGCGTTACAAAAACCTCTAGTAGCGTCCGGCCGCATGTTTGCTACCGTAACGCTGTTGACGCTTGTGAGCTCGGTTTCGGGCACACCGTACATCTCCGGCGGAGACTCGCCCAGGGGCACGGACTGCTCGGGCTTGGTTTCGTGGGTCGCTAATGCGGCAACTGGTCGGCCGATCTACGGCGACCGGTTCAACACCGGCAACATCGAGAGGGCTCTGCTCGCGCGCGGCTTCAAGTACGGCACGCAGCCCGGCGCCCTCAACGTCGGCTGGAACGGCGGGCACACCGCCGCCACGCTGCCCGACGGCACCCCTGTCTCCTCCGGTGAGGGCGGCGGCGTGCGGATCGGCGGCGGTGGCGCGTTCCAGGGACAGTTCAGCCACCACATGTATCTGCCGGTCGCTCCCGAAGACGCCCCGCCCGCGCCGGACGCGATGGCCGCCCCCGATGGCATGCCTTTCATGCCGCCCTCGCCCGAGATGGTGCCGCCGCCCGCCCCAGAGGCTCCGGTCGTGTTGATGGCCCAGGAGGCCCCGGCTCCTGAGATGGCACCGCCTCCCCCGGCCGACCCGTTCGCGCCGCCGCCGCCCGCCGATCCCTCCGCGCCGCCGCCCGCCGATCTGCCGCCGGCCTGACGCAGTACTCGGCGTTCGTGACGGTTTCCGCCCTCGGCTACCGTCTCGACCGTGATCGTGCTGCTGCCCCCCTCCGAGACCAAGCACGTCGGGGGTGACGGCCCGCCCCTGCGGCTGGAGACGCTCAGTGCGCCCGAACTCGGGCCATTGCGTGAAGCGCTGATCGACGAACTCGTCGTGCTGGCAGCCGACCATGACGCCTGCCGTCGGGCGCTCGGCATCTCCGCGTCGCAGCACGCCGAGATCGAGCGCAACGCCGTGCTGCGCACTGCGCCGACGATGCCCGCGATCAGTCGCTACACCGGCGTGCTCTACGACGCACTGGATATCGGATCACTGCGTGGTGCCGCTGCGGCCCGTGCCCGAACTCGACTCGCGGTCGGTTCTGCGTTGTTCGGACTACTGCGCGCGGATGATCCAGTGCCCGCCTATCGGCTTTCGGCGACATCGAAGCTGCCAGGGCAGCCGACGCTGGCCGCGCGATGGCGACCCGTGCTCGAGCCGGTGCTCGCGCGCCTTGCGTCTGCTGAGCTCGTCGTCGATCTGCGGTCCGGTTCGTATGCCGCGCTCGGCCGCTTGCCCGGTGCTGTCAAGGTCGACGTGCTGGCCGAGCGTGCCGACGGCTCGCGCAGCGTGGTGAGCCATTTCAACAAGGCGCACAAGGGCCGACTGGCCCGCGCATTGGCGACGACCAAGTCCGAGCCCGACGACGCAGCGCAGGTGGCCGCCGTCGCTCGGCGAGCCGGAATGCGGGTTGAGCGTCAGGGCAACGAGCTCACCGTAGTCATCCCCGGATAGCCTGCACCAGCACCACCACCGTGTCAGCGCCAGCGCGACGGTCTGCCGAAATACGTTGGTAGTCAGGCGATTCTGCCCACTCGCGAAACGCCTCCTCGTGCGGGAAGCTCATCAACACGACCTTTTCCCGGTCCCAATCGCCTTCGATGACCTGTGGCGCCTCGTCGGCCGCAAGTAGTGTTCCCGAGTAGCGCAGGAAGACCTCCATGAACGCCGCCTGGTAGCGGTCGTAGGCATCGCGATCAGTGAACTTCAGCGCAGCCATGGCATAGACGGTCACCCCGATACCGTAACCACACTTGCGACCCCGTCAAAGCGTAGCTAGCAAATTACGCAGTGAATCAACAAGATTCGCGCCTGCCGAATACCGGGTGGCCTTGGCATTCCCTATAAGCCTTGTCGTGCAGAATGTTCCGCACAACCAGTGCACGAAGTTGCATGACGGGAGCGACCTTGGTCACCAGCTCGGGGTATCTGACACGCACTTCCCGAACCCGCGGCCGACACCGAAAGCAGCCTCCTCCCGGTCGACATCTACTGCGTAAGCGACTGGCGCTCGGCGGATCGGCGGTCCTGCTCGCGACGCTGATCGTCTCGGTCGGCGCCGTCGTGAAGTGGGCAGCTCCCGGGACGGTCACCCCGCCGAGCGCCTTGCCTTCGACGACCGTGCCCGCCGACCCGCCGCCACCGGCGGCCGAACCGCCCAGCCCGCCGATCCAACCGCCCGCAACGCGAGTCCGGTTCGCTGTCGACGACAGAGGCTTCGTCAACACCGGTGCGCGATGCGATGGAAACCAAACCGCGATCGCGATCGGCCGAACGCCGGGTTCGCTTGTGGTGATCTGTGGCGACAGCGAGGGTCGCTACGGCTACCGGGGCATGCGGCTCAGCGATGATGCGGTACTCAAGACCGCTGCTCATACCACTCCGACCCACGAGTTCATTGCGCAGAACGCGAGCGTCACCTACTCGATTTCACCGGCCGAGTTGCGCATCACCGCCGGCGGCGCGGTACTCAGGCAGGAGCCGATGGTCGACTACCGCGGGCCGCGAGGCTAGATCGGCACGATGAAGTCGGACGTGTAGAACTCGTCGGGTGTCTGCGACAGATAGCCAGGTCTACTGACGTACATCCACGCGCCCGTGGCGCCAGAGGCAATCGGTCCGCGAAGAGTCACGCTGCCGTTGCCCAAGTCATCGGCGGTGAGCACACCAGAGATCACGCCCGGATCGCCGGGATTGCAGCCCACAGCCGACGAGTGCGGCATCTCGACCAACCCCACGACATAAACCGTGCCGGGGATCGCCCTGATGACCTGCACGTCGGCGATCACCTCGGAGCCCGTGGTGCGCACCACGGCGCTCGATCCCGCATATCCGGTGGGCCCGATGTGCGTCTTGGTACTGAAGTCGCACCGCCTGAAAATCTGGGTGAATGCGACGAAGGTTCCGCCCCCGGCTGTCCCCCCGGCGCCGGTCGGGCCGTCGGCGGCCGCGGTCCCGGTTCCAATCGTCAAAACCGCCGGCATCGCCACAACCATTGCGGCCAAAACGCGGCGAACTCGCTGACGCCTCATTGCGCCCCCCATGGTCTGTGTCCAGGTGCCACCGACATTAATAATTAACGCGGAGTTCGACTGGCAAAACCGCCGATCCGCTCGCGTACCGTCGAAGGCATGACGGTGTTGCCGGACCTCGGTGTTGTCCGCGAGACCCTGGGCCGCAGCTTGTTCGGCATGGTTGCCGGGCCGGACGGGCCGGCCAACCGCGCGCGCATCCACCAGAGCCCGGGCCCGCGCTGGTTCGGCGAAGACCGTCCGATTCGCCACGTGCACGCCGACGCCTCGATGTTCGTCGGCGGCCTGCGAGCGCTGCTCCTGCAGTCACTGCATCCGCTGGCGATGGCTGGCGTCGCAGAACATTCCGATTACCGCGGTGATCCGTGGGGTCGGCTCCAGCGCACCAGCACGTTCCTCGCGGTGACGACATTCGGCCCCGCTGCCGACGCACAGCGTGCGGTCGACAAGGTGCGCGGAATCCACCAGCGCGTCCATGGCATCGCGCCCGACGGCAGGCCTTACCGCGCTACGGATCCGCACTTGCTCGAATGGGTGCACGTCGCCGAGGTCGACAGCTTCCTTCTGGCGCACCGGCTCTACGGCGCCCATCCGCTCGACCAAGGCGGCCGCGACGGGTACGTGGCCGACACCGCCCGCGTCGCAGCGGCGCTCGGGGTGGTCGACCCACCGGTGACGGAACGGGAACTGCACGAACGGATTCAGGCGTTCCGGCCCGAGTTGGCCGGCACCGCGGCGGCGCGCGACGCCGCGCGGTTCCTGTTGTTGACTCCCCCGCTGCCGATCGCGGCACGGGCGCCGTACGGGCTGTTGGCCGCGGCGTCGGTGTCGATGTTGCCGTCGTGGGCGCGAATGCCGTTGCTGCTGCCCTATTTTCCGCCAGTCGAGGCCACAGTCATCCGGATCGCGGGACGGGTGGTTGTCGGCGGTATCCGATGGGCGATGACCGCGGGCGCTGACTCGGCTCAGTCGTGACACTCGAGGACATCGAAGGCGCCATCGGCATATTGCGACCGGACGACTTTCTTGTCAAACTTGCCAACGCTCGTCTTCGGCACTTCATCGATGAACGTCCAGCGCTCGGGCAGCCAGAACCGGGCGACCTTGTCGCACAGATGCTTTCGTAGTTCCTGAACGGTTACCGTCGCGTCCTTCTTGACGACAACCGCGGCCAACGGCCGCTCCTGCCACCGATCATCTGGCACCGCAACCACGGCGGCCTCCAGCACCGCCGGATGGTCCATCAGCAGCAGCTCCAACTCGACTGATGAAATCCACTCACCACCGGACTTGATGACGTCCTTGGCGCGATCCGTCAACGTGATGAAACCCTGCGGATCGATCCGGCCGACATCGCCCGTGCGAAGCCAGCCGTCGTCGAACTTCGACGGATCGGCGTTCTGATAATAGGAAGCCGTGATCCACGGCCCCCGAATCTCGATCTCGCCCACGGCCTTACCGTCGTTGGGTAGCACGCAGCCCGCATCGTCGACGAGGCGAACCTCGACCCCCGAGACCACCCGGCCCGCGGTGGCACGCAACGTCCAGTGGTCCTCCCCGGTGACCTCCGGCGGCGGGGTCGCCAACGCCGCCAGCGGGGACGTCTCCGTCATCCCCCAGGCCTGGCGGATGTGCACGCCGTAGGTCTGCTCGTAGGTCTTCATCATCCCCAGCGGCACGGCGGAGCCTCCGCACGCCACCAACCGCAGCGACGAGATGTCGTGGCCTGGATTGGCATTCAGGTATTGCAGCACGTCGTTCCAGATCGTCGGAACCGCCGTGGCCACGGTGGGACGGCGTTGTTCGATCATGTTGACCAGCGCGTCCGCCTGCAGGAAACGGTTCGGCAACAACAGGTCGGCCCCCGCCATCACCGCCGCATACGGCTGGCCCCACGCATTGGCGTGGAACATGTTCGCGATCGGCAGCACGCGGTCGCCGTCACGCAAGCCGAAACCGTTGGCCGAGCACACCGACATGGAATGCAGGTAGTTCGACCGGTGGCTGTAGACCACGCCTTTCGGGTTTCCGGTTGTGCCGCTGGTGTAACACATTGCGGCGGCGCTTCTTTCGTCTAGTTCGGGCCAGCTGTATTCGAGTGGCTGTCCGTCCAGCAGGTCGTCGTAACGGACGACCGTGATCCCGGGGGCGGACAGAGGCGCGACATCCCCGTCCCCGACAGCGACGACTGTGCGCACCGTGCTCAGCAGCGGCAATATCGGACCCAGCACTGCCGCCAGCGACATGTCGACCAGCACAACGCGGTCCTCGGCCTGATTGGCGATGAACGCGACGTGTTCGGCGGTCAGCCGGACGTTCAGCGTATGCAGCACTGCCCCCATGCACGGGGCGGCGAAGTACGCCTCCAAGTGCTCCTGGTCGTTCCACATGAACGTCGCGACGCGATCGCCTTGGGCCACGCCGAGCTGACGCAGTCCGTGAGCAAGCTGGGCCACCCGCGTGCCGAACTCGCCGTAGCTGATGTCTCGATATCCGTCGGCAGTGACCGTCGTGACCCGTCGATTCGAGTACCACCCTGTGCCGTGCCGCAGAATCCCTGTCACGGTAAGCGGAAAGTCTTGCATTGTGCTCTGCATGTGCACACCCCCGTGGCAATGATTGTCGATCGGCCAGCCAATCGGCAAGAATCCGCTAAACAGGCGATAACCACTAGCATCGCGTGACATGGCGTACCCCAGCTATCCGCCGCCCCCGCCGCCGAAACCGCCGATCGCGACCACTGATCTGTGGGTCTCGATCGGAGCATTGGTTCTCACCGTGGCGTTCGGGTTGGTCGCCGCGTTCATGGGGCTGTTCTCGCTCGCATTCCTGGATTACTGCCCGCCGGAAAGCTGTAGTGCGGAGGGCGCGGCCACCGCGGTCGGGACCGCACTGCTCGCCGCGCTCGGAATCGGAATCGTCGGCCTGGTGGTCTCGGTGATTCAGCTGTATCGACGCAAAGCGGCATGGCCGTTCGCCGTCGGCACCCTGGTGTTGTGTGTGGTGGCCGTCGGCCTGGGGGTCGTCGGGTACACCATGGCCGTCGGATAGCGCGTGTCGGGCCAAACCGGCCCGCAGGCACGGCCTTTTCACCTACGGTTGCCAAGGTGGAACCAGACCATTTAAAGGCCCCTGAGCTGGTGCCCGTTGAGGCGCTGCGCTCGGGGGAACACGTCACCGACGTCAACGGTGGCGGTGCGCATTACATCGTTCTGGAGTCCAAGGTCCTCGGCGGCGGTTGCGTCGTCCTGGAACTGGAATCAAAGGCCAACGACCAGCTTCGGGTCATCGAGATGTCGTTTCCCGCCGGCTATGAAATGGGAAGGTCACCCCGCCGCCCCATCCTGTGACCGCTCAGGCGGAGGCATCCGTCGATTGATTGTGCGTATTCATACGCCGCTTTCGGTGTGTTGAGTATGAAATCGCACAGTCGTCGCTGTCAGCCCTGGAACTGGCTTCGAGTTGCCGCGACCTGAAGCCCGTTGAATGATCCGTCCCAATGAACACCACCGATGCCTTCGCACTCGCCGATGTCGACGCCATCGGCCAGGGGCAGTTGGTCGCCTCGGGCGAACTGACCGCGACGGAACTACTCGAGGCAGCGATTCTGCGCCTCGAATCCACGCGGCACCTGAACGCCGTCATCGCCGACCTGTTCGATCGCGGTCGGCAGCAGGCCGCGACATTGACTGCTTCCGGTCCGCTCGCCGGAGTTCCCTTCCTACTCAAGGATCTTGGAGCCTCGCTTGCCGGTGCGCCAGAGGCGATGGGCTCACGGGCACTGCGCACCCACGTGGCGGCCGACTCGGCGTGGATCGTCGATCGCTATCTCGCGGCCGGACTCGTCGTGTTCGGCAAGACCAACACACCCGAATGGGGCAATCACTGCACGACCGAGCCCTCATTGTTCGGGCCGACGGTGAACCCGTGGTCGCCGTCGATCACACCCGGTGGGTCCAGTGGCGGATCGGCCGCCGCGGTGGCGGCCGGGGTCGTCCCCGCGGCCTCGGGCGGTGACGGCACCGGTTCTATCCGCGTGCCCGCATCGTGTTGTGGCCTCGTAGGCCTCAAGCCGCGACGCGGCCGTACCTCCTTCGCGCCCAGCGCCGGCCACGGACTGGAGGGGTTGGTCAATGAGCACGCGCTGACCCGCACCGTACGAGACAGCGCCGCGCTGTTGGACACCGTCGCGGGGTCGGCGCCTGGTGACCCGTACACCGCACCTGCGCCCAAAACACCGTTCCTGCAAGCCATTACGCAGGAACCTGCACCCGTGCGCATCCTCATCGCGACCGCATCGCCGTTCCCCGGTCCGGTCACCGACCCCGCGGTCGTGGCGGCCGTCGAACAGACGGGCAAGGCTCTCGAAGGCCTCGGACACATCGTCGAGTCGGGCGCGCCAACTGTCGACGCCGAGGCCGTCGCCGACGCGATCGCCGTACTGCACAACGTCAGCAATGCCCAACTGCACGCGTTGGCGACGGCCCATCTCGGGCGCGAACCGCATGAAGACGAGTTCGAACCGAGCACCTGGGTGATGGTCCGCGAGGGCTTCACCACGACCGGTCTCGCATACGCCGAGGCGATCGGCGCGGTGCACGCACAGACGCGCCGGTTCGCTGCGGGAATGACCGGACACGACGTGCTGCTCGTGCCCACGCTGTTGACGCCGCCGCCGCCCTACCGACTGCTGGACCAACCGCGCGGTACCACGCGCGCGTTCTTCGATGTCGAGTTCGCGACCACCGGCTGGACATCGCTGGCGAATGTCACGGGCTGGGCCGCGATCTCGTTGCCGCTGGGCGTCACGGGAGATGGCCTGCCTATCGGGGTGCAGTTGATGGCTCCCGACGAGACGATCCTGCTTCAGCTCGCCGCGCAGCTGGAAACCGCGACGCCATGGTTACAACGGCGGCCAAGAATGTAATGTCGCTGCATGGTGCGCGACATTCGTGAGCTGACCGATTCGCCAGAGGCCTATGCCGACGAGCTGCGCCGGCGGTGGGGCGGGCTGCTGAGCTACCGCTATATCGGCCGTAGTTATGCACAGATGGACCTCGGGCCGGAGGACAACACCGTCACGATCCGCCGCGACATGCGCAACGGCGCGGGCGGACTGCTGCTGGCCGTGCTGGGCATCGCCTCGCCCGAAGGCGGCCACATGTCCGATCTCGAGGCGGTGCCGAACCCCGTCATCCATTCCTGCCAGATCCTCGACCCCGGCCGCGACGTGCAGCGAATCGAAATGGTGTCCGAGGACCTCAAGCGCGGCCGCCAGATGGGCTACAGCAGGACGAAGATCGTCGACGCCGACCGACCCGACCGCGTGCTGGCGCTGACCCAGGGCCAGGGCATCAGCATCGGCACACCGCCCGACGGCCTGGAGAAGATGGCGGCCAATCCGCTCGAGGTCGTCGACTCCCCCGACCTGCCGCCACTGTGGCAGGTGTTCGGCGGTCATCGCCGCCCCGACGGTCGCTGGGCTTTGCCCGAACTCGCCGTCGAGGTGGCCTCGCCCGACGCCGCACTGCACATCGGGCCGCAGTTCGTCATCCTCGAAACCGCCGCCATGGAAGCTGCAGCCGCGGCGACTAAAGGCACCGACCGCATCCAGGGGGTTTCGTCGCACGTGATGTTCATGGCACGCGCCAAGACGGGTCCGTTTCGCGTAGAGGCCGAACCGATACGCGGCGCCGACGGCACGGTCGCAGTCCGCACCGTCATGTACGACGAGGGCAACGGCGACCGCGTCACGACCGTGGGGTCGTATCTGCTGCGATCGGCGCAATGAGACACTTTCGGCATGGCTGTCGCAATTGCCCGTCCGAAGCTGGAAGGCACCATCGCCGTCGGCGATGACCGTCAGATCGGGTTTGCTGAGTTCGGCGACCCGCAGGGCCGCGCGGTGTTCTGGCTGCACGGCACGCCGGGCGCCCGCAGGCAGATCCCGGTGGAGGCGCGTGTCTACGCCGAGCAGCGGCAGATCCGGCTGATCGGGGTCGACCGGCCGGGCATCGGCTCGTCCACGCCTTATCAGTACGACACGATCTTCGCGTTCGCCGAGGACCTGCGCACCATCGCCGACACGCTGGGCATCGACAGGTTCGAGGTCATCGGCCTCTCCGGCGGCGGTCCCTACACGCTGGCGTGTGCAGCGGCGATGCCCGACCGAGTGGTGGCCGCCGGGGTACTCGGAGGGGTGGCTCCGGTGCGCGGTGTCGACGCCATCAGCGGCGGCATCTCGACACTGATCTCGGCCGCGGCGCCGGTGGTCCAGATCGCGGGCGCGCCGCTGCGGCTGGCCGCGAGCACCTTGATCCGGCTGATCCGGCCCGTCGCCGAGCCGGCGCTTTATGCATATGCCGCCATCTCGCCTGCGGCCGACCGTCAACTGTTGGTCCGTCCCGAGTTCCGGGCGATGTTCCTGGACGACCTGCTCAACGGCAGCCGCAAGCAACTCGCCGCGCCGTTCGCCGACGTGGTGGTGTTCGCCCGCGATTGGGGTTTCCGGCTCGACGAGGTGAAGGTGCCGGTGCGCTGGTGGCACGGCGACCGCGACCACATCGTCCCGTTCGAGCACGGGCAGCACGTGGTGTCCCGGCTGCCCGATGCGCAGCTGACCCATCTGCCAGGGGAAAGCCACCTGGCCGGCTTAGGTCGGGCCGAGGAGATCCTCGACTCCATGCTCGGGTTGTGGGACCGCATAGACCAGAAGTGACCGCAGCCGCGCGATGACCGACGGGAGTCCGGTGTCGCTCATACTGAATGCGCTGACCGCCGGTGTCGTAGCCGTGACGAGCCGGCTCAGCACGTGCCCTGGCGGCATCTCGACGGTCGCGACGACTCCGAGCTCCGGCAGCAGCCGCACGATGTCGAACCACCGCACCGGATGGGCGACAGCCGCGGCGAGGTCGTCGAGCACCGCAGCGGAGTCGTTGCGAATCCTTCGGGCGCCGACGTTCGTCACGTAGGCCACTTGCTGCTCGCGCCGGGGAATGGTCGAAAGATATTGGCCGACAACACGTGCGGTGCCGCCTTGCAGTGACCCGTGTGATGCGACGGCGACGTCGAGCATTTCGAAACGGCGCGCGCCGGCCCGCTCCGCCGCCCGTCGTGCGAGCTCCAGCGCGTCGACCGTCCCGCCGAGCACCGCCTGGTCGGCGGCGTTGACGTTGGCAATCCACAGCTGATCTTCGGCGGCCTTGCCACAGATAAGGTCGCGGACCACACGTAGCCGCAATCCGGTGAGCGCCGCCATCCCCCACTGACCGGACGAGCACGCCTGCGCCATGGCGTCTCCGCGGAGTCGCACCGCCGCAACGGCTTCCGCGAACGTGAGCACCCCGGCCCCGACTGCGGCAGCGAAGGCGCCCACCGAGTGGCCTGCCACAATGTCGGGAGATATGTCGTCATCGAGCGTCCGGGCCGTCGCGACACCCGAGATCAGCAGGGCCAGTTGAGCATTCGTGGTCGACGCCAGCGATGCTGCGGTATCCAGCTCGTCGATCGGGCCGAGCAGCTCTGCCGCTTCTGCCAGCGTTCTTCGCGTTGCTGCGGTGTCCGGCAGGTTTGCGAGCATGCCTGCGTGTTGTGCACCCTGGCCCGGATACAGGAATGCGATCATGACACCAGCCGGTCGAGCCTCATCAACGATGGCCCGTCGTTGGTGCGTACCAGCACCTCGTCGCCCTGTCCGAGAAGGTCGTCGAGCGCGACACCGCCGATCGGCAGATCGAGCTGACAATCGACGCGTGCAGGCAGTTCGCGGAACGCATCCCGAAGATCCGCGAGCAGTGTCAGCGGTGGCACGTCGTCGACTGTGATCACCAGGTCGAGGTCGCTGGCCGCTGTGGCCGCGAAAACCCCTGTCGCCAGGCTGAATCCGACACTTCCGCCGGGACCCCACCGCAACCCGGTCGGTGCCAGCACCGCTGCGGCCCCGCGGAGCGCTTCGGTGACAGGTTGGTCGGGCAGCCGATCGACTCGGTCGACAAGATTCGCGGGAGACTGGACTTCGGTCACCGCGGTCCTTTCGATCAACGTCGCATGTCGCTGTGATCGGGTCGGACCGCGAACACCCACGGGCAGATAGCCGGGCGCGCACCTGGCGCGCCGGACGACAACCCACGGCGCATCCCGTAGCGCGGGCGTCACCCACGCCGGGCCCATCCGGCACAGTCGGGCGACCGAATTGATGCGCACCAGGTCATGCGGGCGCGGTCCGGTCATGGCCGTTCGGTGCTGGGCCACTGCGCGGACATCACGTCGCGGACCGCACGTGACGCCTTACGGTTTGTCAGCGCACCCGGCGAATCAAGGCGGTTCGATAAATCCCGCGGGCCGCTGCGGGCGGCGGCGATCGCGACGTCGACCGCACTGCGCACACTGTCGACGTCCTCTGCGGTGGGCCGCTCAGCGTCGGATACTTTCAACAGTCCGTCGCAGAGTCCCAGCTGCGCCCAGTCCCGAACGTTGTAGCTCAGCGGCACAACCGTTTTGGCGAGCTCGTCGAGTTCGTCCACGGTGCGCAGCGTGATCCGGGCCGCAGCAGCCTTGTGCATCGCATGGATCTCCACACCGGGATCGTCGAGGGCCAGTATCTGCTGAGCTTGCAGGCCATGGGCGAGGAAGCCGCCGGACAGCGCGTGCCCGACCACGATCGCCACCGTCGGGTGGCCGGCGTTGCGAGCCCGGTGATAGGCGTCGACGGCGGTGGCGATGGCTTGGTGCAGACCGGCCATCTCCTCGATGCGACCGTATGCCTGGCTTGGCAGATCTACTACGGCGACGATGGCGCGATTCGTGTTCGACGCGATGACATCGTCGATCGCGGCGGCCAGGGCCCAGGATTCGGTGAGGCCGACCTCGCCGTTGCGGGCACGATGGAATGGGTTGCCCGGATCCGGCACGACCGCCAGGTAGGTGGCATCGGTGGTGTCGGCCCGGAGCACAGAAGGAATGACCGCGACGGGTTCGACACCGGCAAGAGCGGTCAACCACAGCCGACCCCGGCTGGCCGTTGCCGACGGTGTTGCGGCAGCCGCCGGCCCGGCGCCGTCGACCGGCTCGAACGCCGGGCCCCAGAGCTGCCGAAGGTCCTGCGGTGCAGGGGCATTGCGCGGATCGATGCTGGCCAACCGCGAGCCGAGAACGTCGACGCGTTCGCTACGATGGGTTCCCGCGGGTGGCACCCCGGCGGCGACCGCCTCGATGATCGCAGCACGGATCAGGTCGCGATCGTCGTCAACGAGCTTGTCCGCCAAGCCGATTGCGGCCCGCTGTACGCCGCCGTCGATGCTCCAGATCAACGCACGGTCGGCGGCGTCGAATTCGGTGATGCCCGCCTCCTGTTCGATGACGGCGGGCCCGTTGAGCCCGATCCTGCCCTGCGGAGTGATGATCAGCCGCGTGCACAGCCCGGCGGCGATGCTCATGCCGCCGAACGACCCGACCTCGCCGGCCACCAGGCCGATCACCGGAGCCAGCGGCCGCAGATCCAGTACGGCCGAGCAGATTTCGGCGACCGCGTTCAGACCGAGGTTGGCTTCCTGCAGCCGGACCCCACCGGTCTCGAACAACAACACCGCCGCCGTCGGCGTCCCCGCGCGGCTGGACTCGGCCGCCAGTCGCAGAGCCTGGCTGATCTTGGCGCCCGACACCTCACCGGTGCCTCCGCCCTGAAAACCCTGTTCGATCGACGCGACCACGGCGGGTCGGCCGTCGAGGGTGCCGCGGGCGATCACGACGCCGTCGTCAGCCTGCGGCACGATGCCCTGTGGCTCCAGCCACGGTGATTCGATGCGGTCGAACGGACCACACAGCACCGCAACGCTATCCGGGTCGAGCAGCGCACTTGCCCGCTGCAGCGCGTCGCCCTCGAGGAAACTGCGCCGGGCGAGGATCTGCTGCCAGTCCCGCGACGCGACCGATGTCATTGCGCCGCCTCGGCGGCCTGCCGCAGTCGCAACGTGACGACGGCCGGAGTGGCTCCGAAGTCGTTGAGCTCCCAACGCCCGGCGAGTGGGGTGTGAGTGAAGAAGCGTTCAAGCGTTGCGTGCCACACGGTGTCGAAGCCGTCGACGCTGGTGCGAACCCGGACCTCTGCGATGTCGGCGTCGGACGCTTCTTCCAGCAACACTTCCAGGTCACCGGACGCCACGACGCCGATGTGGGTACGCCTGCGCGTGGTTCGGCTGGCCGGGAATTGATACCTCAGCGTTTGCATATCGGTCCTTCCGGCGCCACCGAGTCAAGGAACAACGTCGCGGCGAGCAGATCTGCGCTGCCGCCCATCGACAGACCGCGCCGGTCCGCCGCGCGGCAGAACCGCTCGAGGCGCCGTCTGCCCGCAGGCGTTGCGCAGCCGCCACTGCGGAGCACGCCTGCCGCCGAACGCTGCACGAAGGTCAGGCCGCGCCGACCCCCGCGATGCAGCACGCAGGTGTCATCCAGGCGCGCCATGATCGCCATCAGCGCATTGAGGGCCGCCGCATCATCGGAGATACCGCTGTGTCGACCGCACCGCAGCATCGGCAAGCCACGGGCGACCACGTGTGGAAAACCTTGCTGCGCTTCGCCGGCCGCTCCTGTTGCACCGTAGCGCAACCGCGCGCGCTCGCCATGGGACAGCGAATGTCCGCGCGCGGGATCCGGCAACCGCGCCAGGTGAGCGGCGAAAGCAACGGCGGCGGTGGTGGTTTCTGAACCCGCGACACCCGCGCAGAGCAAGCCGAGCGCCCACAGCGCGCCGCGGTGAGTGTTGACGCCGCCGGTGGTGGCGAGCATGCGGCGCTCACCCGCGCGTCCGATGGCGCCGATGCGCGCCCGTAGGCCGGGCCCGAGCGGCATATCGCGTGCGGCGTCCGCGCACTGCCGCAACGGTTCTCGCAGTGTCTCGGCAGAGCAGGCCAGCAGGGCCAGGCTCATGTCGGGATGGCTGTGGCGGTCGGCCGCGTCGACAAGCCCTGGTTTCGGTGTCAGCAGCGCCTCGGTGCGCAGGGCGTCGACGGCGGTGTCGGCGATCTGTTCGCTGGGCAGACGGACAGCGGTCGTCATCAGCTTCACCAATCCCGGAACTGTGCGGGCGGCTCGTAGAGCCCGCCGGACCATGCGACCAGATCCTCGATGCTGCGTGCGGCAAGCAACGACCGATCCGCTTGCCGCACAGCGATACCCAAATCTTCTGGGAACGCGACCAATCCATCGCGGCGCAGCTGGTCGGTGCGCGCGGCATCGGCGCCGAGACCCACCGGTGTCACCCCGGCGATCGCCGACAACGCCGCCCTGCGGTCGTCCAGCGACGGCGCCTTGTACAGATACGCCACGCCTTCTTCGGTGACGACATGGCTGACGTCGTCGCCGTAAATCATCACCGGCGGGATCGGCATCCCTGCGTGCCTGCCCACCTCGACTGCGTCGAGCGATTCGACGAACGTCGGAATGCCACCCTTCTGGAACGTCTGCGCGATCTGTACCACCAGCTTTCGGCCGCGCATCGCGTTGGCATCCCCGTGCGCGAGGCTCAACCATGCGTCAGACGAATGCCTGCGGCCGTGCGGATCGTGACCCATGTTCGGTGCGCCGCCGAACCCCGGCAGCCTGCCGTCGGTGACGGTCGACGAATTGGCGTCGCGGTCGATCTGTAAGGACGAGCCGATGAACATGTCGACCGCATACTGGCCGGCCAGTTGGCACAGCACCCGGTTGGAGCGCAGCGAGCCGTCGGGGCCGGTGAAGAAGATGTCGGGCCTGGCCGCGGTGTAGCGCTCCATCCCGGCCTCGCCGCCGAAGCAGTGGATCGATTCCACCCAGCCCGATTCGATCGCCGGGATCAACGTGGGATGCGGGTTCAGCGTCCAGTGTTTCGCGATCCTGCCTTTGAGCCCCAACTGGTCACCGTAGGTCGGGAGCAGCAATTCGATTGCCGCCGTGTCGAATCCGATCCCGTGATTGAGTGACGTCACCTCGTGGCGCTGGTACACGCCACGGATGGCGATCATCGCCTTGAGAATCTCGACCGGCCCGATCAGTCGCGGGTCGCGGGTGAACAGCGGTTCCAGTGCGAAGGGCCGGTCGGCCTCGACGACGAGGTCGATCCAGTCCCCCGGGATGTCGACGCGCGGCAGCTCACCGGTGCCGACGATCTCGTCGGCCTGCACAACCACCACGCCGTCGCGAAATGCGGTGGCTTCGGCGATCGTCGGTGTGTCCTCGGTGTTCGGCCCGGTGAACAGGTTGCCGTCGCGGTCGGCCTTCGTCGCGCACAACAGCGCGACATTGGGCGTCAGGTCGGTGAACATCCGCGCATAGAGCTCCACGTAGGTGTGGATCGCGCCGATACGCACCTGGCCGTCCTCGACCATCTGCGCGATGCGGACACTCTGCGGACCGGCGTAGGCGAAATCCAGTGTGGCGGCGATCTTCTGCTCGAAAAGGTCGAGATGCTCAGGACGGGACACCGAGGAGATCAGCATGTGCAGGCCGTTGACCGCGCTGGGGTCGCACTGGGCGAGTGTGCGCGACAAATAGTCGGCCTGCTTCTGGTTGTCACCCTCGAGCGCGACGCGATCGCCCGGCCGCAGCAGCGCCTCCAACGTGTCGCGCAACCGCCTCGGTTCGATCACCTTGCCGTCGACGTAACCGGCGACCGCCGAGAGCCGATCGTGCTTGTCGGCTCTGCGGCGGGTCCAGGTCTGCGCGGTCACCCGCCAGCGGCCTCGATGATCAGATTGGCCACGTCGCGGGCCTTCGACACGATCGACAGATGGCTGGCATCGAGTTCGATCGTCTTGGCGTTCATCCGTTGCGCCATGAACCGCTCGAGGTCCGGATTGATCGTGCGGTCGTTCTTCGACACCGCATAGAACGTCGGCTTGTCGCGCCAGGCCGCGTTGGTGGTGCGGCCGTTGAACAACTCATCGGAGATTCTGCCCTGCACGGCGTACAGCACCTTGGCCCTGGCTGCCGGGACGTCCTGCGCGAAGTCGTTGAGGAACGCCTCCTCCGAGAGTTGTGCGTATCCGTCGGGCGCCTTGACCAGACCCGCGCTTGCCGGCGGCGTCGGGTACTGCGCCGCCAGTGCGGTGTAGTCCTCGCCGACGTCGGGCGCGCGGGCGGCGATGTACACCAATGCCGTCACCTTGGGGTCGACCCCGACCTCCGTGGCGATCATGCCCGAATAGGAGTGGCAGACAAGCACTGTCGGGCCATCCATCAAAGCCAGTGTGCGACGGGCGAACTCACAGTCTTCGTCCAGGGTGCGCAGCGGGTTCTGCACAGACGCCACGTTCAGCCCCCGCGCCTGCAGGTACGGGATGACGTCGGCCCAGCACGAGCCGTCGGCGTACGCGCCGTGCACCAGCACCACGTTGCGGGCCTGCGGCATTGGGCTGGGCGGTGGCGCTGCCGACGCGCGTTGCGCCCCGATAAGCACGGCGGCGCTGCCGAGCGTGAGCGCCGCGCCGAACGTCCGTCGATCCATCCGAGCTCCGTTCCCAAGCCACTAGGCCTCGCATCTCATAATGTATGCAACCGCCGAATGCTTCCATACCGCCGAGGCGTCGTGGTTAGAAACCGTATCCGAGGACCGCGGGCGTATCAGTGCTAAACGAGACGTCCAGACGCTCGATAAGGCTGTTTACACTCGCGTGTAACCGGTTGGCGCCGGAAAACGACGAAGCCTTGTGCGTCCCCAGGTACAGGCTGCCAAGGACGTCGAGGCCAAGCCGAATGTCGGGCTCTGCGCTTGTCGGTGTGCAGCGGCCACGGCCGTTGCGCACATCGAGTGCGAATCGGCCGCCGTCGCTGCGGAACCCGTCCGACACCTCGATCACCGCGGAGAGGTCCGCCGCATAGCTGCGCGCTTCGAGGACGGCCGGGATGTCCATGATCCGCAACCACAGGTCGTCCTCCTGGTGGGTCAGCCGGGCTATCCGATGATCCGTCAGCAGGTATGGCAGCGGGTCGGCGGGATTCGTACCGACGTGCACCGTCTCCATGAGGTCGAGTCCGAAAAGCGCGCGGCACAAGGCAATTCGGGCCTCGGTGGTCGCCGTGACGAACTCGCGGACGCGCACATACATCGGGTGGTCGCCGAACACGCGGTACATCACGTAACCGTCGGGATGCAGGAACGCATACAGCTCCGTTCCCCCGCGGCGGTCCGACTCACGATCAGCGAGTAGTTCATCCCACAATGCGCTCGGGCGAATCAGACCGCCCGGTGTGCGCTGCCTCCAGCGATCGTAGATCTGCTCGAGCGCGTCGCGATGGTCGGCAGGCTTGATCAACCGAACACCGCCGGGGTCGGGAGCATCGTCGCGGAACCTGGCAAAGCGCCGGTCGACCGTGAATTCCTGCTCGATAGTCGCAGGCCCGTATCCGAAGCGCCCGTAGATCCCGCCCTCGCTGGCGGTCAGGCCTGCGAACGGATACTGCGCCTCGGCGATCCGGTTGTGCAGTTCGAGGTACATCGCTCGCAGAATGCCGCGCCGGCGGTGCGTGGGCGCGACGCCGACAATCGTGACGCCTGCCATCGGCAGCGCCGCACCGCCTGGAACGGTCAGTCGCATATCGAGGTAATGCGCCATTCCGACGATGTCGCCGTCATCGCAGGCGAGGACCGTGCCCTCGGGCGGCATCATCGACCGCCACGCGCCCAACGACTCGGGATGCCCGAACCGGCCGAAGCTGGTGGCGTCCAACAGCGCGATCGCCGGCCAGTCGGCGTCGGCGGCGGAACGAATCTCTATTGAGGCCGAAGTGGCGGAAGCGAGCACAGAATTCGACGGTGCCACAACCCGTTGCCCGAGCGCATCCGAATTTCTCGCCAAGCCGATACCGTTGGATTGCACGGAAGGAGCGCTCGCCATGGCGACCGATTTGACGCTCTACCTCGATGACCAACCCGGCGAGTTGGCCCGAGTCGGCGACGTCCTCGGCAAGGCCGGTACCAACATCGGCGGGTTGTGTGCGCTCACCACGGGCGGCGGGCAGGCCGAGGTGCACATCCTGGTCCAGGACGCCACGTCGGCGTTCGAGGCGTTACAGGACGCCGGCATCAAGATCGCCTCCGAGCAGGAGGTGATCGTGCTCGACATGGAGGATCGGCCAGGTGCCCTCGGTGAGGTGGCGCGCAAACTCGGCGACGCCAAGGTCAACTTGACCACCGCCTACTTGGCGACCAATACCCGTCTGGTGCTGGCGGCCGACAACTTGGCGGAGGCCAAGGCCGCGCTCAGCTGATCAGCGTTTGATCCAGCTTCTGACGGTTTTGAGATCCCGCGAGTACGCGGTGAGGATGTCATCGTGGTAGAGCGAGCCGCCGCTGATCGCTTCGTTGCCGTGCCACAGCACCTGCACCCGGACGATGCCCTTGGCGTAATAGTCGGTGCGCTCGACATCCCGACGTTCCCACCCGCCCAAGTCGGCGAGGTCAGCCAGCGTCTGCCGCTCGTCGGTTGCAGTCATCGATGAGACGATACAGCGGTGATCGCTATCGAGGTTCAGCAGGCCGATGTGACCCGGCTCGACGTCGACGCGATCACCAATGCGGCCAACACACAGCTCAGGCACGGCGGCGGGGTGGCTGCCGCGATCTCTCGCGCCGGCGGTCCTGCGGTACAGCGCGAATCCACCGAGAAGGCCCCGATCGAACTCGGCGAGGCGGTCGAAACCACGGCCGGTGACATGCCGGCGCGCTACGTCATCCACGCCGCGACGATGGAACTGGGTGGGCCGACGTCGGCAGACATCATCGCCAAGGCGACCCGTTCGAGTTTGGCGAAGGCTGATGACCTCGGATGCCGGTCGCTGGCTCTCGTCGCGTTCGGCACCGGCGTCGGCGGCTTCCCCCTTGCAGAGGCAGCACGGCTGATGGTCGACGCGGTACGCGACCATGAGCCCCGGTCGCTCGAAAGGGTGGTGATCGCCGTGCACGGCGGCCAGGCCGAGCAGGCGTTCTGCACGGCTTTGGAACAGTGACCGGCGATATCGCGACCGTTGGCGTCGAGGAGGAGTTCCTGCTCGTCGACCCCGACAGTGGTCGTCCGCAGCCGGCCGCGGCCGCCGTCGTCGCGGGAGCCGAAGCGGATCTGGGCGACCAGGTGTGCGGTGAGTTCACCAGAAGCCAGATCGAGGTCAGGACGGCACCGTGCACCGAAGCCGGTCAGCTGAGAGACGAGCTCGCCCGGCTCCGGACGGCGGTCGCGAGAGCGGCCGTCGCGGAAGGCTTGCGGCTGTGCGCGTCCGGGACCCCCGTCGTCGCACCAGAACCCGCCCCCGTCGCCGACCACCCGCGGTATCGCGCCGGTGTGGCGCAGTACCGTGCGATGCTCGACGACTTCATGGTCTGTTCGATGCACGTCCACGTATACCTGCCGCACCGTGAGCTTGCCGTGCGGGTGAGCAACCATCTGCGGCCCCGGTTGCCGCTTCTGATCGCGGCGAGCGCGAATTCGCCCTTCCACCAAGGCAATGACACCGGTTACGCGGACTGGCGCGCAGTGATCCGCAGCCGGTTTCCCTGCCTCGGACCGCCGCCATACGCCGAATCCCTGCGCCACCACGAGGAACTCGCGGCCATGATTGCGGACTCGGGTGCGATGCTGAACGCCGCGACACCGTTCTGGGACATCCGGCCGAACCCGAAACTTCCGACGCTGGAAATTCGCTGCATGGATGTCGTCGCCGACATCGATGACGCCGTCGCTCTGGCGATGCTGATCCGCGCGCTGGTCTCGGTCTCAACCGACGAGGCGCTGGCCGGCGATCCCGGTCCCCAACCCAACAGTGAGGTGCTCCGCGCCGCGTATTGGCGGGCGGCCAGAGACGGTTGGACCGGCCACGGCGTGGACGCGGTATCCGGCGAGGTAATGCCTGCATCGGTGCAAATGGCCGGCCTTGTCGATCAACTCGAGCCCGCACTGCGGCGACACGGTGACCGCGCGATCGTGGACGGACTCGTGGGGCGGCTTGCCGAGCGCGGCACCGGTGCAGAGATGCAACACGCCAGTCTGGCTGGGCGCGGATCACTTGCAGGGGTCGTCGACGATCTCGTCAGCTTGACGGCGCGAACGTAACCACCAGCACGTCGCGTTGCGCAGACTGCGAGGGATCGCGGGGCCGGATCGCCGAAACGCCGTGCAAGGTCCTGCGGTCATCGCCGAAGAGCAGCGTGCCGGGCTCCTGCAGCGTGGTCTTCAGCAGCTGCCGCCCTGCCATATCCGTGACCGTGCTTTCGCCGCCGGCGGCGTTGCGCCTGCCGACCAACAGCGAGGTGACCAGCGTGACCCCGTCGCGATGCATGCCCTCCGGCGTCGGCTGGCCCGCGCCGTCGGCCGTGGCCAGCACCCGAAACGGGGTCACCTTCACATCCCATTCAGCGGCCTCGGCCAACGCGGTGGCCAGCCCGCCCAGCACCGTCAGAATCCGGTGCAGCAGTTGGTCTTTGGCGAATGCGTCGGTCAGCGGCTCGAAGTGGCGGCCGGTTCCGATGTACAGCGGGTTCGAATCTTCTGGCTGAATGAACGCGTCGTGCGTCGTCAGTTCGAAGTTCCCGTCTGCCGGACTGAAGATGAAGTGTCCGTAGCGGCGCAGCCGTTGGGTGCCCAGGTCCGCGGCATAGCGATCTGGGGCAAGGTCGTCCCAGTGCGCCGCGAACTCTGCCCATGCCGAGTCGCCGACGCCGAGGCACGCGTTGAGTTCGGCGGGCCGCATCACACCGGCGCCGACCGCTGTGAGCTGCTGCGCAAGGCGTTCTGACGTCATAGCGCCGAATGCATACCCAAAAAATGTGTAAGACCTACCTCCGCTGCCGGCTCCTACCCATGAAGGCGGCCCAACCGGGGCCGCGACCGCAGAGAAGGAGCACATCATGAAGAAGAAGTTGACCGCCGCGCTGGGCGCTGCAGCCGTGACCACGGCGGCGTTGTTGTTCGGAGCCGCCGGATCCGCACACGCTCTGGCTTACGTAGTCACGAATACCGATGCGTTGGGCGTGACCGTCCACGTCCATTCGTTTGGTCAACCCGCGAGCAGCGGCCTGTGCACGTACACCGCCGTGCCGTTCAAGGTGCCCCCAGGTGTCGTCCCGCCCGCGCCGGTGTACAAAGTCCCGTTTTACCTGCAGGCCAACGGAACTCACGATCTCTGGTTCCCCGGCGTACAGACCGGGACGAAGTGGAAGCTGGCCATCGACTGCGAAAACGGCGTGGACAGCGTCACCCAGGAAGTCGTGTACTGAGCGCGCGGCGCAGCATGTGCATCGCGACCGTCGTCGAGCGCTCGCGGATGTCGGACCGATTACCGGGCAGCAGCAGGGTGCGGGTGGACGAGTCGCCGTCGGCCAATTTCACGGTGAAGCACACCGTGCCGAGTGGCTTGTCCTCCGTGCCGCCCGACGGTCCGGCGATTCCGGTGATCGCGACCGCGGTGTCGGCGCCGAACCGGCTCAAGGCCCCATCGGCCATCGCCTCGGCGACCGGTTCGGACACCGCGCCATGTTCGGCGATCAGCTCGGGTGCGACGCCGAGCAGCTCGGCCTTCGCCTCGTTCGCGTATGCGACGACGGCCCCGGCGACGTATGCCGACGAACCCGGCAGGTCGGTCAGGCGGGCGGAAAGCATTCCGCCGGTGCATGATTCAGCCGTCGCGATCCGCCTGCCCGCCAGCAGTTGTGCGATCTGATCGTCGACGAGTGAGCCATCTTCGGAGAAGATCTCCCGCCCGTGCCGCTCGCGGAGCAGCTCCATCAGCTTCGTATAGACGGCCGCGGCGTCGGGCTCGTAGCGAGTGACGATCTCGAGCTCGCCGCGCCGCAGGCAGGTGGTGATCTCGAGCCGGTCAAAACCGTCGACGCTCTGCTCAGCCTCGCGCAGCGTCTCGGCCAGCCCGGATTCGGGCAACCCGAACATCCGCAGCATCTCTTGGCGGTACGTGGTGCGACCGGCGATCGCCTGTTGCACCGCATCGCTTTCGACGGCGAGCGGCCACATCGGCTGCAGCTCGCGCGGCGGCCCCGGCAGCACCACGATCGTGGGCTTGCCCGGCACGACGACACCGGGCGCGGTCCCGACCGGATTGATGACATGGGCGCCAACGGGGATCATCGCCTGCTTGCGGTTGGCGACCCGGACTGCGTCGATGTCGACGTTGTCGAAGCGCGCCATCAATCGCTTGAGGATGTCGGTGATGCGGTCCTCGAGGGCCTGGTCGAGCACCAACTCGAGGCCTGCGAATTTCGCGACGGTCGCCACCGTCATGTCGTCGGCCGTCGGACCGAGGCCACCGCTGGTGACGATGAGGTCGACCCCTTCGTCGGCGAGGAAGCGCAGCTGGGCCTCGATGTCGCGCTCGCGGTCGCCACAGATCGTGATGTGGGCCAATTCGACGCCGAGTTCCAGTAACCGGTCGGCGATCCAGGGGCCGTTGCGGTCCTGGACTCGTCCCGTCAGCACCTCGGTGCCCGTCACAACGATGCCGGCGCGTGCACTCACGTCCACCGACATTACGGCAGCCCGGTAACGTCGTTCTCCATGACGGCGCCGAAGTCCCTCCGCGAGCTGTTCGATCAGCTCGGCCTGCAGGAGGTTCCGTCGGACGACGGCACCGTGACCATGGAGATGCCCGTCGACGAACGAACGGTCAACACGGCAGGAGGCCTCCAGGGCGGGCTGGTCGCGACCATGGCCGACGTGACGGCCGGCCAACTGGCCGCGCGAGCCACACCATTCGGGATGCGCATCGCCACCACCGACCTGTTCATCCGCTATCTGCGGCCCATCAAGGTCGGGCCAGCGCGCGCGGTCGCGCGGATCCTGCGCACCGGCAAGCGGTCGGTGGTGGTACAGGTGGACATCTACCGGGCCAACGACGACGAGATCGGTGCGACGGCGACGGTCAACTTCGCCGCGGTGGACTAGCAGCCCTACTTGATCGCGACCAGTTGCGCCGGCGTGTTGTAGCCCGTCACTCGCACCCAGTTCGGCCTCACCCCGGTCCACGCCTGTCCCGACAGTTCGACCGTCTCACCGGGGAACACCGTGACGTAGTTGTCGCTGTACTCGACAGGCAGGATCTCGTCGCCCTCGGGTGTGGGGGTGAGTTCGGCGCGCTCGAAGAACGCGACCCGTTGCGAGGGGTTGTGCAGCCGGATCGTCACGCGATTGTCGCCGGGGTCAGTCGACCTCGACGCGGTGACATCGAGCGGAACCTGAGCCATGGAGTTCAGCCCCGTCATGTTCGCCCAGCTGGTCTGGTTGAGCTCGAACGCCGAATCGTTGCGCGGATCGCCGACGTCGTCGAGCTGTTGGGATTGCCAATAGGTGTTGTCGGACACGACTTTTCCGGCCCAGTCGAGCAACTGCGCGCGCACGAAGTACACACTGGAATCGCGGGCGACTCGCGGTAGCGTCAGCGCCAGTTCCGCTCCCCCGGGCATCACGTTGATATTGGCCGCGCTGCGATCGTCGCGCACCCGGCCCTGCAGGTCGTAGGTCCGCACCCGTACCGTCAAACCTGTTTGCTGCCTTGGGGTTTGGTTCACGACGGTGAGGTTGGCGTGGTCGTGGTTGCCCGTCGCGTACGAATCGAAGACCACGGACAGCGGCAGCAGTCCCTTCTTCGCGCCGTAATACGCGCCGCCGGGCCGAAGGTAGTAGTCAAAGATGTGCCCGAAGAATGACGGCCAGTGGTTGTTGAGCATCCAGTAGATCGTCATCTTGTGGTTGTCCCAGCCGCCGGCGGCGAACGCCTCGAACTGGGCGCGCGTCGACTCGTAGTGGGCCAATTGCGCCTTGCGCGTGAACTCCTCCGCGTCGTCGGACGCCCCGTACCTGCGGTCGACGGCGCGCCGAATACTGGTCAGCTCTGCGTTTCTCGGATCGGAACCGGCATGGAAGAACCATGCGTCGTTGATCGGCCAGAGCTTGTCGGGCGGGATGAACTTCTTCAGGCTGGCGAACGGCGGGATGCTCTCGTTGTCGCCCTGTTCGGCCGTCGACCCGCGGGTGGCCGGGTAGCGGCCGGAGAACCAGTAGCTCGGTGGTCGCCAGCTGTACGGGCCCGCCATCTGGATGCCGTCCCAGCCGCGCTCCCCCAAATCCTTGACGGCCAGGGAGGAAACGGTGTCGACGGTCGCGTTCTGCCAGTGCAATCCTGACAGGATCGAGTGGTATTCGGACAGGACGTTCTCGGGGGCCCTGCCGTCACTGCCGTTGGCCCACACGAAAACCGAGGGATGACTACGAAGCCCCTCGATCTGCGACCGAAGGCTGTCCTGTGCGACGCGGCTGTCCTCGTCGCCCCACTGACTCCATTTCTCCCACTGGTTGCAGCACATCCAGCCGTACATCAACGGGATGCCCATCTCGTCGGCCATCTCGGCGATGTGATCACCGGGGAATTTGCCTTCGAGGCGAATCATGTTGAGCCCGAGGTCTTTTACATAGCCCAGGATCGCAGCGTCGCGGCTCGGGTCGTTGGCGTACAACAGGTCGGGGGTGTACGCAGCGCCGCGGACCAGGAAGTCTTTCCCGTTGACCTTCAGGTAGAAGTTACCGCCCTTACCCAGTTCAGGGAACTGCTCGTCCTGGTCGCGGAACTGCTGAACGGAGCGGATGCCGAACCGCAGATGCTGGGTGTCGACCGACCGATTGAATTGCCGGAATTCCAGGTTCAGGTCATACAGGTCGGGTCTGCCCATGGTGTACGGCCACCACAGGTCTGGATTGTCCACGGTCAACTGCGAGAACTTATCCGGAGTGAAGCTGATTTCGCGCTGCTCACCGGCCGCGAGAGTGACCGGCTGCTCGAGCTGCACATCGGGCTTGCCGGGGCGGGTGATCGTCGCCCGCAGCACCCCGCGGACCTGTTGTGCGGAGGCGTTGCGCAGGTTGCTGTAGATCGTCAGCTTCGCGGAATTCGTTCGCGGTAGCGGCAACTCGGAATTGACGGTGGCCGAGCCGAGGGCCACAGCGCCGGACGTTTTGAGGTAGACGGGTTTCCAGATGCCCGCATTGCGGTCGGGGACAAAGGAATTCCCGTTGCCGGGGTTCTTTCCCGGTCCTTGGTAGCCGAGGTAGTTCCAGTTGATCCAGTCATACCAGCTGTCGGCCAACTCGACGCCGTTGACGTCCTGCAGTGCCCGCTCCGGGGTGATCTTCACGGCCAGTGCGTTGGCCTCGCCCTGGTTCACCCACCGCGACACGTCGAGTTCGTGGGCGGTGTGCATGCCGACGATCTGCGTGTTGCCCGCGATCAGGTGGCCGTTCAACCAGATCTCGGCGCGGTAGTTGATGCCGGGAAACTCCAACTGGTAGGTGGTGTGGCCGGCAGGCGCAGTGAATGTGGTGCGATACCACCAGTCCTGCTGGTAAAGGTCCTGCGGGACAGCGCCCAGATTGGTGCCGTAGTACAGGTCGGGGTACGTGCCGTCCTCTTGGAGGGTCTGCAGCACCGTCGCGGGCATCCGCGGGATGGCGTGCCAGCCGGCGGCCTTGTAGTCCGGCTTGGACAGCGCGGCCCCGTCGGCAGCCACATTGCGAGCGGAGACCAGGCTCCAGCCCTGTGCCAGCTCGATCTGGCCCGGCGGCGGCCCCGGCTTCGCGAAATCGGGGAAGTCCGCGGCGCAGAGCAGCAGCAACAGCGCCATCGACAGCAAGATTCTCAAGACGATGTGCCGACGTCGTTCAACCGACATCTGCTCCCCGTCCACCGGATCACCGTACCTGCAGCCCCGGTTGCAGGCTCAGTCAAGCAGCGCAACGGAATTGGTGTCGGTCACTCTGTTCGCGCCAACACCTCCCGCACCAGCTCCAGCGTGGTGTCTGGATGCAGGAATGCGAATCGGCCCACCGTTTCGCCCTCCCATTTGGTCGGCGGGATGAACGCGACCTGATCGTGGTGGAGCCGCTGCGCCCAGGCGTCGTAATCCTCGGGTTTCCACCCCAGCCGACGGAACAGCACCACTCCGAGGTCGGGCTCGCGGATCAACTCCAGCTGGGGGGCGGCCTTGATCAGCTCGGCGGTCTGCTTCGCCAGCGTCGCGGCGACCTCGATGGCCTGCCGGTAGGCATCCAACCCGTACACCGCCAGCGAGAACCACAGCGGCAGCCCGCGGGCCCGCCGGGTCAGGTGATAGGCGTAGTCCGACGGGTTCCACTCGCCGTCCGACGTATGGATCACATCGAGGTACGACGCGTCCTGGGTGTGGGTGGCGCGGGCCAGTTCGGGCTCGCGATAGAGCAGTGCGCAGCAGTCGAACGGGGTGAACAACCACTTGTGCGGGTCGAGGATGAACGAGTCCGCCTGCTCGAGGCCCTTGTACTTCGGTTTCAGCGAGGGCGCGAAGATTCCGGATCCGCCGTAGGCGCCGTCGACGTGGAACCACCAGCCGCGGTCGCGTGCCAGCGCGCCGACGCCGGCCAGGTCGTCGACGATGCCCGCGTTCGTGGTGCCCGACGTGCAGACCACCGCGGCGATGTTGGCGGCGTCGGCAGGTACCGCGTCGCGGACGCTATCGGCGGTGAGCCGATGGTCGGGGGTGTCGACGACCAGAGCGTCCATCTCCAGCAGCCGCAGCGTGTTGACGATCGACGAGTGCGCATCCGAGCCGACGACGACGCGGAGCCTGCCCGTCGCGCCGCGTCTCTTGGCGGTCTCGCGCGCGACGGCCAGCGCGGACAGGTTGCCCGCCGACCCGCCCGACACGAAGCATCCGCCCGAGGTGGTCGGCAGGCCTGCCTCGTGCGCGATCACCCGCAGCACGCTGTTCTCCGCCGCGATCGCGCCCGATGCCTCGAGCCATGAGATGCCTTGTATCGACGCGCACGACACCAACATGTCGAACAGCAGCGCGGCCTTGGTCGGGGCGGCAGGAATGAAGCCGAGAAACCGCGGACTGTCGGCCGAGATCACGCTCGGCGCGATCACCGAGGTGTAGACACCGAGCACCTCGTCGGGCGGCCGTGGCTGATCGCGGATCACGCCGTCGAGGCGGTCGTACAACTCTTCGGCGGGCAGCACGCCCTTGTCGAGCGGCACAGGGTTCATCCGCAGCCGGTTCTCGGCGTACGCGAGCACACTGCGCACCATCTGCTCGGTGGTTTGGTCGACCTCGTGCATGGCCGAAGTCTTTCACCCAAAGGGCTACTTGTGCGGCACGTCGTTCGTCAGGCCGCCGTCCATGACATATTCCGCTCCGGTCGAGTAGCGCGACTCGTCGCTGGCAAGGAACACCACGAACGTCGCCACCTCTTCGGGCTGACCGGGCCGGCCCAGCGGAATCCGCAGCATGTTGTCGGGGAAATGCTTGGTCATCGGGGTGCGGATGAAGCCGGGGTGCACCGAGTTCACCCGGATGTTGTGGGCGCCGAGTTCGAGCGCCGCCGACTTCGTCAGCCCCCGCACCGCCCACTTGGACGCCACGTAGGGGTGCACCATGACGGCGCCGCGCAGGCCCTCGATCGACGAGATGTTGATGATGGAGCCGCCGCCGTCGGCCTTCATCGCCTCCACCGATGCCTGCATGCCCAGGAACGTCCCGGTGAGGTTGACGTCAATCACCTTCTGCCACTTGGTCATATCGAACTGACCGATCTGGCCGAGCGCCACCGTCCCTGCGTTGTTGACAAGGACGTTGAGCTTGCCGAACTCGTCGATGGCGGTGGCGACGGCAGCGTCCCATTCATCGGCCTGCGTGACGTCGAGGTGGACGTAGCGGACAGAGTCCGGTGTGGACGCGTTTATTGCGTCGGCAAGCGCCTTGCCCTTGTCGTCGAGGATGTCGCCGATCACGACCTTGGCGCCCTCGGCGACGAGTGCCCAGGCATCTGCGGCTCCCATGCCCTGGGCCCCGCCGCTGATAAGTGCAACTTTTCCGTCCACGCGTCCCATGAGGGGTCAGGCTACCGTGCGTGCGTGCTACAAGTAGAACCTGTTCCAGTTGTCGGCGAGGGGAAACAGGATGGCGATTCGGGTTGCGCTCATCGGCACCGGCAACTGCGGCAGCCTTGCGCTCAAGCAACTCGTCGAGGATGCGCGCTTCGATCTGGTGGGCGTGTGGGTGTCGACCGACGCCAAGGTGGGCCGCGATGCGGGCGAGCTCGCGGGGCTCGACACGACGACTGGTGTGGCCGCGACCAATGACCTCGACGCGATCATCGCGGCCAGGCCCGACTGCGTCGTGTACTGCGCGATGGGCGACACCCGATTGCCCGACGCGATGGCCGACGTCCGCAAGATCCTGGCTGCAGGCATCGACGTGGTCGGGTCAGGGCTCGGCGTATTGCAATATCCCTGGCAGGTGATCCCCGACAAATACATCGAGCGGATCGAAGATGCTGCGCGAGAAGGGAATTCGACCGTCTTCATGACGGGCGTCGATCCGGGATTCGCGACGGATCTACTGCCCTTCGCGCTGGCGGGGACGTGCCAGCGCATCGAGCAGGTGCGCACCATGGAGATCGCCGACTACGCCACCTACGACGGGGCGACGGTGATGTTCGACGTGATGGGCTTCGGCAACGAGATCGGCGATCTGCCGATGCTCTACCAGCCGGGCATCCTGAGCATCGCCTGGGGCACCGCGATCCGGCAGCTCGCGGCGGGCCTCGGCATCGAGGTCGACGAGATCAAGGACGCCGTCGAACAGGAACCGGCACCCGAGGATTTCGACGTCGCCGTCGGCACCATCAAGAAGGGCACCGTGGCGGCCGTGCGCTTCCAGATCGAAGGCATGGTCAAGGGCAAGCCGGTGATCGTCGTCGAACACGTCACCCGGCTGCGCCCCGACCTGAGACCGGACTGGGCGCAACCCGCTCAGCCGGGCGGCTCGTATCGCGTCGAGATCACCGGCGAACCGTCGTACGTGATGGACATCTGCCCGACGAGCCGCAACGGTGACCACAACTACGCGGCCATCCTCGCCGCGGCCGGCCGGATCGTGAACGCGATCCCCGATGTGGTGGCCGCGGCGCCGGGCATCAGGACCACGCTCGATATGCCGCTGGTGACCGGTAAGGGCTTGTACCGCAGCTAAGTACGCTAGATGCGATGAGCGCGCCTGCAGCAGACCCGATTGCGGAGATCGCCGCGAGCCCACCCGGGCCGCAAGTCGGTGCGTTCTTCGATCTCGACGGCACACTGGTCGACGGATTCACCGCGACGGCACACGCCAGCGATCGAATCAGGCGCAGGCAAGCGCGCATCGGCGAGGTGCTTGGCGTCATCGAGGCCTCGGCGCGCTACCGGCTCGGCAGAATGCGTTTCGAGCATCTGCTGACCAGGGCGGCGGGCTATCTACAGGGTGAATCGCTCGCCGAACTCGACGAGCTGGGCGAGCGACTGTTCGTCGAACGTGTTTCCTCGCGGGTGTTCCCCGCGATGCACGAGATCGTGCAAGCCCATCAGGCGCGCGGCCATACCGTGGTGCTCAGTTCGTCGGCGATGACGATCCATGCGGAGCCGGTGGCGCGCTTCCTCGAGATCGACCACGTGCTGTGCAATCACTTCGAGCTCGACGAGTCCGGCCGTCTGACCGGCCGGATCGCGAAGCCCGTCGTGTGGGGCCGCAACAAGGCGTCCGCGGTGCAGCAGTTCAGCGAAGCCAATGGCGTTGATTTGCAACGTAGTTACTTCTACGCCGACGGCGACGAGGACGCAGCGCTGATGAAGCTGGTCGGCTGCCCCCGTCCGGTGAACCCGCGACCCGGCCTCGCCGCGCTGGCCGCCGCCAACGGATGGCCGGTGCTCAGGGTGATCGGATCGGGCGGCCGCAGGCGACGGTCACTGCGCAGGCTGGTCGGCTACGACTAGGTCGCTGAGCGCGCCGAGCGTCGGATATGTGACCGATTTCGGCCGAATTTCGTCATATTCCCTACGCTCGGGACGCGAATGGCCGAAGTCGCAGCACCGGGGGTCCTTCCTGGATCACGGCCTGGCGTCTAAGCTAAACTAGAACACGTTTCAGTTTGGCTATGGCCCCACCGGAGGAGCACGCATGCACACCCCCATCTGCGACGAGCTCAACATCGAGTTCCCGATCTTCGCGTTCACTCACTGCCGTGACGTCGTTGTGGCCGTGAGCAAGGCGGGCGGCTTCGGCGTGCTCGGTGCGGTCGGCTTCACGCCGGAGCAGCTCGAGATCGAGCTCAACTGGATCGACGAGAACATCGGTGACCATCCGTACGGCGTCGACATCGTGATCCCGAACAAGTACGAGGGCATGGACGCGACCGACCTGTCGCCGGAGGTGCTGAAGAAACAGCTCAACGCCCTGGTGCCCGAGGAGCACATCGAGTTCGCCAAGAAGATCCTCGCCGACCACGGCGTGCCCGTCGATCACAGCGACGACGACGCCCTGCAGCTGTTGGGCTGGACCGAGGCCACCGCGACCCCGCAGGTCGAGGTGGCGCTGCAGCACCCCAAGTGCACGTTGATCGCCAACGCCCTCGGTACGCCGCCTGCCGACATGATCAAACACATCCATGACACCGGCCGTAAGGTCGCGGCGCTGTGCGGCTCCCCGTCGCAGGCCCGCAAGCATGCCGACGCAGGCGTGGACATCATCATCGCCCAGGGCGGTGAGGCGGGCGGACACTGCGGCGACATCGGTTCGATCGTGTTGTGGCCGCAGGTCGTCAAGGAGGTCGCGCCGGTTCCGGTGCTGGCCGCAGGCGGTATCGGCAGCGGCCAGCAGATCGCTGCGGCGCTCGCGCTCGGCGCGCAGGGAGCGTGGACGGGCTCGCAGTGGGTGATGGTCGAGGAATCTGAGCACACCGACGTGCAGCACGCGGCGTATGCGAAGGCCACCAGCAAGGACACCGTCCGCAGCCGCTCGTTCACCGGCAAGCCGGCGCGCATGCTGCGCAACGACTGGACCGACGCGTGGGAGAACCCGGACAACCCGAAGCCACTCGGCATGCCGCTGCAGTACATGGTGTCGGGCATGGCGGTCGCCGCCACGCACAAGTACCCCAATGAGAGCGTGGACGTCGCGTTCAACCCGATCGGTCAGGTCGTGGGTCAGTTCACCAAGGTGGAGAAGTCTTCGGCGGTGATCGAGCGCTGGGTGCAGGAATACCTCGAGGCGACCAACACTCTTAACGAGCTCAACGAAGCCGCCAGCGTCTGATACCTGCCGCCTGCGCCGGCTTTCTGCTCGCCGTGCTGTGGATGGACCTGATCTTCGACAGTCAGGTTCTTCCCCATCGCGGCGGCGGCGAGTTGCCGGAGCCGGTGCTCGACTCGATCTCGCGCTATTACCACCGCGCGACGACGACCTCGCGTCCGATGAGTTACCTGATCGCGCTGGTGATGGCGATCCTGTTGGGCAGCATTGCTTTTCGGGCTATTGGTGCCTCTGACCCGTGGTGGCTGCTGGCGGCTTCGGGCCTGCTGACCGGTGTTCCGATCGTGCTTGCGATGACGCGAACGGTGCCCAACGCCGTCGCGCTGGGTAACCGCGCGGGCACACCGGCCGAGCAGTCGCGATTGGCCAGGGCGATCTGCCGCGACCACATCGTCTGCCTGGTCCTGATGTCGGCGTTTCTCGCGTTGTGGATGACCGCGGCGTAACGAGTCGCCGAACACTCCCTGTTGCGGCGGGGGCTAGGCGTGCGCCTTGGAATTATGTAAGGTGACATACATAGCCGGCTCGGACGAAGGGATCCAGCCTCATGCCAAGCCCCCGCGAGCGGATGGTGATCTCTGCCGCTCTGCTGATCCGCGAACGCGGTGCGCAGCCAACCGCGATCGCCGATGTACTGCAGCACAGCGGCGCGCCGCGTGGCTCGGCGTACCACTACTTCCCTGGTGGCCGCACGCAATTGCTCTGTGAGGCAATCGATTACGCAGGTGAGTATGTCGCAGCCAAAATCGAAAGGGCCGACAACGGGTTGGCCGCCCTCGACGGGCTTGTCGCGTATTACCGCAAGGAATTGCTGAGCTCCGACTACCGCGCCGGGTGCCCCGTCGTCGCCGTCACCGTAGAGGCGGGCGATCCCGCCAAGCAGGACCAATCGAAGCCGGTGATCGATCGCGCTGCGGCGGCGTTCACCCGCTGGACCGACCTCATAGCGCAGCGGTTGGTGGCCGACGGCGTGTCCACGAAACGCGCCCGCGACCTGGCGATGCTGTGCACCACGGCGATCGAGGGCGCGCTGATCGTGGCCCGCGCATCGCGTGAGCTGGAACCACTCGAGAGTGTCCATGGCCAACTGCGCGATCTGCTGCAGGCCGAAGTGTCGGAAAGGAAGTCCAGCGATGGTCGGTGAATGGCAGTCAACGGCATGCATCCTGTGCGAGTGCAACTGCGGCATCGTCGTGCAACTCGACGGCCGCAACCTCGCCAAGATCCGTGGCGACAAGGACCATCCTGCCTCGCAGGGCTACACCTGCAACAAGGCGTTGCGGCTCAACCACTACCAGAACAACGGCAACCGCCTTACCTCCCCCATGCGTCGACGTTCCGACGGCAGCTATGAGGAAATCGATTGGGACACTGCGATTTCCGAGATCGCCGCGGGGTTCAAGCGCATCGCAGATGCCTACGGCGGGGACAAGATCTTCTACTACGGTGGTGGCGGGCAAGGCAATCACCTCGGTGGCGCCTACAGCGGAGCGTTCCTCAAGGTGCTGGGCTCGCACTACCGCTCAAACGCGCTGGCGCAGGAGAAGACCGGCGAGGCGTGGGTCGATGCGCACCTCTACGGCGGCCATACCCGCGGCGAATTCGAGCACGCCGAGGTGTCGGTGTTCATCGGGAAGAACCCGTGGATGTCGCAGAGTTTCCCCCGTGCCCGCACCGTCCTCAACGAGATCGCCAAGGATCCGGCTCGCTCGATGATCGTCATCGATCCCGTGATCACCGACACTGCGAAGATGGCCGATATTCATCTGCGCGTACGGCCGGGAACCGATGCCTGGTGCCTCGCTGCACTGGCCGCCGTGCTGGTGCAGGAAAATCTTTGCGATGAGGCGTTTCTGGCCGAGCACGTCAACGGCGTCGAACCGGTGCGCGCCGCGCTGCGCGATGTGCCCATCGACGAATACGCACTGCGGTGCGGCGTCGATGAGGAACTCATCCGGACCGCGGCACGACGTATCGGCGCAGCCGAGAGTGTGGCCGTGTTCGAGGACCTCGGTATCCAGCAGGCGCCGAACAGCACACTGTGCTCCTACCTGAACAAGCTGCTGTGGATCCTGACCGGCAACTTCGCCAAACGCGGTGGGCAGCACCTGCATTCGTCGTTCGGGCCGCTGTTCCGTCACACGCGCGGAGTCGGCCGCACCCCGGTGACCGGGGCGCCGATCGTCGGTGGACTGATCCCGAGCAACGCAGTTCCCCAGGAGATGCTGACAGATCACCCCGACCGCTTCCGCGCGATGATCGTGGAGAGCAGCAATCCCGCTCACTCCCTTGCTGATTCGGCGGCCTGCCGCGAGGCTTTCGCGTCGCTCGAGCTGATGGTGGTCATCGATGTCGCGATGACGGAGACGGCCCGGCTGGCAACCTATGTGTTGCCCGCGGCGAGCCAGTACGAGAAGGCCGAGGCGACGTTCTTCAATCTGGAGTTCCCGCACAACACCTTCCACCTTCGGCACCCGCTGCTCGAGCCGCTCGAGGGCACGTTGACCGAACCCGAGATCTGGGCGCGGCTGACGCGCGCACTCGGCGTGATCGACGACGCCGAGCTGCAGCCGCTGCGTGATGCTGCACGCCAAGGCCTGGATGCGTATGCGCAAGCATTTCTGACTGCGGTCGGCGCCAATCCGATGCTGAACAAGGTGCTGCCGTTCGTGCTGTACGAGACCCTCGGCCCGACATTGCCCGACGGTCTCGCGGGCGCTGCGGCGCTGTGGGGTCTGGCGCAGAAGGCGGCCATGACTTATCCCGACGCTGTGCGCCGGGCGGGCCACGCCGACGGCAATGCGCTGTTCGAGGCGATCCTTGCCGGGCGGTCCGGCGTCACGTTCACCGCGCATGAGTACGAGGACGACTGGCAGCTGGTGACACACGACGACCACAAGATCGCCCTGGAGATGCCGGAAATGCTCGACGAGATGCGCGCACTGGCCGACGCGCCGACCGAGTTGACGACGCCCGAGTTCCCGATCGTGTTGTCGGCCGGTGAGCGAAGGGCCTACACCGCCAACGACATCTTCCGCGATCCGTCCTGGCGCAAGCGCGACGCCGACGGCGCGCTGCGTGTCAGCGTCGAGGACGCCGAGGCGCTGGGCCTCACCGATGGCGGGCGTGCGCGGATCACCACCGCCGCAGGCAGCGCGGAGGCCAGCGTCGAGATCAGCGAGACGATGCTGCCGGGTCACGCATCACTGCCGAACGGCTTCGGCCTGGATTACATCGACGGCGATGGCCGTGCGACAGTGCCTGGCGTGGCGCCCAATGCGCTCACGTCAAGCGACTGGCGTGACGCCTATGCGGGCACTCCGTGGCACAAGCATGTGCCGGCGCGCATCGAGCCGGTGGCGGTCCTCAGCACGGCGTAATCACGGAATCGGTTGCCCGATGCCGAGCATGTTGCCCTCGCTGTCGCGAAACCACGCGGCCTTTTCGCCCGAGCCCTTGCTCGGGTAGTTGCCATCCACGGTGGCGATGTCATCGACAGTTTTCAGGCCCGGCACGTCGACGTGTTCGAAAACGACTCCGCGGCTGCGTAATTCGGCGACCGTTGCCGCCAGATCGTCGACCTCCCAGCCCATCTGTGTAAAGGTTCCCGACGAGGCGCCCGCCGACTTGAACAGCGCGAACACTCCGCCTTGGCATTTGTAGAGCAGGCCGCCCGGTCGTTCCTCGCTCGGCTCGAGCCCTAGCTTCTCGGAGTAGAACGCCCGCGCCCGCTCGAGATCCTGGGCGGGCAGTCGGGTGGCGACACGACCGTCCTTGAGCATGGTGAGTCCTTCCTCTAGTCCCGACGCTCGAAACTGCGCACGGATCGCGAAATCGGGCCGATCGTAACTAGGCCAACAGCCGCCGGGTCGCCCGCTCCAGCACCTCCTGCCGGCTGCGCCCGTCGTGATCGGCCGCGATGAAGTGGCTGCCGATAGCCAGCGAGAAGGCAAGCATCCCCTGTGCCTCGATTTCGTCGGGATCGTCGCTGAATGTGCCGATCAGCGCGCGCAGATAATCCATGCGCCGGTTGTCGACGCGCCGCAACCGCCGGGCTACCGACTTGTCGCGGCGGGCCCAGTCGCGCACCGCCAGGTCGATCGGCAGCAGTTCGCGCGAGAAGGTCAGCATGCCTGCCCTGCGGACCTTGGCTCTGGCGTCGCCGCCCTCCTCCTCGACACGCGCCAGCACGTCGTCGGTGCAGCGCTGTTCCCATGCGTCGAGCAGCGCGTCGAGGAACACTTGGCGGCCGGCGAAGTGGTGGTAGAAGCCGCCGCGGGTGACGCCGAGGGCCTTTGCGAGCAGGTCTACCCGCACCGCATCGGGGCCGCCCGCCGCCAGCGCCTGCAGTCCGGCGTCGATCCACGTGCTGTGG
The DNA here is from genome assembly GCF_017872775.1 of Mycobacterium sp. OAE908. Taxonomy (NCBI): domain Bacteria; kingdom Bacillati; phylum Actinomycetota; class Actinomycetes; order Mycobacteriales; family Mycobacteriaceae; genus Mycobacterium; species Mycobacterium sp. OAE908. The sequence continues at coordinate 1,193,433 of NZ_JAGGJL010000002.1, forward strand.
GGTGTGCGGATCTGGGCGACCATCACCTCTCCCATTTCGATCGGGGGCTTGACTGCTGTTCGTCGTCAAGCATACAGTACTGTATGTTTGGTTCTACGCACCTGGCCACCGCTGAGCACACCAGACGGCCGTGGCGAATTCATGAGATCGCCAAGGACTTTCGCGTCCTTGACGTATGGGCCTTGCCCACGCCGGGCGGCCCGGACGACTTTCCGCGGTTGGTCCGGCTGATGACTGACTTCGATCCGGCCGAGACATCCGTCGTGGTGCGAGCGCTGTTCGCGATCCGCTGGACACTGGGCCGCATGTTCGGCCTCGACGACCAGGAAACGGGTCTGGGCGTGCGGGTCGGAAGCCTCCGCGATCGGCTGCCATCCGATTTAGCCGATCCCCCAAGTGATTTGGACGCCCACCTGTTCACACCGCTGTACCTCACACACAACGAGCTTGCGCTCGAGATGGCAAACCAGACCGTGCACGGGCTCATGCACATCGGCTGGGTGGCCGACGAAACAGGTGGCTACCGCGGCCAGATGGCAGTCCTGGTCAAACCGAACGGGGCTCTCGGGGCTGCTTATCTGACGGCGATCGCCCCGTTTCGTCACCTAGTCGTCTATCCGCTGATGTTGCGCGACATCGGGCGCGCCTGGTCGGTTGCAGGAGCACACCGATGACCGCTGAAGTCCGGCAAATCGATGTGCCATCCTCGGTACGGGCGTTGAGCACGCTGCCCCGCATCGACTATTGCGACGCGTTTCTATTCGATGTCGGTTCGCGTCGCGACGAGGACGCCGAGGATTTGATCCGCGAAGTTCTCGAGGGTTCTTCGCTGGCCGTCCGAACTCAGCTGCTGTCCGGGTGGTCGACGATCGGGCTGAAGGTGAGCAGCGGGTCGCAGGGTGCGGTGCTCGGGTGGGATGTTCGCCGCTCAGTGCCCGATCATGTTCTTCTGGGCGCCGACTCGCGCATTGGAATGCCCGGCGAGTTGCTGCTCAGGAAACAAGACGACGCACTGCTTTTCGCGACGTTCGTGGCGCAGCGCAATCTGATCGCGCGAGCGGTATGGGCGGTCACCGAACCGGTGCACGTTCGCGTCGTGCGCGACATCCTGGCTCAGGCCGGCCGGCGACTCAGGACGTAGGCGCGGGCTCGGGCGCCGGGGCCAGCCACGGGAACAGCGGTGGCGGCGGCGCAGGCGCCGGTTCAGGTTCCGGTGCAGGCGGCGGCGCGGCGCCGGGTGCCAGCGGTGGGGCCGGATTCGCGGGCATGCCCGCGGGCGGTGCCGTATTCGACGCCATCGGTCGCTGTGCGAGAAGCAGCAGCGCATCGCGCCCGGTGATTTCCTGGGTTTGGTACGCGTGCCAGAGGTCGCGAAGATACGAACCGCCCTGCTGCGGATCGGGGACGTCAGTCGTGCCGGGCGGCAGGTTGTCCGGGCTCGACAGGTGCTGTATGCCGTCGGGCGGGGTCGGCAGCGTGCCGGCGGCGGATTGCACGGTGGCATCAGGCGCCGGCCCAGGCGCCGGTCCTGGCGCGGGGGCCGCCGGTTCGGCCGGCGCCGGAGGGGGTCCGGGAATGAGCGGGACGGGGTCGGCCAGCGCAGTCGGCGCGCCGAAGGTCATCGCTGCGATGACTCCTAGTGCGCCCGACGCCACAGCGAGCGTGGTTGTTGCTCCGCTCTTCGTCCTCACCCGTGCCCCCTTCCGGATAGCGCGTTGCTACTAGGTGCTTCCGTCTGGCTGACAAAATTGTTACATCTGGGGTTGCTGTGACGAAGCGGTTAATTAGATTTTCCCGTTTCGGGAACACGTTTCACTTGGAGATTCGCCTAACCCGCCGCACCGCTCCCTATCTGTGGTGTAGCAATGCGTTAGAGCACTAGACAATCTCACCACCAGGAGTGAATCTATGCCGTCTCCGGACCTCCCACCCGGTTTCGATTTCACCGATCCAGACGTCTACGCCGAACGCCTGCCCATCGAGGAATTGGCGCACATGCGCAAGGTGGCGCCGATCTGGTGGCACGAACGAGGCGAGGAGTATCGCGCCTTCGGCGACACCGGGTATTGGGTGGTGACCAAACACAAGGACGTCAAGGAGGTGTCGCTGCGCAGCGACGTGTTCTCCAGTAACAAGCAGACCGCACTACCGCGATACCGCGAGGATGCCGACCCCGAGTCGTTGGAGCGGGGAAAAGTCGTGCTGCTCAATCAGGACGCGCCGCACCACACGCACCTGCGCAAGATCATCTCGCGCGCATTCACCCCGCGTGCCGTCGAGTCGCTGCGCGACGAGCTTCGCGAGCGGGCACACAACATCGTCAAGGAAGCCGCAGCCGAGGGCTCCGGTGATTTCGTCGAGCAGGTGTCGGCTGAGCTTCCGCTGCAGGCGATCGCAGGCCTGATGGGCGTCCCGCAGGAGGACCGCAAGAAGCTCTTCGACTGGTCGAATCAGATGGTCGGGGACCAGGATCCGGAGTTCGGCGGCAACGACCCGATGGCGGCGTCGATCGAACTGATCATGTACGGCATGCAGATGGCCGCGCAGCGAAGCGCGAATCCGGGCGACGACCTCGTCACCAAACTCGTCCAGGCCGATGTCGAGGGACACAAGCTCACCGACGACGAGTTCGGCTTCTTCGTCATTCTGCTTGCGGTCGCAGGCAACGAGACGACGCGCAACTCGATCACCCAGGGCATGATGGCGTTCACCGAATTCCCGGACCAGTGGGAGCTTTTCAAGAAGGAGCGCCCTGCGACCGCGGCCGACGAGATCGTCCGCTGGGCCACCCCGGTGACGTCGTTCCAGCGCACCGCGCTGGAGGACACCGAGCTCTCGGGCGTGCAGATCAAGAAGGGCCAACGTGTGGTGATCTTCTACCGTTCGGCCAATTTCGACGAGGACGTCTTCGACGATCCGTACACGTTCAACATCCTGCGAGATCCCAACCCGCACGTGGGATTCGGCGGAACCGGCGCACACTACTGCGTCGGCGCGAACCTGGCGCGGATGACAATCGACTTGATCTTCAACGCGATCGCCGACGAGATGCCGAACCTCACGCCGATCTCACCGCCCGAACGGCTCCGATCTGGCTGGCTCAACGGAATCAAGCACTGGCAGGTGGACTACACCGGGAAACACGCGATGGCGCACTAGCCGGATAGTCGATGATCGACCGCCAGTAGTCCTCTGGTATTTCGGCGCCGGTTCGCAGCACGATCGCCAGACCGGTGGCCATCGCGATGCCGAGCAGTCCGAGCCACAACCCGGCCAGGCCGATCATCACCCAGCACGCCGCGGTGAGCGTCGGCCACGGCGACAGCACGGCCAGTGCCGGGGCGAAGAAGAAGCCTGCGCCGATGTACCACGCCGATCCCGCGCGGTCCGAGATCAGCACGAAGCGCAACCACCGGGGAATCTCCTGATCGGACATGTCTTGACTGTCCTGCCCTGAGGTAAGCGGCGCAATTACCTGAGACGTAGTGACTGTGGCGCTTCGCCCGCGATGTTGGCACGGTGGTATCAGGGAGAACACCATGACTGTTCTGAAAACGGCGGTAGCACTCTTGGCAGCGGTGCTCGGCCTGATGGTCGGCGCTCCGGTGCTGGCGTCGGCCGCCCCCAACACCCCGGCCGACGCGTCCTATCTGCACTTGCTCGACCAGAACGGCGTGGCCTCCCCCAATCCCGACGCGATGGTCGCTTGGGCTCATGAGCTCGTGGACCAACTGAGCGCCGCCCCGCAGGACGACGCCAGTGTGGCTTCGATAGTCAGTACCGGTGAGCAGCGTGTCTCTCAGCACGACATGGGCGTGATAATCGCCGCAGCAGTTCTTGCCTACCGGCCGTCCCTGGTCCCGGTGGTGGGGCACTGGGCGGACAGCGCCGCCGGCTTTCCCTGCGGATCAGCGGCTCGCGCGGTGCTGGGCTGAGGTAGGCGCCGCAATTACCTCTCAGGTAGTGGCTGCGCTCCCCCGCGGTACGCAACACTTGGCGCGTGACCACCGTCGCGCAAGTCTCCAGCCCGCCGTTCGGTTCGCTGATGCGTCAGTGGCGGCAGCGCCGCAGGCTCTCGCAACTCGACCTCGCGATCGAGGCCGACGTATCGGCTCGCCACGTCAGTTTCATCGAGACGGGCAGGTCGGCGCCCAGCCGCGACATGGTGCTGCGGCTGGCCGGCGTGCTCGACGTGCCGCTACGCGAGCAGAACCAACTGCTGATGGCCGCCGGGCTGGCACCGGTCTACCGCGAACGCCCGCTGGACGACCCCGACATGGGCGCCGTGCGCGCGGGCGTCGAGCGAGTCCTCAACGCGTACAACCCATTTCCTTGCGTGGTCGTCGACCGCGGCTGGCAGATCGTGCAAGCCAACGCAGGCGCCGCTGTGTTGCTCGATGGCGTCGCCCCGCATCTGCTCGAGCGACCGAACGCGTTGCGAATCGCGGTGCACCCCGAAGGGATGGCGCCGCGCATTCGCAATCTCGGCCAGTGGCGCCACCACCTCATCGAGCGGCTGCGTCGCGAGGTTTCGGTCAGCGGGTCGAGCGAGCTGTCTGGGCTGCTCGACGAGATCGAGTCCTACCCGGGCGGTTTCGAGGAGACCCGCGAACTCGGCGGCGTCGCGGTGCCTCTTGAGCTCTACGGCGCCGACGGGCAGGTGCTCACGTTCCTGAGTACCGTCACGACCTTCGGCACCGCGTTGGACCTGACCGCAGCGGAGCTGAGCATCGAGGCGTTTCTTCCCGCGGACGAAACGACCGCCGCAGCACTGCGCGGGTAATAGAGTCTGGCCACATGCAGACCCGACACATTGCGGTGACCGCGGCGGTGCTCGCTCTCGGACTGGCCGGCTGCGGCGGGCAGCCGCCCGCGCTTGGCGGAACGACGGCGAAGGTGACGATCGACGGTAAGGACACCGGCAACCCGCACGCGGTGACCTGCTCTCAGACGGGGTGGGCGTGGACCATCGAAACCCCCGACAAAGCGAAGGGTTTCACCGCGGTCATCGACACCGGCGACAAGGTCAGCGTCAAGTCGGTCGACTTCCGTGACTTCAGCGGCTTCTCCGGTACCTCATGGGGCGACATCGGGAAGGCCGAGGTGAGCGGCACCGGCGGCAAGTACACCATCACCGGGTCCGCCGACGGCAACTTCGCCGACAACCCGAGCAAGGACGTCACCGCGACGTTCCGGATCGACGCTCAGTGCTGAGCACCTCGAGTGCCGCGGTGCACCAGTTGATGTTCGTCTGCTCATACATCCGCCCGCCCATCAGCGTCAGATAGGGCCCGATCCGGTCGGAGTCGCGCGTGAACGCGTGTTCGTCGCGGCCGTCGAGCATGTCGGCGAGCAGACGGTCGTAGGTGGCCAACTTCGCGCGGGCACGCTCTAGCCGGGCCATCAGTTCCTTGGTGACAGCGGGCGCGTCGCCGACGTCGACGGCTTGCAGTTTGACCAGCAGCTCGTCGCGCATCGCCACCGGCTTGGCCGGGGCGGCGGTGTACCGGTGCAGCTCAGCCCGTCCGGCGTCGGTCAGCGTGAACACCCTCTTGTCAGGCCGCCGCTGCTGGCGCACCAGGCGGGCGTGGACCAGGCCCTCGGCTTCGACGCGGTCGAGTTCGCGATAGAGCTGCTGCGGGGTGGCCGACCAGAAGTTAGCGACTGATACGTCGAAGCGCTTGGCGAGCTGGTACCCCGAGGCCTCGCCCTCCAGCAACGCGGCGAGCAGTGCGTGACGCAACGCCATCTAGACGGCCTCCCGGACAACGCTTAGTATCGTTTGCACCTATTCAACTTGTTGACTAATGAGGTGGTCAAGTGGTGCACCCCTTCCGTCGCGCAATCGAAGCCCGTGATCTGGATGCCGCAGTCGCCTTGATGCGCGAAGACGTGGTGTTTCGCAGTCCGGCCGTCTTCAAGCCGTATCAGGGCCGCGACGCAGTGGGCCGGCTGTTGGAGGCGGTCATGGCGGTGTTCGAGGACTTCCGCTATACGCGCGAAATCGGCGCCGCGGATGCGCGTGATCACGCGCTGGTGTTCGAGACCCGCGTCGGTGACAGGCACGTCGAGGGATGCGACTTCATCCAACTCGACGAGGACGGCGCGATCAGCGAACTCATGGTCATGGTGCGCCCGATGTCCGGCATGCTCGCGCTGGCCGAGGCGATGAAGGCACAGCTCGCCAGGGCCTAACAGCAACTGGTAAGACCACTTGACCCCTGGCCATCTGCCTGGCATGGTGGCCGTATGGCGTTGCAACCTGTCAACCGGCGATCCGTGCCCGAGGACGTCTTCGACCAGATCGTCGCCGAGGTGCTCAGCGGTGAGATGCAGCCGGGCGAGACCTTGCCCAGCGAGCGCAGGCTCGCCGAGGTGCTCGGGGTGTCCCGGCCCGCGGTGCGCGAGGCGCTCAAGCGGCTGACTGCAGCCGGCCTGGTGGAGGTGCGTCAGGGCGACGCCACGCACGTGCGCGACTTTCGCCGCCACGCCGGTCTCGACCTGCTCCCTCGCCTGCTGATCCGCGGCGGCGAGCTCGACCTGTCCGTTGTGCGCAGCATCCTGGAGACGCGACTTCACAACGGGCCCAAGGTCGCCGAGCTCGCGGCAGCGCGGCGAGACCCGCAACTGGCTGCGCTGTTCGACGACGTGCTGCAGAAGCTGGCCGACGAGAAGGACCCCGTCGAGCAACAGCGGCTCGCGCTGGTGTTCTGGGACCACGTGGTCGACGGCGCGGACTCGATCGCGTTTCGGTTGATGTACAACACGCTTCGCGCCACCTATGAGCCCGCCCTCGCCGCGCTGGCCACCGTGATGGCCGACGAGGTCGGTCGACCTGCGGCCTATCGCGAACTCGCCGACGCCATCACGGCGGGTGATCCTGCGCGGGCACGCAAAGCCGCGCAGGACCTACTCGAGCCCGCGACCGTCGGGCTGCTTACCGTTATCGACAACCTGGAGGAGCAACGTTGACCACCACGTCCGAGCGGTCCACGCGCAGAGGTTTCACGCTCGCCGACGCAGGCCGCGAATTCTGGAAACACCCGTCCCCGTGGATGATTGGCGCCGTATTGGTCGCGGCCCTGACCGCGCGGGTCGCGGTCGGAGATTGGCAGATCACCGACGCGTTGGTGCCGCTGGTGATGATCGCGGTGTTTCCGTTCTTCGAGTGGATCATTCACGTGTTCGTCTTGCATTGGCGCCCAAAGCGTCTCGGTCCGCTGACCATCGATCCGCTGCTCTCCCGTGAACACCGGGCGCATCACGTCGACCCGCGTAGCGTTCCGTTGATCTTCATCCCTTGGAAGTCGTTGGTGTCGTGGGTGCTTCCGCTTACGGTTGCCGTTGCGCTGCTGGCTTTTCCACGACTCGGGATGGGGCTGACCTATCTGGTCATCATCGCCGCGATGGGTATGGTCTACGAGTGGACCCACTATCTCATCCACAGCGACTACAAGCCGAAAACCACTGTGTACCGCGCTATCTGGCGCAACCACCGCAATCACCACTACAAGAACGAGCACTACTGGTTCACTGTCACCAGTTCGGGCACCGCCGATCGCGTGCTCGGCACCTACCCCGATATCGCGACCGTCGCGACCTCACCGACCGCGAAGAACCTGCACGCTATTGCTGAACGATGATCGGGTCACCGATGTTGACGGTGTTGTAGTACCAGTCGGCGTTTTCGGGGCTGAGATTGATGCAGCCGTGGCTGACGTTCGAATTGCCCTGTGAGGCCACCGACCACGGCGCGGAGTGCACGTAGACCCCGCCCCAGGTGACCCGCACGGCGTCGCTGACGGTCAGCCTGTAGCCCTCCGGATCGGACAGCGGAATGCCGATGGTGCGCGAGTCCATCACCACGCTGGCCTGCTTCTCCAGCGCAGAAAACGATCCGATCGGGGTTGGGTGTCTTGGCTTGCCCATCGAGGCGGGCATGGTGCGAACGACTTGGCCGTCCATGCTGACGGTGAAGGTGTGCGCATCGATGTCGGCGACGCCCACGGTGGCCGCCCCGGATTCAAACGACGTCTTGGCGCCGCCTGCTGTCACGATGATATTCGAATGAGCGGGCCAGAATCCCTTCGGATTCCATTGCACGACACGGTCATTCAGCCATGTGAACGAGCCTGCGGGGGTGGCGGGCGAGGTGAACGAGATGGTGCGCTCGGCGGCCACGCGGTCGGCGATGGACTGCGCGAACGTCACCGTCACCGGCATCGCCACCCCTACCTTCTGGCCGGGTTTCGGCGAAATGCTGACCACTTCGGTAGGCGTGGGGACGCTGGCCGCACTCGTGGCGACGGACCCGGCGGTCGCGATCGCTGTAATGCCCACCACGGCAAGCAGATTTCGAACGGCTCTACGCAATTTTGACATTCCTCCGTGATGGGCGGTCAGCAAGCTTTCATCCTAGATGGCTTGTGCTGCGACATCGGGTAACCGCAAGTCAGCGCGCATCCGCATGTCGCGCCGGCGCATCGTAGCTACAGCGCGCGTCGGTATGCCGATCAGCCGGGCGGCAGCACCGGAGGGGCGTCCCCAGGCGGTGGCGCGGGTAACGGCTCTGCCGGCGCGGCCGGGAGTGGGGCGTCGGCAGCCGGGGCTCCCTCGTCGTCCCGATGCAGCCGGTCCCTGATCCGGCTGATGATGCCGGGGCGTTCGGTCGTCACGGGTGCCACCGGCGGGGGCAGCTGCTCGGGCGCCAGCGGAGCGCTCTCAGGAGGCGGGGCCGCTGCAGGGTCGGCAGGAACAGCTTCGACGGGCGGCTCGCCTGCGGCCGCGCCGGTGACGTCGGGAAGGCCGACCGGAGTCTCGCTGGAGGCCGGTGTCGGCGGTGCCTCCGCAGGGACGACCTCCGATGGGGGCTCGACGACTGGTGGAGTGACCGGGAGCGGCGCCTGCATCTGAGTGACGACGGCGGGTGGCTCGGGAGAGACCTTGGCCGCGGGTTGCGGTTCGGAGGAGGCCGTCTCCTTCTTGGGCACCAGCTGCAGGCTGACCGCGACCGACGCCGAAACGGTGAACGTCAGCACCCCCGCGACCAGTAGAGCCAGCGGGCCGGTCTGTCCCCGCGGCCGACGCCGGCGCTCCTCGGGTTTTTGCTGCTCGAAGTGATGGGCCTCGAACTGATGGGCCTCGTCGACGAAGCTGGACTCGACATTCTGCGCAGATGCCATCGCCGCGCCACGCGCGAGGGCCAGCTGGGCTTCTGCCGGCGCGAAGACCGGCACCGAAAGTGCCCGTTCCAGGATCGGCATCAGCTCGTCATCGCCGCCGGACCCAACCATCACGAGGGCCTCTGGCTGCCAGTCGGCGCGGGTGAACAGGGTGCTCAGCCACCGGACCAGGTCTTCTTCGGTGACGATCCTGCGGTTGACCGAGGTCTGCACCGAGCCGTCGCGCAGATGCACGATCAACGCGATCACCGTCTCAGGCTCGAGCACGCACACCGCGGTGGTGCCATAGCCGATGACCTCGGCGATCCCGCGCGCCAACGCCTCTGTCGCCTCGGGGAGGCGCACCGCGACGACATTGTCGAAACCGGAATCGCTCAGCGACTTCAGCAGCAGCGAGGCCTCGGCGTTGGCGTCGTCACTCCACGTCACACCGATGGAATGCAGCCGGTGACCATGCGTCGCGGCGATCGCCTCACTGCGTAATACTGCTGCGGCCGCTTGTTCTGAGGTCTGCAGGGCACTGCACCGACCGCGAACCCCGACCTCGAATGCATCGCGGTCCACGGTGGCGCCGTCGGCGTCCTGCCCCTCGACGAGAACGAGGCCGACGGCAGACGGCGTTACCGATAAGCCGAGTACGGCGTCCACTCACATCCCTTCGGACGTCCACCTATCGGGGTGACACTACCTGCACCCGTTGGTCGGGGCTCGTCGGGCGTGGCGCCCGGACCGACTATCCGGATGCCGAAATGTGCTGTGCCGCATGAAACTCCTGCCCATCACCTAGTACCCCCTTTGCCCACGAATAGGTGGACGTTATCGGCCACGAAGCGATCGGCGGCGTGGCATCCTCCCCCACATGACAGCAGTTGAACAGACGGAAGGCGGCTCCGCCGAACGCACACTGTTCGGCCACCCGGTTGGCTTGGTCAACCTCTTCGGAGTCGAGTTATGGGAGCGCTTCTCGTTCTACGGGATGCTCACCATCCTCGGCTATTACCTCTATTACTCGGTGACCGAGGGCGGCCTGGCGCTGCCCAAGGCCACGGCGACCGGCATCGTCGGCGCCTATGGCGGGCTCGTCTACCTGTCGACGGTGCTCGGCGGCTGGATCGCCGACCGGCTCCTCGGCATGGAGCGCACGGTGTTCTACGGCGGTGTAGTCGTCGTGTGCGGCCATATCGCCCTCGCGATCCTGCCGGGATTGACCGGCGTCGCGGTCGGCCTGGTCCTTGTCGCGCTCGGCTCCGGCGCGTTGAAGGCGAATGCCTCGTCGTTGCTCGGCACACTCTACGAGAAGGGTGACGCGCGCTGCGACGGCGGCTTCACCCTGTTCTATCTCGGGATCAACCTTGGTGCGTTCATCGGGCCGTTGATCACCGGTCTGCTGCAGACCCGCGCTGGATTTCACTATGGCTTCGGCGCAGCCGCGGTTGGCATGGCACTCGGCCTCGCTCAGTACGTGCTATTTCGGCGCAATCTGGGTACGCACGGCCGCACCGTACCGAATCCGTTGCCCCGCAGCGCTATTGGTTGGGTCGCCGGGATCGCAGTCGTGGGTGTGGCTGTCGTCGCGGCGGCCTTCGCCACCGGGTTGGTGAAGCTGGCCAACCTTTCTCAGGTGACGACGGGCGTGATCATCGCCGCATCGATCACGTATTTCGCGGTGATGCTGACGAGTTCGAAGGTGGCAGCAGTCGAGCGGACCCGGGTGCGCGCGTTCATTCCGCTGTTCATCGCAAACGCCGTGTTCTGGTCGCTGTTTCAGCAGATTTTCACGGTGTTGGCGGTGTACTCCGACGAGCGGATGAACTGGTCGATCTTCGGGTGGACCGCTCCGTCGAACTGGATCGGTTCGATCGAGCCGGTCTGGATCATCGTCCTCTCACCGCTTTTCGCGATGATGTGGACGCGACTGGGCAACCGCGCGCCGACCACACCGCGAAAATTCGCTTACGGCGTGATCGGAATGGGCTTGGCGTTCCTGCTGTTTCTGCCGATGTCTTCTTCGACCGGCAAGACGGTGCCGGCCCTGCTGGTCGTCGGAATCATGGCGGTGTTCGCGATCTCGGAACTGCTGCTGTCGCCGATCGGACTGTCGGTCACGACAAAGCTTGCGCCAGAGGCGTTTCGGGCTCAGATGATGGCGCTGTACTTCTTCTCGGTCGGCCTTGGCACCTCCATGTCGGGAGTGCTGGCCCGCTACTATGATCCGGCCCGCGAATTCGGCTACTTCGGGATCATCGGGGGCGTCGCAATTCTCGCAGGCGTCGTGGTGTTCGCGCTCGGGCCGTGGATCAGCAGGCTGATGGAGGGCGTCCACTAACCCGGCGTGGCCAAGTCGTTATCCGGCCGAAACCGAATTCGCCCACAACCCGGTTCAGCATGGGAACCGGATCGCGAGTTCGCGCGTCTGACAGGACAACGAGGTCGGGTCGACGTAGGAGGCGCACTGATGTCGGTAGCTGCACCGAGTGATGTAATCGACGTCGGGCACTTCCCGGGCCCCGACGTCCTGTCGCAAGGCGTGGTGGCCGTGCACAATTTCGGGTTCGGGCATTCGACTGCCACGTGCTCTTGCGGCTGGACGGGCCGCCGCCGCTGTCTGAAGGCCGCGGCCGAGCAGGACGCGTGGGTGCACTCGATGCACCAGAAATGTGAGATCGCCGTCCCCTTGGTGATCCCGGTCTCCGCCTGACTCAGCCCGCCAGAATCTCTCGCAGCATCGGCGGTTCGATGTTGCCGCCGGACAGGACCATCACCGTGCGACCGGGCGGCGTCGTGCCCTGCCGGTAGGCTGCCAGCGCGACCGCGCCGCTCGGTTCGGCCACCAGGTGCGCTCGATGCGCGAGTTCACGCACGGCGGCGCGAATCTCGTTCTCCGACACCGTGATCAGGCCATCCAGCACATGCTGCAGGTGCGCGAACGTCAACTCGGACGGCTGCGACCGCAGGCCATCGGCGATCGTGCGGTTCCTGTCCTCGATCGACCAGTCCACCCGACGGCCAAGCCGAAGGCTGTCTGCCGTATCGGCCGCCAATTCCGGTTCGACGCCGAAGACGCGCGCGTCGGGGCAGAGCGCCTTGATCGCGGTGCCGATGCCCGACGCGAGGCCGCCGCCGCTGACGGGCACCAGCACGTTGTCGACCGCGGGTAAATCCTCGGCGATCTCGAGGCCGATGGTGCCCTGCCCGGCGATGATGTCGGGGTGGTCGAAGGGCGGGACAAGTACGCCGCCCGTGCGCTCGACCACCTCGGCGGCAACCTTTTCGCGTTGGCCCGCACCGCACAACACCACCTCGGCGCCGTGGCTTCGGGTCGCCTCGACCTTGATGCCTGGTGTCTCGCGAGGCATGACGATATGGGCGGGCACGGCGTACACCGCCGCGGCGTACGCAACAGCCTGCGCGTGGTTGCCGCTCGAATAGGCGACGACGCCGCGGGTGCGCACGGATTCGTCGAGATGTCCGATCGCATTGAAGGCGCCCCGAACCTTGAAGGCCCCGATCGACTGCAGGTTCTCCGGCTTGATCCACAGCGGCCGCTCGTCGTCGGCCCAACCTGCCGGAACCAGCGGCGTGCGCAGGACATAGGGCCGGATCAGCTCCGCGGCCGCGCGGATGTCATCGATGCTTACCAGCTGCACGCGACCAGTCTGCCCGACCGGACGCTCGTCACTTCCGTTGTGCGGTGAAGCTACTGCTCGACGGCGCCGACTGCACCCCGAATCCCCTGCCCGCCAGCAGCCGCCGGAAGAACTCGGCGCTGACCTTGGCGGGCAGCCGTGCACCGTACTCGCGCGAGAACACCCGGTCCTGCGGCAGCACGATCGCAGGCGGACCGTCGGGCGGCGGGGTGAATTCGATGGTCGTGCCGTCGGCCGTGACTGTCGAGTACTGGTACTCCATCAGCGGTTCCCAGCTGTCCCCACTGCGCACCGTCACCGACCCGTCGGGGTGGACCTGAAACTCCGTGCCGCGCTTGAAGAACGGGACGAGGTTGAAGAACAGCAGCAGCAATCCCGGAATCAGCAGCACGAACAATGCGTAGGCGCGTGTCTTTTCGAGCTCGGCGTCATAGGTGGGCGCGATCAGTTCAGCGATCCAGCCCTCGATGAAGATCGCGATGTCCTTGAACACCTCGCCGACGCTGGCCCGCCCGGTGGAGACGTCGTAGATCGCCGCCATCGAGCCCGCTGCCCCACCAACGGTGAGGATCGCGCCGAACAGCACAAGACCCCAACTGGTTCGCGAGACGAACGCGCCGAGCAGGTGCGTCGGCTCCAGCAGCTCGTACTTCGGTCCGCCCAGCGGCTTCGCCATGCACCAGATGGTGATCCCGATAGCGGCGATCAACCCCAGCCATTCGCGCGCCGAGAAGGACACGCTCCCGGAATTGGAGACCGCGAGTCCGAGGAACGTCAGCCACGCGATCCATCGCAAGGCCCTCTGCCACCACGTGATCCGCCGCTCGACGGTGTCTTCCGGTTTTTGCCGTGCCTGGCGCCCGTCGCTGGCCGGGGCCGGCGCCTGCCATTGCTCGCCTGCCACGCGAAGATCGTAGCGTCGCTCACCGCCCCGGATGGCGGCTACAGCAAACTCGCTAGGGTGATGGGGTGAGCGCGTATTCGTTGCCTGTGGTGCCGCGCTACGCGGAAGTCGACCAACAAGGCGTGGTGTTCAACGGCCATTACCTCACCTGGTTCGACGAGGCGTGCACCGGATTCCTCGACCACCTCGGCGTCACGTATCCGGGCTTGATCGCGACCGGCCACGACGTGCAGGTCGTTCACAGCGACATCGATTACCTGACACCGGTTCGGTGGCGCGATTCGGTGCGGGTCGCGGTGCAATGCGACCGGATCGGGTCGACGAGCTTCACGCTCGCATTCACGGTGCAACGACGTAACGGCGACTCCGCTGAGCAAGCCGCGGTGCGTGGCCACAACGTTTACGTCGTTGTCTCCACGGATGATTGGGCCAAGCGACCGGTCCCCGAGGTGCTGCGCAACGCCCTCGCCGCCGACACCTGACATGGCCGGCGATCGGGTCGGAGCGTGCGCAGCAAGGGCTGCCTACTCGTTCCCGGAGTCGTGAGGATGGAGTTGGTCGGCAACGGTTTTCGTGCCGGGGCGCGGCTGGATCGTGAGTCGATCGCCGCCGCCGTGTTCGTCGGCCGACGCTGCGACACGTGGGCCCGCCGGACGGTACGGTCGTCGGATGGGCCACGACCATGATCACCAGCGCGACCTCCCGCCCGGCATGGCCGAGCAACTCGAACTGGCCTATGCCGGCATGGTGTCGTTCGGGCACCGCCCGTTTCTGACAGAAGTCGAGCAGCTGGAGTCGTGGCGCCCCGACGCCGCGATCGTCGGCGCGCCGTTCGACATCTCGACCACCAACCGGCCCGGTGCCCGGTTCGGGCCAAGGGCGATCCGGTCGACGGCCTACGAACCCGGCACCTATCATCTGGATCTCGGTTTGGAGATCTTCGACTGGCTGGAAGTTGTCGACTTCGGTGACGCCTACTGCCCGCACGGCCAGACCGAGGTGTCGCACAACAACATTCGCGAACGCGTGCACGCTGTGGCGTCGCGTGGCATCGTTCCCGTCATCCTCGGCGGGGACCATTCGATCACCTGGCCCGCCGCGACGGCGGTGGCCGACGTGCATGGTTACGGCAACGTCGGCATCGTGCACTTCGACGCGCACGCCGACACCGCCGACGAGATCGAAGGCAACCTGGCCAGCCACGGCACGCCGATGCGCAGACTCATCGAGTCGGGCGCGGTGCCCGGCACCCATTTCGTTCAGGTCGGCCTGCGGGGCTACTGGCCTCCGCAAGACACCTTTGAGTGGATGCTCGAACAGGGCATGACATGGCACACCATGCAGGAGATCTGGGACCGCGGGTTCAAGGCGGTGATGCGTGATGCGGTCAGCGAGGCGCTGGCCAAGGCAGACAAGCTTTACGTCTCGGTCGACATCGACGTACTGGACCCTGCGCACGCGCCCGGCACCGGCACGCCCGAACCTGGCGGCATCACCAGCGCGGACCTGCTGCGGATGGTGCGCCAACTCTGCTACGAACACGACGTCGCAGGCGTCGACGTGGTCGAGGTCGCACCGGCCTACGACCACGCCGAGTTGACCGTGAACGCCGCGCACCGCGTGGTGTTCGAAGCGCTTGCGGGGATGGCCGCCCGGCGCCGCGACGCCGCACAGGCGAAGCCCGGTCCGCCCGCCCGCTAGGACGCAACCCACCGTATCCCCGTGCGCTCCAAGGGAATTGGCTGCTGAGCGAGCCGCGTTGACGGCGTTGACCGTTGCAACGGGAATCACCCTCTTCGCAGCTTGCCCAATCGCCGAACTTCACCCGAACCTGGTCGCATACTGCTGTAGGGGCTCGCGCAAGGGAGCCACCATAGGGGGTAACGAAACATGAAATATCTCGTTCAATGGACGCTGGAACCCGATGGGACTCGGGCCGCAGCAAAACGGTTCCTGGAGACCGGTGGCAAACCGCCGGAGGGCGTCACGCAGCTGGGCCGGTGGTTCGGCTTGAACGGCTCGGGCTGTTCGGTGGTCGAGGCGACCGACCCGAAGGGCGTCTTCTCGTTGGTTTCCGAGTGGCAGGAGTACATGCAGATCTCAGCCACGCCGGTGCTCGAGGACGACGAAGCCGGCGAAATTCTCGCCAAGCTTTACGGCTAGCGCACGCCGCGGGCCTGTTAGCGTGCGCTCGTGGACCTGCTAGATCGGCTCCGCCTCGACGTTCCGGTGGCACAGGCTGGAATGGGCGGTGGCCTTGCAGGCCCCGAGCTGGCCGCTGCCGTCGCCGCCGCCGGGGCCCTTGGCACGCTCGGGTTGCTTCCGCCGCCGGACTTGCGGGAGGCGATCCGTCAGGTGCGCGACGCGGTCCCCCACCGTTCGGTGGCGGTCAACCTGTTGATGCCGTTTGTCCGCCGCAGCCACGTCGACGTGTGCGTGCAGGCGCGCATCGACGTGGCGGTCATCGCGTTCGGCATGGACCGGGATATGTTGCGTCGGCTGTCCGAGCAGGGCGTCTTCGTCTTCGTCATGGTCGGCACCGAGGAGCAGGCGCGCCGGGCGTGCGTGTGCGGCGCAAACGGGCTGATCGCCCAGGGCTGCGAGGCGGGCGGACACATCGCAGGCAAGACGCCGGCGCTCGAGTTGCTGCCGCGCGTGCTCGAGATCGCGCGTGGCCGACCGGTGCTGCTGGCGGGTGGTATCGCCGCCGCCGACGACACCCGGACGGCCATGACTGCCGGGGCCGCGGGTGTGGTGGCGGGCACCCGCTTCCTGCTGACCGACGAGGCACGCCCCCATCCGGAGTATGTCAGCCGTATTCTCAAGGCGGACAAGACGTTTCGTACGACGCTGTTCGGGCTCGGTTGGCCGCTGCCGCACCGGGTGGTACCCAACGCTGCTACGCGGCGGTGGTGCGGCGACGACGGGCGCGCCAAGGTCGTTCCGAGACTGATCAATGCGGGCAGCGGAAAGTTCGCCAGGCTTCCTGATCGGGCGATCGCGCCGCTGCTCGGCTTGCAGCGGCCCGGTCTACCGATGTTCTCGCCGATGGCGCCGACGATGGGAATGCCCGATTCGATGGTGGACCGGATGGCGCTGTATGCAGGTGAGACAGTGCTGAGGATGACGTCGGTCATATCTGCGCAGCAGGCAGTGACTGACCTGACGCCGCGGTGAACAATGAAGGCATGAACGGTGTGCTGTACTTCGACGGAGCCTGCGGGATGTGTACGCGGTCGGTCTATTTCCTCATCAAGCTCGACCGGACGGGAAATCTGCATACGGAGCCGTTCCAGGCACCAGGTGTTGCAGAACGCCTCGGTGTGGACCCGTCGCACCTATTCGACATGTCCTGGTGGCTGGACGAATCCGGCGAGGTATACGGCGGCGCGGAGGCGATCAACGCGGCGCTCTCGGTCGCGCTCGGCACACGGCTGCCGCTGCGGATCTACCGCGTTCCCGGCATCCGGTCCATCCAGAACGCCGTGTACCGGTGGATCGCCGACCATCGCTACCGCTTCCCCGGCACCACGCCGTATTGCGAGTCGCATCCCGTTGCCTGCTGAAGACGCGGAATATGGTGTGCCCCAGACCGATATCACGATCCGGCCCACCACTTTCGACGACCTCGATGACGTCGGTGCGATCTACGCCCACCACGTGAAAACGGGCGTGGCGACCTTCGAGATCGACGCACCCGATCAATCCGAATGGCGAGACCGGCTGCAGTCGGTCACCGATCGTGGACTGCCATTTCTGACCGCGACGCTAAACGGCCGGATCGCCGGCTACGCCTACTGCGCACCGTGGAAGACCCGCCCCGCCTACCGCTACACCGTCGAGGACTCGATCTACCTCGCTGCCGACGCGGTCGGCCGCGGGATCGGCGGCAGGTTGCTCGACGCGCTGCTGACCGACTGCACCAGCGCGGGTATCCGCGAGGTCATCGCGGTGATCGCCGACGCCGACGGCGCGGCTTCCCTCGCGCTGCACCGCAATCGCGGATTCATCGATGCCGGACGGCTGACCGCCGTCGGTTTCAAGCATGGCCGGTGGCTGGACACCGTGCTCCTTCAGCGATCCCTGTGCTGACGCGCGTCAGCCGAGTTGGTCGGTGACTTCACGCCAGACAGGGTTGTCGCTGCGGTGGTCGGAGGTGTTGCGGCATTCGCCGTAGAGGCGCATGGTGGCGAAGTCGGTCTGGTCGACGCTGCGATAGATGATCGCCGTCACGCCGTCTTTGGTCAGCTTCTGGCCGAAGTGTTCGCTGGTCGACGCTGCGGGTGCCCAGCCGTGCGCGGTCAGCGAAGCGGCGACGTCGCGCAGATACTTCACCGAATTGTCCTGCGGCAACCGGAAGTTCAGATACACCGCGGCCTGGTAGGGCGGTTCGTTCGAATTCTGGCAGGACACGAACGCGTAGCCGCCCGAGGTATCCCGTAATTGCGCGACACTGACGATCTGCTTGGCGGACGCCACGACTTGTCCTGCCGCCTGGGCATCGGTCATCGGTTCGCCCTGGACATGCACCTCGCCTGCGTGTCGATCGGTGAACCACAGCAGGACACCCGCGACCGCGCACATCACTATCAGTGCTGCCAGTGTCAGCACCACGTATCGCTGCGAACGGCGCAAGGTTTTCATTTCGGCCCCGCACCGAATCTACGCCGGATGGCGCAACGATTTCGGGAGGTACACCGCGCCGGGACCGGCAACCGACGCGCTGTCGGCGGGGTTCGAGATCACGCACCGCTTCAACGAAAGGCAACCGCAGCCGATGCAGGAATCCAGCTTGTCCCGCAGGGCCATCAGTCCGGCGATCTGCTCGTCCAGTCGCTGCCGCCAATCCTTCGACAGCCGGGTCCAGTCCGCGCGCGTTGGCGTACGACTGTCCGGCAGCATCTCGAGCGCGGCCGCGATCTCGTCGAGGGTCAATCCGACGTTGCGGGCCGCGCGAATGAACGCCAACCGCCGCAACATGTTTCGCTCGAAGCGTCGCTGGCCGCCACTGGTCCTGGTGGCGTTGATCAGGCCCTGCTTGTCGTAGAACCTGATCGCGGACGGCGCGAAACCGCTGCGCTCGGCCACCTCACTGACAGTCAGCAGATCTCGGCTTTCCATCGCGCGCACCTCAGCTCTTGACTTGAAGTTCACTTCAACTATCAGTATGCCAGTATGACTGTTTCCCAACACATCTCTTCTGTCGCGATCATCACCGGCGGCTCCCGCGGTTTCGGCCGGGCGCTGGCCACGGCCCTGCTCGGCCGCGGCTGGACCGTCGTCACCGACGCCAGGCGCACTGAGGACCTCGCGGCGACCGCGGCGGAACTGAACTCCGAGCGCCTGATCACTGTTGCAGGCGACATCACAGATTCCGCGCACAGGGCTGCACTGGTCGCCGCCGCCATGGCCGCCGCACCGCTTCGACTGCTCGTCAACAACGCCAGTCGGCTCGGGCCGAGCCCGCAACCGCGGCTCGCCGACTATTCGGCGGCCGATCTGCGTGCCGTCTACGACGCGAACGTCTTCGCTCCCCTTCAGTTGATCCAGCCCGCACTGCCCGCGCTGACAGCCGGTCGCGGGGCGATCGTCAACATCAGCTCCGACGCGGCCGTCGAACCATACGAGGGGTGGGGCGGCTACGGCTCGTCAAAGGCGGCTCTCGACCATCTCAGTGCCATCCTGGCGGCCGAACACCCGGCCCTTGGGGTGTACGCGTTCGATCCAGGCGACATGCGGACGGAGATGCACCAGGCGGCCTTCCCTGGCGAGGACATCTCCGATCGTCCCGATCCGGAGTCCGTCGTGCCCGCGCTGCTGCGCCTCCTCGATACCCGGCCCGCGTCGGGCCGCTACCGTGCGCAGGAGTTGGTTTCCATCGGAGCCGACGCATGAGAATCCCGATGCCACACAACCGCTTCGAGCGGCCACCAGGCTCAGACGCCGCCGAGCCTCCCGAGGCCCGCGGCGTTGCCCGCGACGGGGTCAAACTGATGATCGCGACGCCCGGCGCTGTCCACCATCGGCTGTTCACCGATCTCGGAGACCACCTGGTCCCTGGCGACGTGCTGATCGTGAACAACTCCGCGACGCTGCCCGCTGCGGTCGACGGCATGCGCAACAACACGCCGGTCGCCGTGCACTTCTCGACGGCGCTGGCCGATCACGTGTGGGTCGTCGAACTGCGACCTGCCGCCGGCGCGACCGGCCATCTTCCGGATGTCGAGCCCGGCGAGCGGATCGTGCTGCCTGACGGCGCCGCGCTCGTGGTGCTCGCGTCCTATCCGCGGCGGGGCATCGCAGGCAGTCGGCTGTGGACCGCACGTTTGGCGATCGAAGGCGATGTCATGTCATTTCTCGCCAGATACGGCCGGCCCATCAAGTATGGCTATGTGCCCCGAGCCTGGCCGCTGAGCAGCTATCAGACGGTGTTCGCGCGCCGGCAGGGAAGTGCCGAAATGGCTAGCGCAGCAAGGCCTTTCAGTGCGCGACTGGTCGCATCGCTCGTCGCGGCGGGTATTGTGATCACGCCGATCACGCTTCACGCCGGCGTGTCGTCGGCAGAGCCGGGTGAACCACCGGGGGCAGAAGCGTTCGAGGTGCCGCCTTCGACGGCGCGACTGATCAACCTGGCGCGCGCGTCAGGAGCGCGGGTGATCGCCGTGGGCACCACGGCGACGCGCGCGATCGAATCGGCGACCGACGCCGATGGCATGGTGCACGCCGCATCGGGTTGGACGGATCTGGTGCTCGGGCCGCAGCGTCCTGCCCGAGTCGTCGACGGGCTGATCACCGGCTGGCACGACGCGGGCGCCTCGCACCTGCTGTTGCTGGAAGCTATCGCGGGTCCCGAGCTGGTTGGCGCCGCGTACCAGGCGGCGATCGCGACCGGATATCTGTGGCACGAATTCGGCGACAGCGCTCTGCTGCTGCCTACCGCCCCGCGATCCCGCTGATCAACCGGTCGCACACCGCGTCCATCTGCTCGCGGGCTTGATCGGGGTCGGCGGCGCGCGAGACGAACAGCGCGGCTTCGTCGAGGGCCCCGAGTAGGACGTGCGCGGTCGGGCGCAGCGGCTGTTCGGGGATGGCGCCCTCAGCGATCGCATGCGCCAACATTCCCTCGATCACGCCGAGGCCGTATTTCACTCCGACGGCACGCCATTGATCCCAGCCCAAGACGGCGGGCGCATCGATCAGGACGATGCGCTGCACGTCGGGGGCCGAACACCGATCGAGGAACAATCGCGCGCCAAGGCGCATGGCCGCCAACGGGTCCGGCGGTTGTTCTGCCATGATCTGCTGGGCGATGTCGGCTACCAGATCACGTTCGACGTCCTCGTAGACCGCCGCGAACAGCGCAGCCTTGTCGTCGAACTGGTGATAGAGCGCACCCCGCGTCACCCCGGCCGCCGCGACGATCGCCTGCGTGGAGACCTCGGCAAATCCCTTGTCGGCGAACAACTTTCGTGCAGCATCGATCAGCACCGCCCGGGTTGCTGCGGTGCGCTCGGCCTGGGTGCGCCTGGCCGGGGTTTCGACGACCGACTCGTCGTTGACTTTCATACTGGCTGCACGTAACTTTCATACTAAGTGTTTGTAAGTCTGATCGGAAGGATAGCGAAGATGCCGCAGATCGCGCTGGACCAGGCAACGATCGACTACCGCGTGTTGGGTCCCGAGGACTCCCCCCACCCGCCGGTGTTGTTCGTGCACGGCATCCTCGTCGACAGCCGGCTATGGGACCGGGTGGCAGAAGGCTTGGCACAGCGCGGATTTCGTTGTTATCTACCCAACTGGCCGCTGGGCTCGCACACCATTCCGGTCGGCGATGAGCGCGCACTCTCGCCCCAGGGTGTGGCCACGATGATCCGCGATTTCGTCGACCAACTCGGCCTGTCGGACGTCACGCTTGTCGGCAACGACACCGGCGGGGGCCTGTGCCAACTCGTCATCGACGCATACCCGGATAAAATCGGTCGGTTGGTACTGACCAACTGCGACGCGTTCGACAAGTTCCCCCCGTTCCCGTTCACACTCGTCTTCGCGCTGCTGCGCGGGCCGGTGTCGATCAAGCTGCTGTTCGAGCAGATGCGGGTCAAGGCGCTGCGGCACTCTCCGCTGGGCTTCGGGCTGCTCGTGCGTCCGGATCCCCAACTGACCGCTTCCTGGCTGGAGCCTGGGCGCACCGATGCCCGGATCCGCCGCAATCTCGCCGCCCTCCTGCGCAACGTGGCGAAGACCGACCTGGTCGACGTCTCGACCCGGCTCGGACGTTTCACCAAGCCCGTGACGATCGTCTGGGGCCAGGGCGACCGCGCGTTCACTCCGGCGCTGGGCAGGCGGCTCGCCGCGCAGTTCCCGAATTGCGCATTGATCGAGGTGCCCAAGGCGCGCACATTCGTGTCGCTGGACGCGCCCGAGGCCGTCATCGACGCGATCGAGAAGATCGGTGCCGGCGCCTAGTTCTTCTCGAGCGTGAACTGGCAGATGTCGGTGTAACCGTCGCGGAATAGCTCGGCGCAACCGGTCAGGTACTTCATGTACCGGTCGTACACCTCTTGGGACTGGATCTTGATCGCCTCGTCCTTGCGCGCCTCGAGTGCAGCCGCCCAGATCTCCAGCGTCCGCGCATAGTGCAGCCGAAGCCGTTGTGCACGCGTGAGTTCGAAGCCCACCTTCTCGGCGTGTTCCTGCACGGTCGTCGGCTTCGGCAGGTCCCCGCCGGGGAAGATCTCATCCATGATGAACTTGCTGAACTTCAGCAGCTTCATGGTCAGCGGCAACCCGGACTCGGCGAATTCTTCGTCGGTCGGCTTGATGATGGTGTGGAGCAGCATCACGCCGTTCTCGGGCAGCAGCTGGTAGGCCTTCTTGAAGAAGTCGTCGTAGCGGTCGCGGCCGAAGTGTTCGAAAGCGCCGATCGACACGATGCGGTCGACGGGCTCGTCGAACTGCTCCCAGCCCTGAAGCAGCACGCGCTTGCTTCTCGGGCTGTCCGATGCGGCGAGGACCTTCTCGACATGGGCCTTCTGGTTCTGGCTCAGGGTGAGGCCGATGACGTTGACGTCGTAGCGCTCCAGCGCTCGTTTCACCGTCGCGCCCCACCCGCAGCCGATGTCCAGCAAAGTCATGCCGGGTTGCAGGCCCAGCTTGCCGAGGGACAGGTCGATCTTCGCGATCTGCGCCTCTTCGAGTGTCATGTCGTCACGCTCGAAGTAGGCGCAGCTGTACGTCTGCGTCGGATCCAGAAAGAGCCGGAAGAACTCGTCGGACAGGTCGTAGTGCGCCTGCACGTCTTCGAAGTGAGGCTTCAAGTTCTGGGTGTCGCTCGTGGTATCTGGCAAGGTGAGCCTTTGGCTTTGTAATTGAGTTGGACCGGGCTCCGCGCGTTTCGAGAGCCACCCCCGTCGTGAGGGCAGTGTACGCAACGCCGATGTGAACGGTTCTCAGGACCTGTTCAGCGCCCGATAGTTGACAGAATCAAAGGATTGTTTGACGCTGTCAACCATGATTGGTGTGGTCGACGATGTCCGCGGATTCAACCGCTTCTACACCCGGGTTTTAGGCCTGCTCAGGCCAGATCTGGCCGGATCGGCGTTCGGGCTGACCGAGGCCAGGGTGCTGTTCGAATTGGCGCACCACGATGAGGTTGCGGTCGCCGACCTCCGCCGCGACCTCGACCTCGACGCCGGCTATCTGAGCCGCATCCTGTCGGGTTTCACCGAGTCCGGACTCGTGGCCAGAGAGAAGTCGCAAGCCGACGCCCGTCGCCAGGTGGTGCGCCTGACCGAGGATGGCAGGCGCGCCTTCGACGAGCTGGATCGATTGCAGGCCGGTGCGATCTCGACGATGCTGGCGCCACTCGACGACGGCCAGCGCGCCGAGCTCGTCGCCTCGATGGGACGGATTCGCCGCGCCCTTGGCGACGAAACCCGGGTTCGTGGTCTCGTGCTTCGCCCGCCGGCCCCGGGTGACCTCGGATGGGTGGTGGAGCGACACGGTTATCGATATGCGACCGAGTACGGCTGGGACACGACGTTCGAGGCCCTGGTTGCGCGGATCGTCGCCGACTTTGCTGACCGCGGTGACATCAAACGCGAGGCGGCGTGGATCGCCGAGTTGGACGGCGAGCGCGTCGGCTGCGTGTTCTGCACCGCCGCCAGCGATCCCGCCGCTGCGGACACCGCGCAGCTGCGACTGCTCCTCGTCGAGCCGTCAGCGCGCGGGGCCGGCGTCGGCACCAGGCTGGTCGACGAATGTCTGCGGTTTGCCAGGAGCGCCGGTTACCGGCGAATCACCTTGTGGACCAACGACGTTCTACTAGCCGCTCGGCGCATATACGACCGTGCCGGCTTTCAGTGCGACCGCCGCGAGCCCCACCACAGTTTCGGCCGCGACCTCGTCGGCGAGTACTGGTCGCGAGATCTCTAGGCGGTGGGCCCGGCGCCGAGCACCCGCTGGATGTCCGGCTTCATGGCCTGCAGTTGTCCGCCCCAGTAACCCCAACTGTGCGTGCCGTTGGGCGGGAAGTTGAACACCCCGTTGCTGCCGCCTGCTCGCGTGTAGGCCGCCTGGAAGTCCTTGTTCGTGCGGATCGTCAGGCCTTCCAGGAACTGCGCGGGAATTTGCGCATTACCCAGCCCGGCGTCCAGATCGGTCGGGTTGCCGTTGCCGCTGTACACCCAGATGCGGGTGCCGTTGGACACCAGCCTGCCGATCTGCAGCATCGGGTCGTTGCGTTGCCAGGCGGGCCCGCCATAGGGCCCCCACATATCGAGCGCGTTGAAGCCGCCCGCGTCACCCATCGAGATGCCCACCAGCACGGGCCACAGCCCGCGGGACAGGTTGAGGAATCCGGACAGCGACCCCGCGTACACGAATTGGCCCGGGTGATAGGCAGCGAGGATCAGCGCCGCACTCCCCGACATCGACAGGCCGACGACGGCATTGCCGCTCGGGCTGACGCCCTTGTTCGCCGCGAGCCACGCGGGCAGCTCAGAGGTCAGGAAGGTTTCCCATTTATAGGTCTGCGTGGTGCCGTTGCCAACGGCGGGCCGATACCAGTCCGTGTAGAAGCTGGACATACCGCCGACGGGGGCCACCACTGACACGCCTGAGCCGTCGAACCAACTGAACGCGCCGGTCTCGATATCCCAGCCGTTGCGGTCGTCACGGGCGCGCAGCCCGTCCAGAAGGTAGACGGCCTTTGGGCCACCGCCCTGGAACTGCACGGTGATGTCCCGACCCATCGATGGCGAAGGAACGCTGAGAACTTCGACCGCCGCCTTGGCGGTCGGGGTCCCACCCGTGATGCCGATCAGTGCCGGCAGCAGCGCCGCCGCGAAGAAAGCCGCCGTCAGTCGGCGGACCCATTTACTTGTTGCCTGGTGAGAAATGTTCATTGTCCTACTTCGGTCGTCCCGACAACGGATTAATCGCGCGCCATCGGGACTCAGTTACACCGCAACGAGAGGACAATCGAAATCGCGTGTAACCCGCGACCGGCGAATGAAAGGGGCGGGCGATGAAGGCCAAAGTGGGCGATTACTTGGTGGTCAAAGGAACCACGGTCGAGCAGCATGATCAGCGCGGAGTGATCACCGAGGTCCGCTCGGATGACGGGTCGCCGCCGTATGTGGTGCGGTGGCTGAGCAGCGATCACATCGCGACCGTGTACCCCGGTCCGGATGCGCTCGTCGTCACGCCGGCCGAACAGGAAGCGGCTGACGCGCGGCACCGCGCGCCCTAGGCGCAGGCGCTCGCGAACTCAGTTGTGCGCGACCGACTCCTCGCGCAGAAGTAACCCATAGCCGTTGGTACACAAGCTGATTCGCAATGGCTGGCTGGGCACGTGGCTGGCGAGCCAGCCGCGAAGCACTGGCAATTGCTTGTCGACCGATACCTGCTTGAGCCCCAGTTCCCTCAGCAGCGCCGACAGGCTGGTCGGTTCCGTCGTGACCGTCATGGCTGTCCCCCTTGACACCCGATACGCAGATTTTATTGCGGACGGCGGCGTTGCGGAGCGGTTTGCTCAATGATGGACGAATGGCCCCTCTCGATCGGATTCGACGCTGCGCGACCGGATTAGGCGCTGTGGTGGCCCTCGCGGTGCTGCCGGTGACCGCGCAGGCGGATGGTGACGATGCCAACCCGCTTTTCGCCCTCATCGACGCCGCTACCCAACGGCTTCAGACAGCAGAACCGGTGGCGGCGACCAAATGGCTCACCGGTGGTTCGATCGAGGATCCACCGCGTGTCGAGCAAGTACTGACCGCCGTTGCCGCCGACGCCACTCGCAAAGGCGTTGAACCCGACTACGTCCGAGGGGTCTTCACCGACCAGGTGCATGCCACCGAAGCGCTCGAGTACTCCCGATTCGCGCAGTGGAAGCTCGATCCGGCGGCCGCGCCAGGCGTCGCGCCTGACCTGACCTCGTCGCGCGAGACCATCGATCGACTGAACTCGGAGATGGTCGACCAGATAGCGATGCAGTGGGCCGTGCTGCACTCCCCCGACTGCGGCCGCTTGCTCGCCGACGCGAAGACTGCGGTCACCGCCGCCCGCTCGCTGGATCCGCTTTACCAGCAGGCACTCGACTTCTCCACCCATTCCTATTGTGGGAGTTGAGATTTCGCTGATGATCACATCAGCCTGCGGGTGCCCTCGACGTCGTATTCGGTGACCGAGGCGGCCCGGATGGACGCGGCCTGCTCGTCGCCGGGGCCGCTGCCGCGAAAAGCCTCGACCGCCGCCTGTGACTCCCATCGCTCGAAGATGTTGACCCGGCCCGGGTCTACGACGTCGGCCGACAGCGCGAAGTCGAGGCAGCCTGCCGTGCGGCGGGCCTGGCGCACGACCTCGACGCATCCCGCCAGGTAGGCGTCGCGATCCTGAGGGTCGATCACGAGGTGTCCAGCGACTATCACCACCGGGGACCTCCTTCGTCTATAGGTTGGAACCGTCACCTGGTATGACTGCAGTTCGGGTCCGAAGTCACCGCACAACACCGAGGAAGCCATGAATCTTCGTGAGGCACGCCAAGTCGTCGGCGCGCTCGAGACCGATCCCGCCGCAGCGCGCGTGTTCGGCGAGGTCTACGAGATCGCCGACGGGACGACGGTCATCCCGGTCACCAAGGTGCGCGGCGGATCCCACCAGCCCGCAGGCGTGTTCGTGGTCAAGGACGGCGAGGCGTCATGGGTGCCGGCGGTCGACGGGGGACGGATCGCGATGATGGGCATCCTGGTCGGGCTGGTATCGGCGGCGTTCGCGGGCATCGCTATGGTTCGTCGCCCGCCGTGGCCCGACCTGCACGGCGATATCTCGCGCGCGCAGTAGCCCACCACGCGACCGCCGCGACGATCAACACGGCAAGCGCAGCCAACCACGGCCAAGCGCCGTGCTGATGAACCCAGCCCGCGATCGCGCCCTGCAACCGGCCCGCGGCCGCGATCACGGGGTCTCGCGGATTGCCGTTGCCGGCGAACAACCGGATCTCGTAGAGCCCGTAGTAGCCGACGTAGCTGCCTACAAGCAACAGCAGTGCCCCGCTGATCCTGTTGACATACGGCACAATTCGGCGCATTCGTTCGACGACCGCCGAATTCGCCAGCGCAGCCGCCACCGCAAGCACGCCTACGACGAGCGTGAAACCCGCGATGTAGGCCGCGTATACGGTCGCGGCGCCCACGACCGAGCCGCCTCGAAGTCCGGCCGCGGTCACCGCGAGAAACGGCCCCACCGTGCACGATAACGATGCAATCGCGTAGCTGACCCCATAGCCGAACATCGAACCCAGCCGCGCCGTCGGTGCCCACCGCGCCCCGCGCGCCACACCGCGCAGCGGCGCGATCTCGCGACCGGCGAGCAGCCAAATACCAAGGGCGACAAGCACAATCCCGATCACGACCGTGACGTACGGCAGGTAGCGCTGTACCGTCGAGGCTGCAGAAACGGTGAGCACACCGAACCCACCTAAGACGATCATGAAGCCTACGGCCATCGCGGCCGTGGCCGTCACCGCGCGCCCGACAGCCGCGCGCCGCCCGACATCGTCGCCCCGCACGACCAGCGCCAGATACCCGGGCAGCATGGCGAATCCGCAGGGGTTCAGCGCCGCTACCAGTCCAGCGCCGAAGGCCAAGCCCACCAGGTCTTGGTCCACAGTGCGCTGCGGCCTACGACAGTGCCGCCACCCGGTCGGACAGCTCCTGCTGGGGCATCGCCGAGGTCGGGTTGTTCACGAAGGTGGACGAGCCGTCGGCACGGTAGAAGACATAAGCAGGCTGCCACGGCACGTTGTACCGGGCCCAGATCGACCCGTCGGCGTCGTTGAGGTTCGTGAAATTGAGGTTGTACTTCGACACGAAGCCCTGCATGTCCGCGACATCGGAGCGCGCGGCGACACCGACGAAGGTGACCTTGGGATTGGCCGCAGCGACCTGGCTGACGCTCGGCGCCTCTGCATTGCAGAACGGGCACCACGGGGTCCAGAACCACAGCACCGCAGGCTTGCCGCCGAGGCTCGCCCCGTTGAACGGCGCACCGGACAGCGTGGTGGCGGTGAAGTTCAGTCGGTCGTCCGCGACGGCCGTTGGCGCAGTGACAAGCCCGAACGCCAGCGCGACGGCGGCCGCGCCAACCACGAGGGATCTGATCTGTCGCGAGAATCGAGTGCTCATCCGTCGTCTCCTTCGCTGCACACTCATAGACACGATGGCATCGCGACCGCGGTTCACGATGTCAGTTCTGGCGCGGCACCAACTCCGCGACGAACCGATCGATGAATTGACTCACGTCGGAGGGCAGGGCGGGCCGGATCACGAATTTCGTCAGACCTGCGGCCAGATATGCGTCGAGTTGACGGTGCAGTTGCGGCCAGCCTGCTGCGATGAGGTCGGCGGGATCGACGTCGGGCCTGCGCCGTTTCACGGCGGCGACCAGCGCGTCCGGTACTGAACCGTCGCTGACCGCGAGGTTGATCCCGAAATGATCGGGTTCGATTTCGCGGCCCGCCTCGGCGGCGGCTTGCTGGATCTGCTCGCGGCCCCTGCGCGCTTCCTCCGGGGTGAGAAAGCTGCCGAGCCAGCCGTCGGCCAACGCGCCGATGCGGCGAAAGGCCGCCGGTGCGGACCCGCCGAGCCAGATGTCGAGCGGTTTGGCGGGCCGAGGCTGCACCCCCGCGGAGCTGACCGTGAAATAGTCGCCCGTGAATGCGACATCCTGCTGTTCCAGAACAGATCTCAGCAGCCGCAGCGATTCGTCGAACACGCCGGCGCGCTTCCCATCGGGCACCACGAAGATCTCGCGTTCCGCCGGAATCGCCGACCGCAGACCGAATACCGGCAGCACACGTTTCGGTGCGAGTGCGGCCAGTGACGCCAGCTGCTTGGCCACCAGCACGGGATGGCGGCCGGGTAGCACCACCACCGAGGTGCCGACCTTGAGGTGTGTGGTGCGGGCCAGTGCGAAGGCCATCCCGACGAACGGCTCGACGGCTTTCGAATACACCAATTCGGAGAACCAGAGCGAATCGACCCCCGTCGCCTCCAGGTGGTCGACGATGCCGGCCAATTGCTCAGGGCCTGTGTCCGCGCCCAGCCCGATGCCGAAGCGAATCTTCACGACCCGATGCTAGGTGAAACGGTCCGCTAACCCTTGTGCGCCGTTGCATCACGGGCCAGAGTGAAAATATGAGCGAACCGTGGATCCGGGGCTGTGTGGTCCAGCGGATCATGTTTCGCGGCGGTTTGGAGCTCAGCCTCGACGACAACGAACTCGTCATCTCGGTGCCCTTCTACTTCACGTTGCCCAAGACCGCACGCGACGAGGAAGAGGCGGTGCTCATCGATCCGATGATCGCGCGGCCCGAGCATCGTGCGCTGTTCGACTTCGCCGGATCGATATGCACCAACGCGAGCTGGGACGAGGACGGCAGCCTGCATTTGGGGTTCTCCGATGGCCACGAGATCCACGCGCACAGCGACGAGCGCCGCACTGCGTGGGAGCTCTACGGCAAGCGACATGGCTACGCGGCGTGTCTGGCCCACGGTCAGGTGCGGGTTGTGCGGCACGACCTTCCGGAGGACGAATCCGCGGAGCGATAGGCCTGAAGGACATAACCTGGCGGGCGATGAAATCACGGATGATCGTCTACGCCGCTGCGGCGGCACTGCTGCTGACGATGTCCGCGTGCGGTGAGAAGTCGGTATCGCAATCGCCGACGCCCGCTCCCCCGTCCACTCCCGCGATCACCAAACCGATCGACGACACCCTCGCGAAGCGACTCGACGCGGCCGTCGACCAGGCCATGACAGCGGCCGGCGTGCCGGGTGCCATCGTGGGTATCTGGGGGCCCGACGGCGACTACGTGCGTGCCTTCGGGGTAGCCGACAAAGCCGCCAGGGCACCCATGAAAACCGACTTCTACAGCCGAATCGGCAGTGTGACAAAGACATTCACGGTCACCGCTATCCTGCAACTCGCAGATCAGGGCAAACTCGGCCTCGATGACGCGATCGCCGAATTCATCGACGGGGTTCCCCTTGGTAACAGGATCACGTTGCGCCAGTTGGCCAGGATGCAGACCGGGCTGGTCAACTACACCGCGACTCCGGAGTTCCAGAAGGCGATGTTTACCGATCCGCGCCGGCCGTTCACCCCCCACGAGTTGATCGATTTCGCGTTCACGCAGCCGAATACGTTCCCGCCGGGCCAAGGATTCGAATATTGCAACACCAACACGGTGCTGCTCGGCATGGTGGTGCAGAAGGTCAGCGGACAACCGTTGGACGCCTACATCCATGACCACATCCTGGCCCCATTGGGCATGAGCCACACCAGTTTCCCGACCACCAACGCCTTTCCCGAACCGCACGCGCAGGGCTACACCAAGCAGACGGCTGACGGCAAGGAAGCCGTCGCCACCGACTGGGACCCGTCGTGGGCATGGGCGGCCGGAGCAATGATCTCGACCCTCGACGACATGCGAATCTGGGCGCCCGCCTTGGCAACTGGCAAGCTGCTGACTCCGCAGATGCAGGAGCAGCGACTGCAGACGGTCGGTTCGCCCGGCATGCCGCCGCAGGACGGATATGGGCTGGGCATCTTCAACCTCGGCGGCTGGATCGGGCACAACGGCAGCCTTCCCGGCTATCAGGCCGTCGTGGTCTACCTGCCGCAGAAACAGACCTCGTTGGTCATCCTGACCAACACGGATATCGAATATCGGGGCGGCAAACCGAGCACCACGCTGGCAACCGCGATCACCAAAGTGCTGACGCCGGACCACGTTTACTCGCTTGGTCCGCAGATGCCACGTTGAAAGAGGAACACAAATGCAAGGTTCTGCGTCCGTGTCCATGTCGGCGCCCGCCGACAAGATCTGGAACCTGATCGCCGATGTTCGCAACACCGGCAAGTTTTCACCGGAGGTGATGGAGGCCGAATGGCTCGACGGGGCGACCGGGCCCGCGTTGGGTGCGCGGTTCCGCGGACACGTCAAGCGCAATGAGATTGGCCCGGTGTATTGGACCACCTGCAGGGTCACGGCGTGTGAGCCCGGCCGCGAATTCGGCTTCGACGTGCTGGTCGGCGACACGGTAGCCAACACGTGGCACTACCAGCTGACGCCGACCGAGGGCGGCACCGACGTCACCGAGTCGTTCCGGATGCCGGACAGCCTCTTCGCGAAGCTGTTTTCCGTACTCGGCGGCCAACTGCGCCGACGGCGCAACGTGCGCGACATGCGCACCACCCTCGAGCGCATCAAAGCTGTG
Organism: Mycobacterium sp. OAE908; assembly: GCF_017872775.1. NCBI lineage: Bacteria > Bacillati > Actinomycetota > Actinomycetes > Mycobacteriales > Mycobacteriaceae > Mycobacterium > Mycobacterium sp. OAE908. The sequence goes on from NZ_JAGGJL010000002.1 coordinate 1,224,946, forward strand.
GTCGAAGCGCCCGAGGGTGGCTAGCTAACTCTTATTGGACGCCGATGCCGAAGATCGGAATCCAGAGGCCGAACAGCCAGATGCCCCACTGCCCGAACCCGTTATCCCAGACCGGGTTGACGTTGTAGCCCCAGTAGTTGAACGGATGCGGCGGGCCGCCGTCCCATTGGAACGCTGGCGGCGGGCCCCAGCCCCACGGCGGCGGGCCATTGCGGTCGTCCCACCAGTCGTGGCGGTTATTGGCCCACCACGGCCCCTTGTCGCCATTCCAATCGGCGCCGTTGTTGCCGCACCACGGCGGGCAGTAGTTGCCGTTGCCATTGCCGTTCCCATGGCCATTGCCGCGACCATTGCCGTCACCGCACCATGGTGGGCAGAAATCGTCGTGCGGCTTCAGTGGTGCCGGCGCAACCGGGTCGGCGGACGCCACGGCCCCACCGGGTCCGATGACCCCGAAGCCGAGCGCGCCGACGATCATGGCTGCTGACACGAATTTCGACAGCCCCATCGTCAATTAACTCCTACCTTGAAGTTCCATCGTCGCATGCGACGCCGGAACGTCACTATTCATTCCCAACCTGGAGAAACGCAAACGTCTGCTCCTACACCGATATCGGCTGTTGCGGCGACGCCGTTACCAATCGGATGTTGTTGGTGGATCAGGATTTTGCGGAAATCAGAGGGCGCGCAGGCGACGGATGCGATCGGCGATTGCTCGCTGTGAAACGTCGGCTTCGCGGGCCAATGCTTCGAACGCATGGGGGCAACCGGGATGCAGGTGCAACTCCGTTGGCACCCCGGCATCGGACAGCCGGCGTGCGTAGGTGACGTCCTCATCGCGGAAGATGTCGAGGTCGCCGATGTCGATGTAGGTTGCCGGGAGCCCGGTCAAATCCGTCGCGCGCGCAGGGGCGGCATAGGCCGATACGGCGTCAGTGCCCGTGCTCTCGCCCAGCAGCGCCGCCCAGCCGGTGATGTTGTCGTCGTAGGTCCACGTCAGAAACGGCAGCAGGTCGGGATCTGGGGTCTGCGCCCGGTCATCGAGCATCGGGTAGATCAAGATCTGCGCGGCGACGACCGGGCCGCCGCGATCGCGGGCCAGCAGGGCCACCCCTGCCGCCAGGCCGCCACCTGCGCTGTCTCCCATCAGTGCAATGCGGGCGGGATCCACGCCCAGGCTCGACGCGTTGTCGGCGAGCCAGCGAAGCGCGGCGTAGCAGTCCTCCACGGGGGTGGGATGCGGATGCTCGGGGGCGACCCGATAGTCCACCATCAGCATCGGTACGCCCGAGGTCGCAACGTATTCGCGCACCGCGAGGTCGTAGACGCGGCCGAGGTGTTCGAGGCTGAAGATCATGCCGCCGCCGTGCAGGTACAACACCGCACTGCCGGGCCGACGTTCCGCAACGTGGTACCAGGTGAGGTCCAACGTCGCGCCATCATCTGTGGTCAGGGTGTGTTTGTCGACCTCGACCCCGGCGACCGGTTGCCACGTCGTTGCGACGTAGTCGAACATCCGGTGGCCGTTGGTCCGGCGGCTTTCGACGTCGCCGATCGGCGGCGCTTCGGCCTGCCCTACGGCTTCCATCAAGGGGGCGAGCCCCGCCTGCACCTGCGCGTCGATACCGAGTGCCATGCCTGCGACAGTAACGTGGGAACACGTGGCAGACACCGCGATCGATACGCTTACCGATCGGCGCGTCCCTCCGTTCGCGGCCACCGCCGTCATTCCGATCGCAGCCGTCGTCACACTTTTGCATTGCGTCGCAAGCACATTGGGCAAAGACCATTGGTTTGACGAGGTCTACATGTTGGCGATCGGCCGTAACCACCTCGACTGGGGGTCCGCCGATCAGCCGCCGCTGGCGCCCGCGCTGGCCGCGTTGATGGACTGGCTGGCGCCGGGTTCTCAGGTGCTGCTTGCGCTACCCGCTGCCCTTGCGACCGGATGCGCGGTGCTTGTGGCAGGGCTCATCGCCCGAGAACTCGGATGTGACCGTCGCGCACAGGTTTTGACCGCCGCAGTGCAGGCCACCTGCCCGTGGACCACGTTTGCCGGTCATTGGCTGACCCCGTACACGCTGGAACCGGTCCAGTGGCTGGTGCTGTTCTGGTTGCTGGTGCGCTGGATCCGGCTGCGCGACGATCGGTTGCTGATCGCAGCAGGGGTGATCGTCGGCGTCGCAGCGCAGACGAAGTTTCAGGTGCTGCTGCTGTGCGTCATGCTGCTCGCGGCGGTGACGGTCTTCGGCCCACGAGCGTTGTTGCGGCGTCCGCTGTTGTGGGTGGGCGCGGTCATCGCGGCATTGCTCGCGGCCCCGACGCTGATCTGGCAGTTCGCCAATGGCTGGCCCCAACTCAAGATGACGCGGGTGGTGGCGGGCGAGGCCGATGCACTATCCGGTGGTCGTCCGGGGATTGCCGTGATGCTGATCGGCTACGCCGGCGTCGCCGGGGTGGTGCTCGTGCTGTACGGGCTGTGGCGGTCGTTCCGCGATGACGAGCTGCGCGAATACCGCTTCATCGCAGCCACTTTCATCGCGATGTATTTGCTTTTCGTGATCGCCGCGGGCCGCCCGTATTACCTGATCGGGACCTACGCTCCGCTGGCTGCCATGGGTGCGCTCGGGCTGCAGCGACGCAGGGAAGCGGGCCGCGTGCGGCGAAAATGGCTCGCATGGCCCGCGTACGCACTGAGTGTCGCGCTCGCGATCGGCGCGTTGATTGTGTCGGTGGCGGCCGTCAACTCGGGTGTCGTCGAACAGATGGCGCAGCGCACCGCCGATGCCTACCGGACATTGCCGCGCGACCAGCGTGACCACACCGTGCTCATGGGTGAGTCCTACATCGTCGCCGCCTATATCGACCGGTACGCGGATCGATACCACTTGCCAATCGCCTACAGCAGCAACCGCAGTTACGGCTATTTCCCGCCGCCGCCGAACGACAAGGACACGGTTCTCTACGTCGGGCGGGACCCGAGCGCACTGTCGCCCTACTTCTCCGAGGTGCGCGCAGTCAGCGATGTCGGCGACGATATGCGCGCGTATCTGCTGACGGGACAACGCCAGTCGTGGGAGGTGATCTGGCCGCGGTTGCGCACTTTGACGGTGTCCTGAATCCGCTCCGCTGCGGCCGCCAGGCTGGTAGAACAAGTTCTAGTTCTGCACGGTGAGCCGAAGGAGACTCTTATGGGTAAGTGGTCACGCGAGGAACTCGAAGAGGCATTCCAGGCTTACCAGCAAGATGTGATCGACGTCGGCAAGACCTGGGACTGGTCAAGCTACGCCGATCATTTCACCGAGGATGCGAAGTACGTCGAACACGCCCTGGGAAACATGGAAGGCCGCGAAAACATCCGCGAGTGGATCGTGTCGACCATGAACATGTTTCCCGGCAGCGAGATGCCGTCGTACCCCGTGGAGTGGTACTCGATCGACGCCGACAAGGGCTGGGTCATCTTCAAGAACATCAACACCATGAAGGATCCCGGCGACGGCAGTGTGCATGGCGCGGCGGTCATCACCGTGCTCGAGTACGCCGGCGGTGGCAAGTGGAGCTACGAGGAAGACGCGTACAACCCGATGAACTTCATGCTGATGATCCAGGGCTACATCAAGCGCTGCCACGAACTCGGCACCATCTCCGACGATGCGAAAACCTTTGCCAAGAACATGAATTGGGAACTGGCGTAACGGATTACTCGAGAACTCCGTAGTCGCTTGACACGACAAAGCTGTGCGCACCGATCACGCATTGGATCGTGCCCTGGTAGCCCCGGCCGCAACTCGCCTGCCCGTTGTCGAGGCGGTGCCCCTCGAGCAGGGCGTCGACGTCACGGGTGAATGTCGGTGTGTCGGAGTGAACGTAACGGGCCGGCGCGCCGGTCTCGACGACGGTCTGGTTCATGCCGGCTGGCACATCCTTGCCGGGTACGAGGTCGCAACCGGCCACGGTGCCGCCCGGCCCCATTCCGCAGAAGTGCGACGGCCCTCCCTTGATGCTCTCGGTCTTGAAGAAGATCCAGCCCGGGTCGTCCGGTGTGGTGTAGCGGCCGCGGCCGGGTGAATAACCTTCGATGCCGCTGCGCGCTCGATCGTTCGAGTTCGCGGGGATCGGCCGGCCCGTCGCCGCGGCCATCACTCTGGTGAAGAGTTCTTTCCCAATCTCTTGATTCCCCGCCCGATCGAACCCGGGTGGGGTGGGGGTGATGAAGCCGATGACGACGGTGGGCCCCTCGGCGTAGGCGTAGCCCTCTGCGCCGGGAGCGTTGAAGTACCGCACGGTGTGCCCGTCGAGCGTGACAGTGTCATTGCGGGTTTCACCCACCCGCGACAGGAACGCGTCGGCGAAGGCGCCACCATTACCGGATTCGGCCTTACCCACAAGGGCTTTCAGGACGACCTCATCGGGTGACTGATACGTGTCCGTGATTTCGGCTGCGGTCAGATCAGACAGCCCAGCGACGCCATCCGCGCCGGCGAGACCGGGACCGACGTCGCCGGCGCAGATTTCCCTGATCCCGAAATAGCTCGGCAATTGACCCGAGTACACGTCCTCGACGTCGGGCGCGCCGCGTGTGCCGGCGTTGCACGCTGCCGGTGCGGCTGGCGCCTGCGTGCTGGTCGCTGTGCTCGACGATGGCGATGCCTGGGCGCTCGATGTGTTGTTCGGGGCCGGTTGGCTTGACTCGCACCCCGCGCAGAACACCAGCGCCATCGCAATGGCCACCAAGAATGCTGCGCGCCTGCTCCCCCAGTCCACGATCGCCAACCTATACCGCAGCAACCTCACAGGGAGTCTTTTGCGAATTCAAATATTAACGGATGAGGAAGTCGCCCGAGTCTGGTTCGCGGGTCCAGGTCCAGTAGTCGACGAGCCGCCACGGGCTCAGTCCGTGCACCTCGCCGAAGCTGTTCTTGTAGAACGAGTGCTTGATCGACGGCTGTGACCACACCAGCCTGCGCATCTCGGCTTGGCTTCTCTCATGCCAGTCGGCCGTCTTGTCCTCGCGCGGTTCCATCGATTTGTGCCCACCGTCGATCAGCAGCTCCAAACACTGTGTGATGTAACGCATTTGACACTCGGAGTGAAAGATCAGGCTGCCGCCACTTGCGAGATTCGTACCGGGCCCGTACATACAGAAGAAGTTCGGGAAGCCGGGCACCGTGATGCCGAGGTACGCCGACGGCCGTTCCCCCCACCGCTCGGCCAGGATTTCGCCGCCACGTCCGACGATCGTCATCGGCCAGAGCAGTTTCGTCGCCTGAAATCCGGTGGCGTACACGATGACATCGGCCGGATAGCGTTCCCCGTCCGCGGTGATGACGGCGTCGGATTCGATGCGGTCGATCCCGGTCCGGACCAAGTCGACGTTGTCACGGGTCAGCGTGCGCAACCAGCTGCCGTTGTCCTGCAGCGTGCGCTTGCCCGTCGCCGGGTAATCGGGCACCACCTTGGCTAGCAGCTCCGCATCGTCGCCAACCTGACTGGTGATCCATTCGGTGAACATGATTCGGGTGATCTCGTTGATCTCGCTGACCGCCTTCTGCTGATCCGGGTAGTCCGGGTCGACGTACGCGGCTTCAAGCCCCTTGTCGCACCCCGGCCAGAACAGCAGGAACCGGTACCAGCGGCCGTAGAACGGCAGGTGCCGCAGTGCCCACTGCACGCCCGGCCCGACCGCTTCGTGGTAGTTCGGGTTCGGGAACATCCACTGCGCAGTGCGCTGGAACACTGTCAGGTGATCCACCGTCTCCGCGATGGCCGGTGCGATCTGGAATCCGCTGGCACCCGCACCGATCATCGCGACCCGCTTGCCGCGCAGGTCGACGGAATGGTCCCACTCCGAGGAGTGAAATGCCGGTCCGGTGAAATCCCGTTGCCCGTCGATGTCGGGAAGGTGCGGCCGGTCGAGCTGCCCGACGGCGCTGATCACCGCTCGCGCCGACAACGTCGTCGCCACCCCGTGGCGGTCGCGCGCGTGCACGGTCCACGTGGCGGAGTCGTCGTCCCAGCAGGCCTCGGTCACCTCGGTTTCCCACAGCACGTGCCTGCCGATGTCGTGTTTGTTCATCACGGTCTGGAAGTACGCCTGCAGCTCGGGTTGCTCGGCGAAGAAGTGCGTCCACTGGTCGGTCGGCTCGAAGCTGTAGCAGTAGAAGTGGTTGCCGACATCCACACGTGCACCGGGATAGGCGTTCTGCCACCAGGTTCCGCCGACGCCGGCGTTCTTCTCGACGATCGTGAAGGGGATGCCCGCCTCTTTCAGCCGGATGCCTGCCAGCAGACCCGACTCCCCGCATCCGATCACGACGACCGGCAGGTCCGCAGGGGTGCCGCGAACCGCGCGCGCATCTTTGCCGTCGAGCTCCATCTCCTCCAGCAGCATCGGCACGTATTCGGGCGGCACCGGCTCACAGACCAGCCATTGCATCATCTCCTGCAGCAGCTCGGGGCCGATCGGCTCGGGCTCGGGGCAGCCGCGATCGCGATACGACGCGATGACCTCTAGCGCGATCTTGCGCGCGGCGGCCTTGTCCTCCTCGGACATGTAGCCCTGCACCTCGTTGAGGAACAGCCCAGCGGGTTTCAGGTCGCCCCGTATCAGGCTGGGGTCGCCGGACATGTGGACCAGGGACAACATCAACGTCGGGATGCTGACGTCGAGCAGTGCCTGCGCGATCTCCTCGTCCGATGACGTAAAGGGTTGCCCTGCATGTGGGTTACGCACCAGACGGTGCTACCACGCCGGATCGGCGATTGGAACATGTTTCAGAAATCCGTGACGACGGCTGAGCCGCCACCTACGCTCGGTACGTGGGTATCGCGGCTCGGGTGAACGGGACGGCTCCCCCGGACGTGCCGCTTTCCGACGTGAACCTGGGCTCATGGGACTTCTGGGCACTCGACGACGACATCCGGGACGGCGCTTTCGCCACGCTGCGCCGCGAGGCGCCGATCACCTTCCATCCGGCGTTCGTCGTAGACCCGACGGTTCACGTCGCCGGTCACTGGGCGGTCACCCGCTACGACGACGTCTTCTACGCCAGTCGCCATCCCGAGATCTTCAGCTCTGCCAGGGGCATCGTGATCGGCGACCAGAATCCAGAGCTCGCCGAGTACTTCGGCTCGATGATCGCCATGGACGACCCTCGGCATACCCGCCTACGAAACATCGTCCGCAGCGCGTTCACGCCGCGGGTGCTTGCACTGATCGAAGACTCTGTGCGCGACCGTGCGCGCCGACTGGTCGAGGCGATGGTCCGCGATCATCCGGACGGCACGGGCGATGTGGTCGCCGAGCTGGCGGGTCCGCTGCCCCTGCAGATCATCTGCGACATGATGGGCATCGGCGAACAGGACCATGACAGGGTCTTCCACTGGACGAATGTGATCCTCGGCTTCGGTGATCCCGACATCGCGACCGACCCCAACGAATTCTTCGACGTGGCGGTCGAAATCGGGGCATTCGCATCGGCGCTTGCCGACGAGCGTCGTGCCCACCCCGGCGACGACCTGACGACAAGCCTGGTGCAGGCCGAAGTCGACGGCGAGCGACTGACGTCTGCGGAAGTCGCTTCCTTCTTCATCCTGCTCGTCGTCGCGGGTAACGAGACCACCCGCAATGCGATCAGCCACGGGATCCTTGCGCTGAGCCGCTATCCCGAGCAACGCGACGACTGGTTCTCCAGCTACGACGAGGTCGCGCCGACGGCCGTCGAGGAGATCGTGCGGTGGGCCTCGCCGGTGGCCTACATGCGTCGCACCACCACCTGTGACACCGAGTTGGGCGGCGTGAAACTGGATGCAGGCGCAAAGATCACGCTGTGGTACGGCTCCGCCAACCGCGATGAATCGAAGTTCACCGACCCGTGGACTTTCGACGTGCGCCGCCACCCCAACCCGCATGTCGGTTTCGGTGGCGGCGGCGCGCATTTCTGCCTCGGCGCCAACCTGGCACGTCGCGAGATCACGCTGGCGTTCGAGGAACTACACCGGCAGATTCCCGACATCACCGCCACGGAAGAACCGGACCGGCTGCACTCGGCGTTCATTCACGGCATCAAGCGGCTACCGGTGTCCTGGACACCACCTCGCTGAGTTCTGCTCGCGTCGGCCCGTCCGCAACGGGCGGGCGCCAGCCCGACGCGTAGATCTCGCGCGCGCGGGCGTGGGCCGGTGCAAGGCTGGCGGGCAGCGCGTCCATCGTGGCATAGCCGGCGACGATGTCGTTCAGCGTGGCATCGACCGCGCCGGCTGCCACGATCAAGTCGGAGGGCAGTCGTCGGCTGACATCGACATCTCCGCCAGCCCACCGGCGGAGCCGATCGGAGTCAGCGTGCTGGTGGTCATCGAACCACGGCCGAATGTGTCCAACGCACCAGTTGTCGAATTGTGCTGTCGCCGTGTCGATATCGGCGCGGGGACGATCGAGGATGGCAACTAGCTCGCGGGCCTGCATCAGTGCCAACGAGACGCCGCGGCCGGCCAGCGGTGTAGTCGTGCACACCGCGTCGCCGACCGAGAGCAGACCGGGTAGGGCCGGCCGGCCCGAACCATTGAACTGTCCGCGGTAGGTGTTGTAGAGCCGACCACCCGCTAGCGCACGCGAAACAGCTTGTGCGCGTGCCGAATCGATCCACTCGCAGAGCTGCGGAATGGCGCGCACCGCATTGTCGAACGCCTCGTCATGCCGCAACATCCGTAGCCGCTTATCGATCCCGTCATGGATGAACGTGATCGAGAACGTGCCGTTGTCGTGAAGAAACGCGATCACCAGATAACCGGAGAAGCTCAGCGACAAGCCGATCGGCGAGTTCATCGGCCCCGCGTCATCAACGTCGTGCAGCCGATACTGCCGCGTGACGTACACCGCGCCGCAGTCACCGCCTTCGGGCTTCGGCCGGATACCGTCGGTGAACCGGCTGGACCGGCCCGACGCATCGATCACCAAGTCCGCCGACACCGTCCGCCCATCCACCGTGACGCCGATTGCTCTGCCACGGTCCTGTTCGATCCGGTCGACATGGCCACAATGCAGCGTCACACCCGGTTCGGTCGTTGCGTGGTTCCGCAACACGCGCTCGAAAACGGCCCGGCGGCACAACAGGGCGACGGGCCGGTTCTCGGCGACAGTGGCGATCCGCGCCCCGGTAGCGACGAGGCCGTCGAGCACGTCGGGCATTTCGGCACTCAGCGCATCGATGACCTGGCGCCGGAATGTGTGAGCGTGGTCGAACTGCATCACGCCCCGGCGTTGCCAGACGGTCTGCGCTCCCGACGGCGGACCCGGGTCGCGGTCGACAACGACGACCTCATGCCCCCGCCGAGCCAGCCCGATCGAGGTGAACAGGCCGGTCGGCCCCGCCCCGACGACCACTGTCCGCACATCCGCCTCCATATTGAGGTATCATTGAGTGTAATGAATACACTCAGGGTCACCTAGATGACGGCGCCTGTCAAGCGGGGGTACCGCTCGCACCTGCGGGCAGCCCAGGCGGTCGAGACGCGACGGCGGATCGTAGCCAGCGCGGCTCGGCTGTTCGTCGAGCAGGGATACGGGACCACCACGGTCGATGCGGTCGCTGAGGCCGCAGGCGTCAGCCGTAAGACCGTGTTCACCGCCGTCGGAAGCAAACTCGATCTGCTCACCACCGCGGTGGACTGGGCGGTGGCCGGCGACGACGAGCCCGTGTCGCTCGCCGATCGAACGACGATGCGACAACTTCTGCAGCAGCGCGATCCCGGCATCCTGTTGACCGGATTGGCGCACTCGTTCACCGCGATCAGCGTCCGTGTCGCGCCGCTGTACGGCGCGTTGGAGGCGGCCGCAGGTACCGACCACGGCGCGCGTGCCGTGCTCGAACAGTCGCACCGCCGCCGCCTCCGCGATGCCCGCAGGGTTGCCGAGCGGTTGCGGGATCTCGACGCGTTGACCGGCGACCTCACCTACGAGGAGGCAGTCGACCTGGTGTGGTTGGCGATGGACCCGGCGTTGTTCGACCGGCTGGTTCGGATGCGCGGCTGGGCCGCTGAAAGATTCGAGGAATGGTTGGCAGAAGACCTGTGTCGACGCCTGCTCGGCGGATAACCAGAACCCACCCCCTGCGGTGAACTACTTCGCCAGTTTGGCGATCAGCGTGTCGCCGATGTGCTCGCACAGCTCCTGAGCGTCCTCGAAAACCGCTTGGGCACCGGCCGTTTCGAGCTCGCCGCGTGACACGCCGCCGCTGAGGACGGCGATGGTGGGCACTTTGGCGCGATTGCATGCTTCGACGTCCCATACGGTGTCGCCGACGAACACGGCGTGGTCTGCGTCCACGCCGGCGCGTTCCATCGCGACGTCCACGATGTCGGGCTTGGGCTTGGCCGTGTCGACGTCGTTTGACGACGTCACCGCCGACACCAAACCGTCACTGGCCAGCACCTCACGCAGGATCTTGAGCTCGTCCTCGGGTGCCGACGTCGCCAACACGACCTGCAGGCCGAGCCCGTCGACCGCCCGCAGCAGGTCACGTGCCCCTGGCAGTGGCTGCAACAGCGGCACCATCTCCTTGTAGTACCGGGAATGCAGGTCCTTCAGGCGCGAGCGGGTGTCCTCGTCGGCTTCGTCGGCCAGCGTCTTCACCAGCGTGGAGCCGTCCATCCCGATCGACCGGTGAATCCGCCAGGCCTGCACGTCGACTCCGGCCTCATCAAAGGCTCGATACCACGCCTGCACGTGCAGATAATTGGAATCCACCAGGGTGCCGTCGATGTCGAACAGCACGGCTGGCCGGTTGCCTCCCGAGGTCACAACCGATGCCGCTTGGTGGTCGGCGTCTGCGTCCGAACCTGCTGCGTCTCGGCACCTTCTGGGCCGTCGAATTCACCCTTGGGGCCCTGATCGTCGCTGCGCTTGGGGTCGAGGGCGTCGGCCCGCTCCCGGTGTGCCTCCAGCTCTTCGCGTGAGGCGCTCGCGGCGTCGCGATGGGTGCGCGCGGTGTCCTGCAGGCGCGCCGCTTCGGCGGCTTTGACTTCGGCCTCGGCCTGGGCCGCGCGCGCCCTCGCCTCGGTCTCGGCGGCGACGGCTTCGCGCTTTTGGACATGCTCGCTCTTCTGGCCGATCTCCTCACGCAACTGTTCTGCCTGCGCATGCCTGCGCTTGTTGCGGGCGCTGCGGGCCAGGAAAGCCACCAGTGCAATTACTATGATCGCCGCCACCACGGCGACAACGATCCAGATAACAGAGTTGCTATCCACGTCGGCTCCTTCTGTCGGTCGGGCCGCTTCGTGATTGACGAACCCGCTAATTCGCCGGATGCCCTACCGGGCCCACGCCTAAACCGAAATCCCGTATCACCGGGCATGTCAGGGGTAGCCTGACACGCATGGTGGCGACGATGTCCGAATTGCGCTGTTCCTTCTGCGGCAAGCAGCACACAGAGGTCGGCAAGCTCGTCGCGGGGCCCGGTGTCTATATCTGCGATGAGTGCGTCAATCTCTGCGTCGACGTCATGGCCGAGGCGACGCACACAGAGCCGCCATCGCTGCCCGAGTGGGCCACGCTATCGGATGACGAACTGCTGCAACGTATTCCGTTCATCGCTGCGTCAGCCGCCAACATCGAGGCGGGCCTTCGCGATCGTGTTGGGGAACTGCGCGAGCGCGGCGTTTCGTGGGCGCGTATCGGCACAGCGCTGGGCATGACCCGCCAGTCGGCGTGGGAGCGGTTCTCCCCAAGGGCTACTTGACGATCAGGGTGCCGTGCATCGACGGGTGATAATTGCAGTGGAAAGCGTATTCGCCCGGTTCGGTCGGCGCCGTGAACGAGCCCTGCTCCTTGCCGTCGACATCCATGTCGAACTTACCCGCGGCGTCTGAGGTCACCGAATGCTCGACGGTGTCGTTGTTCTTGACGTTGACCTGCGCCCCGCCGGTGACGGTGATCGGAGCGCCGAAGTTCATGTCCGCAATGGTGATCGTCGCTGCGGTTGACGCCGCGGGCGCGCTGGACTTGGTTGCCTCCCCCGACGGACTCGAGGTGGCGGTTGCCGTGCCGGTCTGCGAATCCTGGGAACCACCGCTCGACCCGCCGCATGCCGTGGCCAGTGCTGCAACCAGACAAATGCCTGCGCAGAACAAACCGAATCTTTTCATCGTGACCCCTCTCGATCGGACCTTCGGGAGAGACACGAGTACCCGGTGGGTTTAGTTCACATTCGCCTGGGCGTCGAGTGGCTCAGAAGTAGCCGTTGGCTGGCGGCCATACCCCGTTGACCGCGTAGTTGCCCGCCGAATAAGCCTTGTAGGCCAACGGATTATGGCTCGCCACCGTCCTGGCGTTGCGCCAGTGTCGGTCCAGGTTCAGTTTGCGCGCGGTTGCTGACGCTCCCCCGGTTTCGAACAGCCGCTCGGCCGCCGCGAGCGTGAGTCTTTCGGCGACCAGCTGCGCCTTGGCGATCGTGATCGACAGTTCGGCCAGGGTCTCGGGGTCGGCCTGCCGTCCGGTGTCGACCACTGCGTCGATCGCCGCGGCGGCGGTGAGCACCAAGGCTTCTGCGGCGGCGGCGTTGGCGGCGATATCGCCGACCGCGGCGAGGATGAACGGATCGCCCGACGCGGAGTCGGCCAGCGAATGCGAGGCGGGCCGGGCCCGGTCCCGCACGTATGCGACCGCATCGTCGTACACACCGTGCGCAATGCCTGCTGCCACCGCGGCCAGGTAGAGCTGAAGGAAAGCCGTCGAGTGGCCCAGATGTTTGCCGTCGGACACCGTGGTCACCTCGAAAGGCTCGACGACAACATCCGTGAACCGGGTGCCCCCGCTGGCGGTCAGCCGCTGGCCGAAACCGTCCCAGTCGTCGTAGAGTTCGACGCCGAGTCGGTCGGCAGGCACGATCGCTTGAAGATCCCTGCCATCGGCATCCACGGCCGAGACCGCGATCACGTCGGCGAACAGGGTGCCGGTGGAGTAGAACTTGTAGCCGTTGAGCCGCAGCACCCCGCCCGAGTCGGCGAGCAGCGTGGTGTCGGAACTACCGGGGGCCTTGCCGTTGGCGTCGGTGACCGCGTTGCCGAACACCAACCCGGAGTTGACCTTCGGGAACCAGCGCTCACGTTCGGCCTCGGCAGCCCTGTTGCTCAGCAACCGTTCGGAGAATCCGTAGTGAGCCCGAAGTGATTGCGCCACATTGGAACTGCCGCGAGCAATCTGGATGACAGCAGTGAACACATCGCGCGCGGCCCCGCCGGGCCCACCGTAGCGGGCCGGAACCCGCAGGCTCAGCAGCCCGGCGTGGCGCAGTCGTTCGACGGCGCCATACTGCAGCACGCGTTCGCGCTCGGCGTCGGCGTCCGCGCGGCGCAACTCGTCGACGATGTCAGGCAACCGCGCCAACCGCTCAGCGATCGAGCCGCCGAGCGGCTGAGCAGAAAATGCGGGGCGGGCCCCGATCGCTTCAAGCGTCAATGTCGTCTCCTTTAGCGAAAATGCCGGATTATGTTGTCCGCGAACCGTTCCAGCTCCGCCTCCAGCGGCTGGAACTGCAACATGAACAGCTCGATGCCTGCGCCGTTGAACGCCTCGATGCGTTCGATGACCTGGCGGTAACTGCCGACCAGCCCCGCGAGTGTCCCGCCGTTGGAGCCGACGCGACTGGCGCCGGCCAGCACCTTGTACATCTGGGTGTTGGGGTCGGTGCCCGAAGAGATCTCGGGCCGCCGTTCAGCGTCGACAAGAGCCTGCAGATACTGCAGCTCGGCTAGCGCTTCCGCCTCGGTGTCACGTGCGATCACGAAGGCGGACAAGCCGAACCGCAACGGCGCGCGGTCGCGAGGCCGCGCCCGTAAGTCGTCGATGAGGTCGATCGTCTCCGGCAGCGGTCGGCCGTTGATGAAGAACACATCGGCATGTCGGGCCGCCAGCACGCGGGCCGGTTCGGACTCGCCGCCGAAGTACACCGGCAATGCTTCCTCGGGCGTGGGACGGATCAGGGCGGGTTGGCCGCCGCGGCCCGTGATGTCCACCTGCTTGCCAGTCCACAGGTCCAGTACCGTTTCCAGCCATTCGCGGGTGTAGGCGTACCGATCGTCGTGATCTGTGGCGTCAAGGCCCAGCGCCTCGAGTTCGGGCAGAAACCAGCCGCTGACGACATTGATCGCGAGTCGGCCACCCGAGATGTCGGCGACATTGGCCGCAAGTTTGGCGAACACCAACGGGTTGAGCAACAGCGGCTTGATGGCGCCGATCAACTCGATGCGGCTGGTGGCCTCGGCCAGCGCCGCCAGCGTCGACCACGTCTCGAGCACGTCGTCCTCCACATTGCTGGGGTGAATGACATGCTGCGCCAACAGCGTTGAGTCGAATCCGGCCTGCTCTGCGCGGATCAGCAGGTCGCGGTTGCGCCGGTAACCCGCGTCGGGCGCGTCGGCCGGATGGTCACGCGCGCCGTGGTTTCCGTACACCGGTGCCCACACTCCGAACCGCGGGGACGTCATGAACTGGTCAGGTAGCGATGGCGTTCCCAGTCGCTGACGTGGTTCGAGTACTGCTGCCATTCACTGCCGGCGATGGCGGCGAAGTCGCGGACGGACGCTTCGCCGAGAATGTCGAGGATGGTGTCGTCCTGGGTGGCCAGCGCCAGCGCAACGCCGAGGGATTCGGGCAACGGCGTGCCGGTGAAGTACAGGTTCCCGCCTTCGGATTGCGGCGGCGGACGCCGCGCCTCCAGCCCGGCGACGACGGCCGCCAGCGCAGAGGCCACCAACCAGTACGGGTTGGCATCCGATGCGCCGCTGCGAAGTTCGATGCGGGTTGCCGACGGATCAGCCTCGATCAGCGATCGCACTGCGGCGCTGCGGTTGTCGCGGCTCCATGTCACCGTCGCTGGCGCGAACGAGTCGGGCACGAACCGCCGATACGCGTTGACCGAATGCGCCCCGAACACGGTGATGGATGGCAGGTGTTCGAGAAGCCCCGCGATCGCGTGCAACGCCACCTCGTTCTCGTTGCCGTCGTCTGAGGCGAAGGCCGGTTCGCCGTCGCGCCACAATGAGATGTGCAGATGCTGGGAGCTGCCGGAGTGCTCGGAGAACGGCTTGGCCATGAAGCTGGCGACCTTGCCGTGCCTGCGCGCCACCTCTTTCGCGGCGTATTTCAACCGCGCTGCGTCGTCAGCGGCTTCCAGCGCATCGGTGTAGACCAGGTTGGTCTCCACCTGGCCCGGGCCGTACTCGGTCTGGATGCCCTCCAATCGCGTGAAGGCGCCGAGGGTTTCGTTGAGCTCGGTGAGCAGCGGGTCGAGCGCGTTGGCGTTCTCCAGCGAGTACGCGTGGATGTCGTTCTGGAACGGTGTGCCGTCGGCGTTGAGCAGGTAGAACTCCAGCTCGACGCCCACCTTGGCGGTGTAGCCGAGCCCGGCCAGCCGGGACAGCACCCGCCTGAGCACGGCCCGCGGATCGAGTAGCGACGGATTGCGGTCGTGGGCAACGATATCCGCGATGACGTGGCCGACACCCGACCGCCACGGCAGGGGCCGGAACGTGGCGAAGTCGGGCACCGCGAACACGTCGGGATAGCCGCCGTCCCAATTGGTCAACCCCAACCCGTCGATGACGGTGCCGTCGGCGTTCCACCCCAGCGAGGCTTCGCAGAACGCGAAACCGTGCCCCTTCGCGCGGTCGAGGAACTGCCCCGCGGGTATCCGCTTGCCCTGCGCGTGGCCGAACGGATCGCTCCACGCCACCTCGATCTCGGTCAGCGAGCCGTCGGCGAGGACTTGCAGCAGGTCGGTTTGCGTCATGCCGTCACCCGGGTGGCCCTGGCGCCCACAGCCGCCCCGGCGGCAAACGATCCGACCAGCAGGCCGATGATCACCCACGCGAGAATGCTCGAGCCGCCGACCAAGTCCTTGAGATTGGCCAGGATCAGGCCCAGCGACCCGACCAGTCCGACGAGTCCTAGCGCCGGCGCGATGCGCACGCGCCACTGCGAATGCCCCCGCCTGTCGCGGCCGAAGAACACCAGCACGGCGACGCTGGTCGCGATCAGCAGCACCACGAATCCGACCGTCGTCGCGCCGGCGAACCAGGTGTAGAACTGCGCTGCCGGGTCGAGTTTGAATATCACCGCAAGAACGACGCTGACCGCGACGACACCGGAGATCCACAGCGAAGCCTGGTGCGGTGAACCGTGTTTGGTGTGCGGGTAGCTCAGCGACGCAGGCAGCACGTCTTGTTGTGACAGCGCGAAGACATAGCGCGACGCGACGTTGTGGAACGACAGGATGCAGGCGTAGAGGCTGGTGAAGTACAGCACCGTGATGATGTCATTGCCTGCGACGCCGATGTAGCGCTGCGCGGTGTCGGAGAGGAAGGTGCTGCCCGCATCGGTGGCCCGGCTGACCGCCGCCTCGTCGCCCCACCCGGAAACGAGCGCCCAGCTCGTCACGGCATAAAAGACGCCGATCAGGATCAGCGCGGCGTAGGTGGCCCGCGGAATGGTGCGCTCAGGCGTGCGTGCCTCGTCGCGGAAGATCGCGGTTGCCTCGAAACCGACGAAGCTGATCAGCGCGAAGAGCAGACCGATACCGACCGAGCCGCCGAAAATCGCGCCGGGGTTGACGATGCCGGTCGACAGGCCGTGGTCCCCGCCCTGCCCGACGATGACGGCGTCGAGCACCAACACGATCGCGATTTCAGCGGTCAGCAGCACGGCAAGTACCCGGCTGGAGAGCTGGATGTTGCGGTAGCCCAGGAACGTGGTCGCCGCGAATGCGATTGCGGCGAACAGCCACCACGGCAGTGCAGGCCCGCCGAACAGCTCGACGACGGCGGCGCCCGCAGGGCCGAGTAGGCCGTAGACCCCTGCCTCGATCGCCACGTAGCTCACCAGGGCGACGAACGCGATGCCGATGCCTGCGGGAAATCCCAATGCCTTACGCACGTAGGAGAAGAAAGCGCCGGCATCTTCGACATACGGCGTCAGCGCGGTGAATCCGACGGCGAAAAACAGCAGGATCACCGTGGAGGCGATGAAGGTCGCCGGGAAGCCTGCACCGTTTCCCGAAGCGAGACCGAGCGGCACCACGCCGCCGATCACGCCCAGTGGTGCGGCGGCGGCGACGACCATGAACACGATCGCCGCAACGCCGAGGTTGCCCTTCAGCTGGCGCACCGGCGTTGGTGAACGCTCCGCCAAAGCCTCTGGGGTGGTGGTGGTTTCGGACATGGGTGACCGTCCTGTCGGTGGTAGTTGAGCCGACGATAGGGACAACACCATGGGCGACACCACATCTGGAGTCACCGTGAGTCATATGTCGTCACAATTGGACACATTCGCCGGGCTTGCGGGCTGCGCGTGTGTCGGTAGTGTTCGGGCGGTGAGCAGCTCGGTGCGTGCCGTCGGCAGCTTGGGCAAGCGACCGCTGCGGGTTGGTGCCACGCCGGTACCTCACGCCGAAATCCTGGACTTCGTTCGCGAGCCACTCGCCGCGTTAGACATCGATCTGCAGATCGAGATCTTCGAGAGTTTCGATGAGCCGAACGATCTCCTGGTCGCTGGCCGGTTGCACGCCAACTTCTTTCAGTACCTGCCGTTTCTCGACGATTTCAACCGTCGCACCGGCAACGGGCTGGTGCCGGTGGCGCCGGTTCACATCGAACCGTTCGGGTTGTATTCGACGACGATTCCCGAGCTGGCTGCGATTCCCGAGTACGCCGAGGTTGCGTTGCCGTCGGATCCGGTCAACGTGGACCGGTCGCTCGTGATGTTGGACGAGTTGGGGCTGATCGAATGCCGGCCTGCCGACCGGGGCCTGGCGAACGTCGGTGACGTGCGGTCCAATCCACGGCGACTGGTGTTCAAGGAGCTGACCAGTTGGCTGCTCGGCGACGTGCGACGGGACTTCGATGTGGTGTTCCTGTTCGGCAACCAGGCGATGGAATGGGGTGTCGACACCGGCACTGCGCTGTATTGCGACCGGGGAAACCCGGCGTACGCGGAATATCTGGTGGCGCGGCCGGACAATTGCCATAGCCCGGCTGTCCGCGCGCTGGCGGAGGCGCTGAACTGCGAGTCCACCCGCGAGTTCATCACCAACACCTATGCCGGGCAGGTGCTGGCGGCGTTCTGAATTGCGCTCAGCGCGACGTTAACCCTGTCACCTGGGGTGCTGGCCCGCGAGAGTGATCGGGTGTACCAAGCGGCATCGCAGCCAGCACGGCCGTCTGTCGAGACCGTCAGGGTGGTGCTGGTGCTCGACGTGCCCGCCTCTTCTGCCGGGTTGTCTAGGCGCACAGCGCAACTGGCCGATGAGTTCGGCCGCGTGATCGTGCAGTCGCTGCCGGGCGTGCGCGCCCACCGGGCGGTGGTGACGGCTGGCCCGACGCGGACGGCCACCCTTCCGTCGGCCGGCCTGACGATCGACAGGGTCAACCGTGAGGTGCGTCTCGACGGCGAGCGGCTGCGCCTGACCTATCGCGAGTTCGAGCTGCTGTGCTATCTGGCGGAGTTTCCTGGGCGCCCAGTTGCACGTGCCGAGCTGATGCGCGAGGTGTGGCAAGACAGGGCGCCCGGTGGCGAGGTTTCGGTTCGCACGATCGATACCCATGTCCGGCGACTGCGGGCCAAGCTGGGCCAGTACGCGCGGGTGTTGACGACCATCCGCGGTCGGGGCTACCGGTTCGAACCGGCCCCCGGCGTGCGATACCTCGCCGCCTGACGATTTACAGGGTCGCGGTCAGCGGGCCCATCGAACGGCAGACCGGTTGCGGCGGGTTGCCGGTGTTCGCGCAGCCCCGTCCCGTCGCGATGTACGTCGCGCCTGGCCGGTACGGCTGGTAGAACACTTGCGCGGTCAGAATCCCGTTCTGCTGTGCGCACTGGCCGGGGCCGTCGCCGCCCTGCAACTGCACGCACGCCACGGTCATGTACCCGACCGACTGGTCACACGCCGCGAGCGAGAGTGTCGCGGTCACGGCCGTGCCGCTGCCGAGCGGCGAGACGTGCGGCGGGGACAGCGTGTATTGGCACGGCGGCTGGGCCGGTTCGGCGGTTGCGGTGGGCGCGACGGTTGCGAGGCCCACCGTCACCGCGGCGAACAGGACCATCGACGACCGGAACATGTCTGGATGGTAGTTCACCGCAGGTGCCGTTCATCGACGATGAACAGACATAGTGTGACCGCAAGGAACCCGGCGGGCAGCCAGATCGCGTGCACACCCCAGGCCCGACTGGCGAACGCGCCGATCAGCGCCCCTGCCGCGAACGCGACGATCAGCGTGCCGTACACCCCGAACGCCCGGCGCGACTCCGCGTGCTTCTCGACGAAGCCGTCGTATCCGGCCTCGACGAACCGCATCAGGTTGCCGGTGGTGGCCACGGGTAGATAGACGAGTTCACCGACGTTGCGGAACAGGCCGATCTGCATGGCGGCCAGAAACGAGATCGGCACGGTGACGTAGCTGTGCGGGACCGACGCCGGCACGAAGCCGATCGCCGCGAGGGCGACGACCTGGACAGCCATCGTCCACACCAGCGGGCGCGCCACGAAGTGATGCGCGCGGCCGGACTTGATATGCGAGGCCAACCCGACGCCGGCGATGAACGCCAACAGCGGCCAGAGATGGGCGAGCGCCAAGGTCCACTCCCGCTTCGAGGTGTCGATGGCGCCGAAGATCACGTTGGCGGTCTGCACGTTGGCGAACACGCCGCCGCGCGCAAGGTAGGTGTGTGCGTCGAGGAACCCGTTGGCCAGGGTCAGCAGCAGCGCGAACCACAGGCTTCTCGTGCGCTCGGTGTCCGCGGCCATCCGGCCAAAGTAGCGTTAGCTTGCGCCCAGTGCGCTGAGCATGCCCGCCGCAGACCGGGGCCAGGTGAACTGTTCGGCGCGCCGGCGTGCGCTGTCGCGGCGCAGCGCTTCGGGCCTGCTGATGATCGAGGTGACGGCGCTGGCGATTGCGTCGGGATCGTTGTCCGCGGTGGCGCCGCTGTCGGTGGTCAGGATTTCGGCGAGCGCCGACGTGCGGGACACCACGGCCGGTGTGCCGGAAGCGAGCGCTTCCAGCGCCGCCAGCCCGAATGTTTCGTGCGGTCCCGGTGCAAGCGCTACGTCGGCGGTGGCCAGGATGGTCGCGACGGTGTCGCGGCAGCCGATGAAGCCGGTGAAGTCAACGGGCAGGCCGGCGGCCTGACGTTCGAGCCTGGCGCGCATCGGACCCTCACCGACCACCACAAGCCTGGCGTCGACACCCGAATCACGCAGTGCGGCAACGGTATCAATGCTGCGATGGGCATGCTTTTCCACGGAGAGCCGACCACAGTGCACCAGCAGTGTCTGGCCGGGTCGGGCCCAGCGCTGCCGGAGATCCGCTGAATGTCTGCGTGGGTGGAACTGGTCGAGGTCGACGCCGAGTGGCACGGTCATGACGTTGGTCGCGTGGATGCGGTCGAACTCTTCGCGGGCGAACGCCGTCGTGCAGACGATCGCGTCGTAGCTGGCGGCGGTGCGGCGGTTGGCGACGATCGCGATCGACCGCGCGATGCGTGCCGGAAGTATCTGTCCGACAAGGCGATCCAGACGTTCGTGGGAGATCATCACGGTGCCAACGTCGTGTCGCCGGCCCCAGCCGCCGAGCGACCGCAGGGTCAGCCGGTCCGACACCTCCAGCGCGTCCGGTGCCAGCCGTCCGAGCAGTGAGGTGACCGGACCGGGCAGCACCGCGCGATAGCCGCCGGTGAACGGGATCAGCCTGGCGGGCAAGGAAATACGGACGACGCCGGTCGGCAGCTCACGCCACTCCGAGTACCGTCCCGGGACGACGAGGAAGACCTCGTGGCCCGCGGCGCAGTACTCGGCGCCCAGTCGGTCGACGGCCGTGCGCAGGCCCCCCGAGCGCGGGCCGTAGAAATTGGCAACCTGCACAACCCGCATGTGATGAATCAGAACCGGCACGCGTGTTCGGTCAACAACGCGACATCAACCGGCAGGCGAATTAACGGCGAACAGACGCAAAAGGCCCCGACACGCCGGGAAAAAGGGGCACTTTCGGTCTGCTCGCGGTGTGGGCCCAGCTCGCGCGGAAACTCAGCCCACGTATTGGGTCAGCCACTCCTGTACCTTGCGCCACGCGTCGTCGGCCGCGGGGGCGCTGTAGCGATCACCCGTGTCATTGAAGAACGCGTGGTTGGCGTTGGGTTCGGTGACGAGCTGGTGCACCATCCCGGCCTGCTCGAGTGCAGCCCTGACGACCGGCTCGGTGGCGTTCACCCGTTGGTCCTGCTCGCCATAGAATGCAAGCACGGCAACGTCTTTCGAGCCGCGGAAGTCAGGTTTGTCAGGTGCTGGCCCATAGAACGGGAATGCGGCAGCCAGTTGTGATGCACCGGACGCGAGCAGCTGCCAGACCAAGCCGCCGCCCATGCAGAACCCGACGACCGCCAGCTTTTTGCCGGGAACGCGACGCGCCAGTTCGCCGATGCCCGACTGCAGGTTGGCGATGAACTCCTGCGGCGGGATGTTGCCCAGCGCCGCAGTGGCCGCCGCCGGGTCCGTGAACTTCGCGGTTCCGCCCTGCCCGGAGAGCAGATCGATCGCCAGCCCCGAGTAGCCGATGCCTGCGAACCGACCCGCAACCGACCGGACCCAGTCGGTGAGGCCCTTGTTCTCGTGGATGACCAGGATGCCGCCCTTGGCATTCGGCGCTTCCGCCCACGCGGCCTGCAGCTGACCCTGCGGGCCGGCCCACGTGATCGGCTTGGTGGGCAGCGCCTTAGCCGACCCCGGCGGCACGGAAGGAGACGTCGCGGCCCCGCTCGACGTCACCGGCGCGTTCGACGTCGTCTTCTTGTTGTCCCCGCACGCGGCGATCAATGCGGTGGCCGCAGCCGTGCTCACCCCGAGCAGTGCCAGCCGGCGCAGGGCTTCGCGTCTGGACAACAAACCGTCGACATGATCCGTGGCGATTTCTTCGGCGATATAGCGCTGTAGCGGGGTCACATTGGCGAGTATGCCTGTATGAACTGGACGCCGGATGCGGATGCGCTGCGCGGGCGCGTAGCGGTGGTCGCTGGTGCAACGCGCGGGGCCGGGCGCGGTATCGCCGCGGCACTCGGCGAAGCAGGCGCGACCGTGATCTGCACCGGACGTAGCAGCGTCGCGGGCAACGCGCAGTCCGACTACGACCGCCCGGAAACCATCGAAGAGACAGCCGAACTGGTGACCTCCCTCGGCGGCGTCGGCATCCCGATCCAGGTCGACCATCTCGACATCGCGCAAGTGCAGGCGCTCGCCGAGCGGATCGGCAACGACCACGGCGCCATCGACATCCTGGTCAACGACATCTGGGGTGCCGAGGTGCTCAAGGGTCACCCGCCGACGTGGAACCGGCCCATCTGGGAGCACGACCTCAACGACGGCCTACGAATACTGTCGCTGGGCGTCGGTACCCATCTGATCACCGCGCACTGTCTGCTGCCGCTGCTCATCGCGCGCCCAGGCGGCCTGCACGTCGAAGTCACTGACGGCACAAAGGAATACAACGACCGCGAGTATCGGATCTCGGTCTTCTACGACCTGTCGAAGGTCGCGGTGAACAGGCTGGGGTACAGCCTCGGCCACGATCTCGCACAATTCGGTGCCACCGCCGTCGCCGTGACGCCGGGCTGGCTGCGCTCGGAGATGATGCTCGACAACTGGGGTGTCACCGAAGAGAACTGGCAGACCGCACTGGACCCGAACCGGTCCGACGGCCCAACCGCTCCCCCGGGATTCGCGGTCTCGGAGTCGCCGCGGTTCGTCGGACGCGGCGTGGCCGCCATCGCCGCCGACGAGAACCGCGCGCGCTGGAATCAGTGCTCGATCACCTCTGCAGAGCTGGCCCGCGAGTACGGGTTCACCGACATCGACGGCCAGCAGCCGGACGGGTGGGCCGAGGTATAAGGCCAGCTCAGCAACCAAAGTAGACATTTTCTGAAATCTGTTCACCGATTTCGTTGACACCCATCGACCTTGGCTGTTCTATGACTTGGTGAGCTTCGACACGATCATCCGAAACGGCCGCTGGTTCGACGGCAGCGGCGCCCCTTCGGCGGTGCGCAACGTCGGCATCCGCGACGGCCACGTCGTGGCGATCTCACCGGATGATCTTGACGACAAGGACTGCCAACGCGTCATCGATGCGACCGGCAAGTGGGTGCTGCCCGGCATGCTCGACATCCACACCCACTACGACGTCGAGGTGCTCAACGGTCCGTCGCTGTCGGAGTCCCTCCGCCACGGTGTGACGACCGTGATGCTGGGATCCTGCTCGTTGTCGACGATCTACGTGGACGGCGAGGACGCAGGCGACATCTTCGGCAGGGTCGAGGCCATCCCGCGCGAACACGTCATCGCCGCGGTCGACGAGCACAAGTCGTGGACGAACGCCGAGGAGTACATACGGGCGCTGGAAGCGCGACCGCTCGGCCCGAACGTGGCCGCGTTCATCGGCCACTCCGATATGCGGGCAGCCACCATGGGCCTGGATCGGGCGACGCAGAAGAGCGTGCGACCGACCAGAACCGAGCAGGCCCGGATGGAGGAGATGCTCGCAGAGGCGCTGCGGGCCGGCTTCGTCGGAATGTCTTCTCAACAGCTGCTTTTCGACAAGCTCGACGGTGAGATCTGCCGGTCACGCACGTTGCCGTCGACGTATGCCAAGCCGCGCGAGTTGCGCCGGTTGAAGTCGCTGTTGCGGCGCGCAGGCCGGATCCTGCAGTCGGGGCCCGATATTGCGAACCCGGTCAACCTCGGCTCGCAACTCGCACAGTCGCTCGGCTTCTTCCGAAACCCTCTGAAGACCAGCCTGCTGTCGGCGGCCGACGTCAAGTCGAACCCCTACGCCATCTGGGGTATGGGGCCTGCGGCCAGGCTGATCAACCGCCTCGGCGGCAACTTCCGCTGGCAGCATCTGCCCGTGCCGTTCGAGGTGTACGCCGACGGCATCGATCTGGTGGTGTTCGAGGAGTTCGGCGCGGGCGCGGCGGCGCTGCATCTGCGCGACGAGGTGGAGCGCAACGAACTGCTGCGCGATGAGTCCTACCGCCGCGAATTCCGCAAGCAGTACGAGAGCAAATTCGGTGTGCGGGTGTGGCAGCGCGACTTCTTCGATGCCGAAATCGTCGACTGCCCAGACGCATCGGTGATCGGCAAGTCCTTCGGCGAGGTCGGCCAGGACCGCGGCGGCCTGCACCCCGTCGACGCCTTCCTCGATCTCGTGCTGGAGCACGGCACCGCGTTGCGCTGGCGCACCACGATTTCCAACCACCGTCCCGAGGTTCTGAAGAAACTCGCACGCGAGCCCGGTATCCAGATGGGCTTCTCCGACGCAGGCGCGCACCTTCGCAACATGGCGTTCTACAACATGGGCCTTCGACTGCTGCGCCATGTCAACGACGCGCAGAAGGCAGGCAGCCCATTCATGACCGTCGAGCAGGCCGTGCACCGGCTGACCGGCGAGTTGGCCGACTGGTATCGCATCGACGCCGGCCATCTGCGCATCGGCGACCGCGCCGACGTTGTCGTGATCGACCCCGAACGCCTCGACGCGGCGCTGGACGACTACGCGGAGAGCAGCGTCGAGCGGTACGGCGGGCTGTCGCGAATGGTGAACCGCAACGACGACACCGTCACCGCGGTCCTGGTCGGCGGTCGCGCGGTGTTCCTCGACGGCAACGCCACCGACATCGTCGGCAAGCAGCGCACCGGCCGCTTCCTGCGCGCCGCACACCAGACCCCTGCAATTGCGGAAAGCGAGTTGGCAAGTGTCAGTTGAAGAAACCGTTCGTGGAATGTGGAAGGCGCTGTCGGCTCGGGACTGGAACGGGATGAAGCCGTTCCTGTCCGACGACTGCATATATTACGACGTAGCGGTTGGGCCCGCCGCGGCCGCGCGCGGCCCCGAAGACATTGTCAAACGCATCAGGATCGCGTTCGATCACCTGTCGGACTACGAGAACTTCGACGGTCTGTTGCTGACCAACGGGGCCGACGTCATGTACGAGCACCATGAGGAATGGCACTGGCCCACAGGCGAATCCGCGATCAACAGGTTCGTCACCGTGCACCGGGTCGAGAACGGCAAGATCACCCTGTGGAAGGACTACTGGGACATGGCGACGCTGGCCAATTCCGCGCCGCCGACGTGGCAAGAGGATCTGATGAACGCCGACATGTCGTGGATGTTCGACGCGACCGGCCTGGTCTGAGGAGAAGCGATGTTCGACCTGAAGATCACCGGCGGAACGGTCGTCGACGGAACGGGTGCCGAGCGGTTCCCCGCCGATATCGGCATCAAGGACGGGCGCATCGTCGAGGTGCGGCGGCGAAACGGGGACGACACCGGCCTCGAGGGTGACGCCGCCGAGACCGTCGACGCGACGGGTCGCATCGTCGCGCCAGGTTTTGTCGACATCCACACCCACTACGACGGGCAGGTCAGCTGGGACCCGTTGCTGGAGCCGTCAAGCCTGCACGGCGTCACCACGGTGGTCGGCGGCAACTGCGGCGTCGGCTTCGCACCCGTGAGGCCCGGTCGCGAACAGTGGCTGATCGAGTTGATGGAGGGTGTCGAGGACATTCCAGGCAGCGCACTGGCCGAGGGCATCACCTGGCAATGGGAGAGCTTCCCCGAGTACCTCGACGCGATCGAGAAGCGACCGCTGGCAATCGATTTCGGCACCCAGATCGCGCACGGCGCGGTGCGCGGCTACGCGATGGGTGATCGGGGCGCCCGCAACGAGGTGGCAACCGACGACGACATCGCGGCGATGGCCCGAATCGTCCAGGAGGCCATCGAGGCCGGGGCGCTTGGCTTCTCGACGTCACGCACCGAGGGGCACCGCGCCATCGACGGCGAAGCCGTGCCCGGGACCTACGCCGCCGAACAGGAACTGTTCGGTCTTGGCCGGGCGATGGCCGCCGGTGGCCGTGCGGTGTTCGAGGTCGCACCGCAGGGCGTGGCGGGTGAGAGTCCGGCCGAGGCGTCGATTCGCGAACTCGAATGGATGACCAAGCTGGCAGCCGAGATCGAGCGTCCGGTGTCGTTCGCGATGATCCAGACGCCGGGCGCGCCGGATCTGTGGAAGGAGATGCTGGATCGCGCGGGCAAGGCGGTCGAGAACGGCATCGAGGTCTACGCGCAGATCGCGGCCAGGCCGTTCGGGATGCTGTTCGGCTTCCCGGGATACCACGCGTTCACGCATCGGCCCACCTTCCGCAGGCTGAAGGCCGAACTGGATCGCGATGAGTTGGCGCGCCGACTGGCGGATCCCGCTGTCCGCGCGGCGATTCTGGCCGAGCCGGATCTGCCGCCGGACCCGGCGGTGCTGTTCGACGCCATGTACGGCTTGATCCAACACAGTGCCGACAAGATCTATCCGCTCGGCTTTCCGCTGGACTACGAACCGACACCCGACCAGACGGTCGCCGCCATCGCCGAGCGCCGCGGCCAGGACCCGATGGCAGCCATGTACGACCTGATGCTGGAGTCCGACGCGGGTGCGATGCTGATGTTGCCGTTCTACAACTACGCCGAAGGCAACCACGACGCGATCCACGAGATGTTGACGCATCCGGCCGCGGTGTCGGGTCTGTCCGACGGCGGTGCGCACTGCGGGCTGATCTGCGATGCGTCCTATCCGACGTTCCTGCTGTCCCACTGGGCGCGCGATCGGCATCGCGGTCCGAAGCTTTCGCTCGAGTACGTTGTGCGCAAGCAAACCCTGGACACGGCAACGCTTTTCGGATTGTCCGATCGCGGGGTGATCCAGGTCGGGAAGAAGGCCGATATCAACGTCATCGATATGGCTGCGCTCAACCTCGAGTTGCCGAAGATGACCTACGACCTGCCCGCCGGTGGTCGTCGGCTGATCCAGGGCTCGCGGGGCTACGACGCCACCGTGGTCAGCGGAGCGGTCACCCGCCGCCACGGCGTCGACACCGGCGCCCGGCCTGGGCGGCTGATCCGGGGTGTGCGCTAGTCACACCAGTCCGTAGACGCGGTGCGCGTTGCCGTGTGCGATCAGGTTGACGACGCGGATCGCGTCGGCCTCGCTCCACTCTCGCGCGTCGACGAAGCGTTGCAGCGCATCCCGCATTCCGTCGCGCCACAGCCGCGCGCCGAGGTAGTGCAGTTCGGCGGGGCCGAATGCGTCGGATGAGTACAGGATCTTGCGGAACGGCGCCATCTCCAACAGTCGGCCGATGAACGACGCTGACCGTGCGCCGAGGTAGTTGATGGCCAGCCCGCCGTCGAGGTACACATTGTTGAACGCCTGCGCCAGGTATCCGGCCTCGCGTTCGTAGGGATAGCAGTGCAGCAGCATGATCGGGGTGTCGCCGCTAATTCGCAGAAAGTCAAGCAGCTGAAGCGGATTCGCTCTGGCCAGGTCGCAATCCCGGTCGCCGAAGCCGACATGGAACTGCAGTGGCTTGCCTACGCGCAGTGCCTGGTACAGACCGAAACGCAGTAACACGCGGTCGGTCAGCCGGGCGCTTCCGCTGTCGCGCCAACGCTGCGCGGCATCTGCGACCTCCGCGGAAGTCGGTTCGGACAGATCGCCGTCGAACCCGCCGCGGTACGCGAGGATCGACTTGGTGGCGATGCCCGTCTTCATCCGTTCATCCAGAAGGCGGGCGAACGCCGTCGCATAGTCATCGGATTGCTTGATCGCCTCTTCGGCGACCGACTCCAGGCGGACGATCTCATGCACATACCCGTCGCAGAGAACGGTGAACGTATCGAGATCTGCTACCCCAGTGGCGAATCCGGTGTCGACCAGCCAGTCCGATACCCGGGTATGGGAGAGAAACAGTCTCGCCAGCGTCTCCTCGGTGTGCTGGCTGCGGCGGTGCCAGTACGCGTCGGCGTCGGCGTGGCGTGGTAGTCCGAGCAACGGCGCACAGTGTGCCCGCACCGCGAACCCGAGTTGGGTGTCGAATGCCGAATCGAATTCCGCGAGCGGTTCGGTGTTGGCCTCGTTCAGACCGTTTTCGAACCGGGCGCGGCCAGGGGTCCCCAGCCAGCAGCCGTGCACGTGATGGTCCACCAGCGGCACGTTTTCGATGTGCTCGGCCAGCGTGGACAACCTCATACGCTCCAGGCCAGCCGGAACTTGTCGGCGAGTTCGTCCTGGCCGAGGTGGCCGTAGTGCTGCTGTTCATAGCGCCGCACCGCGAGCACCGCGTCGACGGATTCGTCGCCGAGAATGCCGCGGATCAAGGCCGATTGGTCGAGGGCAGCAAGCGCCTCGGCCTGGCTCGAGGCCAGCAGCTTGATGCCTGCCTGCTTGCGTTGATCGTCGGTGAGCTTGGCGGGGTCGACGGTGGTCTCGGGTGGCAACGGCAGCTTGCGTTCGATGCCGTCGAGCGCGAGGCCGAGAATCGTTGCGGTGGCGTAGTACGGGTTGGCCGACGGGTCGATGACTTTCACTTCGACGTTCGCGCCTTGCGGATTGCTCGGACCGCCGATCAGGTAGCGCACCGCGGCTTCGCGGTTCTCGGTGCCCCAGCACACGTATGCGCCCGACCAGAGTCCCGGATGCATCCGCAGGCCGGACACCACAGATCCGGAGAGAATGCCCTGGGCTTCAGGCAGACCCGCGAGCAGACCCGCCACCGCGGCCTCGCCGTCCGTTGTCATCCCTGCGACGCCGTCGCCGTCGGAGAACAACGGCGCCTCGCCGCGCTTCATCGAAAAGTGTTGGTGTGCACCCGATCCCACGCTACCGGCGAAAGGCACCGGGGACAGGCTGACGCGCACCCCGTATCGCCGCGCCACCCGCCCGATGATGATGCGCATCAACACCAGTTGGTCGGCGGCCGCGACGGCGGGAAGCGGAGACAGCGAAATCTCGAACTGATTGCGGCCGTACTCGGGATGGAGTTGCTCGATCGCGACGCCGGAAGCTGTTGCGGCGTTGGTCACGTCGCGCACGAAACCCTCGAATTCCAGCACGCCGGCCAGCCCGTACTGCGCCCACATGTGCGCAGGCAGCCGGCTGCCGTCGGGCGCGACGAGCACGAACTCCATTTCATGTCCCACGACGGTTTCGATGCCCGCATCGAGCAATCGCTGCTGGACCCGGCTCAGCGCTCCCCTGCTGCAGTACGGGTCGGGTGAGCCGTCCTGGTTGAAGAAAGCGCCTGGGGCCCAAGCAAACCCGTCGCCCAAGATGCGCAGACCGCTCAGGTCGATACGGACCCGTTGATCCCCCACCACGCCGGTCTTCTCACCGAAGACGGTACCGACCTGGTCGATGGCGAACACGTGCCACACCGGGCTGGCGCCGAGGCCCGGATCGGCAAACGTCCCCATTCGGCGCAGCGGCACGGTCTTGGCGTGCATCAGCCCAGCCGGGTTGACGACGGTGCCGATCAGCGTGGTGACGCCGTCGGCCTCCAGTTGGGCGATGGCCGCAGCGGCGAGGGGTTTGGCTGCCCTAGAACTCACCCAGCCATTCTGCAGTGGCCGGTCGGAACTACAGCGTGATCTTGCAGCTTTGACCGATGTCCAGGGTGCGCAGCATCCGGCCCATGCCCAACCACATCGCGCAGGACAGCGCCAGATCGGTCAATAGTTCGTCGCTGAACTGTTCGCTACAGCGGGCCCAGAAGTCCTCGTCGTCGCGCAGGCCGGTGTGGTCGCTGGCGAAGCGCTCGGCGAACTCTGCGGCAATGCGCTCCTGCGCGCTGTAGCCGGGCCAGGTCCGCCATTCGGCAGCGTGGTCGTAGAGGTCCTCGTCGACACCCGCAGCCATGCCATCGGAGTCGCGCGTGTTCTGACACACCACGCATTCGTTGTCCAGGGCGATGACCATCCGCGCCAGCTCGCGGACCCGCATCGGCAGCCGGTTCTTGTGGTAGACCGCATTGGTGAAGCCGGCCATGGCGACCCCGATGTCGGGGGATTTCGCCACCCAGGCAGCCGCGTCGTCGTCAGCGAAGGGTCCAATTCGGCTCATGGCCGAATCGTACGCGGGCGGCGGCAAAAGTGGAACGCGTTCTAGAAATCACACGTAAGCCGCTGATCAGCCGGCTGTGGCGAGCTCTTTGTGTTCGTCGTCCCAATCCCGCTGCACCAGGACGCGGTGTGCGATGCGTTCCAGCGCGGCCTCGACCTGGATGCGGTCCGGGCGCCCCTCGAAGGTCGGCGACGAGGCGAGTTTTTCGATGATCCGGTTGATCAGCGCCGACGACACCGCGTCGACTTGCTTGGCGCCGGGCTGAGTCAGCCACAGCAGATCACCTGTGCGCAGCGCGTAACCGGTGTCGACCAGTCGATCGAACGTCGGCGCGAGCACCTCGCACGGCACCCGCAACCTGTCGGCGATCTCGGTCAGCCGCGCCGAGCCGAAGACCTGGTTGTGCCGATAGATCGTGATCAGCGCCCACAAACGCGCGACATCGAGCTCGCAGCCCTGCCGTTCGCAGATGCTGCGCAGCCGGATCTCCGGTGAATTTCGCATCATCCGGCCGATGGCGGTCTCCAGCACCTTGTCCGGCGAGTCGGTGCTCGGCATGCCGAAGCCCTCGCCGAGATCGACGGCGTTCACGGCGTCCATCTCGCGCAGCGGAACCTCTTTGAGAAGCAGTGCCACGATGAACCCGACGAACGCCACCGGTGCAGCGCACAGAAACACCGTGCCAAGAGAATCCGCGTACGCGTTGACAATCGGCGCTGCGACGTCGTGGCTCAACTTGTGCAACACCTGCGGCGACTGGGCCGCCGCGGGTGGTGCCCCGCTTGCGGCCAACGCGGGACCGATGCGGGCGTTGAGGAAGTTGGTGAACAACGATCCGAAAATGGCTGCGCCGAAAGAGCTTCCGATGGTCCGGAAGAATGTGACACCTGAGGTGGCCACCCCCAGATCGGCGAAGTTCGACGTGTTCTGCACGATAAGGATGAGCACCTGCATGCACATTCCGATGCCGGTGCCGAGGATGAACAGATACAGCGACTGCAACACCATCGGTGTGGCGGCGTCCATCCGCGACAACAGCAGGAATCCGAGGACCATCACCGCGGTCCCCACGACGGGGAAGATCTTGTAGCGGCCGGTGCGGCTCACCAGCACGCCACTGCCCATCGACGTCAGCAACAGGCCTGCGACCATCGGCAGCGTCCGCAGACCCGACGTCGTCGCCGACACCCCATCGACGAACTGCATGAAGGTCGGCAGGAAGGTGAGCGCGCCCAACATCGCGAACCCGACGATGAACGACAGCACGCAACACACGGTGAACACCGGGCTGCGGAACAACCGGATCGGCAGGATGGGTTCTGCCGCACGGCTTTCCACCCACACGAACACCGCCAGCGCCGCAATCGACGCGACGAAGAGTCCGATGATGACCGGCGAACCCCACGCGTACTCCGTGCCACCCCAACTGGTGGCCAGCGTGAGACCCGATGCGCCGACGCCGACGAACACGATGCCGGCGTAGTCGATCAACGGGCGGCCGGTCCGGCCGAGCGAAGGTATCGCGGCGATCGCCACGAAGAACACCACGACGGCCACCGGCACGTTGATCCAGAACGCCCAGCGCCAGCTGAGGTGGTCGGTGAAGAAGCCGCCGAGCAGCGGGCCGACCACCGTCGTCACGCCGAACACCGCTCCGAGTGCACCCTGATACCGGCCCCGGTCCCGCAGCGGGATGACCTCACCGATCAGCGCCGTTGCGGTCACCATGATGGCGCCGCCGCCGATGCCCTGCAGTGCCCGCGACGCCACCAGCATGGTCATCGACCCGGCCAGCCCGCACAGCACCGATCCGCCGAGGAAGAAGAGAATGGCCGCCGCGAACACGACCTTGCGGCCGAACAGGTCGCCCAGCTTGCCGACGACGGCGGTGACGATCGTCGAGGCCAGCAGATAGCTGGTCACCACCCAGGACTGGTGGCCTGCGCCGCCGAGGTCGGCCACCACCGTCGGCAGCGCCGTGGCGACGATCGTCTGGTCCAACGCGGCCAACAGCATGCCGAGCAGCACCGCAACAAAGATCACGTTGCGGCGCTGAGGGCTGATCAGGGCGCCGCCGGACTGGGGATCCGCGGCGGCGGCTGTCGGTGCCGTTGTTGTCATACCTGCCTCTCCTGGGACGACTTGAACTTCTCCAGCCATATCGTTAGTTAAGCTAGGAAAGTTACAGTCGCGGTCCGGGAGTCAGGGTTACCGCGCGGGCAGATGCGAAACAGGGCCTACAGCGAGGACGGCGGCCGCGACACGCACTGTGCGAGGTAGAGCTGCTCGCCGAGCTTGTCCATCAGCTGCAGCTGGGTCTCGAGGTAGTCGATGTGTTCCTCTTCGTCGGCGAGGATCTTCTCGAACAGGTTCGCTGTGGTGGCGTCTTCCTTCTCGCGGCACATCACGATGCCCGGCTTGAGGCGCGCCATCACCTCGTATTCGATGGCGAGGTCGGCTTCGAACTGTTCACGCAAGGTCTGACCGACGCGCAGTGAGAAAAGCCGCTGATAATTCGGCAGGCCGTCCAGCAGAAGAATGCGGTCGGTGATTGCCTCCGCATGCTGCATTTCCTCGAACGATTCTTTCCGGGTGTGTTCTGCGATCTCGGTGAATCCCCAATTCGCCTGCATTTTGGAATGCAGAAAATATTGGTTGATCGCCGTGAGTTCGCTTGTCAATTGCTCGTTGAGCAACTTCAAAACATCCGGATCGCCTTGCATGGTCGCTCCTAAGCAACGTGAGGGGCTGGATCAAGCTGGGGCTGTCTGTAGCGCCTCACCAATCTAGTGCCTCGCGCTCGACCGAGCGCATCTTTGCCGTTGAGAGAGGCGTGTTTCGGGCGGCCTGGACCGCCCGGGCTAAGTAAGGTTAGACTGCGCTAACACTTCCAGCTGCTTCGACGAGACAGGGACATCGATGGGTGAGTACGACTTGCACTCATTCATCCTGGCCTGTGATTTCCGGGTCGACGATGTCGACCGGATGTGGAAATGGCTGAACAAACATCGCGAGCCGCTGGCCGTGATCGGCGCCCATCATGTGGTGCTCTACACCTCCATCTGGGAGCCCGACCGGGTATTGGTGACAATCGGCATTCGGCAGGCCGGATCCGTGCGCGAAGTACTTCGTTCCCCGGCGATATTCGAATTGTTCGATATCTCCGGCGCCGACGATATTCCGCCGATATTCGGCGGTGAAGTCGTCGAGAAGATCGACCTCGACGGCCCGACGCCCGAAGGCCACGTCGGCCGGGTGGTGGTCGGCGTGATGGCGTCTGTTGACGACGTGCCGTCGTTGATGGACAAGGTGCACGACGGCCTGGAGCGGTTCAAAGGCGGCGGTGTTCGAAAGATCTGGGTCTATCAGGCACTCGATGACGGACGCGAAGTGCTGATCCTGCAGGAGATCGCCCACGAGGTCAGCGCCAGGCAGTGGATCGACCACCCAGACGCGGCCGCAGAGTGGATGTCGGGCGCAGGCTTCGGCGCCTACCCCACCCAGTTCGTCGGCAGGTTCGCACACCTCATGAGCATTGGCGAGGCGGTCTGATGTTCGTCTGCCTGTGCACAGGGACAACCAGCCACGTGGTCAACGAGGTCGTTGCGAACGGCGCGAAGACCTCCAAGCAGATCGCCGAGGCCTGCGGAGCCGGCGGCGATTGCGGGCGTTGCAGGCGCACACTGCGGGCGATGATCGAAGCCCACTACGCCGGGCGCGCAGTGGAATCCGTCGGCCGCTAGTCGAGCAGCTGGCGAATTCGCTCGACACAGAACCCGGCCAGATCCATGTCGTCGATCAGTAGTCCCTGGTTTCGCAGCCGGGACTGCAGCCTGGATACCGGGATGCCGAGCTCGACCGCAGCGAGCACTTCGTTGTAGTGCAGATTGCGCACCGCGCGTCCCGACAGCTGCTCGTATCGGTCGACGGTTTCCTCGCGGGACGGGGTGCCGTCCAAGCGGGGTATGCCCTGGTACTCCGTGCAGGCCCAGTCGACGAACAGCAGCCACGCCAGGTCGGCTTCGTGATCGCCGATGTAGGCGAGCTCCCAGTCGAGCACCGCGGTGACCTCGTAGTCCGGCCCGTAAAGCACGTTGGACAGCCGGCTGTCACCCCAGCACAGCGCGAGGTACTCGGGCTCATAGATGTTGTCGCGCAACCACTCCACGGCGTCGACCAGTTCCTGGCGTCTGCTCTCCGACCAGCACCTCAGCAACTCGGCGCAGTATTCCACGACCTGTTCCAGCGGCTGGTCACCGCGCTGCGGCATCAGTAGCTTCTCCAGCCGCAGCGTGCGCCAATCCAGCGCGTGCACGTCGGCGATCGCCTGCACGCAGCCCCACCACATAGTGGATCGTTGCTCGGGCGTGGCTTCGAAGTACAGGCCTTGCGAGTGATACGACGGGAAGTCGCTCGCGGTGCCGATTGTCGGTAACTGCTCCATCACGTAGTACGGCGTGCCGAGGTCGGCGCTTTCGCG
This sequence comes from Mycobacterium sp. OAE908, assembly GCF_017872775.1. Classification (NCBI taxonomy): domain Bacteria; kingdom Bacillati; phylum Actinomycetota; class Actinomycetes; order Mycobacteriales; family Mycobacteriaceae; genus Mycobacterium; species Mycobacterium sp. OAE908. The sequence goes on from NZ_JAGGJL010000002.1 coordinate 1,259,409, forward strand.
GTCCAGCCAGTAAACCGCCGGCACGCTGATCGGGGTGTCGCGCAGCCGGTTCATCACCATCACCTGACGGGTCAGGTCGTAGTCGGGAAAGATATTGACATCGGGCGGTCGCCGAAACACCAACTGTTTCAACGTCGTCGGGCCCTCGTCGCCGTCTCGCTCCAGGTCGAACAGGAACGTCTCGGTGGACAGGCCGCGCTCGGCGGCGCACCAATTGGTGATGTGCGCGTCCGCGGCACCTGCGATCCTTTGGCAGACGATCGGCTCTAGCAGCGCGGCAATCTCGTCCGCTGCGGGACGGGACACCATGTCAGCTCGTGCGCTTTTGGGTGAACTCGGCAAGCGCGTCGGCGTTGGCGGCCGCGCCGAGCAGTTCGGCAAAGTGCGCGATCTCTCTGGCGGTGGCGGCCGCGATCTCCCCGCGGGTTGGTTCGACGATGGTCTGCTTGACGGCCATCAGACTCGAAATCGGCCGGGAGGCAAGGACTTCGGCGTGGCGACGAGCTTCGGGCAGCAGATCGTCGGGTTCGCACACCTTCCACGCCAGCCCCATGCGCTGGGCCTCGTCGGCATCGACCCACTCCGACGACATCAGCAGCCAGGCAGCATTTTGCCGACCCATCAACTGCGGCAATAGATATGACGACGCCGCCTCGGGCGCGACGCCGAGACTGGTGAACGGTGTCTTCAGCCGCGCCGTCGAGGACATGAACACCAGATCCGCGTAACCGAGAATCGTTGCGCCGATACCGACTCCGACACCGTTGACGGCGCAGATGAGGGGCTTGGGAAGGTCGGCGAGCGCTTCGATCATCGTGGAGAAGTGGCTGCCCTGGTTGTTGAACGTCGGATCGGTGATGCGCCTCTGCATCTCGTTGAGGTCGTTGCCCGCCGAGAATGCCCGGCCCGCCCCGGTCAGCAACACGACCGCCACATCGGGATCGGCCGCCGCGTCACCCAACGCGACCGCCGTCGCGTGATACAGCTCCTCGTTGAACGCGTTGAGGACGTCGGGCCGGTTCAGGGTGAGCGTGCGCACCCGGTTCTCGTCGGAGATCTGCAGGATCACGCGAGAAGCGTATGCGTTAGCCGTTGCTGTACACCCGGGTGGGTGCGACGAACACCAAGGTGCGGCGCTGCTCGGCCATCACGCGGTCGTACTCATCCCAGTCGTCGTGGGTTCCGCCCGCAGCCGTGAAGACCTCGCGCAGCAGCAGCCGGAGCTGCTCGCCGTCGGCAAGCCACGGCTGCGGATCATCGGGCCCGGCAATCTCAGCCTGACCCTCGACCGTCGCCCACATCCAGCCCTTGCGGAAGGTGACGGCGAGCTGGGGACGCGCCCGCAGGTTCGCCAGTTTCACCTTGCCGTAGGTGACGAACCCGAGGACGTCTGCGCCGGTGGCCGGATGCGGCAACTTCCCCACGTTGACGAGCGAGGCCTGGATGGTGTTGTCGGCACGCAGCGTGGAGATCACCGCGAGCCCGCTTTCGTCGGAGGCCAGCGCGACCGCGTCGTCCAGCGTGGTCATCGGATTCCCTTCCCCGCGAACGGAGTACGGAAGACATACCGACTCGTCGGCACCGTGTCGACGTCTCGATTCGCGCCGAAGGCTGCCGTGCTGGCCACCATGCGCTCCATCCGGTCGCGCAGCTCATCGTCGTCGGCGGCCCCGAAGAAAGCGTGTAGGTCGGACGTCGCCTCGATCGGAAACAGTTCTTCGACGATCGCGTCGATGACGGGCGCCTCGGGGGTTATCGGACGCACCACGGTGTTCTGCGTGTACCCGAATGTCGACTGTGTCGCGATGGCCACCGGCGTGTGGTCGATGTGCCAGCGCTGTCGCCAGGTGGCCTCGTCGAGGTCGGCCGGCCTGCGCAGCAGCGCGATGTTCGCCAGTCCCGGGGTGCGCTCGCCGGGGGCGGTCTCCGGCGGCGGCAACGGCACCGATTCGGTCACCAGATAGCCCGCGACATCGTCGCACTCCTTCTCCAGTCGGGTGATCGCCGAGCGCATCTGATCGCCGTACGACTGTTGCGTCCATACGGTCACGAACCCGACCACCGGCGGCTGTAGCGTCGTCAACGTCATCAGCGAGTCGCGCACCTCGCCGTCGCGCACATTGACCGCAAGCCCGGGCACACCCGAGTCGAGCAGTTCGGCGGCGACATCGTCACGTAGTCGGCGACACCACGCGTCGTCGGCCTCGGCGCCCCGCAGGGTGAGGATGACTTTCTCCACGAGTCGAATCTAGGCCTCGAGCCTTTCGCGGATGACGGCGAGCCGTTGTTTGAGTTCTGCCTCGTCGATGACGCCGCGGGCCACCAACGAATGCGCCAGCGCGACGAGTTGGTTCTCCGGGTACGGCAGGTTCGCGTAAACGGATGCCGACAGCGCATCCTCCTCGTCGCGGCGTGCTTTGAAGTCGGGGACGTTCTCGTCACATGCGGCGCGGTCGAGCGCATCGCAGAGACCGTCGAGGCTGGTTTTCCACGGCGGCACGGGATTTTCCACACCCCACTTGGCGGCCATCACGGGCCAGACCTGATTGCGCTCGACGATCTCGTCGAGTGTCTTGATTCGCTCGGTCATCCCGCATTCCCCGGATGAATCGCAGGCCGGGTGTCGGTGATGACGTTGGTGGTGACACCCGCTTTCGGCAGCGCGACACCGATGAGGCAGTCGCGGGTGATGATTTCGACAAGCTGTTCCTCGGACCAGTCTTCGGTTCCCTCCGGTTGCAGAGGCATCACCATGAATCGGTGCTTCTGGTTGGAATCCTGGACGTGGACCGTGATTTCGTCGGGCAGATACAACCCGAACTCGGCGAGGACCTGGCGGGGCCACCTGACCAGGCGCCTGCGGTAGTTGGGGGTGCGGTACCACTCCGGCGAGTTGCCGAGGATCGGGCGCGGATAGCAGGAACACAGCGCACAGACGATCACATTGTGAACTGTCGGGGTGTCCGCGAGGATCTGGAACGCAGTGAAGTCACTTGGTGTCCCCCACCCCGTTGGGTGCAGCCAATCGACACCCACTTCCTTACTCGCCGTCATCGGTTCGGCGAGTGCGAGTTTCTTGAACTCGGGATCCAGCCACGCCTTTGCCACCAGATGCGCGGCGGGCGTCGGACCGATCTGCTCGGCGAACTCGGTCATCAGACGGTGTTCTTCCGCGGTGAAGATTCCTTTCTCGATGCACAACTCGCGCAGCGCGATCTCCAGCACTTCGAAGTCGGTGATTTCGTCGACCATCGGTGCGACGGTGCGCTCGTGATCGTGATCGTGGTCGTGGTCGTGGTCGTGGTCAGGCATGGAAAACCCTTTCTGCGCAGCCTATTTCGCGGATTGCAGCCAACGTTCGGGAATTTCGGTCGAGATCACGTCGTGAGCCGTTCCGGTGTAGCCGTAGAACAATTCGGCCATGTTGAACTTCACGACGTAAAACCATTCCGGTTTCACGGGACGGTCCCAGGTCTCGTCCTCGGCGGCCGGGCTTTCGTACGCGACCGCCTCGATCTCGCCCTTGGCGCCCCGCACGTACTCCGGTGTGCGGGTGTAAAAGATCACCGGAAGCTCGCGCACGACCACCGGATCGCCGACCTTGAACTTCGCCTCGCCTGCCTGACCGGCGTAGCACTGCGGATCGCCCTTGCCTTGCGCTTCTTCGGCGTGCTGGTTGCGTTTGACTTTCGACCCGTCGCCCTCGGACTTCGGCTCGGCCTCGAGCGTCTTACCCTCCAGTCCGCCCGCGTAACGCGTCTTGACCTCGGCCATCCGCTCGCTTAATTCGCTGAGCCCGATGTGGTGCTTCTCGACCAGGACGCGGGCGACGGCGATCAACCAGCGGCCGTAGTACGGCAGCCCCAGGTACTCGGCGCGCCCGACGTCGACATTGCCGATTCGGCGCCGCTCCTCCGAGAGCCAGATGCCGCGCCAGCCGAGGACCTCGCAGATCACATAGGTCATGTGCTCCCAGAGTTCGTACTGCTTGTTCTCGTACTTCATCGGAGCGTCCGGTTCACCGCCGACGTCGTGGACGGGCTTCAAGTAGGCGGTGATGCGGTCGTGGTCCAACATGTCCGGCGTCGGCGCATCGGGAAGCTCGGGATAGGCGGACTTGAGCCTGGCGACCAGTTCCAGTTGGGCTGCACGCTCAGCGGCCGTACTCATGGGAGCCCCCTTCGCTTTTCGGACTGACTGTGCAAAATACGGATGGCGCACAATGGCGCGAATTCGATGGGATCCGGAGTATTCGAGAAAAACCAGCAACGCTGTCATCGACGACCGCGTCGTCGGCCATCGGCACCTCCAGCGTCGCTGAACTGATCCGGTTAGCTGACGGTACCGCCACAAACGCATTTCGTGGGGTCAAATCGGATACGCGCTGTGCCGCAAAGCTTTTGACGGCGACGAAATTTCAATTCCGAAATTGCCGCGTGTGCTGACCGTTTGGTGACACTGGTGGGGTCAAAATGGTCAGATGACCACCGGCGGGGTGATCAGCCCGGGCGGGGCGTGGACCCGTGCGTTGCGACAGACGACACCGGACATCGGCGCGGTGTCGCGCAGCCTGCTCGGGGTCCTCGCGATAGCGGCGGTCGCACTGGCGTCGGCGTCGCCTGCCGCAGCCGTGTGGGCCTCGGGGGCCGCGGCGATCGCAGGGGCGATCGCGATGCAGGACAGCCCCGCCGGGCGAGTTTCGCTGGTCATCGTCGTTTCGCTGGAACTCGGTGCCGTCGTCTTCCTCGGAGCTGTGACCGCGTCTTACGCGCCGGTGTTCATCGCCGCGGTCGCGATCTGGTGCTTCGCCGCTGGCATGCAGTGGGCGCTCGGCAGCAAACCGGCTCTGGTGGCCGCCGCGGGAGCAGCGCTGTTGGTGATCTCGCCTCCGGTGGCGCCGACGGCTTCGGCCGTCGTGTTTGCGACGTTGCTGACCGTGGCGGCCGGCTGCATTCAGGCGGCGTTGATCGCGGTGTGGCCACCGCAGCGCTGGCGGGTGCAGCGCGATGCGCTGACGCGTGCCTACCGCGGGCTCGCTGCCGATGCCCGCCGTGTCGCCGCCGACCGGGACGCCGTCGTGGCCACCACTGCCCCTCTCACCTGGCTGCGCGAGGCGTTCGTCGACAGCGATGCGACTCGACGCCCACTGGCCTACCACGGCGGCTACCGGCTGCCCGAGCGGATCGCCGCGACACTGAGCGCACTGCGCGGTGGCGACGAGGCGGTGGCGTTGCTGCTGACGCCCGCCGCCGATTTCTTGGACGCGATCGCCAACCACCACCACACCGCGCGACGGGACGCCGAATTCGCGCTGGCGCGTGTCGATGCTGCGGCTGCGGCCGTCACGGGTCCGCATGCGGCCGCCGCGCAACGGTTTTCACCACAGATGCATGAGGCCTTCGCCTCCCGGTTCGGCGAGTTCCGTCGCCCCGACCTCGTCGGCTCGCTGCTCGCCGCGGTCGGCGTCGCGCGCGACCACCTGACGTGGACCTCACCGGTGCTGCGCCACGCGGTGCGGTTGTCGTCGGCTGCCGCGTTGGGGGTGGCCGCGGATCGCTTCGGTGCGGTGTCGCACGGCCACTGGATCGCACTGACCGTGCTGATGGTGCTGCGGCCCGAAACCGCACACACCTACACGCGCTGTGTCGGCAGGGCGGCCGGCATCGCGCTGGGAATCGTGGTCGCGTCGGTGGTGACTCTGGTGTGGCAGCCGACGGGTTCGCCTGCGGCGGTGGTGGCGGTCGTGTTCCTTGCGTTGGCCTACTTGGTCATCCGGTTTGGCTACCTCGCGGTGAGCGCCGCAGTGGCGGCGGTGGTGGTGTTCTTGCTCGACATCAACCCCGCGTCAGCAGGCGGGGACCTGAAGGACTCGTTGTTCGCGGTGGTGATCGGCTGCGGGCTGGCCGTCATCGCCCATGTGATGCTGCCCGATCACGCGTTGATCCGGCTGCACCAGCGTGCGGGCGAACTGCTGAAATCTGAAATCGATTACGCCGCAGCGGTTGTGAAGGCATACGTGCATGAGCTGGAGCATCCCGCCGAGGCGTTGTCGGCGGCCTGGCAGCGAGCGTTCCGTGCCCGCGCGGCGTTCGAGGCGGCCTCCGGTGCGACGCGGGCGGATTCCCGCGAGCTGCGGCGCTGGCTGCGGTCGTATCGCGCTGCGTTGAACGCAGTGACCAGCGCGTGCACGACTCTGGAGAGCAGTCTGACCAGCGAGCCTGCGACCGCGCTGACCCCGGAATTCGTTGCCGCCGTTGATGATTACGTCGACGCCCTGCGCGGCGCACCGCCGAGTCCGGCCAGGCCGTGGACGGTTGACCTCGACGAGCTGACCGCGGCGAATCAACAAGTGCGCGAGCAGGGGGCACGGCTTGCCGCCGACAACGCTGGTGCGCGAGTGCTGGTGGCTGAAGTCGCGACGATCACCAGGAGCCTGGCCGGCATTGCGGCTCAGCGCCAGCTCACGGCTTAGCATGTGGGTCTGACATTTTTTGGCTGTGGGTGGTGGGTTGTCCCCAGGTGCGAATTCATCCACAGGTGGCAGTTGAGTGCCGGGGATTTGGCACAGGTGTTCGATAGTGTTGTGCCATGGGCGAATTCGTCACTGCACACGCGGCGCGGGAGCGGTTTGACGCGCTGGCTGATGCGGTGGACGCCGCCTACGCCGAGATGCGTGGGTTGTCGTCGGCTGAGGTGGGCAACGAGTTTCGGGTGGCCCTCGCCGAGCGGTTGGAGGCCCAGGAGCGCACCAATCGGGGGTTGATGTATCGGTTCTTCGGTGAGATCGCTGATCCGCCCGATGAAACCGCGATGGTGCCTGCACTGGTCAACAGTCTGGCCGCGCGACTGCGGATCGCGCCGGCTGAGGTCAAACGCCGGATGAAGACTGCGGCCCGTTTGGTGCCGCGGCGCTGTCTGTCGGGTCCGCCGTTGGCACCGGAACTACCCCAGGTGGCCGACGCGCTGGCCGCCGGGGTGATCGGTGAGGATCATCTGCGGGTCATCGCGCGGGCCATCGACACGCTGCCCTCGGCGGTGTCGGGCACAGATCGCGAGGACGTCGAGGCCAGCCTGGTGCGCGAGGCCACCAAGAAGGACGCCGAGATCGTGCGGGCCCTGGCGCGGCGTATCGATGAGATCTTCAACCCCGACGGTGACTTCGATGAAGCCGACCGGCAGCGGCGGCGCGGACTGCTCCTGGGGCCGCAGGGCCGCGATGGGATGTCACGGTTGTCGGGCTACATCGACCCCGAAACCCGAGCCTATGTGGAGGCGGTGACCGCCGCGGTGCGCCCCGGCCGCCACTTACCCGACGGACGCATGGCCGAGGTCGTCGATGAGCGCAGTGGCCCTCAGCGCTGCCATGACGGGGTCAAACTCGGGCTCAAGGCCGGTATCGCTGCCGGTGGGCTGGGAGCCATCGCGGTCATCCGGTGACGGTGATCGCGCGCACCACGCTGGCCGAACTCAACCAGGCCGCTCACGCGGTCACCAACCCCGATATCCCGATGCCCTCGCCGGCGCGCACCGGCGGCCAGGGCGTGCTGCCGATGCGTGATGTGATCCGGCTGGCCGCCGATTCGATCCACTATCTGGCGGTGTTCGACGACCACACCGAACGGCCCATTTACCTCGGGCGCCAGACTCGCATCGCCACGGCCGATCAACGGATCATCTGCTATGCGCGCGACGGCGGCTGCACCCGGCCGGGCTATCACAGCGAGGTCCACCACTGCCCGGACTGGACACCCGAGGGCCGCACCGACGCCGATTGCCTGTTCATTGCCTGCGGACCCGACCACAAACTCATCACAAACGGCCACTACCAGACCAGCATCACCCACAACGGCCGACTGGCCTGGACCGACGGCACCACGGCACCCGAGATCAACCACGCCCACCACCCCGAAGAACTCCTACACGGCAACCCCGACCCACCAGGCTACGAGGAATAACGCTGGGAATCAACAGGTTTCGGGTCAGTCGCGAGCCCAACGTGGCCGGATGAAGACGCCCTCGGCTTCGACGGTGATGCCCTCGTCGTCGGCGAGATGGCCGACGGCATAGGTCTTTACACCGTCCGTGCGGGCAATCCTGGCTTCGGCGTGCAGATCGCCGAGCCGGGTGAGTCGCCGGTAGCGCAACGTGATGGTGCCGGTGAGGCGTGGCTTCTCCTGGCTGCTGGCCGCGGCGCCGAGCACATGGTCGAGCACCAGAGCCGCGACTCCCCCGTGCACGTGTCCTGGCGGCCCTTCATAGGCAGCGCCCAGATGGAAGTCGGTGAACGCGCCGCCGTCGTCGCTGTGCAGGATCTCCAAGGGTGGGGCCACGGGATTGCGCACACCGATCACGACGTTGCCCCACGGCATTTGGTCGCCGTCTGCGGTGAACCGGATGCCATATGACCCGTCGACCTGCTGACTGCGCAGCCGCGCTGTGGCCGCATCGATCTCGGCCTTGGCGGCGGCAACCGCTTCGGCGCCGACCTCGGTGCGGATGGTCGCGTCGATCAGCGCGCGCACGGACTCGGTGAGCGGCTCATATATCGAGCGCATCCGTGCGACCTCGTCGGCACTGAGGTTCTCCAGGGTCCACTCCAGCACACCTGCACTAGAACACGTTCTAGTGCAGCTTGTCGAGTTGCTGACCGCGGCTCATCGCACCAGCGCGCCGAGCGCTGCCCGGGCCGCCGAATCGCGACGGCCGAGTTCTAGCTCCATCAACGCGCACTCGGCCGTCGCAGCGATCCACAACCGCGCCGATGCCCGGGGATGGCGCGCACCGAGTGCCTCGAAGTCGGCAGCCACCACATCGACGTTCATTCGATTGCGGCGCATGACCTCATCGGCGATCGGCAGATGGCCTCGCGCCTCCAGCAGTAGCGCTTTAACGCCGCGGTCGCGCAGACACGCGTCCAAATAGGTGGCGGCCACCGCGGTGAGCCGGTCTTTGCCCGGCGCCATCTCGGCGATGGCCGACATCACCTCGTCGAACAGCACATCGTGAAAGCGCCGATGCAGCGCGACCAGATACGACACCCGATCCGGAAAGTGATGGAAGAACGTGCCTTTCGACACCCCAGCACTCGCGACGACGGCGTTCACCGACAAGCCTTCCAGTCCCAGCTCCTCTGCGAGCACCAGCCCCGTCTCGATCAGTTTCGCGCGGGTCTGCTGCGCGGCGGCAACTCTCTTGTTCGCCACTTCCACATGCGATAGTGTAACTGACCGACCGACCGGTCAATGAAAGGTTCGGCGATGGCAACCATGCACACCGCACTCGGCACCGTTTCCTACACCGATGAGGGCTCCGGCCCGCCTATCGTGTTGCTCCACGCGGCGCTGCACGACAGCACCGATTTCGCCCCCGTGACCGAATGCCTGGGCAAGGGCCGGCGTGTCATCGCGCTCGACTGGCCCGGCCACGGCGAGTCTCCCCTGCCCGCTACCCCGCTGCGCGCAGTCGAATTCGGCGATCTGCTCATCGAATTCGCGGATCGACTGGACCTCACCAACGCTGTCGTCGTCGGAAACTCGGTCGGCGGTTACGCGGCATGCCGACTGGCGCTGGAGCGGCCCGAGCGCGTCGCCGGTGTGGTGCTGATCAACAACGGCGGCTTCACCCCGCACAGCGTCTTCACCCGGTTCTTCTGCGGCGTGATGGGTCACCCCGCCGTGATCAAGGTCGTGTTCCCGCTGTTTGTCCGCGCGTACATGCGCGCGAAGAACCCGACCGACAGGGCCGTCGTCGACGGCGTCGTCGCGCGCGCCAAGACGGACGGCGGTGCGCGCACCGCGGCGGCGTTGTGGCGAAGCTTCACCGACCCCGGTCACGACCTGCGCGGGCGGGCCGCCCAGATCAGCGTGCCGGTGCTGATCACCTGGGGCGCCAAGGACATCACCGCGCCGCTGCGATGGGGCAAGGCGGTGCAGGCGGCCATCCCGGGGTCCCGGTTGGCGACACTGCCGACGGGTCACGTGGTGTTCTCGTCGGAGCCGCAGGCTTGGCTCGACACGGTCACACCCTTCGTCGACACGGCGCTGATCAGTCGACGCTGAATCTGCCGCCGGCAGAGGCGAATCCGAGCCAAGTGTGCCGATTGCCCGCCCAGCACCAGCCGACCTTCGGCGCGTTGCGGTTCGCAGGCCCGTCGCGCCCGGTGCCGTTGCTGATCCACACCGCGGGTGTCCTGGGGTCAAGGGAGCCGTCGGGCTTGCGACGGCGTGATCCGATGGTCATGAAGCAGTGGTTGCGCTCGAGCACATCGGGCTGCTGCAGCAGCCACTGCAATCCTTCGGTCAGCGTGAGCGGCGTCCGCCCGGCGTCCTCGATGGCGCGCAGCGCCTCCTCTGGACTCCAGTTGGCCATCGCATCACCGCGGTCGAGGTCGCGCAGCAGATAGCGCGGCGCATCCGGCAACACCACCGACGGGATCGGTGCGAAGTCGTCGACGTCGGTCATGTCTGCCACCACGAAGCCCGGTTTGCCGTTGAGGCGCAGCAGCGGTGCCAGCGACGACGCGGTGGCAAGATCCTGATGCACGACAAGCAACGACTCCGCAGTGGCCACGGTGAACACAACGGCCCGTGGCGTTCCGAGAGTTCCCGAACAGCACAGCTAACACAAACGACACACGCTCGACCCGCGATCGCCATCAAGCTCACGAATATTTACCGGATGGCAGCTAACGTGCATGGACCGTCCGTCGGGCCATCCGTCGCCGAGATACTGGCATCACATGCCGGCGGCACCGGTTCACCAACCAAGACGGCGGCCCGGGTGGCCGATGCGATCGCCGCCCGTGGTGACGACGGCACTTGGCTCTCGACGGTGCCAAGGGATGAGTTGTTGGCCGCCGCCGAAGAGATCGAAAAGCGCGAAGGCGCACGCACTCTGCCGCTCTACGGCGTTCCCTTCGGCGTCAAGGACAGCATCGATGTCGAGGGCGTGCCGACCACCCTGTCGTGCCCCGACTACGCATACGTGGCGACGACGACGGCGCCGGTGGTGCGCCGGCTGCTCGACGCGGGCGCCTTGTACGTCGGCAAGACGAATCTGGATCAGTTCGCGACCGGACTCAACGGCACCCGCACGCCCTATCCGATCCCGCGCAGCGTTTACGGCGGCGAGATGATCTCCGGCGGCTCGAGTTCGGGCTCCGCGCTGGCGGTCGCGCTCGGCCAGGTGCCGTTCGCCGTCGCCACCGACACCGCGGGTTCCGGCCGGGTTCCCGCCGCTCTCAACGGCGTGGTCGGATTCAAACCCTCGCGGGGCGTGATCAGCACGGTCGGACTCGTCCCCGCATGCAAGTCGTTGGACTGCATCAGTCTGATGGCGGGCTCGATCGACGATGTCGACCGCGTCTTCGACGTGGTAGCGGCCCGCGACGACAACGATGCCTGGTCACGCGATCGCGGGCCGCGCTACGACGGCTCACCGATCCGGGTCGGCTTACCGCCCGCAGACGAGCTCGAGTTCTTCGGAGACGAGCCGATGTGCCGCGCCCACCTGGGATTCCGCGAGCACCTGGCTCGCACCGCCACCATCGTCGACGTCTCGTTGGAGCCATTCCTGGCGGCAGGCGAGCTGCTCTACCAGGGCCCGTGGGTGGCCGAGCGGCTCGTCGAGTTCGGTGATTTCCTTGCCGCCCAACCGGATTCGATACATCCCGTGGTCAGGGAGATTCTGCGGGGCGGGCAGAAGTACACCGCGGTCGACGCGTTCGCTGCGCTCCAGCGGCTGGCCGAACTCAAGGCGGCCGCGGCGCGACTCTGGCAGCGGATGGATGTTCTGGTGGTGCCGACCATCGGCACCACATTCAACGTCGCGCAGGTGCTTGCCGCGCCGATCGACTGCAACACGATGCTCGGCCACTACACACACTTCGGCAACCTGCTCGACCTGCTGGGGGCGGCAGTGCCCCTTGGCCTCACCAGCGATGGGCGGCCCTACAGCGCAATGCTTCTCGGTGCGGCAGGCACGGACGACACCGTTCTGCATCTCGCCGCGCAGATTCTCGACGAGCCGCGAACGTCGTCGGCCGCAACGACCATGACCGAGGAGCGGGTATGAGCCCCATCGAAGTGCCGGCCGAACCCTCGTCGTTTCGACTGATTGCCGGCCAGACCGCGTTGATCGTGATCGACATGCAACGAGACTTCTTGCTGCCGGGCGGGTTTGGCGAAAGCCTCGGCAACGACGTCGCCCAGCTGCTCAAGGTCGTCCCTCCGCTGGCCGACCTGATCGCCGCGGCCCGCAACGCGGGAGTCATGGTCATACACACTCGGGAGGGGCATGAGCCCGACCTTTCGGACTGCCCGCCTGCCAAGCTCAATCGCGGCGCCCCGTCGAAACGCATCGGCGACGACGGCAAATACGGCCGCATCCTGATCCGCGGCGAGTACGGACACGACATCGTCGACGAGCTTGCGCCGATCGACGGCGAGGTCGTCATCGACAAACCCGGCAAGGGCGCGTTCTACGCCACCGAACTACAGGACATTCTCACCGAAGCCGGCATCACCCAGCTGCTCGTCACCGGTGTGACCACCGAGGTGTGCGTGCACACCACCACCCGTGAGGCCAACGACCGTGGCTACGAGTGCCTCGTCGTATCCGATTGCGTCGGTTCGTATTTCCCCGAGTTCCAGCGCGTCGGGCTCGACATGATCAAGGCGCAGGGCGGCATCTTCGGATGGGTCGCCGACACCGCCGCCGTGATACCTGCGCTGCACGCACTGACCACCGCCGCCGCCTGAAAGGACTCTCAATGACGACCGACGTCACGAAGCCAGCCGCCGACCCGCCGGTCGATCCGCCACGAACGTCGTTGCCCGCGTGGACCCGCGGCGACACCAACGCGTTCTTCGGGCTCGGGTTCAACATTCTGGTCAACGTCCTGACGCTGACCGGTCTGATGATCGGCGTCGTGTCGGTGCCCGCAGGCGACGTCCTCGGCACCGTGTTGCCCGCTCTCGGGGTGGCGTTGATCCTCGGCAACTTGTATTACACGTTTCTGGCGCGCCGGCTGGCCCGTCGGGAGAACCGCGACGACGTGACCGCACTGCCGTACGGCCCAAGCGTGCCGCACATGTTCATCGTGGTGTTCGTCGTGATGCTGCCGGTGTACCTCAACACAAAAGACCCGATTCAAGCGTGGTCTGCCGGGCTGGCGTGGGCCTTCATGATCGGTGTGATCGTGATGATCGGCGCGTTCGTCGGCCCCTACATCCGAGCGCTCACCCCGCGCGCGGCGATGCTCGGGACGCTGGCCGGAATTTCGATCACATTCATCTCGATGCGTCCCGCAGCGCAGATGTGGGAGGCGGCGTGGATCGGCCTGCCCGTGATGGCCATCATCTTGGTCGGCTTCTTCACCGACGTGAAGCTGCCGTTCGGTATCCCGGTCGGACTTGCCGCTTTGCTCGTCGGCACCACGATCGGCTGGATCGGCGGCTACATGTCGGCACCCGATGTGGGAAAGGCGATCTCCGACATCGCGATCGGCATTCCGGATCTGCGGCTGGATCTGCTGTTCCACGGCCTTTCGAATTTGGCGCCCCTGCTGGGCACCGCGATTCCGCTGGGCGTCTACAACTTCACCGAGGCGATGAGCAACGTGGAGAGCGCCGCCGCCGCGGGCGACAACTTCAACCTGCGCAGCGTGCTGCTCGCCGATGGGGCGGGCGCGGTGATCGGCTCGGCGTTCGGATCGCCGTTTCCGCCAGCCGTCTACATCGGCCACCCGGGCTGGAAGGACGCAGGCGGGCGCGCCAACTATTCACTTGCCAGCGGCGTGGTGATCGGAATCCTCTGTTTCCTAGGGCTTTTCGGGGTGCTCGACAGCCTGCTGCCGGTGCCTGCAATCGTGCCGATCCTGCTCTACATCGGGCTGTTGATCGGCGCCCAGGCCTTTCAGGCCGTGCCGCGATTGCACGCCGTGGCTGTCGTCGCGGCGCTGCTGCCCAACCTCGCCCAGTGGGCCAGCGGACTCATCGACAACGCGTTGAATGCGGCGGGCACCTCTGCGCCCAAGGTCGGCGTCGACGCGCTGAACAAGGCCGGTGTCGTGTATGAGGGGCTGCAGACACTCGGCGAGGGCGCCATCCTCGTCGGCCTTGTCCTCGGCACCATGGTGGCCTTCATTCTGGAAAAGAAGTTCGTCTATGCCGCGATCGCGTCGTTCGTCGGCGCGGTGTTGTCCTTCGTCGGTCTCATTCACGCGCCCGAGGTGGCGTGGGCGGCCAACCCGCAAGTCGCGCTGGGCTACGTGTCCTTCGGAATCGTCTGTGTCGCTTACTCATTCCTGCCCGGCGCCAAGGAGCCGGTGGTAGTCGACGAGGCGGACGTCGCCGCCGGCCACTGACTAGGCATCCGGCATGATCAACTCGCGTGGGCCGGTCGGGAGCCGCCAGTGGAACGCCAATGCAGCGAGGCGCAGTAGCGTCGCAAGCGCGCTGCCGACTGCAACACCCACCCACTGCGGCCCGAAATAGTCGATCGTCACGTAGGTTACGGCGCCGAGCAACGCGGGCAGCGCGTACAGATCGTCAGGACCCATGACATAGGGAACCTCGCGAGCGATCACATCGCGCAGCATGCCGCCCGCGATGGCCGTGAGCATGCCAATGATGGCCGCCGCGAACCAACTGGCGCCCGCGTCGACCGCGATGGCCGCACCCGAGGTGGCGAAGAAGCCCATCCCGATCGCATCAAGGACCAACACCGCGGTGTTCATCCGCAACACGAGATGGGCGAACGGCGTTGCGACCGCGACGGCGAGCAGTGCGACTGTGATGTTGGGCCAGTGCTGAATTGAATACGGCGGTCTGTCGAGCAGCAGATCGCGCAGCACGCCCCCGCCTACGCCGGTGAGCACCCCCAGCGTTGCGATGCCGAACAGGTCGAAGCCCTTACGAACACCCACAGTGGCACCTGACGCCGCGAACACCGCAATGCCTACGTAGTTGAGGATTATCTGGAGCACGCGAAGAACGCTAGTCAGTTACTCTGCTCGAAGATGGACACCGCCACCGTTGTCGTGACGATCCTGCTCGCCGTGCTCTTCACATTCGCCGCGAGCATCAAACTGCTCGGTGTCCCCCAGTCGCTGGCCATCCGCGACCACCTCGGCGTCAAACCGCTGCAATGGCGGCTGATCGGGGTGTGCGAACTGGCAGGCGTGGCCGGCGCGCTCGTCGGTCTGCTCTGGGCCCCGATCGGGATCGCCGCCGCGATCGGCCTTGCGCTGTTGTCGATCGGGGCCATCGCGTTTCATCTGCGGGCCTCCGATGGCGTCAAGGACACGTCGGCCGCCGTGATCGGGCTCGCACTCGCGGTCGCCACCGCCGTACTGCACACGCTCTGAAGTAGCGGCCGTCACACCTGATCAAACAGGTGTCTTAGATTACCTAAACTTTCGTAGTCAGCTGTCTACGAAGTCGCTTACGCTGCTCGTATGGCCGCACGAGCGCACAGCATCGATCCCCGCGCAGAACGGGTCCGCACCCGCCTGCGTGAGGCAGCGTTTGCGTTGGCGCACGAGCGGCCGGTCGACGAGCTGACCGTCGGCGACATCGTCGCCCGCGCTCAGGTCAGCAGGCAGGTCTTCTACCAACACTTCACCGATCGCGACGACGCGATCTCGACCGCATTCACTGTCGCGTTCGCCGCGGCGACCGCAGACATTCACGGTGACGCCCGCGCCCGTATTCTGCGGCTGTTCGACTTCGCCTCCGAGCACCGGTCCATGTACCGCAACATCGTGCCCAGCGCGGTGACGCAACGGGTGGTGACGGCGTTCCGCGCCGAACTGCAGCCCGCGTGCGTCCAGATCGCGACAAACGGCATGCCGGTGGTCTCACCGATCGCCAGCCTCACCCCGGAATCGGTCAGCCGATTTCTGGTCGGCGGGTTCATGGAGGTGCTGCGGGCGTGGATGGAAGACCCCGACTCGACCGACCTGAGCGGCCGCGCCAGTGCGGCGCTCGACACCGTCAACGCCCTACTCGGCCTCACCACTTCTTCGAAAGGTCCCCAGAATGGCTAAGCATCAGGCCCCCGAGCGGCACCCGGTGCGCGATCGCGCCGCTGTGCGCACCGTGGCACTCGCTATGGTCGGGCTCACGCTCTTCGTGCTCGCCATGATTGCGAGCTATTCCGGCGCGTTCGCCAAACCGACGTTGCACCACATGTCCGTCGCTGTCGCGGGCCCACAGCAACTCGTGGACGGCATCCGCGGCCAGGACACGCTGTCGGTCACCCAAGTCGGCGACGTAGCGGCCGCGCGCCAGCAGGTCTACGAGCGCAAGACCGACGCCGCGTACGCGGTCGCCGCGCCCGGTGAGTTGAAGATCTACGTCGCGGGCGGCGGCGGCAAGAGCGTTGCCACCGCAGCAGAGACCGTCGGCCGGAGCATCGCCGCCAAGGCAGGTCTGAACCCGTCGGTTGAGGACGTCGCGCCGGCATCGGCCGGTGACCCGTCCGGAACGGTCGAGTTCTACGCGATCATCTTCATCTCGATCGGCGCGTCCGTCGGGGCCACGGTGTTGGGTCGCCTGATGGGCACCGTGCGCACACCGCTGACGCTGGCGCTGCGGACCGCGACGCTGGCCGGGTTCTCGGCGCTGCTGGCGGGCGCGGTGACCGTTTACGTCGACGTGATTCTTGGTGCGCTGACCGGGCACACCTGGCAGGTGTTCGGTGCGTTGTGGTTGTATGCGATGGCAGTCGGCGGGGCAATCACGGGTGTGGCGGCCGCGTTCGGGTCGGTCGCGTCGATGGCGCTGACGGCCTTCCTGGTCGTGATCGGCAACGCCGCGGCCGCTGGTCCGGTGGGCCGCCCGCTGCTGTCGGGCTTCTATTCGACGTTCACCACGATCGTGCCGCAGGGCTCCGGGGTTTCGCTGCTGCGCAGCGTCTCCTACTTCGGCGGCAACGGCGCGCAGGCGCCGCTTGTGACGCTGGCGATCTGGGGTGCGGCGGGCTGCGTGCTCGCTATCGCCGCGACCGCCTCGCGGGTGAATTATCGTGCGACCCATGACCATCTCGCTGTCCGCGACCGAGCCGTATTACGACCTGGGGTCCTATCACCGGCCGACTGATACGCCCTCGCCGCAGGCCCAGATCTGGTTCGACCGCGGGATGGTCTGGGCCTACGCGTTCAACCACGAAGAGGCGATCCGCTGCTTCGACCGCGCTCTTGAACTCGATCCCGATCTGTCGATCGCGCGCTGGGGCATCGCCTACTCGATCGGGCCGAATTACAACAAGGCGTGGGAGGCGTTCGACCCCGTCGATCTGTCCGTGTCGCTGGCGCGGGCGCGGATGGAACTCGGCCTTGCCGGCAAAGGACGCGCATCCGCCGTCGAACATGCTCTGATCGAGGCGCTGCTGGCCCGCTTTCCTACCGACGATCCCGACGACACAGAAGCGCTACAGGCCGGGCACGCCGCGTACGCCGACGCGATGGTCGCGCTCGGTGCGGCCTACCCCGACGACATCGACGTGCAGGCGCTGACGGCCGACGCGCTGGTCAACATCACCGCATGGGCGTTGTGGGACACCAGAACCGGCGCGCCCGCACCGGGCTCACGGGTGGCTGAGGCCAAGCGGATACTCGATGGCGCGCTGGCAACAGCGGCGGGCCGCGAGCACCCCGGGGTCCTGCACCTGTATCTGCACACGATGGAGATGTCGGGCACCCCGCAGGACGCCTTGCCCGCGGCCGATCTGCTGCGCGGTCTGGTCCCGGACGCGGGTCACCTGGAGCACATGCCCAGCCATATCGACGTGCTGTGCGGCAATTACCGCGACTCGGTCGTGGCGAATCTGTCTGCGGTGCAGGCCGATCGGCAGTTCGTCGAGCGCGAGGGACCGCTGAACTTTTACTCGCTGTACCGTGCGCACAACCTGCACTTCATCGTCTACTCCGCGATGTTCGAAGGCAACTCGAGGGCGGCGTTCGAGGCGGCCGACGAACTCGCAGCACAGCTCACGCCTGACCTGCTGGCCATCGAGTCGCCGCCGATGGCCGACTGGCTGGAGGCGTTCGTGCCGTTGCGGATTCACGTGCTGGTGCGCTTCGGTCGGTGGGACGAGTTGATCGCGCAACCTCTTCCCGACGATGTCCAGTTGTACTGCACCACCGCCGCGACCATCCACTACGGCCGTGGCGTCGCACACGCCGCCAAAGGCCAACTGCCGCAGGCACATGCCGAGCGACAGGCCTTCGGAGAGGCGTATACCCGCATCCCCGACAGCCGCTACCTGTTCAACAACACCGCGCGAGACATCCTGGCGATCGCTGCCGAGATGCTCGACGGCGAGATCGCCTACCGCGAGCAACGGTTTGATGAAGCATTTCAACATCTAAGGCGGGCAATCGAACTCGACGATTCGTTGCCCTACGACGAACCTTGGGGCTGGATGCAACCGACGCGCCACGCATACGGCGCCCTGCTGCTGGAGCAGGGCCACGTCGAGCAGGCCGCACAGGTGTACGCCGCAGATCTGGGACTCGACCCCACGCTGGCGCGGCCATGTCAACACCCTGGCAACGTGTGGAGCCTGCACGGCTATCACGAATGCTTGCAACGGCTGGGCCGTACCGATGAGGCGGCGATCATCGGTCAACAACTCGACCTGCTGAAGGCGCGCGCCGACGTCCCGATCGCGGCGTCATGCGCGTGCCGACTCGAGGTCTGTCACTGACTGCGTAAACTGCGGCCTGTGGCGATCAGCGACGACGACCTCGAACGGCTGCGCCACTGCGTGGAACTCGCGCAGGTGGCGCTGGACGACGGTGACGAGCCGTTCGGCTCGATCCTGGTCGACGGTGACGGTGCCGTCCGTTTCGAGGACCGCAACCGCGTCAAGGACGGCGACCAGACCCGCCACCCCGAATTCGCGATCGCGCAGTGGGCCGTCGACAACCTGACGCCTGACGAACGCGCCGTCGCCACTGTTTACACCTCCGGTGAACACTGTCCGATGTGCGCGGCCGGCCACGCGTGGGTCGGGTTGGGCCGCATCGTCTACGCCACCTCGTCGGAGCAGCTGACCCAATGGCGCACCGAATGGGGTGCACCACCGTCACCCGTCGCGCCGCTGCCGATCAACGCCGTCGCGCCCAGGGTGCCAGTCGACGGGCCCGCACCCGAACTCGCCGAGACCATGAAAGCCCTCTACGAGGCGAAGTTCCGGGCATGACAGAACCGGCTTGGGTCGAGCACGCGATCTGGTGGCAGGTCTATCCGCTGGGCTTCGTCGGCGCCTATCCGGCCGATCCGCCGCCTGCCGCCGACGAACACCGGATGCGCCGCATCGCCGACTGGTTCGACCACGCCATCGCGCTCGGCGCGTCGGGCGTCGCTCTCGGTCCCGTTTTCGCGTCTCGCACGCACGGCTACGACACCACCGACCACTACCGCATCGACGCACGCCTTGGCGACGACTCCGATTTCGACCACCTGATCGCCGAGGCCCGCAGCCGCGGGCTGCGGGTGCTGCTCGACGGGGTGTTCAACCACGTCGCCGCCGATTTCGCGCACACCGAGTGGTTTCGCAAGCGCGGCAACAGCTTTGACACCTTCGAGGGCCACGGCGAGCTGATCGCGCTCGACCACGACAACCCAGACGTCATCGACTACACCGTCGACGTGATGACGCACTGGTTGCGCCGCGGCGCCGACGGGTGGCGCCTGGATGCCGCCTACGCGGTATCTGACCGGTTCTGGGCCGCCGTCCTCCCCCGGGTCCGCGCGCAGTTTCCCGACGCGTGGTTCGTCGGAGAGGTCATCCACGGGGATTACGTCGCGCGGGTGCGGAACTCCGGCTTCGATTCCGTGACCCAATACGAGCTGTGGAAGGCGATCTGGAGCAGCCTCAACGACGGCAACTTCCACGAACTCGACTGGGCACTGGTGCGCCACAACGAGTTTCTCGACGATTTCGTGCCGTTGACATTCGTGGGCAACCACGACGTCACCCGGATCGCCAGCCGGCTGGACGACACCCGCCACCTCGAACACGCGCTGGTGCTCCTGTTGACGACAGGGGGTACGCCGAGCGTGTACGCCGGGGACGAGGCGGCGTACCGCGGGGTCAAGGAGGAACGGTTCGGCGGCGACGACGCCGTGCGGCCCGAATTCACCGCTCCCCTAGCGGGTGTCGACGAACACGGCCACGCCATCTATCGGTTGCACCAGTACCTGATCGGGTTGCGTCGCCGCCATCCGTGGCTGCACACCGCACGAACGACGAAGCTGCAGCTGACCAATCGGCAATTCGCCTACGCGACCCGTAACGGCGCCGACGTGCTGGTGGTGGCTCTCAACATCGACGACGCGCCGATGCGGGTGTCACTTGGCGAGCTCGGCTTCGGGCAGGGTCGGCTTGTGGCGGGGTCGGGCGCGCCGCCGCAGGAGGTCGTCACCGAGCATGTGATCGAGCCGCACGGCTGGCTGATCATCGCGCCGTGTTGAGCAGTTCCACGGTGGCCGGATCCTCTTCGCCGCCGTAGAACTTGTCGAGCACCGCCCGAAAACCGGCCTCGGTTCCGGGCTCGTCGGATGCACGCGCGAACAGCGTCATCGACGACCGCACCTTCAGGTTGTCGGGCCAGCCGAATATTTCGTCGACGGAGCGGCCGTCGATCGCCGCGACCAACTCCGTGCACTCGCGCAGTCGGGCTCCCAGCACAGGGTGTGCCAGATACGCCCGCGCCTCGTCGAGCGTGGAAATGCCGTAGTGCTGCGCGGTGGGGCTGCGACCAAGGCCTCGCAGCTGCGGAAACACGAACCAGATCCAATGACTGCGCTTGGCGCCGGCGCGCAATTCGGCGAGCACCGTGTCATAGATTCGCTGCTGCGCGTCGACAAAGCGATGCAGATCGAACGGATCTGCACCAGTCGCGGACAACGATTTGCCTACAGTCACTTCATCGTCAAGTTTTGCAAGCTAATGTTCGGGATTCAATGACGACTACCACCGACACGGAATCCTCGGTCGAACCAGAGCCGGAGCCCGCGCCTGCGGCCAAGCCGCGAAGCTGGCGTCGCCGCGCCCTGTCCCGGATCAGCATCCAGTCCAAGCTGCTGGTGATGCTGTTGCTGACCAGTGTCGTGTGCGCTGCCGTGGTCGGCGCCATCGGGTTTCACTCCGGGCGGACCTCATTGCGGGCATCGGCGTTCGACCGGCTGACCGAGATCAGGGAATCGCAGGCGCGCCAACTCGAGGCCAAGTTCAACGACCTCGAGGACTCTCTTGTCATCTACACCAGGGGCGCGACGACGACCGAGGCCATCGAGGGGTTCACCGCGGCCTTCGACCAATTGAACAGTGCGACCGTTACCCCGCCCCAATGGCAGTCGGTCGTCGACTACTACCGCAACCAATTCGCGAAGACCGAAGAGGCGCAGACCGGTAATCAAGTCGACATCAACGGATTGTTACCGACCTCGAATGCGGAGAAATATCTACAGGCCAATTACACGACGCGTTTCACGGACTGGAACCAGTCGATACGTCTCGAAGACGCGGGCGACGGCAGCGCGTGGTCGGCCGCCAATGCGCGGTTCAACGACTTCTTCCGAGAGATCGTGCTGCGCTTCGAGTTCGAGGACGCGCTGCTGCTGGACACCCGCGGAAACGTGGTCTACAGCGCCTACAAGGGTGTCGATCTCGGCACCAACATCCTCAACGGCCCGTACCGCGAGAACGAGCTGAGTGACGCCTACTCGAAGGCGCTGGCCTCCCACGCCGTGGACTACGTCGGGATCACCGATTTCGGCGACTACCAGCCCGCCGATGAGCCCACCGCGTGGATGGTGTCGCCGGTCGGCCCGCCGGGCCGGGCGGAAGGCGTTCTGGCGCTGCAGTTCCCGATATCGAAGATCAACGCATTGATGACGGTGAACGGTAAGTGGGAAGCCGCCGGAATGGGCAAGACCGGCGAGACCTACCTGGTGGGACCGGATGACCTGATGCGGTCCGACTCGCGGCTGTTCCTGGAGAACCCCGATCAGTTCAAACGTGATGTGATCAACGCGGGCACCCCGCCCGACGTGGCACAGGAGTCGATCCGTCAGCATGGCACCACCCTCGTGCAGCCGGTGAAGAACGAGGCAACCCGGCTGGCGCAGCGTGGGCAGCGCGGCACCCTGATCGAGGACGACTATCTCGGGCACCGGACACTGCAGGCCTACGCGCCGGTCGACCTGCGCGGGCTGCACTGGTCGATGATCGCGAAGATCGACTCGACCGAGGCCTTTGAGCCGGTGTTCACGTTTACCCGCACTCTCGTAATCTCAACGGCGGTAATCATTTTCGTGGTCTGTCTGGCCGCGATGTTGCTGGCGCGGCTGTTCGTCAGGCCGATCCGGCGGCTCGAAGCCGGTGCTCAGCAGATCAGCGCAGGCGACTACAACGTCACGCTGCCGGTCAAATCACGCGACGAGTTCGGCGACCTGACCGTCGCGTTCAACGACATGAGCCGCAACCTGGCGATCAAGGAAGAGTTGCTCGCCGAGCAGCGACGCGAGAACGACCGCCTCCTGCGCTCGCTGATGCCCGAGCAGGTTGTGCAGCGCTACCGCGAGGGCGAAGAGACGATTGCACAAGATCATCAGAACGTGACTGTGATCTTCGCCGATATCGTCGGTTTGGACGAGCTGGCCGCCGAGCTGAGTTCCGAAGAGCTGCTGACGATCGTGAATCGGCTGACTCGCCAATTCGATGCTGCTGCAGAGAATCTGGGCGTCGAACAGGTTCGGACCCTGCACAATGGCTACCTCGCCAGCTGCGGTTTGAGTACGCCGCGCCTTGACAATGTGCGGCGCACAGTCGACTTCGCGATCGAGATGCACCGCACCATCGACCGTTTCAACGCCGAGACCGGAAACGACCTGAAGTTGCGGGCAGGCATCGACACCGGCACCGTGACGAGTGGTCTCGTCGGCCGCTCCACGCTCGCGTACGACATGTGGGGGTCTGCGGTCAACCTGGCGTATCAGGTGCAGAGCGGATCGCCGCAGGGTGGCGTCTACGTCACCTCGAGGGTCTACGACGCGATGCGCGACACCCGCACGTTCACCTCAGCGGGCGAGATCACCGTCGACGGCGAGGCAGAGCCGATCTGGCGATTGGCGGAGCGTCAGCCGTGACACTGGCGGCACCATGGTTCTACTGGGCGATCGGCGTCGCGATCGCCTTCCCCGTCTGCCTGGTGCTGCTCACAGAACTCCAGAACGCGCTGCGGCGTCGCGGCAGTTTTCTCGCGCGGCCCGTGCATTTGGTGCGCAATTACCTGCTCCCCCTCGGCGCGCTGCTGGTCCTGCTAGTCGGGGCGATGGAGATTTCCGGCGAGACGACGCCGGTCCGTGTGGTGGCGACGGTATTCGGCTTCGTGGTCCTCGTGCTGCTCCTCTCGGGCACCAACGCGACGCTGTTTCAGGGTGCACCGGAAGGCTCGTGGCGCAAGCGGATTCCGTCGATCTTCCTCGACGTGGCGCGGTTCGCGCTGATCGCCATCGGTGTCGGGCTGATGCTGGCCTACATCTGGGGCGCCCACATCGGTGGCTTGTTCACCGCGCTCGGTGTGTCGTCGATCGTGCTCGGCCTCACGTTGCAGAACTCCGTCGGGCAGATCATCTCGGGTCTGCTGGTGCTATTCGAGCAACCGTTTCAATTGGGCGACTGGATCGAAACCCCGACCGCACGCGGCCGGGTGGTCGAAGTCAACTGGCGGGCAACGCATATCGACACCGGCAGCGGGCTGCTGATCATGCCGAACTCGGTACTCGCGGCGGCATCGTTCACCAACTTCAGCCGACCGCCCGGCACCCACTCGCTGGTCGTCACCACGCAGTTCGGCTTCGACGACGCGCCCGACGACATCTGCGCGATGCTGACCCGCGTGGCGTCGGCGTTGCCGCAGCTGCGACCTGACTCGACGCCGGTCAGCCGGCCGGCAGGAGGAATGGAATACCGCACGGTGATCCCGCTGCGGTCACCGGCCGACGACATCGTCACGCGGGCGACGTTCCTGCGCTGGGTCTGGTACGCATCGCGTCGCGCAGGTCTGCATCTCGACGAGGCGGAAGATGAGTTCGAAACCCGCGACCGGCTGGAGGCGTCGATAAAAATCATCTCGCCGACCCTGCGACTGACGCAGGCAGAGCAAGAGGAATTGCTCCCCCGTGCCCGCCTAACCAGGTACGCGACGGACGAGTACGTTCAGGTCGCCGGTCAGGTGCCAAAGCGGATGACGTTCATCGTCAACGGCCACGTCCAGCTCGCCATCACCGATGACGAGGGCGCCGTCATACCCGTGCGTACCCTCGAGGAGGGTGACTTCCTCGGCAGCACGACACTCACCAGGGAGCCCGCCGCCACCACCGCCTACGCACTCGACGAGGTGACCGTTTTGCAGATCGACCGCGAATACGTCGAAGAACTAGTTGGCCGAAAGCCGCTGTTACTCCAGGACATCGGCCGCACCATCGAACAACGGCGTGCCAGCATCCAGCGGGCGTTGGCCGCCACGGACGACTAGGGACCGCGTCATGAAGCGACGCGTGCCAAGACCGGGTGAGCTTGCCCCGCTGATCGGCTTCAGGCGACCCCAGCTCGATGTGACGAAGCGCCGACTGCAATCTGCACTGACCATCGAGGACCTGCGCCGAATCGCCAAGCGTCGCACACCGAAGGCCGCGTTCGACTACACCGACGGCGCCGCCGAAGACGAGCTGTCACTGGCCCGCGCCCGGCAGGCGTTCCGCGACATCGAGTTCCACCCGTCGATTCTGCGAAACGTCGAGAAGGTCGACACCGGCCGCACGGTGCTCGGTGATCACGTCGCGTTGCCGTTCGGGATAGCGCCGACGGGCTTCACCCGGCTGATGCAGACCGAGGGCGAGATCGCAGGCGCCCACGCCGCGGCCCGCGCCGGGATTCCGTTTTCTCTCTCGACACTCGGCACCTGTTCCATCGAAGACGTCAAGGCGGCAAACCCGCACGGGCGCAACTGGTTTCAGCTCTACATGTGGAAGGACCGCGATCGGTCGATGGCTTTGGTCGAGCGCGCGGCCGCGGCTGGCTTCGACACGCTGCTGGTGACGGTCGACGTTCCGGTAGCGGGCGCGCGGCTGCGGGACACCCGAAACGGCATGTCCATTCCTCCGACTCTGACGATGCGGACAATCCTTGACGCGGTGCCGCGGCCACGCTGGTGGTTCGACCTGCTGACCACCGAACCGCTGTCGTTCGCGTCGCTGGACCGCTGGCCCGGAACCGTCGCGCAGTACCTGGACACCATGTTCGACCCGACGGTGACGTTCGAGGATCTGGCGTGGATCAAGGCGCAATGGCCGAACAAGCTGGTGGTCAAGGGAATTCAGACCCTGGCCGACGCCCGCGCTGTCGTCGACCTCGGTGTCGACGGCGTGTTGCTGTCCAATCACGGCGGTCGCCAACTCGACCGCGCGCCGGTCCCGTTCCACCTGCTGCCTGCCGTCGCCCGGGAGCTCGGACGCGACACGGAGATTTTGCTGGACACCGGGATCATGGCGGGCGCGGACATCGTCGCGGCGATCGCGCTCGGCGCGCGGTTCACGCTCGTCGGGCGGGCCTATCTGTACGGGTTGATGGCAGGCGGTGAGGCAGGCGTCGACCGGGCCGTCGAAATCCTCTCCGCGCAGGTCATCCGCACGATGCGGCTGCTCGGTGTGACGTCGCTCGACGAGCTGACGCCGCACCACGTGACACAGCTGTACCGGATGGGGCGCGCCGCGCCAAGCGCCGACGGCGAGTCACAGCTGTAACTCTGTTCTCACAGGTCACACACCAAATCGGCTGTTCTCGAGTCCGCGCCGAGTCGGAATCGTTAGCCAACCGCGACTTCACAACACGGTGTCGCGCCACCACTCACGCGGCCTCGGCCTGTTTCATTACGCAGGAAAGCGACGGCAATTGCTTTTGTGACACGTAATGAAAGGTGGGTTGGTTGCCGTTATGAAGTTAATTGAGAGGTTTCGGACCAAGTGGTCGCGCCGACTGGCGGTGGGTGCCGTTGCGGCGGCGATCCTGCCCGGACTGATCGGCTTCGTCGGGGGTTCGGCGACTGCCAATGCGTTCTCACGACCGGGTCTGCCCGTCGAATATCTGGATGTGTTCTCGGCTGCGATGAACCGCAACATCCGCGTCCAATTCCAGGGTGGCGGAACGCATGCGGTGTATCTGCTCGACGGTCTGCGCGCCCAGGACGACTACAACGGCTGGGACATCAACACCCCGGCGTTCGAGTGGTACAACGGTTCCGGTCTGTCGCTCGTGATGCCGGTGGGCGGCCAGTCCAGCTTCTATACGGACTGGTATCAGCCGTCGCGGGGCAACGGTCAGGACTACACCTACAAGTGGGAGACGTTCCTGACCCAGGAGCTCCCGGCGTGGCTGGAGGCCAACAAGGGTGTTTCGCAGAACGGCAACGCGGTGGTCGGCATCTCGATGGCCGGCAGCACGGCGCTGACGTACTCGATCTACTACCCGCAGAAGTTCATCTACGCCGCATCGCTGTCGGGCTTCCTGAACCCCTCCGAGGGATGGTGGCCGATGCTGATCGGGCTGGCGATGAACGACGCCGGTGGCTACAACGCCGAGAGCATGTGGGGTCCGTCGTCCGACCCGGCGTGGAAGCGCAACGACCCGATGGTCAACATGGCCCAGCTGGTCGCCAACAACACCAGGATCTGGATCTACTGCGGCACCGGCACCCCGTCGGATCTCGACTCGGGTAGCTCATCGGAGAACCTGATGGCCGCGCAGTTCCTCGAAGGATTCACGTTGCGGACCAACGTCACGTTCCGGGACAACTACGTCGCGGCCGGTGGCAGCAACGGGGTGTTCAACTTCCCGTCGCAGGGCACGCACACCTGGGCCTACTGGGGCCAGCAGGTGCAGCAGATGCTGCCGGACATCCAGCGGGTGCTGGGGGCGCAAGCGTCCGCGTAACGACCACCCACAACCAGGGAGCCTGCCGTCACCCCCGAACGGCAGGCTCCCTGCTCGTTCGGGGGTCGCCGTCAGCCTTGGACCGTCGGGCGGATGGTGATGTCGCCGATCTCCACGTCGTGGGGCTGTTCGATGGCGAACGCGACCGCTCGGGCCACGGCGTCGGGCGCAAGCCCGAAAGTGTCCATGCTGGAACGTATCTGGGCCCGCAGCGCGGGGTCGGTGATCGAGCTGTCCAACTCGGTGCGCACGAAGCCCGGTGAGATGGACGTGGTCCGGATCGCGCCGTCGGTCGACTCCTGCCGCAGCGCCTCCATCACCGTGCGCACGGCGTTCTTGGTGCCGGCGTAGACGCCCATGTCGGGCGTGATCTTCAGGCCCGCGGTCGACACGATCGTCACGAAATGGCCCCGGCCCTGCGAGACGAACACCGGCATGGCCGCGGCGATTCCGTTCAGCACACCGCGCAGGTTCACATCGATCATCGACGACCAGCCGGCCAGGTCCGCGTCGGCCGTCGGCCCGATGACACTGATGCCGGCATTGGCCACCAACACGTCGAGGCGGCCGAACTCCGACACCGCGGTCGAAACCAGGCGCTGCAGATCCTCGGGTCTGGTGACGTCGATCGTGGCGGTCGCCACCTCGGCGCCGCCGCCGCCTAGTTCGGCGGCGATGCGGTCGAGCCGGTCGGTGCGGCGCGCGCCAAGCACCACGGCCGCGCCGCGAGCGGCGAGCACGCGGGCGGTGGCTTCCCCGATGCCGCTACTGGCCCCGGTGATGGCGATGACGGTCTTGGTCATGTGAGCTACGACCTCACTCATCCCTTCGCTATTCCGATCTCAGTAATGTGGCCTCGATGACTGAATCCCGGCGGCGCGCGATGTTTCTCGGCATTGCGCTCGATATCGCCCCGCCGCTGATCGGCTATTACGGCCTGCGCGCTGCAGGGGCATCCGAGTACGTCGCACTGCTGACGGCCACGATCCTGTCCGGGCTGAAGGTCGCCTACGACGCCGTCAAGGCGCGGCGCCTGGATCCGTTCGCCGGCTATCTGGTGCTCACCTTCGGGCTGAGCCTGGCCGTGGCACTGGCCACCACCGATCCGAAGCTCATCCTGTCGGGCAACACGGCGGTCAACGGGATCAGCGGGCTGATCTTTCTCGGCAGCTGCGTGATCGGGACTCCACTGACGCAGGTGGTGGCCGAACGGTTCCGGCCGGCTGACGACGAAGGCACGGACGAACCGGGCGCGGAGGCCTATCGCCGTCGCGTCCACATTCTGCTGTCCGCGATGTGGGGCGTCGGGCTGCTCATCGAGGTCGCGGCGCGGCTGGTGATCATCGCCAGGGTCTCCGTCGACGTCGCGAACGGTGTGACCTCGATCGTCTCCTGGGCGACGATCGGCGTGCTGATGGCGGCCACATTCGCGATCGGGGGCCGCGCGCACGCGCGATGGGAACAAAGGAGCGCCGTCCAGGGTTGAGTCGATCTGACTGAACTTTGGAGGAGCTATGGCTGAAGCCAAATCCGTGCCTGTCTTGTTCTTGAGCGACTCGATCGTGCTGCCCGGCATGGTCGTGCCGATCGAGCTCGATGACGCGGCACGTGCCGCTGTCGATGCCGCCCGGGCCAGCGAGTCCGGCGAGCTGCTGATCGCCCCGCGTCTCGAGGACCGATACCCGTCCTATGGCGTGCTGGCATCGATCGTGCAGGTCGGCCGGGTCGCCGGGGGCATCGCAGCGGTGGTGCGCGGCAACAGCCGCGCCCAGATCGGAGCTGGCGCCAACGGTCCGGGGCCTGCCCTGTGGGTCGAGGTGACCGAAGTCACCGAGCCCGCCGCGACCGACGAGACCCGTGCACTGGCCGCCGAATACAAGAAGCTGCTGCTGGCCTACCTGCAGCGGCGGGAGGCGTGGCAGATCGTCGACTTCGTCAACCAGCTGACCGACCCGTCGGCGCTGGCGGACACGGCCGGCTACGCGTCGTACCTGACGCAGGTGCAGAAGCGCCAACTGCTCGAGACACCCGACGTGGCCGAGCGGTTGCGGGCGCTGATCGAGTGGAACAGCGACCACCTGGCCGAGGTCGAGGTCAACGACAAGATCGCCGAAGACGTCCGCGAAGGCATGGAGAAGACGCAGAAGGAGTTCCTGCTGCGTCAGCAGTTGGCGGCCATCCGCAAGGAACTCGGGGAATCGGAAGACGGGGCCGGATCTTCTGATGACTACCGGAGCCGCGTCGAGGCAGCCGATCTGCCCGAGAAGGTCCGCGAAGCCGCGCTGCGCGAGGTGGGCAAGCTGGAGCGATCCAGCGAGCAGAGTCCGGAGGGCGGTTGGATCCGCACCTGGCTGGACACCGTGCTGGACCTGCCCTGGAACACGCGCACCGAGGACTCGACCGACTTGAAGTCGGCGCGCGAGATTCTCGACGCCGACCACCACGGGCTGGAGGACGTCAAGGATCGCATCGTCGAATACCTGGCCGTGCGGGCCCGTCGCGCACAGCGCGGCATGGCGGTCGTCGGCGGCCGCGGTTCCGGCGCCGTGATGGTGCTGGCCGGTCCGCCAGGCGTCGGCAAGACGTCGCTTGGTGAGAGCGTCGCAAGAGCGTTGGGCCGCAAGTTCGTTCGCGTGGCCCTTGGCGGTGTTCGCGACGAGGCCGAGATCCGTGGCCACCGGCGGACCTACGTCGGCGCGCTGCCCGGTCGCATCGTGCGTGCGATCGGCGAGGCGGGGTCGATGAATCCTGTTGTGCTGCTTGACGAGATCGACAAGGTCGGCTCCGACTACCGGGGCGACCCGTCGGCGGCGCTGCTCGAGGTGCTGGACCCTGCGCAGAACCACACGTTCCGCGACCACTACCTGGAGCTGGATCTGGACCTGTCCGACGTCGTGTTCCTCGCGACGGCCAATGTGATCGAGAACATCCCGTCGGCCCTGCTGGACCGGATGGAGCTGATCCAGATCGACGGCTACACCGCCGACGACAAGGTCGCGATCGCGCGCGACTTCCTGCTGCCCCGGCAGCGGGAGCGGGCCGCACTGACTGACGACGAGGTCACCGTGACCGAGGATGCGCTGCGCAAGATCGCGGCCGACTACACCCGCGAGCCAGGGGTTCGGCAGTTCGAGCGGTTGCTGGCCAAGGCGCTGCGCAAGGCGACCACGAAACTGGCATCGGAGGGATCGACCAACCTCGTCATCGATGAGCCGGATCTCGTTGGCTACCTTGGCCGTCCGCGCTTCAGGCCGGAATCGGAGGAACGCACGGCGGTGCCGGGTGTGGCGACGGGTCTGGCGGTGACGGGCCTCGGCGGCGATGTGCTCTACATCGAGGCCGGCGCCACCGATGGAGAACCGGGGCTGCAGTTGACCGGTCAACTGGGCGACGTGATGAAGGAGTCGGCGCAGATCGCGCTGTCCTACGTCCGCAGTCACGCCGCACAGTTGGGCGTCGACCCCAAGGCGCTGGACCGCCGGATCCACGTGCACGTGCCTGCGGGTGCGGTGCCCAAGGACGGGCCGTCGGCAGGTGTGACGATGGTGACCGCGCTGGTGTCGATGGCCACCGGGCGTCAGGTGCGTTCGGATGTCGGCATGACCGGCGAGGTGACGTTGAACGGCCGCGTGCTGCCGATCGGTGGTGTGAAGCAGAAGCTGCTTGCCGCGCAACGGGCAGGGCTGTCAACGGTTTTCATCCCACAACGCAACGAGGCCGACCTCGACCCCGAACATGGAGGGGTCCCGGCCGATGTCCTCGAGTCGCTGGACGTCAAGCCGATGACCGACGTCGCCGACATCGTCGCGCAGGCGCTTGAGCCTGCGGACAGTCCGGCTACCGTGGCCGCCTGATGCCCGCACCCGGAAAGCCGTTGCGCAAGCTCGGATTCCTGACGATCGGCCGTTTCGATGCGGCCGATCCAGGACCCGGGCACGAGCTGACGCTGTCGATGATCGAGCGCGCTGAAGCGCTCGGTTTCGACAGCGTCTGGCTGCGGTGTCGGCACCTGCAACCGGGCATCTCGTCGCCGGTCGCAATCATGGCGGCAGCGACTCAACGCACCAGCCGGATCGAATTGGGCACGGCGGTGATCCCGCTCGGTCTGGAGAATCCGCTGCGGCTGGCCGAGGACCTCGCGACGGTCGACGTCCTGTCGGGTGGCCGAATCAATCCCGGCGTCTCGGTTGGCACGCCCATGCTCTACGACCACTACAAGACCAGTCTCTACCCGGAAACCCATGCGCTGGAGAACTTTTCGAAGGATCGGGTACTGCGGCTGCTGGAGTGCCTTCGCGGCGACCCCGTGAGCGACTTCGAGGGCAAGGTCGGCATCGAAGAATTCACCCGCAACGTGCAGCCACATTCATCCGGCCTGGCTTCGCGGGTCTGGTACGGCGGCGGGCTGTCGTCCGCGATCTGGGCCGGCCAGCAGCGCATCAACTACATGACCAGTTCGGTGGTCAGCATCGAAGGCACCGAGTCCCGCGATTTCGCGACCATTCAGGGTGAGCACATCGATGCGTTCCTGGCGCATCATCCAGAGGGACGCGTGTCACACGGCCTTGTCGTGATTCCGACCGACTCGGCTTCGCCGGCGCAGATCGAGAAGTACCGCGCGTACGCTGCGTCCCGCTTCGAACGCACAAAGTCACCGCAGGGCCCGCGCGGCATGATGTTCTCCCCCGATTACGTCGGCACGTCCGACGAACTTGCCGAGACGCTGTACAACCACGCCGGCTTCCAACGTGCCAACGAGGTGGCGTTCGCGCTGCCGTTCACGTTCGACGAGGACGACTATGTCCAGATCGTGACGGATATGGCGGAGAAGCTGGGGCCGAAGTTGAGCTGGACGCCGAATGTCGGGGCCGAGCGCTAACGTCCTCCCATGGCCTATGACGAAGACCTGGCCTACCGGATCCGTGAGCTCATCGCCGCCGAACGCGGCGTCGAGGAAAAGCGGATGTTCGGTGGGCTGGCGTTCCTGATCAACGGCAACATGTCGGTGGCCGCCAGCGGCCGCGGCGGGCTGATGGTGCGCGTTCCTCCGGACGAGACGGAAAAGCTGGTGGCCCGCGACCACGTCGAACCGATGATCATGGCGGGGCGTGAGACTCGCGGCTGGATTCGGGTATCCATCGACGGTGTCAAGACGAAACGCCAGCTTGCGGGCTGGGTGAGCCGCGGTGTCGACTACGCGAAAAGCCTCCCGCCGAAGTAACGAGATCCGCATCGGCACCTCAGGCTGGTCCTATGACCACTGGGCGGATGTGCTGTATCGGCCCGGGCTGCCGGTGGCCAAGAGGCTGGCCCGCTACGTCGAGGAGTACGACACCGTCGAACTCAACGCCAGCTTCTACCGGTGGCCGAAAGACGCCACCTTTTCCGGTTGGCGGGAGCGGTTGCCTGCCGGCTTCACGATGTCGGTCAAGGCCCATCGCGGGCTGACGCACTACCGGCGGCTGGGCACACCCGAACCGTGGGTCGAGCGATTCGAGCGGTGCTGGACCGCGCTCGGTGATCGGCGCGAAGCGCTGCTGGTTCAACTGCATCCCGGGATGGAACGCAACGACGAGCGACTCGATCATTTCTTGAGCGCGATGCCTGACTGGATTCCCGTCGCAATGGAGTTGCGGCATCCGTCTTGGGACGATCCGGCCGTCTATGCGCTGCTGGAACGTCACGACGCCGCATATGTGGTGATGAGCGGCGCGGGGCTGCGGTGTGTCCCCCGCGCGACAAGCTCGCTGGTGTACGTCCGGATGCACGGACCGCCGCAGGATTCGATGTATTCCGGTTCGTACCCCGACGACGAGCTGCGGCAGTGGGCCGACCGGCTATCCGAATGGCATTCGGAGGGTCGGCGGGTGCTCGTCTACTTCAACAACGACCTCGGCGGCCACGCGATCCGCAACTCACGCACCCTCAAGGAACTGCTCGCGGCACGTGTCGGCTGAACCGGCCTGCGAGTAGGGTCGGATGACATGACAACGTCGTCCACATTCGCCATCGTCGGCGGTGGCCTCGCCGGCGCCAAGGCAGCAGAAGCATTGCGCGACAACGATTTCGACGGTCACGTGGTGTTGTTCGCCGCCGAAGAGCACCTGCCCTATGAGCGTCCGCCGCTGTCCAAGGAATACCTGGCAGGCAAGAAACAAGTCTCAGACTTCACGCCGGCTTCCTCGGCCTGGTATCGCGATCACCACATCGAACTGCAGCTGGGCACCGAGGTCACCGCGATCGACCCGGCCGGTCATACCGTCTCCCGTCCCGACGGCGCTACCGTGCGCTACGACAAGCTCCTGCTCGCCACCGGTTCGCAACCCCGCAGGCCGCCGATCCCCGGCGCCGACGCCGACGGTGTCCACTACCTGCGCACGCTTGACGACGCCGACGCGCTGAATTCCGCACTGGTCGAAGGTTCTTCGCTTGCCGTCGTCGGCGGCGGCTGGATCGGCCTCGAGGTCGCCGCAGGCGCCCGCGACCGCGGCGTCAAAGTCACCGTCGTCGAGATGGCCGAGCTGCCGCTGATGGCCGCCCTCGGCCGCGAAGTCGGCGAGGTCTTCGCCGACCTGCACCGCGAACACGGCGTCGACCTCCGCCTCGGCGCCTCGGTTTCGGAGATCACCACCACGGGTGGCAAGGCGACCGGGCTCGCGCTCGGCGACGGCTCCACCGTCGACGCCGACACTGTGCTGGTCGCGGTCGGCGCGGCGCCCAACACGGGGCTTGCCGAGCAAGCCGGCCTGGCCGTCGCCGACGGCGGCGTACTCGTCGATCCGTCGCTGCGCACCAGCGATCCCGACATCTTCGCGGTCGGCGACATCGCCGCCGCCGAGCATCCGCTGTTCGGCACCCGCATCCGCACCGAGCATTGGGCCAACGCGCTCAAGCAGCCCGCGATCGCCGTCGCGGGCATGCTCGGCAAGCAGGTGTCCTACGACGAACTCCCCTACTTCTTCACCGATCAGTACGACCTCGGCATGGAGTACGTCGGCCACGCGCCGCGCTATGAAAGGGTCGTCTTCCGTGGCGACCTGTCCAGGCGCGAGTTCACCGCGTTCTGGCTCGACGGCGACGACCGGGTGCTGGCAGGAATGAATGTGAACATCTGGGAAGGGCTTGACGACATCAAGTCGCTGATCCGGTCCCGTGAACCGTTGGGAGACGCTTGATCCGCCACATCATGGCCGCGTTGTCCGCGGTCGGTATGCTCGCCGGTTGTTCCGGTGCGACCGTGGTCAACACCTCCGAGACGTCGGGTGAGCCGACTGCCGCCGCGCCCGTCGCGTCGTCGCCGGCGCCGAGCAACGCACACCTCGTCAACGCGTTCGACTACGTCGGGCAGGCAGGCGACATCACGGGCTACTACTTCACCACGCCAAGCGGTAAGTGGCGCTGCGCGATCCTGACTCGCATCAAGGCAGGTTGCCAGGCGTCGAGCAGCTGGCAATCCGGCCTTGGGGTCGAGGGCGAGCCGGACTCGACGAACGCGATCGTCGTCGACGAACAAGGCGAACCGCAGTTCGTCACACTGGATCAACCGGAATTCACGTTGGAGTCCGGACCGGCAAAGGCGTTGCCGTTCAACAGAATTCTTGCTGCCGCCGGATTCCGCTGCAATGTGCAGGAATCCGGCGTGTCCTGCCTGAGTGAATTGAGCGGCAAGGGATTCACCTTCTCCGCCGACGGATTCACACCGCAATACACCGACGTGCCAGAAGGAGCGCCGTGAAAATCGAGGCGGGACAGACCGCGGTGGTGACCGGCGGAACCAGCGGCATCGGGTTTGCGATTGCTGAAGCGCTGGTGGCTCGCGGTGTGAACGTGATGATCGCCGACATCCGTGAGGACGCAATTCCCGTCGCGGTCGACGCGCTGGCCGGTTCGCCAGGTCATGCCGCCGGGGTGCGGGCAGACGTCAGCGTCGACGCCGCCCTGGACGCCCTCGCTGATGCGACGGTCGAACGGTTCGGCCGCGTCGACCTCGTCTGCAACAACGCCGGGGTGGTCTGCGAACAGGCACCGACATGGGAACAGCGACCGGGGACGTGGCGCTGGCTCGTCGACGTCAAGCTGATGGGCGTCGTCAACGGGATCC
Organism: Mycobacterium sp. OAE908; assembly: GCF_017872775.1. NCBI lineage: Bacteria > Bacillati > Actinomycetota > Actinomycetes > Mycobacteriales > Mycobacteriaceae > Mycobacterium > Mycobacterium sp. OAE908. The sequence goes on from NZ_JAGGJL010000002.1 coordinate 1,294,516, forward strand.
GTACGTTCGCACCGCTGTTCATCGCACAGGGGTCAGGGCATTTCCTCAACACCGCCTCGGCGGGCGGGTTGATGGCGCTGCCGATGCTCGCGCCTTACGCCGCGACCATGCACGCGGTGGTCGGACTGACCGAGACGCTGAACGCCGAACTACGCTCGGTGTCAAGCCTTTTGGGCGCAACCGTGCTGTGCCCCGGCCTCGTCGACACACCGCTGGGCGCCAACTCGGCCCGACTGGTGCCTCCGGATGCCGCCGCGACACCGGGCGACGGCAGCGGAATGCCCGCAGGAGCGATCAGCCCCGCGATCGTGGCCCAGGCCGCGATCGAGGCCGTCGAGGCCGACCGCGTGCACGCGATCGTCGGCCTACACACCGACGTGGTGGTGAAACAGCGCGTGGAAGGCTTGCTGGCCGATCTGGTTTAGATCAGGCTCGCGGTGCCGTCGGCATTGACCTGCACCTTGGCACTCGCGATGTCGTCGCGGATGGTCGCTTCGGCCTCCGAAGGCTCTGCGATCACCGCGAGCACCCGGGCATCCTCGGGTGTGCGTACGGCAAGGAAGGCCTTCTCTGCGGTGCCGGTGCGGCTGAACGGGGTGGTCCACGCCTCGACCGTGCCGACCCCAGCCCATTCGACCAGCCCATCGCGCGTCGGTTCGCGGTCGACCTCGGATTGCACGTCTTCCCAACGGAATTCGTGGCGCGGCGGCTGCGTGCCGTATATGCCGAAGCTGTGCTTGGTCAGATATCCGCCGTTGGCGGTGACGAGTCCGCGCTGGCCGGGGTTGGCGACCAAGCGCTCGGCCATGGTGGCGATCGAGTGGGTGACGTAGTTGTTCCACGGGCCGCCCGCGAACGTCAGGCCGCCGGTGACGGTCAACGGCCTGCCGGGGTCACCGAGCGGTAGCCCGAGCTCGTTGGCGGCCACCTGCACCGCAGAGGGGAAACACGAGTACACGTCGATCAGGTCGAGGTCGTCTACGCCGACGCCTGCCAGCTGCATGGCCCGTTGCCCGGCGATCCTGATCGCGGGTGAGCGGTGGAACTCGGCCCGTTCGCTGATGGCATACGTGTCGTGCGAATCGGAGCCCGCGTACGGGAAAACCCAACGCTCGGAAGGAATTTGCAGGTAGGTCGCCTTCTCGGCCGAGGTGAGCACGAGCACCGCGCCCTGGTCGACCATGTTGTTGGAGTTCATCAGCTTGGTGTAGGGCCAGCTGATCATCCGATTGCGGGGGCTTGGCTGCCAGATCTGGTGTGGCGCCAGCGGCTCCCGGCTCCACGCGTGCGGATTCTTGGCGGCCACCCCGCTGAACTGCGACCACAGCGCGCCGATGCGCCGCAGATGCTCATCGGCTGACTCCCCCGCCGCGATCCGCAGGGCCTGCTCGAACATTGGATAGACGTAGGCCGGTCGGTCCAGCTTGATCCGAAGCTCGGCGGGCCCGGCCATCTGCATGTCTTCGTCGAGACGCTCGGCCATCGGAACGGACTCGTCCTGGCTGGTCCATTCCGGCTTGGCGCCGCTGGCGCGCAGTCTCGTTCGGGTGCGCCAGGTTTCGGCGCCCGCGATCAGCACCGCATCGGCGCGGCCCGCCTGGATGTCCAGGCACGCCTGGTTGACCAGCGTCTGCGGGACGTTGCCGCCGACCCCGGTGTAGCGGGTCGCGGCGTCCTTGGCGCGCAGCCGCTGGGCCAACAGCAGCCCAGGATCGCGGTAGCGCCAGGACAGCACGTCGACGACACGGATCGAGTCGACTGCCTCGAGCACCCGGGGGTCGGCCGCGGCGCGAGCGGCCGCCACCATCAGGTCGACGGGCTCGACGCCTGGGTGGTCGTCATGCTGGTTGACCTGGCCATAGCCGATGAGTACCGGCGTCCTTGGGTCGATGGGCATGGGTCTAGTTTGGTCTCTCCTGGTGAGTGAACAAAACTCCGTCGGCGAGCAGTCGATCGGTCTCGTCCGCGTCGAGGGACAGCAGCTTCTGGCAGATTTCGAGCGTGTGCTCGCCGGGCATCGGGGCAGGGCGCAGTTCTGCGGGTGGGATGTGGATATAGGGCGCGGGTCCGGTCTCGGTCGGCATCGGCGCGTCGAACAGCGGATGAGCCATGTCGCTGAACATGTTTCGATGCGTCAGCTGTGGGTCGGCCAGCACATCGACGGCCCGGTACATCGGGGCGGCGGGCACGCCCGCGCGTTGCAGTGCATGCGCGACGTCCGTCTTGTCGCGGGTCCGCGTCCAGTCAGCGGGTTCCAGACCGCCGGTGACCGCCGACAGCGCCGCGCGGTCGGAATCGTCGCGCAGCGAGATCACGCACCACTCGTCGTCGCCTTCGCACGGGCAAACCACATGCACCGCGGGATCGTCGACGATCGGTTGGCCCGCGGCGCGGGCCTCGTCGGCGACATAGGAGGTGGCCAGTTGGTTCACCGCGGCCTCGGCCTGTGAAATATGTACGTGCGCGCCGGATCCGGTCTGGTCGCGGCCGATCAGCGCGGCCAATGCCGCGACCGCGGTGAGCCTGGCCGACACGTGATCGGGGAAGATCGTGGTCGCATCGTAGAAGCTGCCGAGCGGTGCGTCCTTCGAGGTCCACAGCCAGGTCACGCCGGTGGTGGCCCGCACCAGCGGGCCGTAGCCCATCCGCTCGCTCCACGGGCCGGTGGCCCCGAACGCGCTGCTCTCCGCCAGCACGATGCGCGGGTTGAGCTCACGCAGCCGCTGGTAGGAAAAACCAAGCGACGCAAGCGTTCCCGGCTTGAAGTTGGCGAACACCGCGTCGGCGCCTGCGACCAACTTCTCGAACAATGCGCCACCCGAGGGATGCCGCAGATCCAGGCCGAGGCTGTATTCATTGCGATGGGTCAACGCCCACGACCTGCTCATCACCATGCCGGGCGGGGTCTGCCGCAAGCCGTCGGGATACGCGGCGCTCTCGATCTTGATGACATCGGCACCGAGGTCGGCGAACAACCGGCCAAGCTCCCCGCCGGCCACGATCACACCGAGGTCGAGGATCCGCATTCCCTCGAACGGCCGAGTGATGGGATCGGCCGCTGTCCTCTCGGGACGCTCTGTCGCCCAGGCTGTTTCGTCGGCTCCCAGCGACGGCGCAGGGTCGGTGTATCCGGCGTGTGCGCCGTCGACGACGAACGGCCCAACCGGGACCGAAACGCCCGGTTCGGCATCGACCAGCGCTCCGACGGCCTGGAAATGCTCGGACGACAGCGCCTGCGCGGGCGTGAGCACCGCTGCGATCGGCACCCCGCGGCGCTGCCCCTCGGCAACCAGGTCGGCCATCGTCTGCCCGGCGCACAAATCCGCGAGAGCCTCGTTCAACTCGCGCGATGCCGCGTATCGCGCCGCGATGGTGTCGAACTTCGGGTCGACGAACTGCTCGGGATCGCCCAGCCACCCGCGCATGCCCCGCCACTGCCGTGGTGACAGCAGGCAGATGCGCACATATCCGTCCCGGCACGCAAAGATGGGGTACAGCTGCTGATTTCGCGGCCTGCCACGCCACAACTCGTTGGACTTCTTCAGCCCCACAGCCGCCTGACCCTCCGAGCCGAAGGGCGGATCGAGCGACTGCACCACCGCCTCGTATCGGGAGAAATCGATGTATTCACCTGTGCCACAACGCAATCGGCGATAGAAGGCGGCGAGGGCGGCCCATGCGGCCTGCACCGCTGCGGTGGCCGACGCAATTCCGAGCGGCGGCAGCACCGGCGTGCCCGAGGTCGGACCGCTGCGCGACAGCGCGGTCGACATGGCGTACAGCACCGCGTCGGTCGCCTGCCACGACGCGTGCGGGCCTGTTGCCCCGAAATCCGTGACCGACACTGCCACCAGCTGCTCGAACTGCTCGGCCAGCGCCGCACACGAGGTGCCATAGGCGGCCAACGTCCCGTCGTCCACCACGATGTCGGCCGAGCCTGCCAGCTCGATCAGCCGTTCGCGATCGGTGGCATCGCCTGGATCGAGTACCGCGCCGCGCTTGTTGGCGTTCTGTAACGCGAACGGAATGCTCACGCCGCCCATGCTGGGCAGCGCCTGTCGCGCCGGACTGCCTTGCGGGGGCTCGATTTTCAGCACGTCGGCGCCGAGGTCGGCGAACAGCCGGCTGACTGCATCGGAGTCCGCGCCGCCGCTGTCGAGCACCCGAACGCCCTCGAGAAGTCCTTTTCTCACCGGGCCAGCAGCCGTTCCACCCAGGCCAAGTGGGCGTCGGTGTCGGTCGCCACGTACTGCAGGTCGACGAACGCGTCGGGATAGCCGTTGTCGGCCAGCAGCGCAACGGCATCGGCGACCGTGTCGACCGGTGTGCCCTCGGCGACGTTGACCCGCACGTAGGTGTGGATCGTCGAAGGGTCACGGCCGGCGGCGCGGGCCGCCTCGTCGATCGTGTGCCGCTGCCAGCGCAGCATGTCGAGGCTCACGTTTGCCGGCACGTTCACCCCGGCCATCCAGCCGTCGGCGCGCCTGCCGATGCGGGCCAGACCGGCGGGCGTGAACGCGCCCAGATAGATCGGCGGGTGCGGACGCTGAATCGGCTTGAGGTTCACCCATGATTCGGGGATGGCCCACCGGTCGCCGTCATGTCGAACCGGATTGGCGGTCCACAGCGCATGGAGGGTGTCCAGGAGTTCGTCGAGTTGTGCGCCGCGGCGACGAAACGGTGCGCCTGCGGCCTGGTACTCCTCGGGTGACCAGCCGATGCCGAACCCGGGCAGCAGGCGGCCGCCGCTGATCACGTCGATGCTCGTCAACTGCCGGGCCAACTGCACCGGCGGGTACCACGGCGCCACGAACACGCTGCTGCCCAGCCGGGCCGTGGTGGTGGCGGTAGCAGCCACCGTCAGCGCGATGAACGGATCCAGGTTGGTGCGGAACTGCTCGGGCACGGTGTCTGAGCCGACGTAGCCGACGGTCGGATTGACCGCTGCCAGCAGCCTGTCCCCGACCCAGAGGCTGTCGGCGCCGAGTTGTTCGGCTGTCGACGCGAAACGGGCGAGCTCGCCGACGGCCAAGGCGGCTGACTCCCCGAACTGCGGCACCGCGAATCCGAGCACGACCGTCAGGCTAATGCTTGAGGTTCAGCGATTCGGGTACTAGGCCCCTACTGCTGTTCACCCGCCGAGACGATGATGAACCAAGTGACCGCCCAAGCCCTTTCCCCGACGCTGTCCGATCGCGAACTCGAACTGATCAACGCCTACTGGCGCGCCGCCAATTACCTGTCGGTTGGCCAGATCTATCTGCTCGACAACCCGCTGCTGCGTGACCCATTGGTCGCCGAGCACATCAAACCGCGGCTGCTCGGCCACTGGGGCACCACGCCAGGGCTGAACCTGATCTACGCGCACCTGAACCGTGTCATCCGGCACCGCGACCTCAACGTCATCTACGTCACCGGTCCAGGCCACGGCGGTCCAGGCCTGGTTGCGAACGCATATCTGGAGGGCACCTACAGCGAGGTGTACTCGGGCATCGAGGAGGATGTCGACGGACTGCGAAAGTTGTTCCGCCAGTTCTCATTTCCCGGTGGCATCCCCAGCCATGTCGCCGCGGAGACGCCAGGCTCGATCCACGAGGGCGGTGAGCTCGGCTACGCGCTGGTGCACGCCTACGGCGCCGCCTTCGACAACCCGGATCTGATCGTGGCGTGCGTGATCGGCGACGGCGAGGCCGAGACGGGTCCGCTGGCGACGAGCTGGCATTCGAACAAGTTCCTCAACCCCGTCACCGACGGCGCGGTGCTGCCGATCCTGCACCTCAACGGCTACAAGATCGCCAACCCGACGGTGCTGGCGCGCATCCCCCAGGAGGAGTTGGAATCGCTGTTCTACGGATACGGCTACCGGCCGATCACGGTCGCCGGGGACGATCCGACAAACGTGCATCAGCAGCTGGCCACCGCGTTGGACGAGGCGTTCGATCAGATCGGCGCGATCCAGCAGGCGGCGCGGCTGGACGGTGAGGCGGGCAGGCCCCTGTGGCCGATGATCATCATGCGCACCCCCAAGGGCTGGACCGGCCCGAAGGAGGTGGACGGCAAGAAGGTCGAGGACACCTGGCGCTCGCATCAGGTGCCGTTGTCCGAGACGCACACCAACCCCGAGCACATGGCGCAACTCGAGACGTGGCTGCGCAGTTATGCGCCCGAGGAACTGTTCGACGAGCAGGGCGTGCTGCGGCCCGAGCTGCGGGCGTTGGCACCGACCGGGCAGCGCCGAATGAGTGCGAATCCACACGCCAACGGCGGGCTGCTGCTGCGCGATCTCGATCTGCCCGATTTCGCCGACTACGCCGTCGCCGTGGACAACCCCGCGGCGTCAACCGCCGAGGCCACCCGCGTGCTCGGCGCCTTCCTTCGCGACGTGATCGCCCGCAACCCCGACCGCTTCCGGTTGATGGGGCCCGACGAAACCGCGTCGAACCGGCTCGCGACGGTCTTCGAGGCGACCGACAAGGCGTGGCTGGCGGAAACCGGGCCCGACGACGAGAACCTCGGGCCCGAAGGCCGCGTCATGGAGGTGCTCTCTGAGCATCTGTGCCAGGGCTGGCTCGAGGGCTACCTGCTGACCGGCAGGCACGGACTGTTCAACTGCTACGAGGCGTTCGTGCACATCGTCGACTCGATGCTCAACCAGCACGCCAAGTGGCTGACCCGCAACCGGGAACTGCCATGGCGGCAGCCGATCGCGTCGCTGAATTACCTTCTGACATCCCATGTTTGGCGTCAGGACCACAACGGGGCTTCGCACCAGGATCCCGGGTTCATCGATCACGTCGCGAACAAACGGGCCGAAGTGGTACGGGTGTACCTGCCGCCGGACGCCAACACGTTGCTCTCGGTCGCCGATCACTGCCTGCGCAGCCGCGACTACGTCAACGTGATCGTGGCGGGTAAGCAACCGGCGCTGACGTACCTGGACATGGACGCCGCGATCGCCCACTGCACCCGCGGCCTTGGGATCTGGGAGTGGGCCAGCAGCGCCACCGGTGAGCCGGATGTGGTGCTGGCATGCGCGGGCGACATCCCGACGCTCGAGACGCTGGCCGCCGCCGACATCCTGCGGCGCGAACTGCCCGAGTTGGCGGTCCGTGTGATCAACGTCGTCGACATCATGCGGCTGCAACCGGATTCCGAACACCCGCACGGGCTTTCGGACCACGAGTTCAACTCGTTGTTCACCACCGACACGCCGGTGATCTTCGCCTACCACGGCTACCCGTGGCTGATTCACCGGCTGACGTATCGCCGGGCCAACCACGCGCAGATGCACGTGCGTGGGTTCAAGGAGCGCGGCACCACGACGACACCCTTCGACATGGTGATGCTCAACGACCTCGACCGGTTCCATCTGGTGCTCGACGTCATCGACCGGGTGCCCGGGCTCGCCAACCGCGCCGCAGTGCTCCGTCAGCGGATGCTCGATGCCCGGTTGGCCGCCCGGCGCTACACCCGCGAGCACGGCGAGGACGACCCGAAGATATCGGGTTGGACCTGGGATTCTGCCTTCGAGCGGTGACAGCGGTCACCCGTATACTCGGGTGCAATGTCCGAGCAGGTGGTTGCCCCCGTCGTGGGCCAGTTGGCTGCGTTGCACCACATGCGCACCTATGTCGACATCGGCGTGGTCGTGGTGGTGTTGGCGCTGACCAATGTGATCGCGCACTTCACGACGCCGTGGGCCAGCATCGCCACCGTGCCCGCGGCCGCGGTCGGCCTGCTGATCCTGGTGCGTTCGCGTGGTCTCGGCTGGGCTGAACTCGGCCTGAGCCGCGAACACTGGAAGGCAGGCGCCGGTTACGCGGTTGCCGCTGTAGCGGTGGTGTTGACCGTGATCGCGGTCGGCATGCTGCTGCCCTGGACCCGGCCGATGTTCATGAACAACAACTACGCGACGGTGTCGGGCGCGCTGATCGCCTCGATGGTGATCATCCCGCTGCAGACCGTCATCCCCGAGGAACTCGCGTTTCGCGGCGTTCTGCACGGCGCACTCAACCGCGCCTGGGGCTTCCGGGGCGTGGCGGCGGCGGGCTCGTTGCTGTTCGGCCTGTGGCACATCGCCACCTCGCTGGGCCTGACCAGCAGCAACGTCGGCTTCACCCGGATCTTCGGCGGTGGCGTGTTCGGCACGGTCGCGGGTGTGGTGCTTGCGGTCGCGGCGACGGCGTTCGCTGGTTTCGTGTTCACCTGGCTGCGCAGGCGCAGCGGCAGCCTGATCGCCCCGATTGCATTGCACTGGTCGCTCAACGGGCTGGGCGCATTGGCCGCCGCCCTGGTGTGGCACCTGTCGACCTGACTAGCGCGCCTTGCTCCTGGCGCGAAACGCTCGGTTTTTCAACTTGTTTCCACACGCCGCCATGTCGCACCAGGTGCCGCCGTGGTTGCGCGCCCGGTCGTAGAACGCCCACCGGCATTCGTCGTTTGCGCAGGCCTTCAACCGCGCCCAACTGCCGTCGCGCTGAGCGTCGCGAATGATCAGCAGCAGGTCGACCAGTCGCTCGCGCAACGAATCACCGGCCGCCGCTAAGCGGATTTCACCGTCGTCGCCGAGATCCGCGCGGGCGCTGCCGGTGTCCGCGACGGCCCTCAACACGCCCAGCGCTGTTTTATTCGGTGGCGGCCCGCCCGCGTTGTGTACCAACATTGTTCGTAGCGCCTCGCGCACAGCACGGACGAGGTCAAGGTCCTCCTGCGACAGGTTGGCCCGCGGCGCCAGCAGGTTGTTGTCGACAAGCCACGGCAGGGCATCGTCGGGGTCCGCCAGGCGGTCCTGCCCGATCTCGATGTCGATGGTGTTCACCAGCGACTGGATCCGATCGAGCGGGGCCGGCGCAGGTCTCTCCTCGTTGTCGCCAGTCCAGCGCCCAGGCGCTCTCGTCATGCGGCCAGTCTAGACGCGCATGACCGTTAAATCAACTTGACTGGTCATGCATGACCGGTATAGCGTGTTAGATAGTCACGAGGTTTGAGCGCGGTTTTCCAGGCAAGAGGTAGTGGAGATGTCGAACAACAGGATTTCGCCCGATCTGTTTTCCGTCGTGAGCGACGCCGAGTGGCGGAGCGCTGCGTCGCGGCCGTCGCTGGTCGCTCGGCTGATCGCGCGGTTGCGTGCCGACACGTTCGACCATCAGCTTGCCGTCGGCGTTCCGGCTCCGGCCGGCAGCGCGCTCGCTGCGCATCAGGCACGGTTGACGTCGACCGCCGAACGCGAAGCCATTGCCCGGTCGCTACGGACAGCCGTGAATGACTCCCACACCGGAGCCGTCTTCTCATCGCGGATTCCGTTGCACGCCCGCAACATTGCGGCGGCCGAAGAGCTGATCGACACGATCACGTTGCGGCTGCACTCTCCTCAGCCGGTGTGCGCACGCGGGATGGCGCGGCTGCGCCGTGTGCTTTCCGACGGCAGCGGCCCGCTCTACTGGTACGGCGAGGGTGACCTGCGTGGCCGGCTCGGCGCGGCACTGGCAGCGCTCTAGACCAACAGCACCGCTGCGCCTGCGATGCGGCCCTCGCTCAGGTCCGACAGTGCCGTATCCGCTTGCGCGAGCGGATATTCCGGGCTGGTCACGTCGATGTGGTGCTGACCGGCGAACGCGAGGAACTCGCGGGCGTCGTTGCGGGTGTTGGACGTCACCGATCGCACCTGACGCTCTTGGAACAAGTGGCGCTCGTAGTTCAGCGCCGGGATGTCGCTGAGATAGATGCCCGCGATCGCCAGCGTGCCGCCTCGGTCGAGGGCCTCGAGCGCGGGCAGCACCAGATCGCCGACGGGCGCGAACAGAATCGCGGAGTCCAGTGGCGCCGGCGGCCGGTCGGTGGAGCCCTGCGCCGAGGCCGCACCCAGTGACAGCGCCAACTCGCGGGCATGCTCGCCGCGGGTCATGACATGTACCTCTGCGCCCTGCGCGATGGCCACCTGGGCAGTGAGATGGGCGCTGCCGCCGAACCCGTAGATGCCGAGCCGGCCGCCCGCAGGCAGCTCGGCTCGCTGCAGTGAGCGGTAGCCGATGATGCCCGCGCACAGCAATGGAGCCAATTCGGTGTTGGAATACCCCGAGGGCAGATGATGCGCGAAAGCCGCAGGGACAGTGGCGAATTCGGCGTATCCGCCATCGGCGTCCCAGCCCGTGTAGCGAGACTCTGGGCAGAGATTCTCCTGCCCGCGGATGCAGAACTTGCACTGCCCGCAGGTGTGGCGCAGCCACGCGATGCCGACTCGGTCGCCGACGGTGAACTCGTCGCCGGCATCGGGGCCGACTTCGGCGACCTCCCCGACCACCTCGTGGCCGGGGACCACACCGGCGCGGTGCACCGGCAGGTCGCCTTCGGTCACGTGGAGATCGGTGCGGCACACGCCGCAGGCGTGCACGGCGACCAGGAGTTCGCCCGGCCCCGGCCGGGGCATCCCGACAGTGACGCGATCCAGCGGGCGAGCGATGAGCGGGCCCGGTCGACGGACCCGCCACGCGGTCATGGTTGGGGCGGCCATCCACCTATGGTGCGCGCCCGTCGGGACTCGGGCTAAGTCTTAGACGTTCGTCCCTTCACGAAGCCGAAGACCAGCAACAGGATCACTGCCCCAACGAGGGCGCCGAGGAAGGAATGATTGATCGGTGGGGTGACCGTGAATTCGTGCGGCGGAAAGACAACGCTGCCTAACGTGCCGCCGACATAGCCGCCCACGATCCCGAGGAGCGCTGTCAGGATCAAGCCCATGTCGTGCTTGCCGGGCACGATGAATCGAGCGATCGCGCCGACAATCAATCCGAGAATGAGCATCCAGATGACGTGCCAAATCATGATATAGACGGTATCCCGGCCGCGGGTAAGGTTGCTGACCCGAAATGGGCCAGAACGTCAATTGTTTCCGCAGGTCGTCGAGCGCCGCGGAATCCGTAGGAAAAATCCCGATTCGCAATCGGTCACGGCGGCATAACCTGGATATAACGGGCCGGGGACAGCGAAATAAGGGGTGAACAATGAAAGCATTTGTCGCACTAGCGGTCAGCGGGTTGGTAGCGAGCGGCGTCGCGTTGGCCGCTCCGGCCAACGCTGGATGCCAGAGCGGATGGACGCCGTGGGGCGGCGGGGAGATATGCGACGGACCCATCGCACCCGACGGCACCTTCCAGCGCTGCCAGACCGTCGGCGTCTTGGGTTTCGGCGGGAGCATGCCCTGCTTCGTCGTCGACGCCAATAATCTGAACGGCCAACCGCCGTGGGTAGGCCCGTAACAGCCGACCGCCGCTAGCGCTTAGCCCGCAGGCATCATCCCGGGCGCACTGTTCGGGTCGACCGGGACCGGCACGCCGACGTTCGGATTCTGCCCAGGCGCGGTGGTACCGCCCGCGGGTGGCGGAGGCGCGTTCGGGTCCGGCGGCGGCGGTGGCGGCGCGGTGTAGGGCCGGATCGACTGAGCCAGCGTCACGGCCTGGTCCTTCGGCACCGGATTGTTGGCGGTGCCGAGCCAGACCACGAACCAGCGCTCAGGGGCACGCTGTCCGCGCGGTGTGCCGGGCGCGGTCGGTGCTCCGACGACGCCCGCCCAGATCTGGCCGACCGGCTTGTTCGCGTCGGTGAACTTCACCTCGTAGTACGACGCAACGCCGTCCATGCCGCCCGCGTTGAGCGGAACGGTCTGCTGGTTGACGCGCGTGCCGGGGAACGGCATGAAGAACTCACCCATGTCGGATGCGAGCCGCTGGGCTGCCTTCGTGTTGTCCGTCTCCGCGCCCGCGAACAGCTTCAGGTCAAGCCGGCCGAGCAGCACGCTGGTGTCGCTGGGCGGTTGTGCCGGCTGCCCGTTCGGACCGGGGGCTGCCTCCGGCGGCGGGATCTTGTTCAACAGTGCCTGCCCGTAGGACAGCTGGGTGGCGTCGGCCACCTTCCAGCCCGCAGGCACCACATAGCTGAAGCCGCCCGCTGAGTTGTTGACCCGACCCGGCTCCGGCGGTGGAGCGGGTGCCGGCACCGGCGCGTTCGGATCCGGCGGCGGCGCATTGGGATCGGCGGGAGGCGGCGGAGGTGCGTTGGGATCGGCGGGCGGCGGCGGCGCAGGCGCCTCCGGAGGCGGCCCGTTGAGGAACGTATTGCCCGAGGGCGGTGGCGGCGGAGGCGGCGTCGTCGGATCGGCATTGGCCACCGACGGCAGTGACAGCACCACCACGGAGGCACCGGTCAGCGCAGCGATCGCCAGTGTCTTCGAGAGGCCCTTGCGGTGTTCCGGCTCAAGCATGTGGAAGAAACTACCGTGTTACGGCCGTGACGCAAGTGCGAGTTGCTCAAAAAGTGCTCAGCTGAAAGATTGCTGTATACCAAATAGTTACTGAGAGAACCTATTTCAGATGATTGCTGGCATGGCGAGGCCCCCGCGCGTCGCGCGGGGCGTGTGTTCTCACTGATGCCCCCGGTTTTGTGGCCGATTCGCAACGTTTTGATCGCGCCCGCCAGCCGGTCCGTTACGGGCCCGGATGCACGGTGACCTCCTGAGCCTTCACCGAGAAGTAAACGCGATCGCCCGGCACCAGACGTAACTCGGCCGCAGATTCGGCGGTGATGTCGGCGGCCAGGCCCGGAGCGCCGTCAGGTTGCTCGTCGGCGCGTACGCGAACCACCGCACCACGACTGTCGAGTTCGGCGACCGTCACCTCGACGGTGTTGCGCGGACTGCCATGCGGCTTGTCGCGGTATACGGCGACGGCGGCAGGGTTGAACAACGCCACCGCCGATTCACCGGCCCCCAGGTCCGGCCCCGGGCTGCCATGCCAGGAGGTCCCCCACTGCGTCGTCAGTACGCCGTCGGCGTCCGCGGTGCCGCCGACGAGGTTGACGCCAGCGAAGCGCGCGCCGAACCGGCTCCGCGGGGTAGCCAAAACCGTTGCAGCCGAACCACTCTCGACAATCCGGCCGGCCTCGAGCACGAGTACCCGATCGGCGAGGGTGAGCACGTCGAGCAGGTCGTGGGTGATCAGAACGGCGGATCGGCCGTCACGGGCCAGCATGCGGCGCAGCACCTTGCGCATCGCGGTGGCCGCCGCGACGTCGAGGCCCGCCAGCGGTTCGTCGAGCAGCAACACGTCGGGTTCTGCGGCCAGCGCCCGCGCCAATGCCACCCGCTGAGCCTGTCCGCCCGACAACTGCCTCGGCATCCGGTCGCCGAGTTCGGCCGCGTCGACCTCGGCGAGCCAATGTGCCGCGGCGGCACGGGAACTGCGAGGGGCGAACGCGACGTTGCCGGTGACGGTCAGATGGGGAAACAACAACGCGTCCTGCAGCAGCAGACCGACGCGGCGGTCGTGGGTCGGCACGTGTACACCGGTCGCGGTGTCGGTCAGCACGCGCTGGCCGACGCGCACTTCCCCGCGGTCGGGCCGCACCAGGCCGGCGATCACATGCAGCGCCGTCGACTTGCCCGACCCGTTCGGCCCGAGCACAGCCAGCACTTCGCCGGCGGCGACGTCGAATTCGAGGTCCACACCGCGGTTTTCGACGACTGCCCGCAACGCAACCCCGGTCATCGTCGGCTACCAGGCATCGGTGCCCCGCAGCCGCCGACTGCCCAGTCCGACGACGACGACCGCGGCGACTGCGACCAGAAGCAGGGACAACGCAACCGCGGCGTCGGCGTCGCTCTCGCGCTGCAGATAGATCTCCAAAGGCAGTGTGCGAGTGACACCCTCACGGGAACCGGCGAAGGTCAGCGTCGCACCGAACTCCCCCAGCGACCGCGCAAACGCCAGCACTGCACCGGAGATGAGCCCTGGCGCCAGCAGCGGCAGCGATACCCGCCACCACACTGTCGTCGGCTTGGCCCCGAGCGTCGCGGCGACCACCTCGTAGTCGGCTCCCGCGGTGCGGGCGGCGCCTTCCAACGCGATGACCAGGAACGGCAGCGAGACAAAAGTCTGCGCCAGCACCACCGCCGTCGTGGTGAACGCAATCTGAATGCCCGCGGCGTCGAGATACTCGCCGAGCAGCCCGAGCCTGCCGAACGCATACAGCAGCGCGATCCCCCCGACCACCGGCGGCAGCACCAGCGGCAACAGGATCAGCGGCCTGGCGATCCGAACCACGCGGGCATTGCTGCGCGCCAGCACCAACGCCATCGGCACGCCGAGCAGCAGGCACAGCAGCGTGCTGGCCGCCGCGGTCTTGAGGCTGAGCAGCAGCGCCGTGGTCGACGACTCGCTGGAGATCAGCGACCAGAAGCGCGGCCAATCGACCTTGGCGGCGACCGCGATCAATGGCACGACCACGAACAGCGCGCCCATCGCCGCGGGGACGTATATCCAGCGGGGCAGCACAAATCCCGACCCTATGACACGTACACCGAACTGTTGTCGTGTCGAATTTCACGCCCTAGCTACTGTCCAGTAACATGAGCCAGGATCGCTGGGGTTCAGCGTTGAACGAAGGCAGGGAGGTCCTTGTGATGGAGGTGCTCGTCACCGGCGGCGATACCGATCTTGGGCGCACGGTCGCGGAGGGCTTCCGCGACGCAGGCCACCGAGTCGTGATTGCAGGCGCCCGCCGCGACGACCTCGAGGTCGCCGCCAAGGAGCTCGACGTCGACGCGATCGTGTTCGACAACACCGACCCGGTCAGCCTCGAAGAGGCGCGCAGCCAGTTCCCCCACCACCTCGACACCATCGTGAACGTGCCTGCGCCGCGCTTCGACGCAGGCGATCCGCGCACCTACACGCTGGCCGACCTGGCCGCGGCATGGCGGAACACCCTCGACTCGACCGCGTTGTCTGCGGTGCTGACCGTGCAGATCCTCGGCGATCACCTGCGTTCCGGCGGGTCGATCGTCAACGTCATCCCCGAGCAGCCCCGCGAGGGCAGCGCCGAGGCCGCGGTGAAGGCCGCGATTTCCGATTGGACCGCGGGCCAGGCCACGCACTTCGGCACCCGCGGGATCACCGTCAACGCGGTGGCCTCCGGACGCAACGCCGAGCCCGGCTACGACGGCCTCTCCCGCACCCCGGCTCCGGTCGCCGAGGAGATCGCTCGGCTGGCGTTGTTCCTGACCACTCCTGCTGCGCGGCACATCACCGGCCAGACACTGCACGTCAGTCACGGCGCGCTGGCACAGTTCGGCTGAATATTCCCTCGTTCGCCCGAAGCTAAACGGGGTGACCGCCCCGCTTAATTGTGGTTGCGTGAAGGCGTGACCATCAAACTCGGACTTCAGATCCCCAACTTCTCCTACGGCACCGGCGTCGAACAGCTCTTCCCGACCGTCATCGCCCAGGCGCAAGAAGCCGACGCGGCCGGCTTCGACTCCGTCTTCGTGATGGACCACTTCTATCAGCTGCCCGGTCTTGGCACGCCTGATCAGCCGATGCTCGAGGCGTACACCACCCTCGGCGGGCTGGCTACCGTCACCAAGAACGTCCAACTCGGCACGCTCGTCACCGGCAACACCTACCGCAACCCGACGCTGCTGGCCAAGGCGATCACCACGCTGGACGTGGCGAGCCAGGGCCGCGCCATTCTCGGCATCGGCACCGGGTGGTTCGAACTCGAGCACGACTCGCTCGGATACGAGTTCGGCACCTTCACCGACCGCTTCAACAAGCTCGATGAGGCGCTGCAGATCATCCTGCCGATGCTCAAAGGCGAGCGGCCGACCTTCGAGGGCCGCTACTACCGCACCAAGGAGGCGATGGCCGAGCCGCGGTTCCGTGACCACATCCCACTGATGATCGGCGGCAGCGGCGAGAAGAAGACAATTCCATTGGCGGCCAAGTACTTCGACCACCTGAACATCATCGCCGGGTTCAGCGAGCTGCCGCGCAAAGTCGCCGTGGTCAAGGAGCGCTGCGAGGAGATCGGTCGCGATCCGTCGACGCTGGAAACCAGCATGCTGGTGATGGCGGTCATCGATGAGAAGGTCGGTCCCGATCTGGTACCGGACGACTTCAAGGACCGTGCAGCGGTGGGCAGCGCAGAGTCGGTGGCCGACCAGATTCAGTCCAAGGTCATCGACGCGGGTGTCGACGGGGTCATCCTCAGCCCGGTGACGAGCCTGAACGGGTACCAGCCCGGCGGCATCACGGCGGTGGCCGAGAAGTTGAAGCCGCTGCTCGGGTAATCCCGGGCGGGGTGGCAAATCTCACCGTTTTGTCGGGATGCGGGGCGGCTACCGTAGTGTCTGTATAACTGCACGTGTAGTCCGTCGAGGAGCCCAAAATGAGCCATCCCGGAGCCACTGCAACTGATCGACACAAGGTAGTGATCATCGGTTCGGGGTTCGGAGGGCTGAACGCCGCCAAGGCACTCAAGCGCGCCGACGTCGACATCAAGATGATCGCCAGGACCACGCATCACCTGTTCCAGCCGCTGCTGTACCAGGTGGCCACTGGCATCATCTCGTCGGGCGAGATCGCCCCGCCCACCCGGATCATTCTGCGCAAGCAGAAGAACGTCCAGGTGCTGCTGGGCAACGTCACGCACATCGACCTGGCCAACAAGACGGTCAAGTCCGAGCTGCTCGGCCACGACTACGTCACGCCCTACGACACGCTGATCATCGCGGCCGGGGCGGGCCAGTCCTACTTCGGTAACGACCACTTCGCGGAGTGGGCGCCGGGGATGAAGACCGTCGACGATGCGCTCGAACTGCGCGGCCGCATCCTTGGCGCGTTCGAACAGGCGGAGCGTTCCAGCGATCCCGCCCGGCGCGAGAAGCTGCTGACATTCACCGTTGTCGGCGCCGGTCCCACCGGTGTCGAGATGGCCGGGCAGATCGCCGAACTCGCCGACCACACGCTCAAAGGGGCTTTCCGCCATATCGATTCGACGCAGGCGCGGGTGATCCTGCTCGATGCCGCACCGGCGGTGCTGCCGCCGATGGGCGAGAAGCTGGGCAACAAGGCCAAGGCCCGGCTGGAGAAGATGGGTGTCGAGATTCAGCTCGGCGCGATGGTCACCGATGTGGACCGCAACGGCATCACGGTCAAGGACGCCAACGGCATTCGCCGCATCGAGTCTTCGACGAAGGTCTGGTCAGCCGGTGTGTCTGCGAGCCCGCTCGGTCGCGACCTCGCCGAGCAGTCCGAGGTGGAGTTGGACCGCGCCGGGCGCGTCAAGGTGTTGCCGGACTTGACTATCCCGGGCTACCCGAATGTCTTCGTTGTCGGTGATATGGCGGCTGTCGAAGGGGTGCCCGGCATGGCGCAGGGCGCGATCCAGGGCGCCAAGTACGCGGCGAAGGCCATCAAGGCCGAGCTGAAGGGCGCCGACCGGACGCAGCGCGAACCGTTCCAGTACTTCGACAAGGGCTCGATGGCGACTGTGTCGCGGTTCTCCGCGGTCGCCAAGGTCGGTCCGCTGGAATTCGGTGGTTTCATCGCGTGGCTCGCGTGGCTGGTGCTGCACCTGGTCTACCTCGTCGGATTCAAGACCAAGATCACCACGCTGCTGTCGTGGACCGTGACGTTCCTGTCGACGGCCCGCGGCAACCTGACCATCACCGAGCAGCAGGCCTACGCGCGCACCAGGATTGAAGAGCTGCAGGAGATAGCGGCGTCCGTGCAGGACAAAGAGAAGGCGGCCAGTTAGAGCCTGTCGCCCTGCCAGGTCGACAGGCAGCCCCCGCCTGCCAGCGCCAGCGCAACCCCTTCGGTCTGCACGTCGCTGTCCGGATAGTGGAATTCGCTGATGCATGCCATCGGCGTGCCCAGTGCGTCGTCGGCCACTGTGCCGTGACCAAGCTCGATGCGATGCCGTAACAAGGGACAGCCGTCCACGTCGGCGTGTAACGAGCTGGACCAAAAGCCTTGCCGCTCATCGGATCTGCCGATCTGGATGCGCTCGCGCAGGCGGATCCGGCCCGATGCGGCCAACTCGAGTCGGGTCGAGGTGAAATGACGCGACGTGGCTGCGACGACGGTCGGCTGCGGATCGAGGTCGAGATCGCCCGCCACTTCGAGGGTCCAGAACGCATGCGACTCCGGCGTCGCCGATCCGGGCAACGTGATGGTCGCCGCTGCCGTACGCACCCGCAGTCGCGCGCCCTCCTCCACCACGACCCGGACGTGGATCGCGTCGCCGCCAAGCGGGGTGGCCGCCGCCGAAACCAGGTGCACGGTATCGGGTTCGGTGCGGCGGGCCGCGAGTCCTCCCCCGCATTCGATGCGCGGCGCGCGGTCGCGCTGCGCGACGATCAGGACGTCGGAACGCATAGCTGTTCGCGCACCCACGCCAACACCGCGCTCGCGGCGGGATCTTCCGTCAACGAGATCAGCGCCGTCGGCCGCTCGCCGCGGACCTTGGCCGCGTCACGGCGCATGACGTCGAGGTCGGCGCCGACCAACGGCGCCAGGTCGGTCTTGTTGACCACCAACAGATCCGAGAAGGTGACCCCTGGCCCGCCCTTGCGCGGCACCTTGTCACCGCCGGCAACGTCGATGACGAAGATCTGCACGTCGATTAGACCCGAGGAGAACGTGGCTGTCAGGTTGTCGCCGCCGGATTCCACCAGGATCAGGTCGAGGCGGTCATTGCGCGCGATCAAGTCGTCGATCGCGTCGAGGTTGGCGGTGATGTCGTCGCGGATGGCGGTGTGCGGGCAGCCGCCCGTCTGCACCGCGGCGATCCGCTCGTCGGCCAGCACGGCGTGGCGGCGCAGGAAGTCGGCGTCCTCGGTGGTGTAGATGTCGTTGGTCAACACCGCGAGCGACAGCTCGTCGCGCAGCTGCCTGCACAGCGCCGCCACGAGCGCGGTCTTGCCGGAGCCGACGGGACCGCCGACGCCGATGCGCAGCGGTTCGCCCGGCTGCCGCTGGCGGCGCGGACGCGCGGTGTGTGCGTGGGGTTCGCCGTCGAGGTAATGCGGTGGCATATCGAAGATCCTGTGCCTTTCAGGAGACGAACAGTGGGCGTTCGCGTTGGCTGTGCCGCTGGGCCAGCACGTCGAGCAGCGGGTCGGACAGGTCGGCAAGCTCCTTGCAGGCGTCGGCGGCCGTCGCCTCGCACAGCGGCGACAGCTCGAACGTCAGCGCGGCAACGTCGGCGGGATCGAGTGCGAGCAGTCGCTGCGCGGCGGTCGCCGAGCCGGTCATCGTGGTGTAGACGACCGAAAGCGCGGTCTGGTCGGGGTTCAAGCCGCCGGCGTGGCCGACGGTGCCTGCGGCGACGGCGAGGTGCGGCGTCGTCCCGAGCGGGCGCCAGTCATGGTCGGGCCATACCCGGCGCGCCAGCCGTGCGAGACCGCGGCCCTGTGCCCGCGACGCCTGCCGCGCCGCCGGAGCCGGTGTACGGGCATCGGTTTCGCGGTCGGCATCGGACATCGTCAGGGTGCCTGCATGCACGGCGGCGGCCAGCGACGCCGTCACCAGGCCGGCGGTGCGGATGCGACGGCTCAAGTAGGCCCGCAGTGTCGCGAGGTCGACCACGATCCCGGAGCTGACCGCCTCTTCGACACCACCGGAGTGCACGTGCCCGCCGGTTGGCAGTCGCGAGTCGGTCAGCGTCAGCAGCGTCGAGAGGTTGGTCATCAGAACAGGAAATATCTTTGCGCCATGGGCAATTCGGCTGCCGGCTGCTCCTGCCAGACATCGCCGTCGATGCGCACGGTGAACGTGTCGGGATCGACCTCGATGCGCGGCAGCGCGTCGTTGTGCGGCATCTGGGCTTTACCGATCTTGCGGACGTCCGAGACCGCGACCAGCTTCCGGTTGACGGCGAGCCGGTCGGCCAATCCGTCCTCGAGCGCCTGTGGCGCCACGAAATGCACCGACGTGGCCGCGGCTGCTGCAGGTGCGGCACCGAACATCGGCCGTGGCAGCACGGGCTGCGGCGTCGGGATCGAGGCGTTGGCGTCTCCCATTGCGGCCCAAGCGATCATGCCGCCCTTGAGCACCGCGTGCGGGCGCACACCGAAAAACGCAGGCTCCCACAGCACCAGGTCGGCGAGCTTGCCGACCTCGACCGAGCCGATGTGGTCGTCGAGGCCGTGAGCGACGGCCGGGCAGATGGTGTACTTCGCGACGTAGCGCTGAGCCCGGTTGTTGTCCGCCCTGCCGTCCCCTTCGAGTGCGCCGCGGCGGCGCTTCATCACGTGCGCGGTCTGCCAGGTGCGCAGCACCACCTCGCCGATGCGGCCCATCGCCTGCGCGTCGCTGCCGATCATCGAGATCGCGCCGATGTCGTGCAGCAGGTCCTCGGCGGCGATGGTCGACGGCCGGATGCGGCTCTCTGCGAACGCGAGATCCTCAGGGACACTTGGGTTCAGGTGATGGCACACCATCAGCATGTCGAGGTGTTCGTCGAGCGTGTTGACCGTGTGCGGCCGGGTCGGGTTCGTCGAACTCGGCAGCACGTTGTGGTGCGAGACCACCGTGATGATGTCGGGTGCGTGGCCGCCGCCGGCGCCCTCGGTGTGGTAGGCGTGTATCGAGCGTCCCTTGATGGCGGCCAGCGTGTCTTCGACGAAGCCCGCCTCGTTCAGCGTATCGGTGTGGATGTTGACCTGCACGCCTGCCGATTCGGAAACCGTAAGGCATGCGTCGATCGCGGCAGGCGTCGTCCCCCAATCCTCATGCAGCTTGAATCCCGCTGCGCCGCCGCGCAATTGCTCCCACATCGATTCCGCACTGACGGTATTTCCCTTGCCGAGGAGCGCGATGTTCAGTGGCCACGAGTCGAGCGCTTCGAGCATCCGGGCCAGGTGCCAGGAACCTGGCGTGACGGTGGTCGCCTTGCTGCCTTCGGCAGGGCCGGTGCCGCCGGCGATGATCGTGGTGATACCGCCGCCGAGGGCCTCCTCCATGATCTGCGGGCAGATGAGGTGCACGTGGCAGTCGATGGCGCCCGCGGTGACGATGCGGCCGTTGCCCGCGATGATCTCCGTGGACGGCCCGACGACCAGATCGCGGTGAACGCCGTCCATGATGTCCGGATTGCCGGCCTTGCCGATCGCGACGATGCGTCCGTCGCGAATGCCGATGTCGGCCTTGATGATTCCCCAGTAGTCGAGGATCACCGCGCCGGTGATGACGGTGTCGGGGGCGCCGTCGGCGCGGGTGACGCGGCCTTGGCCCATCGATTCGCGAAGAACCTTGCCGCCGCCGAACACCGCCTCGTCGCCTGCCAGGCCGGGGCCGCCGCTGCGGTCCTCGGTGATCTCGATCAACAGGTCGGTGTCGGCTAGCCTGATCCGGTCGCCGGTCGTCGGCCCGAACAGCGCCGCGTAGCGGGCGCGCGACAACTCCGTCATGAGGCGTCCAATCGACCAGGAGGATTGAGCGTCAGCCCATGCACCTCGCGCGACCCACTCAGTGGAACGAGCGAAACCTGTTGGGCCACACCGGGTTCGAACCGCACAGCGGTGCCTGCGGGAATATCAAGCCGATGACCGTATGCGGCATCGCGGTCGAACTGCAGCGCGGCGTTGGCCTGCGGCAGGTGTACATGGCTGCCTACCTGAACCGGGCGGTCGCCGGAGTTCACCACATCGAGGGTCAACCGCACTGCTCCGGCGTTGATCTCGATATCGCCGTCGCCGTACAGGATCTCCCCCGGCTTCACGGGATCGGCTGGTGGACGGTGACGAGCTTGGTGCCGTCAGGAAACGTGGCTTCCACCTGGACGTCGTAGAGCATCTCGGGTACGCCCTCCATGACCTCTTCGCGCGACAGCACCTCGCGGCCGCTGACCATCAACTCCGCCACGGTGCGCCCGTCGCGGGCGCCCTCGAGCAGGTGGTCGGTGATCACGGCGACCGCCTCGGGGTGGTTCAACTGCAGGCCGCGGGCCTGCCTGCGGCGAGCTAGCTCCGCGGCATAGGAGATGAGCAGCCGGTCCTGCTCATGCGGGGTCAGACGCATAGTGCGCGATATTGCCACGTAGCGCGGCAGTCAGCAGCGCACGCGAGATCGGGCTACTCCGCGGGGATGTTCTGGAGCCGCACCTGGCCGCGGGCGATGACGCGGTCATCGTCGTCGGTGATCGTGACCAGCCACAGCTGCTGGCGGCGGCCCCGATGGATCGGCGTCGATACCGCGGTGACCGTTCCCGAGGAGATCGCACGCAAAAAGTCGGTGTTGTTGTTGACGCCGACGACGTGACCGCCACCGTTCTCGAGGAGCCAGACCTGCGCGGAGACGCTTGCGACGCCTTCGACGATCGAACAGTAGACACCGCCGTGCACGATGCCCCACGGCTGCAACAGCTTGTCCTTGATATCCAGTCGCGCCCGGCCCCCATCGGGCGTGAGCTCGAGGTACTCCAGCCCGAGCTCATTGTCGAATCCCTGGCCCAGCTGGCCGGCTACGTCTGTCGTCACGTGGTTTTGTCTACACGGCGCAGACGACTTCGATGCGAGCGGCCCGGGGCTATCGTCGGGCATGGCCAAAACCGCGAAAGACCTCGTCGCAGCTGCCAATGAAGTCGTCCCCAAGATCTCGCCACAGCAGGCCCAGGACCTGATCGCGAAGGGCAATGCCCTGGTCGTCGACGTTCGAGACGCGCCGGAAGTCGAACAGAGCGGCAAAGTGGCGGGCGCTGTGCACGTCACGCGCGGCATGCTGGAGTTCCGTGCCGACCCCGAATCGCCTTACCACGACCCGAGTTTCGCGAAGGACAAGACGGTGATTGTGTACTGCGCGTCCGGTGGACGTGCAGCGCTGAGCGGCAAGGCGCTCAAGGAACTGGGCTATGCCGAGGTCTACAACCTCGGTGCGTTCAAGGACTGGGCGGAGGCAGGCGGTCCCGTCGACAAGTGATCGATGAAAGCGGACGGGCCCCACGCCGATGGCGCGGGGCCCGTCCTTCGAATGGACCGGGAGTCTCTGCAGCCCTCAGGACTCCGGCGCGGTCCGGTGGTTCGGTCTTTGGTTGGCAGCCTCGCTAAGAGTAGGCAAGGCTTGCCTAATTTAGCAAGGCCTTCCGCGCACTTGATCTGCTGGTGCCGCGCACCGGCAGGCCGAAGCCGACCAGCGCGTCGAGCACGGCTTGCGCGCGCCGCATGCTCGTCAACTCGCTCGAACCGGCTAGCAGCGGGACCTGTGTTGCGGCGCTGACGACCGCGCCGCCGACGATGTGCCACATCGACGCGACGGACATGGCGCCGGCGCACACCTCGTACAGGCTCGCGAACAGCGGATCGAGTGCGCGGTGGCAGCGGTGTGCGACCCACGTCGTCAGCGCCGCCTCGCTCGGCAACGCGACGATGCCGGGACCGGCCAGATCCGGATCGTCCGGCAGCGCCCGCAGCAGCGGATCGGCCACGCCGACCCAATCGATGGCGCCCTCGGAATCCACGTGCACCCAGAGGTTCTCCAGGCCGGTGTCCCATGCGCGGCCCTCGACCACCAGAAGCGGCACGACGCGTCCCACGACGACATGCGCGAGCGTGGCGGCCAGCTGCTGGGCCACGGCCGCCCGGCTGTCGGTCTCGGCCGCGGCGATGTCGTACATCGCCTGCAGTCGATCTGCCGTCACCGCCTCGGCCAGCGGCCACCATCGTCGTCGCGACAGGTCGCCCATCACGGCGACGCCGTAGACCCGCGGGCATTCGGGGTAGAGCGCGCGCAGTCTGCCGCTGGATTCGTGTAGCGGCAGCGTCTGCCTGATCGTCATGCTCGAGATGAGCGGGTCGTCGATCAGCACCGACATGGGAACCTCCCAAAGTCCAGTTAGGTTAGCCTTACTATAGTCATGCGGTGATGCGAGGCCAGCGCCTGTGACTCGACTCACAAGACGAGGCGGCGATGTTGATGACCACTGGCGGAACAAGGCGGGGAGGCCGCGCCGTTGTGCTGACGCGTTCGATACGACGCAACGTAGTAACGCCGTAGTACCCTGGATCTACTGCCCGTAGGAGATGAACGGAACATGGCAAAACTGACGCGTCTTGGGGAACTGGAACGCGCTGTGATGGACCATCTGTGGTCCTCCGGCGAGCCCCAAACCGTGCGCCAGGTCCACGAGGCATTGTCGGCTCGACGCGATCTGGCCTACACAACGATCATGACCGTGCTGCAGCGGCTGGCGAAGAAAAACCTCGTCGTCCAGCATCGCGACGACCGCGCCCATCGATACGCGCCGATGCACGGCCGCGACGAGCTGGTCGCGGGGCTGATGGTCGACGCTCTCGACCAGGTGTCGGACTCCGGCAGCCGCGAAGCCGCGCTCGTGCACTTCGTCGAACGCGTCGGCGCCGACGAGGCCGCGGCACTGCGCAGAGCGCTGGCCGAGTTGGAAAGCAAACACAGTCAATCCCCGCCCGCTGGTAATCCGGGCACCGGCTGAGAAATACTGACAGCGTGTCCGCGCTGGCCTTCACCATCGTCGCGCTGGTCCTGTCGGGACCAGTCCCGGCAATGCTGGCGCGGGCGTCGTGGCCGCAGCGCGCACCGCGGGCCGCGATCGTGCTGTGGCAGTCCATCGCACTTGCCGCGGTGTTGTCGGCATTCTCCGCCGGAATCGCAATCGCCAGCAGGCTGTTCGTGCCGGGGCCCGACGGTCGCCCGACCGCAACCGTCACCAGTGAGATCGAGGCGCTGGGCTGGCCGCTGTGGGGCGCCCTCGTGGCCGTCTTCGCGCTGACCCTTGTCATCGGGGCCCGGCTGACGTTCGCCGTCGTGCAGGTTGCCATCGCCACCCGGCGCAGGCGCGCCCATCACCGGATGATGGTCGACCTCCTCGACATGTCACACGAGTCGAACCCGCCTCAGGTCTGTACCAAGGCCAGCGGTCTTCGCATCCTCGATGTCAAGCAGCCGCTGGCCTATTGCCTGCCTGGCGTGCGCAGCCGTGTGGTGGTCAGCGAGGGAACACTGAAATCCTTGTCCGACAGCGAGATTGACGCGATTCTCACCCACGAACGCGCGCACCTGCGGGCCCGTCACGACCTGGTTCTGGAAATGTTCACCGCGGTGCACGCCGCGTTCCCGCGGTTCGTCCGCAGCGGCAATGCGCTGGACGCCGTGCGCCTGCTCGTCGAAATGCTCGCCGACGACGCCGCCGTGCGCGCGGCCGGACCTACTCCCCTAGCCCGAGCGCTGGTCGCCTGCGCCGCAGGGCGCACCCCCTCGGGTGCGTTGGCCGCGGGCGGTCCGACGACCCTGCTGCGGGTCCGCCGACTCGGCGGAGCGCCGAACAGCCGCGCCCTCGCCGCGAGCGCCTACCTCGCCGCGGCCGCCGTGCTGGTGATACCTACTCTGGCGCTGGCCGTGCCCTGGCTGACGGAATTACACCGGCTGTTCACCGCGTAGTGATAAGTAGCCGTAACTCACCACAACAAAAGAACGGAAGGCCGCCTGAATGAGCGACTCTGTTAACTCTGACACGACCGGCACCGCTCAGATCGGCGTAACCGGTCTTGCCGTGATGGGCTCCAACATTGCACGCAACTTCGCCAGGCACGGCTACACCGTGGCACTGCACAACCGGTCGGTCGCCAAGACCGATGCGTTGCTCGCCGACCATGGCTCCGAGGGCAAATTCGTTCGCAGCGAGACGATTCCGGAATTCCTTGCCGCCCTTGAGAAGCCGCGCCGGGTACTGATCATGGTCAAGGCGGGCGACCCGACAGACGCCGTCATCAACGAGCTCGCCGACGCGATGGAAGAGGGCGACATCATCATCGACGGCGGCAATGCGCTCTACACCGACACCATCCGCCGCGAGAAGGCGATGCGCGAGCGTGGCCTGCACTTCGTCGGCGCTGGCATCTCCGGCGGCGAAGAGGGCGCGCTGAACGGCCCGTCGATCATGCCGGGCGGCCCTGCCGAGTCCTACGAGTCGCTGGGCCCGTTGCTCGAGGAGATCTCCGCCCACGTCGACGGCGTGCCCTGCTGCACCCACATCGGCCCCGACGGCGCCGGGCATTTCGTGAAGATGGTGCACAACGGCATCGAGTACTCGGACATGCAGTTGATCGGCGAGGCCTACCAGCTGCTGCGCGACGGCCTGGGTAAGACCGCCCCCGAGATCGCGGACATCTTCGCGGAGTGGAACTCCGGCGATCTGGACAGCTTCCTCATCGAGATCACCGCTGAGGTGTTGCGTCAGACCGACGCCAAGACAGGAAAGCCGCTCGTCGACCTCATCCTCGACGAGGCGGAGCAGAAGGGCACCGGCCGCTGGACGGTGAAGTCGGCGCTGGACCTCGGGGTGCCGGTGACCGGCATCGCCGAGGCGGTCTTCGCCCGCGCGCTGTCAGGCTCGGTGGCCCAGCGCAAGGCCACGACCGGTCTGGCATCGGGCGATCTCGGCGAGAAGCCCAGCGACGCAGCACGATTCATCGACGATGTCAGTAAGGCGCTGTACGCGTCCAAGATCATCGCCTATGCACAGGGCTTCAACCAGATTCAGGCAGGCAGCGCCGAGTACGACTGGAACATCGCGCCCGGTGACATGGCGAGGATCTGGCGTGGCGGCTGCATCATCCGGGCGAAGTTCCTCAACAGGATCACGGAGGCCTTCGACGAGAACCCGGACCTGCCGACGCTGATCGCCGCCCCGTACTTCCGGGAGGCGATCGAGGCCGCGATCGACAGCTGGCGCCGCGTCGTGGTGACCGCCACCGAACTGGGCATTCCGATCCCCGGCTTCTCGTCGGCGCTGTCGTACTACGACGGGCTGCGCACCGAACGGCTTCCCGCGGCACTCACCCAGGGTCTTCGCGACTTCTTCGGGGCCCACACCTACGGCCGCATCGACGCCGACCGCGACGCGCGGTTCCACACCCTGTGGAGCGGCGACCGCAGCGAGGTGCCCGCCTAGGTTTCGCCGAACAGACGCAAAAGTGCCCTTTTTCGGCCAGATTCGGGCACTTTTGCGTCTGCTCGCCGGACGACGGTGACCCACTAGACTCGACCTGACATGAGATTTCTCGAGGGCCATCCGCCGGCCTACGACCTGACCTACAACGACGTCTTCATCGTCCCCGGACGTTCGGACGTACAGTCCCGCTTCGACGTCGACCTTTCGACACACGACGGGTCCGGCACCACCATCCCGGTGGTGGTGGCCAACATGACCGCGGTGGCGGGTCGCCGGATGGCCGAGACGATCGCCCGCCGCGGCGGCATCGTCGTGCTGCCGCAGGATCTGCCGATTTCGGCGGTCAAGGAGACGGTCGACTTCGTCAAGAGCCGCGACCTGGTAGTCGACACGCCGGTGGTGCTGTCCCCCGACGACTCGGTGTCAGACGCGATGGCGCTGATCAACAAGCGGGCACACGGCGCCGCGGTCGTGGTGTTCGAGGGCCGTCCCATCGGTCTGATCACCGAGGCCAACTGCGCGGGCGTCGACCGGTTCACCCGCGTGCGCGACATCGCGATAACCGAACTCGTCACCGCACCCTCGGGCACCGACCCGCGCAAGGTGTTCGACCTGCTCGACCACGCGCCCGTCGACGTGGCGGTGCTGACCGAACCGGACGGCACGCTCGCCGGTGTGCTGACCCGTACCGGGGCGGTCCGCGCCGGCATCTACACCCCCGCGGTCGACGCAAAGGGCAGGCTGCGCATCGCGGCGGCCGTCGGCATCAACGGTGACGTCGGCGCCAAGGCCCGCTC
Organism: Mycobacterium sp. OAE908; assembly: GCF_017872775.1. NCBI lineage: Bacteria > Bacillati > Actinomycetota > Actinomycetes > Mycobacteriales > Mycobacteriaceae > Mycobacterium > Mycobacterium sp. OAE908. The sequence goes on from NZ_JAGGJL010000002.1 coordinate 1,322,070, forward strand.
GCTCGCCGAAGCTGGTGTCGACCTGCTGGTGATCGACACCGCCCACGGTCATCAGCTCAAGATGCTCGAAGCGATCAAGTCGGTGTCGTCGCTCGACTTGGGGCTGCCTATTGCCGCGGGCAACGTCGTCTCCGCGGAGGGCACCCGCGATCTGATCTCCGCGGGCGCGTCGATCGTCAAGGTCGGCGTCGGGCCCGGCGCGATGTGCACGACGCGCATGATGACCGGCGTTGGCAGGCCGCAGTTCTCCGCGGTGGTTGAATGTGCCTCTGCGGCAAGGCAACTCGGTGGCCACGTGTGGGCCGATGGTGGTGTGCGGCATCCGCGTGACGTGGCACTGGCGCTGGCAGCGGGGGCAGCCAACGTGATGATCGGTTCATGGTTCGCAGGTACCTACGAGTCGCCCGGCGACCTGATGCGCGACCGCGATAACCAGCCCTACAAAGAGAGCTACGGCATGGCGTCCAAGCGCGCCGTCGCTGCCCGCACCGCCGCCGACAGCTCGTTCGACCGTGCGCGCAAGGCGCTTTTCGAGGAGGGCATCTCGACCTCGCGGATGGGGCTGGACCCGTCGCGCGGTGGGGTCGAGGACCTGCTCGACCACATCACCTCCGGAGTGCGCAGCACGTGCACCTACGTCGGCGCTGCGAGCATCGCCGAGCTCCACGACAAGGTCGTGCTCGGGGTGCAGTCCGCTGCGGGGTTTGCCGAAGGCCACCCGCTGCCGACCGGATGGTGAGGCCCTGCGGCGGCCTAGACGGCTAACATAGGGAATTCATTGCCAGCCAAGCGAAAGGGACCCCGTGCCGCAGGCACCCGTCGAGGCCGTCGGCTTCCGGGCTGAGCGGAGCGACGAGGCTTCCGCCGCGAGCGGCGCCCCCGACGCCGAGCCGTCCCCTAGTCGGCCGGGCGTGCGGCCCGGCGACCCGAGGGTGAGAACGCGATGAGCGTCGTGTACACCCTGCTTGCCCTGCTGGCGTTCGCGATTCTGACCGCGGGCACCGCGGTGTTCGTCTCCGCCGAGTTCTCGCTGACCGCGCTGGAGCGCAGCACGGTCGACGCGAACGCGCGCAGCGGCGGACGCCGCGACCAGCTGGTGCAGCGGGCCCATCGGACGTTGTCGTTTCAGCTCTCCGGCGCCCAGGTGGGCATCTCGATCACCACACTGATCACCGGCTATCTGGCCGAGCCGCTCGTCGCGCATCTGCTGGAGCCGGTGTTCGCGGCGACGTCGTTGTCGCCCGAAGTGTCGGGCGGCCTGGCGCTGGCGTTGGCGCTGCTGATTGCGACGTCGGTGTCGATGGTGTTCGGCGAGCTGGTTGCCCAGTACCTGGCGGTGGCCAAGCCGCTGCCGGTGGCGCGCGTGGTGGCGGGCCCCCAGTTGCTGTTCTCGGCGCTGTTCACGCCGCTGATCCACCTGACCAACGGAACCGCGAACTGGATTCTTCGTCGGCTCGGCATCGAGCCCGCGGAGGAGTTGCGCTCGGCGCGCTCACCGCAGGAGCTGGTTTCGCTGGTGCGCAACTCGGCGCGGCGCGGATCGTTGGACCCCGTCACCGCGACGCTGGTCGACCGCTCGCTGCAGTTCGGCTCGCGGACCGCCGAGGAACTGATGACGCCCCGTACGGAGATCGTCACCCTCGAGGTCGACGACACCGTCGCCGATCTGGTGGAAGCGGCAATCGGCAGCGGGTATTCGCGGTTCCCGATCGTCGACGGCGATCTCGACGAGACCACCGGCATCGTCCACGTCAAGCAGGTCTTCGAGATCCCGCCGGAGCGGCACAAAACGACCAAGTTGGCCACCCTTGCCCAGCCCGTCGCCCGAGTGCCGTCGACGCTGGACGGCGACGACGTGATGGCGCAGCTGCGGGCCAACGGCCTGCAGACCGCGCTGGTAGTCGACGAATACGGCGGCACCGCGGGCATGGTGACCGTCGAGGACGTCATCGAGGAGATCGTCGGCGACATCCGCGACGAGCACGACGAACCGACCGCCGACGTCGTGCAGGCCGGTCAGGGCTGGCAGGTGTCCGGTCTGTTGCGCATCGACGAAGTCGCGACGGCCACCGGATTTCGGGCGTCGGAGGGCGAGTACGAGACCATCGGCGGTCTGGTCCTTCAGGAACTGGGCCACATCCCCGAAGAAGGTGAGTCCGTCGAGCTGACCGCGTTCGACCCCGACGCCCCGCTGGACGATCCGGCGCGCTGGCTGGCCACCGTGGTGCGGATGGACGGGCGGCGCATCGACCAGCTCGAGCTGACACAGCTTGGCAGGCGCGAGGACGAGCCGGAGGGTACCGATGGGTGACTTCCTCGGCGTCATCCTGACTTTCGTGCTGCTGGCGGCCAACGCGTTCTTCGTCGGCGCGGAGTTCGCGTTGATCTCGGCCCGCCGCGACCGGCTCGAGACGCTGGCCGAACAGGGCAAGCACAGCGCGGTCGCGGTGATCCGCGCAGGCGAGAACCTGCCGCTGATGCTGGCCGGCGCGCAGCTCGGCATCACGATCTGTTCGATCCTGCTGGGCCGGGTCGGCGAACCGGCGGTGGCACATCTGCTCGAGCGGCCGTTCCACTTGTTCGGCATTCCAGACACCGTGCTGCACACGGTGTCGTTCGTCATCGCGATCACGATTGTCGTGGTGCTGCACGTCCTCCTCGGCGAGATGGTGCCGAAGAACATCGCCATCGCCGGCCCCGAGTCCGCGGCCATGCTGCTGGTGCCGCCGTACCTGCTGTGGGTGCGCGCGGCTAAGCCCGTCATCGCGGTGTACGACTGGTGCGCCCACGTGATCCTGCGGATGTTCGGGGTGGAAGCGAAAACCGAACTGGAGAACACGGTGTCGACCGTCGAGCTGTCCGAGATGATCGCCGAGTCGGTGTCGGAGGGCCTCCTGGACCCCGAGGAGCACAACCGCCTGTCGCGGGCACTGCAGATCCGCAACCGAGTGGTCCGCGACGTGGCGGTACCGCTCAGCGCGGTGCACGCGGTGCGGGCGGCCGATGACGCGTCGGGCCCCACGGTGGCGGCGATCCAGCGCGCGCTGGCCGAGACCGGTTACTCGCGCTTCCCGGTCGCCGATTCCGCGGGCAGGTTCATCGGCTACGTGCACATCAAGGACGTGCTTGCACTCGTCGGCGATCCCGATGCAGTGGTGGACCCGACGGCGGTGCGACCACTGCCGGAGGTGCCCGACGCGACCTCGCTACCCGACGCGTTGTCGCTGCTGCGGCGCAACAACAGCCACCTCGCGGTCGTCACCGCCGCCGACGGCAGGGTGTCGGCGATGGTCACGCTCGAGGACCTGGTCGAGGACGTGGTCGGCGCCGTTCGCGACAGGACGCACCGTGTCTGATGTCTGCACGACGGTGGCTGATGTCGTCGTGCTCGACGAAGCCGACTGGACCACCCGCGAGCGCTTGCACCAGGAACGCGTCGACGACTTTTGTGAACCTCATCGCAGGCGAGCCCGAACCGGACAAACGCACCCGGTCTGGGATTTCCTGTTCACCTATTACAGCCTGCGGCCGCGGCAGTTGCGGATCTGGCACCCCGGGTTCGGCGCCGCCCTCGGCGGTGCTGCGGCCGAGCGTTATCTCCAGCGCAGCGGCTACGGGCGTGGGCGCTGCGGCGTAACCGTCACCGACGCGTACATGGCGTCGCGAGCCAACACGGTGAGGTTCATCGCCAGGTTGCTGCGCGCGACGGCCGCACGCCCGGCGCGGATGAACTGCTTCGGCATGCACGAGTGGGCGATGGTCTACCAAGCGCCCGCGGTGCGCCACGGCCAGGTGCCGCTGCGGTTGGGCGCGGCAGGGACCGATGCCGTCGTCGAGTCAATGCCGTTGCGCTGCAGCCACTTTGACGCGTTCCGGTTCTTCACCGAGCCGGCCGCCCGCCGCAACACCGAACGGCTCACCCGCGACAGCCAGGTGGCCAGTGAGCAGCCCGGCTGTGTGCACGCCGCGATGGATCTCTACAAGTGGGCGTTCAAGCTCGGGCCGCTGGTCTGCTCGGACCTGGTGATGGACTGTCTGCGACTCGCCGCCGATGCCCGTTCGCTGGATATGCGCGCGAGCCCCTATGATCTCCGCGACTACGGATTCGAGCCGATCGCCGTCGAAACGCCGGCCGGTCGCGCCGAGTATGTCCGTGCCCAGCAGAGCATTGCTGAGCGGGCCACACCACTGCGGGCCACCCTGGCCGACCGGTGTGACCTGCTGCTGACCATGGCTGCTGGCGAATAGCCCCAGTTACCGCTGGGTAAGCTGGATCGACGGCTTTAGGGAGGAAATATGACGGACCGCGTGACGGTGGGAAACCTGCGCGTCGCCCAGGTGCTCTACGACTTCGTGAACAACGAGGCGCTGCCGGGCACCGACATCGACCCCGACAGCTTCTGGGCGGGAGTCGACAAGGTCGTCACCGACCTGTCCCCGCAGAACCAGGACCTGCTGGCGCGCCGCGACGACCTGCAGGCGCAGATCGACAAATATCACCGCCAGCACGTCATCGAGCCGCTCGACCCGGACGGCTACAAGCAGTTCCTCACCGAGATCGGCTATCTGCAGCCCGAGCCGGACGACTTCACCATCACCACCGCAGGCGTGGACGACGAGATCACCACGACCGCGGGTCCGCAGTTGGTGGTGCCGATCCTCAACGCGCGGTTCGCGCTGAACGCCGCCAACGCCCGCTGGGGCTCGCTGTACGACGCGCTGTACGGCACCGATGTCATCTCGGAAGAGGACGGCGCCGAGAAAGGCACGAGCTATAACAAAGTGCGCGGCGACAAGGTCATCGCCTATGCGCGCAAGTTCCTCGACACCGCGGTGCCGCTTTCGTCCGGGGCGTGGAGCGACGCCACCGGGCTGAAGATCGACGACGGTCAGCTGGTCATCGAGTTGCGCGACGAGTCGACCGGGTTGGCGTCGCCGGAGCAGTTCGTCGGCTACACCGGCGAGCTGGGCTCGCCGCAGTGGTCGGTGCTGCTGCGCAACCACGGACTGCACGTCGAGATCCTGGTCGACCCCGACTCCCCCGTCGGCTCGACCGACGCAGCCGGCATCAAGGACGTCGTGCTGGAGTCCGCGATCACCACGATCATGGACTTCGAGGACTCGGTGGCCGCGGTCGACGCCGACGACAAGGTGCTCGGCTACCGCAACTGGCTTGGCCTGAACAAGGGCGACCTCACCGAAGAGGTGGCCAAGGGCGGCAAGACGTTCACCCGCGTCCTCAACCAGGACCGCACCTACACCACACCCGATGGCGAGGGTGAGCTGACGCTGCCGGGACGCAGCCTGATGTTCGTGCGCAACGTCGGTCACCTGATGACCAACGACGCGATCACCGACGCCGAGGGTCACGAGGTGTTCGAGGGCATTCAGGACGCCCTGTTCACCAGCCTGATCGCGATTCACGGGCTGAAGCAGGGAGAGGGCAACGGGCCGCTGGTGAACAGCCGCAGCGGGTCGGTCTACATCGTGAAGCCCAAGATGCACGGACCCGACGAGGTGGCCTACACCTGCGAGCTGTTCAGCCGCGTCGAGGACGTGCTCGGCCTGCCGCAGAACACGCTCAAGGTCGGCATCATGGACGAGGAGCGCCGCACCACGCTCAACCTCAAGGCCTGCGTGAAGGCGGCCGCGGACCGCGTCGTGTTCATCAACACCGGTTTCCTGGACCGCACCGGCGACGAGATCCACACCTCGATGGAGGCGGGGCCGATGATCCGCAAGGGTGCGATGAAGAGCACCCAGTGGATCGCCGCCTACGAGGATCAGAACGTCGACGTCGGCCTGGCCACCGGCTTCTCCGGGCGCGCGCAGATCGGCAAGGGCATGTGGGCCATGACCGACCTGATGGCCGACATGGTCGAGCAGAAGATCGGTCAGCCGAAGGCGGGTGCGACCACCGCGTGGGTGCCGTCGCCGACCGCGGCCACCCTGCACGCCATGCACTACCACGAGGTCGACGTGTACACGGTGCACAAGGAGCTGGAAGGCAAGCGACGCACGACCGTCGACCAGCTGCTGACGGTCCCCCTGGCCAAGGAGCTGGCGTGGGCGCCAGAGGAGATCCGCGAAGAGGTCGACAACAACTGCCAGTCGATCCTCGGCTACGTCGTGCGCTGGATCGACGCGGGCGTCGGCTGCTCGAAGGTGCCTGACATCCACAATGTGGCGTTGATGGAAGACCGTGCGACACTGCGCATTTCGAGCCAGCTGCTGGCAAACTGGTTGCGCCACGGCGTGATCACCGAAGAGGACGTCAAGGCCAGCCTGCGCCGGATGGCCGCGGTCGTCGACGAGCAGAACGCAAAGGATCCCGAATTCCGCCCGATGGCACCGGATCCCGAGGGCAGCATCGCGTTCCAGGCCGCGCAGGAGTTGATCCTGGCCGGTGGCGCGCAGCCCAACGGCTACACCGAGCCGATCCTGCACCGACGTCGACGCGAGTACAAGGCCGCAGCGCAGTGAGCACAAGGGGTTAAGTGGGAAGGCATAGCGCTCCCGATCCCGAGGACTCGGCCGACGAAGGCGTGCCCGAGGAGCCGCCGACTCAGCGCTTCAGTCGTCAGCCGCCGCCGGAACCCGACGACTTCGCCGGAGGTACGGGCTATGGCTATCGCGCCGCCGGGTATGACCGACCCGACTACGACGAGCCCGCCTACCCGTCCACCCCGTATCCCGACGGGGACTTCGAAGAGCCGGGTTACGACGACTCGCACTATGACGAGCCGAGCTATGACGAGCCCGACTACGGGCACGACTACGGCCAAGCCGACTTCGATGAGCCCGCAGAGGACTATGAGCGACCGGAGTCCGCGCGGGGTGCCGTCCCGCCGCCTCGGTCCGGACAGAAGCACAGCGGCGAATGGGAAGGCGGCGAGTGGACGGGTAGCCACCGCGCGATCACAACCCGCAGGCGCGGTGTCAGCGTTGGCGTAATCGCGGCACTTGTGGCCGTGGTGGTGATAGTCGGTGGATTCATCCTGTGGCGGTTCTTCGGCGACGCCCTTTCGCATCGCAGCGATGCGCTCGCCGCGCGGTGTGTCGACGGCGAACTCGCGGTCGCTGTCGTCGCGGACCCCTCGATCGCAGACGAGGTGCACAAGCTGGCCGATGCCTACAACAAGAGCGCGGCGCCCGTCGCCGACAAATGCGTGAAGATCGGTGTCCGGCCCGCCGATTCCGACCAGGTCGTCAACGGCTTCATCGGCAAATGGCCCGCCGAACTCGGAGAGCGGCCTGCGCTGTGGATCCCGGCCAGCTCGGTGTCGGAAGCCCGGCTCGAGGCCGCGGCCGGCGCTCAGACCGTCAGCGACAGCCGCTCCCTTGTCACCTCGCCGGTTCTGCTCGCTACCCGGCCACAGCTCAAAGATGCGTTGGCCCAGCAGAATTGGGGCACGCTGCCGGGGCTGCAGACCAATCAGTCGGCGTTGGACGCGCTGAATCTGCCCGGCTGGGGGTCGTTGCGGCTGTCCTTGCCGCTGAGCGGCGACAGCGACGCCTCCTATCTGGCGGCCGAGGCCGTGGCGGCGGCGTCGGCCCCCGCGGGCCAACCGGCCAGCGCAGGAGCGGGAGCGGTCAACACACTGGTCGGTGCGCAGCCCAAGCTCGCCGACAACAAGTGGTCCACCGCGATGGACGCACTACTGAATTCGTCTGATCCGGCGACCGCACCAGTGCACTCCGTCGTCACCACCGAGCAGCAGTTGTTCCAGAAGGCCGCGTCGATACCGGACGCCAAGACCAAGCTCGCCGCGTGGCTGCCGCCAGGTCCGACGGCTGTGGCCGACTATCCGACCGTGCTGCTCAGCGGCAATTGGCTGTCGCAGGAACAGGTCAGCGCGGCAAGCGAATTCGCGCGGTTCATGCGCAAGTCCGAGCAGCTCGCGCAGCTGTCCAAGGCCGGTTTCCGCACCGAGGGCGGCGCGCCGCCGAAGAGCGACGTGACGAGCTTTGCGCCGGTGTCGGCGCCGCTGTCGGTGGGTGACGCCTCGATGCGGGCGACGCTGGCCAACGCGTTGACCGCGCCGGCGGAGACCCCCGCCGTCACGATCATGCTCGACCAGTCGATGCCGACGGACGAGGGCGGCAAGTCGCGGCTGGCCAATGTGGTCGCTGCGCTCAACGCCCGGGTGCAGGCACTGCCGGGCAACGCTGCGGTCGGGTTGTGGACGTTCGACGGCGTCGAAGGCAGGTCCGAAGTGAGCACCGGGCCGCTGTCGGATCAGGTCAACGGGCAGCCGCGTTCGGCAGCGCTGACCGGTGCGCTCAACGCGCAGACCGCGTCCGGTGGTGGTGCGGTTTCGTTCACCACGCTGCGGATGCTCTACGACCAGGCGAAGGCGAGTTACCGTCAGGGACAAAGTAATTCGGTGCTGCTCATCACGGCGGGCCCGCACACCGACCAGTCGCTGGACGGTCCCGGCCTGCAGCAGTACATTCGCGGCGCCTTCGATCAGGGACGCCCGATCGCGGTGAACGTGATCGACTTCGGCAACGACCCCGACCGCGCCACATGGGAGGCCGTCGCACAGGCCAGCGGCGGCAGCTATCAGAACCTTGGCAGCTCGGCCTCGCCCGACCTGACCGCCGCGATCACGCAGTTCATCGGTTAGTGCGACGCCGTCGTCAGTAGGCTCAACGCGGCGCGGGTGAACACCTCGGGCACCTCCACTTGCGGGTAGTGCCCGACGCCGGGAAGCTCGACAACGTCTGCGGCTGGCCGTAATTCGCGCAGGCCGTCGAGCACGTTCGTGGTGGCCACCGGATCGTCGAGGGCCCACAGGAAGCTGAGCGGTTTGGGCCAGTCCCGCACTGCGCCGTGCCAGCGGTCGGCGTAGCGTTCGCGCTCGTCGAGGTACGAGATCAGCAGGTGCGCGATGCGATGCCCGTCGTTGTTGGCGATCAGCGCCCACTGCGCGTCGGCCTCCTCTGCGGTCAGCGGATGGTTCGCGCTGAACAAACGCCCGAACTCCTTGACGAACCTGCCGCCGGTGGACAACCGCGCGGCCAGCGGGCCGAGCGGACCGCGTAGCAGCTTCTGGACGGGTCGTAGGCTGGCGCGGCTCAGGATCACGCTGCCGTTGCTGAGAACGACGCGTTGCAGGTCAAACGGTAAGGCGCCCTTGATATCTCGGGCCAACAATTCTGTCGTCACCGATGTGCCCATGTCGTGTGCGATGAGCACCACCGGTCCCGGTGCTTCTGCGGCGACTACGTCAGCCACGATGTCGGCCTGCTCGAGCAGGCTGTAGCGGTGCGGTCGCGGCTTGTCCGACAGGCCGAAGCCGAGGAAGTCGAGTGTCAGCCACGCCCGCCCTGCCAGGTGCGGCACGACGCCGCGATAGTCATACGAACTCGACGGGTAGCCGTGCAGCAGCAGCACCGTCGGACCATCGCCGGGTGCCGAGCGAACGAACAGCCTGCCCGCAGCCGTCGTCAGCCAACTGCCGCCGTCACGCCACTTCGCCACGCTTGGGGGTAGCACACCACGGACCCTAGCCGCCGAACGTGGGTTACCCGCACGCTTCGGGCCCGCGGAACGTGCGTCGAGCCCACACTCGGCGGACCTGGGTCAGGCGAACGCCTCGACAGGCGGGCACGAGCAGACCAGATTGCGGTCTCCGTAGGCTCCGTCGATGCGGCGCACCGGTGGCCACACCTTCGGCCGGAAGCCCTTGCCGAGCGGGTACGCCGCCTGCTCGCGGGTGTACGGGTGCTCCCAGTCGGCCACCAGCAGGCATTCCGCGGTGTGCGGCGCACCGCGCAGCGGGTTGTCGTCGACTGTCCACGTGCCCGCACCGACCTTGTCGATTTCGCCGCGTATCGCGATCATCGCGTCACAGAACGCGTCGACCTCGGCGAGGCTCTCGCTCTCCGTCGGCTCGACCATCAGCGTGCCCGCGACGGGGAAGCTCATCGTCGGCGCGTGAAAACCGTAGTCCGCCAAGCGCTTTGCCACGTCGTCCACGGTGACGCCGGTGTCCTTGGTGATGCCCCGCAGGTCGAGGATGCACTCGTGGGCGACCATGCCGTTCTCGCCGGTATACAGCACCGGGTAGTAGTCGTCGAGGCGCCGCGCGATGTAGTTGGCCGACGCGATCGCGGTCAACGACGCCGCACGCAGCCCTCCCGCGCCCATCATCCGGATGTACGCCCACGTGATCGGCAGGATCGACGCCGACCCGTACGGAGCCGATGACACCGTGTACTTCTCGGGCAACTCCTCGGCCAGCGGATGGCCTGGCAGGTATTTGGCCAGGTGTTCGCGCACCGCGACGGGCCCGACGCCGGGACCGCCGCCACCGTGCGGGATGCAGAACGTCTTGTGCAGATTGAGATGGCTGACGTCGCCGCCGAACCGGCCGGGCCTGGCCAGCCCGACGAGCGCATTGAGATTCGCGCCGTCGACGTACACCTGGCCGCCGACGTCGTGCACCGCCGCGCAGATCTCGGCGATGTCGTGCTCGTACACGCCGTGCGTCGACGGGTAAGTGATCATCAACGCCGACAACCGATCCGCGTGCTCGGTCACCTTCGCGCGCAGGTCGTCGAGGTCGACATCGCCGTTGGCCCGGCACGCCACCACCACGACCCGCATGCCGACCAGTGCCGCCGACGCCGCGTTGGTGCCGTGCGCACTCGACGGGATCAGGCACACGTCGCGATCGGGCTGGCCCCGCTCAGCGTGATACGCCTGGATCGCGAGCAGCCCGGCGTACTCCCCCTGAGACCCGGCGTTGGGCTGCAACGACACCGCGTCATAGCCGGTGATCGCGGTCAGCCAGCTCTCCAAATCGGAGATCAGCTTGCGCAGTCCCGGTGTGTCCGACGCGGGTGCGAACGGGTGCTGGCGGGAGAACTCCGGCCAGGTGATCGGCTCCATCTCGGCCGCGGCGTTCAGCTTCATCGTGCACGACCCGAGCGGAATCATGCTGCGGTCCAACGCAATATCCTTGTCGGCCAATGATCGCAGGTACCGCATCATCTCAGTCTCGGTGCGATACTGCGTGAACGCCGGATGGGTGAGGAATTCCGAAGTGCGCGTTGCGATTTCGGAGCGACGCGGTTCGGCGGGCGCCAACCCGAACGCCTCGATCACGCGGGCGACGTGCTCGTCGGTTGTCGCCTCGTCGCACGAGACCGACACGTGGTCGGCGTCGACGCGCCACAGGTTGATGCCGTTGGCCTTGGCCGCCACGACCACCTCGTCGGCACGACCGGCAACGTTCGCGAGCACGGTGTCGAAGAACTTCTCGTGCACCAACGCCTCGCCGAGCGCGCCTGCGATCGCCTCGGCGCGGGCATGCACGCGGCGCGCGATGCCGGTCAAGCCGTCCGCGCCGTGATAGCTGGCGTACATCGAGGCGATCACCGCAAGCAGCACCTGCGCGGTACAGATATTGCTGGTGGCCTTGTCGCGGCGGATGTGCTGTTCGCGCGTCTGCAGCGCCAATCTGAAGGCGGGCGACCCGTCCGCATCGACGGACACGCCGACCAGTCGGCCAGGCAGCTGGCGCGCATGCTTGGCGTGCACCGCGAGGTAGCCCGCGTGCGGGCCGCCGAATCCCATTGGCACACCGAAACGTTGGGTGGTGCCGAATGCGACGTCGGCGCCGATGTCGCCAGGCGATGCGATCAACGTCAGCGCCAGCAGGTCGGCTCCGATCGCCACCAGCGCACCACGCTCGTGCGCTGCGGCCACCAACTCGGCCCAGTCGACGACCTCGCCGCTGCTGCCGGGAAGCTGGGCGATCACCCCGAAGAAGTCGCCGTCGGGCAGGCCCGCCCGCAGGTCTGCGGTGACGATCTCGATGCCCAGCGGCTCCGCGCGGGTGGCCACGATTGCGGCGGTCTGGCTGTACACATCGGCGTCGATCACGAGTCGGTTCGACGGTCCCCGCACGGCGCGGTGCATCAGCGTCATCGCCTCGGCGGCGGCGGTGCCCTCGTCGAGCATCGAGGCGTTGGCGACCTCGAGCCCGGTCAGGTCGGCGACCATCGTCTGGAAATTCAGCAGCGCCTCGAGCCGGCCCTGACTGATCTCCGGCTGGTACGGGGTGTAGGCGGTGTACCACGCCGGGTTCTCAAGTATGTTGCGGCGCAACACCGGTGGCGTCAGTGTGTCGAAATAGCCCTGCCCGATCATCGAAACGGCGACGGTGTTCGAGTCGGCCATCTCGCGCAGTTCGGCAAGCGCTTCGTGCTCGCTGGCGGCGGGCAGCAGTTGGTCAAGCCCTGGTGCGACGCCGTCGGCGGACAGCGCGTCGAGAATGCCCGCTGGCAGGGCCTTGTCGGCCAGTTCGTCCAGAGATCCCACTCCGATGGTCTTGAGCATCGTCGTGACGGCATCGGCGTCCGGTCCGATGTGGCGATCGGCGAAGTTGGGCTGGTAGTGATCGAACACTGAGGTGCACTCCCGGAGAGGAACGTTCCTCCCCCTCAGTCGTCAACCCGGCTGGGCGTCTCCAGAGGCATCGGGGCCTTGCGCGGTCCTGGGTGCCTGAGAGGTTGACGGAGAGGTGTTGCTCCTTCGGCGTCCGTGACTGGCGGTCACGGAACTCTCCCACACAAGGGCGATGCGCTGACGAGTTTACCGTCACCACCGCTCAGCGGCGATTTCGGCAGGCAGAACGGGCGGCGTGTCAGCCTATTTTGCGGTCGCGGTGCTTACGACGCGAGGCCAGCTCGTCCTCGGGGGTTGCGATCGACTCGCCACCGTCGGCCCGCTCGCCGGGGAATTCGGCGATGGCCCCGGTCAGCTCCCGCATGGCGCCGGACACCGCGATGCCGAACACACCCTGGCCGCCCTGCAGCAGGTCGACGACTTCCTCGGCCGACGTGCACTCATAAACCGTGGTGCCGTCGGAGAACAGCGTGATGTTGGCCAGATCGCGGACGCCGCGCTGGCGCAGGTGATCGACCGCGACGCGGATGTTGTGCAGCGAGATGCCGGTGTCCAGCAACCGCTTCACGATCTTGAGGACGAGGATGTCCTTGAACGAGTAAAGGCGTTGGCTACCCGACCCGGCCGCGCTGCGAATGGACGGAACCACGAGCGAGGTCCTGGCCCAGTAATCCAGCTGCCGGTAAGTGATTCCGGCGATCTGGCAGGCGCTGGGACCGCGGTAGCCGACGAGTTCGTCGGGCACCGAGTTATCGGGGAACAGACCGGCCTGCACGGGTTCGCTGGGGGCGGTTGCCGGCGATTCGGCGGGCCCGCTGGTGGACAGATCCAGCTGCTCTTGACGTGGCGTGTCTCCCACTCTGCCAATCCTCTCGCCGATCGAACTCGCGTCTGTGACCTGCATGGGCGCACGTTTGCCGAAGATCGAATGTGTCGAGCATACGCTTCCCGTCGAGCCATTACTGCTCGTCGCAACCAAGTATGGCTGCCCAATTCATACTTCGAAGAAACCCGCACCGCGTGTCGAGCGCGACGAGACGTTTCCGTGACAAAACCCCAGGCGACCGGGCCCGTACTCCTACGGGAACTACGTCGCCTTGAAATCGTCGGGCGACACGCTGTCGAGGAACTCCTTGAACTTCTCGACCTCGTCCTCGCGGACCGCGCCGGCGGCCTCCTCGTCGTTCTCGTCGGGAATCAGCAGTCCGGCCTCGGCGAGCACGGCCTCCTCGACGTAGATCGGCACGCCGACGCGCAGCGCGATGGCCACCGAATCCGACGGCCGAGCCGACACCTTGATGTCGCGGTCGAAGATCAGGTCCGCGTAGAAGGTGCCCTCCTGGAGGTCGACGATGCGCACCTCTTTGAGCGAATGACCAAGTGCCGTAATGAGATCTCGGATCAGATCGTGGGTCAGCGGACGCGCGGGCTCGTGTCCCTGCTGCTCGAGTGCGATCGCAGCAGCCTCCGGCTGTCCGATCCAGATCGGTAGATAGCGGTCACCATTGGCTTCCCGCAGCAGTAGCACCGGCTGGTTCTGCGGCTGCTCAACGCGAATGCCGACCACACGAACCTCACCCATTTGTGTCTGCCCTCCGCACGAAAGAAGCCCGCTAAGAAGCCTTGAAAACGAGTCTAATCCTCAGCGATCCAGAACGTCGCGTACGGCGGACTTGATGAGCGACGTGTGCAACGTGATCGCCAGGGCAGCCACCTCGCGGGCCAGATCGTCGGCCCGGTCGCGGGCCCCGGCCTTGCCCGCCTTGACCACCGGACCCGCGATCTGGGCGATCAGATCGGACTGGCGGTCGGCTGCTGAGCGAAATGCCCGCAGATGCCGCGGCTCGACGCCGTACTCGGCCAGCGCCTTGGCGCACTGCGCGATCACCACCGAATGGTCGTCGAAGAAGCCCGCGGCGCCGGTTTTGACGATGCCGCCCTTGACCAGCTCGTTGAGCATCGCGTCATCGATGCCCGATCGCGCGAGCAGATCCTCGCGGCGCAGCCGAACCTGCGACTGCGCCACCGCAACGCCGTCATCCTCCGGGTTCGCATCAACCGGAACCAAACGCGGTACGCCGTAAGCAGATCCGCTGCTGGGCAGCTCGCCGTCGGGCTGGGCGTCCAACTGGGCCTTGATGACCTTCAACGGCAGATACTGATCGCGTTGCGCGGTCAGGATGAACCGCAGCCGCGCACAGTCGTAGGCGGTGAACCGCCGATACCCCGACGGGGTGCGCTCAGGCGTGACGAGCCCCTCGGCCTCCAGAAAACGAATCTTGGAGATGGTTACGTCCGGGAAGTCCGGTCGCAGCAGATCGAGCACCGCTCCGATCGACATCCCGGCCAATGCGGGTCTGTCGGGGGCGGTCACGCTCAGCTTCCCGGGCCGCTGTCGTCGTCGCCTTTGGGCCCGGTCAAGAACACCAGGCGGAACTTGCCGATCTGGACCTCGTCGCCGTTGGCCAGCACCGCGGAATCGACGGGTTCCCGGTTGACGTAGGTGCCGTTGAGGCTGCCGACGTCGACCACCTGGAACTCGCCGCTTTCCAGCCGGAACTCCGCGTGCCGACGGCTCACCGTGACGTCGTCGAGGAAGATGTCGCTGTCGGGATGTCGACCCGCCGACGTGGTGGGCTGGTCGAGCAGGAATCGCGATCCCGCGTTGGGGCCGCGCTTGACGACCAGCAGGGCCGACCCGGCGGGCAGGCCCTCCACACCCGAGACCGCACCCTCGGCGCCTGCCGCGGGCGGAGCGTCCAGTTCATTGAGGAAGTCGGCGCGAAAGACCGATGTCGTCTCCACAGTGACATCCTCGGACTGGTCAGCCCCAGAGTTGTGGTTTTCCGTCACCCGCTGCTCCTCACTGGCTGCTGTGGCGATATCAGGCCGGGCCCCCCAGCCGTCATTACACGTCTGGTGTTGACCGTACCGCGCAGTAGACATCATTGGGTCCACCACCGCCGGATCGGCCTGTGTTGGACTTTGGTCGCGAAAACCCTAACAACTCGTCATTCGGTCACGGTGGCGCGGTAGCCGTCCGGATCCAGCAACCCCGACAGCGCATCGTCCAGCGAACCGCCCTCGATCTTCAGATCGACCAGCCAACCTTCGCCGTAGGGATCCGAGTTGACCAGTTGCGGGTTTGCTTCCAGATCTCCGTTGACCGCAACGACTTTCGCGCTGACGGGCGCGTAAAGATCGGAGACCGACTTCGTCGATTCGACTTCGCCGAACGACTCCCCCGCCGTCACCTCGGCGCCGACGTCGGGCAACTGCACGAACACCACGTCGCCGAGCGCCGACTGGGCGTAGTCGGTGATGCCGACCCGGACGGTGTCGTCGCCGGTGCGCTGCACCCACTCGTGTTCCTCGGTGTAGGACAGGTCGGCTGGGATTTGGCTCACGGCGCTCCTATTTGTCGGCGGCAAACATGTGGCTTCATTTGACTGGCTGAGCGTATTGGCGGGGTTTCGGTTGCCGCAAGGCGGTTATGTCGACGCGGTCGGACTGTTGTACCACCATCTTGCCGCCGACGCGCTCGACACTGTCCATCGCACCGCCAGGGATGTTCATCGCGGCGGCCAGCGTAGCCGGATCACCAATAGCCAGAACAGAATACGGCGGGCCAAGCGTCGCATTGTCGACGACGAGCGCACCGGGGTTGCCGACCACCCACGTGTCGACGCCGACTCGAACGGACGTCGACCCGCCCCGAATCTCCATCGCCTCGGCACCTGCGGCCCGCAACTCGTTGATGACGTCGAGCATGGTCTCAGCGGGCACCCCTGGCGTGGTGTCCTCGATCGTCAGCGTCACGCCGGGACCCGTCGCAGCGACGGTGCCGATCTGGATCGACAGCGCGGCCAGACGCGCCTGCGCGTTTTCGATCGCGGCCGCATCGCTGCTGCCGGAGGCCTGC
This sequence comes from Mycobacterium sp. OAE908, assembly GCF_017872775.1. Classification (NCBI taxonomy): domain Bacteria; kingdom Bacillati; phylum Actinomycetota; class Actinomycetes; order Mycobacteriales; family Mycobacteriaceae; genus Mycobacterium; species Mycobacterium sp. OAE908. The sequence goes on from NZ_JAGGJL010000002.1 coordinate 1,338,413, forward strand.
AATTGCGCCAAGTTGCGCTGCAGGTCGGCCACTTCGGTATTGAGCGCGGCTTCACGCTGCTGCAGCGAGTCCAGCAGCACCAGCAGATCGGCGGGCCGCGCTGTCTCCAGTGCGTCGCCCGATTCGGTCTGTCGCGCCTGCGTCACGATCGCGATCCCGAGCACCACAAGCAGCAGGACGGCCAAGGCGCCGAAGGCGAGTTGCGATCGGCCCCGGCGCGCCACGCCCTTCACCCCGCCTGCGTTCAGATCGCCGATCGCGGGCGCGGGCTCGTCTGGCGGCAACTCGTGGCGGCCGTGATGGTCCGGTTCGGCCGAATGCTGCGGGGGCTGATCGGACATGGGTTTATGCGCCGAACAATCTGCGCCGCAAGGCGGCAGCGTTGCCGAAGATCCGGATGCCGAGCACCACGATGATCGCGGTGGACAACTGCGTGCCGACACCGAGTTGGTCGCCGACGTACACGATCAACGCGGCGACCAGAACGTTGAACACGAACGAGATCACGAACACTTTCGAGTCGAATATGCGTTCCAGATAGGCCCGCAATCCGCCGAACACCGCGTCGAGCGCGGCCACCACCGCGATCGGCAGGTAGGGCTGGATGACCTCGGGGACGCTGGGGTGAAACACCAGACCCAGCACGATCCCGACGACCAGTGCGGCGATACCGATCATTTGTGTCCCGTCATTAGGGCCCAATCTGCTTGGCGAAGTTGACATCCCGAAACGAACCGGCGGGCACGGTGAGACCATCGCCGGCGCTGACATTGACTCCGACGCCATAGCTGGTCTCCAGCAGGCGAAGTCGCTGCAGGCCGGGGCTGCGGTCGAACACGTCGGCCATGGCGTGCGGCGGTCCGATCGCGAGAATGACGTATGGGCTGCTGATCGGTTGATTGTCGACCAGGATGCCCCCGCCCGCCTGCCGGATGGTCACGTTCGGGCCGATCCGGACACCGCCCACCGAGACGGCCTCGGCTCCGCTGACCCACAGCGAGTTGACCACCAACTGCAGATCGCGGTCGAGGATCACCTGCTGGCTGCCGGGCAGCCGCTCCTTGGAGACGTCGCTGAGGTCTTTCGACATCCCGGGGTCGGTGACGGTGATGGTCAGGCCGGGCCCGATCACGGCCGTGGTGGCGGCGGCGAAGTTGGCCGCATCCAGACTGCCCAGCAACTGCTGACCGCGTTCGTCGCCCGCGAGCCTGCTGCGCCGCTCGGCATCCACCTGGGCGGCCAGCGCGTTGCGCTTGGCGCTGGCGTCGTTGGCGGCGGCCTCAGCGGACTTGACGCTTCCCGCCAGCACGTGCTGCGACTCGCGCACGCCCGGCGCCGTCGAACGTGCCTGCGCGACGGCGGCGGCGAACACCACGGCGATCAAAAAAGCACCGCAGATCTGCCAGGCCCACGCCTGCCACCACTTGCGGCGCCTTCCCGCCTCCTTCGCCTTGGCCGCTGCCGCGTAGCCGGGATCGAGATGATCGGACAGCAGCGATCTCAGCAGTGACGGCACGGGGATCAGCGTCGGCGTGTTGGCCTCGTGAGCGTTGCGGCCCGCTTGGGGGTCGTAGCCGCCCAATGTCGTCACGCGTGTCCTCGGCTCTTCGCGCAGGCGCTCATCGCACAACCTTCGGCAGTTGGCGCACCACCATGGACACCTGGATCAGATACAGCACCCCCGACCACAGGTACATGGCCAGGCCCCAGATCAGAAAGGCCCAGCCGCATGCGAGCACGACCCTGCTCCAGAGCGCATCGAACTGGCCGAGCAGGATCAGCGGGAAGCCCGACATCAGCGCGAAGGTGGCGGCCTTGCCGATGTAGGTGACCGGCAGCGCGGTCAATCCGCGGCCGCGCAATACCGGCAGCGTCGCGGCGAGGATCACGTCACGACCGAGCAGTGTCAGCACGATCCACCACGGCACCGCGCCGTAAATCGCCAGCGCCACAGGCACGGTCACCATGTAGATGCGGTCGACGGCCGGATCGAGCAATTCCCCCAGCCGTGACGATTGGTTGTCGACGAGCCGGGCGATCTTGCCGTCGGCCCAATCGGAGAAGCCGCTGAACATCAACAGGCCGGTGGCCCATCCGGTGGCGTGAGCCACCAGCAGCAGGTACAGGAACACCGGCACCAGTACCAGGCGCAGCGCCGACAGCGCATTGGGCACCGTCAGCACCCGGTTGCGCACGTCGCCAGCAGGGCCCGCCATGGGCTAAACCTATCGGAAGACTCCTGGCAGGCTCAGCGCCGACATGGTCTGGTCTGCCAGCGGATTGTCGTGCACCATGTACGTCCACGTCGACGTCGGGCGGGCGAGTTTGGACAGGTCGATGCCCGGCTCGTCCTCGATGGACGGCGCAGTCTCGAACGTCTGCTGCGCCGCCTCGATCGCGTCGGCAGCCAGTGAGGCGAACGCGTCGACGGCCATCCGGTGGAACTCGTCGATCGGGGTCTGGTTGCCCAGTGCGCGCAGGTGAATGCTCTCGCGGATGTCGGCGAGGTAGGCCAGGTGGTCGGCCCATCCGCGGTCGAGGTGATACAGCATGATCAGCCGGCAGATCTTCTCCAGCTTCTCCTCACCGAGTGTCTCGACGATCTCCTCGTAGCGTTTGGGTGCGCGCTCGGCGAGCTCCTCGCGGGCAGTTGCGGTGCGCAGCAACGTGTCTCGGCGTTCGACGATGATCGCGCGCTGCTGGGCGATCAGCTGGTTGTAGCGCCAGTTGTTGGCGTGGATGTCGAGCATCCGGCCTTCGGCGACGCGCTGCGCGTGGTCGAGCAGCGTCGCGGCCTTGTTGCTGACGATGCGGCCGTCGCCCTTCTCCGGGTCGGTCTCCATGGGCAGCTTGTTGGGCTCGAGGTGCGCGACGACGACGTCGTCTTCCCAGCTGGCGAAGAACACCGATGAACCGGGATCACCCTGGCGGCCTGCGCGGCCGCGAAGCTGGTTGTCCAGCCGTTCGGTGTGGTGGCGCCCGGTGCCGATGACGTGCAGCCCGCCGAGTTCGGCCACCTCATCATGGCTGGCTTCGTCGGAGCCCCCCAGCCGAATGTCCGTGCCGCGGCCTGCCATCTGCGTGGAGACCGTGACGCTGCCAAGCGTGCCCGCCTCGGCGATGACGCGGGCCTCTTCTTCGTCGTTCTTGGCGTTCAGCACGACCGCAGGCACGCCTGCCTTGACCAGCCGCTCGTGCAGCTCCTCGGATTCGGCGACGTCGTGGGTGCCGACCAGCACGGGCTGCTGGGTTTCGTGCACTTCCTTGATGTGGTCGACGATCGCGTCGATCTTGGCGGCCGCGGTGATGTACACGCGGTCGGTCTCGTCTTCGCGAATGTTGGGAGTATTAGGCGCAATTGGCGACACACCGAGCTTGTAGAACTGGCGCAGCTGTTCGCCGGCCGCGAGCGCGGTGCCCGTCATGCCGCACACCCGCGGGTACCGGTTGATCAACGCCTGGACGGTGATGGTGTCGAGCACCTCACCGGTCTCGGTGGTCTCGATGCCCTCCTTTGCCTCGACGGCGGCCTGCAGCCCGTCGGGCCAGCGCTGCAGCTGCGCGATGCGGCCGCGGGAAGAGTTGATCAGGTGCACGGCGTCGTCGCGGACGATGTAGTGCACGTCGCGCTGCAGCAGCACGTGCGCGTGCAGTGCGACGTTGACCTCGGTCAAGGTGGTGCCGACGTGTTCCTCGGAATACAGGTCGATGCCGCCGAGCTTGGCTTCCAGCTTCTGCGCGCCGGACTCGGTGAGGTGGACGTTGCGGTTGTCGGCGTCGGTGTCGTAGTCCTTGCCTGCGATCAGTTCGCCGACGAGCCGGATGATCTCGACCTTCGGAGTCTCGCGGTGGGTGGTGCCCGCGAGGACCAGGGGCACCAACGCCTCGTCGACGAGGACCGAGTCGGCCTCGTCGATCAGCGCGACGTCGGGGTTCGGCGAGACGAGGTCTTCGACGTCGGTGACGAGCTGATCGCGCAGCACGTCGAAGCCGACCTCGTTGACCGACGCGTAGGTGATGTTGCACTTGTAGGCCTCGCGGCGCTGCTCGGGAGTGGACTCGGCGGTGATCCAGCCGACCGTCAACCCAAGCGCCTCGATCAGCGGCCCCATCCATTCGGCGTCGCGGCGGGCCAGGTAGTCGTTGATGGTGATGACGTGAACGTGGCGTCCGCCGAGCGCGTAGCCGGCGGCCGCGATCGCACCTGACAGCGTCTTGCCTTCACCGGTGGCCATCTCGACCACGTCGCCGGCCAGCATCCGCAGCGCGCCCTGCAGCTGGACGTCGAACGGCTCCAGGTTGGTGGCCCGCTTGGACGCCTCGCGGGCGATCGCCAGGAACTGCGGAATGTCGGATGACTCGGCCAGGTCGTCGAGATTGAGCAGCCGGGCGGCCTTGCGCAGCTGCTCGTCGTCGAGGTCGGCCGCCTTCTCGCCGAAGTCCGAGGACTTGTCGACGAGCGACATCGACTTCACCTCGTCGCGGTCGGTACTGGCGCCGAGCAGCTTCCAGAACCTGTTGCTGACACGACCTGAGGTGCGGTTTTTCGTCTTCGCCACACGTTTACCGTACCTGCGCCTTCCACTACCGCGTGGGCCCACACGTGAGTAGGGGACGTGCGTGTCTGCACCGCGACACGCCGCGATATGCGTGCAGTCTGCGCACGCTCGGGGTCAGTCGGGCGCGACGAAGCTGATCCGCACCCAGTCGTTGGCCGGCTCGAAGCCAATCCGTCGGTAGATGGCGTTCGACGTCGGGTTGGCGATATCGGCGAACAGCACGACGTCGGCCGTGCCGCTGCGGTGCGCCAGTTGTACGGCGGCCGCGGTGACGGCCGAGCCGTAGCCGTGGCTGCGCTCGTCGCGCGGTGTGAACACCGGTCCGATCCGCGACACGTCCGCGGCGGGAGCCCGCAGCATCGCCATGCTGCGGGGTGAGCCGTCGACGTCCCACAACACGAAGCGATCACCAACGCGGCAGGCGTTGTCGACGAACCGTTCACCGGGGTCGTCATCGCGCGGATCCCCGAAGGCGTCCGCGAAAAAGCGCTCCACCCAGTCCACAAGCAGGGCGCGATCGCTGTCGGTCGCGAGCCGCGGCGACCCTGCAACGCCTTGTGGAACGAGCAAGGCACCCAACCGATACAGCTTGTCGCCAGACGTCACCGTGCCGCACTGTCCGGTGACGTCACGCCACGCATCGGCGAACGCGACGGCGGTGTGTTCGACCCCACGGACGCCATGCAGCGACGGGTCCAACCGGGCAAGTGCCGATGCGACCGCGGACGCAGTATCTGTAGGAATTCCACTGCACGCCAACGGATATGGAGGTGTCTGCAGGGCCGCGCCCACGATGCCACCGTTGTTCCAGATCGTCAGCATCGTCGAATCGTCGGGAAACGCTCCTGCCCGCAACAGGGTGAGCTCGATTGTGTGCACGACGGGGTCGCGTCGGTACAACGGTTCCGCGATGTCGCGAAACTCGTCCACCGAATGATGCAGCCTGACCTCCATGCATCCAGGATGGCCACCAATCGCTAAGGCGTCCACCGATTTACGGCCCGCGAGCGTGCACGTTTGTACAGAATCTCGCGGCGTGTCGTGTGCAAACACGCACGCTCGCGGTAGTAAAAACTAGGCCAGGTTCGAGCGGCGGGGGTACGCGACGGCGGGATCGGTCAGCGCATTCACCACTGCAGGCATACCCGACGAAAACGCCCGTTCCAGCGCGGGCCGGATTTCCGCGGGCGTCGAAACCAATTCGCCGTGCCCGCCAAGCGCGCTCACCACTTCGTCGTAGCGGGTGCCCGGCCGCAGTTCGGCGACCACCGAATAGCCGTACAACATCTCCATCGGATGCTTTTCCAGCGCCCAGATGCCGTTGTTGCCGATCACGGAAACCACGTGAATACCGTGGCGCACCAACGTATCCCACTCCATGCCCGAGAATCCGAACGCGCCGTCGCCCTGCAGCAGCACCACTTGCCGATCCGGCCGCGCTAGCTTGGCGGCCAGCGCATAGCCGGGTCCAGAGCCAAGGCAGCCGAACGGGCCGCTGTCCAACCACGCGCCCGGCACGTAGCTGTCGATGACCCGCCCCGCATACGAACCGAAATCACCGGCGTCGATGACGACGATCGCGTCGCGGTCCAGCAGCGGCTTCAGTTCGGCGTACAGCCGCATCGGGTGCAGCGGCGTGCGGTCATCGTCCAACTCCGCCTGCTCGGCGGCCCGCGCGGCGTCCTCCACGGCACGCAGTTCGTCGATCCAGCCGTCGTGCTCGGCTGTCCTCGCAGCGGCCAGTGCCTTCAATGCGCTGCTCAAATCGCCATAGAGCTCCGCGGCGACCTCGCGCGGATGCGCGCGGTCAGGTTCGACGCGATCGGCGACGATCAGTTTGGTCTGCGCGCCGAACACCCCGCCGAAGCCGAGCCGGAAATCCATCGGCACTCCGACGACAAGCGCAACATCGGCCTCCCCCAACGCTTTTGACCGCGCGCGGGAAAACGCCAACTCGTGGTCCGCCGGCACTGTGCCGCGCGCCATGCCGTTCATCAGCACCGGGATCCTCAACGCCTCGGCCAACTCCAGCAGCGCCTGCTCGGCATGTCCCCACCACACGTTGGTGCCCGCCATGATCACCGGGCGCTGCGCGTCGCCCAACAGGCGCACGGCCGCGTCCACCGCATTGCCGTCCGCATCGGCCGCATCCGGAAGGGTCGACAGCGCACCGGGACCGCCTGCGTCGTGCGCCTCGCTGAAGACGTGGTCCATCGGGAAATCGATGAACGAAACGCCCGACGGCGCGCCAACCGCGGCGCGCAGCGCGTCGTCGATCAACGCGCTCACCGCGTCCGCCGACTGCGCGGTCGCGGCGAACCGGGTCAACGGCGCTACGAACGGCACATGGTCGATCTCCTGCAGCGACCCTTGCCCCCAGCGCAGCGCCGGCGCCCGCCCGCCCAGCACCACCAGCGGCGACTGGTTCTGCTGTGCGGCCGCCATCGCGCTCATCCCGTTGGTCACCCCGGGCCCCGCAGTCAGCGCGGCGACACCGGGCACCCTGGTCACTTTCGACCAGCCCTCTGCGGCAAACGCCGCGGTCTGCTCGTGGCGGGTGTCGATCAGCCGGATGTTCTCGGCGCGGCATCCGTCGTAAATCGAGAACAGATGTCCGCCGGACAGCGTGAAGATCGTGTCGATGCCGCTCGCGCGCAGCCTTCGCGCGATCAGATGTCCGGCATTGACCGTAACTGGAGCGTCGATGCTCATGGCCGCAGCATAATCGCGGCCATGACCACGTTCAGGCCGTCGATCGATTGGAGCGACGAGGCCTTCCACACCGCCGTGTGGGTGGTGGAGATGTTCGTCCTCAGCACCGTAGGGGTGCTCGTGGTGCTGATCCTCGTCGGGCGGTTCACCGAATGGGGACGCCAGTTCTGGCGGGTCAGCGGCGACTACTTCAAGGGTAGGCAGAGCCTTCCGGTGTGGGCGCTGCTGGCAGTGCTGCTGGTGTCGGCGATCCTTTCGGTTCGGATCAGCGTGCTGCTGAGCTATCAGGTCAACGACCTGTTCACCGCGCTTCAGGTCGCTTTCCAAGGCGATGCGGCCAGAACTACTGGCATACAAGGGTTTTGGTCGACCATGGGTGTGTTCGCGATCCTGGCCACCTGCTATGTGGTGCGACTGCTCGCCGACCTGTACGTGACACAGCGGTTTCTGATGCGGTGGCGAATCTGGTTGAGCCGCCGCTTCATCGGCGACTGGCTCGGTGATCATGCCTATTTCCGCAGTCAGTTTTCCCGTCAACCCATCGACAATCCCGACCAACGCATCCAACAGGATATCGACATCTTCACCGCAGGTGTGGGTGGACAGCCGAACAACCCCGCGAACCACTCGGGTAACACGTTGCTGTTCGGTGCGATTGAGTCTGTGCTGTCGGTGTTTTCGTTCGGTGTGATTCTGTGGCGGCTGTCCGGCCCGTTGACGTTGGCGGGCATCACGATTCCCAAGGCGTTGTTCTGGATCGTCATCGCCTACGTGTTCGTGGTGACCGTCATCGCGTTCGTGATCGGCAGGCCGCTGATCCGGCTGAGCTTCGTCAACGAACTTCGCAATGCCAGCTTCCGGTATGCGCTCGTTCGGGTCAGGGATGCCGGCGCAGCGATCGGTCTTTATCGCGGTGAGAACGTCGAACGAAGCGTCCTCACCGGCCGTCTGTTGTCGGTGATGGACAACTACCGGCAGTGGCTGAACCGTGTCGTGTTGTTCACCGGCTGGAACCTGTCGGTGGGTCAGGCCATCAATCCCCTACCGTGGCTGGTTCAGGCGCAACGGCTTTTCGCCAACCAAATTTCCTTCGGTGGCGTCTGGCAGTCCTCGACGGCGTTCGGCGCGATCCACGATTCGTTGTCGTTCTTCCGCAACGCCTATGACCAGTTCGCCAGCTACCGTGCGGCGATCATCCGCCTCGACGGGCTGGTCGACGAGAACTCGCGGGCGCGGGCGTTCTCCAGCATCACGACGGCCGTCTCCGGCGAAGGAGCCCTCGAGGTCGACGCCGTCGAAGTCCGCACCCCCGAAGGCGAACCGCTGGTGCGCGGACTCGACTTCACCGTCGGCCGTGGTGAGACGCTGCTGATCAGCGGTGCGTCGGGCATCGGCAAGACGGTCCTGTTGCAGAGCCTCGCCGGGCTGTGGCCGTTCGCATCCGGCCGTATCCGCCTACCGTCGAGCCGCGGCCAGGCGATGTTCGTCCCCCAACTGCCCTACATCCCGCTCGGGGACCTACGGGCGGTGGCCTCGTATCCGCACCGCGAAGGCGAGGTCAGTGACCGGCAGATCCAGCAGGCCATGACCCAGGTCGCGCTGTCGCACCTGGTCATTCGGCTCAACGAAGCCCGCGACTGGGCCAGGGTGCTTTCGGTCGGCGAGCAGCAGCGCATCGCGTTCGCCCGCATTCTGCTCGCCAGGCCCAGCGCCATCTTCCTCGACGAGTCGACGTCGGCGATGGACGAGGGCCTGGAGCTGATGCTCTATGAACTGATCCGAACCGAGCTTCCCGACGCGGTTTTGGTCAGCGTGAGCCATCGCGGCACGGTTGAGCAGTTCCACGCCCGTCACCTGGAGTTGGTCGGTGACGGCGAATGGCGCCTCGACGCGCTTCCTACCAGGAGTTAGACCCTCCAAAACGCTCGCGGCAGCTTGTGGAGGTACCTTGCCGGAATGAACCCGGACATGTTCGTCCCGACGCTCGACTGGGGCAACGAGCTATGGAAGACGGTGGTGTGGGTCGGCAGGGCGTGGGCCATCGCCGCCGTCATCACCATGCTCATCCTGATCCTGATCGTCCAGTTCACCAAGTGGGGCAAGCAGTACTGGCGGATCACAGGCGACTACTTCAAGGGGCGCGACAGCGTCATCGTCTGGATATGGCTGGCAGGACTGCTGCTATCAGTAATTGCCGGCGTCCGCATCGATGTCCTGCTGTCCTACCAGGGCAACGACATGATGAGCAGCTTCCAGGCGGTCGCGGCGGGCCTTAGCACCGGCGACGAAGCGGTGAAGAATTCGGGCAAGGACGGCTTCTGGTTCTCCATTCTGGTGTTCAGCATCCTGGCCACCATCCACGTCGCACGCGTGATGCTGGACCTGTTCCTGATGCAGCGGTTCATGCTGAGGTGGCGCGCCTGGCTGACCGACCGGCTCACCGGCGACTGGCTCGACGGAAAGGCCTACTACCGGGCCCGCTTCATCGACGACACCATCGACAACCCCGATCAGCGCATCCAGACCGACATCGACATCTTCACCGCCGGAGTCGGACCGCTGCCGAACACACCCAACAACACGTCCGCGGCCACCCTGCTCTTCGGCGCTGTCTCCTCGGTCACGTCGATGTCAGCTTTCACGCTGATCCTGTTGAACCTGTCCGGCACGCTCACACTGCCCCTCATCGGATGGCAGGTGCCCAAGGCGATGTTCTTGATACTCATCACCTACGTCATCTTTGCCACGGTCATCGCGTTCTGGATCGGCAAGCCGATCATCTGGCTGGCGTTCAACAACGAGAAGTTCAACGCGGCGTTCCGCTACGCGCTGGTGCGCCTGCGCGACGCCTCCGAGGCGGTGGCCTTCTACCGCGGCGAGATCGCCGAGCGCACCGGCCTGCGACGGCTGTTCGCCCCTGTCGTCTCCAACTACAAGCATTACGTCAACCGGATGATCGGCTTCTACGGCTGGAACCTGTCGATGAGCCAGATCATCGTGGTCGTGCCGTACATCCTGCAGTTCCCGCGATTCCTCTCCGGCGAGATCAAGCTCGGCGCCATGTCGCAGTCGGCGTCGGCGTTCGGCAGCATTCAGGACGGGCTGTCGTTCTTCCGTAATGCGTACGACTCATTCGCCGGATACCGCGCCGCGATCATTCGTCTGCACGGCCTCGTCATCGCCAACGAAGAAGGCAGGGCGCTGCCAGAAGTCACGACCACTCCGTGCCGGGACGGCTCAGTCGTCCTCGATGACGTCGAAGTGCGCACCCCCGACGGCAAGCAGCTCATCAAGCCCCTCGACATGCGCCTGGAGATCGGTGACACGCTGGTGGTCACCGGACCGTCCGGCAGCGGAAAGACCACGCTGCTGCGCAGCCTCGCCGAGTTGTGGCCGTTCTGCTCGGGCACATTGACCAGGCCATGCGGCCCCAACGAGACGATGTTCCTTTCGCAAATGCCGTATGTGCCGCTGGGCAACCTGCGCGCTGTGGTCAGCTACCCGGCTGAGGAAGGCTCGATCGACGACGCCACGCTCAAACAGACACTGCAGAAAGTGGCGCTTCCTCACCTAGTCGGCCGCCTCGACGAAGTGCTGGATTGGGCCAAGGTGCTCTCCCCCGGTGAGCAGCAGCGCATCGCTTTCGCCCGCGTCCTGCTGACCAAGCCGAAGGCCGTCTTCCTCGACGAGGCCAGCTCGGCGCTGGACGAAGGGCTTGAGTTCATCTGCTACAACCTGGTGCGCACCGAGCTGCCCGAAACCATCCTGGTCAGCGTCAGCCACCGCAGCACGGTCGAGCAACACCACACCCACGAGCTCGAACTGCTCGGCGACGGCGAATGGCGACTCGGCCGGGTGCAAGGCGACGAGCCCGTCCCGGTTTAACGCTGCGCCGGGTAGCTTCCCGGCATGGAAACGTTCACGCCGTCCCTGAATTGGGGCGACGAGCTGATCACCTCCCTGTTGTGGGTGGCGCGGGCATGGGCGATCGCGGCGGTGTGCACCCTGCTGCTGCTGGCGCTGCTTGCCCGGTTCACCACCTGGGGCAGGCAGTTCTGGCGGATCACCGGCGATTATTTCAAGGGCCGCCAAAGCATTCCGGTCTGGTCGTTGCTCGGCGTGCTGCTGGCGTCGGTGATGATCGACGTGCGGCTCGGGGTGTTGTTCAGTTATCAGTCCAACGATCAGTTCTCGGCGCTGCAAGCCGCCTTCAGCGACCAAGGCAGCGCGAAAGACGTTGCAATCCAGGTCTTTTGGGCGGCGATGCTGCTCTATGTCGGCCTAGCCGTTTCCGATATCGCCCGCAACCTGCTCGACGTGTACCTGATGCAGCGGTTCATCATCCGGTGGCGCGTGTGGCTGACACATCGGCTCACCCGTGACTGGCTCGACGGTGACGCCTACTACCGGGGGCGTTTCGTCGAGCAGCCGATCGACAACCCCGACCAGCGCATCCAGCAGGACATCGACGCGTTCACCACCGGCACGGGCGAGGGAACCAACACGCCGACGGTCGGCACGTCCCAAACCCTGGTGTTCGGCACGGTCTTCGCCATCGTCAACGTCGTCTCGTTCACGCCGATCCTGTGGGGCCTGGCCGGCCCGCTGACGATCCTCGGTGTGACGGTGCCGAAGGCACTGTTCTGGATGGCGTTGGTGTACGTGTTCCTCACGACGGTCGTCGCATTCTGGATCGGCAGGCCGCTGATCAGGCTGTCCTTCCGCAACGAGCTCACCAACGCCGCGTTCCGCTATGCGCTGGTGCGACTGCGTGACGCCGCAGAGGCCATCGGCTTGTACCGCGGCGAGGGCGCCGAAAGAGGTCAGCTGACAACGAGATTCGCCGCCGTCATCGCGAACTACCGGGCCTTCGTCCGCCGAACCCTGGTGTTCCTTGGTTGGAACCGGTCGATGAACCAGATCGTCAGCCCGCTGCCGACAGTGGTGCAGGCCCCGCGGCTGTTCGCAGGCGAAATCCAGCTCGGTGACGTGACACAGTCGTCGAGCGCCTTCATCTCGGTGCACGATTCATTGGCATTCTTCCGTGCTGTCTACGACTCGTTCGCCAACTACCGCGCCGTGATCATCCGGCTCGACGGCCTGGTAACGGCCAACGAACAGGCAAGGGAGCTGCCCGTTTTGACGACTGTGCCCACTGCCGACGGCTCGCTGGAACTCGACGGCGTGGAAGTCCGCACCCCGCAAGGTGTACGCCTTCTCGATCCGCTCGACGTGCGGCTCGACTCCGGGGAATCGTTGGTGATCACCGGCGGCTCGGGAACCGGCAAGACGACGCTGCTGCGCAGCCTCGCACAGCTGTGGCCGTTCACGTCGGGCACGGTGCGGTGTCCCGCCGAAGGCACCATGTTCCTGTCGCAGCTGCCGTACATGCCGCTCGGCGACCTCCGATCGGCGATCTCGTATCCCGCCGTCGCAGGCGAATTCGACGACGCGGCAATCCAATCCGCGCTCGATACGGTTGCGCTCGGTCATCTCGCCAGCCGCCTCGACGAGACAGCCGACTGGGCCAAGGTGCTGTCGCCGGGTGAACAGCAACGCATCGCGTTCGCGCGGGTGCTGCTCGCAAAGCCCAAAGTGGTGTTCCTCGACGAGTCGACCTCCGCGCTGGACGAGGGCCAGGAATTCGCGCTGTACCGGTCGTTGCGCGCGGCCTTGCCCGACTGCATCGTGGTCAGCGTCAGCCACCGCAGCACTGTCGAGCAGCATCACGACCGGCGACTGGAACTGCTTGGCGGCGGCCAATGGCGCCTCGCGCCGGTCTAGCTCGCGGCGGCGTGCGCTCCGGCGCGGCGGCCGAAGAACGAGCCCTCACCTAGCTGGGTGCCGCTGGCATAGCCCTTGCCGTCCTGGGCGATGTTCGACGCACACGCGCCCGCGGCATAGAGGCCGGGGATCACGCTGCCGTCCTCCCGCAACACCTGGCCGTCGACGGACGTCGCGAGCCCGCCGACCGTGAAGCCCGCGTACATCGCCTTGCCGAGCGACAGGTCGAATGCGCCCCACGGCCCTTTGTCTTGTGGCGCAAGGAATTCCGGCTGCTTGTGGAAGTCGGGGTCCTCACCGCGGGCGGCATGCTCGTTGTAGCGATTCAGGGTGGCGACCAGGTTCCCCTTCGGAATGCCAAGGGCGGCTTCCATTTCCTCGACGGTTTCCCAACCGTCGATCAACGGCACCAAGGGCACCTCTGGGCGTTCCAGATGTTCCTCGTCGACGATCAGGAATGCCGCGCTGTCGGGCTGATCCATCACGAATCCCGACGTGCGCGAGTGGTAGGAGTCCTCGGCGACGAAGCGCTGCCCGTGCTTGTTGACGATGATCCCGGTCAGCAGAATCGACGGCGGGTACGCGGGCGCGGTGATGAAGACCTGATCCATGTGTTTGGTTGCCCCGCCCGCTGATTCACCCAGCCGGATGCCAAGGCCGTCGTCGTAGGTGTTGCCCAACACGAACGGCTTCTCGGCCAGCTTCGGGGTGTACTCGGCGACCATCTCCGGATTCATCACGAATCCGCCTGCGGCGATCACGACCGCCTTCGCGCGGATCGCGCCGCTGTCGTTGAAATGCTTCCAGGTGACGCCGACGACCGCGCCGGCGTCCTGGACGAGCGCCGTCGCCCCGGTTTCATAGCGGATCTGCACACCGAGTTGCTCTGCCCGCTTCAGCAGTAGGTCGATCACCATGCTGGCCCCGCCGGTGTCACCGGGCACCGGCACCTTGTGCCCGCGCGGCGCGGGCACCGCCTGATCCTTGAACGGCCAGACCTTCTCGTTTCCGGTGAACATCAGCCCCTCGGTGTTGGGCTGGATGACGGCCTTGCCGGGAAAATAGCTGCGCTCGAACTGAAAGCCCAAGTCCTCCAACCAGTTGAAGTGCTCGACGCTGCCGTCGCAGTAGGCCCGGATCTTGTCGTGTTCGGGTTCGCGCGACACCGCGACGAGGTACTTGTACATCTCGTCGGCGCTGTCGGCGTGGCCGGTGGCCTGCTGCACGGCGGTGCCTCCGCCGAGATAGAAATGGCCGCCGGCCATCGACGTTGTACCGCCTGCGGCCGCAGCGCGTTCCAACACGAGCACTCTCGCGCCCGCTGCCGCAGCACTGACCGCTGCGCAACCGCCCGCGATGCCGAAGCCGACCACCACCACGTCGACCTCGTCGGACCACGCGGACACGTCGGCGGCGTTGACGGTCTCCGGGATTTGGGTGCTCACTTCTGCTGCTCCTGCTTGATGTAGTCGAAGAACGCCCGGATCTCGGACGGAATGTACGCAATCTCGATGTAGGGCACGCCGGCGTCCTGGGCCGTGACATATGCGAACTCCATGCCGCCTGGCATCACACCGCGTTGCACCACCTCGGCGCCGCGCTCGGCCACCGCGCGCTCGACGTCGTCGGCCTCGATGCAGACGTGATGCAGTCCCGGCCCTGCGCTGTTCAGGAACTCGGTGTAGATGCTCTCGCCGGACACCGGAGCGATCAGTTCGAGTTGGGTGTCGCCTGCATAGGACAGCGAGATGTCGGCGACGAAGTCCGCGGGGCCGCCGCGGTAGGTGCACGCGTCGGGGCCGAAGTGGACGCCGGGCATGCGGATCCACTTTGTGGCGCCCAACAGCGTGGTCAGCGCCTTTTCGGTGGCGTCGAGGTCACGGGTGACCCAGGCAATCTGGACAGGTGTCTGGTCAGGCATCGTCACCGAGAATATCCCCGAGTAGCGGCCGTGGCTAGAACGTGTTCTAGTTTTGTTCTTCGCCGAGGTAGGCGGCCACGCAGCGGTCCGTCATCGTCCGCGCGGCTGTCGGATCCGTTCCGAAGGCGACGTTCACCGCGTGCCACGCCTCGCCGGAAAGCGTCATGAAGCGACGACCGTCCGCGGTACCCACCCACTGCTGCCCGAACGACGGGTCGACGGCTTCGCCGGTCGACAGATGCAGAGCCAGTCCGAGCAGCATGGAATCCCAGCCCATCCCCACGGCGCCAGGGCCGAATTGCCGCCAGATCTCGTCGTCGGCCACGGGCATGATGTGCTCGAGCACCAGTCGCGCTCTGTCGGGGCCGTCGCTCTCGATGCTCACATCGATCCAGCTGACGTTGCCACCGAACTCCCACGTCGCGGTGAAGTACTTGGGCGGATCGCACGTCAGGATGGTCCCACCCGCTTGGCCTTCCAGCTGATAGGAACCGCCGAGTCGCAGCTCACCGGAGATCGGCAGGAACCACCGCGGAATCCGCTCGATGTTGGTGACCGCATCCCAGAGGTCGGCCGGGTCGGTGTCGTAGGCCTGACTGACGGTGACGACGTGCGCGTCCCCGATGTCGATCGTGCGGGTGCCGAGGTTGCGCGCAACCGTGTTGATCTGATGCTCGACGTCGATCTCGGTCATGTTGCCTTCCTTCGTCGTTGCCGTTTGCCCCTGGCGATCTCGGTGGCCAATGCGTCAAGATGCGGGCTCCAGAACCGGCGGAACCCGTCGAGCCACTCGTCCACGTCGCGCAGCGCGGTGCCGTCCACTGCGTACAGGCGTCGCTGGCCATCGGGCCGCACCGAGGCGAAGCCGTTGTCGCGCAGCACCTTCAGATGCTGAGAAACCGCGGGCTGAGTGATCGCGAACTCGCTCTGAACGGTCGCTCCGATTGCGCCCGCCGACATCTCGCCGCCGGCAAGGAGTTCGAGGATGCGACGGCGCACCGGATCGCCGAGGACGTCGAACGCGTGCACGTCTCCAAAATAGAAGTATGTACTTATATAAGTCAAGTCTATTACTTCTTGTCCCACCCCGGCGGTGCTGCGCCCCGCCCGAAGCCCCACGTGGCTTGGCCGAGCCGCGGCCTTGGCTCAACAGCCGACCGTCGACGAAACCCCGCGTTCAAGACCGGCTCGGGGTCGGCGCCTTCGAACATCGCAACGCATGGGGTCGCGAATTCGCATACCGCACAATGTGTTCCGGGGTTCGGATAGACAGCGGGATCGCGGATCATGTCCAGCGCTTCAGCGGCGAGCTGCGTGCCGACCGACGCGATCTCCTCCTGGCTGCGGCGGATCAGAGTCCGGCGTACCGGCCCTGCCGTGTGTTGTTCGACCCGGGTCGTGACCTGGTCACGTGTTGCCCGCGTCGACTCGCGCTGGTGCTGCGGGATCGACCGGCCGCCTCCGCTGCCCTCGTGCTGTGCGACGGGCTCGCGGCGGGCGGCCGCCGGTGCGGGAAACTCGAGCGGATCGCCGATGCGCACCTCGTTGTGGATGGTGCCTGCGATCGACATGCCGACGTAGTCCTGCTGCCACGCCCAGCACGCCGCGAGCGCCTCCTCGTCGCGAGTCAGCGCGTCCCGGTCCTGCCAGTCGTCGACGATCTGGTGTCGCACCACCCAGTACTCGTCGGCGTGATTCACCGCGAGCAGGTCCACCCTGCAGGTGTAGACCACGCCGGATCCGTTGGGCGCCAACAACCCTCGTGCGGGCTCTGCCGGATCGGCGATCATGCCGGTGACATCATGATCGATCTTGACCGGGGCGAAGTCGTCTATTGTGCGCGCCCACGCGTCATAGCAGTCCAGCACCGCCACCGCAGACGCGGTGAGCTCGTCTGCCGCCGCCTCGGTGAGCGACCGCGAGGCGGCCTTGTGGACCAGCGACTGCTTCAGATCGTGCTGCCAGTCCCAGGTGCCCGGGTAGTAATAGACGGCAAGGGCGTCCTTGAGCGCGGCGGCCAATACGGGTTTCGCGCTGTCGAGTGGTTCGAGCCCGCGCCGCGATGCGAAATCCCATTGCCTGCGGCAGCGTTTGAAGGTTGCACGCTGCCCCGGATCGATGCGGATAACCACGGGTGCTCTCAGTGTGAGTGCGGCCAGGGATCGTCGAGCGGCCATCGACACCGGTCGGTGCGGTCGGCCATCGACTCGAGTTCGGTCAACAGATCGTCGAAAAACGGTCGCGTCCGCGACGGATCGTCGGGCCAGTGCGCAGAAAAGCACATCCAGACGTCCGGGTTGTCCGACGGCGCCGAGGTCACCGCGGTGTCAAGCGGAAGTACGCGCCAGGTATACGAATCGCCACGGCGCTCCAGGTACACGGTGTCCCCACGATCGGGGCGTGCAGCCACGATCGAAGCGAAGAGCTCTTCGCGGTTCATCTCCTGGCCTCGTCAGTTCAGGATAGTCAGCGCCTCGATCAGTAGCCGGGCCTGGGTGTCGAACACTGCGCCGGGTTCGGTCAGCGTGTCGGCGCCGTACTGGCCGAACACCTCCAGGCTGATCGCGCCCACGAGGGCGGCCCACAGCAGAAAACACTTCGCAACCGCAGAATCGTCGCCGGAAAACTCGAACTCGTCCCGAATCCTGTCGAAGTCCGACGACAACGGTTGCGCCACAGCAACATTCGACGGTGAAATCTCGCCGGCCGCGATGCCTTCAGCGACCGCGCCGAACAGTGCGCCGACCACGCGAGTGCCAGGGCCGACCGTGCGTGCGCTCGGCGCGTGGTAACCGGGCACCGGGCTGCCGTACAACAACGCCCAGCGGGCAGGCTGATCGACAGCCCATGCGCGGGCGGCGTGCGTCATCGCCAGTAGTCGATCGCGCCATGTCCCGTCGACGGCGGTCGCCGCATCATCGACCGCGTCGGCCAGTTCGGAGTACGCGTCGACCAACAGCAGAGTCAGCAGGTCGTCACGGCTGGCCACATACCGGTACACCGCGGACGACACCATGCCCAGATCGCGCGCGATCGCCCGCAGCGACAGCCCGGCCGCCCCCTCGGTGACCAGGTGCCGCCTGCCGAGCTCGATGATCTGCGCCTCGATCTTCTCGCGCGACTCCTGCCGCTTGCCCATGCGGCCAGTGTGACACAAAGCGAGATCAGTGCTCTTGATTTCCCGACGCACGCGTGCCACCCTGATTAGAGAGCACCGCTCTCGAATTATTGGAAGGAATCACGATGACCGTCCGCTATGACGAACCCAACCTTGCCGCCCGCACAGGCAACGAGCTGATCCGATGGCTGGCAGAGGCGGGCCTCAGCATCGCAGGGACACGTGCACTGCGGGTGCGCGGCCGCAAGACGGGCAAGCGCCGCGGGGTGGTGATCAACCTGCTCACCGTCGATGGACGTGACTATGTCGTGTCGCCGCGAGGCAACACGCAATGGGCGCGCAATGCCCGCGCGGCCGGCGTCGTCGAGATGGGCCCGCGCTGGCGCAGCCGGGACGTGCGCATCGCCGAGGTGGCCGACGACGACAAGCCCCCGCTGTTGAAGCGCTACCTCGATCGGTGGTACTGGGAGGTCAAGGGTCACGTGGGCGGGTTGACCCCGCAGTCGACGGTCGACGAAATGCGTGCCGCTGCACCGGCTATCCCGGTGTTCGAGCTGCTCCGCTAGGGGACGGGCGGCGGGGCGTCGACGCTACCCGCGGCGGCGGAGATCACGTCTTCGCGGGCCTGCTGGCTGGCGGCCTGCCAGGACACCGCCGCCGGGTACTGGCCCCAGGTGCTGTTGAACATGCCGACGATCGCGGCTCTGCCGTCGGGGGTGAGGTTGTAGACCGGCCCGCCGGAGTCACCCTTCTGGCTCACGACGCCGTTGGCCATGGTGAACCAGCCGTTGTTCACGGCCTGGATGGTTCCGCAGCTCTCCCCCGTGACGACACCGAAATGGCACACCGGCAGGCCGGCGACGGGCGCAATGCCGGGATCGGCGATCAGGGCGCGCCCGCCCGGCAGGATGTTGTTGATTGCGACATCGGGCGCGAGGCTGATCGCCTCCCAGTCTGCGATCTGGTGGTTGGTGTCGACCGTGGCGCCGTTGGGCGTGTTGTCGCGGAACAACGAGAGACTGCCAATCACGTTGCCGTCTCTGTCAGTCACCTGCCCGCCGCCCCGGCAGTGCCCCGCGGTGAACGCGATCCGCATCTGCGGGTCGACGTATCCCAGCGTGCAGACGTTCGTGCCTTGGCGAATTTCCATTCCGGGGAAGACGAGCACGCCTGGCGTTGCCTGTGCCGGTGCGATGGCCAACGTGAGCACGAAGATCGGGGCCAGCGCCGCGAGCCTTCGCAAGCCTGGTCGGCGCACTGTCGTCTCCGATCTTGAAGTGCCAAGGCTGTCAAGCGTACCGCTGAGCTGCGATAACGGCACACGCAATTGGTCATCGCGCTTCGGCGCTGCGACGTTACACAACCGAGATCTGTGATCTCGGCTGTCCCCGTGGGCGATACGACTCAAGAATCGAAGCCGAGGCCGAGCGCATCAAGTGTGCGGAGCAGGACGTTGCGCCTTCCGGCCGCGTGGTCGGCCCGGTCCAGCGACCACCGCGTCGCCTGGATACCCATGCTGGCCAGTGGCTCCGGCGGAAACGGCAGGGGCCGCTTGCGCACCATCTCCAATTCGGTGCGCGCCGTTGGCTTGCCGTCGAGCAGATCGAGGCAGACGTCGGCGGCGAACCGCGTCGCCGCCACGCCGAGGCCCGTGAACCCGTTGACGTAGGCCACCCTGTCATCACGGGCCAGTCCCCAGTGCGCGCAGAACCTGGTGTTGGTGTCGATCGCGCCGGCCCACCGGTGGGTGAACCGGACATCGTCGAGCGCAGGGAAAGTGAGAAAGAAGTGTGCGGCCAGCCGCTGGTAAGTGGCGGCCCGATCTTCGTAGCGGTGGTCTACCTTGCGGCCGAAGTGGTAGACCGCGTCGTAGCCGCCCCACACGATCCGGTTGTCCATGGTCAGCCGGTAATAGTGAAATTGGTTGGCGCAGTCCCCGATTCCCTGCCTGCGCCGCCAGCCGATTCGGTCGAGCTGGGCATCGCTGAGCGGTTCGGTGGCCAGTACGTAGTCGTAAACGGGCACGGTGTAGAGCCGGTTGCGACGCAGCAGGCTGGGAAACACGTTCGTCGCGAGCACGGCGGTGCGGCAGGTGATGGCGGCATCGCCGGCCTGCACGTGCAGCGCGACGCCCGCGGAGTCGAGGTGTTGCGCATTGGTGTGCTCGTAGATCTGCACGCCGGCCTCCTGGCAGGCACGCGCCACTTCGAACGCGAGCTTGGCCGGATGCACGATCGCACAGGTGTCGGGGTGGTAAAGGCCCGCGAGGTAGGTCGGCGAATGCACCTCGTCGCGGATCTCACGCAGCCCGAGCAATTGCCCTTCTCCTGCGGCGGACTCGGCCAGCCAGTCGACCTGATGCGGTTCGGTTGCCACCGTCAGCATGCCCGTGCGCTGCCATTCCGCATCGAGTCCCAGCGATTCGATATCGGCCTGCATCCCGTCGAGGTTTTCTCTACCCATCGCCTCGAGGGCGTGAATCTCGTTGGGCCAGCGCGCCTTTCCGTTCTCGAAACCGTGGGTCAGGCTGGCGTCGACGAATCCGCCGTTGCGACCCGATGCGGCCCAGCCGATACGGTTTGCCTCGATCAGGACGATGCGCTGCTGAGGATTTCGCTGGGCGGCGTGCAACGCGGTCCACAGGCCGGTATAGCCGCCGCCGACCACCAGCAGATCACAGATGACCGAACCGCTGGCCTTGGGGTATTCGGGACGCGGGATGTCGAGCCACATCGAACCGAAGGTGCTTGCCGCAAGGGAACGTTCGATCAGCGCGGGATCGACGTGGGCATCAAACACCGTCTGCACATCGGCGACACTACGCTAGGTGCGCACCCCCGCCGATGCGGTCGCATCCCTGCGCGCGGCGGGCTCCCAGCCCGGTGGCCCGAAGATGTAGCCGATCCGGTCGCGCCACCGCCTCGCGTGGCGCACGTCGCGGGCGATCGCCACGTATTCGAAGGTCTCGAGCTTCCAGATGTTGAACGTGTTCACCTGTTTGGTGAGGCCGTAGTGCGGCCGCGTGGTCTCCTCCTGAAACGAGCCGAATACCCGGTCGAACAGAATGAAGATGCCGCCGTAGTTGCGGTCCAGGTACTGCTGATCCATGCCATGATGGACGCGGTGGTGTGACGGCGTGTTGAAGACGAATTCGATTGGCCGCCAAAGCTTGTCGATGCGCTCGGTGTGAATCCAGAACTGGTAGACCAAGTTGATCGAGAAGGACAGGAACACCAGCCACGGGGGAACGCCGAAGAGCGGCAACAGCGCTCGCAGAAACACGTCGCCGCTGATATTCCATTTCTGTCGCAATGCCGTGGCCAGGTTGAAGTATTGGCTCGAGTGGTGTGCCTGATGGGTGGCCCAGAAGATGCGCACCCGATGGGCCATCCGGTGATACCAGTAATAGAGGAAGTCGACGCCGACGATCGCGATCACCCACGTGTACCACTGGTTCGCGGGCAGATGCCACGGAGCGACGTAGGCATAGAGCGCCGCATACCCCAGTAGCGCGACGAAGTTCAGCACTCCGCTGGTCCCCACCGACACCAGCCCCATCGAGATGCTGGCCCATGCGTCGGCGCGCTGATATGCGCCCGCCGGCGGCCGCTCGGCCTCGATGTGTGCGAGCTTGCGCGCCGCTGTCCACTCGATGATCAGAAACAGGATGAAGAACGGGACCGCGTACATGACGGGGTCGTGCATGAGCGGCGGCAGCACATCCGAAAATGCCTTTGCCAGGTCCACGACGACACCTCCGCGACGAGTCTAGCCAACCCGTCGCTACCGGAAGCTGAGCACCTCACTGCCCCAGGTCGACCGGATGTGCAGGTCGACGTCGTTGACGAGCGAATCTTCGCGGTCGATCACCAGGCAGGCCCGATCGGCTTCCTGATACGGCAGCCATTCGGGCTCGCCGTCACAGCCGAGGGGCTTGCCGTGCGTAGCGAAATTGCGCCAGCGCTCCTGGATCCGCGCGGAAACCACCTTGCCGGTCTTCATGCCGCCGAGCCGGAACGTGGGGTCCTTGGGGCCGGCGACCAGGTTGCCCCACACGAACGGAAGTTCGGTGGCGTGCGCACCGTGCAGCCGCAGCAGTCGCAACATCGGTGTCGCCCAGTCGAATCGGTACAGATACACGGGCGCGACGGCGCTATGCCCCTCGGCCAGCCATACCGACGGCATCCGGAATCCGACGTCGCGGGCCACGCCCATCCCGCGGGCCTTACCCTTCAGCCCCGGGTAGGCGGTGTTGATCTGGTCGTCGGTCGGCAACCTCAGATGCGGTTGCTCGGCGGCGATCTGACTGAACATCGCGTTGATCGCCTCGGGGGTGATCGGCATCAGCGGCGACTTCATCCAGCGGAACAGCGCGGCCTCATGCTTGTTCGTGCCGATGATCAGCGGGACGGGGTGCGACCGTCCCTCGCGCGCCAGTTTCACCGGATGGTCGGGCACCAGATCGCCGTCGACGATGGGGGCGAAGGCCAACGTGCCGGGCGTCTGCAGAGGGACTTCGTTGAACACCGTGCGTGACGCCTCGATGAGCGCTGCGTCGGGCGCCTCGGTCAAGCGGTCAATGTCGTTGTCCCCCAAGCCAAGTGCGGCGAGGAACTGCTTGGCTACCCGGCGACCGCGGCTCACGTCGTACAGCGAGGTGGCAGGCGAGCTCTGTGCGATCGCGCCCGCGAACAACCCCTCTGCGGCCGGGCTCGTCAGCAGAGTGGTGATGATGCCTGCCCCAGCAGACTCGCCGAACACCGTGACGCGGTCCGGATCGCCACCGAAGGCGGCGATGTTGTCGCGCACCCAGTGCAGGGCGTGCAGCACGTCGCGCAGCCCCAGATTGCTGTCGAAGCGGCGGCCCGGTGTGCTGAACGACGACAGGTCCAGGAAACCGAACGCGCCGAGGCGGTAGTTCACGGTGACCACGATCACGTCACCGTTCTTGGCGAGCACCCGCCCGTCGTACAGCGGCTGGTTGGCCGACCCGAGCACATAGGCACCGCCGTGAATCCACACCATCACCGGCCTGCGGGCGCCGTCTGTGACATCGGACGACGCCCAGATGTTGAGTGTCAGGCAGTCATCGCCCTGCGGAGCGCCGAGGTCGATCGGAATCCGCGGATCGACGGGCTGCGGGCACACCGGTCCCAGTGCGCTGCCGTCGGCGACGTCGGTCCACGGTTCGGGTGGCTGCGGTGCCCGCCACCGGAGTTCGCCCCTCGGCGGGGCCGCATAGCGAACCCCTTTCCACGACGTCACGGCACCGTCGTCGACGCCACGGACGGGTCCGTAGGCGGTTTTCACAACAGTGCTCATCTTTCGAGGCTACCCAGGGGTATTGCGGTTAACCGGGAGATTCTCCTCACGTGTCGCCGGGTCACCGCCCTCGGTTACGTTCGTTGCGTGCGGAAATGGGTGCTGCTCATCGCGGCGATCGCGGTCGAGGTGGCAGCAACGCTGTCCTTACGAGCGTCACAAGATCAGTCCGCGTGGCTCCTCGTCGTGGCCGTCGGCTATGTCGGTTCGTTCATCCTGCTGACGATGGTGCTGCGGATCGGCATGCCAGTGGGGGTGGCCTACGGGATCTGGGGGCCTGCGGCACGGCGGCGACGGCGGTGCTGGCCGCCGCGATCTACGGAGATCCGTTCACCTGGCCTGTCGTGCTTGGCATCGGGCTGATCATCGCTGGCGTGCTGCTCGTCGAGCTCGGGTCGCAGCGAGCCGCCGCGGACAAGTCGTGATGTGGCTGGCGCTGGCCGCCGCGATCATCGTCGAGGTCTTCGCGACGCTGTCGCTGCGCGCCTCCGACGGGTTCCGCAAGAAGGCATGGATGGCGCCCGTCATCGCGGGTTACCTCGCCTGCTTCTATCTGCTGTGGCTTTCGCTCTCGCTTGGCATGCCGGTCGGCATCGCCTACGGCGTATGGACCGCATGCGGCGTCGCGCTGGTCGCCGTCATCGCCCGCTACCTGTTCAAGGAACCTCTGACTCCGATGATGCTGCTCGGGATCGGGTTCATCATCGCCGGGGTCCTCACGATCGAGATGGCAGGCGCCGTCCGCTGAGCGCACCGGACAGCGCCACCACCGTGACACCCGCGATCGGAACGCTGAGCAGACCGACGCGCAAGCTCGTCGCGTCGGCGACGACACCGACCAGCAACGGCGCACCGAAGAAGCCGACCCGCATCAGCCACGTCACCACCGTCAACCCCGTGCCAGGGCGCATGCCGGGCAACTGATCTGCGCCGTGCATGGCGGCCGGTATCAGCGTGGCGACACCAAGCCCTGCGGCCGCGAAGCCCGCAATCGTGCCCGGCACGCTCGGAAACGCCAGTGCGGCACCCATCCCCGCGGCAGAAACGAAGCCGCCTGCCCGCACCACCGCGCGTTCACCGAACCGGTCCACCAATCGGTCGCCGATCGTCCTTCCGACGAACATGAGCCCGACCAACGCGATGTAGCCGAACACCGCGATCGCTCCCGGCGCGCCCAAAGTGTCGCGCAAATACAATGTCGCCCAAGAACTTCCGGCATCCTCGACGGTTGCTCCCGCGATCGCGATCACCACGAGGGCGACGAGAGTCGCATACACCGCGAAGCCCACCCGATCTCCGCCGGACGTGTGCGCCGCGGGATGGTCGTCGTGGTCGGCGCCGCGGAGCAGATACGGGTACGCGATCACGACCACCGCGCTGAACACGACACCGGCGATCAGCAGATGCGTGGTCCTCGGCAGGTGTATCGCGATCGCGCCTGCTCCCATCAGACCGCCGAGGATCGCGCCCACCGCCCACACGGCGTGAAACGAGTTGATGATCGAACGGCCGTAGATGCGTTGCACGCGAAGGCCGTGCGCGTTCTGGGCGACATCGGTGATCGCGTCCGAGGCGCCTGCGACGAACAACGCGGCGGCGAGCACGAGTGGCGAGGTGGCCAGCCCGGCGACCACGACGAACGTTGCGATGCCGACGGTTCCGACCACCGCGACCCGCGACGAGTGGAACCGGCGGATCAGCGTTGCGGCGGCGAGGCCTGCGACCAACGCGCCGCCCGAGAACGCGGCGATCGCCGCCCCGTAAACCGCGTTGGACAGATGCAGGTCGGTCTTGATCTCGGGATAGCGTGGCAGCAAGTTGGCGAACAGCGCCCCGTTGGTCAGGAACAGTGCAGCGACTGCGACCCGCGCCCGCCGCTCCTGCGTCACTGAGCCGACACTACCGAAATGCCTTCTGCTACTTCGTTGCGAGTGCCAGCAGCCGTTCGCTGGTCTCCCAGAGGTCGAGCGCCTTGGCGCGGTCGTGGGAATCCTTCGACGACGGAACCTGCCTGCCGCCTGCGAAGTAGGCGCCTGTGACGGCATCGAATCGCTCATCGTGCACAAGCGCGGCCAAGTGGCGGCCAGACGTCCGCGTGCTGTTGACGCCGGGAAGAACTCGCAGTGCCGGAAACAGGTAGCGCCATGCCCAGCGGCCGGCCGCGGAGTAATCGCGAGCGAGGCCCGAGCCGGGCATCAAGCCGGGGTCGAACGCGGTGACGGTGACGCCCTGGGCGCCGTGGCCGAGTCTGCGGTCCAGTTCGTAGGTGAACAGCAGGTTGCACAGCTTGGAGGTGGTGTAGCGGCGGCGGCCATCGGCTGCATCGGTGATGTCGGCCGGATCCGCGAGATCGGTGGCGTTGGTGTAGTCAGGCGAGGGCATACCGGTGAACTTCGCCGGGTCGTGTGTGCCACTGCTGACGACCACGACGCGGGCAGGCCGGGCCAGGCTTTCGAGAAGTCCCCGCACCAGAGCGAAGTGGCCGAGGTGGTTCACCCCGAACGTCATCTCCACACCCTCGGCCGTCTTCTCGGTGCCGGAAACCACCTGCACACCGGCGTTGCAGACGATGGCCTGCAGCGGTGGAAGCGGGGCGGCGCGCACTGCGTCGACGAAAGAGCGCACCGAGCTCAACGAGGCCAGATCGACCTCCAACACCGTGCAGCGATCCGGCAGTCCGAGCTGTGCCACGGCGTCGGATCCCCGCCCCACGTCACGCACCGCCAGCACGATGTGCCACGACGGGTCGGCGGCGAGCAGAGCGCGGGCACACTCGAGACCCAGGCCGGCGCTGGCACCGGTGATGACGGCCGTTCTGGTATTCATTTCTCCTCCAACAGAATCGGAACCAAGGCCGTCACCGTTTGGTGCAGGCGCAGGTACATGCGGCCGACGTCAGTCACATCGGGTTCGAGATGCTCGGCCAGGAAGATGCCGTCGGAGAGGGCGGTTGCGATTGCGGCCAGTTCTGTGACCACGCGCCGGCGCTTCGCGGGTGCCACGTCGTCGGGCAGCAGCTGCGCGATGGCGTCGCGGAACCGGGTGATCGCCTGATCACGGACGCGGCGCAGCACCTCGGCGACCGCCGGCTCGTGGCTGCGCTCGAGGGATAACAGAAGGAACAGTCGCAGGAACTCGGGATGCTGCTCCTGCAGCGCTACCACCGCGGCCAGCTGCCGTTCGATTTCGGCCTCGGTGGGGATCGCGGCGAAATACCGGTCGGCGCCGCGTTCCATCACCGCCGCGAGCACGCCCTCCTTCGACCCGAAATGCCAGTAGATCGAGCTGGGCGGCAGTCCGCACGCCTTGCGGATGTCGCTGATCGAGGTTGCGGCGTATCCACGGGTGGCCATCAACCGTTCGGTGGCATCGAGGATCAGCTCGCGGGACTGCGCGCCCTGCTGCTGCTTTTTGGTGAGTCGTTCATCTGTAGGGATCATTACAGACAGACGGTAGCAGGCCGTCCCGCGTGAAGCCAGTGCGCGCTCGTCCAAGCGGTGGCACGCTGAGCTGTGTCTCTAAAGCCGACCGTCCATGGCGACGCGACCACCGACGAACTGCTCGGCCTGTTCCCGCCGGGCAGCGCACTCGACAGTGACGGCACGCTGACGGTCGGGGGATGTCGTCTCGACGAGCTGGCCGAACAGTTCGGCACGCCGGCCATCGTCGTCTCAGAAGATGCGCTGCGGCAGCGGGCGCGCAATTATCTGGCCGCGTTCCGCGACCGCTGGCCGCGTTGCGACGTGGCGTTTGCGTCAAAGTCGTTCCCGTGCACCGCTGTTCAGCGGGTGATGGTGGAAGAGGGATTACATCTCGACGTCGCAGGCGGAGGCGAGATACTGACAGCGCTCAAGGCGGGCGCCGATCCGGGCAGGTTGGTGCTGCACGGTAACGCCAAGAGCGACGAAGAACTCGAGCTCGCAGTCAAACACGGTGTGGGCCTCGTTGTGGTCGACAACTTCGACGACATCGACAGGCTCGAGCGCATCGTGCCAACCGGACATCAACAGCCGTGCCTCGTCCGTGTCATTCCCGGCGTCGAGGCCGCCACCCACGCTTCGCAGGCGACCGGGCACGCCGGCTCGAAGTTCGGCCTGCTGCCCGACGACGCCCGCGACGCGATCGGCCGCATCGAGCGCAGCGCCAAGCTGCGACTGGACGGCGTGCACACCCACGTCGGATCGCAACTGCTCAACGTCGAACAGCTTGCGCAGGCGGTCGAACCCATCGCGAAGCTCGGCACCTTCGACGTCTACGACCTCGGCGGCGGCCTCGGGGTGCGCTACACCTACGACGAACATCCGCCCGGCCTCGACGACTACGCCGAGGCGATGGTGACCCAGGCCAAAGCGTTGCTGCCCGCAGGCGCGCGCATCATCGTCGAGCCGGGCCGCAGCATGGTCGCCAACAGCGCATGCACGGTCTACCGGATCACCACGATCAAGCGCGGGCTGGTGACGCACGTGGCAGTCGACGGCGGCATGGGAGACAACCTGGAGGTGTCGCTGACCGGGCAGCGGTTCGAGGCGACGATCGTGAACCGGGTCGGCGGCGGCGAGATGGTCAGCGTCGTGGGCAGGCACTGCGAATCCGGCGATCAACTGGTCGACGGCGTCCCGCTGCAGCGGCCCGCGATCGGTGACCTGCTTGCCGTGCCTGTCACGGGTGCCTACTGCTACACGATGTCCAATCAGTACAACGGCGCGCGCCGGGTCCCGGTTGTCTTCGCCCGCAATGGGTATGCCCGGCTCGTGGTGCGACGTGACACGTGGGACGACCTGTTGATGCGCGATGTCGATGAGTAGCGGGCAGGATGGCGGCATGACTGAGCTGCCTGCCTCGCTCGTCGAATTGGCGCGCCGCTACGGCGTGGCGACCGAATACGAGAACTGGACCGGCAGGCACACGGTGGTCGCCGATTCCACGCTGATCGCGGTGCTCGACGCCCTCGGCGTGCCCGCGGCCACCGAGGACGAGCGCACCGCCGCACTGGCTGCCCACGACCGCGAATACTGGCAGCGCGCGCTGCCGCCGACCATCATCGCCCGCTCGGGGACGGCGTCGTCGTTCTGGGTGCACGTCACGCACGGCGACTCCGTCGGCCTGTGGCTGCGACTCGAGGACGGCAGTGTGCGGACCGGTCTTCGACAGCTCGAAAACAACAGGGCGCCTTACGATCTCGGCGACCGAATGGTCGGCGAGGCCACCTTCGAACTGCCTGCCGATCTGCCGCTCGGCTATCACCAGCTGCACTTGCAGGTCGGTGGGGCCGATATCAGCACCCTGGTCATCGTCTCCCCCGCGACGCTGGAACTGCCCGCAAAGCTCGGCCAGAGCCGCGCGTGGGGACTGGCCACTCAGCTCTACAGCGTGCGCTCGCAAAGATCTTGGGGCATAGGCGATTTGACCGATCTAACCGACCTTGCCGTGTGGTCGGCGTCGCAGCACGGCGCGGGCTTTGTTCTCGTCAATCCGCTGCACGCGGCTGCTCCTACCCCGCCGATGGAGCCCTCGCCGTACCTACCGACGTCGCGCCGGTTCATCAACCCGCTGTATCTGCGTGTCGAGGCCATCGACGAGTTCGCCTATGTCCGGCAGCGCGGCAGCATCCGCAAGGCCCGCATCGAGGTGCAGTCGCTGGCCAAGAAGGCCAAGCTGATCGATCGCGACGCCGCATGGAAGGCCAAACGCGCGGCGCTGCAAACCGTGTACAAGGTCGAACGCTCGGCCGGGCGCGAACTCGCGTACGCCGCCTATCGCACGCGCGAGGGCCGCAGCCTCGACGACTTCGCCACCTGGTGTGCGCTCGCAGAGCACTACGGCAACGACTGGCACCAATGGCCCGAGGAGCTACAGCATCCTTCGAGCCCCTCGGTCGCCGAGTTCGCCGCCAAGTACGCCACGAGCGTCGACTTCCACCGCTGGCTGCAGTGGCAGCTCGACGACCAGCTGACCGCCGCGCAGGCCACCGCCGTCCAGACCGGGATGGAACTCGGCATCATGCACGACCTCGCGGTCGGCGTGGACCCCAATGGCGCCGACGCATGGGCGCTTCAGGATGTGCTCGCCCTCGGCGTAACGGCTGGTGCGCCGCCCGACGAGTTCAATCAGCTCGGCCAGGACTGGTCGCAGCCGCCATGGCGTCCCGACCAATTGGTGAACCACGCGTACGGGCCGTTCCGCGCGCTCGTCAACGCCGTGCTGCGGCATGCGGGCGGCGTTCGCATCGACCACATCATCGGGCTGTTCCGGCTGTGGTGGATCCCCAAGGGTGCACCGCCGACCGAGGGCACCTACGTCCGCTACGACCACGAGGCGATGATCGGCGTCGTCGCGCTCGAGGCGCACAGGGCCGGTGCGGTCGTCGTCGGCGAGGATCTCGGCACGGTCGAACCCTGGGTCCGCGATTATCTGCGCGAACGCGGGCTGTTCGGCACGTCGATCCTGTGGTTCGAGGCTGACCGCGACGGAGCGGGCGGACCGCTGCCCGCCGAGAAGTGGCGCGAGTTCTGTTTGTCGGCGGTGACGACGCACGACCTGCCGCCGACACCGGGGTATCTGGCGGGCGAGCATGTGCGGCTACGCGAAGAGCTCGGGCTGCTGACCCGGCCCGCCTCGGAGGAACTCGCCGCTGACCAGGCTCAACAGGCGGCCTGGCTCGCCGAATTGCGCCGGGTTGGACTGCTCGGCGACGACCCGGGCGTCAACCCCAGCGTCGATGACGTCGTGCTGGCGCTGCACCGGTATCTGGGCCGCACCCCGTCCAAGCTGTTGGCCCTGTCGCTTGCCGACGCGGTCGGCGATCTGCGCACGCAGAACCAGCCGGGCACCACCGACGAGTATCCGAATTGGCGGGTGCCGCTGCGGGGGCCCAACGGCCGGAAACTGCAGCTGGAAGACGTTTTCACCGATACTCGGGCGGCGACGCTCGCCGGGGCGATGAACCACATCGTGCACCCGCCGGTGTAACGCTGCGCGGTCCGTCACCGGTTTCACAATTGTCACGGCTGCGATATGTTCGCACCGCACCGACTTAGGGAGAGATCACGTGAAGAAGCTCGTTGCGCTCAGCGGTGGCCTCGTGGCCGCAGGCTCGGTCGCTCTGATCGGCGCCGGGGTGGCCCTCTCACAGCCGGGGCAACCCGACGGTAGCTCGCTCAACGTGGTCGGTGAGCCCTACAACAAGGCATTGCAGGTCCTGAAGAGCCAGGGCGTGAAGGCGTACTTCGGCGGCTCGTTCGGCAGCGTGCTCCCGCAGGCACAGTGCCTGGTGGATCAGCAGAAGGTGACCGCGGGCGGCCGCATGCTCTTGATGCTCGACTGCAGCCAGAAGGCGGCCGATGAGCTCGCAGCCATGGGCCCGTCCGGTGGGCCGACCGTCGGCTCCAACGGCGTCACCACAGTGACCCCGACCCCGGTGGTGCCGATCCAAGGCGCACCGGGCGCTGGCACTCCTCCGGGCTAAGACTCGACCAGCTGTTTCAGGTTTCTCAGCGTCTGGCTCATGTTGCGCCCGACCTGACGCGCGGCCACGCGGTCGGCGATGATGCCGAGCAGGTTGCCTGCCGATTCGTAGGCCAGCCGGAACACGACCTTGGTGCGACCGTCGCCGGTGTCGCGAATCCGGAACCGGCCGCGCAGCGAGACACCTGAGACCCCGATCCACGCCAGGTCATGGGCGGGGTCGAACTCCGAGACTTCGACCACGCCGCCAATCGGGACCGAGCCGATCTTCCAGTGCACGGTGTACCGCGCGCCCTTGTCGGCCGCACCTTCGGTGACGTGCTCCCAGCGCTCGAGGCTGGCCATGAACTCCGGATAGCAGTCCGGGTCGCTGACCGCCTTCCACACGGTGTCGCGGTCGGCGTCGATGACGCAGTGCCGTTGGACGCGCATCAGCCGATCACCGGGAATCGACGTTCGGCCGCCAACCGGTCGACGCCGGCCTGCAGACTCTCCATCACCTGCTTGTGGACGACGTCGTCGTCACCATCGACCTCAATCGGCTCCTGCACCTCTATCGCGATCTTCGTCGGCAGGGGCAGTCGCGGCACCATGTCACTGACGACCAGTCCCCACGGCGGCGCCAACAGAATAGGGACGCTTTTCAGGCGCGCGAGCTTGTCGACCATCAGCAGCCTGGCCAGCCACTGCCCTCGGTCGAGAAAAAGGGCCGCTTCCTGCCCGCCGACGCTGGCGATCGGCACGATCGGGACACCGGCGTCGCGGGCCAACCGCACATAGCCCTTGCGACCACCGAAGTCGACCTCGTGCCGCTCCCACGACGGCCGGAAGACCTCGTAGTCACCGCCCGGGTACACCAGCAACGCAGCGCCGGATTCCAATGCCAGCATGGCGTTTTCATGATTGGCGGCCACGGTGCCGAACTTGCGCAGCGAACCGAGGCCTGGCATCGATACGACCAGATTGTGTGCGAGTTGGTAGAAGGGCCTCTCGACACCGAAGTACGAACAGAACGCCAGCGTGAAGACGAACGTGTCGGGCGGAAGGTTGCCTCCGCTGTGATTGCCGACCAGCAACACCGGTCCCTCGCGTGGAATGCGGTCAAGGCCGCGCACGTCGGCGCGGAAATACAGCGATGCCAGCAGCCAGAGGCCCGGTAGCTGCTCGCGAATGTAGTCCGGGTCGCGTTGATCCAGGTCGGCCCTCGGCACCCGCGACGCGACCTGCTGCTTGGCCCAACCGAGCACGTCTGCAATCCCCGCCATGAAGCTGACGTATACCCACCCATCGCGCCGGGCAACCACTACCAGACACCTCGTTCACCGGTCGCATCTGACGCTGGATCTCCAGCCGCCTCTGTACTATTCGCCCATGTCATTGCCCGGTCCCGTGAAGTTCGCCGTGATGGCGCCAGTCGCAGCGGGCGTCACGCCGATCCGGAATGGATGTCCGCCTTCGCCCGGCACGTCGAAGTGTGCGGTTTCGAGTCGATCGTCGTGGTCGAGCACACGGCATGCGCGCAGCGGCTGGGGCTGATCCCTTGAGCCTCAACGCTTTCGACCGCCTCGCACTGGCCGATCTCGTGCACCTGTACGCGTCGGCCGTCGACGACCGGCGCTTCGACGATGTCGTCGAACTGTTCACCGACACCGCGGAACTACGGCTGCCCGACCCACCCCGATCGCTCGAGCCGGTGCGCCGTCAGCACGGGCGCGACGGTGTGCGCGCAGCGATGGCCGCACTTGCGGCGGTGAACCGAACGGAGCATGCCATCGTCGGCGAGGTCTATGCCGCGAGGGATGACGACAGCGACTACGCGCTGGGGCGGATCACGTGCATCGCTCACCATTGGTCAGTCAGCGGGGAGCAGATCACCGACCTGGTCTGGCATCTGCGCTACGACGACGAGTATCTGCGCACCCGCGCGGGGTGGCGCATCCACGGCCGCGCGCTGACCATCAACGCTATCGAGACGCGCCCGGTGCGCCGCCTTCGAGGGCAGCCGTGAGGCGGTCGAGCAGCGGCCGCTGACCCTTCAACAACTTCACGTGGGCCTCGGCAATGGAAAACCAACCGACACGGTCGATTTCGGGGAATTCGCGGAGGTTGCCCGACCCCTTCGGCCACTCGAGTTCGAACGTGTTGCTGAAGGTGCCGTCGAGGTCGAGGTCGCCGCGCACCGCGAACGCGGTGATCACCTTGCCGCTCGGCTGCTTCAGCGGTGCGAACTCGATGCGCTCACCGTCGGGCGGGGTCTTGCCGAGTTCCTCCTCGAACTCCCGTTGCGCGACGGTCCATGGATCCTCGCCTACGACGTACTCCCCCTTCGGAATCGACCACGCCCCTTCGTCTTTGCGTGCCCAGAACGGCCCGCCCGGATGGCCGATCAGCACCTCGACCTGATCGTCGGTGATTCGGTACAGCAGCAATCCCGCGCTCAGCTTCGGCATCAGGCAGGCGTCGGTTCGCTGATCTTGACCAGTGTCTTGCCGATGTTGGCGCCGGTGAACAACCCGTTCAACGCGTCCACACACGACTCGATGCCGTCGAAGATGGTCTGGCGGTGCACGAGCTTGCCGTCGGCCTCCCACTGGCGCAGCGCGGCGAACGCCTCGTCGAAGCGGCCCCACTCGTCGAGCGCGTTGAACCCCTGCATGGTCGCGGTCCTCGACAGCAGGTTGACGTAGTTGGCCGGACCGGGGTGTTCTCCGGTCAGATAGCTCGAGATGACGCCGCACAGCACGACCCGCGCCTTGGGCGCCAGCCGGCCAAGCACTGCGTCGAGGATCGGCCCGCCGACGTTGTCGAAATACACGTTGACGCCCTTAGGGCAGTGCTCCTTGAGCGCGGCCGCGACATCGCCAGCCTTGTAGTCGATGCACGCGTCGAACCCGAAGTCCTCGACAACTGCCTTGCACTTGTGCGGTCCGCCAGCGATGCCAACCACCCGGGCGCCTGCGACCTTGGCGATCTGCCCGGCCACCGACCCCGTGGCCCCCGCGGCCGCCGACACCACCACGGTCTCCCCCGGCTGGGGCCTGCCGATGTCGGTCATGCCGAAGTAGGCCGTGGCGCCCGTCGGGCCATAGACAGACATGATCGCGAGTTGGTCGGTCTCGCCGGGGATAGGGGTGGCGAAGACGTCGTCGCGGATGATCGCGTATTCCTGGAAACCGGTCAGGGCGGTGACGACGTCGCCGACGGCGAACGCGTCGCAACGTGACGCCACCACCTCGCCGATGCCTGCCGCGCGGATCACGTCGCCGAGTTGCAGCGCGGGCAGGTAGCCCGGCTGCCCGTCGAGCCAGGTACGCGCGGCCGCGTCGATCCCGACGTACGTGGTGCGCAGCAGCGCCTCGCCGTCGCCAGGCTCGGGTGCGGGTGTGGCGACCAACTCGGTGTCGTCGGGCTGTACCAGACCGGACGGGCGGCGGCGCAGCAGGATCTGGCGGTTCGTCAGCTCAGGCACATGGCGAACCTACCGAACGCTAGGCCCGTTTCTGCAGCGCTTCCTGACCAAATTGGCCGACTGTCAGCGAGCCGTCGGGCAACACCAGTTCGCCCGCCTCGACGCGGTTGCGCAGATATGCGAACGTCTGGGCGGTCTGAGCGAACAGGTGCTCACCGGCGCGCAAAGTTGGCCGGACCTTGCCGTCGCGAGAAGCGAACTGCGGCAACGGTTTCACCTCGGTGTGGTAGTCGACGTTGAAGAACAGTGGGAACGAGTAGCGCTCCTCGGCAACCTTGCGGACGCGGTGACTGGTCGCGACATAGGCACCGTTGGTCCACAGTTCCAGCATGTCGCCGATGTTGACGACAAATGTGCCGGGCACCGGTGGCACATCGATCCACTCGCCGGCGCCATTGAGCACCTCCAGGCCCGGCGCGGTGGGCTTGAGCAGCGTGAAGCATTCGTAGTCGGTGTGCGCGCCGATCCCCTCGCCGTCCACGGCCTCGGGGTTGTACGGGTAGTGAATCAGCCGCAGTTGGCTCGGCGTCTTGGTCGCGTGCTTGGCGAACGTGTCGGGGTCCTCACCGAGCGCCACCGCGAATGCCCACAACAATCGGTGCCCGACATCGAGCACGGCTTGGTAGTACGCGGTGACCGCGTCGGCGAACCCCGGCAGGTCCGGCCAGGTGTTGGGGCCGAGCATCGGGTTGCCCGCGAGATAGTCGGGGTCGTCGGCCGGCAGATCCAGCGCGGTGTCGAATGCCTCTTTCATCTCCGGCATTCCGGTCGCGAGGCCCTCTTCGCCGGCGGGCACATAACCGCGATGACATTTCGACAGCCCGATGTAGTGCCGCATCTTCTCCTCGAGCGGCAATGCGAAGAACTGCTTCGTCGCTGCGAGCATGCGCTCGAACACCGCGTCGTCGACGCCGGCGCCGCTGATGTAGAGGAATCCGACTTCGGCCGCCGCCTTGCCGATCTCCCTGGCCACCCGCTCGCGCTCGCCCTGCTCAGGCGAGCTCAGTCCGCTGATGTCGACAATCGGCACGGACGTGAATGACGTTGCGCCACTCATAGATCCA
Organism: Mycobacterium sp. OAE908; assembly: GCF_017872775.1. NCBI lineage: Bacteria > Bacillati > Actinomycetota > Actinomycetes > Mycobacteriales > Mycobacteriaceae > Mycobacterium > Mycobacterium sp. OAE908. The sequence goes on from NZ_JAGGJL010000002.1 coordinate 1,373,826, forward strand.
CTTCTCCTTCGCTATCCTCAATGCACCACCGGACACCGTTGGCCGTCAGATCACTTCCGTCGAACTGCGGATCGAGCGCCGTCCACTGTGGGTCTCCGATTGTGCCGACGACCACACCGCGCCGATCCGCCCAGCCGAACCGCGCGCCCGCGCGCAGCAGGGTCGCCTCCGTCGCGAACAGTGCCCAGCACGGCTCTGCCGGACCGTCCTGGCGGACCCAGTGTTCGACGTAGTCCTCGTGCACGCCGACTTCGATCAATACGTTTGCCTCCCAATGCATTCGCCCCGCATCGGGGAACGGACCAGGCGGCTCGACGTCGATGAGGCGTTGCCATTCGAACACGTCGTCGGCCTGGCCGAGTCGGCCTGCGAAACCGCGGGTGTCGACGTAGCCGGTGATGCCTTGCAACCAAACGACTTCGGTGCCGGTGTCGCGCGCGCCGTCGGCCGTGATCAGCAGAGTGCGTCGCCACAAGCCGGTGCATTCGGCCATCAGCACGGTCATGCCGATGCCTCCCATCTGGTTTGCAGCTGGGCCATTCCGTCGACGGTGGCTGTGCCGAACGCCCGGACCCTGGCAAGACCGCCGTCCGGATACGCCTGCACCCGCAGCGCGGCGATGTCGTTGGCGTTCACCACGAACACCTGCCGGGCGTCGGCTGCGATACGGGTGCGGGCCAGCACGTCGACGTCGAACGGCGCATCAACCCGATGGCTGCCCAGCACTGCCACTTCTCGCGAGGCGTTGAACACGAAACGGCTGGTGTCGATCTCTAGTCGCGCCAGATCGGCGGGCACCGCGAACGAGATGACGGCCGCGTCGTGGGTGTCTGGACCGATGTCACGGCGGCGGCGGGTCTCCCAGCCGTCGCCCATGGTGCGTGGCCGGTCCGGTGCAATCAGCGCCGATGCATTGGAATAGAAATCGTCAGACGACCATTCGACGCGACCGCCCTGCTCGACGCCCGACACCTCGACGGTGACGCCCGCCCACAGCACGGGGTCGGCAATGACATCGCCGTACACCCGCAGGCGCGCGACTCCCCCGTCTGATTCAAGGTGCAGCCTAACGTGTGTGTAGCGGCGGGGATCGTCGACGGCAAAGACGTTGTGGGAGTCGGACTTCAGAGCGACGGACTCGACGACCGTCGTCCATGGCACGGCTGCGGCGGTGGGGTCTGCGACCGGATCGAGCACGCATGCGTCGATGCGGCAACCGGTCGGGTGGTTGCCTGTGAAGAAGCGCGTGTCGACGTCGATCGCGTGCAGCCTGCCACCGACCCCGAGCCGCACGATTGCCCAGTCGCTTCCGGTGTGTCGCCGGGTCTCCCAGCCGTCGACCACCTCACCGCGCAAGTCATAAGTGCCCGGCACGAAGGCCGGTTCGCTCGGTTCGATCAAATACTCCTTGAAGCCGAACGATTCGTCGCTGGCGGCCACCACACTGCCGCCGACGGCACGCGAAGCCAGATCCACACTCATGCGTCACAGGCCCAATGACGTCGACAGCGGCCAGTGACTGCGTGGGTTGTCTGGGCCCGCCGCATACGCACCGGCCTTGCTGGTGCTCAGCCGCAAACCGACCAGCGCCTGCGCCAAGCCGACCGCGGCAGCCACCCCGTCGACGGCGGGCACGCCGAGCTTGGCCGTGACCGCCGCGGTGGCACCGGCCATTCCGGCGCAGCCGAGGCAGATGACGTCGGCGCCGTCCTCGGCGACCGCCTTCGCCGCTTCCTCGACGATCGCCTGGAGCGCGCCCGCGGGATCGGCGTCCACCTCCGCCGTACTGAGCCCGCAGGCCCGCACCGACGCGCAGTGGCCATCGAGGCCCGCGAGTGCCAGCCTGTCCTCGATCGGTGGTATCGACCGACCCAGTGTGGTCACCACCGAGAAGCGCCTGCCGATCAGATGTGCGACGTGGGCGGCGGCTTCTGCGATGTCCAGCACGGGCACGGTCAGCATCTCCTGCAGCGCGTCCTTGCCGTGTTCACCGAAACCCGCAAGCACCACCGCGTCATACTCGAATTCGCCTGCGGCAAGCATCGTCGCCACCAGGTCCATCACCCCGACTGCGGATAGGTAGCTTTCGGCGGCGGAGTCGATGGCCGCCGCGCCGAAGCGCGGGTTCAGCGCGACGATTTTGGTGCCCGCGCTGGCTGCGGACACTGCCGCGGCGGCGATCTCGGCCGTCATCGATTCCGAGGTATTCGGGTTGAGGACAAGGATTTTCATGCCAGCTGGCCCACTCGTTCATAGATCGGCCTGCCAGCCAGCCACGTCTGCGCGACAGAGCCGCGCAGCACGGCACCGTCGTAGGGTGTGACGGCGTGGCGGTGCCGCAGCGCGGCCGCGTGCACCGTCTGCTCGACGTCGGGCTCGAATGCGCACAGATCCGCACGTTGACCGACCGCGATCCGTCCGCGATCGGCGAAACCGGCAAGCGCGGCAGGGCGTTCCGCCATCCAGGCACACAGTTGCGCGAGCTCGAAACCACGCGCGGCGGCCTGCGTCCACACGGCGCGTGGCCCAACCTCGAGCGAACTGATGCCGCCGAACGCACTGCCGAAGTCACCGCCTGCCTTCAACGGCGGCGCACACGGCGAGTGATCCGAGACGATCATGTCCAGCGTGCCGTCGGCCAGCCCATCCCACAGCAGTCCGCGGTTGTCGTCGCTGCGTATCGGCGGGCATGCCGCGAACTGCGTTGCACCGTCCGGGATGTCCTCGGCGGCAAACGTCAGGTAGTGCGGGCATGTTTCGGCGGTGACGCGTACACCGGAACGCTTGGCCTCGGCCAGCATCGGCAATACCCGGCCGCTGGAGACATGCACAATGTGCATTCGTGCGCCGGTCTCCCTGGCTGTGTTGACGACGAGGGCGACGGCATCCTCCTCGCATGCGTCGGGCCGTGAACGCAGAAACGACGCGTAGCTTCGGCCGGATGGCGCGGGACTGTCCGCGATCACGTGATCGCTTTCCGCGTGCACCAGCAGCACCGCATCCATTTCGGCGATCCGCAAGGCGGCGCGACGGAACTCATCGCCGTCCAGGGGTGGGAAGCTCGGGTTGCCCGAGTCGCTCAGAAAGCACTTGAAGCCGCGCACGCCCACGTTGGCGAGGTCGGCGAGCTCATCGAGATTGCCAGGGATCACGCCGCCCCAGAACCCGACATCGACCGCGCAGTTGCCCTGCGCCGCTTGCTGTTTGAGCTGCAGAGCGGCCACGTTGGTGGTCACCGGGTAGTTGTCCAAAGGCATGTCGACCAATGTGGTGATGCCCGCCGCCGCCGCTGCCGCGGTTGCCGTTGCGAAGCCCTCCCACTCGGTGCCGGGATCGTTGATGTGCACGTGGGTGTCGACGAATCCCGGCATCAGCACCGTCGAGCCGTCGAGGACCACATCCTCCGCGCCCGGAGAATCCACATCGACCGAGCGGATCATGCCGTCGGATACGGCGACGGTGGCTGTCCGGATCTGGCCGTCGATCACCGCCTTCTCGGCGCGGATGACCAGATCCACTACGCGAATCTGTCGTGAAAGTGACGAGTCAGCTCCGGCCACACGTGTGGATCGTGCCCTGGAATCAGTTGGTAGCCCTTCTCTTTGGCCAGCTTCTTCAGTTTGCGGATCGGCTCGATCGTCTCCACCGGTTCCACCCCGATGAAGCCTCCGATGGCCAACTCGTGCTCGATGTTCTCCGTAAGGTCGGCGGCATCGAACGCGAACACGAAGCCGTCGCCACCGACCGATTCGTCGAGTTCCACCACGAAACTCTGGTGCCCGGGGGTGTGCCCGTACGTCGGCACCGCGGTGATTCCCGGGGCGATCTCCGCTTCGCCCTCGGCCAGCCGCCACTCGATGCGGGGGTCGTCGAAGTCGATCCTGGCGATCGCGTGGTGTTCGGGTTCGGGATGGTTCGACAGCCCGTATTCGAGCTCGCGTCGCTGCGCGTGCACCGGTACCTTCCCCGCGAACAACTTCAGCCCGCCTGCGTGGTCGTGGTGCAGGTGGCTGACCGCGACCGTGTGGATATCGTCGATGTCGACACCGATGTCGTGCAGCGACTGTTCGATCGGCTCTCCTGGTCCGGGCAGCACCGGGATGTATTCCACCGTGGGGTAGAACCGCCGGTACAGCGCGGGATCCCGGATCAGCGCGGTGTTGAACCCGGTGTCCAGCAGCACCCAGCCACCGTCGGTCTGCAGCAGCACCCCCGGCACCGGTTCACGCAGCCGCTCTTCGGGTGGAGTGCCGTAGACCGACACCGCCTTCGGCAGCTCTTCCCAGCCCAGTGTCAGCAGAACGATTCGATGTACTTTGCCCATCGGCCTAACCTACGGACAGCGCGGCGATTCGAAGCGAGTTCGGATTAGACACCGCGTGCGCCTGCTCGACCCCCTTCAGCCACGGCTGGGCGACCACGAAGTCGTCGATGTCGGCGACGTTCAACCAGCAGCCCGTCTCCTCGGCAGCGGCGCCTGCGTCCGAATACGGTTGCGGCGCACCGGTCGGTAGCCCCTTCGCCAACGCGTCGGTGACCCGCGGCGACGAGCAACCCAGGTAGTTGATCCCGCCGTCCTTGTCCCAGGAGATGTGGCCCCAGGTGTACGGAGACGGCGCATCAGGCCACACCGTGTTGGCCAGGATCTCCGGGGCCGCCTGCATGTCCGTGCCGATCCAGCCGTAGATCTCCGAGGTGGGATAGCCCTGCACCTTCGCGGTGACGCCCGCCGCGGCCAGCTGCGTCTGAACCAGGTTGCTGACCAACTGCATGTCGGGGTTGCTGGTGTCGTACCCGATCGTGATCGTCTTCTGATCGGCGGGCAGACCGGCGACGATCTTCGTCAGCGCCGCGGGGTCATGGGTCAGATTCTGTTTCCCGTATTCGGCGGCCAGCACGTACGGCGGGTACATCTGCGCGCCGACTTTGCCGCGACCGAAGAAGGTCTGCTTGACCACCTGATCGACGTCGATGGTGTCGATCACCGCAGTCCGGGTGGCCTGGTCCTTCGTAATGCCCTTGTTCGGGTTGACGTAGAGGAAGTTCGACATCATGGTCGGCAGCGAGTAGTGCGAGTACTTCGGGTTGTTCAGGTACTGCTCGACCGCTGACGACGGCAGGTCATGCAGGATCGCCGACAGCTGACCGTTGTTGAACTGCAGCTGCTGCGCCGAGGTGTCGGTGATGACGGGCATCTCGACCTTCTCGAAATACGGCTTGGCGCCCCAGTAATCCGGGAACGATGCCATCGCGTAGTGCGAACCGACCTGCGCGTCGGTCAGTGTGTACGGCCCGGTGCCGAGATCGTGTGTGGTGAGGTAGTTCTGAGCGAAGTCGGTGCCGCCGTTCTTCTGCAGACCGGTCGGGCTCATCATCCGCGGACCGTACGGCGACGCAAGGTAATCGAGGAACTCCGAGTTCGGATTCTTCAGGGTGATCGTGACGCCGTAATCGCCTTGTGTGGTGATCGATTCGATGTCCTTGACCATGTAGGCGGGCCCACCGTTGACGGCGAGCCGGCGGTCGAACGACGCTTTGACAGCGTCCGACTTGAACGGCGTCCCGTCATGGAACTTCACGCCCTCGCGCAGCTTGAGGGTGAAGACCTTGTTGTCGGGTGACGCGGTGTACTCCGAGGCCAGCAGCGGCTCGAGTTCGGCCTTGGCCTGACCGCCCTTGAACTGCAGCAGACCCTCATACAGGTTCGTGGTCAGCAGCAGTCCCTGTCCGGCGTAGTAGATGTCCGGGTCGGGCGGCTGGCCGGGGTCCTGGAGGAACGACAGGTGCAACACCTTGTCGGTTGGCGCCGCGTTGGGAGTGCTCGAACCGGAATCCGAACCGCCGCATGCCGATAGGGTCAGCATCGCGGCTGCCGCCACTGCGAGTAGTCGTTTGTTCATGGTGCTGCTCCTTCGAGGACGGGCTGTTCGAGCTGTTTGAATGCGGCGAGGATCTCCTCGGTGGTACGCATGGCACCGGTCTGCAGGTACTCCATGGCGGCCAGCGCCGCGTCATGCAGGTACTGAGACGACCCGCCGACGCAGTCGGTGACGACGCGCACGTAATAGTCGCGCTGATGCGCGTCGGCGAAGGTGTAGTGCACGCACACGTCGGTCAGACCGCCGATCAGAATCAGCGTCGACGCACGCAGTCCGCGCAGCACGATCTCGAAATCCGTTCCGATGAAGCCCGAATAGCGCCGCTTCACGATGTGAAACTCATCCGGTAGGGGCCGCAGCGACGGTTCGAGGTCGGTGCCCGGCTGTCCTTCGACGCAGTGCACACCCTCGGTGCCGTCCAGTTCGCGGCCGAAGTCCACACCGCTGGGCCGGTGCACCTCCTGAAAGAACACCACCGGGACGCCGGCAGCGCGCGCCGCGGCCACCAGCTTCTCGGCTCGCTCGACGCGCTCGGCATGCCCGGGCATGTGCGGAATTCCCACGTCCGCCACGGGCATTGCGCCGCCCTGTTGAATGTCGACGACAACCAGCACGGGGTTGCCCACGATCAGTGGCTGTGTTGGCACTTAACCTCCTCCTACCGCTATTCGTGGATCGGCCGCCGCCTGCAAGAAGTCGACCGCGGTGTTGATGGCGACGTACAGCACGCCGAGCATCAATGTCACGCCTGCGATCGCGGGAAAGTCCGCGACCGGAATGCTTTGTGCGATGTATTGGCCGATGCCCGGCCAGCCGAACACCTGCTCGATCACCAGTACGCCGGAGAACATCAGGCCGACCTGGAGCCCGGTCATCGACAGCGCTCCGCCGACGGAGTTGCGCAGCACGTGCCCGGCCATGATCCGGCCCTCCGAAAGGCCTTTGGCCCGAGCAGTTCTCGCGTAGTCGCTGTCGGCTTCGGTCAACAGGCTGGATCGCAGCACGCGGCCGATCGCCACCGCGGGGCCAAGCGCGATCACCACGGCAGGAAGGATCAGGTGGTGCAGCGCGTTCGTCACGACGTCGAACCGCCCGGCGAGTAGTCCGTCGACAGTCAGCAGTCCGGTCGGTCCGGTCGGCGGATTCGGCACACTGATGCGTCCGTTGGCGGGCACCCACCCCAGTTTCTGGTAGAACACGATCAGCCCGAGGATGCCGAGCAGGAACATCGGTGCGGACGCGCCGGTGAACAGCACCGCACGCAATATGCTCGCCCCTGGCCATTTCAGCGTCGTGCCGAAGGCCAACAGGCCGGCCAGGATCAGTGCCAGCCCCAACCCGTACAGCGCCAGCTCCAGCGTCGCGGGAAAGAAGTCGCCCAGGTCGCTGCTGACGGCGTGTCTGGTGCGAAACGACTGGCCGAGGTCGCCCTGAACCGCTCCGGTGAGGTAGTGCCAGAACTGGTTGATAATCGGCTGGTCCAGGCCGAGAGTGTGTCTGCGGGCGGCAACCGCTTCGGCAGAGGCGTTCGCACCGAGTTGCGCCTTCACCGGATCCATCGGCGAAATATGTTGCAGCACAAACATCACCGCGATCAGCGCGACGAGGATGGCCACCATCGCCGCCACCCGGTAGAGGATGAACTTCTGCATGTCCGATACCTAGCTTGTCTTCATCAGGTTGCGCAGGCCGTCGCCTGCGATGTTGGCGGCGAGGGCGAGGACGAGTACCGCGATACCCGGCATCACCGGAACCCACCACTGCTGAAGGAAGTACGTCAGGTTGCGCGCGGTGTCCGCACCGAGTTCTGGCGCCGGCGCGGCCTGGCCGAGGCCGAGGAACGACAGCGCGGCCAGGGTGAGGATCAGGTTGCCGATGTCGAGACTGGCCGCCACCAATGCGTTGGGCACCGCGCCGGGAAGAAGATGTCTGCTGGCCAGTCGAATTGGTCCGACACCGGCGAGCCGGGCCGCCTCGATATGCGGGCGGGCGGCGAGGCGTGCCACCTCGCCGCGCACCAGTCTCGCGTAGAACGGCCACCACACGATCGACACTGCGATCAGCGTGTGGATGAAGCCGGGACCGAGCGCGGCCACGACGGCGATCGCCAGCACGGGGGCGGGCAGGGAGAGAAACGCGTCGGTGATGCGCATCAACAGACTGTCGAGCCATCCGCCCGCTGCCCCAGCGATCAGTCCTACCAGGCCTCCGATCAGGAGCCCGACAGCGACGACCACCAATGCCGCGAACCAACTGGCGCGCACGCCGTACAACACGCGGCTCAAGATGTCGCGGCCGATCGAGTCGCTGCCAAGTAAGAAGCCGGGCTTACCGGGCGCCTGCAGCGGCATGCCCGCGGGCACAAGCGGATCGTGCGGCGAGATGATCGGCACCGCGACCGCGACGATGGTCACGATCAGGACCAGGCTCACGGCCGCCCAATTCATCAGCATCGGTGAGGATTTGGGCAGTGAGAGGCCGCGTAGCCGGCCTCGTGTCAACGTGCCCGCGGGTATTGCGATGGCCATCTCAGCTCGCCTTCCGCTCGATACAGGCGATTTGGTGCGGGCTTCCCGGCGCCCCTTCGAGCCGGACGTCGAGTTCACTCTCTGAGCAGGTGTCGATGGCGATCGGACAGCGTGGATGGAAGGCGCAGCCCGACGGCGGCGACAGCGGACTCGCGGGTTCACCTGGGAGCACGCGTGATTCGCGGCCGAGGTCGGGGATGGAGTCGACGAGCGCTTGGGTGTAGGGGTGGACGGGATTGTTGATGACGTCATCGGCTGGACCGATCTCGACGATGCGCCCGAGGTACATCACCGCAATCCGGTCGGCGACCACACGCGCGACCGACAGGTCGTGCGTCACGAACACCACCGACATGTCCAGCGTGCGGCGAAGGTCGCCGATGAGATTGAGAACCGAGGCCGCCAGCGAAACGTCGAGGGCGCTGGTCGGCTCGTCGCACAACAAGACCGCGGGCGGCACGACCGTCGCGCGCGCAAGCGACACTCGCTGGCGCTGACCGCCGGACAGCTGGCCCGCCCGTGACTTCGCGATGTCCAGGGGCAGTCCGACACGCTGCAGCACCTCGGCGACCGCGTCTTGTCTTTGGCTGCGGGACAAGCCGTTTCCCCGCAGGCGTTCGGTGATCAGCTCGCCTACCGACAGCCACGGCGTCAGCGATGCGCCTGCATCCTGGAAAACCATCTGCGGCCCTTGGCCGCCCTGCAGATCGACGGTCCCCGAAGTAGCTTTCTCCAAGCCCGCGACGACCCGCAGCAGCGTGGACTTTCCCGATCCGCTCTCACCGACCAACGCGACGGATTCACCGTGCCCGACGGTCAGCGAAATGCCGCGCAACGCTTGAAGTTTGCCGAATGACTTGACCACCTCGCGCAGCACCACTGCCGGCGGCTCGGAAGACTCGGCGACCGCCGTTTCCGGTTCGATGTCTTCGGTGGTGGTCGTCAGGCGCGAGCCGAGTTCCGTGGACACCGCATCGAACGGCAGGATGCAGGCGCTGACCCTGCCTGGGGCGATCGTGATTGGGTCGGGCGGCGCCGCCTCACACGACGGGGTGGCGAGCACACAACGTGGCGCAAACGCGCATCCCGGCAGTGGCGTCACCGGACTGGGCACCGACCCGGCCAGCGCGGCCAGCTTGCGGTGCCTTGCGGTGTCCAGCGTGAGCCGCGAGCGCAGCAGGCCGTGCGTATAGGGGTGCGCAGGGTTATCGAGAACGTCTGCGGTGGGGCCGATTTCGGCGATCCGGCCGGCATACAGCACCGCGATACGATCCGAGATCTGCGCGGCTACACCGAGGTCGTGGGTGATGAAAACAATGCTGCAGCCGATTTCTTCGCGTAGTTGCAGCAACAGCCGCAGTACCTGCGCCTGCACAGTGACGTCGAGCGCCGTGGTCGGTTCGTCGGCGATGATCAGCTCAGGGTTGCCTGAGATCGCGATCGCGATCATCACGCGCTGCCGCAGCCCTCCGGAGAGCTCGTGCGGGTAGGCCCTGAATCGCCGCTTGGGCTCCGGGATCCCGACCGCGGTGAGCAGCTTGAGCGCTTCCTCGTCGCTGCCCGCCGCCTCAGCAACCTGCTTGCCGATTCTCATCGTCGGGTTCAGCGACGTCATCGGGTCCTGAAAGATGGCGCCGAGGTCGAGGCGGCGGACCTTGCGCAGCGTTTTCGCATCACCGGTGACCATGTCGGTGCCAGTCACCGTCACCGAGCCCTGCACCTTGGCCTTCGGCAACAAGCCGAGCAGCGTGAAGCCGAGGACGCTCTTGCCCGATCCCGATTCACCGACCAGGCCGAGAATCTCACCGGGCGCGATGTCCAGGGACACGCCGCGCAAGGCATGTACGTCTTTGCCGTTGCGGCGGAACGTGACGTGCAGATCGGTGATCGCCGCCACCCGCGCAAGGTCTGCCGACGCATCCGCGTCGACCTCGGACACTGCACTACTCATGCACCGCTCCTGCCACCCCCGCCTGTCACTTGACAGTTTTCAGCGCGGGCGAAGGCGGTGGGTGTCGCTGGCGTAACCAATCGACGGTGCTGCGTAACCGATTCGTGTCCCGCGTTTCTGTCGTGTGACAGAAACGCATATCTGCTGTTCAGTAGGCCACGATGGGGCCATGTCGATCACTCGTGCGGGCCGCCCACGGCTGACGACGCAGCGAAGGCCTGGCAGCACGGCCCGTGACGAGATCCTCGATGCCGCAGGTGAACTCTTCACCACGCTGGGCTATACGGGTACGTCGACCCGCACCATCGCCGAGGCCGTCGGCATCCGGCAGGCGTCGCTTTATCACTACTTCAAGACCAAGGACGACATTCTGTGCGCCCTGCTCAGCCAGACCGTCACGCCGACGCTGACGATCATCGACAGTCTCTCGGCGGCGGAGCCTGCACTGACCGCGGCGGAGCACTTGCACGCGTTGGCACTGTTCGATGGGCGGCAGTTGCTGGAGGGTCGCTGGAATCTCGGAGCGCTGTACCTGCAGCCCGAATTGCGGTGGGCGCGCCTCGAGCCGTTCTGGTCGGACCGGGAGCGGCTGCGCCTGCACTACCTGGCGGTGAGCAAGGCGATCGTCGCGGACACCGGCGTGGATGAGGCCGCTGCCGATCTGCCGTTCCGGTTGGTGGAGTCATTGGTCAACATGTGGACCAAACAGCCGGGTCCGGAGCGGGCCGGTCTACCGGAACACGTTGCGGATGCCTGCGTTCGGGTGCTGGGTCTGCCGCAGAGCGCGACCCAGCCATTGCGGGCCCGCAGTCACCTCGAACTGAGCCGATACGCTGCTGCCTAGTACTTGCGGTCGCCCTCGCTGCTGTCGAAGAACGCCCAGTCGCCGTCGTCGGCCTTGACCTCCATGCGCCACCCGAGTTCTGGGTCGGCCTTCTGGTCGACGAACCAGGCATGTGCGTCGTCGGCGCTTTCGATGTCCTTGGTGTCGACAACCTCACCCTTGGGGTTCAACACTCGATACGTAGCCATGCCCGTAGCGTTCCCGCTTCGACGGACTTGAATCAGTCTGCTTTCGGCATAGGGATGCCCTCGCTCGCCTGGAATTGCGCGTCCTCCTCCGACGCCAACCCCATCGACACCACCGATCGGTCGAAGAACACGTCGGTGAGGTAGGCCAGGGCCACCGCCCAGCGGTTGACGAAGCGCGGCATTGCATAGAGGTGGTAGGCGCGGGTGACGGCCTTGGCCGGCAGCCCGGACAACTGAATGTTGAGCGGGTTGGCCACGGCATAGCGCGGTCCGAGGTCGACTACCAAACCCATGTTGCGGTGTTTGTAGTTCTTCGGCTTTCCGTAGCCGAGGCTCGCGGCGACGTTGCGCGCCAACACCTTTCCCTGCCGGATGGCGTGCTGCGCGGTCGGCGGGGTGATCTTGCCCGGCTGCGTGACGTCGGGTACGGCTGCCGCGTCGCCCGCGGAGAACACGTCGGGATGGTCGGGGACTTGGAGATTCGTCCCGACCGTCAGCCTGCCCTTCTCTGTCGGCAGGCCCAGTTTCTCGATCAGCGGAGCGCCGGTCACGCCGGTCACCCATGCGACGGTGTGGGTGCGGATCAGTGAATCATCGCTGAGCACAACGTGTTCCGCGTGCACTTCCTTCAGCGTGACGCCGAGCCGGACGTCGACGCCACGCGATTTCAGGACTCGCATCGCCGCGGCGCCCAGCTTCTCCCCCACCTCTGGCATCACTTGTTCGGCCATGTCGAGCAACACGAATCTGACCTCGGCCCGATCGAAGTCCATCTGTCGGGCCGCAGAGTCGGCGAGGGCGCGCAGTTGCAGGACGAGTTCGGTGCCCGAATAGGACGCGCCGACGACGACGATCGTCCTGCGCGCGGCGGCCCGACCGGCGTCATCGTCGACATCGGCGAGTTCGAGTTGCTCGAGCACGTGGTCGCGCAGGTACAACGCCTCAGCCGTCGACTTCAGACCGCGCGCATGTTCGGCGAGACCCGGCACATCGAAGAGCTTGGTCACCGAACCCGGTGTGAGCACGAGCCGATCCCATGGCAGGACGCGTGCCCGCTCTTCGGGGTCGGTGTAGGTGACGGTATGCCCGTCGAAGTCAACGCCGTCGACCCTGCCGCGGAGGTGCTGCACTCCGCGCAACGCATTGGCCAGTGGTATCGCGACGAAGCGGGCGTCGACCACGCCGCCGGCCACATCGGGCAGCAGCGGCGTATACAACATGTAATCGACAGGGGAAATGATCGAGATGTCGACCGACGCATCATGTCTGCGCAGTTTCCTCGCCAGGTGCCGAGCGCACTCGAAGCCAGTGAATCCGCTGCCGACGATTACCACAGAGGCCATCGCCTACAACTGTATACGCGCTACGGGCTGTAGAGCAGCGTGCCGAACCTCATTGCCAGCCAGGGCTTGCGGCCGCCGGGGCGTAGCTGGCCGCGCAGCACGGGTGACAGTTGCCGGATCCTGCCGTAGCCGAGCAACAGGAAAGCGACGGGGTCCGCGGTGATCACACAGTCGGCCCTCTCGCCGGCCGCAGTGACGACCGCCGTGCCGTCGGCGACGGCCAGCCGGTAGCTGGGGCCGCCGCGCATTCGCAACTCGAAGCTGATTCGTGCGCCTGCTGCGCGCTGCGGCCGCAGGTATTGCGGCGCAACGGCCAACACGCCGGGAATCACCAGAAACGCGTCGGCCTTGTCGATCGGCCATTCGAGCTTGGCCGTGCGCGAGATGTCGAGCCCGTGGATCAGCTGCTCGCCGAGCAGCAGTGAGGCCATCGTCGCGGGCCCGATCACCAACCCGTTGGGAGTCTGGATCTCGACGCTCGGATCGGCGTTGGCGGCCACGGTCAGGTAGGCGTCGGCGGCGACCTCGAGCATGTCGGCCAGCGTGTGCAGGTTGCGCTCGCGCACCTCCTCGAGGTGACGGGCGTTGACCTTCGCGCTGAGCGCAGAAGGCGATTCCGTCGGCCGGTTGAGGTGAGTCATATAGCCACCTGCGTGACGTGTCAGTGCCTGGGTGTAGTCACGAAGATCACCGACGACGTGTGCGGCGGTTTCCGCGGCGGTCCAGATCAGGCCGGGCGCGGGCGCGTCCGGTTTGTCGATGCTGCGCCAGAGGTCGGCGCTGCGTGCGACGGCGCCGCGCAGCGCCGCCAGGGTCGGGCTGTAGGCGCGCCGGGTGTCCTCGCCCGGGGCGCTGAGATGCACGGGGGCTGATGTCATAGAGCAACTATTTCACATAATGTCACTATGTCAATAGGGTATTCTCGGTCTACGAGGAGGAAAACCAGATGTCGGATCAGCCCGCTACGCTGCGCGCCGAACAGGTCGCGCAGACGCGAGCGGCACTGATCGCGGCGGGCCGCAGGCTGTTCGGTGAGCACGGCTTCCGGGCGACATCGGTCGACGACCTTGCGCGCGAGGCCCGCGTCACAACCGGAGCGCTCTATCACCACTTCCCCACCAAGACAGCGCTTTTCGAGTCCGTATTCGTGCAGGCTCACACCGACTTGATGAAGGCTTCCGCGAAGGCGGCGCACGGAGCGACGGATGGCGTCGATGAGCTGGCCCGTGCCTTCGAGGCGTTCCTCGACGGCGTGCTGCAGCCGGACATGCAACGCATCCTGATCGTCGACGGGCCCGCCGTGCTCGGTCTCGCCCGCTACACCGAACTCGACGAGCGGTACGCGCACGCGGCGATCGTGCATTCGCTGACGGCCGCCGCCGCCGCGGGCACCATCACGGTCGAGGACCCCGAAACCGTGACTCGGTTGCTGCTCGGCGCGCTGACCCGCGGCGCGATGCTGATTGCCAACTCGGCCGATCCGGTGGAGACCCGACATGCAGTCGCCAAGTCGATGCGGACACTGTTATCGAGCTTCACTCCGCCCCGCGGATGAGGGATGGTGGACGCATGACGCGTCCGCTGCGCCGGTTCGACCCGTTCCGGCCGCTCGACATGCTGACGTCGCTGTGGTCGACGGCGGCGGTCGCGCCGGTCAGTACCGGGGCGGCGGCGGCTTATCGGACGTTGTTCATGACGCTGCGCCGGCTGGTCGTGGGGCGTCGGCTGACGGTTCGGTTGGACGACGGCGACCTGATGCTGACGGTCACCGAATTCGACTCGCGGCTCGACGTACGTGGGTTGTCAGTGGGCCAGCTCAACGATGTCCGGCTCGCGGCACGTGACATCTATTGGAACGGGCATCGATTCGACCGGGCGACTGCGGTGCTGCACAACGTCCACATGAAGCCGACCGCACCGCCGGTGCTGGTGGCCGCTCCCGTCGAGTTGACGCTGGAGATCCCTGCGCCGGTGCTCGACGACCTGTTCCGGTGGGCGGTGCCACGGTTGTCCGGTGAGGTGGGTGCCGACGGGATCGCGCGACTGCGGCTGGCGCGCAGGCCGCTGCTGGGGCACGTGGAGGTCGAGGCGCATCTGGACGGGTCGACGCTGTGGCTCAAGCCGCGCGGGGTGGCGGTTCGGCAGTCGCAGTGGAAGCTGCCTGGGCGGACGCCCGCATATCCGGTGCGGTTGCCGGAGCTTCCGCACGGCCTGACCATGACCGGTATCAGCTTCGCGCCAGGGGTGGTGCGCCTGGAAGGCACGCTGCCGGAGTGGCGGATGGATCTCCCGCGAAAACGCTTGGAGGACATCATCAATCAGCTCAGTGTCGTCGGCGTTCCGCTGAATCTTGCCAGGGTGGGCCGGTTCTTCTAGGTACGGGCTGTTTCCTTCCAAGAATTTCCCAAGCGGGCAGGTTCATCCTTTCCTCACCAATTCATGATCGTCGACTACAAGAGGCGCCCGCCAGCGCATCTGAAAGGAAACCCAACAATGAACATCGTGCCCGCACCCATCGAGAACTACACCAAACGCATCCCCCGCAACATTGCCCTCTGGCAGGGAATCGCAGGCATCGTCATCGCGCTGTGGTCCGTTGTCATGCTCAGTGTGGTGCTGTACGCGGCTTCGCCGTTCTCCATCGTCGAGGTGCCCACGGGCACGCTCATTGTCAGCTTTGTGAAATGGGTTGCGGGCATTGCCTTCGGTGCCTTCCTTGCCGTCGCCTTCCTGCAGCGCTACGCCAAGCACCCCTGACGTCCGACCGAAGCGTCGACCGCAAAAACGCAAAAGGGCCGCATCTCTGCGGCCCTTTTTTGGCGGCGATGCCTCGGTGCGCGGCTTAGACTTCCGCAATGTTCTCGGAGACGCGCTACGCGTTGAACGGGGACTTGCGCGTCGCCTATCGCGCCTCGCCCGAGGGTGCGAGGGACATTGTGTTCGTCCCGAACTGGTTCACCTGTTGCGAACTCTTGCCAGAGCTAGCCTCGTTCCGGGAGTGGGTTGAGGCGATGGCTTCTCTTGGGCGGCTCATCTTCTTTGATCAGCCGGGAACGGGAGCGTCTGATTCCTTCGCCCCGGGCGCGCTGCCGACGTTGGAGCAATGGGCTGACAGCATCACCGCGGTGCTCGACGAGCTAGGAAGTCCCGAGGCGGTTCTGCTCGCGTCGGTGGGCGCGTTGCCCCCAGCGGCGCTGTTCGCCGCCACCCACCCATCTCGCACTACCGCGCTCGTTGTGTTGGAGGGGTATGCGGATCCGGTGAGTGAAAGCACGCACGAGGCCGCTGCGGCCATGACCGCCATGTGGGGCACAGGCGAATTCCAGCACGTGATCAATCCCGACATGCCATGGAACGAGGAGATTCGGGCCGCCTGGGCGCGAGAGGAACGCCTGGCAGCAAGTCCAGCGGCTTTCGCGCTGGTACTACCGCTGGTGACCGAAATCGACGTGCGGGCCGTGCTTCCGGCAGTCCGCGTGCCGACCCTCGCGCTCCACCACAGAGACGACCCATTTATCCTGCCCGCGCACGGCAAGTACGTCGCCGACCAGATTTCAGGCGCGAAATACGTTGAGCTGCCTGGACGCAACCTGTATCACTTCGTGGAACCGTGGCGCGAGTCTTTCCAGGAGATCGCCAAGTTCGTCACCGGCGAGCAGGCCGACGTAGCCGAGGATCGGGTGCTCGCCACGGTGTTGTTCACTGACATTGTCGGCTCGACGCAGCGTGCCGCCGAGATGGGCGACCGTGACTGGCACGCCCTGCTCGATGCGCACGACGCCGTCGTACGGTCGCAGCTCGCCCGGTTTCGAGGCCGCGAAGTCAGCACAGCGGGTGACGGGTTCCTCGCGATGTTCGACGGCCCGCAGCGAGCGATCCGCTGCGCCATGGCAATTCGCGATTCGGTGCAGGCGCTCGGCATCCAGGTGCGTGCCGGGCTGCATACCGGTGAGTGCGAGATCCGCGGCGACGATATCGGCGGGATCGCCGTGCACATCGGCGCGCGAGTGTCGGCACTATCCGGGCCAAATGACGTGCTGGTGTCCAGCACGCTGCGCGACCTGGTGATCGGGTCTGGGCTCGAGTTCGAAGACCGTGGCATTCATGAGCTCAAGGGCGTGCCCGGCGAGTGGCGCCTGTTTGCCGTCGCCTCTCGATAGCCCACTGGCGGACCTGCGCTGTTTGCTGCACCCGAAGCCCGCGGCGTGGGATCATTTGCTGGTGGGCGACGATGACCCCGAGAAACGCATCGCCGGGCTGGGCCGCCAGTTCGCCGAGCAGGAGCCGCGAGGTCAGCAGGCCCAAGTAGTGGGCGCCCCCGAAGCCGGCTTACGCCAGCGCTGGCGACTCGCGCGCGGCATGGTGAAGGTAACCGGTCCGAATGGGGTGCAGTGGACGGTGTATCGCCGGTGGTTCCCCAACTGGAACCTCTCCTTCCTCCCCGATACCGACCGCGGCGGTGACCTCGACACGTTCTTCTTGGCGGTGGTATGGCCCCCCTGGTTCATTGCCAAGTGGTTCGGAGTGCGGTGGATCATCCTGGTCGAGCGCAACGGAAGAGAAGTGGGCGAGGTGCGGGAGCGCGGCTGGCGTAAGTCTCAGCGGCGCATCCACGAGATCGCTGAAGCGGCCGTTGCAGGGACGCTGCAAAAGGAACTCGCCCGAAAGCAAGACTGACCGCAGGGGCGGCTGCGACCACGAATCCCCCACCGACGCCGGCCCGACGAAACCTCGGCTCCTATCTCAGTGTGTGGATCAAGTAGCGCCTGGAAATAGCCGGCCGCCGAACCGCGCCGCGCCACGCCGGGAGGTGATGGTCGTCACCGACGTGTGCGCAGCCGGAATTTATTGGCTGACCAGCCCGTTTAAAGGTCTAGACATTACGAGAGGAAATCGCATGAAGAAGTTCGGACTCGCAACAGCACTGATCGCTGGCGCGGGGGCGGCGATCATCGGGCTGGCGGCTCCGGCAGCCGCTGCGCCGAGCGGTCCCGGCAACGCTCAACAGACGATCAACGAGCTGCAGGCCCAGGGTTACACCGTGATCGTCAACCGACTCGGCGCGGCACCGCTCGACCAGGCGGCCGTCGTCGCCGTTCGGCCGGGCCAGACATATTCGCGCACGGACACCGGCGTTCCCGGTGCCGGCAACGACATCTACACCACCGTCACCGGCAAGACGGTCTTCGTAGACGTGAAGTAAGTCTCACCGCCAAGGCGGGGCATCCAATTGGGTGTCCCGCCTTCGTGTTTGGGTGATGCTGTAGCCGTGATCGAACTGGCGCGCTATCAGGAGGGCCCGTCGAGTGTCGTCGTGTCCCGCGATGGCGACGAACTCCGGTTCTCGTCGTCATACGACGACTACGGCAGAACGATCACCGAGGAATCCCGCATGGCGGTGGCCGACTTCGTCGCCAAGGGCGAAGGCCCGTGGCCGTGGTATGACCTCGGCGACAAGCGCGAGGGCGCCCTCATGGTTCTCGATGCGCTCGGCGTCGCCTGGCCGGACTGGACGAACCCGTTGCCCGACGAAGTCCTCGACCTTTTCGATCGCGCCCGCGCCGGAAGCACCGAAGTCATCGAACTGCTCGCGTGGGGCGCCGAACCCGATCCCGTGGATCCCTGTGGCGCGACACCGCTTTGGTACGGGGTGCGCTCGCTGTCGGCGGACATCGTCGTCGCGCTGATCGACGCAGGCGCCGACGCGGGCCGTCGCATCGAGCTGTCCGCACAAGGCGAGAAGTACACGACGATCGTGCACGAGATCGTCCGACTCGGCCGCCCTGTCGCCCTCGCCCACGCACTCGCCAAGGGAACGCGGCCAGGCGCGACCGACTCCGACGGCGCCACGCCGCTACACGTCGTCGACGGCACCAACGACAACGTGAACCCCGAAATCGTCCGCGCCCTCGTACGAGCCGGCGCGGCGATCGACGCCGCAACCCCTGGCGGCACCCAGCCCATCGAGCAGGCGGTCCGCCAAATTCTGCCCGCGACGGTCGCGGCGATGGTCGAACTGGGCGCCGACGCCGCTCGGGGACTCGATGCACTGTTGCCGTGGTGGGCCACGGTCGGCGTGCGCTATTCCGGCTACCGGGCGAAAGAGGTCGCAGACGTCATCGACATCCTGCGTGCGGGTGGCGCCACCGTCACGGACCGGCACCGCGGATTCGCCGCCACCGCAGGAGCGTCGCAGGTAGAAGCCGCGCTTCGCCGCTAGAGTCACGGTGTGACCGGGTACACCCGATACGTCGCGATAGGTGATAGCCAGACCGAGGGACTCTGGGACGGCGACGACTCCGTCGGGCTACGCGGATTCGCCGACCGACTGGCAGAGATGGTCGACACGCACCACCCCGGGCTGAGGTATGCCAACCTCGCCGTGCGCGGCAAGCGGATATGCGATCTCCTCGACGATCAGTTGCCCAAGGCGCTCGAGATGCGGCCTGACCTCGTCACCGTCTGCATCGGCATGAACGACGTGACGCGGCCGGGGCTCTACTTCGACGACGCGCTCGCCGAACTCGCGGACCTCTACGCTCAACTCGCCGTGTCCGGGGCAACCGTGGTCACCACCACCTTCCCCGACATCGCTGCGATCGTGCCGATCGGCCGCGTCCTCGAGGCGCGGGTGTTGCGAATCAACGCCGAGATCAGACGTGCGGCAGACTGGTACGACTTCCGGCTTGTCGACCTGTACAACGCCCCGTCGATGACAGACCCGGCCACCTGGAGCGCCGATCGTGTGCACGGCTCACCCCGTGGCCATACGTTGTTCGCCGCGGCGGCCGCCGAGGCGTTGAATCTGCCTGGGAGCAACCATGATTGGGCTGAGCTTGGCTCCGCACCGGCCAGACAGACGCTGCGCTCGAAGGCGTACTCCCAGGCCCTGTGGACCCAGAACATGTTGATGCCGTGGTTGTGGCGGCACGTTCGCGGACGGTCGGCCGGTGACGGTCGCGGCCCCAGGCGGCCGCAGCTGCAGTCCGTCGCCGCCTGAGCAACTAGAAGCCGAGAAGCCCCAACGGAATCGGCGACTCGCCGTTGGCGATCGACGACACGGCGGTCGGGCAGAACAGAGAAATCGCGATGCCGGTGAACATGGTCGCCGGGCCCAGTGACATCCCGCCCGCGTCCGCGACCTTGGCGGCGACGTCGGCGGCATTCTGACCGGGCTCGGCCAGCATCGGGCACACCTGCTGACCCAGCGCGGCCGCATTCGTCGGGTCCACGGCGCCGATCCCCGCGTCGGTCAGGGCAGAGAGGAACGCGTCATCGGTGGTGTCGGCCTGCGCGGGAGCGGCCCACACCAGGCCGGAAGCCAGCACACCGGCGGACAGGACGAGGGCGATTCGTTTGCGCGACACAGCGCAAGCGTAGCGTCAGACCCCGCTCCAGGCCGCATCGATACTGGTCGCCACATCGATGACCTTGGCTTTTTGCGAAGCTGGGCTGTCAATTTCGCCCGAGACATGCGCCGAGATGAACCGCCTGACCTCGGCGTCGATGTTGCCGAGCACGCGCACCACCTCCGCGCGCAACGACTTGGACGTCACGTGGATGGAGATGTCGGACGGCCGCGGTTTCTCGACATCGAGGATCAGCAGAAGCGGTTCGGCTGCCCGTGCCGTAGCGCTCAGTGTGATCTCGCCGAACACCATGAACTTCGGCTTGTCGATGCGCAGGTCGACGACCATGTCGATCTCGAGCGGGATTCGGATGTCGAAGGTGATCTCTTCGGCCACTGTGCGGGTCACCCTGGGGTCCATGATCCTGACCTTGGCGGTCACTTTGGCGATTTTGCCCGGCCCTTGACCCATGGGGCCCATCTCGAAGGCGTCCCCGGCGATCGCGGCGATCGCGTTGCAGACCCGCTCCTCGCTGACGGCGACCTCGAAGAACCTTCGCCCGAACTGCTCATAGGTCATGTAGTTTTCGGCGTCCATGTTGACCTAACCGTCTCACGTCCTACTCAAGCCGCCTCGCTGAACACGCGAATCCGTGTGATCGCTACGGGTTCAGTACCCACTTCCGCAAAGATCACGCTGCGCTGCCCGGCGCGCTCGGTGGCCGCGACGACGGCGTGGCCCGATCCGATGAGCTTGCGCCAGCGCGCCCCTGAGAGGTGTTTCAAAAGGTCGCCTGCGCTCAGCACGACATCGTCACCGCTGGAGATGTGCACCTGGGCTGCGAGCCGCCTTCGAATGCCGACCTCGTCGCCCGCGCATGCCGCGTCGAGGAAACGCGCGACGCACCCTTTGGCCCCGCCGCCGATTCCCCGCAACCCGCCGAGGAATCCGAGCGTGCCGACCAGACCCTGGTTGCGCAGCAGCAGGTTTGACAGCTGAAGGCCGGCCGGCACTGCCCGGATTCCGGCGCGCAGGAATTGGCCGACCATTGCCGGCAATTCCCAAAATGCCGACAGCGCAGCAATTTTCAGCTGACCCGCTTCGTCGGCTAGGTCGTAGCGGATGTATACCGGCACCCGCATCGTCAGCGTCGAGGCCATCGTCACCTCGAGCTCGCCGTCGCGGATGACGGTCGGGCCGACGACGATGTCGACATCAGGGTGATACCGGATCACCCGTGGGCCGATGAATGTGTCGTAGAAGGCGCCGATCGCTCCCACTCCCCTGTGCGGCGTGGACCCGACCGGGTCCTCGACGCGGCCGTCGGAGGTGAACAGTCCCACCCAAGCCATGCGATCGCGCGCGCCCGCGGCCGCCGGCGAACGCTCGGCAGTCGCCAGCATGTCGGCACGCGTGAAGGTCATATGGGTTGCCTACCACTCGCCACCGGCCTCAGTCGACTACTTGACGATGCGCAGGCACACTGTGATTACCGCAATGTCGCGGGGCATGGCTAGCAGGAGGAACCGCAATGAGCAGCAACGGGCCGTTCGGGTTCGACCCCGATGAATTTGATCGGGTGGTCCGCGAGGCCGGTGAGGGCCTGCGTGACGCGCTCGACGGAGTCAGCAGGTTCTTCACCACGTCCGGTGAGCGGGCCGGGTGGGCGACCATCTTCGACGAGTTCTCGCGGCACACGCGGCCCAGAAGCGAGCCCGAAACCACCGGCGAGACCGGCGACGGCGTGTGGGCGATTTACTCCGTCGACGACGAAGGCAGCGCCCACATCGAAGAGGTGTATCCGACCGAGCTGGATGCGCTCAGAGCGAACAAGAACAACACCGACCCGGCCCGTAAGGTGCGCTTCCTGCCGTACGGCATAGCGGTCAGTGTGCTCGACGCCGGCGATAACCAAAGCGCGTCACCTGAGGCCACCGAGTAGTCATTCGAAACAGTGGCGCATCCCCGCCAGCATGGTGGTGTGCGCCTTGACGGCCTCACGCACCGTCATCGCCGCCAACACGCGCGGCGCCTCGATGTGCATGCATTCGGTGATTCGCGTTCCCACGTCGATCGGATCGAAAGTCACCTTCGTACGCAACCGAACCCGCGGAAACTGATCCGCTTCGGCCAGTACTTCGCCGACGTCGGAAACGTGCAGCCGTGCCACGTAGTTTATCCGTAAATTCAACGGCCCCAACGGAATCCGGTCCTGCACGCGGTAGCTCGTGAAGTATCCATCCGCGGTTTGGCGCTGACCGGTCACGCACACTGCTACCACAAGGGGGTGCACCCGTTTGATGTTGTCCAGGTCGACGTAGAACTCACGGACCGCATCGGGAGGTGCCGGGATCTCCTCGGACACTGTGCGCTCCGCGTGCGCAACCCACCAACTCACGCCTGCGCGGCCGGTGTTGCGCCCAGCACTCGCTGGATGTCGGGCTTCATCTGCTGCAACTGCTGGCCGGCGTAACCCCATGCGTGGATGCCTTCGGGGAAGTTGAACACGGCGTTGTTCCCGCCCGCGGCGACGTAGGCGTCGGCGAAGGCATGGTTGGAGTCGGTGGCCATGCCCTCGAGGAAGCCGAGACCCCCGATGGGTGCGTCCGGACTGGCCAACGCGGGGTCTGTCGGGGTGCCGTTGCCGCAGTAGATCCACAACCTGGTGCCGTTGGCGGCCAGCCTGCCCGCCTGGAGCGTGGGGTCGTTGCGGGCCCAGGCCGGATCACCGGGTGGACCCCACATCGCGTCGCGGCCGAAGCCGCCGTTCCACGTCATCGCGATGCCGACCTGGCCGGGATCTGCCGAGAGGTTCAGGAAGCCCGACAACGATCCGGCGTAGCTGAACTGGTGGGGGTGATAGGCGGCGAGCACCAGTGCCGAGGAGCCGCCCATCGAGAACCCCACGATCGCGTTGCCGGTCTGCGGCGTGCCCTTGTTGGCGGCAAGCCAGGCCGGCAGTTCCTGGGTCAGAAAGGTTTCCCACTTGTAGGTGTAGGTGCCGTTGTTACCGACCGCGGGCGCGTACCAGTCGCTGTAAAAACTCGACTTGCCGCCGACAGGCATCACAAGCGACAGGCCCGATCCGTTGAACCAGTCGAACGCCTGGGTGTTGATGTCCCAGCCGTTGAGGTCGTCACCGGCCTCCATGCTGTCCAGCAGGTACACCGCGTGGGCGGTTGCACCGCCGCCCAAGAATTCGACCTTGACGTTGCGGCCCATGCCCTGCGACGGGACCTCGAGGTACTCGATCGGCAGCGCTGGGTTCGAGAACGCGTGCGCCGAAGCGGTGTCCCCCGCGACATTGACCAACCCCGGCACCAGCGCAGTCGCGAACGCCGCGATCGTGAATCGACGCATCCACCCCGTGAACGCCATGGCTGCCCCTTCGTTCAGGCCCCGACCCCGATGAGCGGACGATACGCGCAACAGGAGCATCACCAGTCACTTTTCGGCGACGGTTGGCAATTGTTATAAAAACAACAACAATGGCGGTATGGATCGCGACCAGCTCATCGATCTCACGCGTCGCGCGGTCAAGCTCGCACGCGACAAGACCACTGACCTCACGCCGACGGAGCACATCGTCGCCGCGGATACCTACACCTCGCCGCAGCGCCACGCGCGGGACATCGCGATGCTGCTGGCCAGCCCCCAACTCGTCGGCTATGTCTCCGAACTCCCTCGGCCAGGCACCTATTGCACCAAGACGGTGATGGGGCGGTCCGTTCTGCTCACTCGCGGCGCCGACGGCACCGTGCGCGCGTTCGACAACGTCTGCCTACACCGCCAGTCGCGCATCGCCGAGGGTTGCGGGGCCGCGCGACGGCTTGCCTGTCCCTACCACTCATGGACCTACGACCTCGACGGCAACCTCGTCGGCATCCCGGGAAAAGAAGGATTCCCCGAAACAGGTTCGGGCGCCAGAAAACTCACGGAGTTGCCGGCCGCCGAATGTGCGGGCTTCCTGTGGATCTCACTGGATCGCGACGCGACGCTGGACATCCCGGCATTCCTCGGGCCGCTGGCTGACGAACTGGAATCCTGGGGTATCGGGCGATGGGCGCCGTTGGGCGAGAAGGTGCTCGACTGCCCGATCAACTGGAAGCTCGCGATTGACACTTTCGCCGAGAACTACCACTTCGCGACCGTGCACAAGAACACGTTCGCGACGATCGCGCGCAGCAACTGCACGGTGTTCGATTCGTTCGGCCCGCACCACCGACTTGTCTTTCCTCTCAACGGAATTCTCGATCTCGAGAACGTTCCCGAGGAGCAGTGGGATCCGCTGCATGCCATGGTCGTCATCTACGCGCTGTTTCCCAATGTGGTCCTCAGTTGCACGATCGCCAACGGCGAGCTGTTCCGCGTCTACCCAACCGACGTGCCGGGCCGGTCGATCACCGTGCACCAGAACTCAACGCCGTTGGACTTGTCCGACGAGTCGACGGCCGCCGGTGCCGCAGCGGTTTTCGATTACGCGCACGCCACGGTCCGCGACGAGGACTACGCGCTTGTGGCAGGTCTTCAGGCCAACCTCGAGTCCGGCGCCCGCGAGCACCTGGTGTTCGGGCGTAACGAACCCGGGCTACAACACCGCCATCAGACGTGGGAAGAGGCGATCTCGGCCAGTTCCCAGTCCCGGTAGAGCGCCAGCGACCGCTCGTAGAAAGCGAAGCCGCTCACCGGCTTTCCGCGGAACGTGCCGCGGTATCGATAGGGGCCTTCCATGTACTCCAGCGGAAGCCCATGTGCGGGCGCAGGCACCAACGGCTCACCCGTGAGCTCGAGGTCGAGTTGCCGTGACGTCAGCCGGTGTCGGTCGGGCATGTACCGCACCGCCGATGGTGGGGGGACCAACGTCTTGACCTCATCGGGCCACCGCACGTAGCTGTCGATGGTGACCTCGATGTCGTCGGCATATTCGGGGTCACTGTCGGGTGCACATGTGGTCGCGCCCGAGAATGGTTGCAGCGCATTGTGATCGGTGCGGTCGAACTGACGCCAGATGGACAGGTCGAGGCCGTTGTCGAGGTTGATCGTGCGCCACTCGTGCGCCCGTGAGCGGATATCGCCAGTCGGTCCGCCGCTGTTGGCGACCAGCGGAAACCACTGCCGGTCGACGTGACCCGTGCTTCCGGAAACCTGTTCCTGCACCGCTCCCCAGCGCAATGCGCCGGTCATGGCCATCCGCGTCTGGAAGTAGGAATACGTCTCGGCCTGGCCGAAACACTCGACCTTGCCGTTGTACGCCGCGCCGCCCAGCGGGACGGGGGCGCGCGTCGGCGTGACATGTAGGTCCAGTCGCATCGCGTCGCCCCGTGCATCCGTGCCGACCAAGGTGACGTCGTAGGTGTACGGCACCAAGTCACCCTGCGGGTCGCGACACGTTCGCCACACGGCCTGGCCCGCATCGCTGTCATACGTCAACCCGAGGTGGCCATCCTCGAGCGTCATCTTGGGTCTCGCTCCCGGCGCCATGTTGGCGGGTGGCATGTCGTAATCGGTGTAGGTGCCGTACTCGCCGTTGTCGAGGTCGAACAGCGCGAAGGTGTGAAAGTCGGCGACGATCGACTGGCCTGGTCGGTTCTTGTTGAAGATCGTCAGGAACGCGAACCGGCGGCCACTGTCAGCGGTCAGTTCGCCCGCGATGAACCAGGTGTCCGACTCGAAATCGGGGTGATTGCCTTCGGCGGCTGGGAAGTTGAGCTGTGGGTCTGTCGGCACCAGCTCGAACGGATACGCACGCCAATCACGGTTGTCCACTGCACCTGCCTTTTTTGCTATGTTTACAGCAATAGCAACTTTAGCGGTCCAGACGGGCGGTGACGCCGTGATGAGTGACATCGGCAAGCGCTTTCCGTTCGACGCCTACCCCAAGGGCTGGTTTCAGGTCGCCTACAGCAGAGACGTCGACGCCGGACAGGTCGTCGGCCTGCACTATTTCGGCCGACGATTGATCTGCTACCGCGGCGAATCCGGAAGTCCGTACGTGCTCGATGCGTACTGCCCGCACCTCGGCGCAGACATCGCCGTCGGCGGCACCGTGACAGACGACTGCATCACGTGTCCGTTTCACGGTTGGCGATTCGACGGCGCCGGGTCGAATGTCGAGATTCCGTACGCGAAGACGGTCAATCGCACCGCCCGGTTGCGGGCATGGCCGACCGTCGAGCGGGCAGGTGCGATCTTCGTTTGGCACTCCGAGGCATCGACCCAACCGGATTGGGAACTGCCGAAGATCCCCGAGAGCGAAGATGCGGCGTTCACGTTCCACGCACCTGAGGAAGCACGCTGGCGCTTCCGGTCCCATCCGCAAGAGGTGTTCGAAAACACCGTTGACATAGCGCATTTCGCGACCGTGCATGGCGTTTCCGGGTTCGGCAACCTCGATCTGGAGACGGACGCGCACCGGCTGCGGGCAGTCGCCGAGGTGACGTTTCAGACGCCGCGCGGTCCGGTTTCGGGTGCGGTGGACTCCGAACTGTTCGGCATGGGGCTCGACGTGGTCCGACACCGCGGCCTCGGACGGTCATGCACGCTACTGACCGTCACCCCGATCGACGGTGAGTTCGTCGATGCCCGCTACACCTTCTTCGTGCAGACCGAACCGGAGACGGGTGAGATGACGCGGATGGGCCTCGGCTTCGCCAGAGACTTTTGCAGGCAGATCGAACAGGACATCCCGATCTGGGAGAACAAGATCTATCGAGACCGTCCGCAGCTGGCCCGCGGCGAAGGCGCGATCACCGAATTCCGCGCGTGGGCGCGGCAATCCTACGAGGAGGCGTATCCGTGAGATCCCTTGTCTACGACAAGCTCTACATCGGTGGCAGTTGGCAGCTACCGGCCACCGGACAGCGACTCTCGGTGATCTCGCCACACAGTGAAGAGCCGATCGGTGAGACGCCCGAAGCGTCTCCCGAAGACGTCGACAAGGCGGTGACCGCCGCCAGGACCGCGTTCGACGAGGGACCGTGGCCGCGGATGACGCCGGCCGAGCGGATGGAGAAGATCGAGAAGCTGGCGGCGGTGTACAGCGCCCATACCGACGCAATGGCCGACCTGATCACCGCCGAGATGGGATCCCCGCGCAGCTTCAGCCGGCTGGGGCAGGCCGCAGGCGCGGTGGCCCAGATACATCTCAACCTCGCAACGGCACGCGAATTCCCTTGGGCCGAGCGGCGGCAGGGCTTGTTCGGCGAGGTGCATGTGCGTCGGGCGCCCGTCGGTGTCGTCGGCGCGATCGTGCCGTGGAACGTGCCACAGTTCCTGATCATGCCCAAGCTCATCCCTGCACTGATCGCCGGCTGCACGGTTGTCGTCAAACCGGCGCCCGAAACACCGCTGGACGCAATGTGGTTGGCCGAGATGCTCGACGAGATCGACCTGCCGCAGGGCGTGGTTTCGATCGTTCCCGGCGGACGCGAAACCGGTGAAGCCCTGGTCCGCCATCCCGGGGTGGACAAGATCTCGTTCACGGGCTCCTCGGCCACCGGCAGGCGGATCGCCGCGCTGTGCGGTGAACAGCTCAAGCGGGTGAGCCTGGAGCTTGGGGGCAAATCCGCGGCGATCATCCTCGACGACGCCGACATCGACCGCACCGTCAAGCATCTGAAGATGGCCAGCCTGATGAACAACGGGCAGGCGTGTGTTGCGCAGACTCGGATTCTGGTCAGCGAGCGCCGCCATGATGACGTTGTCGACGCTCTCGCGGCGATGATGACGGGGCTGCAGGTCGGCGATCCCGCCGACGACGACACCGACATCGGGCCGCTCGTCGCGCAGCGGCAGCAGGAGCGCGTGCAGGGCTACATCAAGACCGGCGTCGATGAAGGTGCACGAATCGTGTTGGGCGGCAGCGACAAACCGCGCGATCGTGGCTGGTACGTCCGACCGACACTATTCACGGATGCGAACAACGAAATGCGGATCGCTCGTGAGGAGATCTTCGGCCCGGTGCTGACGGTGCTGAAGTACACCGACGAGCGCGACGCGGTCCGCATCGCCAACGACAGCGACTACGGGCTGGCCGGATCGGTGTGGACCGCCGACGCCGCCCACGGGCTGGAGATCGCTGCCAAGATTCGGGCGGGCACGTACGGCATCAACATGTACACACTCGACACCAGCGCTCCGTTCGGCGGGTTCAAACAGTCCGGCATCGGACGTGAATTCGGTGCTGAGGGTCTGTCCGAATACGTCGAACTGCAATCGACGGTCAGTGCGGACAAGCTTCCAGAGTTGCGCTGAGCGCGATGAGCGAGGTAGCGCTGGAGCGAAGCGGCGCTGTCTTGGCGCTGCGGCTCAACAGGCCAGAGCAGCGAAACGGCCTGACCGGCACACTGCTCATTGAATATCTAGCCGCTCTCGAAGAGGCGCGTCGTGATGACGCCGTGCGCGTCGTTGTCACGACCGGCGAGGGTGACACGTTCAGCGCGGGCGCCGACCTGGACGACCTCGATAGCGGCAATCAGGACCTCAACGCGCTCATGCACGAAAACCTGGGGCTGACAGACACTCTCAGCACAGCAGATCGCGCGTATGACCGGTTGGGCATCGGCCGGCAAACGCTGGCTATCAAGGACTTCGACAAGCCGCTGATCGCTGCGGTGAACGGTGCCGCGGCGGGTGGTGGTTTCGCGCTGGCCATGCTCCATGATATTCGCCTCGCGTCGGAACGCGCCACGTTCACCACCGCGTTCGTGCGGATCGGGCTGGTGGCCGAGATGGGCTTGAGCTACACGCTGCCGCGGGCCGTCGGGCTCGAGGCGGCGATGGACATGATGTACACCGGACGTCTGCACGATGCCGAGGAAGCGTTGGCACTGGGCATGATTCGGCGTGTGCTCCCCCACGACCGCTTGATGGACGAGACGATGAGCTACGCCGAGCAGATTGCGGCACAGCCACCGATCGCGGTGCAGTTTACGAAGCGAGCGCTAGCGCGTTCACTCGACAACTCGCTGCCAGCACAGCTCGAACTGGAGTGGCCCCATCAAGTCGCCGCCTTCGAAACCGACGATGCGAAGGAAGGCATCGCAGCGTTTCGCGAGCGGCGCCCGCCGCGGTTCACCGGACGCTAGGTCTGCAGATCCAGTGTGCCGAAGCGGTGCGTGGCCCAGATCCGGCGCGACCGCTCCTCGGGATACGGCTGCGTGGTGGGTTCTGCGGTATAGACGCGAGTCAGACGCGTATCGGGGTGGTAGCGCGCCCACCCGGGCTGCCCTGTGGCCGCGAAGGTCACCCAGTCAGAACGCATCTGCCGGGAAATCCTGCTGGCCTCGTCTGCGGCATTCGGGTATGCGGCGGGATGGTTGCGCACAACATCGGCGGTCAACGTGCCGAAGAGAAGGAGAAAGTCGAGGCTGTGCGACGCATCCTCGTCGCGGTTGAAGCCCCAGCAGAGTTCGTAGGTCCAAACGTCCCCACCGCCCGCATGCGCAGCGTCGGCCAGGTGCAGGCTGGGCATTCGAAATAGCCAGTCGGAGTTGATGATTTCGCGCAGTTGTGCGGGGTCAGCTGCGGGATACGCGGCGCGGTAAGCATGAGCGTCGTGCGGAAAGGGTGGCAGATGACCGAGACCTGACGCGAACAGTCGGTACTCGTCACGTGTATGCCCGACGAGCAGGTCTATGTCCCGCGCGGCACCGCCGGCCAACGCCCGCCACGGAGCGCTCGGAAGGACATCACCGTCGACGACGGGTGAGAACGGCGTCGGCGTCAACGCCATCGGCCCCCACACGTCGAATCCTTGCGGCATCCTTGCGCGGATCTCGGCCGTCGCGTCGATCAGCCCACGCGGCGAGATTCGCGCCAGATCCTCGACCGTGGCACCCACATCGACCTGCGCTGCAATCGCAGCCGAGATGGCGGCCGCCAGGCGCGGTGAGAAATAGGTGCCCGGCATGCTCTGCGGTATCGCGCGACGGAACAGGCCCGCAGCCATCGGCATGGCAAGCAGCGCAGCGATGCAGCCGCCGCCGGCGGACTGCCCGAACACCGTGACATTGCCCGGATCGCCGCCGAATACTTCGATGTTCTCCTGTACCCAGCGCAGTGCCGCGATTTGATCGAGCAGACCTCGGTTGTCCGGAGCCCCAGCGATATGGGCGAAACCCTCAAAGCCGGTGCGGTAGTTCATGCTGACCATCACCACACCCGAACCGGCGAGAATCGTACCGTCATGGTGCGGATTGCCCGAGGTGCCCTCGAGGTACGTACCGCCGTGGATCCACACCATTACCGGGAGCCCGGCGGCAGCGAGCTCCGGCGACCAGATGTTGAGCGTCAAACAGTCGTCGGAGTCGGTATGGCTCGCTTGGGGAACCGGTGGGCCGAACTCGGCAACGTCACGGACCCCGTCCCACCACGCAGCTGGCACAGGGGCCTTGAACCGCAGCGGGCCGAACGGCGGCTCGGCGTACGGGATGCCCCGAAAAACGGCAACTTCGTTCTCCCACATGCCACGGACAACACCCGCGGTCGTGCGGATCTCAGGGCGGTTGGCCACTCGACCAATCTAAGCTATCCCCGGAGTTCGAGCGTAACCTCTGCGGGACAGCACAATTCGTCGCGCTGATTGAAGATGCCGATCTCGAGGTCGACCAGGTGCCGCGGCGCGTCGCCGGACGTATCGATGCGCTTGCCGGTCACTCGGCCACGCGCCACCATCGAATCGCCCGCATAGATCGAACCGAGCAGTGACACCTTGCGCCTGACCACCCTGCTGTACGGCCCACCGAAGTCGGTGGCGATCCGGTCGATGAACCCCGCGAGGTGCATCGTGTTGACGAAAATCGTTGGGTGCCCGTGCTCTTTGGCGTACTCCGGGTCGAAGTGCCACGGCACGTAGTCCCACGTCGTACCCGCGTTCATCACCACGCGTTCGTAGCTGATCGGGTCGGCCACCTCTGGCAGCTGCGCCTGCACGGTGACCTCGTCCCACGTCATCGGTCACCTGCGGGGCTGAAACGAAACAACGAGTTCGTGCACCTGGCGACGACCGCACCGTCGCCCCGGTAGTAGGTCTCCAACGTCTCGATGAAATGCCCTGTGCCGACACGGGTCTTCTTCTCCGGCGACACCGACACGACCTCCTCGACCACGCTGAGCATGTCGCCTTCCACCACCGGCAACAAAAACTCGGCATCGTTGGACGCATTGATGATCGCCGTGCCTGGCAACGGGACCCGGACGGCAATCGACGCCGTCGGCGCCTGGCCGGTGGGCACCCACGGCGGCGGCATCAGCAGACCGATGAGCAACGCGGGTGGCGCGACGAGACCACCCCACGCCGACCGTGCGAAGTCGACATCCCAATACGACGGGTTGGGGTCGCGCACCATCGACGCGAAATGCTGTATCCGCGCGCCACTCACGGCGGTGCCTGCGAATCTCGGCTGCGTTCGCGTGCCGACCATCCGAAGTGCGTCCTCGTATGTGCCGAACGCGAATTCGTAGGACAGGTCTGCGGTCACACCGGCAACGCGCTCTCCCGCGGCGCGAGATCCCACTCGAGTTCGCGCGACGTGAAGTACCAACCACCGCGCTCGTAGATGAGCTGATCGGTATATGTGCCGGTGGCGCGAAGTTCGGCGCCGACGAACACCAAGCCGACGCACCGCTGCGTCGCTTCCACCCCGTCGACCGTTATCTCGTGGTCGACGGTGACGAGGCGCTTGCCGTCGCCGCCATTGAAGGCCGCGCGCAGGTCGGTGAACCTCTCCCCGCCGCGCACGACCGTGGCACCCGCGTGGCGGAACGTCGTGATCCAGCTTTCCAGGTCTCCTGCCGAATACGCGCGGTTATAGCGGGCGTTCAGATTGAGGATTGCCGCCCGGCCCGCCAGCCCGTCCAGCACGAATTGCTGTTGGTACGTCAACGTCATGTCGTCTCCCGTCCTACCGGCTCAACACGTAGCCGTGTGCCTCACGGTCCCAGGCGCCTTGGCCCAGTCCCCTGTCGCGGAGCACGTCTTTGCGCACGCGCCCGATCACGTTCTTCGGAATCTCGTCCAGGACTTCCAGATACCGCGGCACGCAGAAGTACGGCATCCGCGCCGAGCAGAAGTCGAGCAACTCGGCGTACTCCAGGACCGCGCCGGGCCGCAGCGTCACGACGACGAGAATGTCGTCCTCGCCAAGATCACTCGGGATGCCAACCGCTGCGGCCTCCAACACGGCCGGATGACGCATCACTGCCTGTTCGACTTCGACCGAGGAGATGTTCTCGCCGCGCCGCCGCAA
The DNA here is from genome assembly GCF_017872775.1 of Mycobacterium sp. OAE908. NCBI lineage: Bacteria > Bacillati > Actinomycetota > Actinomycetes > Mycobacteriales > Mycobacteriaceae > Mycobacterium > Mycobacterium sp. OAE908. The sequence goes on from NZ_JAGGJL010000002.1 coordinate 1,406,156, forward strand.
AGAGTCCTTCACCCGGTCGACGTATGTCAGATTGTTGTCGCTGTCCAGATAACCGAGATCACCCGTCCGGAACCACTCGGGATGGGGTTCGACCTGCAGTGGGGGCCCGCCGGACGCCGACGCCACATACCCCTCGCTGATCGCATGTGGCTTCCGCGCCCGGCAGGCAATCTCCCCTACCATACCCTCGGGTACGGGTTCGCCGAGCAAATCGACGATCCGTACGTCGAAATCCGGATTGATCTGACCGGAGGTGCCTGGCTTTCCTTCGTCGGACACTGCCTTGTAGGCGATCGGAAACGCCTCGGTCATGCCGTACATCGTCACGATGCGGCAGCGATACCGCTCCTCGATGGCGCGATACATGTCGGCGGCAATGGGAGCCGCCGAGATGAACCGAAGCCCGATCTCGGCGTCGCGCCGATCGGGCGGCAGGTTCCACAGCATCGACACCATCGCGCCCGCCCCCGCGAAGCCCACGGCGCCACACGCCCGTATCTCGTCCCACACCTCACGCGGATGAAAGGCGCTTGCCAACACGCTCGTCCCGCCGACCAGCATTGGGGCCAGCACCGTCGGCGCCGCGCTGAGATGGAAGAGCGGCATGGCCGTCCACAGCACGTCACCCGCCTCGAATTCCCACGTCGACGCGACGGTGGCCGCCGCAGTGAACAGGTATTGCCATGTGGTGACTACCGCCTTCGACGGCCCGGTGGTGCCGGACGTGAAGAACAGCGCGATGTCGTCGGGTTCGGCGGTGGCTCCCGACGGCGGATCGGTCGACGCGGCGCTCAGCGCATCAGCGAGCGAATCACCTTGCACCAGTACCGATCTCAAGGTGTCCACGTCACCGGCCACCTCGGCAAGCCGACCCTGTCGATCAGCATCCGTGACGGCCACCGCTGCGCGCGACAGCCGCAGCGTGTGGGACAGGAACTCGCCTTTGCTCGCCGCGTTGACCGCCGCGGGGACCGCGCCGATGCGGCCAGCCCCGAGCCAGAAGTACACCCATTCCGGGCACGTTCCGGTGAAGAGCGCCACGGTCTCACCCCGCTTTACGCCGAGACCCACGAGCACATTGGCAGCGGCGCAGGACCTGTCTCGCATCTGCGCGAAGGTGACCGGTGTTCCGGCGATCGACATCATCACGCGGTCGCCGAATTGCTGTGCGCGCAGATCCAGTACTGCCGGGACGGTGAAGCCCGCGTCGGGCATTACACCCTCGCTGCAGCCGGGTCGGGCTCGCCGTCGGCTGTGTAGCCGAAATCTCCCGCCGCCGGCTGTTCACCGGGATAGAACCGGTGTGCCCAGCGCCGCAAGGCGGCGTAGTCGTGCGCCTCCTCCGGAGCGAGGTTGGGCTTCTCCAGGTATTTCATGTTCTCCCACGTGAAGAAGTCCTGCTTGATGACTTCCTGCTGCAGTTGCAGGAACCTCGCCGCGCGACCGGTGGGCTTGTCGCCGGTGTCGCCGGGTTCGCGGATCGAGGCCTGGGTGTAGAAGTAGTCGGTGTAGTCCTCGTCGACCGGCGTCTGGCCGGTCACCTGAACGGTCGCCACCAGATCCGACGGGAAGCGCACGACACCCAGCCCCAACGAGTAGTTGTCGTAGATGATCTTGGCTTCGACGGGCCCGTTGGGTGTCAGCCAGGTCTTGGCCCGTCCGCCACCGAAATCGGCGTTGACCGTGGCGTGCAGGTGGTAACCGCTGACTTCGAACGAGGCGGTGTTGGCCGGGTTGGCCGCCTTGTGCACATATTGCACGTGGTATGGATCGGCCGCGTTCTCGATGATCATCTGTGCATGCACCTTGACCCGGTTGACCATCCGGGTGTGCGGGTGCAGCGGGTAATACTCGTCGGTCTCCAACTCGGGCAGCACCGGCGGCTGCCAATACGGAGCGCGGCCATGGCGCTCGTGCCAGACGAGAATGAAGCCGTACCACTCGGCCACCGGATAGGCCTTGATCCGAACGTTCTGCTTGCAGCCGATCTTGCTGTACGGGATCAGCGCGTTCGTGCCGTCGCCGTTCCAGCGCCAGCCGTGCCATGGGCAGACAATCCGCTCGCCCTCCACGGTGCCGCCGACGCCCATGTTCGCGCCGAGATGTTGGCAATAGGCGTCGAGGACGTTGATCTGGCCGGCTTCGGTACGAAAGATCACCAACTCTTCACCGAAGTAGTGCGCCCGCTTGACCTGGCCGGCGGCCAGCTCGGAAGCGAACCCGACGATGAACCATCCCGTTGGGAACCGGTACTTCGACAGGCTGATGCCACTGGGCCCGAACTCGCGTTCCGACGGGTCTGTGGTGTCCGCAACCGTGTCCGCCACTGCTCTCTCCGTCCGCACGCCAACCGGGCAGGTCAGGGCCTGTCCATTGCCTATTTTTACTATTTTAGGCATTCTAGGTCAAGGTCACCCAACGAGGAGCTCACATGCCAACGACGACTCCGGTCGATCTTTCCGATGCTGCGTTGTGGCAGAACGGTTTTCCCGATGATCTGTTCGCAGAGTTGCGTCGCGAACGCCCGATCTTCCACCACGAGCGCACCGATGGCGTCGCCAAATCCGTCCACCGCGACTTCTGGATGACGACCAAACACCGGCACGCCCAGCGGATTCATCGCGATACCGACTCGTTCACCGCGGCGGACGGCCCGCTCATCCAGACCATCGGCGTGATGGCCGACATTCCAACGATCATTCACATGGATCCACCCGAGCTGACGAAGCGGCGCAGGGTGATGTCGCATGCGTTCACTCCGAAGGCCATCGCCAGGCTCGAGGAAGGCATCCGGACGCGGGCCAAGTCGTTGGTCGACGGGTTGCTTGCGGCGGGCAGTGGTGACTGGATCGAGGACGTCGCCGATGTGCTGCCGATGTCGGTCATCGGCGACATCATCGGAATCCCCGACAGCGACCGGCCGGAGATCTTCGAGACGTTGGACCGGATCCTGAAGTCGGCCAATGGTCAAAACGCGACGGCGACCGAACAGGAGCAGCTCGAACTGTTCGGCAAGGTCTTCACCTACGCGCTCGAACTCACCGCGGAAAAGCGGCGCAACCCGACCGATGACATCTGGAGCACCCTGGCCACCGCAGTCGTCACCGACGAGAACGGCGAGCAGCTGTCCATTCCGGCCAACGAGCTCGAGATCTTCTTCTACGTACTCACTTTCGCCGGCAGCGACACCACGAAGAATGCCTTGGCCTTCGGGCTGCAGGCATTTGTGGCCAATCCAGGTGAGATTGAGCGGTACCGCGCCGACGAGGCGATCCGGTCGAGTGCAGTCGAGGAGGTGCTGCGCTGGGCGACGCCGGTCGCGTTCTGGACACGCAGCACCAAGGTCGACGTCGAGATGGATGGCATCACCATCCCGAAGGGCGAGCGAGTGGTCTCGATGCTGCGCTCGGCCAACCGCGACGAGGAAGTCTTCAACGACCCGTTCACATTCGACATCAGCCGTACGGAAAACCAGCACGTGACGTTCGGCGGCGGCGGACCGCACCACTGCCTCGGCGCGATGCTCGCGCGAGCCGAGATTCGCGCTGTGCTCGACGAGTTGCTCTGTCGCGCAGACGATATCGAACTCGGCCAGCCGACCGTGTCCTACCCGAACCTGACCAACAACATGTCGATCTTCGACGCGATGCCGATCTCGTTGCGGGCGCGGTAGAACCAGATCTGGAGAGGTCAGCCGGCGAGAATCTGTTCGCGCAGAATGTCGGCGTGGCCGCAGTGGTGCGCCAGCTCGCGCAGAACCTGCAGGTACACCCAGTGCACTGTGCGGGGCCCCGCACGATGACCCGTCACGACGGCGTCCAACGAGAGGTTGGCCACCGCAGCCCTGGCCGTCGCGCAGGCTTGCATGTGGGCCGCCTTGACGGCGGCAATGGTGTCGTGGTCGGCGAGTTGGAATGACTCTTCTGGAGTGTTCACCAGGCCGAGTTCCCGACGAGACCTCCCCCCGATGCACTCCTCGAACCACACTCGCTGCATCCATGTGACGTGCTTGAGCAGGCCGAGCAGCGTCGTCGCTGAGGGCACGAGCCGACGACGAGCCTGCTCCTCGGTGAGGCCATCAAGTGTGTTCTCGATGGCGCCGCGGTACTCCTCAACAAACGATTCGAGTTGGGTGCGTTCGTCATTCAGAAGCACGTCGAACGCTCCCATCACAGGCCCTTCGGGCGGGTGCCGATCACACCCTGGGCGGCCAGCCGCTCGAGATCCTCGCCGGTCAGCCCGCATAGTTCGGTCAACACCTCACCATTGTGCTGCCCGAGCGTCGGCGGTGGGCGATGCAGCCACCTTTCGTTGCCGTCGAGCAGTGTGAACGGTGGTGTCGGATACCAACCCTCGCCTGTCCGTGAATGGTCGAGCCGCTCGAAGAATCCACGGTGCCGAAGTTGCGGGTTCTCCGTCACCAGCGACGGGGAGACGACGGCGGCCGCCGGAATCCCCTTGTGGGCAAGCGCATCAACGGCCGCGTCGAGGTCCTGACCGGCCAACCAGTCACTCAGCTCGATGCCGCCCGTCAATTCCGACAACGCCGTCTTGTGCGCATCGGTTTGCGCGCAGATCGCGATCCAATTGTCGTCGCCCGTGCACCGGTACAGATCCTGAATCGCGCCGGCGTGGCCTCGGTTGCCCCGCCGCTCCAATATCTCGCCGAACACCTCGTATTCGATTGTCTGCGCGGCGGTCACGTTCAGTACGGTCTCGATCATCGGCACCTCGACCAACTGGCCGCGGCCGGTCCGCTCGGCGAACTCCAGTGCGCACAGCAATGCGAACGCCGCATGCACACCGGCCAACGGGTCGCAGGCGCCCCGCGGTGGCACCGGCGGTCCGTCGGGCAGGCCGGTGACCCACGCCAACCCCGCTATCTGCTCCATCGTCGGCGCGAAACCGACGCGGTCGCGCCACGGCCCCGTCAGGCCGAAGGCTGGCATCCGCACCACGACCAGGTCCGCCTTGATGGCAAGCAACGCGTCTGCGCCAAGGCCGAATTGGTCCATCACCCGGGGCGAGAAGTTCTCGATCACCGCGTCGGACTGACTGACCAACTGCTTGAGGAGTCGGACGCCGTCCTGTGACTCCAGATCCAGTGTCACCGACCGCTTGTTGGTGTTCATCGCCTGAAAGAGCCAGCCGTACTCCCACCAGTCGTCGACGTCAGTGCGCATGCCACCCGAATAGCGGATGCCGTCGGGCCGCTGGATCGACTCGATCTTGATGACGTCAGCGCCCAGCGCGGCCAGTGCATGAGTTGCGGCCGGACCGGCCCAGAACGCGGTCAGATCGACGATGCGAACTCCGGCCAGCGGCAGGTCGGAGGCGGTCACGTCAACGGATTCTCTTGGCTGCCAAAGTGTTTCGCCATCCGCTTCGCCTACGGCCGGCGCCGGCCGCACGGGGGCGGGTGCTGCGGCCGACATCAGCCAGGGGGCGCGCGGCTGGCGGAAGCCCGTCGGGTTGTCGAGGTAGACACCGCGCTCGCGCAGGTGGTCCATCTGGGGAATGGTCGCGCCGTTGCCGAGCGGGGCGATGGGCAGCCGGAACAACTGGCCGAGTTCGACGATCTCGTCGACAGTGCGCTCGCGCATCCATGGTCCGATGCGTTCGCGAATCCAGTCCCGGTAATCCCAGCGACCGATCTGGAAGCGAAGCTCCGGGATCTCAGTCAGCTCCTGACAATCCACCATCGCGGCGAAATCGAGCCACTGCTGGCCGGTGACCATGCTGATGCCGACGTAGCCATCGGCGGCTTCCTCGATCGACGGGACTTCGATCGAACGCTTGATCGGCGGTACCTGCAGTAGCTGCGAATGCAACCACTCGCTGCTCTGCATCAGCGTGATCGCCTCGAGCATCGACATGTCCAGGTGCCCGCCCCGCCCGCCGCGACGGACCCGGCGCCGCAGAGCCAACGCCCCATAGGCGGCACAGGCTCCGCCCATGTACTCCCCCAGGTCCCCGCCGATCGAGATCGGTGGGCCAGCAGGATCACCGCGGAATCCGGTCAGCCCCGAGACGGCCTGCAGCGTGAACTCAGTGGCCGGGCGGTCCGACCATGGGCCCGTCAAGCCGAAGTCGGAGATTGACACCACTACGCACTGCGGGGACGTGGAGCCGAGCTCGCTCCTCTGGGTGGTGATCAACACGTCCGCGCTGCCCAGCAGTTCCTCGGATGCGGCTGTTACGCTTCGCTTCCCAGCATTGAGGTAACTGAACAGTGGCGAATCGATGCCCTCAGCAGGCACGGCGCCGGTTGTGGTGAAGCGGCGCAACGCATCTCCCGCGACAGGCTCGACCTTCACCACATCGGCCCCCGCGGCGACGAGCAACTTGCCGCAGTAAGCGCCGGCGATCCGGTCGCTGATCTCGACGACGCGAAGATCATGCAGCGGGGTTGGCGAATCGCCGGTCAACCGCACATCCTCCCGTGGTTTCTTTATCATCTTAGTAACTTTTGTCGGATAGCGGTGCCTGCGAGCAGGCGAATCGCTGTTAATATTGCCAAGACATGACAACACTGGGAATCGGCCCCGAGGCACGCCGCAGGCTGTCGGCGCGCCGTACAGCCGAGATCGTGGCCGACGAGCTTCGGCGGCAAATCATCGACGGCGAGCTTTCCGACGGTGACCTGCTGCCGCGCCAGGAGGTGCTTGTCGAACAGTTCAACGTCAGCCTTGTCTCGTTGCGCGAAGCCTTGCGAATCCTCGAGACCGAGGGGCTGGTGTCCGTGCGTCGCGGCAATCGAGGTGGCGCCGTCGTACATGCCCCCGCCAAGGCCAGCGCGGCCTACATGATCGGGCTGTTGCTGCAAAGCGACACTGTGCCGTTGGCCGATCTCGGCACCGCATTACAGGAACTCGATCCGATGTGTGCGGCCCTGGCGGCCAAGCGTCCGGACCGCGGCGAGACGTTGATTCCGAAGCTCAAGGAACTCAACGACGCGATGGCCGAGCACATCGAGGACGGTGCCCGCTTCACCGAGATCGGCGGGAAGTTCCACGACGAGATCGTCCGAGGCTGCGGCAATCACACGATGATCGCCGTGGTCGGCAGTCTGGAGACGCTGTGGAGCAGTCACCTGCAGTGGTGGGCCGAGGAGACTGCTGCCAAAGGCGAGTACCCGGCGCTGAGCAAGCGCCGCATCGCGTTGAGCATTCACACGAAGATCGCCGAGGCGATCGAGGCAGGCGACGCCGAACGCGCACGCAAGCTATCCGCGCGCCATTTGGCGGACACCCAGGCCTATTTCATGGCAGAAGATCCCGAACGGCGCATCGTCGCACTCTCCCCGCAGGCGCTTGCGCGGCGTCAACGCTGAAAGGTGTTGCGTGCGAACGGCCTTGATCACCGGAGGCAGCGGCGGCATCGGCAAAGCCTGCGGCCGTAGGCTGGCGGAGCTCGGCTACGACGTCGTGCTGACCGCACGCCGCGAGGAGCCGCTGCGGGCCGCGGCGGAGGAGATGGGTGCGCGCTACGTCGTCGCCGATGCCACGGATCCGGACAAATTCCAGCCTGCGGTTCAGGCGGCAGGTGACATCGACCTCGTCGTACACGCGGCGGGCATTCTCGGCGGAACGTACGCGCGCAAACAGACTTTCGAGCAGTGGCGCGCGACGATGTCGGCGAACCTCGACTCGTGTTTCGTCGTCACGTCGGCTGCCCTGCCCCATATGAAGGCAGGTTCGCGGTTCGTGTTCGTCTCGTCATCGGCCGCGCACGAGCCGATGCCTGCGCGCACAGCGTATTCGGCGTCGAAGGCGGGCATGAACGCGTTCGCGCTGGCGCTGGCGCAGGAGGTCGACCGCGACGGTATCAACGTCCACATCGTCACACCGGGGCCAGTGGAAACCGAGATGCTGCAGGACGTCCCGTTCGAGATGTATGCGATCCGGGCCGCGGACGTCGCCGAGGCCGTCGCGTGGCTGGACACCGTCGACCCATCGGTGGACGTGCCCGAGATCCGGCTGCACGCTATCACCCGCGGCCCGTCGGCCCGGGAACCCGTGGTGCCGTTGGAAGTTGAGCGCCGCGGGCCTACTCCCCTGCGCCGTCACTGAGAAACACCTCGGACTCCATCTGGTGAAAGATGCGCAGCCGCTCGCCGCGCCGGACCAGCAACCACGTGACCCAGCTGGCACCGGTCCGCGCGACGTCGGACTCCCTGCCCGTCAACGTCCAACGGCTGAGCAGCAAGGCCCGCACCACTGTGTCGTCGACCACGTCACACTCGTGCAGCGTCGACGACACGATTGCCGCCTTGAGCCTGCTGGCGACGCGAGCCCAATGCCGGTCCAGCTCGTCGGCCCCGATCAATGGGGCGGCGTACTCGTCACCGACGTAGATCGGCTGCGGATCGACTCGCTCCCAAAGGTCGGCAAGGCCGGCGAAATCCAGGCTCGACCAACACTTGTCGTACTCCCGGACCAAGTCAGGGACGTCAGGTCGCGGGCGGCTGTTCACCCGGCAGCGCCTTGACCGTGGAGGGCAGGCCGTAGAGCGCAGTGGCGTTGCCGCGCATGATCCGCTCACGCTGATCGGCGGGGAACCGCCGCACGGCCCACTCGGGCGAGTCATAACTCCAGTGCGGGTAGTCCGTCGAGAACATCAAACAGTCACCGAGATCCATCATCTCGAGGTACTCGCGGTACGTCGCGACGTTGACGTCCTCCAGCGGCTGCGTGGTGAACCGGACGTGTTCGCGCACATAGTCCGACGGCTTGCGGCGCACGTGTGGCAGGTCGCCCTTGCGCTGTTGCCAGATCCGGTCCATCCGCCACATCACCGGCATCGCCCAGGTGAAGCCGCCCTCGACGAACACGATCCGCAGGTCGGGATGCCGGTCGAAGGCGCCGTCGAACACCAGGCTCATCAGATGCGACACATACAGCAGCGGCCACGAAGCGAAAAAGTCGTGCCAATGCGCGGGGTTGCCCACCGGGTAGATCGGGATCAACTCGAACGGCGTCTGACCCATCAGATGCGTGGCGACCGGAAGGTTGTTGCGCGCGGCCGCTTCGTACAACGGGTCGAAATGCGGGCTGCCGAACGGGATTCCGCGGGTCTGCGGCGTCATCAACACCTCGGCCATGTACGGGTGCCCGGCCCACCGCTCGATCTCGCGAGCGGCTGCGTGCGGGTCCTGTGCGGTGACGCTGATCGCGCCACGCCAGCGGCCGTGCCAGTTGTTGTCGCCGAGCCACACGTCGGCCAGCCAGTCGTTGTGAGTGGCCTTGAGGACGTGCTCGGCGTGCGGCAACTGGGCATCACACATCGGCTCCAACATCGCGATGCTGACTCCGGCATCGACCAGCAGCTGCTTGGCGGCGAACTCGGGGTCGCTGCCCGCGACTCCGCCACGCGGGGGTGCGGCATCGACCCGAAGCGACATCGTCTTGTACGAGTCCGGGGTGTCGTAGAAATGTGGCACCGGCGAGACGGCGTTACCCGTCGGCCACAGCTTGTCTTTCCACTCCGCCGGCGCGTACGACTTCAGCACTTCACCCGACACCGGCAGCGGGTGCACGTCGGTGTCGACGATGGTCACGGCGATGTCCTGGGCTACGAAGTCGTCTGCGCGTTCCTCCACGGTCGTCATGTGAGACTCCCCTCTGTGACGCCGTATAGGTCACTTGCGTTGCGCCACAACACTTTTTCCCGTTGCTCAGCGTTGAGCCCGGCCACCACGTCGTCGGGCTGCGAGGTCGACCAGTGCGGGTAGCCCGACCCGTACATCAGCAGGTCTGCCTTGTCGCTGAAATCGAGCCATCGCTCGGCCAGCCCGGCATCCGTCGGTCCGTCGAACGCTGACGAGCAGAACCGCACGTGATCACGCAAGTATTCACTGGGATACCGGTCCACCCAAGGGGTTTGGTCGCGCATCGACATCCAGAACGTGTCCAAGCGCCAGATCAACGGCGTGAGGATGTCGTAGCCGCCGTCGGCGAAGACGAACCGCAGACCGGGGATTCGCCCGAACGTGCCCTCGATGATCAGCGTGGCCAGGTGCACGAACGAGTTCAGCGGCATGAAGGCGGCGTATCCGGGATAGGTGTAGGCGTGCCCGGCGAACGTCGGCGCATGGTCGACGCCGTTGCCGCCGTTGATGTGCACGGCCACCGGCAGATTGTGGGCGGCCGCGGCCTCCCATATCGGCTCGAACATCGGCTTGCCGTACGGTTCGCGCGACTGCAGAGGAACGCCGACCTGCACCATCTTCGGATGACCGGCCAGTCGCTCGATCTCCGCGACCGCGCCCTTGACATCCTCGGGGTTGACCCGAATGGTGCCGAGGAACCGGCCGCTGTCATCGGAGTCGAGCCAGCGCGTCAGCAGCCAGTCGTTCACGGCCGCACAGATCCGGCTGTTGAGCAGATAGTCGGCGATGTTGCCGCGGGTGAGTGGATTCAGGATCGCGTGGCTTGCGCCCCCGTCGGTGAACAGGTGGCTTGCCACGACGTCTGGGTCGGATCCCGGGTAGCCATTGCCGTACAGGTCCTGGCGGTAATCGCCGCCCGGCGCCTGGTACCACTGCTGCTCGACGTCAGGGATCGAACGCAACTTGTGCGCGGGCCCAAGGAACTTCCGGATCTCCGCGTTGTAGCGGAAATGCGGTTGCACATTGGCATCGATGATCATGGGCCGACAGCTTCGCTCATGCGGTGAGATACACCTGCCCATCGCTCACGTCGACCTCATAGGTGCGAACGCGCTTTTGCGGATCGGCGAGGTTCACACCCGTCGTGATGTCGAACTCCCAGTTGTGCCATGGGCAGCGCGCGATGCGGCCTTCGCGGACGCGGCGCAGCTGGTCGGGCATCTCCGGCGCGTACTCATTGGTGCCGACGACGTATCCCGCGCACAGCGGTGCACCCTCGTGCGAGCAGTAATTGGCGATCGCGTACACCGCGCCTTCGATGTTGTATACGCCCACCCCGAACTTGCCAGCCTGCACCAGCTTCATGCTCCCCGGAGGCAGATCCTCGATGGCACACACCGGTCGCCGCTGCATCATGTCCCTTCGGTTTCCTTGACCTAGAATACCTAAAATAGTAAAGATAGGGCGACAGAGCCGCTAGATGCTGCTGCCCCGGGAGGCACTGGTGACGATCAGCACCGATTCGCAGAGCGCGCCAGATCTTGCGACCGATCCCTACGGATTCTTCAACCACATGCGCAATACGGCGCCGGTGTGGCGAGGCACGCTCATGGAGAGCGACCTGATGCCCGAAGAGCTCAAGAACCCCGAGAACTGGACCCTGTTTGACTTCGAGAGCGTATTCACCGCGTTCCGTGAGGACACGGTGTTCGCCTCGGAGATGTACAACCAGACCATCGGGCTCGTCTTCGGCCCGACGATTCTCGGCATGGCGGGCAAGCAGCACCACGACCATCGCAGCCTGGTCAGCAAGGCGTTCAAGCAGAGCGCACTGACGCAGTGGGAACCCGAGGTGATTGACCCGATCTGCGATCAACTGGTCGATGAGTTCCTCGACCAAGGCGAAGTCGATTTGGTCAAGGCCGTCACATTCGAGTTCCCGACCCGGGTGACCGCGGCGCTGCTGGGCCTGCCGCAGCAGGACCTGGAGATGTTCCGGCGGCTGTCGCTGCAACTGATCTCGATCACCGAGGACATCGAGGCCGGCCTCAACGCGTCGGTCGAACTCGGTACCTACTTCCAGGAACAGGTAGACCAGAGGCGCCGGAAACTCACCGACGACGTCATCGGCGACCTCGTCGGCGCGGAGATCGACGGCGAAAAGCTCACCGACGAAGCCATCATCTCGTTCCTGCGGTTGCTGTTGCCCGCAGGGCTTGAAACCACCTATCGGTCGTCGGGAAACCTGCTGCAGCTGCTGCTGACCCACCCCGGCCAACTCGCGGCGGTACAGCAGGACCGCGACCTGATTCCGGCTGCGATCGAAGAGGGCATCCGGTATGAGACGCCGCTTGTTCTGGTGACCCGCAACACCACCCGCGATGTCGAGATGCACGGCATCACGATCCCGGAAGGCGCCCAGGTCAATCTGTGCATGGGTGCGGCCAACCGCGACGACAAGCGATGGGAAAACCCCGACGTGTTCGACATTCACCGGCCGCGGCGGGCACACATTTCGTTCGCGGGCGGCATTCACAGCTGCCTCGGCATGCATTTGGCCCGGGTGGAAACGAAGGCGATGCTGACGAGCCTGTTCGACCGGGTAACCGACCTGCAGCTCTTGGAGGACGACGACACCAACATCACCGGTATGCCGTTCCGCTCGCCGAAGCATCTGCCGGTGACATTCCGTCGTATCGCATGAAGAGTCGCGCCGCGATCCTGCACGATGTGGGCGGCCCGTGGTCGGTCGAGGAATTCGAGCTGGATCCCCCACGCGCCGGCGAGGTGCTGATCGAGATGGTGGCTGCCGGATTGTGCCACTCCGATGAGCACATCCTCAACGGCGACATGTCCGCGAGCAACGAGGTGATGCAGTCGTTCGGCCTGCCCTCGATGTTCCCGATGATCGGCGGTCACGAAGGTTCGGCGGTCGTTGTCGACATCGGCGAGGGGGTGACGGAGTTCGCGCCGGGTGATCACGTGGTGACGTCGTTCGTCGCGGTGTGCGGCCGGTGCAGGTGGTGCAACTCGGGCATGGAATACATCTGCGACATGGGCGCGCAGGTGATGATTCCGGGCATGCCGACCGACGGCACGTTCCGCCATCACACCGCGGACGGCCGTCAGCTCGGCCATCTATCGAAGGTCGGCGCGTTCTCCAAACACACTGTGGTGTCGACGGATTCGATCGTCAAGATCGATCCGCACCTGCCGTTGCTCCCGATGGCCCTGCTGTCGTGCGGGGTTCCGACGGGATACGGTTCGGCAGAGAACCGCGCCGAGGTCCGGTCCGGCGACACCGTCGTCGTCGTGGGCGTGGGTGGCATCGGCACTGGAGCCATCCAGGGCGCACGCATCAACGGCGCCGCGCACATCGTCGCGGTCGATCCTGTTGAGTTCAAACAGAAGTCCGCATTGCGGTTCGGCGCTACTCATAGCGCAGGCAGCACCGATGAAGCGGCAGCGGTGGTTCGGGAGCTGAGCTATGGCGTGATGGCCGATGCCGTCATCGTCTCGCCCTCGCTGATTTCAGAGCAGGACGTGCAAGCGGCGCTGAGCCTTACGCGCAAGGGCGGCACGTGCGTGCTGACCGGGATGACCAAGCAGACGACCAGTTCCATCGCGATCAACCTGCAGGAGTTCATCCTGTGGAACAAGAGCCTCAAGGGCACCGTGTACGGCTCGTGCAATCCGCGGGTCGACGTCGCACGGTTCGCCCGGCTCTACGAAGCAGGCCAGTTGCAGCTCGACGAGATGATCACCAGACGCTATCGACTCGACGACATCAACGACGGTTACCGCGATCTGCTGAACGGCGAAATCATCCGCGGCGTCATCGATTTCAGCCTGGACTAGTTGACCATCACCCGTCCACCGTGTCGCGAGATTGCAGTTATCGCGAAATAGTGCGACTACGATGCACGATAACTGCAGTTTCGGCGAACGGCAGCCCACTGAGGGGCCTATTAAGGCCGAGTGGGCCGCTCGGCGACATCAGTTCAAGCTGTAGAAGCGCTTGGCGTTGGTGCCGCCGATCTTTTCCCGCGTCTGCTCGCTGATGTCAGGTCGCGACCGCAAATGCTTGGTGCTCTCTGGCCATTCGCCGTCCCAGTGCGGGTAGTCGCTGGCGAACATGATGAAGTCGTCACCGAGAACGTCGATGACGCCCGGCAGGATCGGCTCCTCCGGCTCGCAGGTGGTCCAGATGTTGCCCGCCTGAAGGTATTCCTGCGGATCGCGCTTCCACCCGTTCTCGATCCAGTCGCCGCGTTTTTCGAAGTGCTCGTGGAGGCGGTCGATGAAGAACGGCACCCAGCCGACACCGGCCTCCAGGAACGCGACGCGCAGCCTCGGATGCCGGTCGAACACCCCGCCGGAGATCATCGCGGTCATCGCGGTCATCTGGTCGAACGGGAAGCTGACGCAGTGCACCTGAATGTAATTGGTGAAGCGGTCGACCCCGACCTTCGGTAGGTGCATGCCCGGTGCGCCGTGAATGCCCAGCGGCATGTCCATTTCCTCGGCGGCCGCGTAGAACCGGTCGAGATCGGGGTGATCGAGGTTGCGAGTCTTCAGTGCGGGCGGGATGTGGGTGGCAACCAGGCCGAGGTCCTTGGCCTCGCGCATGATCTCGACAGCCACCTCACCGTGCTCGATCGGGGTGACCGCGATGCCGCGCAACCGTCCGTTGGACTCGGCACAGTAGTCGGCGATCCACTGGTTGTAGAGCCGCGCGAATCCTGCTGCGAATTCGGGGTCTTCGAGACTCGGTGCGCACAGCCCCAGGCTGGGATACAACACCATGGTGTCGATGTGATCGCGATCGGCGTCGCCGAGCACGCCCTGCGCCGACGAGTAGTCGATGCCGTCTGCGGTGGACAAGCCGTGCTCGCGCGGACATCCGGCGCCGGGGCCGTCGGCTTCAGGGTAGTTGCGGCCCTCGATCATCAAGGCCTTGCCGTCTTCGCGTGGCGTGATGTGTTCGGGCCAGCGCTTCATCGCCTCGATGGCAAGCGATGGCCCCTCCGCGACATGCCCGTCGGCATCGATGATCCGCATATCCCACCTCACTGACTGTTTGCTAAAACTAACTGGTGCCGAGCGACACCATCCAGCAATTGCTTCGAGAACGTGCTGCCTCCGACGCGATTGCGGTGAAGTACAGCGACCGGCAGTGGACGTGGCGGGAGCACCTGAGCGAGGCGTCCGCACGGGCCGCTGCGCTGCTGGCGCTCGTCGACCGTGACAGGCCGGTCCACATCGGCGTGCTGCTCGGCAATACGCCCGAGTTCCTCCATCAGATGGCGGCCGCTGGCCTCGGTGGGTACGTGCTGTGCGGGCTCAACACCACCAGACGCGGAGCCGCGCTGGCCGCCGACATTCGCCGCTCCGACTGCCAGATAGTCGTGACGGATGCGGAGCATCGGGCGCTGCTGGACGGTGTCGACCTCGACGACGTCACGGTGTTGGACTCCTCCAGCGACGAGTGGGCGCGCTTGCTCGACGCCGCAGGCGAGTTGTCTCCGTACCGCGAGGTCGACGCGCTCGACCCCTACATGCTGATCTTCACCTCCGGCACCAGCGGTGATCCGAAGGCGGTGAAGGTGTCGCACTTCATGGTGCTGATGTCCGGGGCGAACCTGGTGCAGAGGTTCGACGTCACCGCCCACGACACGTGCTACCTGTCGATGCCGCTGTTTCATTCCAACGCGCTGGTTGCGGGTTGGGGGGTGGCGATCGCGACCGGTGCTGCGATGGCGCCCGCGAAGTTCAGCGCGTCGCAGTTCCTGTCCGACATCAGACGCTACGGCGCCACCTACATGAACTACGTCGGCAAGCCGCTGGCCTACATTCTGGCCACGCCCGAGCAGCCCGACGACGCCGACAATCCGCTGCGCGTCGCGTTCGGAAACGAAGCGAGCGACCGCGACATCGAAGAGTTCGGCCGCCGATTCGGCACGCTGGTGTGGGACGGCTTCGGCTCCAGCGAGAACGCCGTCATCATCACCCGTGAGGAAGGCACCCCGAAAGGCTCGCTCGGCAAAGGCTTTCCGGGTGTCGCGATATACAACCCGGACACCCTCACCGAGTGCCCGGTCGCCCGCTTCGATGCGGATGGTGCGTTGATCAACGCCGACGAAGCGGTCGGTGAACTGGTCAACACGTCGGGCGCCGGGTTCTTCACCGGCTATTACAACAGCGAGGACGCGACGGCCGAACGCATGCGCGGCGGCATGTACTGGTCGGGTGATCTGGCGTATCGCGACGCCGACGGTTGGATTTACCTGGCCGGCCGCACCGCTGACTGGATGCGCGTCGACGGCGAAAACCTCGCGGCCGCCCCGATCGAACGAATCCTGATACGGCTGGCCGACATCAGCCGGGTGGCCGTGTATGCGGTGCCCGATGAGAACGTCGGCGACCAGATCATGGCCGCGTTGGTGCTGCACGACGGATCTTCCTTGACGCCTGAGGGTTTCGAAGCGTTTCTGGCCGAGCAGCCGGACCTGTCTCCGAAGGCGTGGCCGCGGTACGTGCGCATCACCGCCGATCTGCCGACCACCGCGACGCACAAGGTGCTCAAGCGTGAGCTTGCCGCGCAAGGCCCGACCGCCGGTGATGGCGAACTGTGGGTGCGCGAACCACGACGCACGCGGTATCAGAGAATCCGTGACGATCGCCCTACCCAATAGCGCTCCCTGATTCGCCGCTTGTAGAGTTTGCCGTTCGGGTCACGCGGCAGATCGGGGTCGAATTCGACTGTGCGAGGGCACTTGTACGACGCGAGATGTGCCTTGCAGTACGCGATCAGTTCGGCCTCCAATTCCGGACCGGCCACCACACCTGCGGCCGGTTGCACCACGGCCTTGACCTCTTCGCCGAACTCCTCGTTGGGCACCCCGAACACCGCCGCGTCGACCAACTTCGGATGCATCACCAGAAGGTTCTCCGCCTCCTGCGGGTATATGTTGACCCCGCCCGAGACGATCATGAACGTCGACCGGTCGGTCAGATACAGGTAGCCGTCCTCGTCGACATATCCCATGTCCCCGAGCGACCGCCAACCCTGTTCATTGGCAACCGACGCCGTCTTCTCCGGATCCTTGAAGTACTCGAACGCCGGACCGCCCTCGAAGTACAACTCCCCCGATTCGCCGACGGCGCATTCCGATCCGTCCTCGCCGACGACGTGCACCGCGGTGAAGGGTTTGCCGACCGAACCCGGGTGCGCCAGCCACTCCTGCGGATCGATCGTGGTGCCGGCGAATCCCTCTGTGCCGCCGTAGTACTCGTGGATGATGGGGCCGAACCACTTCATCATCCGGTGTTTCACATCCACCGGGCACGGCGCCGCCGCATGGATCACGCACTGCAGGCTCGACACGTCGTAAGACTCACGGACCTTGTCGGGAAGCTTCAGCATCCGCACGAACATGGTGGGTACGAACTGCGCATGGGTGACCCGGTGGGTTTCGATCAGCCGCAGCACCGCCTCGGCGTCGAACCGCGGCATGATGAGCGCCCCCGCCCCGACGCGGTGCACCGCCATCGTGTAGTTGACCCCAGCGGCGTGATACAGCGGTGCAGGCGACAGGTACACACTGGACGGGGTCATGCCGTAACGGTGAGTCAGCGTGTACTCCAACACCTTTTGCGCCCATGACCCGTTGCCGTCCTCCGGCAGTGGCCTTCGCACGGCCTTCGGCCGGCCGGTGGTGCCCGACGAATACAGCATCTCCGAACCGTCCGATATGGGCGGCGGGTCGCCCGCTGTGGCGAGGGCATCCTCGTATGAGCTGACCCTGCCGCCGACGCTGATGCGTATCTCCCCGTCTGCCTCGGTGAACACCGCCTTGGCCTCGGAGTCCTCGATCACATACGCCACCTCGTCGGGGGTGAAGTGGGTGTTGATCGCGCTGTAGTACAGCCCGGAAAGCTGGCACGCCCAGGTGATTTCGAGGAACTCCGGCCGGTTCGGCAGCACCAGCGCGACCCCGTCGCCGCGCCGCAGCCCCGCGTCGTGGAGCATGGCCGCGACCCGCTGACTCCTCGCATACAGGTCGCCGTATGAAACTGTCGGACCATCCGCGACGATCAGCGCCACCGACTGCGGGGCGCTGATCGCGTGGTCGGCAATGTGCACGACGCGCCTAGGTCGCCTTGCCGTCGGTGGATGCCGCCGCCTGGCGCTTGGCCATTTCGGACGGCAGGATCTTGTCGGCGAACACCCGCTGGATCAACTCCTGGACGTCCCTGCTGACTGAGGCGAGCGCAACGAGGTCATTGGAACTCTGCCAGTGCACCCGCATGCCCATCATCTCCCACGCCCGCTTGATGTTTGCCTTGGTGGCCAGCAGTGTGGTCAGTGGCGCCTGCGCGATGTGACGGGCGATCGACTCCACCCGCGCGTCCAGATCTTCACGCTTGACCACCTCGTTGATGAGGCCGTACTCGAGTGCCTTTTTCGCGTCGACGGTTTCGGCGGTATAGAGGTAATAGGATGCGCGCCGCCAGTTCATGAAAACCCATGGCTCGATCGAACATTCGCCCGACGGCATGCCGAAGCCCTGAAGAGGCGGATACGAGAAGTAGGCATCCTCTGAAGCGATCACGATGTCGGTGACCAGACCGTAGTGCGTGCCACCGCCCACGCAGTAGCCGTGGATTTGTGAGATGGTCGGCTTCGAGAACTCCCACAGGTTGAGGATCGGTTTGACGAACAAGTCGGTCTGCGGCTTCCACGGCATACCGGTCGCCTTGAAGCCCTCGACGAACTCTGGGTAGTCCACGGCGTTGTTGCCGATCGCGTGTCCCGAGCAGAACCCTGGCCCGTTGGCCTTCATCACGAGAACCTTGATGTCGTAGTCGCGGTCGGCGTCCCGCAAAGCGTCGTCGATCTCCTCGACCTGTTTCTGGTCCTGAGCGTTGGCCTTCTCCGGCCAGTTCAGTGTGATCGTCGCTATCGGACCGTTCTTTTCGAAGATGATCCGTTCGCGGGTCTCGTTGAGATCCATTCCCTCTCCTATGACTTGATGACGCCGATTTCGACGCCGATGTCGTACACGTTGCCGACTTCGCCGGTCCATTGGACGGTGCCCGATGCACCGGCCTCGATTTCCTGCTCCACCTTCTCCGTTGCGATCACGTAGATCGGTGCGCCTTCTTCGACGTGCTGGCCGTCGGCGACGAGGAATTCGATGAGTTCCGCTTCCGACACAGCGACCGAGACGCGCGGAATGCGAATGATGAAGTCAGCCACGAACTCTCGCCTCTTGGAGGGTGCGCTGCGCGGCCGCGACGATGCGGGCAGGCGACGGGTAGAGCTGCGCCTCGAGCGCGGCGGCGGCAGGCGTCGGAATGAATCGCGCCGCCACTCTTTCGATCGGCGCGGCGAGCTCACTGAAGCACTCCGACTGCAGGGTCGCTACGATTTCGGCTCCTGGGCCTGCGAATTGGACGGCGTCATGTGCGACGACCGCGCGCCGCGTGCGGCGCACCGACTCGACCATCGTCTCGACATCGAGCGGCACCAGCGTGCGCAGGTCCACGACTTCGGCGCTGACCCCTTCTTCTTCCAACACCTTCGCGGCCGCCAACGAATCGAGCACGCTGCGCCCGTAGCTGATGATCGTGACGTCGGAACCGTGCCGCTTGACGTCGGCCTGCCCGAGCGGAATCGAGAACCCGGGATCGGTTGGCACCATGCCCTTTTGGCCCTGCAAGCGGATGGTCTCGACGAACAGGCAGGGGTCTTCGTCGAAGATCGCCGACGTCAGCAGCCCCTTACCGTCGCGCGGCGTCGACGGCACGATCACCTTCATCCCGGGAATGTGCATGAACCACGCCTCGAGGCTCTGCGAGTGCGTCGCACCGGTGGCCAGTCCGCCGTAGACCTGGGTCCGGACGGTGAGCGGCGCAGTCGTCCTGCCCGCGGTCATGAACCGCAGCTTGGCGGCGTTGTTGATCAGTTGATCCGCCGCGATGCCGATGAAGTCCATGATCATGATCTCGGCGACGGGACGTAGGCCGTCGATCGCGGCGCCGACCGCCGCACCGAGAATCGCGGCCT
This sequence comes from Mycobacterium sp. OAE908, assembly GCF_017872775.1. Taxonomy (NCBI): domain Bacteria; kingdom Bacillati; phylum Actinomycetota; class Actinomycetes; order Mycobacteriales; family Mycobacteriaceae; genus Mycobacterium; species Mycobacterium sp. OAE908. Next base: position 1,425,838 of record NZ_JAGGJL010000002.1, read on the forward strand.
CGGAAATCGGGGTGTCCAGGACCCGGTCGTGCCCGTATTTCGTCGAAAGACCCGCAGTCGGACCGGACGCGCCGGGGTCGGCGATGTCCTCGCCGAGCAGAAACACCCGCTCGTCGGCCGCCAACGCCGCATCGAGCGCGAAGTTCAGCGCCTCGCGCATCGTCATTTCCTTCTCGTCCATGCGCGTCGTCCTCACACCGGGTAGGAGATCGGGGTCGCGTACACGTCTCGATCCAGCTCGTCGATCGAAGGGGCATCGGCGGCCATGACGGTCTTCAGCGCCATCTCGACCTTGGTGAGTGCGCCCTCGTCGATCCGGCTCAGCTCCTCGTCGCTGCAGACGCCGTCGTCGATCAGCAGCCGGCGGAAGCGCGGCACCGGGTCAGCTGCCATCGCCGCCTCCAGTTGCTCCTTCGGGATATACGGCGTCCGGTCACCGAAATAGTGGCCACGGAAGCGGAACGTCACGCATTCGATGAAGGTGGGGCCCGCGCCGCGGCGGGCCCGGCTCAGCGCTTCGTCCAGCACTGTCGCGACGGCAAGCGGGTCGTTGCCGTCGACGCGGACACCCGGCACGCCGTAGCCGGCCGCCCGGTCCGCGACTCTTTCGAGCTTCATCGTGTCGGTGGTCGGCGTCATCTCGGCGTACTGGTTGTTCTGGCAGACGAAGACGACCGGCAGGTCCCACAGCGCGGCCATGTTCGCCGCCTCATGAAAGGAGCCGGTGTTGGTGGCTCCGTCGCCGAAGCTGACCACGGTGACCCGGTCGAGCCCCTTTCGCTTGGCCGCCATGGCCAGCCCGACGCCCACCGGCGGTCCGGCCCCGACGATTCCTGTCGAGAGCATCACGCCTTTGTCGGGGTTCGCGATGTGCATGGTGCCGCCCTTACCGCGGCTCGCGCCGACGACGCGGCCCATCATCTCGCCGTAAATCTCTTCCAGCGGAACGCCTTTGCCAATCAGGTCGTGTAGCCCGCGATACGTCGTCACCAACTGGTCGTCGTCACGCAGCGACACACCCATCGCCGCGGCAACGGCCTCCTGGCCGCGCGACGGCCAGTACACGCACATGAATTCGCCGGTGCCGATGCCCTTGGAGAGTCGATCGTCGGCGGCCTTCATCAACACCATCAACGCGTAGATGCGCCGCTGGACGTCTGCGGGGTAGGTCATGGGCCAAGCGATCCGATCTCGCGGTAGACGTGCGGGATCGGCTTGGGGTCCATCGCGATGTTGTCGAGGCCGGTCAGGTTGACCTCGCCCATCCGCTTCGCGGCCGCATCCAGGTCGTCACAGTCAAGCTCATAGATGGCGATGAACGGCCCGTCGCCGCTTGTCGGCGCGAACCGGCGGGCCGACACGATCCCGTCCACCGACAGGATCTGCTCCAAATGCGTGTCGTTGTACCACTTGTGGTACTCGGCTTCCCGGTCCGGCGAGGCCGGCATCGTCTCGACGTAGATGATTCCCTTTGGCATGCCTGCGCCTTTCCTACGGCCCTGACCACGGCTTGATCTTCAGGAAGCCGCCCGCGTCGACGCGCAGTTGTTGGCCGGTGACGTACCGCGCGGCGTCGCTGGCCAAGAACAGCACCGCCTCGCTGATGTCCTCGGGCTCGACGTACGGAATCGGGAAACCCTGGATCATCGGGAAGACGACCTCGGCCTCCTCGCGGGTCGGGTTCTGCAGATCCGGCCGGAATGCCTTGTACATCGGCGGGCTGTGCAACATGTCGGTGTTGCAGTTGGTCGGGTGAATCGCGTTCACCCGGATCTGCTCGGGCGCCAGCGTCCGGGCGAGGTCGTTGACATAGTGTGCGACAACCTGTTTCGCGAACGCATAGCCCGCACCGCCCGGTCCGCCGTCCATCCCCGCGGTGTTGACGGCCGTCGCCATGAACGCGGCAACGGACCCCGTCGCGATGATCGACGCACCCGCGTGGAGGTGCTTGATGCTGGCATGGATGAGGTTCATGACGCCGAGCAGGTCGACGTCGACCGCGTCGACGAACGCCTGCGGCGGAAGCCCTGCCGTCATCGGGCAGATGCCGGCATTGGCCACCACGATGTCGAGCTGACCGAACTCGGCGACGCCACGATCGATCGCCGCCGCCAGTGCCGCGCGGTCGCGAACGTCGGCGATCTCGGTGTGTGCGCGCTGGCCTTCCTTCTCGACCAGCCGGGCCGTCTCGTCCAGGTCCTCCGGCCGCGCCAGCGGATACTCGTTGGTCTCGATGTCTTCGCAGATGTCCACGGCGATGATGTCGGCGCCCTCGGCGGCCAGCAATCGAGCGTGCGATCGTCCTTGGCCGCGAGCGGCTCCGCTGATCAGGGCTACTTTCCCCGCTACTCGGCCCACGACCGAACCTCCCTGAAGTGACCATTCCGGAGACTTATATGGCGACCCCAACTGTAACGTGTTGCAGTAGCTATACTACCTAAAATTATAAAGAAACGATCCCGACAGGACACCGTGGACTTTTCTTACCCGCCGGAGGTCGAACAGTTCCGCAAGGAGTTGCGCGCGTGGTTGGCCGCGAACCTGACCGACGAGGTGGTGGCCGCCGGTCGTCGGCGTGGCCGTGATCCGGACACCTTCGAAACCCTGCGCGCATGGGACGCCACGCTGGCCGACGCGGGCTGGGGCGCGGTGTCGTGGCCGCAGGAATACGGCGGCCGCGGTGCAGGCGTGCTCGAACAACTCGCCTACGCCGAGGAAACCATTCACGCGCGAGCGCCGGTGCCGCTCAATGTGATCGGGATGAACAACATCGCCCCGGCGATCATGCAGTACGGCACGGATGCACAGAAACGCGAGCTGCTCCCCCGCATGGTGCGCGCCGACGACATCTGGTGTCAGGGCATGTCCGAACCCGAAGCCGGCTCCGACCTCGCCTCGCTGCGCACCCGGGCGCTGCGCGACGGCGACCACTTCGTTGTCAACGGCCAGAAGATCTGGACGTCGCTGGGCCACCGTGCCGACTGGTGTCAGCTTTATGTGCGCACCGACCCCGAAGTGCCCAAGCACAAGGGCATCTCGTGTCTGATCGTCGACATGACCCTGCCCGGCATCGAGGTGCGGCCGTTGGTCACGATCAACGGCGCCAGCGACTTCGCGGAGATCTTCTTCACCGACGTCCGGGTTCGCACCGACGCGTTGCTCGGCCCACTGAACGCGGGATGGCAGGTCGCCACCACCACGCTTAGCCACGAGCGAGCGGGCGCGGCTCGGCTCTATGCCCAGCTGGAGATGCAGCTGCAGGACCTGGTGGCCGACCTCACCGACGCCGGCCTGATGGAGGACGGTGTGACCCTGCGCCGGCTCGGCGAGGTGGCGGTGCGGATCAAGTACCTGGAAGTGCTGTGTCAGCGGTCGATCTCGGCGACGCTGCACGGCGGTGACGCACTGGGGTCGGCGAGTCTGGCCAAAAGCGTGTGGGCAGAGATCGGCCAGGAGCTCGCCGCGTTGGCCTTTGACGTGCTCGGCCCGCTCGGCGGTCCGCGGCGGTGGACGGAGTATCGGTTGACGTCGCGCTCACTGACCATCGCCGGCGGCACCACACAGATCAACAAGAGCGTCACCGCGACGAGGGTGCTAGGGCTGCCGCGGAAGTGAACCTCGAACTCACCGACGAACAGCTGGCGCTGCGCGACACCGTCCGCAGCTACCTGGCCGAAAAGGCAAGCCTGCCAACTCATGTGCGACCGATGCTCGATGACCCCAGGGGCACCACCGATGAGGTGTGGCACGGGTTGGCGGCCATCGGCGCCACCGGTGTGCTGGTGCCCCAGGAGTTCGGCGGCGCGGGTATGACGATGCTCGAGGCGGGCGTCGTGGCAGAGGAACTCGGCGCCGCGCTGTACCCGGGACCGTGGATGTCGAGTGCGGTGGCCGCGACACGCGCACTGACACGGAGTGGGGCAGACGCCCCCACGATCTTGACTGGTATCGCCGATGGTTCACTCATTGCGACCGTGGGGCCCCTCAACGGGGAGTTACCCGTGGTCGCAAACGGCGTACTGCGCGGAGAGATCACTGCGCTGCCTGACGCGGGGGCCGCCGACGTCATCCTGGTGTTCGCCGTGGATAGCGACAGAATCGGACTCTATGCCGTCGACGCCCAGTCCGTCGATGTGACCGAGCGGGAGCACGTTGATTCGACGCGCAAACATTTCGACGTTCGGTTCGCCGGGGTCGCTGCGCAGTGGCTGGGGTCGGCAGATGATATCGACGGACACACGGACGACGTGCTGATCGCCTATGCGGCCGACGCGCTGGGCGCCGCCACCGCGGTGATGAATCTCGCCATCGAATACGCAAAGGTGCGGCGGCAGTTCGATCAGCCGATCGGCAGCTTCCAGGCGGTCCAACACATGTGCGTCGACATGTACGAGACTGTCGAACTCGCACGCAGCGGCGTGCTGCACGCGTTGTGGGCGGCCGACGCCGCGCAGGCCGCCGAACGCCACCTGGCCGCAGTGCGTGCCAAGGCATTCGCCGGGCGACTGGCCACCGTCGCTGACACCGCGATTCAGATCTTCGGTGGCATCGGCTACACGTGGGAGCACGACGCGCACCTCTATCTGAAACGGCTGCTGGGCTGGAGCGCATTCGCCGGCGGCTCGGATAGATATCTGCAAGAAGTGGGCAGAGCTGTCGGAAAGGTGAAGCAATGACGGGAGTGCTGAGCGGAGTGCGTGTCGTCGAACTGGCGTCATGGACATATGTGCCGTCCGCCGGTGCGGCGCTTGCCGATTGGGGCGCCGACGTCATCAAAGTGGAAGACGTCAAGGGTGGCGACCCCGGCAGGGCGCTGGTGATTGGCGGCTTCACTCGCCAGAACGCGCGCGCCGACGTCGACTTCATCCTCGAGATCGGCAATCGGGGAAAGCGCAGCATCGGCATCGACATCAAGACCGAGACCGGTCGCGAATATCTCGGCCGCCTGCTGGCCACCGCGGATGTGTTTCTGACCAACTGGCTGCCGGGCCCCCTGGAGCGTGCGCGGCTCACCGTTGAGGACCTTCGCTCGTTCAATCCGAACCTGATCATCGCGCGCGGCACCGGCACCGGTGTGCGCGGCCCCGATGCGAACAAGGGTGGATTCGACGCCGCTACATACCTGTCCCGCGGCGGGGTGTCCTACACCATGACTCCGTTCGGCACCGAGACCCCGGCTGTCCAGGGCCCGGGATTCGGCGACCTGCAGGGCGGCATCACGCTCGCGGGCGGCGTCTGCGCGGCGCTGTTCCATCGAGAACGGACCGGTGAGCCCTCCGTCGTCGACTCGTCGCTGCTGGCTCAGGCGATGTGGTCGATCGCGCCGTCGATCTCGGTGGCCGACCTGTTCGGCATCGACGGTATACCCGGTGCCCCACCGGGGTTGGCGATCAACCCGCTCGTCAATCGCTACAAAACCAAAGACAACCGGTGGCTTCAGTTGGTCTTCCTGCAACCCGATCGGTATTGGGCGGGCTTCTGCGAGCGGATCGGCCTGCCGGAACTCGCCACCGACGAACGCTTCGTGCCGTCGAGCCATCTGATCGCCAACGCCGCGCAGGCGTGTGCACTGGTCGGGGAGGCGATCGCGAGCCAGGACCTCGAACACTGGCGCACGGCCCTCGCTGACGAGCCAGGGGTATGGGCACCGCTCGCGACGCCGAAGGAGACGTTGAACGATCCTCAGGTCGCACCGAACGGGCTGACCATCCCGAATGTCGACGACAAGGGTGTCGAGTACCAGATCGTCGCGGCTCCAGTGCAATTCAACGAAACTCCCCCGGGTCCGGCGCGTGCACCCGAACATGGACAGCACACCGAGGAGATCCTGTTGGAGCTCGATCTCGACTGGGATGACATCTCGGCGGCCAAGGACAGCGGCGCGATTCTCTAGGAGGTCCCATGACGAAGCGCGTGCTCGAATCGGTCATCTATGAACGGGAGCCGCCGATAGCGCGGATCATCCTCAACCGGCCCGACCGGGCCAACACCAAGGACGCCAAACTGGTCGAGGAGGTCGACGCCTGCCTGCACGAGGCCGACCGCGACAAGGACATCAAGGTCGTCATCCTCAAGGCCAACGGCAAAGGCTTCTGCGGCGGGCATGTGGCGCGGTGGGGTCCCGACGAAAATCCGTACCCGGATTTCGGCGACACCTTCGAGGATTTGTACAAGGGCACCGCCGACCTGTTTTTGTGGCCGACCTTGTATCTGTGGGAGTTTCCGAAGATCACGATCTCGGCGATCCACGGGTACTGCATGGGAGGCGGCATCTACCTTGGGCTGCTGACGGATTTCAGTGTCGCGTCGGAGGATGCGTATTTCCAGATGCCGCTGGCGCAAAGCCTCGGCGAGCCCGGCGGGCACACGATGATCGAGCCGTGGTTGATGATGAACTGGCATCGCACCATGGACTGGTTGCTGTTGGCGCCAACGCTTTCCGCGCAGGAGGCGCTGGAATGGGGGCTGCTCAACAAGGTGGTTGCGCGTGAAGACCTCGAGGACACCGTCGAGGAGATGGCCCGCAAGATCGGGCAGATCCCGATGACCACGCTGATGGCCGTGAAGAACAACGTGAAGCGGGCGTGGGAGCTGATGGGGATGCGGGTCCACCTTCAGGTCAGCCACATCCTGACCAATATGGTCGGCGCCGCGTCTGATGTGCAGGAGCGAAGGCGAGCGCTCATCGAGTCCGGCTTGAAGCCAAGGGATTTCGTCGGTCAGGGTGACACTGCCTCCGGCGAGCAGACGTAAAAGTCCCCATTTCTTCGGCGTGTCAGGGCTTTTTGCGTCTGCTCGCGCGGCTACTTGCCCCGCTCGCGCCCAAAGCCCCACCGGCCGCGTGGCGGGCGGCGACGTAGCCGAACACCATGGTGTGGGCGATGCTGCCGCCGGCGCCGAGGTAAGTGCGGCCCATCACCGTCGCGGTGATGTTGCCGGTTGCGTAGAGGCCGTCGATGACTTGGTCGTTCTCGTTGAGCACCTGTGCGTATTCGTTGGTTATCACTCCCCCGCAGGTGCCGACATCGGCGGGGAACACCCGTGTGGCGTAGTACGGGGCACGATCGATCGGCCCCAATGCGGCATTGGGTTTGTGGCCCGGATCGCCGAGGCAGATGTTGTACGCCGACTGGCCGCGCCCGAAGTCCGGGTCGAGGCCCTTGGCGGCGAACTCGTTGAAACGCTTGACCGTCTGCTCCAATGTGTCGGCAGGAAGATCGATCTGACGTGCCAGGTCGGCGATCGAGTCAGACCGCATGATGGCGCCCGTCTCGATCACCTCCTCCGGCAGTCGCCGCTTCTGGAACGGGTTCGCACCGGAGACGTAGCGACGCACATAACCCTCGTCGAAGATCTGCCAGCACGGCACGGCCTTGTTGGCGTACATGGCCTTGCCGACCTCGACATAGGAATTGGACTCGTTGCAGAACCGCTTGCCAGTCCCGTCGACATAGATCGCCCCCGGTCGTTGCCGAGCCTGACCGACGACGCGTGCACGGGGATCGGCGACGAAAACCGATGGGAGCCACCAGGCCTCATCCAGTAAGTCGGTCTTCGCTCCGAGTTGCATCGCGGTCTGCAGCACTTCACCGGTGTCGCCGGGGTTGGCAAGCGACCATTTCGCTTCGTTGGGCTGATCGCCGCTGTACCGACGGCGCATTTCCGCGTTGCGGCTGAAGCCTCCCGCTGCGAGCAGGACCCCTTTGCGCGCTTCGATATTCAGCGAGGCGCCATCGCGAGTGACCCTGGCGCCGACGACACGGCCGTCCTCGACGATCAGATCGTCCATCGCGGTGTTCGTCCAGACCGGCGGCTGGCCACCGGCGAGGCCCATCAGTACCTCGAGCATCTGCCCGATGACCGAGGCCCCGTTGGTGAGGACCTTGCGGCGACGAAGCCGGGCGGCTTGGGTACGCAGCAACACCTTCAGGGCCAACGCGAATGCTCGCGGCGAGCGGTTGAAGTATCCGACGACCACCAGTTCGCTGGTTTTCACCACGAAGCCGCGGTTCCAATTCTTGTCCATCGTCTGAAGCTTCTCGCTCCAGTCCCCCAGTGCGGCCGCGTCGTACGGGATCCCCTCGATGGATCGTCCGGCCGTGTTGCCGCCCTTGTGATTCGGGTAGTAGTCGCTGTAGCCCGGGCATCGGACCAGGCGAACACCCTTGCGGGTGAGGAAGTCGATCATCTCGTTGCCGGCGGTCAGGAACATCTCGCGGCGCGCAACCGACGACGCTTCACCGATATCGCCGACGACGTCGTCGAAGTACGCCAATCCGTCTTCGTGAGAATCGGGGACGCCCTCCGCCTGCATCAGCGGATTGTTCGGCAGCCACAGCATGCCGCCGGACATCCCCGTCGCGCCGCCGATGAGGGCTTGCTTCTCGACGATGAGCGGTTCGATTCCGGAGTCCAGCGCGGCGAGCGCAGCAGCCATGCCCCCGCCGCCGCTTCCCGCGATGAGAAGGTCGACGGACTTGTCCCACTTCGTCATGCTTGGACTCTTTCGGACAGCTCGAGGTCGGCGACGGGGACGTCGATCGTGGTGTTCGTTTTCTGAATCGCTCCGACCAGCCGCTCGTACGGCACACCTGCCAGAAAGCCGTCGATCACGCGCTCGAAGTTCGAGATCAGCCCTTCGACTTGCGTCGACAACCGCATGAAGTCGAACCCCTTGGCGTGCAAGCCTTTCTGTTGCCTAGGCAGATTGGAGAAGTCCTGCGCCGGGATGGTCGGCCAACTCGGGTCGTCGGGTGCCAGCGGTTCGGGCGGCGTGGGCCTACCGGGTGAGCGGTCGCCGGGATAGCGGGTGAGCGACCAGATTTCGAAGAGCGTCTGTTCTGGCCCGAGCGGTCGGATTCGATACGAAGATGCGCTGCTGTACTGCGGCAGCAGAAAGTAGTGCGGGAAGCAGAAGCCGATCGGGTCGATAACGCCGCGGCGGTCCAGATCGTTCAGGTCCGGGAAATCGCAGTCGCGGGCGCGGTGCCATTTCGTCACCGCGTCGTTCACCGCACCACGCCACGCGGCCATCGCCTCCGCCGGATCGTCGGGCAGCGACATGTGTTGCAGCCCTTCGGCGATGCGGACGTCATTCTCGTGCGTCATGCCGCCCATACCCGAGCCGAGGGTGCGCATGAAGTGCAGGCTCATCTCGATGAGGGGATGCACGGATGACGTGTCCGGGCTGTGCGACGAGGGCAGCAGTTGCGGGTGTGTCTGCGGGACGTGGTAGCCCTCCATGAAGGCCTCGGCCGCCAGTTTCCAATTGACGGGCAGCAGGCAGGATTTCCACCACTCGGTGCGCAGTGCGCCCACCTTCCATTCGTCGTGCCTGGACGCGAACGGCTCGAGGCACTCGCGCAACGGGGGCGCGGTGTCGTCGAGATTGATCCAGGCGCAACCACCCCACAGCTCAACCCGGACGGGAACGAGGCTCAGATCCTCGGCGTCGAGGTTCTTCTCGTCGAAGATCTCGGGGCGCAACACAAACGTGTTGGCGCCGTCGAGGCCCCAGCACCACCCGTGAAACGGGCAGACGAAGCTGCGGCGAGACCCGCAGCCCTCGACGATCTTCATCCCGCGATGGCGACATGAGTTGTAGAAGGCGCGGATGTTGTCGTCGTCCACCCGCACGACGATCACCGACTGGTCGAGGATCTCGTACTCGACGAAGTCGCCGCGTGCCGGAATTTCCTCGAGTCGGCAGGCCATCTGCCACACCCGCGGCCAAAACAGTTCGGCCTCGAGCGCGTAGAACTCTTCGTCGTAGTAGCGCTGCTTGGGTATCCGGTCCACAGCCTGGACTGCCCACGGAACGGGAAGTGGTGTCCAGTTCACAAGTTCGTATCTTAGCAAAAATAGCTAGTTCGAAAGAGGAGTAGGCAGACAACATGGACAACTGGATCGACGAGCTTGCCCGCAGCCTCGGTGAGGCACCACTGACGTCCGCCGAGATGACCCGCCTGCTTGACGCGGCCGGCGACGTCGCACACCGCGTCGAACGCAAGATGACCCCGCTCTCGACGTTTGTGATCGGCTGCGCGGTCGGCCGAACGCTCGCAGGCGGCGTGCCACGCGCGGCGGCACTCGACGATGCGCTCGGACGGCTCGAGTCGCTACTGCCGCCCGCCGCGCCCGAAAACCTGTAGCGGTTGTTGGGCGGTCGCCCAACCGTTAGTCTGCCTTCATGATCAGGCGCCCCGCTGACAAGCGGCCACGAGTTGGCCGGGAGGCGACGCGCGAGGCACTGATCGAGGCAACTGCCCAAATCATGCTCGAAGAGGGCTATGCAGCAGCGACGTCACGACGCGTCGCCGCCAAGGCAGGCGTCAAGCCGGCGTTGGTGCACTACTACTTCCCAAGCATGGACGACCTGTTCGTCGCGGTGCTGCGCGACAAGGCAGAGAGCAATCTGGAACATCAGCGCGAGGCGATCGCCGAGGTGCGACCGCTGCACGCGCTGTGGCTGCTGAACAGCGCGACCGACGCCCAGTTGTTCACCGAGTTCTTGGCGATGGCCAACCATCGCAAGGCCATCCGAAGCGAGATCTCGGCCTACGCAATGCGCTTCCGCGACCTTGAAGAGGGAGTCGTGACGCTGGCCATGAAGGCCCGTGGCATCGACCTCGAGCAGTTCCCGCCGGTGGTCATGTCGATGATCATGGGCGGGCTGTCCCGCATGGTGATCCACGAGCAGGGTCTCGGCATTACGCGCGGACACGACCAGGCGCTTGCATTCATCGAGCGCTGCCTCGACCAGTTCGAAATGCCCGCATGGGGGCAGCCGATCAGTGACCCGGCCCGCGCCGCCGACCAGGAGGTGACCAGCAACACAACCACTTGAGGTAATGGTTTCGCGATGAGAAGTTATACCGGCTAAGTTATAGCCTCGACTGCCTTTGAGACACGGGAGCGAATCGTCTGATGTTGCGTTTTGCCAAGCGCATTTGGGTGCTGTTGGTGATCCTGCTCGTAGTGGTCATCGCAGTGTTCGTGGTAGACCGCTTCCGCGGGTTCTTCGGACAAACAGTGCTGACGAAGCCGGGCGCCGGCCTGGTCAACGACCCCGAGCCCTTCAACCCCAAAGTCGTGAAGTACGAGATCTTCGGCGACGGGGCGACAGCCACCATCAACTATCTGGACCTCGACGCGCAGCCTCAGAAAGCGGTCAACACCGCGATTCCGTGGCAGTTGACGCTGACCACGACGGCGCCCGCCGCTAGCCCGAACATCGTCGCCCAGAGTGACGGCAACTCCATCACCTGCCGCATCACCGTCGACGGCGTGGTCAAGGACGAGAGGACCACCGACGGCGTGAACGCCCAGACCTTTTGCTTGGTGAAGTCCGCGTGAGCAACACACATGTCGGGGCGCACCCGATCATCCCCCGGTTCATCCGGCTGTTCTCCGTGCCGATCTTCCTGGGCTGGATCGCGCTGGTGGTGATCGTCAACGTCATCGCCCCTCAGCTCGAAGTAGTCGGTGAGGCGCACTCGGTGTCGCTGGCTCCGAACGACGCCCCATCGATGCAGGCGATGCAACGCATCGGTAAGACGTTCCAGGAATTCGACTCCAACAGCTCGGCCATGGTCGTCCTCGAGGGCGACCAGCCGCTCAGCGACGCCGCGCACAAGTACTACGACGGGCTGGTCGACAAGCTCGAGGCCGACAAGAAGCACGTCGAGCACATTCAGGACTTCTGGGGCGATCCGCTGACCGCCTCCGGTGCGCAGAGCGCCGACGGCAAGTCCGCCTACGTTCAGGTCTATCTGGCGGGCAACCAGGGCGAGAGCCTGGCCAACGAGTCAGTGCAAGCGGTCCGCGACCTCGTGGCCAGTACCCCGGCGCCACCTGGACTCAAGGCCTACGTGACCGGGCCGGCCCCGCTAACCTACGACCAGCACCATGCTGGCGACAAGAGCCTGAAGCTGATTACCGCCATCACGATCGGCGTCATCTTCATCATGCTGCTGTTCGTCTATCGGTCAATCGTCACGGTGCTGATCGTGCTGGCGATGATGTTTATCGAGCTGGCGGCCGCGCGCGGAATCGTTGCTGCGCTTGGCTTTTACGACCTGATCGGATTGTCGACGTTCGCGGTCAACCTGCTCACCACATTGGCGATCGCGGCGAGCACGGACTACGCGATCTTCTTGTTGGGGCGCTATCACGAAGCGCGTGAAAGCGGTGAGGATCGCGGAACCGCGTTCTACACCATGTATCACGGCACCGCTCACGTCATTCTGGGTTCGGGTTTGACGATCGCGGGCGCGACGTTCTGCCTGCACTTCACCCGATTGCCCTACTTTCAATCGTTAGGGATTCCCCTGGCGATCGGCATGCTGGTGGCGGTCGCGGCCGCGCTGACGATGGCGCCCGCGCTCTTGACCATCTGCAGCCGGTTCGGCCTGCTCGACCCCAAGCGGGCGATGAAGACCCGCGGCTGGCGCAGGATGGGAACCGCCGTAGTGCGTTGGCCGGGGCCGATTCTCGCTGCATCGGTGGCATTGGCGCTGGTCGGCCTGCTGGCGCTGCCGTCCTACAAACCGAGCTACAACGACCGGATCTTCCTGCCGCCAGACATCCCTGCCAATGTCGGATACGCGGCGGCGGACCGGCATTTCCCGCAGGCCCGGATGAACCCGGAGATGCTGCTGGTCGAAACCGATCATGACGTGCGCAACTCCGCGGACATGTTGGTGATCGACCGAATTGCCAAGGGCATCTTCCACATTCCTGGCGTCGGCAGGGTGCAGTCCATTACCCGACCTGAGGGCACCCCGATCGAGCACACGTCGATCCCGTTCCTGATCAGCATGCAGGGCACCACCCAGCAGATGAACCAGGACTACATGGACAAAGTCATGGCCAACATGCTCAAGCAGGCCAACGACATGCAGACCTCGATCGACACGATGCAGCGAATGCAGAGCATCACCGTGCAGATGGCGGCGACCACGCACAGCATGGTCGAAAAGATGAAGGGCATGACGGTCGACATCGAGGAACTGCGCGACCACATCGCGGATTTCGACGATTTCTTCCGGCCGCTGCGAAACTACTTCTACTGGGAACCGCACTGTTTCGACATCCCCGTCTGCTGGTCGATCAGATCGATCTTCGACACGCTTGACGGCATCGACACGATGACCGATGACATCAAGAACCTGCTCCCCGACATGGAGCGGCTGGACACCCTGATGCCGCAGATGGTCGCGCTGATGCCGTCGATGATCGAGACGATGCAGAGCATGAAGAACATCTCGCTGACGATGTATCAGAGCCAGAAGAGTCAGCAGGACCAGATGAAGGCGATGCAGGAGAACCAGGGCGCCATGGGCCAGGCGTTCGATGCATCGAAGAACGACGATTCGTTCTACCTGCCGCCCGAGGTGTTCAACAACGCGGACTTCAAACGCGGCATGAAGATGTTCGTCTCGCCGGACGGAAAGTCCGTGCGGTTCATCATTTCTCACGAAGCGGACCCCGCCACCCCAGAGGGCATCAAGCTGATCCCGCAGATCAAGAACGCGGCGTTCGAGGCCATCAAGGGCACGCCGCTGGAGGGCTCGAAGATCTACCTGGGCGGCACCGCATCCACCTACAAGGACATGCAGGAAGGTTCGAACTGGGACCTGCTGATCGCCGGAATATCCTCGCTCTGCTTGATTTTCATCATCATGCTCCTGCTCACCCGGGCGGTGATCGCGTCTGCGGTCATCGTGGGCACGGTGCTGTTGTCGCTGGGCACATCCTTCGGATTGTCCGTGCTGATCTGGGAGCACATCATCGGTATTCCGCTGCACTGGATGGTGCTGGCGATGTCGGTGATCATCCTGCTGGCGGTGGGATCCGACTACAACCTGTTGTTGGTGTCCCGATTCAAAGAGGAGATACACGCCGGCATCAAGACCGGCATCATCCGATCGATGGCGGGCACCGGCGCAGTGGTCACCTCGGCCGGCCTGGTGTTCGCGTTCACGATGATGTCGATGGTGGTCAGCGATCTGATCGTGGTCGGTCAGGTCGGCACCACGATCGGGCTCGGCCTGCTCTTCGACACGCTGGTGATCCGCTCGTTCATGACGCCGTCGATCGCGGCGCTGATGGGCCGCTGGTTCTGGTGGCCGCAGAACGTGCGAACCCGGCCAAAGCCGGTGCCGTGGCCGAAGCCGGCCCGGCATTCGGCCGACACCCCAGTCAGCGTCGGCAGTGGCGGTACTGCTGATGAAAACCCAACGGGCCCAATCAGATAGGTGTGTGATGAAGGGATTCAGACTCGCTTCGGTTGCCGTGGCGGCGATAGCACCTGCGTTGGTTTTCGCCGCGCCGGCGCACGCTGATCCGGACACGGATTTCGCCAACGAACTCCACACGTACGGCATCTATGGCGGTAAGGACTACAACGCGTGGATCGGCAAGATCACCTGCAAGCGGCTGTACAACGGGCTCGACCAGGATGCCGACAAGTCGGCGAAGTTCGTCTTCCTTCAACTGCCGAAAGGCAGTACAACGGAACAGGCATGGCAGTTCCTCGGGGCATCGCTTCGTTACTACTGTCCCGATAAGCTGCCAGTACTCGACGCGGCCGCCCACCAGTGAGGAGTCAGATGATGTGGATCAAGGCGAGTGTCGCGGCGGCTGTGGTGAGCGTGGCGGCGATGGCACTTCCGGCGGTCGCGGCGGCCGATGCCAGTGACGACTACCCGATCCCGAACCGGATCCTGAAGACCACCTGCACCGTCGATCAGTACATGGCCGCCGTGCGCGACGTCGAACCGGTCTACTACGAGCGCTACATGACCGATTACAAGAACCGGCCCGTCGACGTCCAAGACGCCGCCCGCGACCGCATCTACTGGTTCTTCTCCCTGGACTACGCCGGCCGCCGGCAGTACTCGGAGGACACCGCGACCAACGTCTACTACGAGCAGATGGCCACCCACTGGGGCAACTGGGCCAAGCTGTTCTTCAACAACAAGGGCGTCGCCGCACACGGCACCGACATCTGCATGAACTACCCGCCGACCGACCCCACGGTCTGGACCTGGTGACGTCGGTGCCGCGCCGGACTCTCAACGACGCGGTAACGCAGTTCTGGAGCATCGCGGCGCCGCTCTACGATCTGCCGTTCCTTCAGCAGTGGGTATATCGCCCGGCGCAAGACGAGGTGATCGCTGCCCTCGAGGACAGCCGCGCCCGCCGGGTGGCCGACATCGCATGTGGCACAGGCATTCTCGCGGCCCGTATCGGCGCCGAACTGCATCCCGACGAGGTCTACGGGGTCGACATGTCCGACGGCATGCTGGCTCAGGCGAAGGCTCGCTCCTCACATGTGCAGTGGCGTAAGGGGCCTGCCGAGCAGCTGCCTTTCGAGGACGGTTCGCTGGACGCCGTCGTGACGACATCGGCGTTTCATTTCTTCGACCAACCCGCCGCACTGCGTGATTTCCACCGCGTGCTCGCACCGGGCGGTCTGGCCGCAGTGGCAACCTTGAGCCCGCGGCAGGTACTGCCCTTGCATCGGCTGTCCGCCAACCGGCTCAACCCCTCGCACAACCCATCGCCCGCTGAGATGCGAAGGCTGTTCGAGGATGCGGGCTTTGCGATCAGCGATCAACACCGTGTCCGCCGGCCCGCGTGGACGCAGGTGCTTTCGGACTTGATCACCATCGGCGTCAAGCCTTAGAGGTCAGGGCAGCCCGCTGAACAGCGGGCTCAACACCTGCTGAATCGGATCCGCCGGCGGCGGCTCTGCACCCTCGCCCGGTGGAGGTGGCGACGCGATCGGTGCGGGTGCCGCAGGTGGCGGGGCGACAGGAGCGGGCGCTGCGGCAGGCGGAGGAACCGGCGCAGCCAGCGGCGCAACCGGAGCAACCGGAGCGGCCGCAGGAACAGCGTGGGGCACAACGGTAACCACCGGTTCGGGAACAGGGACCGCGACCGGTTCGGGCGCCACCGATGCAACCGGCTCTGCCGGTGGTGGCAGCGGTTCCAGCGGCGGTGGCGGCGGTGGTGCGGGTGGAGGTTCGGCGGCCATCGGTTGAAGCTCTGGCACGGGCTGCGGCGGAACCGTGTGAATGCTCACCGAGGTGACCGATGCACCCTCCGGGGCCGGGTCGGCGGCCTGTGCGGCGGAGTTCTCGACGTTGAGCGCCGAACCGGCGGCGAGCGACAAAGCCGCGCCGAAAACCGCGACCGCCGCGGCACCGATGGTCAGCTTCTTCGCATGCGCCACCAGCCATGGCCGGTGCCGCGTCGACGAACCAGCCTTCGGCTGTTTTCGCGGCTTCGCGATCTCCTGTGTGACGGCCGTGTCGATGGCCGTCGCGGCTAATTGCGTTGTCGCAGGCGCAGCGGCGGCTGTCTTCTTCGTCAGCGACACCCGCCACGTCGGCTCGACAGTCTGCGGCGGGGCCGTTTCGCCCTGGCTGACCGGCGTCAGTGCCGCACCGCGGGCAAGCGCGATCTGCGTTTCGGCCGAGTCGGTCACCGCTATCGGCAGGGCGTCGGCGATCGGTTGGGTCACTTCATCCAGATCGCTATGCGCCCCGATGAGATACAGACTTTCCGGTAGCCAGCCGTCCTTGCGGAACACGGTCCTCAGCCATTCGACAAGGTCCTCGGGGGACTCGCGGGTATCGGTGACGGCGGTGCGCACCGTGCCCGCTCCGGTGGCCACGATCATGACCGTGGCCAGATGAGGCTCGAGGATGCACAGCCCGGTCTTGGCGTGCTCACTTTGCTGCCCGACCTCGATCCCCCACGCCTGCGCGGCTTTGCTCAGCGAGATCGAGTGCACATTGTCAAACCCCAAGTCCGCCAACGATTTCAGCAGTGTCACGGCGTCGGCCTCGACGTCGTCGGTCCATGTGACGTGGACGGTGTCGACCTTGTGACCGCTGGCCGTCGCGATCGTCTGCGCGCCACGGGCGGCCGCGATGTGCGGCGACGTGTCCCCTTCGGCGCCACCGTCGGCGGACTGAAAGTCGAACGCGTCGTTGTCGAGAACGGCGGCATCGGGACCTTGTCCGTCGAGAAGCACCCACCCAACGCTGGTGGATGTCATCGACAGCCCCAACACCGCTTGCACGTAATGCCTCACTCTCGTCGCGTAACCGACGTCGCCGTTACGGGTCAGGCGCTCACCCGAAGCGAGCATAGTTTGCTCGCTCCTGCGCGTCATCTCGTGAAGACGAGAAAGCGCACAGCACCGGCGTCGTGGCGTTTATCGAAACGGCCACCGACGGTGTTACCACGTCGTACACCGTTCGATATTGACGTTTCATCGGGAAACTCCTGTGAAACAGGCGCGACTGTCGACCTTGCACGCATGTTCCCGGCTGTGTTCATCGCCTCGATGTGTCGCGGACGGCCCCCGTTTACCGTTTGCTAGCGACGCGCAGGTCGACAGCGTTCGACGACCGTGGGGTGTCCGTCGGCACCCACTCGTACGGCACCGCCTGCGACCGGTAGATCATCCGCGTCAAGGTCGGGCGGTCGACACCGTCGACGGTAGGGACCTTCACCTCGGGTTCACCCGCAACCGCGTAGTCCTCATACGGCGTGAGGTACTCCCAGACCACCTGTCCCGACGGCGTGACTTGAAAGATCCGGCCGTGCATCCCCTCGGTGATCAATGTGTTCCCGTTGGGGAGGCGCTGCGCGTTGCTGACGAACGAACTGAAGAAGGTCCACGGTGGGCGACCCGAGTCCTCCGCGGTGTATTGCCACACGATGTGCTCGGTGACGGGGTCGATTTCCAGCACCCGCGAACCGGCGTAAATGCCAAGGGGTGCAGGCGGATAGCCCGCGCCGCCCTGGTTGTCGAACACAAGCAGATTCCCGGCTCCTGGCAGCCCATCGGCGATGAAATGCGGGTTGTGCTGGCCAGAGATCTGATCGAGTGGCCGCGGCAACGCGTGGCTGTTGATGCGTTGATGCTCGGCGCCGGGAGCGTCATCGAAATGGGGACCGAGCCGCCACACGATCCGACCGGAGGCCCTGTCGATCAGAGCGACGATGTTGGCCTTGCGTGAGCTGATCAGGATGTTGTCGGGATGGAAGACGGAGTCCGGGTCATCGCGGTGCCAGCGGTTCGGTCCAAGCGTGCTGGCGCTGTTGATTTCCAGGTAGCCCCAGATGTTGTCGGGCTGGCGCGCCACACTTCGCCGTAGGTACTCGAAACCTTCTGCGGTGAAGCCGAATTCGTCGAGGTGGTCGCCCGCCTTCCATTCCCAGACGATTCGACCGTCCGGCGCCACCTCGTAAATGCCCTGATCCCCCACGATGTGGGGGCCCAGCGCTGGAACCTCCCGCGGGATCGCCACCAGAATGAGGCGGTTGCCGTTGCCGAGCAGCTCCCAATCGTGGTTCTGGCGGGCCGCACCATCCGGCGCCTCGGTACCCCACTCCCACACCTTCTCCCCCGACCACGACAGCTGACCGACAGTCCGATTGCCGTAGATGCCGCCCGGCGAGTCGGCCAGCTGCGTGAGCTGAACGCCGATATCGCCGACCCGGCCGCCGTTGAGGGCGGGATCGATGATCCTGGCCGGAACGCCCGGATACGGCCACTCGTTGCGCACCACGCCGTCGAGGTCGATCAACCGACTGATCCCGTCGGCGGCGGTGTACAGGACGTAACTGCCGTGGGCGAGGTCGGGGTCGTGAAACGTCACGCCGCTGAACTGAACGAAGGCCATGGTCAGAAGTCGTACCAACCCTCGCACGGGCGATCGAGAGTTGAATTCGCAATGATCCGACCAGCCCGCGGCCATCGCCGCGATCCGGGCCGAACCCGGGCGCGAGATCCGCGGCAAACTCAGTCGCGTAAAGACGACGCCTCGGCCGCCGGCGGCTCGTGAGGTATGCACCAATACCAAAGCGACGGCAACGCCACCATATGCGGAGTGATCGGGTTGTCGGTGGACCGGCCTTTTCGCCCCGCCACCTCGGCGTCCACCGGGAAACTCGCGGCGTAAACCGATGCCAGCAAACCCAATTCGTACGCCCCGCGCCGGTGCGGACAAAGATCATTTTCGGGTCCCTGCAAGAAATTGTTTGCTGCCCATTTCTTTTGAGCCGGATTCACTGCAGAATCGAGGTAGTTAAAGACCGAAACTGTGCGAGAATGCCCCTCGTTACCTACCGACGAGATCGCTTGCTGGTGGGAGGAGACCAAGATTTCGACGCAACTGCGCCTCGCAGCGGGTGTCTGCGTGCTCACCACCGGACTCCTTATCGGGAGCGGCGGTGGAGCGATCGCGACAGCCGACACCGAAACAACAGGTGCGAGCACCTCCACGAGCCAGTCGGTCAGTGAATCGAGCGACGCCGGCGGTTCGACCGCGTCGACCGCTAGCACCGCTAATAAACCGAAATCTTCGCTCAACACCACCCTTCAAAGCGTCCTTCAGAAGCTGCGTTCGCTCGGCAAACCGGCACCGAAACCACCCGTTGCGGTGAAACCGACGCCAGATGTCGTTGCGCCCGACCCCGATGCCGACAACACCGAGTCCTCAGAGGCCATTCCGGCCGCGATCACCACCGATCCAGCCGAGGCCGGTGAAAACTCGGAGGGCGGCGATCCCGCCGCGACTCCGCTCAACGCCGACGCCGCCGCGGCGGATCCGGGCGGACCTCCCCCATCGGGCAATGTCGCGCCCGGCATGACGGCGTTCCGACCGGTGACCAACGCGGTGGCAACAGTTGCCGGGGTTGCGCTCACCGTGCCCGGCGTCTTCGCTGGCCTTCCCGGGTCAGAAGATCCGCTCGGCGACGTCATCACTTCGTTGCAGAGCATGCTGGTGACCGTCAATGGCGCGGTCGCGCCGCTCGCCCAGATGCCGGGCGATCTGTACTCGCTGATGGTCGGACTCGCGACGACGCCAGTCGAAACCGTCGGCGTCACCTCCGGCCTCGGCCGTTCGGTTGCAGCAGGTGCAGGCCTGACATCACCGACGACGCCGTTCGCCGGCCCGATTCTTCCGTTCACTCCCAGCGGGGACATGCCGCTGCTCGGCGACGTCATCGCACCCGCAACGCTCGGCGGAATTGCGGCCGCGGGCTTGAGCGCCGACTTGTCGCTGTCCGGGACCGCCCCGCTGGCGGTTGGCGGCGCCGGCCCGACCGACGCCCTGTCGTTCCTCGAGCACACCGTCAAGGCCGTGCTGGCGCCCGCTTCCCTGACGGCCCTCGCCGCGTTCGCGCTGCCGGGCATCGCCGGGCTTCTGATCATCTCCGGAGCTGGCATTCGGTTCGGATACCGCCAGGCGAAGGCAGCGATGGCCGTGCGGACAAGCGCGATCTCGCGTTTCGCACGTCAGGGGCCGTTGGGCGTCGTACGGTCGGGTTCACTGGTCACGCTGCATACGCGCAATCGGCGGTCGCCACGCGTCGTCCTGCAGACGGCAGCGCGGGTCACGCCGCTCTTCGAACAGGCTGCCTGACAGTCCAGCCGTAATCCGGCCATGACGCGGGAGATCTCACGTCAGGTATTCATCCGCGGTGCACTCGGCTCTGCCGCGGCCACTGCGCTGGCCTCGTGCCGGACACCCGTGCACGGACCGCAGGTGCAACCAACGAATTCGGCCGCACCGAGCCCGGCTGAGGCTTCCGGCCCGCAGAACTGGGCGGCGCTCGACGACGCCATCGAGGGCCACGTCCTCCTCCCGTCCAATCCCGATTACGCCACGGCGAAAAGTCTTTTCAACGCGCTCTTCGACGACTCGACACCGGCCGCCGTCGTCACGGCGCAATCGACCGATGACATTCGCAAGGCCGTCGAGTTCGCCGCGCGAAAAGACATCAAGGTCACCGTCCGCAGCGGCGGACACTCCTACATCGGCGCCTCGACCGCCGACGGCGCAATGGTCATCGATTTACGGCGACTGCCCGGCGAGCCCACCCACGACCGCGAGCTGGTGACGATTCCGGCTGCGGCACAACTGGATTCGGTGCAGACGGCCCTGGCCGCGGAGGGACTTTCGATTCCCAGTGGTAGCTGTCCGACCGTTGGCGTCGCCGGGTTGACGTTGGGCGGCGGACTCGGGTCGGATGCGCGGCGCGCCGGATTGACGTGCGACGCCCTGGCATCGGCCGTCGTCGTGTTGCCCAGTGGTGAGGTCATCACCGCGTCGGCAGATGAGCATGCCGACGTGTTCTGGGCGCTGCGCGGCGGGGGCGGCGGAGCCGTCGGCGTCGTCGCCTCATTGACATTCCGGACCTTTCCGACCGCCGAAAGGGACGTCGTCACCGTCGAGTTCCCTGAAGATGCCACCGCGGACGTGATCCTCGGTTGGCACGACTGGTTGCAGAGCGCCGACCGCGCGATCTGGGGCATGGTCAACATCACCGTGGGAGCTGGCTCGGCGGGTTGCACCGTTGTGCTGGCGACGCCGGCAGGCGACGGGCCGCACAGGGCCAGTCAGTTCAGTGCCGCCGCTGGTGTGCAGCCCACGAGCACTACCACCCGAACGTTGGGGCGCATGGACTTCGTCCGGTACTTCGAAGGAGGCAGTCAGGCGGCTCGTCCGCGAGCGTTCGTCGCAGGATCCGACATCATCGGGGAGATGACGCGCGGAGCCGCGGAATCGATCGCCGCTGCGACGACTGCATGGCCGCTCGACGCGGGTTCGGCGACTGCGGTGATCGAGTCACTATCCGGTGCTGTCCAAGACGGTGGGCCGGGTGATGCCGCGTTTCCCTGGCGACGTGCGGCCGCCTGCGTCCAGTGGTACACCGAACCCTCGGCTGCCCGAGTTGACACCGCGCACCGCTGGCTGACCAGCGCGCATACCTCGGTTCAAGCACATTCGGTGGGACGTTATGTCAACTATGCGGAGCCGGACACCCGTCCGTCGCTGTACTTCGGCGCGAACCTACAGCGGCTGGGTGCGGTCCGTCGGCAATACGACCCGACCGGGCTGATGTGTTCGTTGATGTGACATCCGCGGGCCGTCTGGCGACATACCAGCATGGGCACGTCGAGCTTCTACCGAATCACCGTCGGCGCGGCAGTGGCGACGACTGCCTGGGCACTGCCTCTTGCCAACCTCCCGGCCGCCGGCGCCGATCCATGCCCTGATGTGGAGGTCGTGTTCGCGCGCGGGACGACTGAGCCTCCAGGTCCGGGTGGCATCGGGCAGACCTTCATCGACTCACTTCGGTCGCAACTGGGCGGACGCACGGTCGGGGTGTACGCGGTGAACTATCCCGCCAGCCGCGACTTCGAAACCAGTACCCCGGCCGGCGCACAGGACGCGAGCGCCCATATTCAAGCGACGGCCGCGAATTGCCCCAATACTCGGTTGGTGCTCGGCGGATATTCCCAAGGCGCAGCGGTGATCGACCTGTCGACCACGGCCGCGCCTGTCCAGATCGCCGATCACGTCGCGGCCGCCGCGCTCTTCGGCGCTCCGCGGAGTGCGTTCGCGGACACTCTCTCCCCCGGCCCACTGCCAACGATCGCTCCGCAGTACGTGGACAGAACGATCGACCTGTGTGTGCCGAACGACCCCATCTGTTCCGACGGCGGAGACATGCGTGCCCACACGGCATACATCGAGACCGGAATGGTCAATCAGGCCGCAACTTTCGCGGCGAATCGGATCTAGGAAGGCGAAACATCAACGCGTGCAGAGGATCTTGCGCCGCTTCGCTAGCGTGCGATTAGCAAGCTCTAAGGAGGCGGTAAGAGACTAGGTATTCGGCGGTGAGTTACGTAGTATTCACCGCAATCCACTTCAGCCAGGCTGGCAGCATCTGGGTTCCGCGTAATACTCGGCGGCTGTCTCACGACATAGATGACATCGTTGCGAGTCGGGAGGTCAGTCATGGCGAAGCTGCAGTTCATCGCTACTGCTGCTGTGCTGGGAAAATGGGGCAAACTCGGGGCGCGCGAAGGGCTTTCCGCTCGGCGCGCATCACCTGTCGAGGTATGCAAGCATAGGTCCGTGAGGCCACGTCACATCGCGGTATCGATCGGCGCTGCGGCACTGGCGACTTGCGGTCTGCAGAGTGCACCGATTCCGACAGCGCAGGCCGAGCCGTGCCCGGACGCCGAAGTCGTGTTCGCTCGGGGCACCACCGAAGCGCCGGGCCTAGGGCCGACGGGGGAAGCGTTCGTCGACGCACTGCGCGCGCGGGTCGCCCCGAAGTGGCTTGGCGTGTACGCGGTCGACTATCCGGCGACCATCGAATTCTCCACCGCCATCGACGGCATCAACGATGCACGCACACACATCCTCGCCACTGCCGCGAATTGCCCGAAGACCAAGATGGTGCTCGGCGGATTCTCGCAGGGCGCGGCGGTCATGGGCTTCGTCACCGCAAGCGTTGTGCCCGATGGGGTTTCGCCGGCGGAGGTGCCGGCACCGATGCCCCCCGAGGTGGCAAACCACGTCGCAGCGGTAGCCCTGTTCGGCAAGCCGTCGACACGTTTTATGCGTGCGATCAATGACCCGGCCGTCACTATCGGGCCGCAGTACGTGGGCAAGACCATCGACCTGTGTGTCGACAACGACCTCGTCTGCGATACCAGCGGCAGGAGTTTCTCGGCACACAACACGTACATCGATGCCGGAATGACCGATCAGGCAGCCACTTTCGTCGCCAATCAGCTGCAAGCGAGTTGGGCCGCGGACGCGTTGGCGCAACCACCCGGCACTGGCCCGGCACCGGGACCGCAGGCCACGCCCGGGCCGTCGCCGCTGTCCGCGCCTGCGGTTAGCGCGGCGCCGACGATACCCGCCGCGGGAACTGTCGGTCCCGCACCGCATCTGGAGGCCGCGCCGGTTCCTCCGGGTCCTGCGGCTCCCCCCGCACCCCCTATTGCACCCCTCGCCTGACGTAACGAGGCCTGGCGCCCGCCCACGTCGTGAACAAGCGCCAGGCCTAGTCGTTTGGGGTTAGGTCCCCTTGGCGTAGCGGGTCAGGAAGCTGAATGCGGCGATCCCGGCGACCACACCGATCACGCCCCAGATCACGAACGGGAAGACCAGTGCAATCGGTGACCAGCCGACGCTGGAGAACGTGACTGCCGTGTAGATCAGCCAGATCAGCCGGTATGCGCACCACAGTGCGGTCAGGCCGGTTGCGATCCCGATCCCCAGCGCCGTGTTGCGGTCGACGCGGTTGATCTGTTCCTCGAGCTGGGTGGGCACGAGCTTCATTACGGTTGTCCTTTCGTGGTGCGCAGCCTCGTTGGCGTCGTCATCGCGATAAGTACAGACGCCCTCGGCGGCTACCGATCCCAACAATTGCCGTCAGTGGCAATCCGGTTAGCTCGACCGGCGCTCTCTTCGATTGGGATGCAACAGAACTGGCGTCTTATGACAGCCACTTTCATTTTACGAACCGCAGGTCAGGGCGGGCCGGCGAGATCGAGCGACACGCAACATTTGAAGTCGGAAAGAGTTGCCTGTCGATTCGCTGAACTACATAATCAGCCCGTGACCCAACTGAAGAGTCGTATCCGTGTGTTCGTCGTCGTCTTGATCTCGGTACTTCCGTTCCTGTCGGTCCCGGTCGCGGCGGCAGATCCGCCGGGTGGGGCTCCGGGCGGCGGTCCACACATCACCGACATTCAGCACGTCAACGACCGGTGGGACAAGGTGTCGGTGTACTCGCCGTCGATGAATACCGTCATCGTCAACGACGTCTTCAAGGCCCCCAAGTCGGGCGCGCCCACGTTCTATCTGCTGCCCGGCATCGACGGCGGCGACGACATTGCCGGCGGGGGCATCGCGCCCGGCGGCAAGAGCTGGTTCGGCATGACCGACATTCAGGGGTTTTTCGCGAACAAGAACGTCAACGTGGTCTCTCCACTGGGCGGCGCCTTCAGCTGGTGGACCAACTGGGTCGCTGACGGAAGCAAGCAGTATCAGACCTACATGACGCAAGAACTGCCGCCGCTGATCAACAAGCAGTACAACACCAACGGCCGCAACGCGGTGGGCGGGTTGTCGAGCACCGGTGGCACCGCCGTGGATTACGCCGTGCAGGCGCCTGGCCTGTATCGGGCCGTCGGCTCCTACAGTGGGCTGCTCAACCCCTCAGATCAGCCCCAGCAGGTGTCGTTGACCCTGGCCGGTGGCGGTGCCAGCGCCGACGCGATGTGGGGCCCGCCCGGTGACCCGCTGTGGGTGGCCCACGACCCGTCGAAGAACGTATCCAAGCTCAAGGGAGTGGCTGTCTATGCCGCCGCATCGGCCAGCGGCGGAGTCGGTGCCGTCGACCGGCTGCCCGAGGGCTTCGGCCCCAACTTCACCGGCGGATTGATCGAACGCATCGTCGCCGACAGCACCAAGGTGTTCGCCGACTCCGCGGCGGCGGCCGGGGTGCCGATCAACTACGTCGTGCGACCAGAGGGCTCCCACACTTGGGGGCTGTTCGAGTCGGAGATGCAGGAGTCCTGGAACACCACTATCGGACCCGCGCTCGGGGTGTAGCGGCTATCCGCGCGGCGGCCGCGGCGGCGACGAAGCCGCCGAGGGCCGTCCACCCGGTGGCGTCTGCAAGCCCGTTCTTGGCGAGCACCAGGACCGCAACGCCTGCGACGCAAACCAGCGCTCCGGCGGCGTAGGCACGGACGCCGTCGGCGTCGGCCGGTGTATCCCACCACGGCAGCCGGCGATGCTCGAGCGGTGACAGCAGTCGGAAAGCCACGGCCATCACCGCCGCGAACACGACCGCCCGCAGCGCTAGGCGGGCCCAAAACCCTTGTGCGTGAACGTCATACGCGTCGAGACCGAACGCGTTCAGCGTGAAGGTGGCTACTGCGATTGCCGGGATGTGCCAAAGGTAGAGGGTCATCGCTCCCCCATTGCCGACGGCAACCGCCCGCCAAACCCGCGGCCGGGCCGCCCATGTCCGGATCACACTCGCGGTAGCGACGAAGGCGAACGACAACCACGTGCACTGCAGAGCGAGCAGGAACGTCGGCGGCGTCACGTTCGACATCCGCTCGGTGCCGGTGACCACCAGAGACACTTCGTAGGGCCCCGCGATCGCCACCACGACCTGCGTGGTGAGCGCCGCGACCGCAACGGCCCATGCCATGCGGACGCTGATTAGCCGACGCGCGTATCCGACCCCGATCGCGACGGGGATCAGCCAGACGATCAGGAAGTTGGCTGCCGCGGACATGGGTGCGCCGACGGCGATCCTGATCGCATCGAAGGCCGCCGCTGCGGCGAGCAATGCGGCGACGACGACGGCGATGCCACGACCGGTCTGAAGCCTTGTGAGCCCTGGGACGAAGGCGAGCACGACGAGGTAAACCCCGAGGAACCACAGCAGCGCGACGCACTCGCGCCCCAGCCCCTCTGCGGATTCGGCGCCAAGGGTCATGCGCGCCACCACGAGACCGGCCGACCATGCCGCGAGGTACCAGAACACGGGCCGACACAGGCGCTGCGCCCTGGTGAATAGCCATGTCCCCCAACGGTTTCCGGCGCGCCAGCTGTAGGCGCCGGCAGCGCCACCTGCCAGAAAGAACAGCGGCATCACCTGAACGACCCAGGTGATCGGGGCGAGCGCGGGAATCTCACCGAGCAGGTTGCCGATGCGCAGCCCACCGGAGTCGATGGTGGCAAGCAGCAGCGCGCAGTGGCCGAACATCACGACGACAAGTGCGGCGATGCGGATGACGTCGACAGCACGGTCGCGGCCGACCGGTGTGGTGACGGCGTCCGTGCCGCTGTCGGATGCGGGCTGGCTGAGCGACATGACACAAGCATGCCCGGCCAGGGCATTTAGCGGATGAGTAGTACTACCCGCTAATCTCTCGTCCGCGGCGTACGCCGCAGTTTGCCAGGAGGGAATACGGGTGCGCATCTTCAATGTGGCCGCGCTGGTCGCGGCCGTCGCCATCTTCGGCTCTTCCGGCGTGGCCTCCGCCGCGCCAAAGGACTACTGCGCCGATCTCAAGGGCGGCAATACCGGCCGGACGTGCGAGATCCAGCTCTCCGACGCCGGCTACAGCGTCAACATCAGCATCCCGCTGGACTATCCCGACCAGAAGTCGGTGGCTGACTACATTGCCCAGACGCGCGACGGGTTCCTCAACGTGGCCAAATCCGGTGCGCCGCGCGACACCCCGTACGAGCTGAACATCACGCCGACGGAGTACAACTCGGCAGTGCCGCCGCGCGGGACGCAAGCTGTGGTGTTCAAGGTGTACCAAAACGTCGGCGGCGCGCATCCGCAGACGATGTTCAAGGCGTTCAACTGGGACCAGAGCTATCGCAAGGCGATCATCTGGACGGCCGCACCGGACGATAAGAACAACACACCGTTGTGGCGAGTCGACGATCCGCTGAAGGTCGTCGGCCCGATCGTGCAGGCTGAACTGCAGAAGCAGCTGGCACCTCCACCGCCGGCCGCGCCGGCCACCCCGCCTGCGGCGACGACGCCGACCACGAGCCCAGCGCCCACAACGCCGCCGGTGGCGGCGCCACCGCCCGTCGCGATTGCTCCTGCGGCGTTGTACAACCCGAACAACTACCAGAACTTCGCGGTCGTCAACGACGGGGTGATCTTCTTCTTCGACCAGGGGACACTGCTGCCGGAGGCGGCAGGGGCGACGCAGGTGCTGGTGCCCCGGTCGGCGATCGACCCGATGATTGCGTAACTCTCAACCTTTGGTGAAGGTAGCCATTCCGTCTCGGATCCGGCAGTAGGGTGCTGGCCGTGGGCAAGAACCTGTTAGCCGACGGCCGGGGTCGCTGGTTGGCGCTCGGCGCGTCGGTTGTTCTTGCCTGCGGCATGTTCTATGCGCAGGGCGCAGAGCCTCGGCACAGCCCTGCGAACGCGGCAGTCCCGCCATCAACGCAGGAAGCCGTTCCGCCGAGCGCGACGAAGCTTGCTACCCCCTCGGCCGCGGACTTGTTGGCCGCGAGTGCGCCGGTGGCCGGCCAGGATTTCCAGTTCGCGTTGCCTGCCGGCATCGCGCCGGAGAACGGCTTGCAGATCCACACAATTTGGGTGGCGCGTGCGATCAATGTGATGTTCCCGGAGATCAAGACGATCGGCGGGTATCGGCAGGACCCGTTGCCATGGCATCCCAACGGGTTGGCGATCGACGTGATGATCCCGGACTATCACAGCGAAGCGGGCATCGCGCTGGGCAACCAGATCGCGGGCTACGCGCTGGCGATGGCGAAGACGTGGGGCGTGATCCACGTAATTTGGCGGCAGGGCTTCTACCCGGCCCAAGCCGCGCCGAGTTGGACGGCGAACTACGGCAACGAAACCGCCAACCACATGGACCACGTTCACATCGCAACCGACGGCGGCGGCTATCCGACGGGAAAAGAAGCCTACTTCCTCGACTCCATGCGTTCTTGAATCGCGCTACGCGACGCTGCTCATGTGTGAAGCAGAGTCGCCGATTGTCGCCTGGCTGTCGCCGATGATGGTGCGCAGCAATGCTTCTTGTTCGCGTCGGCCACGGGACGCCGCACGATCCCTGCCGCCGGGCAGCGCGATTGCCGCGACACTGCGGCCTACGTTGACCGGGATCCGCAACAGCGGGTACCACGGCGGCACGTAGGTCAGGCCGAGCGTGCGCATCGCCCGCGGTCCGAGGAAACCGCTCGTCACCGACAGGTGTTGGGCCCATGCCAGACGGCGGCGCAGTCCCCGCGCGCCCCGGTAGTGCCACGACAGCGGATCCTCGGCCATCGGCACTGAAAGCTGCTGGGTCGAGTCGTCGGGCATCGACAGCGCGGTAGCCGTGTGAAAGAGCACGCGGATGCCGTCACGGAAGTCGTGCGGCAGCCATTCGTCCTGCACGCCGATCAGCCAGCCGACATAGCGGGTCAGGTGTGCGATGGCGTCGAGGTCGCCGGGCGCGGGCAGGATTCCCATTCCCATTGCACCGACGGGTGGGGCGATCAGCGCGCCGACCAGGGTCGCGGCCATGTCGGTCTGGTTGACCGGCAAACCCCACTCATCACTGCGCCAATCGGGCATCGCGACCACATGCCTGCGCACGAAGGCGTGGATCAGCCGGACGCGCAGTGTGGATCGGTAGCCGATTCCGAACGGGGTCAGACCGCCGTCGGCGATGACGTCCATCGCCCACTGCATGGTCTCAGCGAAGCGCTGGTTCGAGCCCTTCTCCAACGCGCCGGTACGCAGCAGCGTCTTGTTGAATCCGGAGAACTGATACCCGCCGAGCAGTGACACGTCGCGCGCGATGTACATGCCGTCTGCGCCACCTCTGCGCAGCGCGCGTTGACCTTTACGCACCTTGTCCCAGTCCACCCAATCGGGGGCAGATTCGACGGCAATGAAGAACTCGCGCAACGGTTCTGGTGCCTCGGGCACGTTGTCGATGCCCTCGGCTGCTGCACGATCGAACAGGATGCGCATCTGCGGCATGCCTGCAGACGACATCCATTCGACAAGGCTGTCCATCGGCTCGTCGCCCACGGTCAGCCGCTCGCCGAGTCTGCGCCACTGCTCCGGTGTCGGCTCGCGCAAACCCATAACGTGGGCGAACATCCGAACCACGGCAGGAACGGCGAGCGGCCTCTCGGGGTGTCGTGCCGGAATGTTCATTGCTGCTCTCCTTTGAGCATATTGGATAACGCCCGTAGTCAGAATTTAGGTTGCGGGTATCGTGCTGTCAATGAAGCGCGCGGAGGTGGTGCGCGAATACGGCGGCATCAGCGCGACCGACCGCCGCGCCGAACGCCGTCGAAAGCTGCTGGCAGCAGGGCGGCGTACGTGGGGCGAGTCCGGAGTCACCGAGGTGACGGTCCGCGGCGTCTGCACCGATGCGGGGCTGACCTCGCGCTACTTCTACGAGCAGTTCCCGAACCGGGAGGCGCTGCTGTTCGCCATCTCCGACGACGTCCGCGATCAACTGCTCGATGCGCTGGTTGTCGCCGGGATCGGCGCCCCTGGAACGCTCGGCGACAAACTTCGGTCGGCGCTGACGGCGTTCCTCGACATGATTGCCGCCGATCCTCACGTGCACCGCATCGCCACCGGGGACGTGAGCAGTGTTCCGGGTTTGGCGCAGCACCGCACGCACATCTTGGACATGATCACCGATCTGGTGATCCAGCACGCTCCGGACGTCCTGACCGGCGAGACTCCGGACCCCGCTGACTTGCGTCGAGGTGCCGTATTCATGGTCGGCGGTGTCAATCAACTCATCGGAGCCTGGCTGGAGAATCCGCAGGAGACCACGGGCGAGGTGGCGGCGGTGTGCGCTGATCTGTGCGTCGCTGTGGCTCGTGGCATCACACGGTCGAGTTGACAGGATCCACTGTGCTGCAACAACTTTCGGGCCTCATGCTCGCCGCGACCTTGCTCGCAGGATGTTCGACGTCGACAACGGACGTCGCCGCACCGAAGACGGCGGCTGAAAGCCCGTCGGTCAGCGCGACCATGCTCGACGAGACAACGGCACCCGCGGCCGCGCAACCGCGGCTGGCAGCAGACCCGGCGCAACTGGCCGACGATCTGGTCGCCGACGAGCAGGTTCTACATGACCCCTCGGCGTCGGAGGCGGCGCTGACGCAGGCGGCGCGCCGACAGCAGGCGGCTTATCGCGCCATTGGGCACCATCCCGAATGGGATGCAGTGGCGCGAGGACGCATCCCGGCGACGATGCTGGAGGTCTATGACCTCAATGTGGATGCACGGCGCCAGCTCGACACGTTGGCACATGCCACAGATGCGGTGCCAGCGTGGCGAATCGAAGCGCCTGCTCCGGCTGATGACCTCCTGAATTACTACCGCGAGGCAGAGTCGGCCTCGGCTGTGGGATGGAACTTCCTGGCGGCGATCAATTTGATCGAGACACGCTTCGGACGGATCAACGGTGTGAGCACCGCGGGCGCGCAAGGTCCGATGCAGTTCTTGCCGTCGACGTTCGCGGCGTATGGAGACGGCGGAGATATCCACTCACCGCACGACAGCATCATGGCGGCCGGGCGGATGTTGGCTGCCAACGGCTTTGCGACGGACCGTGATCATGCGATCTACCGTTACAACAACGCCGATGCCTACGTGCACGCGGTCAACGATTATGCGGCGGTGCTCGCGGCCGACCCGTCGTCATTCACCGGCTACTACCGGTGGGAGGTCTACTACCCCACCACGGCCGGCGACGTGCTCCTTCCGATCGGCTACCCCGCGACTGCAGCGATTCCCGTTGGGACATAAGGGCATCCGGACCGAGTAACGCGACTAATGAACAGCAAACTGACGTTCGGCTACCTCTACGATTTCCGGAACCCCGCCCAGTGGCGTCGGCCATGGGCAGAGGTCTATGCAGAGACGTTGGAGTTCGCCACGTGGACTGAGACGCTGGGCTTCGAGGGCGCGTGGGTGCCTGAACATCACGCGGCCGAGGATGGTTATCAACCCTCGCCGATGGTCATGTTGGCGGCGCTTGCGGCTCGTACCAAGAGAATGCGGATCGGTCCCGCGGTCGCCCTGGCGCCGCTCTATCACCCGGTGCGCTTTGCCGAAGAGTGCGCGGTGCTCGACATCCTGTCCAACGCGCGCCTCGATGTGTCCGTTGCTGTCGGCTATCGGCGGCGCGAAGCCGAAGGCTACGGCGTCGACTTCACAACGCGCGGCAGCCGCACAAACGAATTCCTCGAGATTCTCCTGCGCCTCTGGCGAGGCGAATCCGTCACGGTCAACGGCAAGCATTTCCAGCTGCGGGACGCCAAGATCATGCCGGTACCTCCGAACGGTCGAATTCCCCTCTATCTCGGGGGTTTCAACGAAAAAGCGATTGAGCGCACGGCGAAGTTCGGCGACGGCTACTTCGGCAACATGGAGTTCGTTGAGCTGTACAACGAGAAGCTGCGTGCGCACGGCAAAGATCCTGCAACGGGCCGTATCCGAATTCAGGGACTCTTTGTGGTGGTGGCGAACGATCCAGAGCAAGCGTCAGAGGAACTTGCTCCGTTTTACCTCCATGTCAACAACTCGTACGGGCAGTGGCTGAGCGAGGACAAGAAGTCGACGGGCATCGACGGCGACACGATGTTGAAACCGATGACGCTCGAGCAATTCAAGGGGAGTCGCATACTGCAGGTCCTGACGCCGGCGGCGGCCATCGACCTCTTCAACGCGATGCGCGCAAAAGCGCCCGTCGAGCACTTCATGATGATGTTGCCACCTGGCATTCCGGCCAAGCAGTTCGCGAAGTACGCGGAAACCTTTGCCAACGAGGTGATTCCCGCTTTCGCTGATCCGCCTGCGGATTCGATTAACGCAACACCCAAGTCATCGGACGATGCGATAACGCAAATGGACGACGCCTAGGGCTTCGAGCACCCGGGCCGAGCTGGCGAGGAGTCGGCATCTTCGCAACCGTCTGAACCGCTGATGATCAAACCTCTCCGTGAGCGCCGCACACAAACGTGCGCCTCCCGAGGTCCTCGTCGCAGAACTAGAGATTCGCAGGTGATCAGTTCCAGTCTCGAATCGGTGAAGAGAGCCTGGGTTCGACCGCCGGTAGCGTGACTGGTCGTGTCATCCGACCGTCGATCGTTTTCCGAGCCACAGGTTTATGAGCACGGGCTGCTCGATGTCGGTGACGGCAACCGCATCTACTGGGAGGTCAGGGGTAACCCGAACGGCCGGCCAGCGCTGGTTGTGCACGGCGGCCCGGGTTCTGGGAGGCCACGTGGCGCCCATAAAGGGTTTGACCCCGAGGTTTTCCAGATCGTGTTGTTCGATCAGCGTGGGTGCGGTGACAGTGAACCGCATGCGGCTGATCCGGCAACAGAAATGGCGCACAACACCACCGAACACCTGCTCGCCGATATGGAAGCACTGCGCGAGCACCTGGGCATAGACCGGTGGCTGCTTTATGGCGGGTCATGGGCATCCACGCTGATCCTCGCCTACGCCCAACGTCATCCCGCCCGGGTGATCGGCATCATTTTGGTCGGGGTCACCATGACCAGGCCACGCGAGACCGACTGGCTCTACCACGGGCTACGTCTGCTGTTGCCCATCGAATGGGAGCGCTTCCGGGCCGGGGTGCCCGCGCCTGACCGCGACGGGAACCTGGTCGAGGCCTACCGACGGCTGATGGAGAACCCCGACATCGACGTGAGGGTTCGTGCGGCGCACGACTGGTGTGCATGGGAAGACGCCACGATCGCCCACGAGGCCCTCGGCAGCCCCGGTCAGTACAGCGCCAAGCCAGACGCGGCGAAGCTGGCGTTCGTGCGGATTTGTACGCATTACTTTGCCCACGGAGCATGGCTAGATGACGGGCAATTGCTGCGGGATGCCCACCTCCTCAACGGTATCCCCGGAGTTCTGATACATGGACGCCTCGATCTGTCCTGTCCACTGCTTACGGCATGGGAGCTTGCTCAGGCCTGGCCCGATGCTGAACTGATGATCATCGAGGACTCTGGTCACACCGGCAGCCCCAGCATGGGGACCGCCGTCCTTGACGCCATTGCCAGGTTCGACCCGACACGGTCTCATTTCTGGGTTCGCCGTCATGACCGCCGCTGACGCGCAGGGCACTCCGGCTCCCGGCATCATGTCGCCCGCCCAACAGAAAATCCGCTCGGCTGACGCCGGCGGGTTTCTCATTGGTCGGGCTGACAGGATTTGAACCTGCGACCACTTGACCCCCAGTCAAGTGCGCTACCAAACTGCGCCACAGCCCGCGGTGCTGCCGGGATCGCCGGCAGCAGGTCGAAAGCCTACCGCAGACCGCCGTCGCGCCCCTAAACGGTTACCAGTCGATAGAGCCCGATCGCGCCGACCATCACGATCGCTGTCCGCAGCGCCGTCGGCGAGAGCCGCCGTCCGTAATGCGCGCCGAGGAATCCACCGATCAACGAGCCGGCCGCGATCAATCCCGCCGCCGCCCAGCTGATCCGGTCGAATGCGACGAGCGTGTACGCCACCGCAGCCACGATGTTCACCAACAGCGACAGCAGATTCTTGGCCGCATTCATCCGCTGCATGTCTTCCGGCAGCAGCGCACTCATCGCCGCGATCAGCATGATGCCCTGTGCGGCCGTGAAGTACCCGCCGTATATCCCGATCGCAAAGGTCCCGAAGACCAGAGCCGCCATCCGCCGGGCGCTCACATGTTCTGGCGACTGCCCGGACAGCTCCGCTCGCCGCCGTGCCCACTCCTGGATCTTCGGACCGATGACGACCAGGCCCAGCGCCAGCACCAGGAGCACCGGCACGACCTTCTCGAACACCTTTTCCGGCAGGTGCAGCAGCAGCCATGACCCCAACAGCGCGCCGACCAAGGACGCAGGTATCTGCCATCGCAGTCGATGCCATTGGCCGCGCAATTCGCGCCGATATCCCCACGTCCCCGACACACCGCCGGCCACCAGGCCGACCGCGTTCGACATCGTCGCGGTCACCGGCGGGTAACCCAGCGCCACGAGGGTCGGGAAGGTGATCAGCGTGCCGGAGCCGACGATCGCATTGATAGCCCCCGCCCCGACGCCCGCCAGGGCGATCAGGATCATGTGCGAGACGGGCATTTGCCCAACCCTATCGAGACTTGGCGCCCCTCTTTTCCCGCACCCTTACGTTGATCCTGATCGGGCTGCCCTCGAACCCGAAGGTCTCGCGTAACCGCCGCTCAAGGAACCTCCGATAGCCGGCCTCGAGGAACCCTGTGGTGAACAACACAAACGTCGGCGGTCGCGCAGTCGCCTGCGTGGCGAACAGAATTCGCGGCTGCTTGCCTCCCCGCACCGGCGGCGGCGTCGCCGCCACGACCTCCTTGAGGAAGGTGTTCAGCCGCCCCGTCGGCACTCGGGTGTCCCACGACGCCAGCGACGTCTCCAGCGCAGGCACCAGCTTCTGCACGGCCCGGCCCGTCTTCGCCGAAATGTTCACCCGCGGCGCCCATTGCAGCTGCGACAGCTGCAAGTCGATCTCGCGATCCAGCAGATAACGCCGGTCCTCGTCAACCAGGTCCCACTTGTTGAACGCCAACACCAGGGCCCGGCCAGCCTCGATCACCATCGTCAGCACCCTCTGGTCCTGCTCGGTCAGCGGCTGCGAGGCGTCGATCAGCACGATGGCGACCTCGGCGGCATCGATTGCACCGTGCGTGCGCACAGAGGCATAGAACTCGTGCCCGCTGGCCTGCCCGACCTTGCGCCGCAGTCCCGCGGTGTCGACGAAACGCCAGACCTTGCCGTCCATCTCGATCAGCGAGTCCACCGGGTCGACCGTCGTGCCCGCCACATCGTGCACCACCGAGCGCTCGTCACCGGCCAGCCGATTCAGCAGCGAACTCTTGCCCACATTCGGCTTGCCTATCAAGGCGACTCGGCGCGGACCGCCGCCGCCGGACGCCATCTCCGACACCGCGGGAAGTGCCTCGGTGACTTTGTCCAGCAGATCGGCAACGCCACGGCCGTGTATCGCGCTGACCGGATGCGGCTCCCCCAAGCCCAACGACCACAGCTCGGCAGCGTCGGCCTCACCGCGTTCATTGTCAACCTTGTTGGCCGCCAAGAAAACTGGCTTGCCCGAGCGCTGCAGTAACCGGGCCGCCGCCTCGTCGGCCGTCGTAGCCCCGACGGTCGAATCGACCACGAAGACGATCGCGTCGGCTGTGCGCATCGCCACCGATGCTTGCTCGGCCACCAACTGCTGCAAGCCTTTTGCGTCCGGCTCCCATCCGCCGGTGTCCTGCACCACGAACCGCCGGCCCGACCACAGCGCGTCGTAGGAAACCCGGTCGCGCGTCACGCCAGGGACGTCCTGCACCACGGCTTCGCGACGGCCCAGGATCCTGTTCACCAACGTCGACTTGCCGACGTTCGGGCGACCCACAATTGCCACCACAGGCGGCGGAGCCGCGGCCTCCTCGATCGCCTCCGCGACGTCTTCCGCGCCTAGCTCCCAATCACTCTCGTCGGCCCACGTTCCATCGCTCATCGCGAAGCCCCGGCGCGCTGCTTGACCAGTTCCAGCAGATGCGCGACGACCTGCGACTCGGTCATATCGCTGGTGTCGACGACCAAAGCGTCGTCGGCGGCCCGCAGCGGAGACACCGCCCGCGTCGAATCCAGGTGATCCCGGCGCTTCACGTCGGCCAGCACGGCGTCGTAGTCAGACGCCAGCCCGGACGCGATGTTCTGGTCGTTGCGTCGTCGCGCGCGCTCCTCGGCCGAAGCCGTCAGGAAAATCTTCACGTCGGCGTTGGGCAGCACCACCGTGCCGATGTCACGGCCCTCGACCACAACGCTGCCCTGCCCTGCCGCCAGTTCGCGCTGCAACTGCACCAGCCGGGTCCTCACCGCGGGCACCGCCGATACCGCCGACACCGCTTTGGTCACCTCGTCCCCGCGTATCTCGGCCGAAACATCTTCTCCGGCAAGGTAAGAACGGTCTTCGTCAGGGTCATAACCCACGGCAAGATCCGCAGCAGCCGCCGTTGCGCCTATGGCATCGACGTCCTCGAGTGACACGCCGGCCCGAAGCACCGCCAGCGTCACGATCCGGTACATCGCACCGGTGTCCAGATAGCGGGCATCCAGCGATCGCGCCAAACCTCTTGACACCGAAGACTTTCCAGTACCTGCGGGTCCGTCGACCGCGACCACGAGTGAGGAGCTCACAGGCCCACCGCCTTGTACAACTCCCCTACCTCCTTTTGGCTCAGCACCCGGATGCTGCCCGGGCGCTGGTCGCCTAACGACACCGAGCCGATATCGGTGCGTACCAACTCCAGTACCGGATGCCCGACGGCAGCCAGCATTCGTCGCACGATCCGCTTACGACCTTCGTGCAGCGTCACTCTCACCAACGTCTTGCCGGGCACCTTGTCGACCAAAGCGAAATCGTCGACGCGCGCCGGTCCGTCGTCCAACTCGATGCCGTCGCGCAGCTTACGGCCCAGCCCGCGCGACACTGCGCCGTCGACCGTTGCCAGATAAGTCTTGGGGACCTCGAACGACGGGTGCATCAGCCGATGTGCGAGCTCGCCGTCGTTGGTCAGCAGCATCAGCCCCTCCGTGTCGGCGTCCAGTCTGCCGACGTGAAACAGCTTCTTGTTGCCGCGCACGCGATGCTCGACGAGGTCACCGACGCAGGGCCGGCCCCGGTCGTCGGACATGGTGGAGTGCATACCCTTCGGTTTGTTGATCGCCAAGTGCACCAACGTGTCGTCAACGCTCACCCGTGCCCCGTCGACGCGGATCACCGAGACGTCGGGGTCCACGCGGGTGCCCAATTCGGTGACGATCCTGTCGTCGACTTCGACCCGGCCGTCGAGGATCATCTTCTCGGCGACGCGGCGCGACGCAATTCCGGCCTGCGACAACACTTTCTGCAGACGCACGCCCTCAGAGGCGACCATCTCACTCCTGGTCTACGTCGAACGACATGGGCGCGTCTGCTGCTGGCGCCCCGCCGTTGAGCTTCATGAAACGTGGCTCTTCGGCCAGCGTTTCACTCAAATCGTCGATCACGTCGACGTCGGGCAACAGCGGCGCGATGTCCGGCAGGTCCGTCAACGACGTCAGGCCCAGGCGCTCGAGAAACAGCTCGGTGGTCGCGAAGGTCACCGCGCCGCTATCCGGATCGACGCCGGCCTCGGTGATCAGCCCGCGCGCCAGCAGCGTGCGCATCACCGCATCGACGTTCACGCCACGCACCGCACTGACCCGGGCCCGCGTCACCGGCTGCCGGTACGCGACCACCGCCAACGTCTCCAGCGCCGCCCGCGTCAGCTTCGACCGGGCGCCGTCTAGCAGCAGCCGCTCCACATACGGCGCGAACCGCGCGCGGGTGTACATCCGCCAGCCGCCTGCGGCTTCGCGCAGATCGATGCCGCTCTCCCGGGCCGCCAGCTCGTCGGCCATCACCTGCAGCTTGGCCGCCACCCGGTAGGCCGGCTGGTCGGTCGCGGCGGCCAGCTGATCCACCGTCACCGGGGTGTCGACGACCAGCAGCAGCGCCTCGAGCGCCGCGCCGAGCTCGGAATCCTCGAGCTCCGGTGCCGTCGCGACGTCGATGCCGAGGTCGAGATCCGCGGGAAGGTCGGTGGTGATGTCGTTCGGAACTTCTTCAGTCATATCGGTCCACTTCCGCCGCGAGGTGTTCGTTGGTGGGCCGCTCTCCGGTCCACGAAACCTGGAGCACACCAAGCGGTTCTGATTGCTCGAATGCTACCGCCCGCGCACGGTACAGCTCGAGCAGCGCCAGGAAGCGGCCCACGATCTCGATCGAGGCCCCACAGTCGGCGACCAGCTCGGAGAACGACGCCCACTGCCCGATGCCGCGGCTCTCCAGCAGGTTCATCAGATTGGTGACCTGCTCTGGCACCGACACCACCACCTGATGCAGGTGGTCGGTGCCGACGGTCGGCACGGGCCGCGGCGTGAACACTGCTGCGGCGATCTCGGCGAAGCTCTCGGCATCGACGCCAAGCATCACCTCGGGCAGCAGTTCCTCGTAGCGCTTCTCCAGCGCCACCGCCCTTGGATAGCTGCGCAGCGCCGCTGCCTCGAGTTCGGCGAACATCTCGGCGACATGCTTGAACGCCCGATACTGCAGGAGGCGGGCGAACAGCAGATCGCGGACCTCGAGCAGCGCGAGGTCGTCTTCGTCGTGGATCTCCCCGGCGGGCAGCAGGCGCGCGGCCTTCAGGTCAAGCAGCGTGGCCGCGACGACGAGGAACGCCGTCGTCTCGTCGAGTTCCATCTGCGGACCAATCGCCTTGGTGTAGGCGATGAAGTCGTCGGTCACCTGATGCAGCGCCACCTCGGTGACGTCGAGGCGGTGCGCGAAGATCAGCTGCAGCAGCAGATCGAACGGCCCCTCGAAATTGCTCAGCCGGACCTGGAAGCCGCTCTGTGTCTCCTCCGACGATTCGACGTCGTTCACGCGCCGAACCGGTCGATGACCTCGCGCGCCAATGACCGATATGCTTCGGCCCCACCGGATTTCGGCGCCCATGTGGTAATCGGTTCGCCCGCGACGCTTGTCTCGGGGAAACGCACCGTGCGGGTGATCACAGTGTCGAACACCAGATCGCCGAACCTCTCGATCACGCGGGCCATCACCTCGCGGGCGTTGACGGTTCGGGTGTCGAAGCGGGTGATCAGGATGCCGCTGATCGAGAGCTTGGGGTTCAGCCGGTCACGGACCTTGTCGACGGTGTCGGTCAGCAACGCCAGCCCGCGCAACGAGAAGAACTCGCACTCGGTCGGGATGATCACGCCGTCACTACACGCCAGCCCATTCACCGTGAGCAGACCCAGCGACGGCTGGCAGTCGATCAGCACGTAGTCGTAGCGATCCAGCACCGGGTACAGCGCACGGGCCAGCGACTGCTCACGACCCACCTCGTTGACCAATTGGATCTCCGCCGCTGACAGGTCGATGTTGCTTGGCACCAGGTCCATGCCGGGCACCCGGGTGTGGATGAGCACGTTGTCCACCGAGACCCGCGGTTCGATCAGCAAGTTGTGGATGGTGTGTTCCAGCTCGTAGTGCGGCACTCCCAACCCCGCCGACAGCGCGCCCTGCGGATCGAGGTCGACGAGAAGGACACGCCGGCCGTACTCGGCAAGGCTGGCGCCCAGGTTGATGGTCGACGTCGTCTTGCCTACGCCGCCCTTCTGGTTGCACATCGCGATGACCTTGGCCGGCCCGTGCACGCTTTTCGGCTTGGGCTCGGGAATGGTCCGTGGCGTGCGGCCGGTCAGACCGAACTCGGAGCCTCCGCCTTCGTCGGTCATGCCCGACCGTCGCTGGTCATCCAAGCTGAAGGCATTCCGAACATCCGGGCAAGTTTAACGGTGCGCACCTGCCTGGTCTGGCAGACCCGCGGGCAACGTGGAACCCAATCGCGGTGGCCGCACGAATAGGCTGACCGCCATGAGTCTGAAGCAGCGGGCACCGTTCCTGCGCTGGTCGTTTTGGCGGCTGGCGATCGGCGCGCGCAACATCACCAAGACCGGTCAGATCGGCGACGGACGCGAGGCAGCCGCCGCCGAATTTGTGGTCGCCAACGCGCGCAAGGGCGACATCGACGACGTAATCGCCAAGGTCGACCAATTCGCATACGAGAAGTCGTTCCTGATCAACGTCGGCGACGAGAAGGGTGAGCTGCTCGACGCGGCAGTCCGCCGCGCCAATCCCGGCGTGGCGCTGGAGCTGGGCACCTACTGCGGTTACGGCTCGCTGCGGATCGCCCGCGCCGCGCCCTCGGCGAAGGTGTTTTCCGTCGAGCTCTCCCAGGCCAATGCCGAAGTGGCCCAGCGTATTTGGGCTCATGCCGGTGTCGATGACCGGGTCACGTGTGTGGTCGGCACCATCGGCGACGGCGGTCTGACGCTTGACGCGCTTGCCGATCAGCACGGCTTCGCCGCGGGGAAGCTGGACCTGTTGTTCATCGACCACGACAAGGCCGCCTATCTGGCCGACCTGCAGAGCATCATCGACCGGGGCTGGCTGCATCGGGGATCGATCGTCGTCGCCGACAACATCCTGATTCCCGGCTCACCGAAATACCGGGGGTTCATGACCCAGCAGCAGGGCAAGTTGTTCGACACGGTTGAGCACAAGACGCACGGCGAGTATCAGTCGCTGATGCCCGACCTCGTGCTGGAGTCGGAATACTTAGGCAACTGACAACTCTCGAGCGATCCGCTTTGCCATTCGCGGTGCGCATCAGCGAATCCACCTTGAGCCT
Source organism: Mycobacterium sp. OAE908 (assembly GCF_017872775.1). Taxonomy (NCBI): domain Bacteria; kingdom Bacillati; phylum Actinomycetota; class Actinomycetes; order Mycobacteriales; family Mycobacteriaceae; genus Mycobacterium; species Mycobacterium sp. OAE908. The sequence goes on from NZ_JAGGJL010000002.1 coordinate 1,466,534, forward strand.
GCCGGGCGCGTCCCAGCGTCACGACGTCACACATGTCCATTCCAACGGAATCACATCCGGACTGTTCAACGTGCGCCTGGACCGCGCGTGCGAGCGCGGCTGCACTGGAAGTGCGCCGCGGGCCCTGTTATCCAGCAAACTATTTGCTCAGCATCGGCTACATTGCTGCAGTTGATCTCGCAATCGTTAATCGGATAGCGCCCGTCCCCTGAACAGCGGACAAGCCCTTCGTGGGCCGCAGTACGAACGCGCGTCTTTCTTTACCTTTATTGACGCTTTCGTAGACACAGCTAGCAGATCGCGGTAGCGTGACCGGGTGCCCCGCACAGACGAAAACGGGCGCCACCTCGGAGCCCTACTCAGTTATTTAATGGATGGTCGGGTGACCAACCAGCAGATCGCTCAAGCGCTCGGAATGTCCAGTAGCGGCTACTACCGCAGGGTCAAGCAGGATGACTTCCCCAACGCCGACGAACTGCACAGACTCGCGGATGCCTTCACACTCAGCTTCACAGATCTGCAGGTTCGGCTCGGATTCCTGACCCGGGAGGATCTAGAGGGCTACATCGGCAGCCAACGGCTGTCGGTCGCCAGCGCATCGCGATGGAAGCCGACGTCTGCATCAGTTATCGCGCTCGCGGATGGGCTCCCGCCCACACCTCACGCAGTGCATTTACGGTGACCATGGTGTAGATCTGCGTCGTCGTCACCGACGCATGGCCGAGCAGCTCCTGCACGACCCGGACGTCGGCGCCACCGTCGAGCAGATGGGTGGCGAACGAGTGACGCAGCACGTGCGGCGATACCGCGGCCGTGATGCCTGCCCGCTCGGCGGAATCCTGCAGCACCTGCCACGCGCTCTGCCGTGACAGCCGGCCGCCGCGCGCGTTGAGGAAGATCGCCGGCGTGCCGCGGCCGCGGCGCGCCAGCTCAGGGCGGCCGCGCACCAGGTAGGCGTCGAGTGCCGTTACGGCGGGCCGACCGATCGGCACCAGCCGCTGCTTTCCGCCCTTGCCGCGCAGCAGCGCTGACCGTGCCTGAGTGTCGATGTCATCGATGTCGAGCCCGACCGCCTCGGAGATGCGCGCGCCCGTCGAATACAGCAGCTCCAACAGCGCGCGGTTGCGCAGAGTCAGCGGACCGTCGGCCTCACTGTCGCCGCCCGCGCCTTCGAGCAGCGCTAGCACCTCATCGATCGTCAGGCTCTTCGGCAGTCGCCGGCTCGGGGTCGGCGGCTTCACCTCGCGCGCGACGTCGACCTCGGTCAGCCCCTCAGCTACCGCGAACCGGTGCAGCCCACGCACGGCGACCACCGCGCGGGCTGCCGAAACAGCAGACAGCGGAAGGGTTTTCGTATCGGGATCGCCACGGCGCAGCGCTACCAGAAAGTCGCTGACATCCGACTCGGTCACCTTGGTCAGATCATCGATGCCGCGGCCCGTCAGATGCTCGGCGTAGCGGCGCAGATCGCGGCGATATGAGCTCAATGTATTCGCAGCGACCCCGCGTTCGATGGTGAGGTGGTTGAGGTAGCCCTGCACTTGGTCCTCGAGGGCAGACCGAAAAGTGGTCATGGGTTGGCCTGCCGCCTCGCGAATGCCTTTGACCTGTCGATCCAGGGAGCGTCGACGGTGCGCAGCGACGACGGATCTTCGACGTCATGGGCGGCCAGAATGCCCGCTATCGCAATGGAATTGACGATCTCCCCGGCCAGCACCATCTGCCTGGCCTCTTCGAGAGGGAACCATTTCACCTTCAGGTCGGCTTCCTCATCATGAGCTTCCGGGCGGCCGACATCGGTTATTCCGGTCGCGAGATAGACCCGCACGCTTTCGTCGCTGAAACCCGGCGCCGAAATCAGATCGACAAGCACCCGCCACTGCGCGGCCGCCAGTCCGGCTTCCTCCTCGAGTTCGCGGGCCGCGGTGATATGCGGCGCCTCACCACCGAGATCGAGCAGACCTGCCGGCAGTTCCCACAACCGCCGCCCGACGGGATGCCGGTATTGGTAGACCATCACGATATTGCGCTGGTCGTCCATCGCCAGGATGGCCACCGCGCCGAAGTGTTCGATCACTTCGCGGCGCGCGGTGTTGCCGTGCGGCATGCGGACCTCATCGGTGCGCAGCGCGAAAATCTTGCCGACGTATAGGGTTTCGCTGGATACCGTGTCGAACTCGTGCTCAGCCACGGGTCGCGGGCTCTTGCAGCAGTTGCGAAACCTTGTCGTCGTGCTCGACGCCATTCGCGTGCTGCTCGGGAATGTCCATGCCCGGCAACCGTTCTTCTGCCTTGTAGTCCAGCGACGCGCCGATGAACGCGACGAACAGCGGATGGGGCCGGGTTGGCCTGCTCTTGAGCTCGGGGTGAGCCTGGGTGCCGACGATGAACGGGTGCACATCCGCGGAGTACTCGACGAACTCGACGAGGTGTCCGTCGGGAGAGGTGCCGGAGAACTTCAATCCGCTCTCGGCAATCCGGTCACGGTATTCGTTGTTCACCTCATAGCGGTGCCGGTGTCGTTCGGACACCTCTGTGGCCTGATAGGCCTGTGCCACAATCGAACCCGCCTCCAGCACAGCGGGATACGCACCCAGCCTCATGGTGCCGCCGAGGTCTGCGTCGCCGGCAACAGCGTCGCGCTGATCGGCCATCGTCGAGATGACGGGATCCGGCGTCTTCGGATCGAATTCCGCGGAGTTGGCGCCTGTGAGCCCGACCGAACGCGCGGCCTCGATGACGATGCACTGCAACCCGAGGCAGAGCCCGAGCACCGGCAGCCCGCGCTTGCGCGCGTACGAGATGGCGCCGATCTTGCCCTCGATACCGCGGATGCCGAACCCGCCGGGGATCAGCACGCCATGCACATCGTTGAGCGCCGCGGCCGCTCCGGCTTCGGTCTCGCAGTCGTCGGAGGCTACCCAGCGCATCTCGACCTTGGCACGATGCTTGAAGCCGCCGGCACGCAGTGCCTCTGCCACCGACAGATACGCGTCGGAGAGATCGATGTACTTGCCCACCAACGCGATTCGCACCGTCTCCTGGGGTTCGTGCACCCGCTGCAGCAGATCGTTCCACTGCGTCCAGTCGACGTCGCGGAACGGCAGGCTCAGCCTGCGCACCACATAGGCGTCGAGTTCCTCGCGGTGCAGCACCTTGGGGATGTCATAGATCGACGGCGCGTCGGGCGTGGAGATCACACCGTCGATGTCGACGTCGCACATCAGCGCGATCTTGTTCTTCAGCGGTTCGGGCACGTCGCGGTCGCACCGCAGGATCAGGGCATCCGGAGTGATACCGATGCTGCGCAGCGCCGCCACCGAGTGCTGCGTCGGTTTCGTCTTGAGCTCCCCCGAAGGCGCCATGAAGGGCACCAGCGAGCAATGCAGAAAGAAGCAGTTCTCTCGGCCGACCTCGTGACGCACCTGCCGGGCGGCCTCCAAGAAGGGCAGCGACTCGATGTCGCCGACGGTGCCGCCGATTTCGGTGATCACCACGTCGGGCCGGTTTCCGTCGACGTCGGGGTCGGCCATCTCCAGGATGCGGCTCTTGATCTCGTCGGTGATGTGCGGGATGACCTGGACGGTGTCGCCGAGGTATTCGCCTCGACGCTCCTTGGCGATCACCGACGAATAGACCTGTCCCGTGGTGACATTCGCCGATCCGGACAAATTGCGGTCGAGGAAGCGTTCGTAGTGCCCGACGTCGAGGTCGGTCTCGGCGCCGTCCTCGGTGACGAACACCTCGCCGTGCTGGAACGGGTTCATGGTGCCGGGGTCGACGTTGAGGTACGGGTCGAGCTTTTGCATCGTCACCTGCAAGCCCCGCGCCGTCAGCAACTGACCAAGGCTCGACGCCGTCAGGCCTTTACCGAGTGAGGAAACCACGCCGCCCGTTACGAAGAGGTGCTTGGTAGCGGTTTGCGGGTGCTTGCGTAACCGTGCTGGCTGGTCAGGCAAGAGCAACCTCCGTGACGACGGGCAGGGGATCGCTGAACTAGCTGGGGCCTGCCGACCCACGGAATCTCACCTTAACACCGACGCCGACAAGCCGTCGCTGACACGCCCTTGGCTTCTATTGCGGCAGGGTTACCGATGACGCGCCCTGGCCGACGCCGTACTGAGCGGGCCGTCCGCCGTTGATCAGCTCGCCCAGTGCGAGCACAGCGGTCATCCGGCCGGACTCCGCGTTGACGTCGTCGACGGTGCTGATCGCGCCGCTCAGCCCGGCGTCTGACCTGGTCACCGCTACCGCCGCGGTGCCGGATGCCGAGCCGTCACGCCCGGCGACCACGGTGCCCGAGCCGTGCGGGGCGAGGCCCGCCGCGAATCTGGCGACCGTCGCGCCCTGATTGCCCGCACCGTCGCCGAGGCCGCCGCCCGTCACGATCAGCGCGGTGTTCGCGGGGCCGATGCGCTCGGTGCCATACGTCACAAAGCCGGTGTCGCGCAGTGCCGCCAGCACGGTGTCGCGCTGGGCGTCGTCGACCACCTGAACCTTTGGATCCCTGTTGATCAGCAGTGCGATGCCCAACAGGTCGCCGGCCTGCGAGCCCTGATCCACTGACTTGGTGCTCAGCTGCGCACCGGCAGGCACGATCGGCGAGTTGACCACCGACAGTAGCTTCTCCGCGGAATTGGCGTCGACGAACTCCTGGGTCAGTGCGATGGTCCCGCTGACCGTGCCGCCGGCCTGGCCCACCATCCGAGTCAGCGCGTCGACGTCGTCGTCGCTCGCGTCGGGCGTGCGGAACACCACAACGGACTTGCCGTCGAGCGCGTTGTGCAGAATCCGCGGCGACATCTGGGCATCGAATTCACCTGCTGCACTGAGCTTTTCGTTCAGCGCGTTCTTGTCGTCGGTGAGTGTGTTGATCTGGTTCTGCAGTTGGTGCTTGTCGTCACGAAGCCCTGACAGCAGCGTGTTGGACAGCAGTCCGGACCCGAGCGCCACGCCGATTGCCAACGCAAGGAAAACCGCTGCAAGCGAAATCGCGTGTGTGCGTAGGGAAATCATGCTGAGTCCTAGGTGACCAAACCCTGGACCCAGAGCGAGAAGGTATTCCAGTAGTCCGAGATCCAGTCGAGCACAGCGGCGTCGGCACGTGACACCCACAGCGCCGCGATCACCGCGATGAGCATCGCCAGCACCAGCAGCGCGATGGCCCCGCCGGACACTCGGCTGCGGTACAGGGTGGCGACGGCTTTGGCGTCGACGAGCTTCTCGCCGACCTTGAGCCGGGTAAGGAACGTCGACGGGTTGCTCTGCTGCCGTGACCGGTCGAAGAACTCCTCGATGCTGGCCGAGTGTCCGGCGGTGACGATCAGCGACGCACCGTGGTGGTCACACAGCAGCAGCGCCAGATCCGCGGCGGAGCCGGCGGCGGGGAATGTCATCGCGCCTACGCCCAGATCCTGGATGCGCTCCAGACCCGCAGCGTGGCCGTCCGCGTCGGCAGGCAGCACCACCTGGGCGCCGCAGCGCAGCACCTCGGCGCTCATCTTGTCGGGATCGCCGACGATCAGCGCCGGCCGATAGCCACCCTTGCGGAGCACGTCGGCACCGGTTCCGACACCCACCAGTACCGGTTGATACTCCTTGATGAACGGCTTGAGGGCCTTCAGGTCCGCGGCGGCGCTGATGTCCTCGGCGACGATCACGACGTGCCTGCGATTGACGTCGACATCGATGTCGGGGATGCCGATGCCGTCGATCAGCAGTGGGCTCTCACTGCGGATGAACTCGATCGTGTTGCCTGCGAACGCCTCGAGGTGAGCCACCAGGCCGCTTTTGGCTTCGTGCATCAACTCGTGGATTTCGTGGTCGGTGCGCTCGGTGCCCAGGATCAGCTGCCGGTCACCGGCGTACACGCCACCCTCGAACAGGCGCACGCGCGCGCCGTCTTTGACTTTCTTGAATACGTCGGGCCCGGTGTCGTCGATGAGCGTGACGCCGTTGGCGACCAGCACCTCCGGCCCGAGGTTCGGGTAGCGGCCCGAGATCGATGGCGATGCGTTGACGACGGCGGCGACATTCGCCTCGACGAGTGCGTCAGCGGTGATCCGATCAAGATCCAGTGCGTCGATGACGACGATGTCACCAGGGGTGATCCGTCTCAGCAGCCGATCGATGTCGCGGTCAACCCTCGCGGTTCCGGTGATGCCCGGCCGTGAACTGGCAGAACGGGAAAGCAACGCAGACATCTTCATAGGGGCCGATTCTGTCGAGGAACTGCGCGTATCCGTCGGAGGCGCGCCGTAACATCAGCCCCAGAAGTGCCTTTCTGTCACAACTGCAACACGGTTTTCGTGTCAGCCCTGATAGGCCTCGAACAACTCGACGAGGTTGCCTGACGGATCGACCGCGAGCGCCTGCTTACCCCCGCGGCCGGTGATGGTTTCCCCGCGAAAGGCCACGCCGGCTTCTCGAAGCGAGTCCACGGTGCCGTCCAGATCCTCGACAGCTAGCTGAAATCGGTTCCAGCCGCCGGGTTCTGGCGTCGAGCCATCTGACAAGGTCTGGCCCGCGCCGCCGCCACCACCCGGCGTGTTGAGCAGGAGTCGGAGGCCGTCTCTGCGGAGCATGGCAAAACCCGGCCCCGGCTTCATCACCACCTCGAACTGAAGGTGACGCGTGTAGAAGTCTGCGGCCGCATCGACGTCCTCGACGATGTAGCGAACACTGAATTCGGTCATCATTGCACCTCCTGATGGTTATGATACAGAAGTGTCCCAGAGTGTGTACAGGCCGGATCCGCGCATCGAGCAGTCTCGCCGCGTGATTCTGCGCGCTGCGCTGAAGGAGTTCGCGGACGCGGGATACAGCGGATTCCGGATGGAGTCGGTGGCGGCCCTCGCGGGCGTCGGGCGGAGCACGGTCTACCGGCACTGGCCGAACAAGGCGGCGTTGATCGCCGACGCGCTGGAGACTCTCAACGCGCAACCGGATCCGGCCCGCGAACTCGCCGACGGGACTGCCCGCGAGCGGGTGGAGTTGATCCTGCGCCACCTCGCCGACGCGCTCGGCGACTCGCCGTTGTCGGCCTGCGTGCCTGCGCTGGTGCACGCCGCCGAAACAGAACCCGCGGTGCGCGACTTCCACCACGCCTATTCGGCGCGACGCCGCCGGCGACTGACCGACGCGATTGCCGGGGGTGTCGAAACCAGTGAATTCCCTTCGCGTGTCGACCCCGATGCGGCCTCGGCGGCGCTCGCGGGCGCGATGTTCTACCTGCGGTTGATGACCCCCGATGCGCCGGACGCCGACTTCATCAGGCGTCTGGTCGACTCCGTGCTCGGTGTTTAGTCCGCGCGATCGCTCTGCGCCGCGTCGAGGAGCTCGCGGGCGTGCGCCCGGCCACTGTCGGACTCCCCCAGCCCGGCCAGCATTCGTGCGAGTTCGGCGACGCGCTCGCCATCGTCGAGGCGGCGCACACCGCTGGACTTGTTCCGGCCTCCGCTGTCGACGACCAGGTGAACGTCGGCGTACGCCGCGACCTGTGGCAGGTGCGTGACGACGATGACCTGGTGCGTGCGGGCCAGCCGGGCCAGTCGGCGACCGATCTGCACTGCGGCGCGTCCGCCGACCCCGGCGTCGACCTCGTCGAAGACCATCGTGGTGCCCTCGGCGGAGGCCGCCAGCACCACCTCAAGCGCCAACATGACGCGCGACAGCTCGCCGCCCGACGCGCTCTTGTTCAGCGGCAGCATGTCGGTGCCGCGGTGTGCGGCGAAGCCGAATTCAACGGCGTCGATGCCATCATGTCCGGCATGAACGGTTTCCCCGGACGGCAGCCTGAGCGGCGCTGAGTCGTCCGCGCGGGCCGCGAGATTGGCCACCGAAACACTGAAACCGGCATCGGCCATGGCCAATCCGCTGAGTTCGGCGGTCACGGCCTTGGACAGACCTTTAGCCGCTTTCGTTCGCGCCTTGCTGAGTTCGATTGCGGCGCTGACGACTTTGGCCTCGAGCTCGTCGACGCGCCGTTCGAGCTCGCCCAGTGCTTCCTCTGAGACATCCAGCTGCGTAAGCCGTTCGCGCGACTCGGCCGCCCACTGCAGCACCCCGTCGATATCGGGGGCGTACTTGCGGGTCAGCGTGCGCAGCTCACCCTGACGGGCCAGCTTGTTTTCCAGAGTGCTTGCATCGCTTGGTAATCCGGCCAGAAAGTCACCGAGCTCGGTCGAGACGTCGGAGACGACGGCCAACGCACCGGCGAGCTGCTCGGCGAGCATCCGCAACGCTGAGTCATCGGTAGCCTCGAGCGTCGACTTGGCGTGTCCAACCCCGTTGGCGGCAGACGCGGCCGAAGGGTCGTCGTCCAAACCCGACAATGCCGTCCGTGCTGTCTGCGCGGCCTCGCGCAGCGCATCGAGTTCGGAGAGTCGGCGGATGTCGTCGACGAGCGCCACGTCCTCACCGGGTTCGGGTGCGACGGTATCGATTTCGTTGAGCCCGAACTTGAGGCGGTCAGCTTCCTGGGCAAGCTCGCGCGCCCGCTGTTTACGGTCGGCCAGGTCGCGGCGAGCGCCGAGCCAGTCATCACGCACCCGTCGATAGCGCTTGAGTTGTGACTCGATGTCGATGAAACGGTCGAGTGCCCCACGCTGTTCTTCGGGACGCATCAGCCGTAGTTGGTCGTTCTGGCCATGCAGCGCAAGCAGTTCGGTGGTGAACGTGCTCAGCGATTTGGCGGGCACGCTGCGGCCACCGAGGTAAGCGCGGGACGGGCCGTCACGGCTGACCGACCGGGCGGCAATCACACTTCCGTCGTCGTCACGCTCGGCGCCCGACGAGTCCAGTATCTCGTCGACACGGGCACCCACTCCGTCGCCGAGTTCGGTTGTGGTGAAACGTCCTTCGACCACCGCACGCTCGGCGCCGGAACGTACCCGGTTGGCGTCGGCACGCCCGCCGCCCAACAGATGCAGACCCGTGACGACCATCGTCTTACCGGTACCAGTCTCGCCGGTCAGCACCGTGAACCCGCGATCGAATTCGGCGGTCGCGGCGCTGATGGCGCCAAGGGACTCGATGCGGATTTCGGATAGCACTACTGTCCGCGCCACCCTGTGACCGGCAACCGGAACTTACGCACCAGACGGTCAGTGAACGGCGCGCTGTCCAGCCGCACCCATTTCAGCGGGGTGCCGCACCGCGTCACCTCCAGTCGGCCGCCTGCGGGAACAATCATTTCGCGACGCCCGTCGCAGAACACCAACGCATCATGGCCCCTGGCCTCGATCTCGATGGCGATCGCGGCGTTCGGACTGGTGACCATCGGCCGCGCGAACAACGCATGAGCATTGTTGGGCACCACCAGGATTGCCTCCAGATCAGGCCACACGATCGGCCCGCCGGCCGAGAACGCCCATGCGGTGGATCCCGTCGGCGTCGCGACCAGAACCCCGTCGCAGCCGAACGACGACACCGGCCGTCCATCGACCTCGAGCACCGCACCCAGCACGCCCAACCGCGGCCCCTTCTCGAGGCTCGCCTCGTTCAGTGCCCAGCCGCGGTCAGTGATCTTGCCGTCGACGCGCACCACGACGTCCAGCGTCATGCGTTCCTCGACGCGGTAGTCCTTTTTGATGACGTGCTCGAGCACCGTGTCAATGTGATCGGCCTCGGCTTCCGCGAGGAAACCGATGCGGCCGAGATTGACACCGAGCACCGGTATTTCGACGTTGCGCGCAAGCTCTGCAGCCCGTAGAAAAGTCCCGTCGCCGCCGAGAACGAGGACGAGTTCGCAGCCCTCTGCTGCGCGTTCGTCGGCGTCGACGACCTCGATCTCGACCCCAAGCGACCGCATGTCGTCCGGCGCCAGGTGCACCGGTCCGCGGTCAACGGCTTCCGCAGAAAGCACACGCAGCGCAATGTTGTTGTCGCCCAGCACTTTCTCGACCCGGCGAGCCACCTCGGTGGCTTCCTCGCGGCCGGTGTGTACGACCAGCAGGACAGTGCGTTCACAGGTCATTGCGGTCCCTCCGCGACGGCCTTGAGCACCGCCTGTTCAAGCAGCTCACCCCTCAGCGGAGAGTCGGTGGTGGTGCGCAGGTGAAGAAAGAACTCGACATTGCCGGACGGGCCGGGCAACGGGCTGGCGGTGACGCCGACCGTGTGCCACGCGAGTTCGGCGGCCTTGCGCGCGACGGCAAGCACCGCGTCTGCGCGCAACTCCGGGTCGGAGACGACCCCTCCCGGACCGACTCGATTCTTACCGACCTCAAACTGCGGCTTCACCATAGGAACGATATCCGCGTTCTCTGACGCGCAGGACGTCAGCGCCGGCAGCACCGTCGCCAGGGAGATGAACGACAGATCGGCAACGACGAGATCGACCTGTCCCCCGATCGCGTCGGCGGTCAATTCCCGCACGTTCGTGCGTTCGTGCACGACCACCCGCGGGTCGGTGCGCAACGACCACGCCAGCTGGCCGTATCCGACGTCGACGGCGACGACCGTGCGGGCGCCCCGGTCAAGCAGCACCTCAGTGAAACCGCCGGTGGACGCGCCGGCGTCCAGACAGCGACGGCCGTCGACCGAGATGTCGAACGCGTCAAGGGCGCCGATCAACTTGTGTGCGCCGCGGGAGACCCAGTTACGTTCCTCATCGCCCTCCACTGTCAGGGCGGCGGTGACGGCGATCGCGGTCGCGGGCTTGGCGGCCGGCATGCCGTCGATGGAGACACGCCCGGCGCCGATCAACTCGGCGGCCTGCTGCCGCGAGCGCGCGAGACCCCGCCGCACCAGCTCGGCGTCAACACGAGCGCGCCGCGTCACGTGCGGTTAGCCCTTCTCGACCGATTCCAGCGCACGTACCAGCAGGTCGTGGGCCTCCTCGAGCCGCGCGGCGACTGCATCGATGTCGGCTTCAGCGAGCTGGTCGAATCCGGAACCCTCCTGGGCAGGGTCGGGCACATCTGCCAGTAACGCCGCGATCTGGGCGCGGATCTCGTCGGGGTCGGTACTCATTTCGCTGTTTACGCTAGCCGATCCGGCGGGCTGAGCAGGGACCAGCGGTCCATGGCCTGTCGCGCCACGTCGTCGCCCGCGAGCAGGACGACACGCCGGCCGTCGAGCTGGGCATTCCACACTGCGCTGGCCGTCGCGCGGACCACTGACAGATCGTTTCCGGGATCGCGCCCGGTGGCCTGCACGGTCACCGCCGTCGGGCCGACGTCGACGTACCACGCCGGGTGAGGCCCGATGCGCAGGCTGTCGGCGCGGGCGTAGAGCGCGCGAAGGTCTTCGGCGATGTAGTTGGGTCGTTGCTCAACGGTGGCGCGCACAGTGTCGGCTGCGGTGCTCACACCGCACAGCACGTGCAGGCTGGGCAGGCCTGCGGCGTTGGCACCCGCGATGTCGGTGTCGAGCCGGTCGCCGACCACAAGCGGAGTGCGAAACTTGCCGCGCGCCAACGCATCCATCAGCAGCGTCGGCTCGGGCTTGCCTGCGACCTGAGGTTTGCGGTCGGTCGCAGCCTCGAGGGCGGCGACCATTGCGCCGTTTCCTGGTAGCAGTCCGCGTTCGGACGGCAGCGTCTTGTCGACGTTCGCCGCGATCCACAGCGCCCCGCCGCGGATGGCCAGCGCCGCTTCTGCCAAGTCCGGCCACGACGTCTGCGGCGAATGGCCCTGCACGACAGCGACGGGTCCATCGGACCACTGCCGGACGGGCTTGAGGCCGACCCGCCTGACTTCGGCGGCAAGCGAATCGGTGCCGACGACGAGGACGGCGGCACCCGGTTGTAGTTCTTCCTGCAGTAGTCGTGCGGCACTTTGGGCGCTCGTGACAACGTCATTGGGTTTGGCCGTGAATCCCATATCGCACAGATGCTGGGCGACCTCGGCCGGTCCGCGGGATGCGTTGTTGGTGACGAACAGGACGCGTGAGCGGACTGCCGCCAGTGTCTCAACGGCGCCGTCTGTTGGTTCATGACCGCGAAAAACGGTGCCGTCGAGATCGAGAAGTAAGCAATCGTGGTCCTGCGCAAGGGTACTCACGTCAGGCGAGCTCCGTGACCCGCTCTTCGGCGTCGGTGACGCCATCGATGTCCGCTGCCGCGGCGTTGATGAACCATTGCAATGCGTCTTGGTTGCGGCCCAGCGCGAGCAGCGTTTCGGCGTAAACGTAGAACAGCCGGGCGGCCGTCTGTCCGGTGCGGGTCGGGTCAAGTGTCGGGCTCGACAGAAGTGCCAGGGCCTGCTCGTGCTGGCCGAGGTCGGACCGTGCGCCTGCCACAACGATCCGCAGCTCGTCGGCATCGTCCCCTTCGAGCTGCGCGGCCTCGGGTGTGCGCGACAGCTCGATCGCCCGTTCCGGCCGGCCTACGCCGCGTTCGCAGTCCGCAACGAGCGGAAGCAGCGGCGACTTGCTGCCCATCCGGCGGGCGGCACGAAGTTCGGCCAACGCCTGGGCCCAGTCGCCGCAGTGATAGGCGGCGATGCCGACCGCCTCGCGGACCGCCGCAATGCGCCCAGACCGGGCGCGGGCGGCGCGAGCGTGCGCCAATGCGGCCTCCGGGTCGACATCAAGAAGTTCGCCGGCCGCGACCAGATGCCGCGCCACGACGTCGGCCGTCGAGCGATCCAAAGTGGTTAATTCGCCGCGGATTTCGGGCGACAGTTGCTTGGCTTCGATCTCTGCGGGTATCGGCGGCCCTAGCGGCTTTGCGGCGTCGCCATCCGCTTTGGGTTGGGCTCTGCGGGCGCGGTCCGGCCCCGAGGTACGCGGCGGCGATCGCCGCGGACGGCGGCCGTTGTTGCCGCCCTGCCTGTCCTGGACCACGTATGCCTTTCTACACTTATTTGCCAATCTCGACAATTCATGGCAATTCAGTTGTCGATTAACGGCGAATATAGAATTACCCCCCACGAAATCGTGGGGGGTAATTCTAATGTGTGTTCGGCGGTGTCCTACTTTTCCACCCGGGTTGGGTAGTATCATCGGCGCTGGCAGGCTTAGCTTCCGGGTTCGGGATGGGTCCGGGCGTTT
>NZ_JAGGJL010000003.1:0-310471 GCF_017872775.1 Mycobacterium sp. OAE908
CCGGCCTGACCTTGTTCATCAGTCCCACGCCTTGACCTACCCAATAGGTGGCTAATTCCTGCGCTCCCTTGTTGCCCTTCTCGGCGAGAACGTCGCAGAAGATGCTGGCCGCCTCGTCCCGCGACACCATCCGGTCGAAAGGCCGTACCGGAAAGCCGTCACGGCACGTTCGCTGGCCATACCGCTAATTTCGCCGGTCCGCCAACTAGTTGGCCTCCGCTGCAGCATCATTCGTCAATGGCACCGCCATCGTCATCGACTGCGGAATGAACCTGCGGCGAGTCTGAGGTATCAAGAAGCGCGGCGAGCCATCCACGCGGCTACCTGTGTCCGAGAGGTGAATCCAAGCTTGGCGAGTATCCGCTCGACGTGACCGTCGGCCGTACGTTTGGAGATGACCAGTCGCTCCGCGATTTCACGATTCGACAGGCCGTTTTCGATCAAAGCGGCTACTTCGAGTTCTCGCTTCGTCAGCGGTTCACTGGGCAGGCGCCCCGACCTATGCGCTCCGTCAAGGACACCGAGCACGAAATCGATTACTTCGTCGATATCGTCGAACCGATTTGCAGCTTTTCCCGCGGTCGACGGGGAGTCCGGCTGAGCCGAGCGATGCCCAGCGGCGAAACCTGACAACTGCGGCCCAAACGCTTCGAGCGCGGTACCCATCGAACGCCAGACATCATTGGCCGTGCGTGACAGAACGCGCGCCCGACCGAACTGCTTGCGGTCGTTCGCAATCCATGCCAGCAGCTCGGTGGTGAGCCCGACGGCGATACCGTCGGTGAGTTTTCGCCGGATCGTCAATACCTGCCGTGCGGATCGTTCGGCTTCATCGAGATGACCTAACGTCCAATGCGCCACTGCGGCTGCCCATTCGGCATACCCTCGTGCCGATCGTTCGCCGTATTTTTCGCACAGGACCGCAGTTATGCGAGCTTCGGACAGCGCTTCATCCGCGCGGCCATCCGCGGCCAGGGCACTCGCGAGCATGTAGCGGGCGGTTAACTCCAGCTCATGATCGCCACGACCACGGTGCCCCTCCACTGCGAGCTGAAAACCGCGCACGGCCGCAGCCGAATTTCCGGCGAACATCGCCTGCAGCGCCCGCCAGTGTTGGACCTGCACGCCGAGCGTTGCGTCGTTCAGCTTTTCGGCAAGCAAGGCCAGCTCGTCTAACCAAAGCCGGGCTTGGTCGTGATCGCGTTGTAGCAAGGCGATCCAGGCGACGACCCACAGGCACTCCGCCCGCGCAGATGACTGCTCGGGCGCCGCGGCCAGCATGGACTCGATTCGCATGCGGCCTTCCGCGAGGCGCCCGCCGGACAACCAGTGGTAGCGCAGGAACGCAAGCAGCTGCAGCCCCGTCTGCTCCTCCCCGGTCGTGGTCGCGCTCCACTGCACCGCAGCCACGTAGCTTGGATGGTCGAGTCCCATCTGCAGGATGAGCGTTTCTTGCTGCGGGCCACACCATTGCTGCAACATTTGCCTTGCCCGTCGGAGCATCGCTTCGCTGTGCCTGCGCTGCAGCTCAGCTGTCTCGCCGGCTTCGTCGGCCAGTTCGGCGGCGACCTCACGCATGGTCGCCGGGAGGTGGTACCGCATGGCGCCTGCGCTGCGGTCGGTAACCAGAATCGACTGGGCGACAAGACGATCGATGGCATCCATGACCTCATCTGCGCGCAGTTCGCCGAAACCGCAGACTTCCTCCGCGAGGTCGAGGTCGAAGCTGGCGGGGAATGCTGACAGTCGTCGCCATAACACCTTGGCGGTCGGCGGGCATAGTTCGTAGCTCCAGTCCACCATCGACCGCAGTGATCGGTGGCGCGACACCGAGTGCACATCCGAGGCGGTCAAGGATGTCAACCGCCTGCTGAATCGCGCAACTACCTGCTCGACGGTCAGTGCCCTCAGTTTCGCCGCAGCAAGCTCGATAGCCAGCGGCGAACCCTCCAGCAAGCGACACAGCTCGATCACGGCCGCAGCGTTGTCGTCGGTGATGTCGAAGTCGGGGTCACCCGCGCTGGCGCGCTCCAACAGCAGACTCACCGACCCATCAGTGATCAGCTGCTCTGCGGGCGTACCCGGTTCGGGCACACTAAGGGGAAGCACCGGCCGCAGTACCTCGCCGGCGACGCCCAGCTGCTCTCGGCTGGCGGTGATGATTCGGAGCTGGGCCGCCTCGCGCAGGATGACCGGCAGGGTGACTCGGACTGCCGAGACGACGTGCTCGCAATTGTCGAGGACCAGTAGCAAGTTGCGCTCCGGCAGGAAGGACAGCAGCTTCTCGCGCGGAGCGGTTGCGGACTGGTCACTGATACCCAGGGCGCTGACGATCGCCGATTCGACCTCGGCCACTCCTGCGCCGACGCTCAAGTCGGCGAGCCGCACTAACCATGCGCCGTCGGGGAACTTTCCGCGCATTCGGAACGCCAGCTCCATGGCAAGCCTGGTCTTGCCGACTCCCCCCGGCCCCGTGAAGGTCAGCAACCGCGATTGCGATAGCGCCCGCTCAGCGGCATCGAGCTCGTGCCTTCGAGCGACGAGCCGGTTCAACGGCGGACCGACCCGCTCGCCTCGTCGAGGGCCCCGAGCTGAGCTCATGCAGCAAGCCTAGAGCGGCTACGTGGTCAGGATTCGCCGAATAGCACGCCGGTCAATCGCGGTTGCAGGGCAAAGACGTGCGCAAATGACTGAGGATCAGCGTGTTGACCTTGTCAGGACATTCGGCATTGGCTAAGTGTGCTGCTCGCGACACTATTTCCAGACGGGCTCCCGCTATCGCGGTAGCGATGCGTCGCGCATGCTCGGGTGGCGTCGCGGGGTCGTTCGCCGCCGCGATGACCAGTGTTGGCGTGTTGGCCGATGTGGGACAGCATCTGGGCGTTGCCGATTCGGTCGAATGCCGCGAACGTGCAACATTGCTCGATGGGTGTGCCGTCGGCGAAAACGCGCACCCGCCACACTCACCAGCTGCGCGGCCGACTCGAAATGCCTTAGCGGGACGATCACGGACACCAAGACTTCGCGCCAGGCGTCTGGCAGGCGCATCAGCAGATCGCGTTCCTGGATATACCCCAACGACTTTGCGAATGCGTCGTGCAGAATGCCGCGCGCGGTGACGTATGGCGTGTAGAAGTATTGCCGCGGATCGATGAAACTGTAACTGTCGCTTAGTTGTAACGCGGTGAACCGTGGGTCATACAGTTCTCGGTCAGGTGCCCACGTCGGCCGGTGATGGAAGTTCTCGCGAGGTTGGACGTCGATAGTGCCCTCCAGATAGCGACTGGCTGGCTTACGACCCGGTAGCGCA
The DNA here is from genome assembly GCF_017872775.1 of Mycobacterium sp. OAE908. NCBI lineage: Bacteria > Bacillati > Actinomycetota > Actinomycetes > Mycobacteriales > Mycobacteriaceae > Mycobacterium > Mycobacterium sp. OAE908. Next base: position 3,311 of record NZ_JAGGJL010000003.1, read on the forward strand.
ATTTATATTGCACGGGCGTACGCCTCTATCTGTATTAGTTGACGCTGACGCGCCGGCCAACAGGTTGAGCGCCAAGGCACGCACTTGGTCTTCACCGGTGAGCTGTTGCTGCAGCTGGGGCGCACCTGCGTACGTCAGCTCAGCGGTGGCCGTGCGGCCGGATACTGTGGTAGGTATCCGCGCGACGCGATCGCGGTAACCGAGACTGAACGCGAGCTCGTTCTGGCCGCTGTCCGTCGACCAAGCTGATGATCTCACCGTGAGCGGACAACACCGCGTTGGCTTCGCTTACGAGCTGTTCTGCCAGCGAGCGGATCACGACCTGATGATCGGTAGCCTGCGCAACCGGCCGAGTTGTGCTCGGCTCGGTGCGAGGCACGGGTGGTGTGACTCCGTCGATCAGGTCACTGACCTCAATCATGAAGGGCGTCACCGGCTTACCCGAGCGCGGCTTCGGTCGCAGCCTGCCGCGACGACAGCAGCGGTGTAAGGAAGTCCGCGATCGCCGTGTGGATTTCGGCCACCCGGGGTATTGCGCCCGACAACTCAAACGCGCCGTGGCACAGTCCTTTGATGCGCCGACAGACGGTCGGCACTCCAGCGGTTGCCAAGGCTTGAGCGTAGTTCTCCGACTCGTCACGGGTCGGGTCGATTTCCATCGTGATGACGAGAGCCGGGGGCAACCCGGATAGATCCTCTGCTCGGGCAGGTGAAGCATGCGGTGACATCGCATTGGCCGGATCACCGAGGTATAGCGCCGCCATGCGCATCGCGGTTTCCATCGAAAGGATTGGGCCGTGCGCGAATTGCTTGCGCGACTCAGTGTCGGCGAGGAAATCGACTGGCGGAGTGACGAGAACCTGCGCGCGCAGGCTGGGACCGCCCTCATCGCGGGCCCGCAGTGCAGCAACGGCCGCGAGATTGGCGCCAGCACTTTCGCCGGCAACCGCGATCCGCTCCGGGTCACCGCCGACCTCGGAGATGTGGTCTGCGGCCCAGCGCAGAGCCGCGGCGGCGTCGTCGGTGGCTGCCGGGAACGGATGCTCCGGGGCTAGGCGATAGTCCGGCGAGACGACAAGGGCACCGACACGGCGAGCCAAGGTTGCGCAGGGTTCGTCGTACAAATCGATGCTGCCGCCGATCCATCCGCCGCCGTGGAAGAAGACCACCACCGGCAGGGGACCCTCGACCGGCGGGCGGTACAGCCGCACCGTTCGCTCGCCCCCCTCGATCGGGAACCGGGCATCAACGATGTCAACGTCGTCGGCGACCGGCAGCTGCATCCATTTGAACGACTCGATGGCAGCCCGGGCCTCTTCGAACGTGCACTCCTCGAGCGGTTTGGCGCCCATGTTCTGCAGACCGGCGAGGAAGAACACCACGGATCCGTCGAGCTCCACGGTGCTGGATACAGGACGTTCATCTCCGTCGAACGAGAACCCCGCGTACTGGTTGGCCTCGACCTCGGCACAGATGGCCCGATACATCGGCGCTCCGGTGAACAGCGAGACCGGGGTGCGAGCCTTGCCCGCGATGTTGTCGCCCATGTACCACGTTGTCGCGGTGGGAAAGAGCGTCGCGTCGGCGACTTCGCAGACCAGCTCGTTATACCGGTTCTCGGCTGCAGAGGTCACCTCGGTAGTCGTGTGCCCGCACTGGTCCATGTGCCCGATCAAGTCCGCAACGAAGTCGACGCTGTCCTCGATCGCTATCGGGTTGTTGAAAAGCGCTGCGGCACTCTGCGGCCCGTTGATGTGGAACAGGTTCGGGAAGCCGTGGGTTGCCATTCCGATGTAAGCGCGTTGGCCGTGCGCCCAGTGGTCTGTCAGCTTGCGGCCGCCGCGTCCGACGACTCCCATTCGCGCCAGCGCCCCAGCTCCGACATCGAATCCGGTGGCCAGCACGATCACGTCGAATTCGTACTCGCGGTCCGTGGTCTCGATGCCCTTTTTGGTGATCCGCACGATGGGTGTGGTGCGGGCGTCAACCAAGTGGACGTGGGGCTGGTTGAACGCTTCGTAGTAATTGGTCTCAAACGTGGCCCGCTTGGTCCCGTATGGGTGATCTTTAGGGCATAGCAACTCGGCGACCTTGGGGTCGTGGACCCGCTCGCGAATCCGGTCCCGGATGTAGCTTGCCGCCGTTTCGTTGGCTTGGGGATTGAAGATCAAGTCGTAGTAGGTGGAGGTGAGCATCCGAAAGCCACCTCCGTTGTAATACTGGTCGTAGACCTTGCGTCGTTCGTCGGGGCTGTCCGTGAGTGCCGACCGCTGGGCGCGCGGGTATGGCGCGCCGGGCATGCACTTGCGGGCCTCCTCTCGATGCTCGGCGAACTCTGCCACGGCGCGCTCGTGGTCCTCGTCGGATAGCGGCCGATTACCCAAGGGACAGGCGAAGTTGGCTGTTCGCTGGAACACCGTCAGTTCCGCGACCTCGGGGGCGATGGTCTGGATGACCTGAATACCGGTCGACCCAGTTCCGATCACCGCGACGCGCTTGCCGGCCAAGTCGACGCCGTTGGCCGGCCACCGGCTGGTGTGCAGCACTGTTCCTTGGAAGTCTTCTTGTCCCGGGAAGTCGTTCCTCTTGAAGACTGAGAATGCGCCCGCAGCGTTGATGAAGAACCGCGCCGTGGTTGTCGCGCCATCGTCAGTCCCGACTAGCCAGCGCTGCTTACTCTCGTTCCAGACCACCGACGTGACACGGGTGTTGAACCGGTAGCTGCGGCGCAGATCGAACCGGTCGGCTATGTGCTCGAGATATGCCCGAATCTCCTGCTGAGCGGCGAACCGCTCGGTCCACCGCCATTCCCGTTGCAGGTCCTTATCGAACGTGAAGGAGTAGTGAATACTTTCGAAGTCGCAACGCGCCCCTGGATAGCGGTTCCAGTACCACACACCGCCCGGGCCATCGCCTGCCTCGAAGCACTGGACGGTCAGGCTTTCGATATTCCGGAACCGGTGGGTGGCGTACAGACCGGAAAACCCCGCGCCGACGATAACTGCATCAACGTCTGTGTTGGTCATGCGGCGAACGATGCCCTGGTGTGACCCTTCGCACACCGGCTCAATGACCCCACCAGATACCTGTTGGTATACCTGTTTTGCGCTCACCGGTCGCCGCGGGTACGTGACCTCGTCGTCGAAACCCATTGACTGGTCCGCACACCGCGCGCCCGCCAAGCAGTGCCAGCGCCATTGCCCGCGATGTGGGCTAGGCAGTGATCGAGGCGGCGTCCAGGCACGCGGATGCAAAGTCGGCGTCACGTTGCAAGAGCGCGGCGACATATAGCTGGGCGGTCTCAATCGAAGGCGATCTGAGGACGTACGTCGATGAGTGTGGATCGACGGGGCAGCGAAACGCGGCCAGCGGCGGCATCGGCGCATAGCACCGAAGATGGTGATGGCTGTCGGAATCACCAGCGGCGACAGCACAAGCACGAGAATGCCTATGCCAGTGAGGTATTCGGACATGACCTCGGGTCCCCTCGCGAAGTGGGTCAACGGCGGCAAGCTGCGAGGCAACCGACGGTGTCACTGTGCAGCACACCTCAAACCCTGCCCTGCAGTGACGCAGACAACATCGGTGCCGCTACCCCTTCCCATACCTGTTGACATACCTGTTTCTGCCATGAGCCCTCTGGGATCGAGTAGCGGCTTCTAGAGTCGATCGCGTTAGCCGCTGAGCGCCGGAGGACCGTTGATTGTGAAGGCGTCGTCGGCCGCCCCGGTGGTCCTAGCGGGGGAGGAGCGATGCATATCTGTTCTCCGTAACGGCCATACCGCCAATTTCGACACGGTGCGCTGTTACAACCTGACTGGTCATGATGACGATTTCGCGATACGCAATCCGATGATTGCTCACGCCTCGGCATGCGGCGCCAAGGCTCTCTACCGCGTGGAGTAATGAAAGGTGAAGCTACGGTGACGACCATCGCTAAGGAAGTCAAGGAGATTCGGGGTCGGTTGGATTGCACGACCGCTGAAGTCCTACCCGCCCATGCACCTGCGTACACCATCGCCCCCACGTACCAATTCAGCGACGTGGACATGTTGTCGTTGACTTACCTCACTGACGCGCAGACTGCTGCTCAGGTCGTGCCATCGATGCTCACTATCGACGATCGACCCGAATGCACCCTGACCTTCTTGTCGTACGGTATGAGCCCCGCCGGCCCGTATCGGGAGGTATTCCAGTCGATTTCGTGTCGCCTCGACGGCCGGCGCTACCAATACATCGTTCATATCTATGTGACCAATGAGTTAGCTATGGTCGCCGGGCGAGAATGGCTGGGCTGCCCTAAACAGCTGGCCACCATCCGCCTCGACGACAACTGTGGCGACGCGTTGGGGATCATCACCGCTGAACTTGCTCGACCGGCGAGCGTGCCTTTGGCATGTGCACAGTTCCGACCGCAGCAACGCGTAGCGATAGCCGAAGCTGCAGAGGTCGCCGCGTTGAATCTCCGAATCATTCCCCCGGCCATCCCCGGCCAACCACCAGCAATTCGGGAACTCATTCCCTCGACGTTGGCCCCCAGCGGCGGCGAGATCTGGCTGGGGCAAGGATCTTTGCGCCTCACCGGCGACAGCGACTTCGCGCCACTGCATCTGCTGCCCGTAGAAGAGATGTTGGCCGCAACCCTCACCCGCAACGCCTCGCTGACATTGCAGGCACCAACCGAAACTTTTCCGTTTTAGGACAACAGGTGCCGTGCTCTAACCGGCGCCCGGTTAACCGAGGGTTCCCGACTCCAGTCCGAGTTCGTGTTCTGTCGTGCGCAGGAGCATTTCGGTTACTGCGGGGTAGTTGAGCAGACCGGTTCCAGCGATGGCGGTGCGGACGGCGCTTTGGGCGGCCGTGCCGTCGATCATGGCCAGAATGCGCATGGCGGCGGCCGCGCAGTCGTCGGTGGTGAAGTCGCCGGCGGCAACACCGCGGGTGATCAAGTCCGTGAGGTCGGCGATGTCGATCTCCATTTGGCGCACGACCTCGCGCTGCAGGGCCGGACGCTTAGGGCTTTCCCGCCACGCGTCGAGCCAAAGCAGGGCGGCGGAGTCATGTTCGGGCGCTATCGCCTGGTGCAAGAAGACCCGCAACTCTCCGACGGTGTTGTCGGCGGCCTGTGCCATCGTGACGGCCAGTGCTTCGCGGCGCCGCTCGGTAGCTGCTGCGAAAGCCGCGGCAACCAGGTCGTCTGCCGAGCGAAAGTAGTGATTGACCAATCCGGGATAGACACCCACCGCCTCGGCGACCCGCTTCGCTGTCAAGTGGGCAAGGCCCTCGGCGCCTGCGATCTTGCCCGCGGCCTCGGCAATCTCGTCTCTGCGCTTGTCCGGCCGCATGCGACGAGGACGCGATGCGCTCGCCGTGGAGGTCATGCACCGACGCTAACACCAGCATCAATGGGCACACTGAAGCCCCACTCCCCGACGGTCGGGGCTGGGCGCCTAGGCAGGTGTCCGGCAGAAAAGTTTCACCGATCCGGTGACAACCGCCTCGCTGATCGTTATTGTCATCGCCACCAATAGTTATTGGTGTTGTCACCAACAAGGAGGGTGCGATGGCCGTCGAACAAGCCGCAGACCAGGAGGTGACCAGCGACAAATTCGGCAAACTCGAAGTGCGTGGCATCGACTTCATTCCCGCCGAAGAACGCCACGGAAAACCTCGGGACCTGTTCACCGTGTGGGCGGCCGCCAACATCAACTACCTCTACATTGTCCTGGGCGGCGTACTGACCGTGTTCGGGCTGAACATTGCGCAGGCGATGAGCGTCCTGGTCCTCGGCAATCTGTTCTGGATAGCGATCGGCGCCATGGCAATCAGTGGCCCCGTCGCGGGAACGCCAAGCAGCGTGATCATGCGCGCCATGTTCGGCGTCACCGGAAACCGGTGGAACCTCATCGTGAATTGGCCGGTCTTCATCGCCTACGAGGCGATCAACCTCTGTATGGGAGCGCTAGCCGGCTACGCGGTGGTCGAGGCTTGGGGCGGATCCCTTTCCACACCGCTTCGAGTGACGATCGTCGTCGTAACCGCTGGCGTGACGCTGGCGATCAGCGTCTACGGCCACGCCACCATCATGCGGATGAGCGGTGTCTTCACCGTCGCCCTCGCTGCAGCCATGTTCCTCCTCGCCGTTTTCGTTGTCCTGCATGCTAATTGGGGGTATCAGCCCCCAGACGTGCTCAGCGGAGCTGCGTTGTGGGCAAAAATGGCCGCCGGGACCGCAGTGATCGCTGCTGCCTCGCTGTCGTGGGGTATCAGTCCCGACTACGCCCGCTACCTTCCCGCTGACTCCTCACCAACGGCGACCGCGATGTGGACTGCCCTGGGCGGATTCGTTCCTAGCGTGGTGTTGGGCGGTGTAGGGGTGCTCGCCGGCACCGTGATCGACATGGCCGACGCCCAAACCAACCTTGCCCAGATCGTCCCGGCCTGGTTCTACCCCATCTTTCTCCTGATCATCGTCATCGGTTCGATGGCCAACAACGTCCTGACGATGTATTCATCCGGTCTATACCTGCAAGCCGTGGGCATCCCTCTGCGGCGGGCAGTCACCGTACTTTTCGATGGCCTGCTCGGCGTTGCGCTCGCGTGCTATGCGCTTTTTGTCTCCGACTTCACCAGCGCATTGAGCGGAATCTTGGAACTCACCATCATCCTGTTGGCGCCCAGTATCGCGATCTACGTGGCCGACCAATGGCTGCGACGCAACCGCTACGACGGGCTGGCACTCAACGACGTGACCGAGGGCAGCGTCGCCTGGTATAGCCGTGGGTTCAACGTCGCGGGCGTCACCGCGTTCGTTTCGGGTGCCGTCGTTGCAGCGTTGTTCGTACAGAGTGAGGAATTCGCTGGGCCGCTCGGTACAGCTCTCGGCGGTGCCGACCTGTCATGGCTCGTCAGTCCGCTCGTCTCCGTCTGTGTCTATATCGCCATGACTAAGTTGCTTTACCCCAACGTAACTGGGAGGGGCGCTCGGTGAGGGAACCTAATTACAGGAGCGTGACGTCGACGCCGGTAAATCTGCCGGTTGCCGCGGAACCGTGGTTCCGGACCGAGGCAATGAACTCCTCACTTGACCGCATCGACGAACCGTACGTCCACGAATTCTTGCGGGCCAACATCTGGCATCTTCGCGGTAAGCAGCGGGACCTCGTCGTTGACACCGGTCTCGGCGTGGCATCCCTACGGGCTCAATTACCACAGCTATTCGAGCGCGATCCCGTCGTCGTGCTCACGCACGCCCACCTCGATCACATGGGAGGTGCGCATGAATTCGATTCGTGCTGTGCATATCCCGGCGAGCCTTTCGAAGATCCCCCGCCGGGCAGTCTCTATCCGCAGCCGCTTGTCGACGAACTCGGGCTCGCTGCATGCGAGTTCGCGCAGGGTCTGCCAATCCTGATAAGTGCAGTACCCCATCGCGATTACGCCTTAGCCGACTATCGGTTGCGGCCCGCCCCTGGCATCAGCTGGCTGCAGGAGGGCGATCGGATCGACCTGGGCGACCGCCAGTTCACCGTCCTCCATCTGCCAGGCCACACACCTGGCGGTGTGGCGTTATTCGACGAATCTGACGGGACGCTCTTCTCTGGGGACGTCGTCTACGACGACCTACTCATCGACACCTGCATCGGCGCCGACATCTCTGACTACATTGCGACCATGAAACGCCTGATCGAACTCGACGTCACCGTGGTGCATCCCGGACACGGGCATAGTTTCGATCGATCTCGCCTCCGTGAAATCGCGACCACCTACCGTCGCACGACGGACCAGGCGACGACCCAGCGGAATCACAGATGCGGCCAATGACGCGCGCCGGGGCGAAAGTTGCAGTGGACCATCCGCTTTCGTTGAATTCGCACTCACAGCAGCGCGGCCGGCCGCGGCCGAGAATGTGGCAGTTGGAGTCCATCTGGTGGCATGATCGCGCCCGCTGTAAAGGCATGCCGTCGTCGGTGTTCTATCCACCGGAAGACATCGTTGGTATCTCGAGACGTCATTACGAGGACGCGGCCAAACGAATCTGTCTCGAGTGCCCTGTCCTTGACCCATGCCGGAATCACGCTGTGGCAGCCCAGGAGCGATTCGGAATCTGGGGTGCGACAACGCCTTACGACCGCCGACAAGAGAGCCGTGCCGGTGACAACGGGTGACCGCTCACATTGACTTCATGCCGTTGAGGGCAGCGGCCGGCTATCAGAAGGGTTCATCTCATGCAAGCTGCAGGTGGCAAGGAAGCGCGCCTGGAGACCGCCAAGGAAGCTGTCTCAGTTGTGGCGGCCAACGACCGCGTCGGCAGGATCGAAGCTCACGGTATCGATGTCATCGCCGATACCGAGCGTCACGGCCGTTCCCGCGAACTGTTCAGCATCTGGGCCGCGCAGGCCGTCAACTTCTTGGCCATCGTGGTCGGAGGAGCGCTGATTCTGTTGGGGCTCAGCCTCTGGCAGGCCATCGCTGTGGCAATCCTCGGCAATCTCTTCGCTGTCGGCGCTGGCGTCGTGGCGATCAGCGGTCCGGCGTCGGGCACCCCTAGCGAGGTAGTGACGCGCGCAATGTTCGGCATCCGGGCGAACCGCGTCAACGTGGCGGTCACGGCGTGGATCTTCTCGATGTGTTACATCGCGATCGTCTGGGCGACGGGTGCGCTGGCAGGCTTCACCATCCTGGAGCGGTTCGGTGTCACCCTTACAACTCCGTTGAAAGCCTTGGTAATCCTTGCGATTGCGGCAGTCACGCTGGTGATCAGCGTCTATGGCCATGCCACCATCGTGCGGGTCTACGTGCCACTGACGATAGTGCTGACCGTGATCTTCACGGTGCTCACCGGCTATGTGCTGGGGCGCGCCGACTGGAGTTATCGGCCCGCCGAGCCGCTGCAGGGCACGCAGCTGTGGGCGGCGATATCCGTCGGCGTCGTGTTGGTCGCCGCTACCCCGTTGTCGTTTAGCAACAGTGCGGATTTCGCGCGCTACCTTCCCCGGTCGTCCTCGCCGGTCGCCGTGGCAGGCTGGACAACCGCGGGCCTGCTGATTCCCAGCGTGATCTTCACCGTGGTAGGCATTTTGGCAGGCACCGTCATCGACATGACCGACCCGCAGTCGGCGCTTGGTGCGATTCTGCCGTCGTGGTTCATGCCGATCTTCCTGCTGGCCATCGTCATCGGTTCGATCGCCGGCAATGCAACTACAACCTACAGCTCGGGGTTGGCGTTGCAGTCCATCGGAGTGCCGTTGCGGCGCTCGATCACTGTGCTGATCGACGGGACAGTCGGAGTCGCCGTTACGCTGTATGCGCTGCTGGTGTCGAACTTCCTCGATACTGTCAGCAGCCTATTGGAGTTGCTCACGGCGGTGGTCGGGCCGCTGATGACAATCTATGTGTGCGATGTGTTGTTGCGTCGCAACATCTATGACGGGGTTGCGCTCAGTGACGAAAGTCCGACGAGTACGTTCTGGTATACGCGGGGAGTAAATGTTGCCGGTGCGGTCGCGCTGATCGCCGCCTCCGGGGTGGCGCTGTTATGCATCAGCACACCGCACTATGTCGGGCCGATCGCCACTGCGCTCGGGGGAATCGATATCTCGCTGATAGTCGGAATCGGTCTCAGCGCAACGCTGTACGTGGGCTTGATGCGCACCCTATACCGGGATTCGCTGCGATGACCACCGACGATGGCGGTGCACCGAACGGCGCGGCACCTATAGCGTGGAGCCTGCCGGGCGGTGTGATTGAGCGTCCCTGCCATACGCCCAATGCAGGCGAACTCTGGGTCTACGCCAGCGAGATGTCCTACGCGCGGGCGGATTCCGTGTCGCTGTTTGTGCACACCACTTGTGACACCTTCGACGTGGAGATCATCAGAGATGGCCTGCAACCTAAGACGGTGTGGACCGCGAAGGGACTCCCCGGCCATGTTCAGAACACTCCGACCGACTGTTACACTCAAGGCTGCCAGTGGCAGGAGTCGCTGCGCATCGACCTCAATGGCACGGCATGGGAATCGGGTTTCTATCTCATTGTTGCCACCGGCATTCACGACGGCAGGCCTATGGAGGCAGTGGGTTTCTTCGTGCTGCGCCCCAGCGTCGCTGCCGATCATGATTTCGTTCTCATTCACACCACCAGCACAATGCTTGCCTACAACGATTGGGGTGGGGCCAACCACTACCGCGGGGTCCCTGATGGAATGTCCGACACCCCGGCCTACGTCGTTTCCAGTCAGCGGCCCGTCGCCAGGGGCATGCTTCGCAAACCGGCTTCGGCGCCGCGCAACGCCAACCCGGAAACACCGGGACCAGGCTGGATTCCACGCTATCCGGTTTACGAATGGGCCTGGCATCACCGGTATTCACGCCATCACGCTGATGCCGGCTGGGCAACCTACGAACGGCCCTTCACTGTCTGGGCCGAACAGCAGGGCTACCGGGTCGGCCATATCACTCAGCATGATCTGCACCGCGACCCAAATGTCCTCGACGGGTATCGCTGCGCCGTCATCGTCGGCCATGACGAGTATTGGTCATGGGAGATGCGTGATCACATCGATGGGTTCATCGATAAGGGTGGTCGATTGGCGCGGTTCGCGGGTAACTATCTGTGGCAGGTGCGCCTGGATCTCGATGAGCACACCCAGACCTGTTTCAAAGATCCTCGGCTGGACCCGGTACGCGGGCCCCGCGTGACCACCAGCTGGGATGCCCCTGAAGTCGGAAGACCCGGCGCACAGACCATGGGGCTCACTGGGTTTCCCGGTGTGTATTCCCGCTTCGGTGCGGCGTCGCCCCGCTCATCGGGTGGGTTTACGGTGTATCGGCCAGACCATTGGGTGCTAGCGGGTACCGACCTGTATTACGGTGACGTCTTCGGCGGCCCACCATCATGCGTAGGCGCGTTCGAAATGGACGGTGTCGACTACACCTTCAGCAAGGGACTGCCGTACCCGACAGGCGCGGACGGCGCTCCAGCTGACCTCGAAATCATCGCGATGGCATTGGGAGTCACAGGCTCTCGGGACAGATGGAACGGAACCGTCCCTATTTGCGAACCCATTGATGACGTCGACGGTGATATCGAGGCGATCTTCGAGGGCGACCCGCCCGAATACCTGCGCGAGATCGAGTACAGCGCGGGCATGATCGCCACCTTTGAACGAGGCAATGGCTCAGTGTTCTGCGCCGGCACCACCGAATGGGTGAACGGGCTCATCCACCGCGACCCGTTCACCCACATCATCACTCGCAATGTCCTGGATGCATTCGTAGCACCAGAAACCCGTGAAGGAGACCGTTAGTGAGTGTCGACGACATCGTCGCATTTCGTCCCGGCAGCGGCATCGCGCACCGCCCCGATTGGGGCGCGGCCGCATCTCCTGATTGGGATGAAACCGAATGGCGCGCCTTCGGTTCTGAGGATGGGCCCTACATGGGTGGTAGCTGGACCGGACAACCCGGCACACTGCTGTGCAATCCCTATCCCTACGACGAGGTTTGTATCATGATCAGCGGCCGAGTCGCCCTGATCGATACTGAGGGACAACGTCGCGAATTCAGCGCTGGCGACGCGTTTTTCGTCCCGAAGTCGTTCACCGGAACCTGGGAAACCCTCGTACCCTCCGAGAAGTACTTCATCGCACTGATCGGGTCCCAAGCCGCGGCGAAAACTTCAGGATCTGCCCGACAAGAATCGCGGATAACATGACCTCTAAACCATCAGTGACACTTGAGAACTGGCAACAAGGGCCCCACAACCGCGGCACAGTGACACGCATGGGCGACATTGTGCCTACCACCGCTGTCCTGCCTGGGCGCACGCCCCTGCGACTGATTGAGCAGCCAACGTTCACTCTGGATTCAGCAACACCTGTCGACCCCGCAGTACAGGATGGGACCGTGGAATCGGTGCTGAAGGCCACCTACACCGACGGGTTACTCGTATTGAAACAGGGTGTCATCCAGTACGAAATGTACGACGGACATCTTCGTCCCGGCACGCCGCACATGCTGTATTCCATCAGCAAGTCAATTGTCGGCGCGGTGGCCGGCGTACTGATCGGCGAGGGTCAGCTCGACCCCCAGCGCCTGGTCACCGATTACATCCCCGAGTTAGCGGTCTCGGGTTATTCCGGCGCCCTCGTGCAGCACGTATTGGACATGCGCTCAGGCATCCAATTCCGCGAGAACTACCTCGATCCTGCCGCCGAGGTTCGTCACCTCGACCAAGCCGTCGGGTGGGTCCCTCACGTCGACGCATGGGTACCGCACACCCTTTACGACTTCTTACCGATGCTCAAGAGCTACCGCCCTCACGGCGGAGTATTCGAATATCGATCCTGCGAGTCTGACGTACTGGGCTGGGTTTGTGAACGCGCCGCGAAATCAATCATGCCCGAACTGCTTTCGCAGCGGCTGTGGTCGCGATTGGCCGCGGACAGGATGGACGCGGGCATCGATGCCGCGGGCACGATGTTCTACGACGGCGGCTTGGCGGCTTCCTTACGCGATCTGGCGCGATTCGGTGAACTCATACGCCACCGCGGTCGCAACGGAACCGATCAGGTAGTACCCGCGTGCTGGTTCGAGGATGCATTGACTGGAACGGCCGACTCGCGCACAGCATTCGCGAAGTCGCCGACCCGGACCGGCATGCCGGGAGGCATGTACCGCAACCAGTTCTGGGTGCCTTACCCGGACCGAAATGTGCTCGCCTGCATCGGTATCCACGGTCAACTGCTCTATGTGGACTATGACCACGACGTCACCATCGCCAAACTTTCGTCGTGGCCCACGCCAGAGAACGCCGCCCTCGACGCGGCGACTTTCGCCCTCGCAGAAACCATCGTCGGCGCGGTGGCATGAAACCACGCCACCCTAGCCCGGCCCGGAAGGTCGACCATCCTTGATAGGGAGGAGCGAAACCCTGTGACATTCGACGATCGCCAACGGGAAATGAGTTCGGTCTCAAACCGTCGGGATTCGTCTCCGACAGCAGGTCCGGTCAATGCTACTCAGGTTCCGAGATATGCAGAGCCGGCCACGTTTGCTCGCCTGCCACGTATTGATCAGGTAACTCGGACAGATGTCGCCGTAGTCGGCGTTCCGTTCGATTCTGGTGTCTCGTATCGACCGGGCGCCCGTTTCGGGCCGGGTCACATCCGTGCGTCGTCGAAGTTGTTGCGGCCGTTTCACCCTGCGTTGGGAGTGTCCCCATTTGACATGCAGCAAGTTATCGATGCCGGCGATATCGCTGTCAATCCTTTTGACATCGCCGAGGCCATCGAGTCGATCGAGCGAGCATCCGACGAGCTACGCGCGGGTGGTGCGAAGCTGATCACCCTTGGCGGTGACCACACGATTGCGCTACCCCTACTGCGGTCTTTGCATCGCCACCATGGCCGGATCGCCGTAGTGCACTTCGACGCCCACCTCGACACTTGGGACACCTACTTCGGCGCACCCTTTACGCACGGGACACCGTTTCGCAGGGCTAGCGAGGAGGGTTTGTTGGATCCCGAGCATTGCATCCACATCGGAACGCGCGGGCCGCTGTATGCGCCGACCGACCTCGCCGACGATCGCAGGCTCGGGTTTCAGGTCCTCGGCTCGGATGCATTTCAGGTCGACGGAGTGGTCACCGTGGTCGAGCAGATGCGTGACCGGCTGGGGCAGGCCCCGGTGTACGTCTCCATTGATATCGATGTGCTCGACCCGGCGCATGCGCCGGGCACCGGCACCCCCGAAGCTGGCGGACTGAGCAGCCGGGAATTGCTGCACTGCCTACGAGGCCTGGTCGGCGTCAACGTTGTTGGCGCCGACATCGTGGAGGTGGCTCCGGCCTACGACCATGCGGAGATCACCGGCATCGCCGCAGCACACGCCGCCTACGAGTTGTTGTCGGCGCTGGCTGCCAACTGTGGACGAGCGTCGCTGTGACGACCTGAAGCGGTGGGCGAGTGGGGCTGGCGGGGATGCGCACGTTCGGCAACAACGGGGTGACCAGGTCTAACCAACGGCGTTAACCGATGAGGTTCAGGCGTCGGCGGATAGGCTGTTATGGTTCGCGACACACTGGTACGAACCTTCGTGCAGGCCGATGAGAGCATGTGCCGACTGCCTGCAACAACCTCGCAGGCGCACACATCAACGAGATTCCATGGTCTTGACTGCTGCCATCGTCGAGAAGTTCTTCGGCGACATGAGCGGCGACATGAGCCGGCGGCCGTCGACTTCGCCATCACACAACGGTGTTCAACCCGAGCAGTACAACCTCACGGAAGAACACCACCGGGGGGCCATCCCTCGACCGCTTCGGCCATCTCGAAGCGCAACCCGGTCTTCTCCCGGGCGTCCAGCACCACCAAGCGGGCCGGCTCCTTTCCCAGACCGACCGGTTCGAGCGGTATGTGCATGTCGAGGATCTCGGTCGCGCCGTGGGCGAGCATCCTCTGTTTCACCGCCGCTAGGTCGTTGACGTAGAAGGTCACGTTGTGTACCCCAGGGCCCCGTTCCTCGAGTTCGGCGTGCCAGGTCGGCAGGGTCGGCGGCGGCTTCACGATCTGGAAAACGACGTTACCCACCCGGGCATGGACACACGGCGCATCGAACGTCTTACCCAAATACTCCGAAATCTTCGTCTCGACCCGCACGGCACCCAGGCAATCCTGGAGGAAAGCAAAGACCGCGTCGGGGTCCGAATGAACAAGTTCAAGATGCAGAAAGGCCTCTGCGGCCGCGCGCCCGGATTCCGCTGTCTGCGTGGATAACATTAGATCCCCTTTATGAGGCCAAATCCCGAAGATATATGACATTAATTTAGCGTCACGCAACTCCGATGTCTAGCTATTGTTTGAGCAGCCGTCCCTCGATAACCGACACTCAGCAGCCGCGCAGGGCATCCGCATCGGGGTGCCGCCGCACAGCGGCAACGTGGTCGGACCGACGGATCTGCAACTCCTGCTACTACATGGCACCAAGCCGCTCCGGCCGTTGCCCAGCTGCGGATTACACCGAATGCTCCAGGGCGACTAGACTTTGGCGACTGGCCCAAAGACGAGACCGTGCCGCATCCGTCAGAGCTCTTGTTGCATGTCGTGCAAAGAGGAACGTCGGCCGTACCGCGGTAACGGATGCGCACGCAGCAGCCTCCGCGATGATCTGGAAAGAGCGTTCTGGCAACCAAACTCACCTGCAGGCTTCTCTCAACTTATCGATGCGACGACGCGTGTAGGTTCTCAACCTGCGTGGCGGATCGCGGTGCGTCTACCTGGATGTTTGCAGAATTCTCATTGAAATGGCGGACGCGTTTTTCTCACATTCGTGGCGGATCCTAGAACCGCACGGTTGTGCACAAACCGGTTCAGGAAATGACTGTCACTTAGGGACCGTTTGTGGGGCGGCAACTATCGACAATCCAGTCTTGCGGCTTATCACATGCACACCTACTCACGTCGAAAATTCCGAGGTAATGGGGCGGGGAAACAGCGAGTTTTACACAGCCGGTGTCGATCGGTGGCTAGTTCGACCTCATACACCCATCGAACCCCTACCGGCAGCGCGATAGCCCATCAGCGGCAGTCTTGACACAAGCCATCCGCCAACAGGTGCCGTTGAAATCGTAGATAGCAGCCCGTGCAGGCGCCTTCGCGCTCAGCGCGCCGATCACAATTGCATCGTCGACACTTCGGACAGAAGTGCTGTCCGCACTCATCGCACGGGTAACCACGAACGGTCACGGTCTGGCCGCAACACGTGACCTGGGACGACGGGCGCCGGTCGAAATCACGGGGTTCGTCGATGTGAAGCTGCTCCGCGTCCCATAGGTCGATATCCGCTATGACAGCAATGATGCGCCGACCCTCACAAACCGAATCCGCGTAGTACTCCTGGCGGTCTCCCCAAGGCGAAGCCCAGTAGGTGCGTCTGGTCATTTCGCCACCGGGTCGCATACTTAGGAACGGATGCCCGCCGGGCACACGTTGGCCCGGCCATGGAAATACCGTCGGCCAACCTTCCTCCGCGTCAGGTTTTATGCTCGCATAGGTCACCTGTTCACTCTCGCGGTCAACCAAAAGTACGGCACCACAACATGGAAGCCGCTTTGCGAGGGCAATGGCGCACACGGGACGACTCGCTTCACTCAGGGTGTACAGCTCGAGCACTTGCGTCGCCCGTATAGCGCCTGCACCGACCACAGAATCAATCAGATCTTCAGGTAGCAATAGACGCTGCGCAATCCCGTCGCACAGCGTCTCGAGCATATGTTGTGGTTCATCCTGGTCAGCTAGCCAGTCATACAACTCGTCACGCTGTTCGACGAGCCAGTGCCCTAATTCGTGTGCGAGAGTGAAGTTTTCACGCTTACTCGAATCCGTTGGCGCGTACAGAATGACACCGTCTTGCAAAAACGAAACACCGTCGCATGCGCCACCATCGTCGCGCCGCTCAGTGAGATGCCCAACAGCTTGAACCTTCAATCCCAAATCGTCGCGGATTACGCTCAATGGATCGACCGCGAACCGAGCCCGCCTAGACTCGTCCAACACCGCCAGAGCGGTATCCGCCGCCTGATCAAGGTCCATGCTTGGGGTCGTGCTCCTTTTCCATTGCTGTGATTAATGCATCAAGTGACCGAAGCATCTGCTGTTGGTCTGGCCGATCTCCACGATGCACCGTCGCGAGTAGGCGAGACTGTAGTGCCGAAGATGCGAGCGAGCGGGGCATGCCTTGAAGCCTTGCCCACCGGTTTACCAGGCCATCAAACCGAGGAGACTTCACAATTGAGGAGAGCGTTTCCCGCTCCTCTGAAGATTCACTGTCTGTCGTGAGCTGCTCCGGAGAGACGCCGATCACTTCAGCGATCGCCCTGATGAGTGCAGGCGCCACATCAGATGGCGTCTGGTTCTCCCAGCGGAATACATCGCGCGCGCCTACGTCCCAACCTCTAGCAAGCAAACGCTCGGAGACATCGCTGGGCTTCAGTTTTGCATTCTTGCGAGCGCGCGACAGAGCACGGGGATCCAGCCCCACATGCGGATCCGGAATCAGCCCGAGCATTGCAGCGACAGGGTCCGCTTCCAGAGGGGGCGCGCCATGCCCGACCTCCCACATCAGATCGACAACCTCGATGAGGGACGCGAAATCTGCGCGGTCCTCTGCGGACCAGTTTGCAATGCTGGACTCGACGTCACGACGCGACTTGGAATCCAGAAACGCCTCGAGAACCTTGTCTCGTTCATCTTTCGTCATTCGCTCCCTCCTTTCGGGCCCATCGCATCCCTAAGTATTAGGACTACAGCGCTGGCGATCTGGCTGATTCGCGCCGGCGAGACAGAAAGCTCGGCCGCGATGTCGGACCGAGGACGATCAAGCGCGAGGTACTCCCACGCCACGAACCGCTGCTGTTGATTAAGCAGGGCCAGGTGATCCCGCAGCCGCACCGCGTCCCGCTGCCTGTCGAGAGCTTCTACGATGTCGTCGGTGTTGTGGCCGGGGTCAGCGCAATCATGCTCTTCAGCCAACTCTGGACCTGCGTGACGGACCGCGGCCGACTTGACGATATCGAGCGCTCGCCTCTGCGCTGTCCTAACGAGAACAGCCTCCCAGTTCTCAATCCGTGACGGCGGAGCCTTCATTAATGACAGCATCGCAGCTTGCACAGCGTCGCCAACCTGATCGACGAGCCCAACCTCACGCAACACTGTGGCGGCGACCCTATACATCGCGTCGCGATGCTTCTGATACAGGGCCGCCCAGTCTGGATGGGCGGCACTCATCCCGGGTCCCCAGATGACGCGTTGATTGGTTGTGCTGCCACAGCGAACCTCCATCCCGACACGGCACCTCGGACCGAATCTCGTCCTAACTAGTAGTCGACGCAGCCCGTTATCGGGTTAGCCACGCCCATCCGATGCCTCTTGATAGATGCCTTCGGCTTGACGAAGCCCGGGAGGGTGGTCGGCGGCCGCTCGACTCCATGCGCTCGCGAAGCACTGCACCTAATCGTGTTCCGATCAACGTCTCCGCTCTGGTTTTGGCCTCGCCGATCGGCTAACTCCGCAGACAGCTGCATCGACTACACGGTGAGAGGCTGCGGAGCACTCATCCCGTCCCGCTACGTGCCCTCGGATGGGAGGTGAGACCACGATGGCCAAAAACACTGGGCGCGGCCACCGAACCGGTGCGAT
This sequence comes from Mycobacterium sp. OAE908, assembly GCF_017872775.1. Classification (NCBI taxonomy): domain Bacteria; kingdom Bacillati; phylum Actinomycetota; class Actinomycetes; order Mycobacteriales; family Mycobacteriaceae; genus Mycobacterium; species Mycobacterium sp. OAE908. The sequence goes on from NZ_JAGGJL010000003.1 coordinate 21,507, forward strand.
CAAGCGTCGTAGCGAGTTCAAGGTCGGTAAAACCTGGTTCAAGCGCGATGCCAACACCGGGCGCATCCTCAACGGCAGCGCGAAACAGCACAAGGGCGTTCGCAACGAGAAGTAGCGACAGCGCCGCTCGTGGACCCAGGCGGCAACCACAGAAAGTATCCCGAGCAGTGAGATATGGAGGACCAGCACATGACTGCAGTTGAGGCAGCCGAGAAGACCAGGACGGTGACAATCATCGTCAATACAAAGCCACACCCGTGGAGCGAGAAAAGCATCACGTTCGAGCAAGTCGTCGAGCTCGCCTCACCCGGGCAGCCGTACGACCCGGCGGGCACCACGGTCGAATACAGCCGCGGCCATGGCCCCGACAAGTCGCTGCGGCAGGGCCAAAGTGTTCGCGTCAAGGACGGGATGATCTTCGATGTCGAACCCGCCAACCGGTCCTGAGGAACCCGTCGGTCGGCTGTTCGCCGACGGCTACGACCTAGTGCTCCAGAGCGGGCACCTTATTGTCCGTCGCATTCCCTACGTGGCGCTTGATGGTGTGCGCACCGACGGACGGCTGGTTCTGCCCGTGAATGACAGCGGTGGGGTGATCGCCGACGCCATTGGCGATCACACCATCTGGTTCGCCGGCGAAGAACCGCGCGATGAACGCGGCGCGCCCCTCGGCAGTGCCGGTCCGCGCGACATCGGCGATGGGAACAGCGTCAGCTTCATGCTGTCCTTCAAGCCGGCCGGCGGCAGCTACGCCACCCTTTATGAGAAGGTGCGCACCTACGCGCGCATTCTCAGCACTCCAGCTCGCGGCATCGACCCGACGCTTACCGCGACGCCCGGGGCCGCCTTCCAGGTCGTCGAAGACGGCCTGCCGCTCGTATACCGCGATACCAACACGACTCGCGCCGGACTCGCGGCACTCAACAACGTCTTCCGTGGCCACCGGATCGGGATTATCGGCGTCGGTGGCAGCGGCAGCTACATCCTCGACCAGGTGGCCAAGACTTGGGTTGACCTCATCGACCTCTTCGACGGCGACGTGTTCGAGAACCACAACGCCTTCCGCGCACCCGGCGCCGCCGCACACGAGACCCTTCAGGCCGGGCGCAACAAGGCGGAGTACTTCGCCGAGGAATACTCCCGCATGCATACCGGCATCACAGGCCATCCCGAGCATCTCAGCACAGACAATATCCACCTGATCGCAGACGCGACGTTCGTCTTCCTCGCAGCCGCAGACGCCCCCGAGCGACCCATTATCATGGCCTGGCTGCGCGAGCACAACATCCCCTTCGTCGACGTCGGCATGGGCCTTCGCCACGTCGATGGCGGCCTCACCGGGATTCTCAAAGCCACCACGTATCTCCCCGGCAGCAGCATCAGCTTGCCGACAAAGCCCGCAGTTCCGCCGGGAGAAGACGACTACAGCACCAACATCCAAGTCGCCGACCTTAACGCCCTCAACGCACTACTGGCGGTAATTACCTGGAAGCGCTATCTCGGCTACTACGCAACGCACACCGCGGCCAGCGAGACCGTTTACAAGCTGTACCTCAACGAACTCCGAAACGGCGACGCTTAATGAGTCACGCACCCCGCTACGCCGCCGAATTCGTCGAATCATTCCCCACGCCAATGGAACCCGGCTTCCTCTATATCTCCACCAAGTACTCGACCGCCGGTCACATGTGCCCATGCGGATGCGGGCGCGAAGTCGTCACCAAGCTTTCCCCCGCCCGGTGGCGAATCATATTCGACGGCGAAGTGTCGCTGCGGCCATCAGTGTCGGCCGCAGGGCTCGCGTGCAACTCCCACTACTTCATTACCCGAGGCGAAGTCGACTGGCGCCATACCCTCAGTGCCACGCAGGCAGCGCGGGCACGAGAGGCCGACCGACGCGCAGTGGAAGAACATCGCGCTACAAACGACGGCTTGGCGAAACGCTTGTGGCGGCGTCTACGAGGACGGCGATAGACCCTTGAGTTCCGTTAAAGCGCCACTCGAATCAGAGCCAGATTAGCTCCACGTCCGCGCCGGCGAAATGCCGACGGCGTGCTGCGATCTGCCCGTCGCTGGCGCTCCACGTCGGCATCGTGGGTACGCGAGCGAGATGAAGTTCGCGGCACGGATATGTCGTACCGACGCTCTAGCATCGACCTCAGCAGCAAACAAGGAGCCGGAGCGATGGGCAGAGGTCGACCCGCGTCGGGTGAATCCCTAGCCGATCGCTGCCCGCTCCAAGCTGGGGAATGGCATCCGACGCTCAACGGAGAACTGACACCGTCGGACGTCACTGTCTCGAGCAACCGCAAGGTGTGGTGGAAGTGCTCCTACTGCGACGCGGCGTGGGAAGCGATCATCAACAACCGGACGCGAAAGCGCTCCACGGGGTGCAGGGCGTGCACTCGCAAGCGGTTGGCGCATACGGTTCATGCACCAAGAGCTGGTGCGTCGCTGGCAGACCTCCATCCAAGGCTGGCCGCTGAATTTCACCCAACACGTAACCCGAATTGCACACCCGCGACGGTTCATCCCGGCTCACACACCAAAGTCTGGTGGTTGTGCGCTCAATGCGGCCACGAGTTTGAAATGGCGCCGCGCCGCAGAACGGCGGCAGCGGCAAGTGGCTGTCCGCCATGTGCCTACCGCAGGATTGGTGAGAAACTCAGCACTCCCCCGCCTGGAGAGTCGCTTCAAGCCATGCGGCCAGATGTCGCCGCGAACTGGCACCCGACATTGAACGCACCCACGGGCCCCGGCGATGTTAGCCATGCCAGCGGATACCGTGCGTGGTGGAAATGCGGTGATCGTAACTGCGGGCATGAATGGCAGACCGCCGTCGCGAACCGGACAACTGGGAAGCGGACCGGATGTCCGTTGTGCAGTCGGGCTCACATGCATGAGGCGGAAGCCGGGAAGTCACTAGCTGATCTACACCCAGAGCTGCTCGCTGAATGGCATCCTCACCTCAACGGACAGCTCGATCCACGCCGCCTCAAACCGGGCTCCTCAGTGACAGCCTGGTGGCGGTGTCGCACGTGTAATCACCAGTGGCAGACGACGGTTGCCCTGCGGGCGAAGGCAGGCACCGGATGCGGGCCGTGCAGCTACAAGCAGCGCGGAACTCTTCGAAAAACACCCGCGCCCGACGCCTCGCTTGCGGAGCGCTTTCCGCATCTCGTCGCCGAGTGGGACTGGGACGCCAACACTGGGATCAATCCGACGGAGTTGAAACCGGGAAGCGATGTTCTCGTGTGGTGGCGGTGTGAACGTCGCGGTCACCGCTGGCAGGCGCGCGTCTATCGCCGCACGGGTCCGAGCCCAAACGGCTGCCCCGACTGCATACATCTGCCCGGTGAAGGGCGGTCATTCGCAGACCTCAACCCGGACATCGCGCTCGAGTGGCATCCCACCCGCAATGGTGACCGTCGGCCGAACGAGTTCAAGCCGTCCAGCGCGTTCAAAGCGTGGTGGAAATGCTTGGCACGCGGCCACGAGTGGCAAGTCTCGATTAGCAACCGCAACGGACCGACCGCTTCGACATGCCCCACTTGCACGATGTGGGGGACGTCGGCCAGCCAAATTCGTATCGCCTACGAACTCATCGCGGCGGGCGTCCCGGTGATCCTTGACCATCCCAAGATCCCAGTCAGTGGCCGCCGGCCGGTCGCCGCCGACATCGTCGTACCCGATTACCGCGTCGTCATTGAATACGACGGGAGCCATTACCACGCAGCAGCCGACGCTGTCGACAGAGACCGCCGTCAGACGGTGGCGTTAACCGAAGCCGGATGGACCGTCATTCGCATCCGGCCGCAAGCACTTGAGGCGATTGATCGCCGGTGCGTGCGGGTCGGCAACAATGCCACTGTTAAGCAAATTGCCGTCGCCACCCTGACGAAGCTGTCAACGCTCGGCCATCATGTGGCCAAACTCGACGCCTATCTCGGGGACCCCGAACTGTGGGCGGGCAGCGACTCAGACCGCGCGGTTCTCAACCTCAAGTCGCGCAGCCTGATGTCAGAGTTCCCCCACATCGCTACGGAGTGGCATCCGACACGGAACGGCTCACGAACGCCTGAGGACATCAACCCGGGTAGCAAGATTCCGGTCTGGTGGTTGTGCCCGCAATGCGGTCACGAGTGGCGGGTGCGGCCCGGCCATCGGACCAAGGACGGTGGGACCGGGTGCCCCCAGTGTGCAGCGAAAGATCGAGCAGTGCAGGTTCGTACGCCCAAGCCGGGAAGATCCATGGCCGAGGTGCACCCCCACCTTCTCAGGATTTTCCATCCGACGAAGAATGGTGACTTGGATCTTCGTTCCGTGAATGCTGGTACCACACACGAGATTTGGTGGCAATGCCCCGACTGCGGACATGAATGGGCCACGAAAACGGGCAGGAACTCCGGGTGCCGACCGTGCGGCTCTAAACGACGCGGACGCCAGATCGCCACGCCTGAGCCCGGCAAGTCACTCGCAGATCTGCACCCGGCGATCGCGAGTCAGTGGCACCCAACGAAGAACGGGGACCTACTCCCATCGCAGGTGCGAGAAGGCGCGGCCAGACTCGTTTGGTGGCTCTGTCATGACTGTGGACGTGAGTGGCGGCGAAGCCCAGGAGCTCGCGTCGCCAGCGGCGCAGGATGCCGGCGCTGTGCTGCCGGCCGACTCGGCACGCTCCGTAAGACCCCTCAACAAGGGCAATCATTGGCCGATACTCACCCGCACCTCGCCCTGGAATGGCTCGACGAAAAGAACGTTGGATCCCCAAAAAGATTAAAAGCCAACAGTTTAGAACGTGCTTGGTGGCGATGCAGCCGGTGCGGACATGAGTGGAACGCCCGAATCGACACGCGAGCGCTAAGGGGCCACGGATGCAAGAAGTGTGCGTCTGCCCAGCTGAGTGTGACTAAGAAGCGGCCCAAACCCGGTCAATCAATGGCGGACGTAAAGCCCGAACTCTTGACGCTGTGGCACCCCACGCGCAACACGGGCATCCAGCCCACCGACCTGACTCCAAGCAGCCACACGCGAGTGTGGTGGCTGTGCCCGAACTGCGGACACGAATGGCAAGCCACGCCCGGGCAACCCGGATGCCGCCCTTGCGGAATGAAGCGTTCAGGAACCAAACAAACAAGACCTGGACCTGGCCGCTCGCTGCTGGAACGCTATCCCGCCATCGCCAAGCAATGGGACCACGACCACAACGGGCCACTAACCCCCGCCGACGTCGCGGCTTGCTCGAACCAGCGGTTCTGGTGGATCTGCGAGGACTGCAACCATCATTGGCGCGGACGCCCGTCAAACCGCATTAACAACATCTACCTATGTCCGCTGTGCAAACGGCGCACGGTCAACTCTGGGGCTGAGACCCCGTCCGCCTAGTGAGGGAGCAGATCTAGTCGTCCGCCAGGTTCATCCCACCGCCTTGCACGCCGTCCGCCGATAACTGCGCCCTATGTCTTCAACCACCGACCCGTTCGACGGCCGGCGGACACAATCAGATGATGACCGCGGATCCCGAATCGCGACATGATGTTGCGGCGATCCGTGCCCGGTTGGCCGGTTGGCGGCGATCGCGTAACTACGTGGCGATCGGCAACCTCGGCGAGCACGTGACAGGGCGACTGCTCGCCTCACTCGGGTATCAACTGCTGGGCGCGCAAGACGACTTCCTCGGGATGGTTCCCGACGTACTGAACCTGCCCACGACCGCGAAGCCGGAGGACTTCATTGCCATCGACCCTGAAGAACGACTCGTGACGGTGAACAGCAAAGCATCCGTGAGCGCACGCTCATGTCGGGAGACGAAGACGGGTGACCTGTCGAAGCCCCGGATCACTAGGTACCAACGCGCCATCGACTACACCACCTTCCGGGCGAACCTCATCTCCACTCTTGACGGCGACGCTTACAGTCAGGTGGTCAAGGTCGACCTTCTCAACATGAAGGCTCAGGTTTTCGACATCGGTGATACCGGAGAACTCGAGCCCATAGGCGCGCCACACGACATCTGCGCATCGGTCGCCGCCGTACTGACAGAGTTTCCCGACTCGATCCCGCCGCCGAATGTCGGTGACCTAATCTGACCCGACGGCGCCGCGACGGGAGGAAGCGATGTCCAACGACTACACACGTGCCGAACAGACACAGCTGGCATCGGTGCTCGGGTGCTCAATAGAAGATCTCGACGAGCGTATGTCGGGATTTGTGGCCGCCGCCAAAGAAGAGTACGTGCGAATGATGCTGGGGCAACACGTCTATAGCCGCGGGCAAGACATCAAGATCTATCGGCTGTCGCTACTGATCAAGCATGCCTTCGGTAGACGCCTTCCAACCGAAGGTCAGATCAGTGCCCTATTTCAGACGACCACTACGGAGAGCCGCAGCCTCTTGCGGGCTGTTCGCGCGAAGTTCCAGTACGAGCTTCGTGAGGCCACCCACGACACGATGGCAGCGGCTTTCGGTCAAGCGACAAAGGACGACGATGCTGACACGTGGTCATTAGTGTGCGACTCGGAGAACGTCATCGAAGCGCTCAATGACACTGTCGCGCGGCACGACGGCTCGCTCCCCAAGATCAGGAAAGCGCCAGGCACTGCTGGCGAATACGAGATCGCAGCATCCACATACGCCGCCTTGACGACGCTTCTCTGATGGATGTCAACGGAGACCTCCTCACCGCGGCCGGCCTGCTGCTTGCGACCCTTGGGCTGCTCTTCTCTGCATGGCATCCCGAGGTCGCAGCTGCCACCGAAGTCTCCACCAAGGGCAAGCTCGCCGACCGAGGCCCGCGAATCGCTCAGGTCAAGAAAGCCTTGTTCTTTCGCGCCATTCCTCTGCTGATCGCCATCGTCGTCATCGTATTGGCTTGTGGCCCACCGGCCATCATGGTCGTCGTACGAGCACTCACTGACGATTGGGGACATCGCTACGATCCGGTTCGCGCATTGTTCGTCGGCGTGTGGGCATTGACGATAGGTATGGGATTCGCTGTGGCAGCGCAGGTTCGGAAGCTATGTCTCAAGTGGCGCAGGTTGAATGAACCCGACTAGCTCGCGCACCGAGCGCCCGACGTCTCACTTCTGAGATCGACTTGACCTCACTCGTTCGAGGTCGGCGCGCAGCCGAACGAACGACGACGCAACAGTGGGCTGCGCCAACGGGCAATTCCGAGCGGAAGCCCACAAGCCTCTTTTCGGCCGACTACGGACCAGGTCATCGCTAACATGCGGGGATGCAGTTAGCCCCGGGGGATGACTTTGCTGACTACACGATTATCGATGCGTTGGGCGCCGGCGGCATGGGCGAGGTGTACCTCGCGCGGCATCCGCGTTTGCCGAGGCGGGATGCACTGAAAGTCTTGCCGGCAGCGATATCGAGGGACTCAACGTTCCGGGAACGGTTCACACGCGAAGCCGACCTGGCCTCTGGCCTGTGGCACCCGAATGTGGTCACTGTTTACGACCGCGGCGAGCACAACGGCCAGCTGTGGATTGCAATGGAGTTTGTCGACGGCATTGACGCTGGCCGGCGACTCGAGGACTCACCCGCGGGGATGCCCGTCGATGAGGTGACCACAATTGTGACGGCTGTTGCCGCGGCATTGGACCACGCCCACAAGCGCGGTCTGCTGCATCGCGACGTCAAGCCAGCGAATATCATGCTCGCCGAGCATGATGCAGCCGGCGAGGAGGACCGCCGAATCTTGCTGGCCGACTTCGGCATCGCGCGCCCCTTGGGCGAGGTCAGCGGTTTGACCACGACCAACATGACCGTCGGCACAGTCGCTTACGCCGCGCCAGAGCAGTTGATGGGTGAGGATATTGATGGGCGCGCCGACCAGTACGGATTGGCGGCGACCGCCTACCACCTGCTCACCGGTGAGCAGCTGTTCCCGCAGTCCAATCCGGCAGTAGTGATCAGCCGCCATCTGAACGCCGACCCTCCATCCTTGGCGGCCAAACGTCCCGGACTCGGGGCGTTGGATCCAGTGCTCGCTCGAGCGCTGTCCAAGCATCCCGCCGACCGATACGAACACTGCGCGGACTTCGCGCGCGCGTTGAAGGCCGCCACTTCGGCCGATGCCCACGCGGCCTCCGCACCGACCGCAACCGCCCCGAAAGCCACTGCGAAGCCAGCACCCCAGCCGAAGACCGCTACGGCATCAAATCGAAGTACTCGTCACCGATGGCTAGCCGCTGCCGCGACAGCCGCGATCGTGGCGCTGGCGATAACGCTTGTGCTCTGGCGACCGTGGCAGTCTCCGACTGCCCCCGACACAACCGCACCATCAACATCCAGTCCGGTGTCAGCGTCCACGGTCAGTTCGCCGTTTACGCCAGCTCCCGGGGCTGCCCCGGCGCAGCCGGCTGAGTCACCCCCGACCACAACCACGCCCGCGATATCGACCGCGGGGTTCTACGGCGAGTGGGGCCAACACGCAACGTCTGTCACCCTCGCGCCAGACGGGAGCGCCCACTATGCGGTGTGGTCCGGAGTGGCCAACGGCACGTCCTGGTCCGCGACATGGTCGGCGATGACCTCCAGCACAGCCATGATCGTTCTGACGACTGAGATGGAGTCGCACGGCGATACCGCCACTCAATGGCTAAACCGCTACAGCGGCGAAGCCTTCACCTTTACGTTGCGACCCGATGGTTATGCGACGATCACCGACCCCACCGGTAAGCCAGTCACCTTGTGCCCGAGAGGTACCGGATTCCGTGACAGTCAAGGGCTTTGCGGTGCCTAACCGTGGACACACGGTTGCCTTTGTCAGCGCAGCGGCCACAGATGAGCGATCGTGCGTCTCGAATGATGTCGTCGCACCTTTCTAAACCGTCTGTCATCGCTTTCGGACCGCTATCACTCCACTGCAGAGCAACTGCCAACCGGATGCGACGCCGATAATGCCCAATTACGTCAGCGGTCGACATTAGAAGTTCTGATCCATCACCGGATCATTAACACTGCCCTCCTCGCTCAATCCTCCTGCGTGGAGCAACCTTTGTCGGACAAACCCTTGGGCAATCTGCAGACTCACGAACATGGACGTAATCTCGTTGATCGGCGTCGCGGGCACAGCTACACGCCCGTGCTTAAGGCAATGGCGTCCAAAACGGCACCGATCGTTTTGTCCCCCAATAAATACGGATACCAAACGATGTTCGACGATCAGTTCGGGGCAGACGCTGTCTGGCCGTTGCACGGTGGCCCCCACAGTCCGCGGTCTGCGGCCTTGGCTTCCTGTTCGGCGGCGGCGATCTCGTCGGCCCGGGCCGACGGATTGTTGTGATAGACGTACGAGCGGGCCATGCCGGCGCGGGCCGCTTCAATCGAGTAGTCCCACCCGTCGGCCTTGTCCAGGTAGGCCAACGTGCGTCCGTAGCGGTCGTACATCCCTTGGCTCGGGTCGTTGATGAACGCGACCCGCTGGCCGAGCAGAGTCGCTTTCGCGAACTCGGATGCTTGCGGGCCCCAGCAGCCGACGGTGTAGCCGGGCTTCTTGGTTTCCGGAGTATCGATGCCCAATAGGCGGATGCGCAGCCGACCCCGGACGTCGTCGACGATGTCGACGGTGTCACCGTCGACCACCTTCAGCACCGTGGCCGTCGTCGCGATCGGATCGGCGTGTGCCGACGGTTGATCGATTGCCGGAATCAGATATGCGCCAGCCACCGTCGCGACGGCAAGGACGAGGCGAGTCAGCCTTCTCACGGTTGCAATATCCCGTACCGCTCCGACAGGAGTGACGGGATCGCAGTAGTTACGCGACGCTGGCCTCGTCGCCGGCGCGGCACGCGGCAAGTGTCTCCTCGCGGAGCAGCTGGGCGATGCTGACATCGCGGCGCTCCGCCTCCGAGCGCAGGGCGTCGTAGTCGGCGGGGCTGAAGCGCACGTACACACCCTCCGTGAGCTTGCGGGTCTCGGTCCCACGGCTCATGTTCACTCCTCTGGCGCCGTCGTGATGATCTGCGCGGCGGTGCGCGTGCTGTTAGTTTACGACATCGATGTCCTTAATTAGCGGCATCTGTCGTAAATGAATCGCCGCATGTCGCTATCTTGCCGTTATTTAGGAGCATAATGCTTCTACGGACCCAGCGCACGGTCCGTGCCCGACCGGATCGAGGATGACGCAGCCCAAGCAGCCACCACCTGGCGTTGAGACGACACCACAAGGACCTGTGGTGCCGTTGCAGGAGGCTGCCACCCGCCTGGGCAAGGATCCGCGCACCGTCATTCGCGCGATCACCGCCGGCAACATCCGCGGGGGTGCGATCCCGCGACCAGAACGCTTCCGCTGGTATGTCTACGCCGACGAGCTTCCGCCACCCCCGGGCGCCACTCCCCCACCCGTCAGCCGCGAGCTCGACGAGTTGCGCGCCCAGCTCGTCTCGCAGATGGAAGCCAACCGGTTGCTGATCGCCGCGCAACAGGATCTGCTCGACGCCGACCGCTCCACTAGCGAGGCCGCCGACAAGTACCGGGCGGTCGCGCGAGAGTACTTGAATGCGTTGTCGCAGTTCATGACACCCGGAAATTTGGGCGAGCTAGCCGACCAGTTGTAGGCGGTGTGGCTTTTGACCAACAGTCGATGTCAGGGTGCGAGCGTCGAAGCGAGGATTGGCCTCACACTTCGTCATCGGGGGTATATGGGGCGGTAGTCGCGGAGCAATCCAGACGTGGATGGGCCGGCGATACTTGTAATCCACCGGGGTCGGTCACGCCAAACCGCTTCACTCCCAATCCTGCAAACCCGGGCGAGTTTCTGCGCTAGCGTGCGAACGTGTCAGCACCCATCCCGATCGAGGTCGCAGACATCACTTCCGGGTGGCTCGAGGGCGTGCTGCAGGCTTGGGCGCCGGGCGCGAGGCTGCGCGCGATCGACGTGATCGAGGCGCATTCGGGAACGACGGGACGCGTACGCGTCCTGCTAACACACGACGATCCTCGCCTGCCGGATTCGGCGTTCGTGAAGCTGGCGCCATTCGACACCGAGCAGCGCGCGTTCGTCGATCAGCATGGCATGGGCGTCGCCGCGGCCCGCTTCTATGCTGAGATCGCACCCGACGTGCCAGTTCGTCATCCCCAATCCCTGTACGCGGCGCACGACGACGCCTCACGCTACGTCATGGTGCTAGAAGACCTGCACACGGTCGGGGCACGCTACCCAGAACATCTCGACGGTGTTGACCTGACGACGTTCGTCGAACGCACGGTCGAGGCCTTTGCGGCGTTGCACGCCGAGTTCTGGGCTAGTCCGCGATTCTCGCCGGACGGGGACCTCGCATGGGTTCGGGGAACAAGCGGCGCGCAGAGCTATGGATCGGCGGCGGCCCTAGTGCGCTTTGCCGTCGAGCAGCTCGGCGAACGCCTGCCTGCGTCGTCGCACCAGCTGGCCAAGGTGTACGTCCCTCTTGCCGAGCGAGTACCAGAGCTGCTCGCAGAAGGCACCCGCACCCTCATCCACGGCGACGCGCACCCCCGCAACATGTTCCTCGTTGGAACCGAGCCCGGCTTCCTCGACTGGGCCATGGCCGGCTTCGCGCCCGGGATTCGCGATGTCGCTTATTTCCTTGGCAACTCGGTGCCGACGGACTTACGGCGCGCGCAGGAACGTCGGCTCATTGCCCGTTATTGCACGGGACTCGGCGAACGCGGCGTCACGCTCGGAATCGAGGAGGCGTGGGACCAGTACAAGGTGCATCTCGTATCCGCGTGGATCGCTGCGGTCGTCACGGCAGGGATGGGGTCAAGGTGGCAGCCGATCGAAATCGGCATGGCAGCGACCATGCGCGCCGACGCGGCAATAGCCGATCACGCCGTCGCTGATCTGCTCAGCACTCGGCTGCCATGACCGACGTGGGATCGCTGACGCGTCTCACGAAGGAGGGCACCGATGTCGTCGCTGCCGCGACGAATGACTCGGGCCGGAGAGCTAGCGGCCGCGAAGGATGACGCTCAACCCGGACCCGCAGTTCGATTCGCCCGCTTTGCGGCTTTTCGGAGCTGCATCACCAGACTGCGGCTACACGGCTTCCAATCGTCACGTGACGGCCGGAGTGCGTCGTTAGACCGCGGCCGCTTCGTCGGCCAGTGCCGCCAGCAACGTCTTGACACCGTCGGGGCCAAGGTGTGACCGCAACGCGTCAGCGAGCAGCTGTGGTTTCGAGTCGAATTCCTTTAAGGCGCTGACGATTACGCGCGATGGGCTCGGTGGTCTCTTACCGGATGCGCCATTGCTGTCACTGCCGTCGTTCTTCTTGTCAAGCGCGGCCTGCCACCGCACGACCTGTTGCTCGAGCGGCACACGCGCCAGCTGGCGGGCTTCCCTGATCGCCAATTCGCCTCTGCGCAAAGCTCTTTGCAATTCGGGCGCCAGCTGCAGTAGCGCCCGCCGCTGCGAAACCCACGTCTCGTGCCTACGCAGTCGGCTGGCTGCCTCAGTGGCGCTGCCACACTCTTTGACGAGCGCTGCGACCGCCTTCGCTTCTTCGATCACGTCGAAGTCTTGGCGGTCGACGTTTTCGGCGATCGATGCCGAAATGAGTGTGACGCGGTCGCGGGCGATTTCGTCGTTGACGACGATGTCCAGATCGGTGCGGCCGAACTTGTGCGCGGCCGCCAACCGCCGGCACCCGTTGATGACGACGAAGCGGGTGCTGATGTGATCCTCGGGATACAACTTGAGGTATGCGCCTTTGGTGACCACAACCGCCGGCTGCAGTTGCATGTCGGCGATCGACTCCAGGTTCGACAGGTCCCCCACGTCCTCGCGGGGGTTTCGCGGGTTCGGTGTCAGATCGGTCAACGGTGCCGTGCGGGTGGATGCCCCGCTGACCAGTTGATCAACCGGTGACTGATCGCCGACGCCGGTGACAAGCGTGGCGAGGCTGGTCCGTCCTCCGCGGGCCATCAGCTGACTCCTCCGACGTTGAGTTCGAGCGCGAGCTGGTAGAAGTCTTCACGCGCCCGCAGCGAAGCCCCGTTCGTCGGATACTCGGTCACCACCTGGCCGTCGGCGCTGGCGCGTGCGTGCAGCTTGTAGTGGCGAATCACCGTGTGCGCCAACGGCCACCCGTTGCCGCGGACGAACTCCTTGGTCTCCTCCAGGTCACGCTGACCGTCGCGGGTTTCCCAGTTGTTGATGACGACGACGTACGGCACCCCGCGGGGGCGGATGACCTTGTTGATAGTCCGCGCTGTGGGGTCGAAGCTCAGCGGCTCGGTTTCCATTGGGACGATCACGCGGTCGGCAACATCGAGGACCACCCGCAGCGCGTCGGCGGCCGGTCCCCTGCCCAGCGGATCGGACGCATCATCGCCGTCGGACGCCAGCTCGATCCAACCCGGGGTGTCGACGTAGACATGCTTGATCCCGGGCAATTCGCCGAGTCGTTTGAGCGCGTCGAGGTCGTTGTTATCAGCTTGCACAACGTGAAACGGCAGATCGTCGACGCGCGCAGCCCACCAGATCGCGGATCCCTGCGGGTCAATGGACACCGCGGCCACCGGCGAACTCGCGTCCGGATCGTCACGATTGGTCAGCACATGTGCAGTGACTGCGGCTAGGTTGACGGTGATGGTGCTTTTACCAACGCCGCCTTTCTGATTGAGGACGACGTTAACAGCCATGAAAGGCCTTCCGTATGCTTCCCCCGCACAGCGGGGTACTTCGGATGAGACAGCCGCAGTCTACGGTGATGCGCTGAATCTCTCGCGCCGACACGCTGGGCGAAAAGCCTGAGGGCGCACCGGTTGTCGGTGCAGTCGGGGCCACAGCCAGCCCTGACGATCTTTACCGCGGTAAAGACTTGAACGGTTCCATTCTTTACCGCGGTAAAGAATGGAAGTCCAGCGAGGATCGACCCGTCACCCCTCGTTGATCGGGCTTTGCGGCGAGGTCTCGAATCACGGTGCCTGGCAGGTACGTTCATGGTCGGCGACTGGGCGGCATCACTCCCGTCGCATCGATGCCGTTGAAATGCGCTGCAGCGAACCTGAATTCGGCTGGCACCCGGCAAATCCCGGCGCGTCGCAACGAGCGCGTTCTATCCGTCAGTGAAATACTGACAGGGTGGCTACCCGGCCCAAGGTGCATCGCTCTGAGGTGGCCGCCGCCATCACTAGAATCGCACGTCGCAGGGCTAAAATCGACGATCGACACCTCGAATTGTTGCCCGATTCAGCCGCTTCCGACCCTCGCGAAGTACTCGACTATCTACGCAGATTCAGCGGCCCGGATATCCCCCGCTGGGTGCTGCAGGCCGATGTCTGCGACGCCCTGACCCTCAACAACTGGCTGTGGTGGGAAGACCGTCGCCGTGAGTTGTATTTTCTGAAAGCCGGCCGCGACCGAGGCCTGTTTCTGTCTCAGATCGGCGCGCAAGTCGGCGTCGGCAAGCAGGGGCTGATCGATCGCATCGACCGGCTCGAGGCCCTGCTGCGCTACGACCGGCCCGACGAGAAGATCAGCCGCGCAGCGCGCCAAACCGAACGGGAGCGCCAGGCCCGCATGCCGACCGAGGAGGCTTGGTTTCACGCCCGCCGCGACGAGCTGATGAACGTGATCAACGGCTTTGTGCAGCAGGCGGACCGCTTCGAGATCGACGAACGTGAATGGGTCGACGAGCTCGAGATCGACGGCCGCGACGACGAGTTCACTTCGTCGACGATGGTGATCCTGGGGCTGGCGGCCTCCGAGTTGCGCACCGCGCCAGCGGTCCTCGAACTGGACAGCACGCGCCCGTACACGGTGCACACGCTCCTCGCCCGCGCCGACACCCTGCGCAGCCAGTTCGCCGAACTGGGCACGAAGGCAACGGCACGGCTCCCGGCCTAGCATTTGGGCACTCGCTAGCAAAGTGGCGATTCACCGTCTTCAGGCTCTACTGACTGCGCGACCTGTGGATTCGCGCCGTCAAATCTTTACCGCGGTAAAGTGGCAAACAGAATTCACGTCGCCTGCGTGCCGGCTGGGCGGGGTGCCGTTGGCCAGATTCCAGGGCAGAGGGCGTCAAGCGGAGGGCTCCTTGTCAGCGGATTCTTGCCGTGGGGAGTGTTCTGGTAGGTCGAGGACGTCGAAGTCGTGCTCGCACCAGATCCGGCGCGAGCCCTCCTCCGGGTAGGGCCCGATATGCGATTCGGAGTCGTAGATCCGGGTGGTCCGGGTGTCCGGGCGATAGCGCCGCCATCCGGGGTCGCCGGAAGTCGCAAAACGCACCCAGTCACTGCGCATCCGGTCCGAAACTCTCCACAGCTCCTCTGCGGCGTTCGGCAGGGTGGACGCGTGGTTGCGCACGTCGTCGGCGCTGAGCGTTCCGAACACGAGCAGCAGATCCAAACTGTGCGAGGCGCCCTCGTCCCGGTTGAAACTCCAGCACAACTCGTACATCCACGCGTGGCCACCGCCGCTGTGCTGGGCGTCGGCCAGATGCAGCGTCGGCATTCGAAACAGCCAGTCGGAGTTGAGAAGTTCATACCGCTGGCTCGCGTTCGCGTCGGGGTATTCGGTGCGGTAAGCGTCGCGGCGGATGGCCGGCGCAAGTTGGTCGAGCCTGGCAGACACTTGCTCCTCTGGCACCTCTGCTCCGCGATAGGGAATGAATAGCGAGTACTCGTCGCGGGTGTGGCCCACGAGTAGCTCGATGTCACGTGCGGCGCCGGTCGCGAGCGCGCGCCAGGGCGCCTCCACGATGATTTCCCCGTCCACGATGGGCGAGAACGGTGTGGGTGTCAGCGCCATCGGCCCCCACGCCTCGACGAATTCGGGCATCTTTTGGATCACCGACTCGGTGGCCTCGATCAGCGCACGCGGTGAGAAACGCGCGAGCTCGTGCGCGGCCGGTCGTGCCCCAAGTTCTGCGGCGATCGCCTCGGATACCGTGGACGCCAGGTCGGGCGAGAAGAACGTTCCGGGGACGCTTTGGGCTATTGCGCGCCGGAACAGTCCAGTTGCCATCGGCATTGTGAGTAGGGCAGCGACGGAACCGGCGCCCGCGGATTGGCCGAAGACGGTGACCGTGTTCGGCTCTCCCCCGAACGCAGCGATGTTGTCTTGGACCCACCGCAAGGCGGCGACCTGGTCGAGGATGCCGCGATTGTCCGGCGCTCCGTGGATATGTGCGAAGCCTTCAGCGCCAACGCGGTAGTTCATGCTCACGACAACCACGCCGCGGGCGGCGAGCATTGTGCCGTCGTGGTGCGGGTTGGCAGAACTGCCGTGCAGATATCTGCCGCCGTGGATCCACACCATCACGGGCAGCCCCGCGGCTCCCACGGCGGGTGACCAGACGTTAAGCGTCAGGCAGTCCTCCGAGCCGTCTGCCGCGGTGCCCGACACCGAAGACATCACCGCGCCGCTGTGGCCGGCCTGGGGAACCGGTGGGCCGAAGTTGATGGTCTCGCGTACGCCGTCCCAGGGCATTACTGGCATAGGCGCCGCGAATCGTCGTAGGCCGAATGGCGGCTCAGCGTAGGGGATCCCGCGGAACACTGCAACGCCGCTCTCCCACCGGCCGCGCACGACGCCGGCCGCGGTTCGGACGTCCACGTCGGCTTGCCTCACGGCTTCCCAACCCCTGCTGTCGCGGCTCGGCACGCTTTCATTGCAGCTCTGGTCGTGGTGACGGATCGACGCCGCCTGCTCGCAATGTGCGGTCGATGAAATGGGTCTTGGCTCGGGTGTAGGCCTCGCGGTCGTCACGAAATGCATTGGCCAAACGTCGTTTCAGCGCCCCGTATTGATCGCGTAGGCCACGGTATGCACGCAGTGCGTCTCGAAGCACCCGCAGTTCAGCGACATGGGGATCGTCGCGCTGGACCAGATAAGGATGTTGAGTTCGCGCTTCGGGACGGGGCCGGAGGAACCATAGCCGCCAACGTCCGTTCGGGTCCGTCGGCCAGTTGAGCCATCGGTCGTTCTCCAGAACCGACACCGCCGCGCGTGCCTCGGCCAGCGCGGTGACTGGAGCGAGGATGTCGATGACTGGCTTGGCGGCTAGCCCGGGCACCGACGTCGATCCGACTTGCTCGGCCGGTGCGCCGAGCCAGGGTTTAAGAAGGTGCGTCAGCTGGTCCCGCTGCTCGGCGAATTGGCTGGGGCAATGAGGGTCGTATTCGATGACGGTGACCGGCATGTCGACCACCGGTTCAGCGTACGTCGGCATGTCGGACCGGCAGCAGTCACGTCCGCCGGGTGCGCTCCCCCATCGCAGCGCTCGAAACGGCTTTGCATCGTTCTATTACTCGGGATCCGAAGGCTCCGACGGTACCGCCCGATTTCGTCACCGTGACACTGTGAAAATTCATCGATGATCGTGCAATGACGCAACCGAGCCGGCGCCGCAGCGATCGGCCAGGTCGTCGCAGGATCACACGGTCACTGCGTGATCCCGTCATCCCGTCGCACGGTAGCTGTGTGACAGCGTGATTCGGTCATCGCCTCACCGAGTCGCACAATCATTGCGGCACAGCGTGATTGCGTCACGCCGCCACTCGGTGATCCCAACACACGATCACAACGCCACTGCGTTATGGGATCACCTCATCACCGCGCGATTTGATCACGCGGTCATGCGGTCACGCTGTGATCCCATCACCGCATCATCTCGTCACCAGGTGACCGCGTGATCGAGTCGCGACGTGATCGGATCATCCGATCGCTCGATGACTCGGCGACCGGGTCACCAAGTCATCTCGTCGCTGGGTGATTGGGTCGCCGACTGATCCGATCATCCGGTGATGCGATCGCCCGGTGGCGCCATCACGGCCTCACCGGATCGCCCGGCGATCACATCACAAGGCGATCACATCACCCCAACACGCCGTGATGGCGTCGCTCCAACACCGAATCACCCTGGTCTAATTCGTGTAACTCAAGTTAAAGGAGTGACTGCTGTGAAAGCGGAAGTAATCGCGATCGCCAATCACAAAGGTGGGGTGGGCAAGTCCTTCACCGCGGTGAACCTCGCCGCCGGCCTGGCGCGGGGCAATTGGCGCACCCTTCTCGTGGACTGCGACCCGCAGGGCAACTCGACGACCATGTTCGATCCCGAAGACGACGTGGAGTTCGACATCTACGACCTCATCCGGGAAGGAACGCCGGTCAGCAAGGTGATCCGCCCGACGCGGCTGAACAATCTCGACTTGGTCCCCTCCACACTCGCGGTCGCCAAGCTCGACCAGGAACTCGTCACCATGCATCGCCGCGAGGAACAGCTCGCGATGACGTTGCAGCCGATCTATCAGGACTACGACGCGATCGTCCTCGACCTGTCACCGAACCTCGGGCAGTTGGTGATCACCGCACTCAACGCCGCGGACTGGTTGATCGTGCCGACCGACGCCAGCAAGTGGGGCAGGAGAGGGGTGAACATGTTCCTCGAGTGGTCGGCCACATTGCGTCAGCACCAAGTACTTTCGGCGACATTCCTCGGTGTGCTGTTGACGAAGTACGAGTCGCGAACGTTGGTGAGCCGCGAAACGCTCAAGGCGTTGCAGGGTGACCGCCTGCCGATGTTCAACACCATGATCCCGAAACGTACTGCGGCAGAACGGATGGTCAGCGATCAGGTCGTGCTCGGCGACGAGGACGCCGACCCTGATTTAGCGGAGGCGTATGCCAACTTCACTGTGGAGGTCATGTCCCTCGTCGATGAGGGCCGACGGAATCGAGGGAAACATCATGCCTAAGAAGGACACCGCCACAGCGGTTCTCAGCATGCTCTCCACCGCGGGGGCGCAGACACGTCGGAACGAGGAGAGCCCCGAACCGGGGGAGGAGATCGTTGACACCCCGGTCGTCACAGTGACGGAACAGCCGCAGGCCTCGGTAAGTCCGCTGTACAGCACCCCGCAGCCGCTACCAGCCGAGGCGGCCTCCTCGAAGGCGCCACGCACTCTGCGGCTGCGGCCAGCCGCTGCGTCGCGACTTCGCGATGCGTGGCTGGCGGCCAAGCGTGACGACGTCCTTTTGACTGCACAGGATTTCGCGTCGGACCTCGTGGAAGAGGCCTTGGCCCGCCGCGCGCTGCTGCACGACGCGACGTCGTAGCCGCCCGGAATCTTTACCGCGGTAAAGATTTCACGCACTCTGAGCCTGATCGAGCAGCTCGGTCAGCCAACCGTCGCGATCCAGCAGCACCCACCGGCTCTGGCGCCAGTAGAACGGCACCTGCCCGGGGTCGCGATGCCCGTCGACAAGGTAACCGAACCGGGCGGACAGGTTCGGATCCAATGCGGCGACGAGCTCCGCGCAGCGGTGACACGCCGCGAACAGGTCTGGGGGAGCGGGCGATTCGGACCTCACCGCACGCCGGGTCATTATGCGGTCGAACGACAGTCGGCAGTCCTCGGCGAGGATTTCACAGTGTCCGCTGCTGCGCGCGAGCACCGCAGTCCGCGCCGACGCGGGTATCAGTGGGGCTGCGGGTCGATGCAGCGGGGCAGGTATGCGGTCGGCTGCGCGTGGCCGCTGCTCGGGCGCCGCGGCAACCGGGGCCGCCTGTTGCAGCATGCCGGTGGCGATCGCCCGCAGGTGAGGAACCGCGTCGTCGTGGCGTCCATCGATCCATACGCCGGCCCAAAGTCCCCAGGATGCGCGGCATTCGAGCGCCTCTCGGGCACACCACCGCCGGGCCGGGCATGACAGGCAGCCGGCGAGCGCATCGGCGTGACGGCGAGGCTCGAACCACCGCTCAGGATCACCTTGGCACGGAAGCACATTCGGCGGCGGCGGGGGAGTGGCGCGCGTCATCGCGCACCGTCGGAGTCGGGCTGACCGTGGCGGCGCTGCTTGGCGCGTTCGAGAATCTCGTCGAGCGCTCGCCGTGCGGCCTCACGCCCGGGACCTGACAGCGCGGCGCGCCCCGCATCCCGTGCGGCGCGGGCGGTTTCGCGCTCGGCCAGTTGCTCGGCCACGCGGGACCGCGCCTTGGCCAGTTCAGCGGCCTCGCGCTCCTCGTCCAGCGCCGCTGGCCGTTCCTGCAGATTGCCGTGCGCGGCGAGGATCGCGCCGAGCAACCCGATCGGTCTGTGGGGGTTCTCCGGCAACCAGTGCCCGGTGCCGATCCAGTCGGTGATCAGCTGGTTGATGTCGCGTGGGGTCCACCCGTGTTGCGCCGGTCCGGTGAGCACCCACGCCCACGGCGTGCCGGTGCGGTAGCGCCTGGCCCAGGGGGGACTTTGCTCATCGCACACCCATTTGTTTGCCAGCGCCAGCCCTTGGTTGTCGGGGCGAGTGCGCCGCGCAGCGGCGCTGCTACCGGCGGCTTGCCGCCGGGTGCGTGTAGTGAGAACTGATTTAGGTGAGGTTTTTTTAGGGAAATACGACCCTTCGGGATGGGGTGACAGCGGTTGAATCCGGCTGTCGTGCAGTGCCCATACCGAAGCCCAGCCCCGGCCTTTATCCCCAACCCGCCAGCTGGCGAACCGCTCTGCGCGGGTGCGCTGCCTGCCGCGCATCACCTCGGTCGCCACCCCCAGCAGCCGCAGCGCCGTCGAGGCGCGCTGCACGGTGCGCACCGACAGTCCAGTCATGGCCGCAAGCCGCTCATTGGTGGCGCGGCAGTTACGCCCGGTGCGGTGTTCGGCGAACGAGGCACGCGCTTCGGCCACCGCCACAAGCGATTTCAAGCTCACCGGATTGTTCGGCATCGCGGGGCGCACATGGCTGTCGTAGCGCTCGCGGTAGGCCGCAGGGACGACCTCGTGCGCCCAGCGTCGTGCCCGACCGCTCCAGCAGGGAATGGCGCCCCAGGCCGCGTCGACTTCTAGCACGATGCGGGGCAGTCGGTCGAAACAATGCGCGCCCGCGCGGCGTATCCAGACCGGTGCGGTGTGGGCGGTACCGCGGCGCCGCATCCGTTGGCTCGAGCCCTG
The DNA here is from genome assembly GCF_017872775.1 of Mycobacterium sp. OAE908. NCBI lineage: Bacteria > Bacillati > Actinomycetota > Actinomycetes > Mycobacteriales > Mycobacteriaceae > Mycobacterium > Mycobacterium sp. OAE908. Next base: position 42,390 of record NZ_JAGGJL010000003.1, read on the forward strand.
ATATGGGCGAGTGATGGTCGATCCGTGACCACGGTGCGCGATAACTAGACCGCCAGATGGGCGTGCGCTACCGTGGAATGCGTCTTTCATGACGATTCCCTTCCAGCGATGGGGAGAGCGCGAAAGCACGACGGTTCGAGCGGCAACTCGAACCCGACGACCCTCGGTCCGCAGGACCGGGGGTTTCGTCGTAGATGGGGCTATCGCGTGTGCGTATGAAGTTGTGCGGTGTGGGTTTTCAGCCGAGCCGGCTGGTGTCGAGGACTCCTATCTGGCGCCTGGTCGACGCGGATATCCGCGTTGGTACTTGTGTCCGTTCGACGCGGATATCCGCGCTACATGGCAGCATGCCGCAGGTCGGGGCGCATTCGGTGATGACACGCCGCACCAATAGTCACATCAGTCACGGCCGTTATGGTGCCGGCTGGTTCTCGCGAGCCGGCTTGACTGACTGCCATCATCTAATTCTCTGCCCGCCGGGCAGGTGCCCGGTGCAGAAATTCGTACGGTTCGCGGCGGTATGCGGGCGTCGGCACCGGGCTTCTATTCTGCTGTCGCAGCGCGGCAAAGACGTGTAAGGATGTCGGGCGGGGGCGCTTTTCATTGTCGCTATCCACAGCCTGTGGATAGCCCAGTGGTTGTTAACAACCGGTCCATCGAGTCGCATTCTCGTCGGCTTGCAGTCATAGCTTCCGGTCATGCGCGCACCGACTCCTACATCTGCGACTTGCCCGACCGCCGTCGCCCTCGAGGTTTTCCGCAATGTCATACGACAACCGGCTCGTACCTGCGCGGTCTGCACCACGCCGGTCGGCGGCTATCGGTTCTGCTGGCGATGTCGACAACACCGGCGCACACCTGGGGTCGCGGATCTCGTGGCGCCGCTGATCTATGCCATGGACGGCCCCGGCTCAGCAGAGCTGCTGCGCAATTACAAGAACCACCCCAAGCGTGCTGAGCGTGAACGCTGCGCGCGCATCATCGGTGAACTTCTCCGGTTGGCGATCTCACGCCATCAGCCGTGCATTACCGCCGCGGTCGGTCAGCCGGTCGTGACGCGGGTCGTGGTGCCCTCGCTGACCAGCCGCATGGGGACCCACCCGATGGTGTCCATCGCACATTCGTTGGATCTGCTGGGCGACGTGGTGTTGAGGCCGTCACTCGATGCGCGGTGTGACCGCGTGGTAGACGCCGACAAATTCATCGTCGACGGCACCGTGGTCGGCCAGCACGTGATGGTGATCGACGACGTCTGGACAACCGGATCCAACGCCCAGTCCGCGTCGCTGGCTCTGCGCCGAGCTGGGGCTTCTGCGGTCAGTGTGGTCGTCATCGCGCGGTGGCTAGACGCGCGGCATCCGTTGTGCGTGCGGTTCATTCGCGAACAACTCCATGCGAATTACGATGCCCTGCTGTGCCTGGTCACCGGACATCGTTGCGATCTCACCGGCGTCGGTGCGGTGTCAGTCCGGTGATCACATGCCGGCTTGGGTGGCCTGTCTGCCGACATCGGCGATGATCGCCGCGTTGTGTCGGTCGCTCTCGGTGAATTCGTCGGCGCCCGCGGTCAGCGCCTGGGCATGTTCGGTCAGTTTGTTCGTCAGTGCGACCGTTGTGCTTTGCCATTGCGCCAGCTTGGCTTCCATGGCCGCTGCCGACGATCCGACCATGCCTGCCTGGGCGGCGTAGATATTGGCGTCGGATGCAGCGTGGCCCGCTTCCACGTCGTCGGCTTGGCTCTTGACTTGTGCACCTGAGATCAGCAGGTCCTCGGGCCTGACGCGGATCCGATCAGCCATCGCTTCCTCCAGCACTTGGGGCGCAACTTCGCGCCGGCAAATTGCAGAAGATCAGAATACCGGCGCCAAGCGTCGGCCCCGGACGGCAATTTCCCGTCCCGACGGTGGGGCGGCGATCAGTCGCGCGCTACACGGCCTCAGCTGCGCGCGGCGCTATTCGCGTTCGGCTGTGATCCGCGGCCTCGATCGCAGCGGCCAGGGTCTGGTCGATCCGATTAGCCTCGGCGACAATGGCGTCGTGTTCTGCCTGCAGCGCGGCCACGGTCGGCGCGGCTTCCGGCCCGTCACCCGGAGAGGCCGGTTCGAGTACCACGCCGTCGCTGTCCTCGTCGATGCGCAGCTGCTGGCTGGATGCTCGCTGACGCAATGCCGCAAGGCGGTCCTTGAGGTCTTCGACGCCTCCGGCGGCGATGTCGGCGGCGGCACCGACATCGCGTGCCTCTGCGGCAAGTGCGGTCAACCGATCGCGTGTCTCGGCGATCGCCTGTGCTGATGCTGCGGGTGGTCCGTCGGCAGGTCCGAACACGGAGAGGTTGGCGAGGCCCTGCGCGGCGGATTCGGCGGCCTCGGCGCGAAGGCGGGACGCGTGAGCGACCTGGCGTAGCGCTTCGGGATCCCACCGGTCGACGTCGCTGAGTCGAAGCTTGACGTTCATCGGCGCCCCGCCTGAGCACCGCGCGGTAACGCCTCCGGCGCCGCGGTAATCGGTTGTCCGAAAACGACATTCGATGCTCTGCCTGGATGCAGGCTGTTGATATCCTGTGACACGTTTGTCCCGTCCATCGTCGGTACTTACTGGTCGATGACGACCATAAAGTCGCCGGGGAGGGTCACCTGTACACATTTTTTGGGCGCTGCAGACTTTGGTGCGCTGCTGGTCACCCGGACAGCCCAATACGGAGAGCTTGACGTTGCTGCGTCGCTGAGTCACCCGGGCAGTCAGCATCGTGGAAAGTGTGCACGTGATGCGAGACGGGCAGCGACCACCCGCCCCTGGCTATAAATCACGACACAGGACGCAACACGCATGATTTGTTGGCGATCAACACATCTCGCATGGAGTACCGGTCACCCAGCTCCGAATTCCGGATGCCGGCTGTGTGGTTGTCCGAGCCACCGACGAGCCACTGCGGACCTAGCCCCCCGACGCACAACCCCAGCACGTAGTTCGCCGTGTACGGCGCGAACAGCATCAGGTCCCTGCGAGAACGGTGCTTACGTCTCTGTCAGATCGACGACCTCGGCAGAGGCGGCATTCTTCTTCACCGACTCAACACCGTTCTTGGCCGAGGCCTTTGATTCGTAGGCTTCACCCACGGCAATGACTTCGCCGTTGGCGGCCTTCAGCCGAAACCTGTACTTGCCGGCCTTGTCGTTGAACAGCTCGAACTTCGCTGCCATCTGGCCTCCTTCTCGCATCGGTTGGCACCAATTACGCTAACAACTCTCGCGATGGGAAAACACGGGTGATGTTGGCGCGCGGCAGGGGATCTCCGGTCGATCATCCGCGGGTGGGGAAATCGCGTGCGCCGGGTCGTAAGTCGACACGCATGGCTATCTGCGCGCTATCGACGACACAGCAACGATGTCGGCGCGTTTCGGACAGTTGAGCGCTTGGGCGACCCGATGCAGGCGGGTGTCGAACCCGGGTGACCCGAGCCCCGTGACCGCAGATCTCGGCCCCGCGGCGCCGTGTTGATGGTCGATAGGATGAGCAAGTGAGCGACTCCGAAAGCAGTACCGACGTGTCGGCTGCACCGGACAACAACGCACACACTGAGCCTCCGCCGCCTAGCCGGCCCATCCCGCCGCAGACACCGGCACGACCTGATGTACCGCAGCCGAACGCCGCGCCTCGGTGGGAGCGGCTGCAGTCACGGACTGGTTCGGCGGATGAGGAAGATTCGGCCGCCACGCGGCCTGCCTCCATCGCTCCCCGCGGGCCCGCCGGCTACTACGGCATCGACGCGTCGACAACCTCAGATGACGGCCGGCCTGAAGTAGAGCCCGCATCCGCGCCGACCAACGAACAACGCGCCGATGATGCGCAACGCTCCGGACCCGCAAGGTACGGGGGGCCGTCCGACGAGCCAGGTCGGGAGCGCTGGGGTCCTGCGCCCAGCCCCGCGACTGTTGGCGAGGACCACGATCCGCTGGGCGATGAGTGGACCGGGGCGGCGGACGAGTATTCGCCGCGCGAATTCAGCCGCACATCGATGCCGAGGCCTGCTGAGGGTTCGACGGCCCCCCAGCCCGCACAAGCAATCCGTCCCGGAAGCCGTTGGGATGACACCGATCCGGGGCGACGCCCGGGCCCCGCTCAGTGGGCTGCGCCCAATCCTCAGCCAATCGGGCCGGGTCACCGACCCGAACAGCGCGCCACCGCGCCCACCGGTGGGGGTGCAGTCAATTGGTCCTACGTCGACCAGATCCGCAGCAGCGAACTGGTTCCTACCCGTAAGGTGCCGCCCTCGCGTGGCTGGCGGCGAGTGGTGCTCAGGATCACTTTCGGGCTGATCAACCTGGGCCAGTCACCCGACGAGCGACGCGAGGCCGAGCTGGAGGCCAAGGTTCGCGCGGTGTTGCGGGGCCGCTACAAGATTGGGGTGCTGGGCAAGGGCGGCACCGGCAAGACCACCATCGCCGCCTGCGTCGGGTCGCTGTTCGCCCGACTCCGCCAGGACGACCGGGTGGTCGCCGTCGACGCCGACACCGCGTTCGGCAAGCTCGCCACCCGTATCGATCCCCGCACATCCGGTTCCTATTGGGAGCTGATCGGCGACCGGCAACTAAACACCTTCGCCGACATGCGAACTCGGGTGGGCAACAACAGCGCCGGCCTGTTCGTGCTGGCCGGTGAAACCGCGACAGCGCGGCGCCGGGTGTTGGATTCCGCAACCTACCGGGAAGCCACCGCGCGGCTGGACAGTCACTTCACGATCTCCATCATCGACTGCGGGACGACGATGGATTCGCCTGTGATGCAAGCGGTCTTGGCTGACCTCGACGCATTGATCATCGTGTCCTCAACGTGGGTGGACGGCGCGGCGGCCGCTGGACAGACGATGGATTGGCTGGCCGAACGCGGCTACACCGGCTTGCTGCACCGCACCGTGGTCGTGCTCAACGATTCCGACGGCCACGCCGACGCCAAAGCCCGGAACGAACTGGCGGACTACTTCAGCAAGCACGGCCAGGCGGTGATCCAGCTGCCGTTCGACCGGCATCTGCGCCCCGGCGGTGTGATCGACATCGACAATGAGGTCGATCGCGTCACCCGCCGGCGCATCCTCGAGATCGCAGCGACAATCGCCGAGCACTTCCCGAGCACCACCGATGCGCCGCGCGGACACCGGTGGGAGCAGTAGCAGCGACTAGGGTCTGCACGGATCCGATCAACGCCGGCCGGGAAGCACGCCGACTTCTGGTTCGGCTGCGGTAGGCCAGAACCCGAGCTCTGAAGGGCGCCCTCAACCGTTGGCGGGCGACTGGTTGTCGTCGCGTTCGGCGTCAAATTCGGCCGCCGGGCCCTGTTTCTTGGCCTCTGCACGGCTGCGACGGGTGTGACGCGTACTCGATAATTCGTCGCGCACAATCCACTCGATCCAGCCCATAGGATCAGCGGCCCCGGCTGTGAAGCTGACTGGGGCTGGCGCCAGGAACGCTTGCAGCCGTGGCAGATTGTCGACGTGGACTGCCTGGCTGTTCTTACACAGCGCTGCGCCACTCTTTTCCCATTCCTTGACCAAACCGCTGACGTATTTGAGCAGCCGATCGAGCTCGTGGCGGATATCTTCGGTCCGATCGAAGACAGGGCGTGCGTCTAACCCACGGTAGATGTCCTCGAGTGTCAACTCGACCTGGATGACGTCGGTCATCCCGTCTCGTAGAGCCGTCAGCTGCTTGCTACTTAGCGGTTGGGGCGCCGGCGCACGCAGACCCATCGATCGAAAGTACCGGCGAACGTACTTTAGACGGTGATAGGCATCGACAGTCTGCTGAAAGATGGCGTACCGCTGTTCGTCTCGTGCGCGGCGCTCATCGCGGCGCTGGTCGACGGATCTCAACACCGTCCCCACCACGCCACCTAGCCCGACCACAACGAGAAGTTGGATGCATGCCTTCGCGATCTCCGTCCAGATATCGGACGCCCGCGTGGGTGCGAGAAACACTGCCACACAAACGACTACTGCGAGCAGCAACAACACCGCCGTCGCCACACCCACCCAGATTCGCCGCATCACATCCCCTAACAGCGACATGGCCTCAAGCCACGAACACCACCCGCACCACTGCCAACGACCACAGTGGCACCATCGCCTCCGATTCGGGGCAAATCGCCGCTTTCTCGCACGGTGCATAATCTCTGCCGCGTGACCGAATCGACGAGCACGGCAGAGTCACATCTCGAAACCGCTGGCCTCCAAGCCGATACCCGCATCGCGGGTTGCCGCAGCGGCCACTCGCTCATAGCCGCTGCGCCAGGCTTCAGCGGTTCTGCGGTGCGCCTGCCACATGGCGCGGCGGACGCGGCGGCGTAGCTCGTTGCGTTCAATCACCTCGGCGACCACCTCGGGAAGCAAGTGACGCTCGGTACGTTCGGCCTCGGTGTGCATGGTGCGGGGCCGCTCGTCGTTGCCCAGGATCTGGCGGAAATAGTAAGCGGCGGAATGCTTGTCACCGCGCCGGATCTGGTGGATCTCCGGCGCCGCCACCGGTGCGGCGTGTTCATGGTCGGCCTCGTGGGCCACCCGCTGATACAGGAACGCCTCGTTGTTGTGGCGGCCGCGGGTCATCGCGACATACAGCATGGCCCGTGTCGCGCCCTCACCGACGACGGCATAGCAGCTGTCGGCGGTAACCCCCTGCGCGGAGTGCACCGTGGCCGCATAACCCAGCGTGATGTGCTCGGTTAGGTAGTCGGCGTCGAACACCGCGCGTGCCTGATCGCTGAGCCGTTGGGCGGCAATCCGATTGGTCTTGGTGTCGATGCCTGCCACCTGCCACCGGTTGCCGTTACGCACCTGATCCACCGCGTCGGTGGGTCTGTGTTGGGGGCCGGGATGCACCGGAATGGTGGCGTCGTTGCTTCGGCTCATCACGATGTCACCGACCCGGATCTGCTGGTCACGCGCCGCGGTCACGGCAGGGCCCGGCCCGGTCAGCGTGTCGTGTAGTCGGCGGTTCAGCGCGTCGGCCATCTCCCAGGTATCGCAGATCACGAGCGCGTCTTTGGCGTTGGCGCGATCGTGGAGGTAGGCCTGCAGGGCGTCGGCGGCCATCGCGATCGGATCCCCGGTGTGCAGCCGGCCGCGGTCGCGATACCACCTGACCGCGCTACGCAACCGGTTGCCGTGCGCGGCGCGCAGCGCCAGCGACATGTCGCGCTCCTCGGGATCTTTCATCCGCCACACCTCACCGAGGCGCTGACTCCACGGCAGCTCGGCACACATCTGCTCGAACATGCCGCCGCGCGCTTTGACCGGCGCCAGCTGATACGCGTCGCCGACCAGCACCATCTTCGCGCACCCGCGGGTGGCGCACGCGAGCAGCTTCTTCAGTTCCGGGGTGCCCAGCATCGAGGCCTCATCGACGATCACCACCGTGCGCGCATCGACGCCGAGCCGGTTGTCTTCAATGAGTTTGAGCGCCTTGGCGACGGTGAGGCCTTTATCGCCAGCGCCCTCACCCATCGCCTCATCGACGGCCTTACCGGTCGGCGCCAGCACCAGCACCTGTTTGCGGGCGCGGTGCGCCGCGGCGCGCAGCGCCTTGAGCGAATGCGTCTTACCTGCTCCCGCGGGAGCCTGCAGCGGCTGGACCAGGAAGGGCGAGGTGGCGATCGCCCCGATCGCGCGCTGCTGATCGACCGACAGGTCGCCGAGGTCCTCGTCGCGCACATCCAGCCGCGCCCCGTTATGGGCGGCGTCGGCCATGTCCAAGACGCGCTGCTCCTCGGCGATGACCGCCTCGACGGTGAAGCGTTCATGGCCCTCGCGGTGGTGGGCGCGGCGCGGTGCGCTGATGCGCAGGCTCACCTCGCCGACGATCTGCTCGATCAGCGCGCGCGGGTCGCCGGGCGCGTCGATCGGCAGCTGCGCGCCGATGAGCTCCACCATGTCGGCGCGGGTGAACGCGGCCTTGTCGATCTGCGCGGCGCACGCCGCGATGTGCGCGCGATCCGCCGCGCTGCGCTGCGCGGTGCGCCGCTGCGTGCGCGCGGCGAAATGCGCGTCGCGGTCCAGACCCAGACCGCGCGCGTCGGCGCGCCAGCCCTCCTTCAGTTCGTGCCAGGCGAGTGACTCCGGCTTGGCCGGTCGGGTTGCTTTCTGCGCGGCAGCCAACTGCGCGGCCGTGGGTTCACCGTCGACGATCACCAGGTTGTCTTTGGCCCATTCCCGCAACCGGGTCGATCGCTGCGACCACGCCCGGATGGTCTCTGTGGTCACGCCGGCGATCTCGGCCATCCCGGTGTGCGGGTCCACCGCCTGCCACTCGAACCCGCGCTCGGCGTGCAGCTCGTGGCGCAACGTCGCCTGATAGATCACCCCGGCGGCCTTGGCCTCGTGATACAGGCTCTTCGAATCGATGCTGACCAGCCGGCCGTCCCTGCGCGGCTGCCGATTTGGGACGATGACATGGGTGTGCAGGTGCGGATCGCCGCACCGTGACGTCTCATGCTGATAGGCGATCGCGACCAGCCCGGGCAGCCGCTGCAGGTCCTTGGTTTCGGTAATCGGATTGTGCACGCGGGTATAACCGGCGTGCTGTTTCAGATAGGTCATCGCGGCATGGACGGCTTTGGTGTGGGCGGTGGCGAGGATTTTTTCGGCGATGTCGTCGGTGAGTGCCCGGATCAGGCTGACCGACTTCGGCGCGGCGAACGTCAGGTCGAAACCGTGGATCGACTTCTCGGTGAAGGCGCGGCCCAGCGCCCCGTTGGGGGCGGTCCCGTAGTCCAGCCACACACGGGCGTCGTCGCTGTCGGCATCCCCGCCTTCCATCGCGGCCTCGCTGAGACCCGTTGTGCGGCCGATGGCTTCCTTGTCCCCGACGACCAACCAGGTCGGGATGCGGGTATCGCCTTCCGAGTAGTACTCGGCCAGCCCCCCGTTGGCGCTCTGCCGGTCCATGGCGGCTTGTTTGGCCGCATCAGCGGTGTCGTTGTAGTAGTTGATGGAAAACTTCGTCAAGCGCGAGATAGTCAACAATGTCGACGCTTCGATCGTTGTCGGTGAGATCGCCTGGGGTGGAGATGGTTTCGCTGAGCTGTGATCGTCGCGGCCATTGGCCGCGACCAGAGCCCCTTGTGGGGCAGCGGTTTCGGGCGCGTGCAGCATCCCGCCAGGGATGCTGTGGTCCGCAATCATGCGGCGCCACAACGCGTCCGAACCCAGTATTGCACTGCTGTGCCAATGTGCCGGACGGTTATTTTGGTTGGGCGGTGAGGGGCTGGGGGTGTGGATGGTGTTGGGGGTGTTGAGGACTCGGGTGAGTGCGGATGAGGATCGGGGGGCGGTTGGTGGTGGCGGAGGGTGGTGTGAGGGCGGTGGGTGGTTGGGAGTTGCTGGGGTGTGGGTGATTCGAGTCTGCGTCTGAGCGCGCGTGCAGCGGATACCGGCGGTGAGGTGGTGGATTTGTCGGCCGGCTTGTCGGGTGACCCCGTCACAGATCGACGGCTGTGGGCTGGGTCGACGGGCGGGGAAAGGGCTGCGGCCGGCCGGCTCTTCGGGGGGTCGAGGCCTGGCCGGCCGCAGTGTCGGGGACTATATGTGCGGTTTCTGTGTGGGGCCTGTGGGCTCGGTAACGATGAGGTGGCGGATCTTGCTGGGCGGCATGCCCGCTCGTAGTGCGGTGTCGAGCATGACCGCCAGGCGCGGGGGTGCGCTGTCGTCGTCGCGGGCGGCGGCCGCGGCGTGGGTCAGCGCGATGCCTGCGCGCACGGTGTCTTCCCCGCAGTAGTAGGCGAACGCGGCCATGGTCAGCAGTTCGGCGCGTGTGCGCCCGCGGTGCGGGGCCGCGATCTGGGTCCACAGCCGGCCCGCGACGAGTTCGCGTCCGGCCGCCAGGCGCAGCAGCGCATCGCGCCATCCGATGTGCGCGGTGACGACGAGCGCGGCGCGCATCGCCAGATCGGTTGTGGGCGGGCTGTTGCGGCTGATGGCTTCCTGCAAGTCGATCACGGTGGCGTCGGCGAGGGCGACGATGTCTTGAGCTTCGGCGTCCACGGCCGGGGCCGGGTCGGTGGTGGTGAATTCCCGTTGGATGTGGTCTCGGGAGGCGGCGATGACGCGGCCTTGCATCACTCCCAGCGCGGTGGCCGCGGAGTCGATGTAGGCGGTGGTGGTGCCGGTGTGGCCGGTGTCGAGGTCGATCCAGTGTCCGGGTGCGGTGACGCTGGAGGTCATTAGCGTGCGGTGCACGACGATGCCGCAGCGGTGCAGCGCGGCGCGCACCGTGTGCAGCAGCATGTGCGCGTGTTCGTCGTGACCGCTGCCGCAGACCGCGGCGAGGATGGCGCCGGGGTAGTGGTCGGCGTCGAGCCGGCACGCCCGCGGGAATCGTTCGGCGGCTTCGCGATCGATGGTGAGCGGGCAGCGGATGGCGCTGCGCATCGCGACTTTTCTGTCGTCGCGGTGGCCCGCGGGGCCGAGCATGAGCGCGACCAGGTCGTCGGTGGGCACGAATCCGAGCAGGTGGGGCAGTGCGGCGAGCAGGTCGGCGGGGGTGGTGAGGGTCAGTTCTGGTGTGTTCATGGTGTTTTCCTCGTTGTCGAAGGTGATCGGTGCGCCGGTTGGCGTGGGGACAGGGCGACCGGTGGGGTGGCGGGGTCAACCCCTTTGAGCCGCCGCGCAGGAGGCGAATTTCGTCGGGCGAGCGCCAGCGAGCACGGGGTTGGCGAAATTCGTCGGAGCCGCACGGGCGCAGCGGCGGTGAGCGCCAGCGAGCCGGCGCGAAGAACGGGCGAGCGCGGATAGCGGCGTGGGTTGACGCCGACGGGGCCCCGCCGGTCACACTGGGCGCACGCTGACGGCTAGTTAGGTGAGTGGCTACGGACTCGTACGGCGCCGCAGGCGCCGTGTCACCGCAGGTGATCGTGTGATCGGATCACCGGGTGATCCTGTGATTAGGTTCTGTCGGTGCAGGTCTGCGGGAGTGGGGCGTCAGTCCAGGTCTGCGGCGTGGATGCGGCGCTGGATCTCGGCGAGGTTGACCGCTTCCTCGCCGAGCATTGCCCATTCGCGCCAGCCCTCGAGTGCGTGCTCGACGGCGTGGAAGTCGACGCCGGGGCGGCTGATCGCGATGGTGTCGTCGTGATCGGCCCGGTGCGGGTCAGCGATGACCGCGACGAGCTGGCCGGTGCCCGACAAGACGTCGTCGGCTTCGGTGTCGTCGCGGCGGAACCGCAGCCGGCGTGGCCGCCCGTCGAGGTCGACGAACTGCCACGCCAGCGCGTAGTCGATGTCCATTTCTCAATTGTGGTGGGTGCGCGCCGGTCGCCGGTGCGCCGGTGTGGCCGCTATCGCGGCCACCGGTAGTCGTCGGCGGTGGGGTCGGCGGCGTGCTCGGCCCCGTCGAGGAAGACGGCGACCGCGGTCTGGTGCACCCGGGTCAGCAGGTCCAGTGTCGATTTGAGGCCGCGTTGGTCGCGGATCTGGAAAGTGATTGGCCCGCAGTGCAGGTCGACCCAGTGGATGGTGAGGGTGCCCAGCTTGTTGGGGCCGGACTGCGGCACCACGCAGTAGGCGGGTCGGCGGGTCCAGTCGATGGCCAGGGTGGTGCGGGCGAACGGCTCATAGGGCGGTGTGGTGGGGGCGGCGATCTCGCGGGGCACCCGGGTCATGGCGGCGCGGGCGGCGGCGAACGCCTCGAGCAGGCCTTGGGCCGACGACGCCGAGTAGATGTTCATCAGCGCGGTGCCGAAGATCAGCCCGATGCGCGCGTCGGTGGTGCGGGCGTGATGCACGGTCACATCGGTGGTGATTTCGCCGCGGATGACAGCGATGGTGTGGGTGATGGTGGCCGCTGGGACGGTGTGCAGTGTCTGAGTCATGGTGATTCACCTCGTGTTTGAAGGGGAGTGCCAGTTGGCGGCGCCGGGTCGGGCCGGTGGGGTGGCCGGGTCAACCCCTTTGAGCCGCCGCGCAGGAGGCGAATTTCGCGGGCCGAGCGTCAGCGAGTCCGGGTTTGGCGAAATTCGTCGGAGCCGCACGGGCGGAGCGCAGCGGAGAACGGGCGAGCGCGAGAAGCGGCGTGGGTTGACGCGGTCGGGGCCCCGCAGGCCACACTGGGCGAGCGCTGACGGCAAGAATGGTGAGTGGCTACGGATTTGGTATTGGCCGCCGCAGGCGGACAAGGGCGTAGGTGCGGCGCTGCATGGCTGCGGTCGGTGTGCGCCTCTCGCGGCAATGCCGATCGTTTCTCATCATGCCTTGTGTAACAACACATTTGGCCGCCAGATACATCTGGCCGCGCACTGGCGGATCCAGCCGATTCACAGTCGTTGACGGTGAATAAACGGCAACTACTTCGAACCCCACCACCGCAACGACGACGTTGGATAGCCGGCAAGAGCCTAGCGCTCGTCAACGGATTTGCAGTCTGCCCTCTTCGCGTTCGCGGAACCGACTGCAGGAAGTGGACCCCGCCGCGTCGAACCTCGGCCGTGTGTTGCTCATCGTGGGTGAGAGGAAGCTGTCAGCCAACGGCCGGGGCCGCTGGCACTCGAATGGACCCTCTGACCACCTGCTCTGAAAGTTTGGCCCTATAGATTCGTAATCCTCGACCCTTTCGCAGCGCACGAACTAAGCGTTAATCCTCCGAGGCGGTCTCGTCGAGCAATCACGCCTCAGACCGAGACTGAGGCGGGTACACCGTGATGAGCTGGTCCTCGAATGCGAAAAAGGTGACGTGATGGGTGAAGGTCGAACAAGGGTATTGATCATCGGCGGCGGATTCGGAGGGTTGTTCTGCGCGCGGAGGCTCGGGCATGTCGATGTTGAGGTCACGCTGCTTGATCGCGCCGCGTCCCACGTGTTCCAGCCGCTGCTTTACCAGTGCGCCACCGGCACGCTGAGCATTGGGCAGATCAGCCATTCGCTGCGCGAGGAGCTCGCGCGTCACCGCAACGTCACCACCCTGCTCGGTGAAGCGGTCGACCTCGACGCCGATGCGCGTCGGGTCACCGCTCGCCGCCCCGACGAGTCGACGTTCACCCTTGACTACGACGTGCTGATCGTCGCGGTCGGAATGCGGCAGTCGTATTTCGGTCAAGAGGAATTCGCGCAGTGGGCGCCGGGGATGAAGACTCTCGATGATGCGCTGAGTGTCCGCCGCAGGCTGTTCGGCGCATTCGAGATGGCCGAAACGCTGCCTCCGGGACCGCAGCGCGACGCCTGGCTGACCTTCGCCATCGCCGGTGGTGGACCCACCGGTGTGGAGCTGGCCGGGCAGATCCGGGAAATGGCTACTCGAGCCCTGGCCAACGAGTTCCACAGCATCGAGCCCCAAGACGCGCGTGTACTGCTCTTCGACGGGGGAAGCTGCGTTCTGGGCAGCTTCGCGCCAGCCCTCACCGACAAAGCCACCAAGATCCTGCAGAATCTGGGCGTCGAACTGCACATGGGTGTGCACGTCACCGACGTGCGACACGACGGCGTAACCGTGACCCCCAAGGCCGGCGGGGCGCCCGAGGAGTTTGCGGCCAGGACCGTCCTGTGGACGGCGGGCGTCGAGGCCGTGCCCTTCGCGCGACGTATCGCAAAGGTGCTCGACGCCAAGTCCGACCATGCCGGACGCATCGCAGTGGAAGCCGACCTGTCCGTGCCCGGGCACCCGGAGATTTTCGTCATCGGTGACCTCGCCGGCCGCGACAACCTGCCAGGAGTGGCTGAGAACGCCATGCAGGGCGGAATCCACGCTGCCGCCTGCGTTCGTCACGACCTCGCAGGCAAGACCCGTCCGCCCTACCGTTACCGCGATGTCGGCTCCGCGGCCTACATCAGCCGAGGACACGCCCTGCTACAAGCCGGCCCGGTCAAGCTCTCCGGGTTCATCGGCTGGCTGGGCTGGGGACTCATCCACATCGCATTTCTCACTGGCGTAGAGAACCGCATCAGCACCGTCGCCACATGGCTGGCCACGATCGCCCGCGCCCGGCGCACCGACCGCACGTTCACCCTTGGCAGCACGACGTCACCCGAGCACCCCTACACCTGGCTGAAGTTCGTGCACCCCAACATGCTTCGCGCGACGCATCATTCCGACGAGGCGACGCCCACGCCTTAACCAGCCGGTCGCCGCTCGACGGACTTACAGTCCGTCGCGAGGATAATCGCGCGACTTACAGCGAGGACGTCAACGTCGGGGGCCGCGCCGCCGGGATCCGGCGGCCTCGGCTCGCCGCCACAGCTCCGCCAGGTCGGCGCGCATGACGGTCAGGTAGTTCGTGAGTTCTTCTCGGGAACAGTCGCTTTCGGCGAGCTGGGTCATCCGGGTGCCATGGAAGCCGACGGCGCGGCGGTAGGCATCCTCGAGCACCTCGCGGGCGTACTGGTCGATCATGGCGGGGCTGACGGTGTTTGTGTAGAGCTCGGCGAGGCGCACTGCGAACGCGTGGTGACGGCGGGCGGTGACGGTTCGCCCGCCATCAGCCGGCGGACGATGCCGGGCGGTGCGCAGCACGACGACCGGATCCGGATCAGTGCCGGTGTCAACGAGGTGGCGGACGATCTCATAGACCCAGCGATGATCGGGATGCCAGATAGCGGTGTCGGGCACCAGCGTAAGGATGGGCGCGACCTTGGCGGCCGGCAGGTGCAGCAGAGCCCCGACCAGCTGGGCTTCGGGATCCCAGTGGCGCAGCGTGTTTTCGGCACGCTGCCCGGGGGCCGCGGTATCGCCCCCGACAACGGTCAGCTTGGGCGCGCTGCTCATGTCGACACCTCGGGTGCGAACAGGTCGGCCTCGACGATCACCGGGCTGTGGCCCGTACAGCGGCACTCGGCGAACGGCCCTGGGCCGAAGGTGATTGCGGTGCAGCCGATCTCGCCGTGGTCGCGCGCGGCGTGGCTGCACACGCAGATCTCGTCGATCGCGGCGGCGCCGACGACGCCGCCATCCCCGCCGAGGATCTCGTAGTCCGCCTGGGTCCAGATGGCGGTGATGATGCGGTGGCGCTGCCCGATGGTTCCCAGGAACCGTTCCAGCGCTGCGAGTGCCACTTCCCGCCCGGGGTGCGTCGTTACCGCCGATGTCTCCGGATGGTTGATGGTGAGCGTGAACATGTCTCAGGCGACCTCGCCAGCCAGGTCGTCGATGTGGTCGGGGCGAAATCCGCTCCAATGCCGGTCGCTGGCGAGCACCACCGGGGCCTGCACGTGGCCCAGGCTCATCACGAAGTCGCGCGCCTGCGGGTCGGTGCTGAGGTCGACAGTCTCGTAGTCCAAGCCGGCGCGTTCGAGTGCTCGCAGGGTGGCGCGGCATTGCGGACATCCGGGCTTGGTATAGACGGTGATGTGTTGCATGTGAGGCCTTTTCGACGTGATGCTTCGTATTTCTATTCTAAATGCGTTGGGAGCAACCCAGTTACGTTATTTTCTTGCTATCCACACGATGACAATTTGTCCACAAAGGTCGCCGGTGTGAGTTTCGGCGGTGATATCCGCGTTGTCATCGTTGGTGCTGGATATCCGCGCGTGACAGGCGAATCCGCGTGCGGCGCGCTGCGACGGATTGGCGCGGATATCCACGGCCGAACGCGAAATAGGCATGATTTGTTGTAGCGAATGGCTCCGACAACGCGGATATCATTGTGTCGCTTTTTGCTTTTCGGGCTGGCAGCCGCCCGCCGGCCCGCTGAGGAGGCCGGCGGGCGGAGCGCATCACGCGTCGTGTGCCAGCTCGCGGTACAGCTCATCGGCGTCGCGCTGGCCGATCAGAACCTCCTCGATGGCGGCGAGCGCATAGCCATTGGCGGCCAGGAACCGCAGGTACTGCGCGCTGCCGGGTTGCGGTTTGTAGGAGCTTGCCGCGTCGCGCCACGCGTCTTTGGGCGTGCGGCCTTCCAGCGCTGCTAGCACCATCCCCAGCAGCAGCACCTGGGCGCGGCCGTCGCCAGCGGGGGCAAGCTTGGCGACCGCCTCGTGTAGGGAGGTGTCGGCGGCGCCCAGCAGTTCGGCGACGATGGGGCGCGCGGCGTGGTCGACCAGCAGACCGGGCCCTCGTTCCAGGCAGGTCGCCACGAACACCATCGCCCCTTTGACGGGTGTCTTGCGGGCCAGCAGGTGCTCGCGGACCCACGCGCGGCGAACCTCCGCGGCGGCTTGCCCGAGCTTGTTGAGCACCAGGACTTTTCGCCGCTGGACGCGTTGGGCTTCGGCGCGGGCCTCAGCGTCGTCGGTGTCACCTTGCCCGCACACGATGGGCTTGGCGTGGGTGAGGAACTCGGCGAGGGTCAGTCCGGCCCCTTGCGGATCCAGGCAGTAGTACTCCGGGGTCCAGATGGTCTTTTCGATGACCGAGTCGGCGTGGCGGGTGCCCTCGGCGGGCTGTCGCTCGGGTTGGTGTTCCGTGGACCAGTCGACGTCGGCCTCGTCGGCCGGCTCTCCGGTGGTGGCGTCGACCAGCTCGGTGTCCTCGACCATCCACACCGCCCACTGTGCGGCGTCGGTGACGGCTGCCTCGGTGGCCTCCTGATCGTCGGCGGTGCGCAGGTTGCGCAGCAGCACCGCGCTGGTGTCGCGCCACGCCGGTCGGTCGGCCAGGATGGTGAATCCTTGTTCGGCGTAGCCGGTTTCGGCTTCGCGGCGCGCGCGTTCGGCGAGGCGGTCCTGGCGCACTTGGGCGACGCGGTGGTGAAACGCCGGTGTTCCTGCCGCGGCGAGCAAGGCGTTGATGGCGTCCTGGTCGCCGTCGAATTCGGTGAGCGCGGCGGCTTCGGTGAGCGACAACTGGCGGTCTTGGAGTGCGGCGAGCGCGGCGGGGGAGTCGGCCACGGTGGCGGCGGCGGTGACGGTGTCGCGATCGACGGCCAGCTTCTTGGCGACCTTGGCGGCGGAGACGCCGGCCAGCAGCATCTGGTTGATGCCTTTGGCGCGTTGGGCGTCGGTCAGGGCCGTACGTTGGTCGTTGGTGACGATCTGCTGGGCGATGCGTTCGGCGGTGGCGGCCTTGTCGTCGGTCAGCTGCGCGTCGAGGACATACACCGGGATGGCGAGCAGCTTGGCTTGGCGCGCGGCTAATGTGCGGCGCTGCCCGTCGCGAACTTCGACGCCAGCCTCGGTGCGTACCGCGGTGATGGGTTGCAGCACACCGTGTTCAGCCACGCTGGCGAGGAAGTGCGGGTCCAGTGCGGCGTCGTCGCGCACGTTATCCCCGATCACCAGCGTCGTGGGATCGAGGTGCTCCAGGGTTCCGGTCATGATCTCCCTTTCGGGTCGTGGGCGTGGGCCGCCCGTTTTTGTTTGCCTTCTGGCACTGGAGATCCCGGCCGGCAGGCGACGCGAAAGCGCAATGGCCCGGGCGCGGAGTTCTTTTCGCCCGATCCGCAGGAGCCCGGCGTTGGAAAAGAACTCCGCGAGCCCCTTGGGGCCCGTAGCGCAGCGAAGGCCGGTGCCTTGCGCGCAGCGGCGCGCCGGCCACAATCGGAAGGCCAGAAGGCAAAAGCAACTCTCGGCGTGTCAGTCCTAGGTCAGAACCGTCGTTGTTCAGGCCGTCAAGTTTGATGCTCGGTACGGAACCCGTTGAAGTGCGGACGGCTTCATGGAGCACGCGGTTGCGTCGAGCATGTCGACTTCGCGGAGCTGTGCTCGCCGGGGTTGGAATGTGGTGTACCCGCAGACCGTGAGAGTCGCCGGCCCAAGGGTGATCATCAAAGGGATGGTGCAGGCGGGGTTGAAGATCGAGATGGCGATCCCGGCCAGGTACGCGCCGTACATGACCGCCGCGGCGGAAAGCGCGGCGCGGGGGTCCAGTCGTCGGCGGACGGTGACGGGAACCAGAGCGAGCACGAGTACGTCACCCACACCCAGACAAGCAGTGCCGCCCGCGGGAAAGGTGAATAGGAAGCCGATTGGTTGATGACTGAGCGTGCCCATCAGTGTCGTCATGAAACCGGTCAACGTGGTCGCGATGATGTCGTACACCGTCAGGAATGCAGCCAGTGCGGCCAGATGGGCCGGGGTCGCGCCGAGTTGCGCCCACGCGACCGCCACAGCGACGACGACTACGACCAGCAGCAGATCAGTCAGAGCCCAGCGAGGAATCGGCCCGGTATGCGAGGTCACCAGTAAAACGATCGCGGTGACGATGAACACTAGCGAGAACCTGTGCAGCGCACGGTTTTTCAACACCGGCGCGGTCAGATCGGCGGCGGCGTTGACAATCACAGCGCCGGCGATGACCGCAGCCAGCCACGGCGGCTCGACCACCGCCACAAACGGATACAGCATCACAACGATCGCCAGTACGGTGACATCGCTGTAGTCGAACACTCCCAGGCCGGGGAGCGGCAGCTGCCAGTACGCGTCGTAGACGCAACTAACGGCCATGACGATGGCGCCGAAAACGGCGATCACAAGCACGTCCACGCCGCATCAGTTCTAGCGGCGGTGGGGGTCAACGCCGCATCCGCGGGTGGTGCGTCGATGATCACCCCGCGCAGGGGGTAGGCCCGCTCGCCGGTCGTGGCGAGGTCGCGAACCAGAGTGATGTCGCGGACCGGAACATGCGCGCGTGCGAAGCCTTCCCGCAGGCTGGTTTCGGCCGGTGGATCCGGGTCGCTCACTTGCACGGTCACATCCAATGTCGCTTCGCCGGTGTCTCGGTAGGAGATTCGCGCGGGCAAAGCGACATCGGGGTTGGCCTCCACCACCTCGAGCAGCTGCCTCGGTGTGATTGTCAAGCCGGGGCGGTGCACCGTGAATGACAGTTTGCCGTGCGGGACCGAGGTGGCGGGCATGGCGGCCATCGAGCATGTCAATCGTCCGGGTAGGGCAGTGACGACATCGCCTGTGTCGTACCGAATGAAGACGCTGGCCTGTCGAAACGGAATCAGCGGGGTGATGACCAGGGTGGCGAGTTCGCCGGGCCGCGCATGCCGCGTGGTGCCGAGCGCGCGGGTCTCGATGACTGCCTTGGAGGGCTCGAAGTGTAGGTGCCCGTCCTCACAGACCGAGCCCGCGGCCGGGGCCGTTTCGGTCATGCCGTAGGTCTGCACGAAGCGGACGTGATCGCCGAACACGGCATGCGCCCGATCCAGCAGGGCGTCGGTGACGACTTCGCCGCCGACCATGATGGTGCGCAACGCAAAATCGTTGGGTCCCAATCCTTGCCGACATGCCTCAGTGATCAGTGATCCCAGATACGAGGGATAGGCCGATAGCACCGAAAACGGAACAAAAGGGCTAGCCGCGAGAAGCTTGACCATCTCGGCCGGGGCGAGCTGCCCGGCCATGGCGGCTTCGGCACCCACCATCGCCGTTGAGGCGGCGATCGACGAATTGCCCAGCGCCGCGCGCGCCCACGTGGCGACCAGCACACGATCGCCGGGGGTGATCAGTGAGTGCACCAAGTTTCCGATTGCCGACAGCGCCCACATCGTCTTCAACTCCGCCGCCGAAAACCTCACACCCACACGCGTTCCGGTGGACCCCGAGGTGTAGAAGATCGCCGCGCCGGGCACGCCGGCGGCGAGGTAACCGTCGGGGTCGGCGATGTAATCGGTCTTGGTGGTCACCGGCAACGCCGCGAAGTCGGGCAGTCCGCCCGTCATCCCTTTCGTCGAGGTGAATGCGTCGGGCACATCCCGGTAGGCGCGGGTGCGTGACTTCGCGTAGCGCACCTGCCGGGCGAAGCATCGGCGGACGTGATCGGCCCACAGCTCAGGGTCGTGGTCGCTCAGGAGCGCATCGGTCGACGACGCGGTTAGGCCACGGTGGGCGTGCGTGTTCGATGCGGCGCGCACCAGCGATCGCAACACCCAATCAGGAAATGCGCGGCCTCGTGCCAGTGCAATCGCGTAACGCAACTGCGCCGCCGTCGACGACATCATCGGGTACCTCACTCACTAAAAATCAGAACTGCAACCAGCGCAGGCGATGGTGGGAGCCGCTACGCGGACGGCCCCCACCAAGCACGGCGTCATCAGTTGATGGTGAGGCCGAAGCCGACGGCCGACAGCATGCGCAGTGCGTGCCGTGCCTTGCGAGCTAGGTGCTTCATGTGGGTTCACCTCCTCTTGGTGTGCCGAGACCCAGACGGTGTCGGGTGAAATCGGGACCGCATCAGTTCTGGGTGAGACTGAATCCGACGGCTGACAGCATTTGCAGGGCGTGGCGTGCCTTGCGGGCAAAACGTTTCATGGGGTTCAGCTCCTCTGTGATCGGTCGACCTCGATGTGTGTTGTCGCAGTTAGGGACTAGTGACTGTTTGGTTGGGGCCGGCGGTGGCGGTGTAACCGTCACCGGGACCGGCCGTGGCACTGCTGTTGGGCCCTGTGGCGGTAGCGGTGTCGTTGCTGCCGGACACGTTCGTTTGTGTGACTGTGTCGTAGCCACCGCCGGCGATCGCGGTGCTGCTGTCGCCTTGGACGGTGGCGGTGTTGTTGTCGCCGAGGGCCGCAACGGCGTTGCTGTTGTCGCCGTCGACCTTGGCGATGTTGTTGCTGCCGCTGCTGGTGAAGGCACCGCTGTTGTCGCCGTTGACGGTGGCGGTGTTGTTACTTCCGAAAGCGGCGCCGGCCGCGCTGTCATTGCCGATGACGGTGGCGGTGTTGTTATCGCCGCGACCCGTGCTGGCGTGACTGTTGTTGCCGATGACGGTCGCGGTGTCGTTACTGCCGTATGCGACGCTGGCGCTGCTGTTGTCGCCGTGGACTATGGCGGTGTCGTAGCTGCCGCCGATTATCGTGGCAGTGCTGTTGTCGCCGTTGACGATTGCCTTGTTGTGGCCAGTAACCGTGCACACCTCGCACCGCGTGCTGCCGGCGGTGGCGGTGCTGTCGATGCCGTGGGCGATCGCGATGGAGCCCTTGCCGACCGAGGTGGCCGTGGCGGTGCCTTTCTGGACTCGGGTGACGCCGTTGGTCGCCACGCTGATATTCGGGCCTGTGCGCACTGCGGAACTCGATGCATCCGATGTCGATGTATCCGATGTGCTCGATGACGGTGGCGTGGCCGATGCGGCCCAGGGTGCGGCGGCCAGTGCCGCCCCGATGCCGACAGCGACCGCTAGCGCGCCCGCACGGCCGATGTGGCGGTCGCGGGATTCCGAAATGTGTTTCATGGTGTTCCTTTCGAGTATTGAGTCGACATTCGACGGTTCCCTTCGTCACCTCAGGGGCCCCTCGGCCTGCGATGCGCGTACCGAGTGAGAAGCGTTGCGCGCCTAGCCGTGTGCGCCATCGTTGCCCGCGGCGCCGGTGGACCCGGTGCTGCCGCTGGCCCCGGTGGTGCCGGTGTCGCCGGTGCCCAGTCCGCCGGCGCCTGCGGTGCCTCCCGCACCGGGGGTGCCCGCGCTGCCGCCCGTTCCGCCCGTGCCGCCAGCCCCGCCGGCGCCGGTCAATCCCGGGTGGCCGGTGCCCCCGCTGACGCTGCCGCCGTTGTTCGCACCGATCGTGCCGCCGGCTCCGCCGGTGCCGCCGCTGCCGCCGGTGCCACCCGTGCCGGCGGTGCCGCCGGTCCCGCCCGCGCCGCCGACGCCGAGCAGGCCTGCCGATCCGCCCGGTCCGCCAGGGCCGCCGTCTCCGCCCGCGCCTCCTGTGCCGCCGCTACCCCCCGTTCCGCCGGTGCCGGCATTCCCGCCGTATCCGGTGCCCTTGAGATAACCGACACCGTTGGCGAGCGTGATGTTGCCGCCGGCACCACCCGGTCCACCCGTCGCGCCGTTTCCGCCGTCCCCGCCGGAGCCGCCCGTGCCGCCACGCCCGCCGGAGCCGAACAGCAGCGCTCCAGCGCCGCCGGCTCCGCCCGCGCCGCCGGCGGTTCCGGCTGGGCCGTCGACGCCGACGCCGCCGGTTCCGCCGTTGCCTGCGTCACCGCCGTGACCGGTGCTGCCGGCACCTTCTGCTTCGCCGTTGAAGCTGCCGATGTTGCCGCCTGCCCCTCCGGCCCCGCCGCCTGCTCCGCCATCACCGCCGTTGCCGGCGTCACCGCCGTGGCCGGTGCCCCCGTTGGCTCCAAAGCCGTTGCTTTGACCGATGTTTCCGCCCGCGCCTCCGGCGCCGCCGCCACTTCCGCCGTCGCCGCCGTTGCCGGCGTTCCCGCCGACGCCGGTGCCCGGGAAGCCCTCACCGTTGCTGAAGCCGATGTTGCCGCCGGCCCCGCCGTTCTGGCCGGGCCCGCCCGGGGAGCCATCACCGGCGTTCACCGGTGGATTCGGGATCCCGTTGAACCCGTTGTTGTTTCCCACGTCGGTGCCTTTTGCAGCGGTACTGGTGGGCGTCAACGGATTAGCGCCTGCGGCGCCGGTTAGTCCCGACCCGCCTTGGCCGCCTCTGCCGCCGTTACCGAACAGCCACCCCGCGTTGCCGCCGTTGCCGCCCGCGCCCGCGGCGTCGGTGGCGGTGGCATCGGCGCCCCTGCCTCCTGCGCCGCCGCTGCCGAATACCAGCCCACCGTTGCCGCCGGTGCCGCCGGTGCCGTTGTTGACCCCGGCTATCCCGGCTCCGCCGGCACCGCCGTTTCCGATCAGCAGTCCACCGCGGCCACCGGATTGACCCGGGGCGCCCTGATAGCCGTTGCCGAACAACAAGCCCGCATCCGGATGGTTGGCGGTGCCGTTGGAGATGAAGACTCCGATCAATGTGGTGATCGGATCCAGCGGCGAGGCTGTGGGCATGATCGGGTTCGGCGGCGCCTTCAGTGGCGACAGCAGCTTCGGTGGCGTCGGGGTGGAAGGGCCAGATCCCAACAGCGCCAGGCACAATGGGTCGGTGCACCCGCCCATCGGCGCCGGCGACAGCGGCGGAGCCAGTGTCGCCTCGATCGAGGTCAGTTCCACCGCTGGCGAAAGCGGCGACGCCGGCACGCTGTGCGCTGTGGCCAACCAGGCGCTGGCTCCCGCGATGACGAAGCCGGCGCTGATAAGTGGAAAAACGGATCTAGTCATGGCCATTCCTCGCCCGTGCGCGGTGCATCTGTTTCCTCCCGTGCCGATGTCGTGTCGACGCATTCCGGGGCCAGAGACCGCTTCAGCTGCCGGTATCAGCGCGCCTGATCGGTTGCTGTGAGCGGTGTCTGGCCTTCTGGAGCGCTTGCTATGTAGTGTGCGCAGGCGGGTCGGTTTCGTTGATGGGGAAAATTCCCTAATTTTTGCGGCACCGTCAACGGATGCCATCCATAACTCAGGTCAGGCGAGGCGGCAGCTGATGGAGTCCCTGCTGGAGCGCGACGCGGCGCTAGCTGAGCTCAACGCGCTGGCGCGCTCCGCGCAGCGCGGCGCGGGCCGGGTGGTGTTGCTGTCCGGGGAGGCCGGGATCGGCAAGACCGCGGTGCTGACCCGCTTTGCTGCTGGGCTAGCACCCGATCTGCGGGTGTTGCGGGGCTGGTGTGAACCGCTGGACGCGCCGCGTCCGTTGGGCCCGCTGCTGGATGCGCTGGCCGGCATGGAGCCCTCGGCGGCCGCAGCGCTGGACTTGGCGATCGAGTCCGGTGACAGCGGCGCGCTTCACCGGCGGCTGCTGACGGTGTTGCGCGACGGGCACCGCTGGGTGTGGGTGATCGAGGATGCGCATTGGGCCGACGGCGCCACCCTGGACCTGCTGCGCTTCCTGGCCAGGCGCATCGCCTCGCTGCCGCTGCTGCTGGTGGTGTCGTGCCGCGACGAGGAGATTGACGACCAACACCCACTAGCCGCGCTGCTCGCTGAGCTGACGAATTCGGCCACGGTAAGCCGGATCGCGCTGGCTGCGCTGAGCGTGCGGGCGGTCGCCGAGCTGGCCGCAGGTAGCGGGCTCAACGCCGACGCGTTGTACCGACTCACCGGTGGTAATCCGTTCTATGTCACTGAGGTGTTGGCCGCCGGCCCTGACGTGTTGAGGCGGGAAACCTTGCCGCGCAGCGTGTCCGACGCCGTGTTGGGCCGGCTGGCTCGGCTGTCGGCGGCTGGGCGTGAGACGGCGTATGCCACAGCGGTGTGCGGCCCGCGGGCCGACCTGGCGTTGGTGCGCGAGGTGTGTCCTGCCGCGGCGACGGGGCTGGCGGAATGCCTGAGTGCCGCCGTGTTGGTCGCCGATGCGCAAACTCTGAGGTTCCGCCATGAGCTGGCGCGTCGCGTCGCGCTCGACGAAATCCCCGCCCATCAATGTCAACTGCTGCACAAGCGGGCCCTGGCGGTGCTCGCCGAACCGCCGATCGAGCCGGATACCTTGGCGGCGTTGACCGTTCACGCGGAGCAGGGCAAGGACTACGACGCGGTCATCGCTTACGGACCCGCCGCCGCCGAGCGAGCCTTGAGGCTGGCCGCCAACCGGGAAGCCGCCGAGCTGTATGCCCTGACACTGCGTCACGCCGGCACCGTCGCGGCCGAACAGAAGGTGACATGGCTTGAGCAGCACGCGTTTAGCTGCTTCTTGAGCGGGCTCGCCGAGTCGGCGGTGTCGTCCTGGCGTGAGGCGATCGCAGTGCGCCGCGCGATGGGCGACCGGCTCGGCGAAGGGCAGGATCTGTGCTGGTTATCCCACCAGTTGTATGCGCTCGGCAAGACCCGTGAGGCCAGCGAGGCCGGTGTGGCCTCGGTGCGGCTGCTCGAGGATGCGGGGGCGCACCCGCAGCTGGCCTTTTCACTGTCCACGATGGCCGGGCTGGCTGCGTTCGGTTTCGACCCGGCGTGCGCGCAGTATGCGGCCCGCGCCATCAGCCTGGGCACCGGGCTCGGGGATCCTGTCGTGGTATTGCGGGCTCGCTTCTTTGCCGCGCTGGCCCCCGTCCTGAGCGGTGACACCGGCTGGGATGAGGTGGAGTCCGCCTGGCGCGACGCCATGGCCGCCGAGGGGCTGTCCGAAATGGCCGGCCTGAATGGATCACTGATCTCCTGGTATGCCGCCGTGAAGCACGACCTCGAGCGCGCACAGCGCTACATCAACGAGACTTCCGATTTCTGCGCGGACCACGACCTGGAGATGTACCAGGCGATCACCACCGGCGCGGCCGCTGTGGTGTCGTTGCACCGCGGAGACTGGGCGAGCGCTTCGGCGTCCGCCGAGGACGTGCTGACCCGGCCGGGGTTGGGCATACCGCAGCGAATCTTGCCGCTGATCACCGTGGCGTTGATCCACGCGCGCCGCGGCGAGCAACCCGTCGGCGCGCTGTTGGACGAGGCCCTGCGCGCCGCCGATCCCGATGACCTGTCTCGCCTGGGCGTGGTCTGGGCTGCCCGCGCCGAAGCGGCCTGGCTGGCCGACGACAACGACAGCGCCCGCGCCGAAGCACAAGCCGGATTGGCGGCGGCCACCGAACACGCCGACCCGTGGCTGGTCAGTCACCTGCGCCGGTGGGCACACTTGGCCGGCGGCCCGTTCGACGACGCGTCGACGCCCGACGCCGTCACGCCCTACCGATTCGAAATCCGCGGTGACTGGCAGACCGCGGCCACCGAGTGGACACGGCTCGGTTGCCCGTATGACGCCGCGATCGCCCAGATCGGCGGCGACATCGGCGCGGTCGAATCGGCGCTGGCCACGTTTCGCCAGCTGGGTGCGAGCGCGGCAGCGCGCCGTGCCCAGCGACGTCTCGCGCAGCTGCGTGGCCGCGCTCCGCGACGTCGGCGGGCCGACGTCCGCGCCGATCCTGATGGACTGAGTCGGCGCGAACGCGAAGTGCTGGCCTTGATCGCCGCCGGCCGCAGTGATGCGGAGATCGCCGCCAGCCTGTCGATCAGTCGCAAGACCGTCGGTAACCACGTCAGTGCGATCCTGGGCAAACTCGGCGTCGACAATCGCACCCAAGCGGCAGCACGCGCTCGGCGGGCCGAATCCGCTGATCCCCAACAGCACGCGTAGTCCCACGGTTCGGGCGCGGGCTTGCGCCATGGACGACCGATCGAAGTCAGGCCACCACCATATGGATTGACGGCCTCCGATCGGCTGCTGGCCGAGTTACCCGACGGTGCTGCGGTGTGACAACGACCCTGAATTAGCTTGCAGCGCAATGGCCGACTGGGTCGCGGTCGGATCGGCTCGCACCTCAACCTCGCCCGGCGACCCATGGCGCACGGTTACGTCGAATCCTTCAACTCCCGCATCCGCGACGAGTGCCTCAACATCAACAGCTTCTGGTCCCTGGCCCGGGCCCGGTTAATCCTCGCCGACTGGAAACACGACTACAACCACCACCGCCGACAATCATCGCTGGGCTACCAACCGAGCTCGCTACGCTGCATCTGTACTCACCAATGAATGACGAGTGTTCGCCATGGACCAATCACGGGTTCCGTTCAGGAAGGCAGCTACGTGCAAGTCCGAATCTACTGTCGTTTCACCTGTTAGCGGGGTCGGGGATGTCGGGTCGGAGATTCTCGTACGAGGTCAACAAGAGCTCTAGCGCATCGGCGGCAACGTTATTCCGCATCGTGGCCGACGGTGCGAACTATTCGAAGTGGGCCAAGCCGATCATCATGCAATCAACTTGGGTGCGCGAAGGTGATCCCGCGCCGTGGGGCATTGGGGCCGTCCGCAAGGTGGGGGCGTGGCCCCTGTTCGGGCTAGAAGAGACCATCCGTTACGACCAAGATCGCTGTTTTGCTTACAAGCTCAATGAACCCGCTCCCGTCGAGAACTACGTGGGCGAAGTGATGCTCTCGCCAAATGCCGCAGGCGGCACCGATATCCGTTGGAGCGGGTCGTTCGTCGAAAAGGTTCCTGGGACGGGTCCGTTGGTGCGCGCTGCCTACCGCGGGGTCGTCCGGTTCTACGCACGCCGGTTGGTGAAGGTCGCCGAGCGCGAGCATGTGCGATAACGACGAGGGAGTTGGGCTACCAAACCCGAGCCACGTGGGCTGCCACCTGCACCAGCTATCAACGACTCTCGTTCGCCGTGGATTAGTTCACGGGGTCCGGTCAGTGGCTAGTCGGACGGCACGGTCTGAGACCAACTTTTGAGACGGACCGACCTGGCTGAACTGAGCGGGGATAACCGGTTCGAGATGTCTCAAATATGGGCTGATTTGAGACGGTGACGGGTCAGGGCACACTGTCAGATGACGCCAAATCATAAGAAGGCCAGCCAGCGCCGCCCTAGTGGGAACGTCGTCGTGCCGGAAAAAGAACTGCACGGCGGGTTCGCCGTCAGTCGTGCCGTGCATGATACCGATTAAGGAAGCGCCTCCCAGACATGATTGAGGAGACGCCTCACGCCAGAATGGCCGAACGGCACGTCCCACGGCCCGGTTGTCCTCGGCTAGGCCTTCCAGGCGCCAAAGGCGACCTTGTAGGTCGACCCGTCGCCTGTGAGCGTTTTTGACTCGAATTTCATTGGTACACCGAAGGCTGTGTGGTCAACGGACTGCGCCGCGAGGAGGATCGACTGTTTGGCCGTGATGACGATCTGGTCCCGACCGATCAGATCGTCGCCCAAGTCCAGGGCCTCGTAGATCGGGTCCGACGCCGCGTCGGCCAGCGCACCCAGTATCGGGGTGCCAATCGCCGAAAGCACAGTTCCGACAAGGGGTATGGCCTTCAGCACGGCCCCGGCGGCATTGGCGGCAGCTTCCAGCGAACTCTGCACGGCTGCCCGGTACTTGTTGGGGTCGTCTAGGTCGTGCTCCCTCACGGTCACATCCAAGAGGACGTTGGTCGGGGAGCCCCGGTACAACTCGATTGTGTCGCGGCGACCTTCGTGGTCGTCGACGCCCCCATACACCTGCGACTGGAAGGTCGCTACTTCACCCGAGCTGTTGGGTGCGGCTACCCCGATCGTGACGTACGGCTCGTCCGCGGGCGAGAAGCCGTCCCAGTCGGTTTCACCGAAACACAGCAACCCGGCGTAGGAGATCACGACCTGATTGATGTCGATGGCTCCAGTATCGGGCCACCAATAGATCGCGCCGCGTTCGAATGCCGAGGCCCGTCCGCCCTCGAAGTCGAACTCATCGCTGACTGGGTAACCCAACCAGCTCGTCGGGCCGCCGACGGTGTTGTACCGCTCACGGATCGCTCCGAACACTACGTTCAGGTGCTCGAAGTTATTTACACCGGGTCGCCGATACACGGTCGCGTTCTGGTAGCCCTGCATCGACCCGCCGTCCGGGTAATCGACGCGATCGCCGACCGGATTGCCGATCCACTTGTGCCTGTCGGCATACAGCTGGAAATCGTCCGTCTGCGCTATATCGATGACATGCCCCATATCGCGCCTTGGGACTTTGTCCTGCCCTTTTCCGTGCTGGAGAACAACTTTGTTTCCTGGCATGGCCTGCTCCTTCGTTATAGCGCGACATGACGTTTCCAATGCTTGTGCAATGTCAGGGCCCGGCTGTCAGTAGTCGGCTACTGCACTTTGCGGACCCCTTAACGAACAACTACTGCGGTGCGGAGTTCTTCATTTGGTCCTGTATCGGAGATCCGCTGGTCCAGGGAATGAATAGGTCGTGCCGCGAGGGCACCGGCACCGACGATGGGTCAGGCACTGGGGCGGCCAACCGCGACCGACACTCGAGACTCTCGGAACCCGTCTGATTTGAGACAGCAGTCAGTACTGCTCGGGCCTGGTCGGTTCGGTCGTAGATCGGTCGCCATGTCTGTCGTGGTCCGCTACGCCTTGGCAGGCGAACGAAATGGTTCGACAACGACCTCGCGGAGATGCGCGATCTCTGCCGATGTCCTCAATATCATTGTCGCACAACGGCGAACAAAGGCCACGGGTGTCGCGCCATTGAGAGCCCGGTAGCACTTTCATAAGCAATCGCACCGCGCAGTGATACGCGCTGCGAATAGCTTTGCTGCGCGGGCAGGCTGCGTTAGCGCCGTCAACCCCTTTTCCTGTGAGTTAGCTGGAAGCCGGGTTAATTGGCGACAGCGCCTGGGAGCAGAGGGTTTACAGTGACTTTCCAGCTTTCCGGATGGAGTTGCAGTCAGGCGTAGCGCGCTGGGGCGCTTGCCGGTGTGATGTGCTGTTCACCGGAAACCGAGTTGGGGGACAACAGGTTCTGTTGGTCGGCACCCGCGGGGTTGGGGGCGGCTGACGCGGGCAAGAAAGGGCGCTGCCATCTAGTGGAGGGGTTGCTGGAGCGCGAGGCGGTGCTGGCCGAGCTCGACGCGCTCGCCCGGCGAGCGGTCGGCGGTGCGGGCCGGGTGGTGTTGCTGCGAGGTGAGGCCGGGGTGGGCAAGACCGCGGTACTCGACCGCTTCGCCGACGGCCTGGAAGCCACGACGCGGGTGCTGCGAGGCTGGTGTGATCCGCACGCGGCACCGCGTCCGCTCGGTCCGTTGCTCGACGCGTTGGCCGGTGTGGGCCCAGCAGCGGGCGCAATAGGGGCGGCAATCGAATCCGGCGACATCGGCGCGCTGTATCGACGGCTGTTGGCGGTGCTGCGCGACGGGCACCGTTGGGTGTGGGTGATCGAGGATGCACATTGGGCGGATGGCGCCACCCTGGATCTGCTGCGTTTTGTGGCCCGCCGGGTCGGCTCGCTTCCATTGCTGATGGTGGTGTCCTATCGCGGTGAAGAGCTTGACCGACGCCACCCCTTGACCGTGGCGCTCGGTGACGTGGCAACCTGTGCAGCTGTTTCTCGCATCGGGCTGCAACCGCTGAGCCGCGAGGCCGTGGCTGTGCTGGCCGCTGGCAGCGGCGTCAACACCGACCAGCTGCACCACCTCACCGGCGGAAACCCGTTCTATGTGACCGAAGTGCTGGCTGGCGGTGTGACCGCCCTGCACCAAAATGAGTTGCCGCGCAACGTTTCTGAGGCTGTGTGGGGCAGGCTAGGCCGGCTATCGACGGCCGGTCGCGAGACCGCACAGGCAGTCGCAGTCTGTGGCCCGCGGGCCGACCTAGCGGCGGTAGGGGCAGTGTGCGCCGCGGCGAGCACGGGATTGACCGAATGCCTCGAGGCGGGGGTGCTGATCGCCGACGGTGACGCGATCGGGTTTCGCCATGAGCTGGCCCGCCGCGCAACACTGGAGGCGATCCCCGCCGACCAGCGAAAGGCTTTGCACGCCCGCGCAATGGCCGCGCTGGCCGAACCGCCAATCGACCCGAATACCTTGGCGGAGTTGGCGTTTCACGCTGACCAAGCCGGCGATCGGCAGGCGGTTGTCCGCTACGGACCGGCGGCCGCCCAGCGCGCCACCCTGCTAGGGGCTCACAGCGAGGCCGCCGAGCTGTACGCACTGGCGCTGCGTCACGCCGCGGGCACACCCGCCGATCAGAGGGTGCAATGGCTTGAGGCGCACGCGTTGGCCAGCTATTTATGCGGGCTCGGGCAGGCCGCGGTGGCGTCTTGGCGAGAAGCGATCGCGGTGCGCCGCGCGCTGGGCGACACGCTGGCTGAGAGCGAGAATCTGCGCTGGCTCTCACACGAGTTGTTCGGGCTAGGCCGGGTCGCTGAGGCCGCCGAGACGGCCACCGCCGCGCTGCGTTTGGTTCAAGACGGTGGGCCGTCCCCTCAGCTGGCCTGGTCCTTGGTGAACTTGGCCGAACAGGCGGTGTTCGGCTTCGGTCCCGGCGCTGCCGACTACGCCGCTGAAGCGATCGAGGTGGGCACCCAACTCGGCGACGACGCCGTGGTGATTCGCGCCCGCGGGTACGGGGCCCTGGCTTCGGTGCAGAGTTCCGACACGGGGTGGGAGGAGCTGGAAGCCGCCTGGCGCGACGCGATGAACATCGATCGCCGCGGCGAACACGCCGGACTGCTCGGCGACTTCGTCTGCTGGGTCGCCACTTTGCATTTCGACCTCGACCGCGCCGATCGCTACAACGCCGGCGCTCTCGAGTACAGCCGCGACCGCAACCTGTTCATGTTTGAGGCGTTCAACCTCGGCGTCGAGGCGATGGTGAGCCTGCATCGTGGCCACTGGGCTCACGCGAGCGCGCGCGCCGAGGACCTGCTCACCCGCCCCGGGCTGCTCATCGTGCATCAGATGATGGCGCGGCTGACTCTGACCTTGATTCGTGCCCGCCGCGGCGAGCAATCGGCCACCGCGCTGCTGGACGGGATCCCGGCTACCCCAGAGGCTGTCCAGTTGCGGCTCTTTCCGGTGTCGGCCACGCGCGCAGAAGCCGCCTGGCTAGCCGGCGACGATGACACGGCCCGCGCCGAGGCGCAGACGGGGCTGGCCGCTATCGGCGCCCACGGAGATCCATGGCTTAGTTGGCAGCTGCGCCGGTGGGCGTACCTTCCCGGCGATGCACCGACGGCTGTCGTAGTGGATAACCCGAACAACCCATTCCAGCTCGAGCTCAGCGGTGATTGGCGGGGTGCGGCCGACGCTTGGATTCGCCGCGGCTGTCCCTATGAGGCTGCCATCGCCCAACTCGGCGGTGATATCGCCGCGGTCGAATCGGCGTTGGCGACGTTTCGCCGTCTGGGGGCGCGGGCCGCGGCGCGCCGCGCCCGCACGCGGCTCACCGCGCTTCGTGGCCGCACCCAGCGCAGTCGCCGCGCCGATATCCTCGCCGACCCCGATGGACTCAGCCGGCGCGAACGCGAAGTACTGCGCCTGATCGCCGAAGGTCACAGCGACGCTGACATCGCCACCAAACTGTCGCTGAGCCGAAAAACCGTGGGCCACCACGTCGCATCCATCCTGGCCAAACTCGGCGTTGGTAACCGCACCCAGGCCGCCGCCCACGCCCGGCTGCCTGAAGCCGCCGAGTCCTGATTCGACCGCGAGGCGCCGCGGCCGTAAACGCTTGAGTGCTGCGGTCGCGGGTGATGCCGAAGGTGATCGGGACGATGTCGCTGGCGAGGTCGGTTTCCCGCCGACGCATTCGAGAACTTCGATGGTGTCGAGTCGGTGACCGTTGAATGCCGCCGGCCGCGGGGATACGTGATCTCACCGGAGTACGAGGTCTTGGCCGCCGTCGTAGTCCCAGGTGATCGGGCTGGCATTGCCGTGTCCGCGGCGAAAGAGTCTGTGTGGCGCGTGAATTCACGCTTGTTCACTGTCGCGAAAGGTAGGGACTCTTACCATGGAGTCGTGTATCACTTGATTCCGATTAGCACTCTGCTGTGGGTTGCCTGCGAGCTGGTTCTGCGGTTACGGCAGCGACGCAATCGTGGACGCACGGTCAGCCGCGAGTGGCGCAGTCTGATCGTGATTTGGCTATGTGCGGTCCTGGGGGGCGTGCTCGCGGGACAGCTGGCCGTGCACTTGACCGCCCTGGGCATTCCCTGGCTGCACAGTGCGCAAGGAATCGTGCTGGCACTCGTAATCGCTTGGTGCGGCATCGCGTTGCGGCTGTGGTCGGTGGCGACGTTGGGCCGGTTTTTCCGCCCCATCGTGCACATCCAGGAAGGCCATCAGATTGTGCGCACCGGACCATATCGGGTCTTGCGTCATCCGGCATATACCGGGCTGGTGGTGGCGCTGTTCGGGTTGACGCTGCCGCTGGCTAACGTTGCGGCCATCGTGGTCGTTGATGCGCTGATTGTGATTGCGGTGCTGTTCCGCATCAGGGTTGAAGAGCGAGCCCTGCTTGACGGTTTGGGCGAGCAGTACGCGCAGTACATGGCTCATACGCGTCGGCTGGTCCCGGGCATTTGGTAAGGGCGATGAGGACACCGCCATGCGGCCCCGCGGTGTGATGCGCGGATTACGACGGCCACCAGGCTCGGCGCGCCGCATGGATCGCATCGACGAGAGCACTGACTTGTTGGAGCTGTTCGGGTCTAAACGGCCACAGCCCCGCCTCGCGGCGCGCAAAGTCCACCGTCAGTGTCGTGCCGTCAATGCGGCAGTCCACCATCAGGGCGGCGTGGTAGCGCATCGAGCCTTCCCGATACGGAGTGAAGATCTCGAGCACGCGGCCGTCAAACGATGCCAGCCAGTTGTCGATTGGTGCTTCGGTGTAATCACTCACAAGTCAGCAGCGTAGGCCTCTGCGTGTGGATCATTGGCGGAGCGGCTGCAGGTCAGAGATGTCGCGATGCGCCGGCACGGTGCACCGGTGTGTTGTAGATGACTGGGGCCCAACGGATTCGGTCAATGCAGGCTGGCCCACGCCGCGCCGAACAGCGCCCCTACGTCGCCGAATAACCGGTGGGGGAAGCCGGCCATGGGGCACTTGCGGTTGCGCCGAGGGGGCTGCGCGCGCAGCTTGCTGTATTGGGCGCCGAGCGGAGGCGCCTATTCGGAGCTCTCGGGCGTGGCGGCGGCCCCACAGGCGGCGCGGCGAACTGCGGCCAGCACGGGGTTATCTGGTTGGGCCCAAACGATTTCGAAGTAGTTGCCCTCCGGGTCGCACAGATAGGCCGAGCGGCCGGTGAAGAACTCCGCATCGACGGGTTCCTTGGTGACGCGCGCGCCGGCGCTACGCATGCGCTGGGTCAGCCGGTCGACCTCCTCGGCGGTGTCGACGTTGATGCCGATCGTGAAGCCGATGCCCCTCGAGACTGGCTCGGGCTCGGTGTGCCCGTCGCGGGCCAGCTGCACCAGGGGAAACAGTGCCAGGACGATGCCGCGAAGCTCGAACGCCACGAACTCGCCGTCGTCGATGATCTGCGGCCAGCCCAGGGCGCGGTAGAACTCTTTGAGCCTGGGCAGGTCGCGGGCGCCAAGTGTGATCAGGTTGGCCAGGGGAGCCGATGCGTTCATGGCGCCGAGTATCCGCCGGGCTTCTGACACCAGGAAGGGGTGATCAGCTGCTGTCCGTTGAGTGGGCCAGTTGCGCGCGGGCCCCGGCACGGCGATGATGCTGCGATCTCCGGCGATCTAGAGCCGTCATGAGGAAAGAGACGCGGTGCACGTTCACATTCCCCCGGCCAATGCAGCAGGCGCGGCCATCGTGCTGGCCGTCATTGTCGTCATGGTGCCGGGCACGGCGCTGTGGGTGTATGGCGATGCGAAGCAGCAGGCGAAGCATCGGAACCTCGCCGTGTTCTCGATCCACACATTCGATGTCGACACACCAGTCAAGTGGTTTCTCGCCTGCCTACTGTTGTGGGAGTTCTTCTTTCCGCTCTATTTGGACAGCCGTCGTCCCGCCGATTAGCGGACGCACAGGTGCGCTCGTGGCATCGCAGCGCTCCGTTCAGACGGCCGTCGCAGTGTCGGATTGTCAGTCGGGCCAACGCGATTGCAACGCCGGCGGCGTCCAGGCCGGCCACGTGGGAGAGCCGACGACGAAGCCGCGGTTGAACTGTGCCGCGATCCGTGGCCCTTTGATGGCGCTGTTGTCGTAGACGGTGGCTTGTTCGCAGCGGGTGATCGCCTCGGCGACCAGCGGCCAGAGCCGGTGGTAGCGCTCGCGAATCTTGTTCTGCGCCACCGGGTGTCCGCCGGCGCGCACCCGGTAGTCCACGCGGGCCACCGCCAGCTCCTCGGGAATCAGCAGCACATGCAGCACGACCGTGTAGCCGGCGGCTTGGGCGGTGTCGATGAGCTCCAGCTTGGACGGATGGGAGAACACTGTCTCGGCGATGAACGAGCGGCCCAGCTCAATCAGCTTCTCGCGGGTCTCGGCGGCGATCAGCGCCGCCTCATAGGCGTGGGCCGATGGGTCGTCGGGCCAGCGCGCTTTGGCGATCTCGTCGGCGTTGACGAACACGCTGCCTTTCAGCAGCGGCGCCAGGGTCAGTTCGACGAAGGTCGACTTACCGGCGCCGTTGGGTCCGGCGACGAGGTCGAGCCGGTTCACGGCGTGGCTGCGGCGTTGATCTTCCTTGGGGCCGGGTTCACCGGCCGCTCACCACGGCCGAGGTGCCGTCGGGACGGTGCTCGACGATCTCGCCCTTGTCGTTGAGGGCGACGGTGGTGACGCCGCGCCCGGCCAGCACCCGGCCGTAGTCGCCTGAGCTCAGCTGCTCCTCGATCGATGCGGAGATCTCGGCGTTGAACACCACGCCCTCCTCCTCGCTCAGCTCTGCCAGCTCGAGGTCGCCGGCCAGCGC
The DNA here is from genome assembly GCF_017872775.1 of Mycobacterium sp. OAE908. Lineage (NCBI taxonomy): Bacteria > Bacillati > Actinomycetota > Actinomycetes > Mycobacteriales > Mycobacteriaceae > Mycobacterium > Mycobacterium sp. OAE908. Next base: position 77,237 of record NZ_JAGGJL010000003.1, read on the forward strand.
GGCCTCCACGCGCCGGCGCGCCGCGGTCTGCCCGGCCGAGACCGCGCGGCCCACCCGGGCCCAGTGGTCGAGCTGTTGTTTGGCCGAGCGGCTCTGGCGCGCGCCCTCGGCGGCCGCCGCGTCGAGCAGGTCGGCGGCGAAGCGGGTCACCCGGTCGGCGGTTTCGGCCACCACTCCTCCTCGTGTAGCAATATGTAACGAGTGTAGCAGAATGCTACGCGAGCGGGTCCGGTCAGCCGAGCGCGAGATCGGCGCTGTCGACGAACACCAGGTCGCCGTCGCCGAGCTGCACACCCCAGCGCCGCGCCGCCCCGGCAATGGTGTGCCCACCCACGTCGACCGGCTGCCCGGCGCTCTCACCGAAGTCCTCAACGACAGTTCCGAGCCGTTCGCGGTCGGTGTCCGGATACACCCGCACCGCCGTCCCGACGGCAATCCCGTTGTCCGACATATCGTTCCCGCCCCTGAAAGCCCCCATGGCGAATCAGTCAACCAGACCACGAGTCGCCCCACGGGCAAACCAGTCAACGCCGTCGCTCCGGCTGAGCGCTGCACAAATTGCCGTCGGGAGCATCGTTGGGGGCCGGTAGATTCTCTTTGAAAAGGCGAACAAGAGGTGAGGGGTGTCTGGGCTAACGCTGGCTGACATCGAACGCTGGAATCCCGACGACATCCACACGGTGTTTCAGGCGTGCATTTCGCGTGCCCAGGGCACCCGCGCGGCGGCCGACAACTTCGGCGACGTGATGCGCGCGGTGCCCTGGGACGGCGCCGCCCACGATGCCGCGATGGGCGCCCACGACCGAATCCGCCAGGATCTGAACAATCACGCCGCCGACGCCGAGGCTGTCGGGCGCGCGGCCAGCGCCGCCGAAACACAAGTGCGTGCCATCAAGGCCGACTGGGAGGCGATCAAGGCCGAGGCTGCCGGCCACGGCATCACGATCGATCCGGAGACCGAGACGTTCAGCTACGTCGAACCCGCCGACCGTGACTCGCGGGTGCGCCTGCACAACGAGATCGCCGAGCTCGAGCGCCGCATCCAGGCGCTGCATGCCCGTGCCAGCATCGCTGATGAGGAGCTGGCCGAGGCGATCAAGACCGCCGCCGGCGACGAGTCGGCCCAGGCGCTCGACGACGAGCTGGCCAGCCACGGCGTCGAGACACCTGAACAGGCCGAACACGACGTCCACAACGCGCTGGGCGGCGACAAGAACGCCGCCAACCGGGTGCAGGGGGTGCTGGAAAGCGTCACCCCCGACCAGCTGGCCGGCAAGGCCCCGCTGACCCCCGAGCAGGCCTCGGTGCTTTCTCAGCTGCAGGCCCAGCAGAACGGAATGTCGCTGCAGGACCTCAAGCGTGCGCAGGACAGGCTGGGCCCGGACAGCCGGCTGATCGGCGACTCCTGGCAGCTGATGAGCAACCGCAACGTGTCGTTCCCGAAAACCCCGCTGAAGGTGGGCGCCACCCAGGACTCCACCAGCCGCGCCACCGGCGGGCTGACCCAGTTGCCGCGCAGCATGCAGGGACCGCTGACGCAGCCGGGCGCGGTGATGAAGATCGATCCGAACTCGGGGCTGGCGATGAACGACTTCCCGAACAAGGACGCCCTTGGCGTCATCGGCGGCATCGTCAAGCAGGGCAGCCCGGCGCTGCAGCACGACAGCGACATCGACAACGCGCTGATGGGCCGCGGCGCGGAAATGCTGGCCGGCGAAGAGGGCAACCGCGGTTGGCCCGGGATGTCGGGCGGAGACCACAGCGCCGACGACACGATCAAGACCATCTTCTCCGGCGCGGGCCGCGACCACATGGTCGACCGCGGGATCATCACCGGCTCCAGCAACAGCGAGTACCTGCCGAACATGACCACCAGTCAGTTCCTCGACGCGGTCACCCGCCACCCGTGGGACGACCACGGCCAGGCCGCGGCGGGGCTGTTCAACTGGACCAACCAGACCACCGGCCCGGAGGCGGTGATGGCGGGCCAGACCGCCGACGCGTACTCGAAATACCTTGGCGAGAACGCCGGGCCGCTGCTGGACCTGCCGGGCCATCAGACTCTGGGGCAGCTCAACCCCGCGCTGACACAGGGCTTCGCCCAGGGTCTGGCGCCGTACGCCCCGGCGATCGCCGGGGAGGAGAACGTGCCGGGGCTGGAGAACTTCTATCCACCCGACACCGCCCACGACATCGACCAGTCGACGCTGCCGATCGCCAAGGGGGTGTTCTCGGTGCTGTCCACCGATAAGGACGCGTCAAATGTGTTCAACGGTGCGGTCATTGGCGACATCGCCGCCGACCAGCAGCACTACGCCCAGATGGTGGCCGCCGACCCGTCGATGGCGTCGAACACCGCCGACCTCGCCCGGGCCGCCAAGCTGCAGGCGCTGATGGACATCGGCACCCACAACGCGGTGGACGCCAATCACGTCAACGCCGCCGAACAGGCGATCGACGCCTACAACCTGAAGAAGTCGGCCTACGAATATGCGACGAAGTTCGCGGGCACCGGAGCCGGTGTGGTGGGTGGGCCGGCCGGCGGACTGGCCACCGACGTCGCGGGCACCGCGCTCAAAGACGTCATCCTTGGCCCGGAGCCGAAAGTCGGCGCCTCGACGGTGATGCCTGACATGCCCGGGGAGGCGCCCTACCGCGAGGCGCTGACCGGGATCGTGGCCACCCACCCGATCGACGGGTTCACTCCCGACACCTTCTTGCGGCCGGTCGATCCCGCCGATCCCAGCAGGGGGTGGGAGGTGGCCGGCTGGGACCAGCTTCCCCAACCCCTCAGGGAGCACATGCAGTGGCATGGTCCGGAGGATTACCGCGACTTCCTGCACAACGCGCTGGCGCCGTTCGTCGGCGCCGACAACGCCGGACTGATCGACACCCATGTCACCGGCGACTACAACAACGTGATCAAAGACCCGCAGCCGTGGAAAGCGGGTCACAGGTGACGTGCGGTCAACGGGGGCGCCGCCTGCTGCGCACGGTGGCCGCAAGTTGCGCGGTTGCCGTTGTCGCGGGCTGTCATTCGGGGACCCCCGGGCAGCCGGCGCCGCCGCCACCGCCGAGCGGACCCTGGACCGGAACGATGGCGCAGGTGCGGGTGGTGTGGAGCGCTGAGCCCGGCGTCGATCTGCTGACCGGGCCGGCGGTGGTGGTGCGCGCCTTCCAGGAGTCCGGCACGGGTGTGACGTTCGGGGGCAGCGAGGACTTCCTCTATCCGGGCTACGCGCACGTGCTGCCGCCGCCGGGCACCCCGCCGCCGGCCCCGCACTATCCCCACAACCCTCGGGCCAATATTCACCCGCTGGTCGGCACCGACCGCTACCACATCCTGCGCATCGAGCCGTCGGGCGCCAATCTGGTTGCGGTGTACTGCGGTTGGTTCTACGGCGTCGCCGACGATCTCGGCGACGGCAGGTATGGAACCGACGATCCCAACCGACGACCCACCGATACCGTCGGCGTATTCCGGCTCGCGTTGACCCCGCCACCGCCTGGGTCAGCACCGCTGCCGCCGCAGAAAGGGCCGGCACCCGCTCCGGTCGACGACGTGTTCGGCGGCTGGAAAATCACCGAGTCGATGGCGGCCGCCGCCTACCTCCACGGGCCGCCGCCGCAGTGGCCGACGATGGTCGACGACACGAACCAGTGCCAGGCGAAGGCGCCCGACACGCGCGAGCATCGGCTGTTCCTGTCCGCCGGCGTGCATCCGCGGTCGGATTACCCCACTCTGCCGGCGTTTCCCGGCTGGCCGGCGGGCAGCGCACAGTAGCCGCGCTCGCGTCGTTGGCTGCCGGCCATCGGTTCGGGCGGGGTCATCCGGTGGCTTCGGCGTGCGCGACCAGTGAGCGCAGCTGGCGCAGCGCGAACTGGCGGGCCCGGCCGTCGGGCGGCAGGTACACCGCCGACCACATGCCCACGGCCGCAGGCGTGTTCAGTGCATCCTTGGCGCACGGGAAGCGCCGCGGGCAGGCGCGGCACAACGCCTTGAGTTCGGGGTCGTCACCGGCCTCCAACCACCGGTCGGGGTCGGCTGCGCACGGCCACGGTAGGTCGGCCGGGATGCCGTGAGCGGTGCCGCGTGCTGCGTTCATTGCCGTCCCTGAGGGTCGAGGACGCCGCGATGGCGCTATCGTATTGCTATCGTTAGATTAAGAATAATAATAGCGTTGCGATAGCGCAAGCGTAGCGCGGCCGGCGCAGGGCGATATGGATCGCTCGGACGAAACAGCCAGGTAAGGGCGATTAAACGGCGCTGCGGCAGTCATGCGGTCAGGAATCGAGCACCGCATACGATAGCAATATGAAAGCGATCCGCTATCGTTTAGCGCTGTACCGACCGCGCTGGGTGGGTGAGCGCCGGCGACGCCACCGGCGAACGTGTGCCGCGGACTCCGCTTGTTCGGGCGGCAGCGAAGCGGTTCGCGTTGCGCGCTACCGGTCTGGGCCCCGGTCGTCGCCGCGGCGCCCAGGGCCGACGGCGTCGACCCAGACAAGATCATGCCGATCACGGAGGGTTAAGAGGCTGGGTATCCGGGCTGGCGCGGTGGCCCGATCTGCGCGCGGCACCGCCACAGTCTGCTGTCGCTGTGGCGGTGCACGGTTGATGCCGCCTCATCGGCCGCGGCTCCTGGTCGTGCGAACCAGATTTCACCGACCCTGCCCGCTGCTCGAGCAACGTCGGGACGACAATATCTGACGCGCCCGTCGACGACAATGCCGGGCAAATAGGTTGCGCCGCGCCGTGTTTCGCCGCTATCTGGTGCCCATCACGTGCTGGCCACATTGGGCCAGGCGATCGAGGCGGGCCAGCCCGCCGGACAAATCGTCGGCGAGCGGGAGTTCGCCATCGGGGTCACAGATCGACAGCAGTCGCCGCACCGGCGGGCTGCCGAGAATGACCCAGTCCACATCGGCGCGCGCGCAGTGGACGCTGACGTAGTAGAGCGCGGTGAAGCCTTGGCTACCGAAGAACTCGACGGCGCGCAGATCCAGCACCAGCTGCCGCGAGATCCCGGTGTGGGCCTCGACGTAGCGGCCCAACTGGCGGGCGTTGACTGCGTCGACCTCCCCGGTCACCGCGATCGCCAGCCGGCTGGCCGATAGCCGGCGCGTCTCAAACCTGGCCCGCCCGCACTCGCGGGTGTCAGCAATGGTCTTGCGGTGGGTGGCGGTGGTACCAACAGATGGCATGGTCCCCCCAGCTCGTCTCGTGCGCGGATTGTTGTGCAGCTCGGACGGCGTCGCAGTGGCGATCCCGATGGGGTGCGCCCGGCGCGTCTGGCTGGCTGGGAGCTCAACCGATACCGAGGGTAATGCGAATTTCGTGGCTAGACAACCACCTGGCCGGTGTCTCGTCGGGTGCCGGCCCTATATTCGACTAGCGTTCCGACGTTTGCGGTGTCGGTGCGGCCGCCACGTGCTGTCTGCACGCGGAGGCCGTAGTTGTGATGCTCGTGAAAACGGTGCTACGCAGGGCGTTCGATCATCTCGATATCGGAACGGTGAACGTCCATGCGGCAGGCTGCGTGTCGCTTCGTGCGCGGAGGATCTCCTGGCGTAGTGCACAGACGCGGCCCGCGGCCGCCGACCGGTGAGATCGCGTTCGCGCAGTTGGGGCGCATGCACTGCGGATGCGGCTGCAAGCGACTTTCGATGTCGTGTGGAGCCCGTTCGTCACGGGATCTCGGGTTGGCATCCGTAGCCGCCGTAGGCTGCCAGCGATTGCAGTTGGCGCAGTGCGAAGGTGCGTCCTCTGCCTTCAGCAGGGATGTGCACTCCGGCGACCATCCCCTCGATGCCAGGGGAATGCACTGCGTCCTTGGCGCACAGAAACCGCCGTGGGCAGCCTCGGCACAGCGCTTTGAGTTCGGGGTCGTCACCACCGACGTCCCAGCGGTCCGGGTCTGCCATGCACGGCGTCACAGTTACCGCCACGGGGCTGTCGAACATCACGGTCACGATCACTCCTCCCACAGCGCTGCTCGCGTCGCGATGCAACCAACCGTAGCGCACAAACAGAATCAACACAAGCACTAAACAGAATCAGCGGAGATGGAACAAAATCGAATATCGGTCTAGTTCGCCGCGGTGAAGCAAAGCGCCGAACCACCCCGGGCAACGCATCTGGTGCGGGTCGACGGGGTGGTCATGCCGATAGACTGGCGCGATGGCGGAGGTTGCGGTCGATCCCAGCGTGCTTCGCGCGGGGTCGGCTTTTGCTGACCGTCGCGTGGAATTAGGTCTGACACAACGTGATATCGCCGGTATGAAAATCATGGGGCAGCCAGCGCTGGTCGCCTTTGAAAAGGGAAGAGCCTGGCCTCGGGAGAAGACGAGGGCCAAGCTCGAGCAGGTCGCGCGGTGGCCACCGGGCACGTTGGCGAAGCTGCGTGACGGTGTCGCGGCGAACGCAAGCACTGATTCTGCTGCGGCTCACGCCGGGTCTGAGTCGGCGACCCTTGTCACCGACGCGGTGCTGCTGGCGATGGGCAATGTCGTCGCCGCGATCGACGCCCTGCCCAGCGACGACGACCCGGCGTTCGCACCGCGCGCGCATGCCGTGCTGGCTGACCTGCGCAAGCTCGAGGCGATCACGGCGCGCGCGGTGCGCAGCAGCCAGGGCGCCCCCGAGGTCATCAAGGCACTGCGGCTGGTGCGCACTCGCTATGACGACCTGATGGCCCGGTCTGCAGCATCGCCCGGCGCCACCCTCGGTCAGCGGCTGTATGTGGCCCGCAACCGGGCGGCGCTGAGTGTGGCCGAGACGGCGGGGATCGCCGACCTGGCGCCGGAGGTGATCAGCGCGGCGGAGAGCGAACACGGTGTGAGCCGCGCCGACGCGCAGAAGATCGAGGCGCTGATCGACAGCCTCAACCGGGCCTGATCGCGCGGCGACGGGTCGGCCGGGCCCCGGTTGTCGACATCCCCAACGACTCGCCCGCGCTGATCATGTACACGTCGGCTGCGACTGAAGCTGTGCCCGACGGGAATTCGTGTCCGGGGCCGCACCCGGGGACCTTGATACTGGGTGTGTGTCGATCGCTGCGTTGGCCGCCCGGGTGAATCAGGTGCTGCGCCGGGGACACGCCCTATTCGGCGATCCGGCGCCCGACGGTCGGGCCGAGGCGCTGACTGCCGGGTGGGCCGCCGCACGGGACGTGGTGCGCACCAGCCGAATCCGCGCGGCACCGCTGTCGGGCGCCTTGGCAGGCAGCTACGGCGACTTCGCCGAGGACGCGGATGCGGCGCTCGACGCCGCCGCGGGCGCCGACACCGCGCTGACCCGAAGGGTGCAGTCCGCGGCCGCTGCTGACCGGTCGGGGCGCGCCCGCTCCGGGACCGTGCTCACCGGCGCGGGCGCAGACATCGCCGCCCTGGCACCGGTATCCGGCACACCGGCGGGCCAGCGCACCCTCGTCGCGGCGCTGCGCGCCCGCATCGCCCAGCAGCAACGTGTCATCAACGCCTATGCGATTCGCGATGCCCGGCTGGCGGCGATGCTGCGGTCGTTGGCCTACCGGCCCTGCAGTGCAGGTGGCGCTCTCGGCGTGGGCGACACGTCGCTCGGTGACGCCGGCATGCGGGGAATCCAGACGGCGTCGGGGTTGGAGCACCTAACGCCAAACTTGTTGATCGCCAACAGTTTGAGCGGCGCGGAGAAAGCGGTGGGCATCCCGCTGGGGGCACTCACCCCTGACTCCAGTCCGCGGGAAGTGGCCGCGGCCATCATCCATGAGGCATGGCGGCGCGGATACTCGCCACAGCAGACAATCGCGATCCTGTCGTGTGCGATGCAGGAAAGCGGACTCAACCCGAAAGCTGTCAGTCCGAATGGATTGTGGCGAAATATTTTTCAGCAGGACTCTAGCTACGCCGGCAGGGACAATCCCAACCTGGCGATCGCCGCGTTCTTCGACCGCCTTGACCGCCACGGCGGCCCCTCTTCTGCCGACATCTGGAAGTCGATCTTCTGGCTGCAACAGCGCCCCGGTGACCCATCAGCACACGCGGCCTACAGCCGCGGTCGCCGCGAATACCTCACCGAAATCATGAGTCAACACGGGCACGCCGAGCAGATGTACCGCAGCATCACCGACGGCGAATAAAACTCGCCTCTAGCGTAAGTGACTCAATAAACTCACCTCATGTCGATTGACCTGGCGGACATGAGCGTTCGCGATCTGCTGGCCGTATGGTCGGGCGTTGCGGCCGAGCTACAACGTCGAGGGCTGACTCGCACCAACAGCGTGGTCGGAGAGCTGGCCGAGGCCATCGCGCGGCAACATTACGGGGGCACGCTGGCGACCTCGTCAACAACCGGTTACGACCTCGAGACCGATGACGGCGAGCTGATCCAGGTGAAGGCTTTGTGGAAGTCGAGGCCGTCTCGCAACAAGCTCGGCGTAATCCGCGGCGCTCATTATGATTCGGTCTTGGCTGTCGAGTTCGACCAGGGGTTTACCTCGGCGACCGGTTACCGGGTGTTGCGCGCCGATGTCGAGAGGATGGTCCGCCACCAGCCCCACGTCAACGGACGAGAGATCGTGCTAACCGCACGGTTCAAGGCTGACCCGGCCGTTGAAACCGTGGATCTGTCAGATGCTTTCAATAAAGTCTTCTCGTCGACCGGTCCCATCTCACCCAGTGATGACGACCGCGAATAGTCGCGCACCTGCCTTGTCGTCGGCCGAGGACCCCGTGACCCGCCATCGTTGGGGATGTCGTCGATAGGCCAACTTGGTCGCTGACAGCATCTGGCACGCCAGCACATGTCCAGGCTTACGTTGCCGCCAGCCAAAATTTGTGTCCGGGGCCAGGTGTTGGCAGCTTGATACTTGGTGTGTGTCGATCGCCGCGTTGGTTGCGCAAGTGGGTGACGTGCTGGACCGGGCGCACGCATTATTCGGCGATCCGACGCCGGAGGGGCGTGCTGCGACCTTAGATGCCGGTGCGGGGTTGGCGACCGCGGGGGATCTGGTGCGCACGGGTCACGCTCGTGTCGGCGGCCTTTCAGGGGATCTGGCGTCGCGTTACCGCCGGTTCGCCGCAGGTGCGGGACCGACGCTGTACGGCGTGGCCGGCACCGACGAGGCGCTCGGCGGCCAACTGCAAGCGGCGGCGGCTTCGGATCAGTCAGGGCGCGCGGACTCCGGTGCTGTGCGCACCGGCGCCGCCTCCGACACGGCCGTTCTGTCACCGGTGGCCGGCACGCCCGCAGGGCAGCGCGCCCTGGTGACGGCCCTGCGGGCCCGCGTCGCCCAGCAACAGCACATCATCGAAGCCCAGCGGGTCCGCGACGCGCGGCTGGCCGCCGTGGTGCGCGCGCTGGCGTACGGCCGTCAACGACCGGCGTCCGGCGGTATGCCGTTGGCCGGCATACCATTTGGGGGCGGAGGCGGGATGAGTGGTAGCGGCGCAGGGATGCCGCTGGCCGGTATGGCCGGACCGCGCACCATGCTGGCGGGACGGGCTGAGCACCGGGTGACTGACATTCCGGGCGCACCGGGCGATGCCGCCGCTAACGCGGCGTTGAGCCGGCTGGGCCGCCCCTACGTGTGGGGCGCCAAGGGGCCCAGCACATTTGACTGCTCCGGACTGACCCAGTGGGCGTGGCGCCAAGCCGGGGTGAGCCTCGGCGGCGACACCTACAGCCAGATCGCCCAAGGCGTGCCAGTGACACCCGACCAGGTGCGCGCCGGAGACCTGATCTTTCCGCTGGACAACTTCGGTGAGGGTGGTCGCTCCGGGCCCGGCCACGTGCAGCTCGCCATCTCCGGCACGCAGGTCGTCCATGCGCCGACGACGGGTGACGTCGTGAGGATCGCCCCGATGCCGGCCCGCTTCATCGCCCGCAGGCCCGTGCCCGCGGCGGTCGAGGCGTGAAAATTCGCGCACCGGGCCGTCCGGCGGCGGCCTTAGGCTAGAACCCAGCGCAGGAAAGGACCGTGGTGAACCCCAGGATCGAACGCGAAATCGACCGCGTGCTCAACGTTGTCACTCGTGCGCACAAGCTGTTTGGCGGCGACACGCCACCCGCTGATCCACCGGTGTTCACACCCCGCCGAGACCTCGAAGACGATCTGGGCCGCGGACACTTCTGCCGATGAGCAGACCGAAGCACTTCGACGGCCAGACCCACTGGGACGTCTGGGATTCCACCCGCGGCACCCACGGCCTTGCGGCACCGGGGTGGGCGATGCCCTCGGACCCCACCCGCTACATCGGCCAGGACGATCCCTACTGGGTCGCGGTGCTGTACAACGCGCGCCACACCTACGGTGATCCCAACATCCACTACGACACCGACAACGCCGGCCAGCAGCGTCACCTCGTGTTCGGCGATCAGACCCCGCTGCCGTCCGACGCCACTGTCATCTACCACGACTCGTCGACCAAGCAGAACTGGGCCCAAAACGACGACGGCACAGTCGCTCTCGTCGGTCCGGACGGCACGGCGGGGCCGCCGATCACCCCGGCCGGCTATCGCATGGTCGGCTCGGGCTACGCCCCGATCGACGCCCGCGGCCAGCAGATCGCACCGCAGCTGAGCGGAATTCCCAGTAGCAACAACGGTTTTCACACAGATCCGGCGACGGGGGTGCTGACCCCGAAGAACGCCGACGGCGCCTACTACACGCTGGGGCCCGACGGCAAGAAGTCGTTTTTCGACAAGGACGGTCACCCGATCACCGAGGACCAGTACACCAAGGGCAGCGCATCGCCGTCGCGGGACGCAGGTCTGGCCACCGACGAGCAGCAGTCCGGCAAGGCCGCCGACGCCGTCGGCAAATTGCAGGATGAGCTCAAGAAGAAGTATTCGTCGATCAGCGAGGCCGAAGAGAAGCTATCGGAGGTGCTGCTCAGCGCGCACGCGGCCAGCGCCGCCGGACAGCGGCGACTGGGCGAGATCCAAACCAAGATCATCGACGCGGTCAACAACCCGGCGATGTCGATCGACACCCCCGCCGGTGAGCGGTCGTTTCTGACGTTCCTGCACAGTCAGGTCGGCGCGATCAACGACCTGGTGACCTCGGGCAGCCTGACCGCCGACGACCAGGCCAAGACGGCGCAGGCGCTCTCGAAGCTCTACGCGGTCGACGACACCGGTGCCGGCGCGGCCGAATCCTCAACTGCGCCAACGCCACCCGTTGCGCCGCCTCCGGAGGCGGAGCCGGTGGATGCCGGACTGGGCCTCGCGGAGCCGCTGCCCGACCCGTCGTTGTCCGATGTGCTCGGCGGCCTCCCCCTGGACACCGGGCTGGGTGCCGATCCATTGTCGTCGCTGGGCGCGCTGCCCGGTGCCCTCGGCGCGCTGGGCGGGGCACCGAGCACACCACTGGACGGCCTCGGCGGCCTGGCGGGGGCGATCGCGCCGCTGGCCGGGCTGGCGTCACAGGCCGGCGACCACGGTAGTGATCGCTCCCCAGACGCCGTCGAGAAGACCGACGACACCCCAGAACCCAAGGACCACGACGACGCTCGCGATACCACCGAGAAAACCGACCCGGTGGACAAGGCCGCGAGCAATGCAGACGCCGCGCCGGCCGCTGGCCCGCCTGCCCCGCTGGGGGCTCCCGCACCGCCACCGCCACCGACGGACACGGTGCGGCTGCCCGACGGGTCCAGCGCCAACGCCCGCACCGCTGCGGCGGCCCAGGCCGTGACGGCCTATCTCGGCGGGGACACCGTGGATGCCGCCTACAGCAAGAACAACCTGGCGCTGCCGCCGCCGGGAACCCCGGTGACCGACCCCGTTGATCCCAGCCAGCTGGCGTGCGGGGACGTCGGCATCTTCAAAGATCACTATGTGGTGGCGCTGAGCTCGGTGAAGGCGCTGGCCAACGGGCAGGTCGTGCCGCTGGGCTCGGTCGCGTCGAGCCCCGACTTCCTGGGCTGGATCGACCCGACCGCCACCGCGGCACGTCCCCAACCAGCCCCACCGCCGCCGACCGCTCCGCCGACCCCGGCCGCCGAGGCGCTCGCCGACGCCGCATCAGCGGTCCCGGCCGGTTAGCGAGAAGCGCACAATTAGTTGCAACGGAAAGGAAGCTGTAGATGACCGAACCGATCCGCATCGACCCCGCGGTGCTGCGCGAGGTCGCCGCCAACCACGAGGACGTGGCCCGCATCATCGATGCGGCACGCGAGGCCGGCGCGGACATCGCGGCCGCCGTGGACAGCTATGGTCCGATCATGCACCAGGTGAAAGCGGCCGTCGGTGACCTGCTGGCCGAACGCGACACCGCCCTGGCCGACCACAGTGCGCGCCACCGCGCCGCCAGCGACGAGCTGCACCGCGCCGTTCATACCTTCCTCAACATGGACGACGAGAACGCGGCGACCCTGCGGAACCTGTGACCGACGACCCGGCCGCCGTGCCCGCCGCCGAGCGGGAATACTCCGCCCACACCCCCGATGAGATGGTGTGGGTGCGGGTGCTGGGCAGCGGCCGGGTGCTGGGGGTGCAGCTGGAGCCGCCAGTGATGCGCAGGCCGGGCAGCGAGATCGCCGCGGCCATCCAGGCCTGCGCCGACGTCGCCTACCTGGAGGGGCAGGTCGCGCTGCGCGCCGAGTTCGAGCAGCGCGGCGCACCCGCCGACGGGATCAGCTGGATGCCGACGGCCGCCGACCTCGAGCGAGCCCGGGCGCGGTTGAGGAGCTTGCGGTGAAGATCGACGCGCCCGGTCTGGTGGCTGCCGCGCAGCGGCTGCTCGATGCGGTCGTCGCCGTCGGCGGCGCCGAGGTTCCGCATCCGCCGTTGGCGGCGGATGTGGCTTCGGTGGGTGCGGCGGCGCGGTTGAGTGCCGCGGGCGGGGAGTTGGGGGCGGGGCTGGCCGCGCATGTGGCCGCGCTGATCGGCACCGTCGAGGCGTTGACCGGGACGGCGGCGGCGTTCGTGGCGATGGACGAGTTCAATAAGGCGCTGCTGGCGCTGACCGGTGGCCGCGCGTCGGGGCCGCCGGCGCCTGGGGTGTGGGCGCCGCCGGCGCCGCCGGTGCCCCCTGATGTGCGGTTGCCGATGCCGCCGCCGATGACCGGTCCGCCCGAAGCGATCTCGGCGGCCGCGCACGCCGGTGACCCGTCGGCGGGCGAGATGTTCACGTCGGCGTGGTCGCAGGTGGCGAGCAGTGCGCACGACGGCGCCGAGACGATCCGCGCGACCGTCGGGGCGCTACCCGACACGCTGGACGCAGAGGTGTCCACGCCTGCGGTGAGCGCTCACCTGCTGGCCTTCGCCGCCGGGTTGGACACCTACGCCGAACGGGCGCGCACCCTGGTGACGCAGGCGAGCGCGTATGCCGAGAATCAGGTGGCCGCGCGCCAGGCGATCCCGTCGCCGCAGCAGCTGGCCGTCGCCGACCAGAACGTGCGAATCATGCAGGCCAACAACATCGCATCGGGCGGCCGGCACTCGGCCGCGCTTGCCCAGGCGGTGGCCACCAAGACCCAGCTGAACACCCGGGTGACGACCGGCTACGGCGAGTTCCACGCGAACACCGACGCGGCGACGAGCGCCTCGGGTCTCGGCGACCCTGGTGGCGAGCAGGCCGGTGCCGCGGCGGGCGCGGGTGCCGGTGTCGGGGGCTCGGGGAAGGATCCGGCTGCGGCGGGGTCGGCGGATCAGTCCGGTCAGATGGCCGGGCAGATGGCGCAGATGATTCCCACTGTGCTCGGCGCGGTCGGCGGCATGGCCGGCGGCCTGCTGGGCGCGGTGACCAAGGCGCCAGAAGCGTTGATGCAGGCGGCATCTCAGGCAGCCCAGCAGGCAACGCAGGCGATGAAAGGGGTGGGGGAGCCGAAGCTGGATGCCGCCGGTGAACTGCCGGTCATGCCCGAAATGAGTGGCGGCGCAGGCGGTATGGGCGGCGGCCCCGGCGGTGGCGGTGCGGGTGTCAGCCCGGCCGGCGGAGCGGGGCCGTTGTCGGTCGCCCCGACCACGGGTGCACCGTCGACACCGGCGGTGGAGCCCGCCGGGGCATCCGGGCCGCCGTCGGCGCTCGGGCCCACTCAAGGCGGTGCGTCGGGCATGCCGATGGGCATGCCGATGGGTGGGATGGGCGGCCTCGGCGGTGCTGGCGGTCAGGGCGGCGGCGACAAGGGTGAGGCGGGTCGGCCGAAAAAGATTGCCGGGCGCGATATTCCGCACACCGAGGACGTCACCGGACGCGTCGACATCAACCGGCTGGCGGCCGCGGCCGCTGCCACCCGGGGGAGGTCATCCGATGACCCCGATGACGACGACCCGCCGGGCAAGGCCGAACAGGTGGTGCGGCGGCGCATCGTCACCCGGCCTCCCGAGGAGCCGACATGAGCCTCGACGCGTCCGGCTTCGACGACATGGACGACGCGGAGAAGGTCAAGTTCAGCCAGGAAGAATCCGCGGCCACCCTCGCCCGCCTCGACAAGCTGCTCGCCGATCTGGACGGACTGCGGGCCACCGTGGAAGACCCCGACGGATACATCTCGTTCGTCCTCGGTTTCGACGGGCGCCTGCTGGACTTGAAGATCGCCGACGCCATCGGGCACGTGATGACCAACCTCGAACTCGAAGCCCGGCTCAACCGATTGATCGCCGCCGGCGAGGACGGGGTGGATCAGATGCGGGCGGAGTTGTTTTAGAGGGTTGGCAGGTCCGAATCGTGCCGGGGGGCACGCACCCATCAGCGGAAACACTCGAAATGCGGTCTGCTACCGACCCGCTATTGATCTCGCTGCGCCTGCGCTGCTCAAGAGGTTGCGGGTGCATCCCGCCGCGGTCGGATTCGCTGGCCTCGCACGGTTTGCCCAGACCGCCTGATCAGCGCCAACGCGTAGGCCACGCTGGTTCGCTGGTCTGCTTACTACCGGGAACAGATGTCTATCCCATGTCTAAGACCGGTTCCGGCGCGCAATGATCCAAAGCCGTAGCAGGGGATATTTCCTCGCGCCGACTCATCTCGACCACCATGGCAGCCCCAATGACGTGTCTTCGGGCACCATCCGCACCTACATTTGCGGGCGGCGAGCCGGCTACTGCGTCGGCAGGCTGATCGAGGTAGACATCAAAAAGCTAGACGCTCTCGTTGTCACCATCTACAACAGCTGAACTTGCGGCGTTGCGGGGTCACGGTGTCGCGGTCCGGGGCTACGTTTATCGGATGCCGAACCACGTTTGTTGGCTATGCAAGGCGAACACCGGACACGATTTGAGCGGTGATCCCACGTTCCTCGGGCCTGAGGTGGCGCGCCGAAACGCGGCGGGCAAGCGGGTGGCGTGCGCTCCCTTCCGCTGCACAATTTGCAACGGCCAGTCCATAGCAGTTGGCTCAGTTCCGTCGGACTACGGCAGCATTCGCGCCCTGCAGGCGTTTTTCGAGAGCGCGCGCGGCGACGAATTACGTTGGCGCCCATCCGCTATCGAGTCGCGCGATTATCGAGATGTGCCCGACCATGTTGCAGAGGCCGCGACCGAGGCTTACGAGTGCCACAGCTGCGAGCACTATCGTGGAGCGATCATGTTGGCCCGCGCCGTAATCGAGGCAACTGCGAAGGACAAGGGCATCACAACCGGAACTCTCTACAGCAAGATTGAAGCGCTTGCAGCAGGTGGCCTAATTCGGGCGACGATTAAAGACGCCGCCCACGGGGTGCGAGAGCTAGGCAACGAGATGGCGCATGGCGATTTCGTTGACCCGATCAGCGCCGAGGAATCGAAGCTGGTGATCCACCTGATGGGTGAGATCCTCAACGACGTCTACCAGTCGCCCGCAGCCATCGCGCAAGCGCAGCAGGCAGCGCAAGCGCGGCAGCAAGGCGGTCAGCAGTGAGGCGTGCCTTGGCCGAAACTGGTCAATCACATAGCACCGAACGGCTGTAACCCTCACCATCCACAGCAGTTGAGCCGCCGTACGAGTCCTCTTGGGGCTCATAGGTATACGCGAAATTCAGCACGTTCGGCTGAAGCGGCATCTGTGGCGGAGCTAGATTGCGCCGCGTGAACCCGGGACCGGTCTGCAGGAAGTACATGCCTTCCCTGCCATCGAACCGTCCGATCATTTCCCGCACGGTCGCGGCGTCTTGTGCCACGTTCGGGTAGAGAACCTTGTCCAGCTTCTCCTGCAACGAACCCATTAGAGGCTGAACGTTATTGATCATGTCCAGCACGTTCGGGTCGTAATCCAACTTCTCCAGCTCGCTCCGCTTGAGCCAAGGCTTCGTCCGGTTGTCGTTGTGGAACTCCAGCATGAACGCGCGGTCCATGGTGATGACCACCGCAGGCTCGGCATTGATGCTGATGTTGAAGCTCCACTTGAAAGCATCGATGTCGCCATGCTGCAGTGCATCTCGTAGAGCCTCTAGCCACCTGTAATCAAACGACGTCTCCTTGAGCTCGGTGAACAGCGCTTTGATCTTGTCCACCTCTGAGCGGTCCAGGCCCAGGGTTCGCCGTGCGCTGCGAATTGTTTGGTACTCGTGGATCTGCAAAGCAGCGGTGAACGAAATCAATGCCGAACGCAGTTTACGTCGCCGTTCAGCCATGGCGGCGCTATGACGTAGCAGCCCTTGGTTTCCCTGAAGCTCGCGCAGCACGTACATCAGCACATCGCATAAGCGGTCGCCTTCGTCTGAGATGTGCTGCAACAGTTCACAATCCAGCATGCGCCGAATCCTGTTGTACGCGTCTACGTATCGGGAGTTGTCCTCTTCGGCGAACGAACACACTTTCTCGAAGATCGGGGCATCCGACCGATTGGGGTCGCGGTGAAACAAAATCGCGCCGTACTGGTCTGCCTCCGCTTCGGCGTCCTGAGCGTCCAGCTCGTCGTTCTTCTCTCCCAATGCGTCCATAGATTTCTTGAGCTCGCACGCCACGGCAGTGAACCTCTGTTGGATTTCATCCGACCGCGGTAGGCCTTCGGAAAGCCAACGCTTGCATTCAGATAGGACGCCGTCCAAGGCGTATGAAACAAGCTGTTGAGCGGAATCCCGCGTGTACCGGTCCCGAACTTCGGGCGTGTCAGCCCAATCCATAGCAGCAGCAGTTCCGACCTTGGCCAGCGCGTTTAGGGCCTCGAAGATCACCAAGGCCTGCGGCCCAGCGTGTGTGACGCTAGGCAACCCTATGTGTTGCCACGCATCGAGCGCGCCGTCACAGAAATCTGTGGCGTCGTCGCCCTCGATGTCGTCCAACGCGGCGGCGAACGCCTCCAACCGGCCGATCCAGTCGCGCACTTGCTCTATGGATTCCTGCTCTTCCTCCATGTCTCTTCCTTCTCCCGTACTGTCACATTGTCTGTGGCCCCCGTTCATTGGGCAGCCGTACAGAGTCGCACGCAGGTCCGGCAAACGCACGCATTAAAAGGCGGCGTGTCGGTGTACGTGGCGTTCGCTAGCTTGTCGGCGAGGCGGGGCGGGCAGTGAGCTGACCGTTAAGTTCCCTCCAGCGCTGGCCTTTCCAACCGAGGACAGGAGGGCTAACTGCGTTTTGACTTATGGGCACCTATGTCTTTCGACGACGACGACGTTCGTGCGTTTGGGCGTCATTTCGAAGCTGTCTGGCGCGCGTTTCGAATCGCCTTTGTTGCCGCGGCGCCGGAGGCCATCGGGCAAATGCGCACAATGGAGGCGTCCTGATTTTGCGCCGGGTGCCAGTGATGACTGTCCGCGGCTAACCGTCTAAGTCGATATACAGGACTTCGTGGACAGCCTCGCCGCTCTCGGTACGTCCTTCAACAATTAGGTCGAATGTGTCGTCGTGGCCGCTCGCTAAGAGCGTTGGCAGGTTCTTCGTCTTCCCGGCAGGAAGCCGTCGGATAGGGAATCCGTCGATGCGACCGCGAAACTTAGCCCCATTCGGAGAACTCACCTCATAGAGGTCCTCTGTGCCAACATTGAGCAGCTGAATGAAATCGCTGCCCGACCTGCCACGGGTGAATTTTGCATCCAGGTGCTTCCTGCTGCGGGCGACGTCGCTTGGTAATCGCTCCCCGCCCAGGACGGGGGTCTCGCCCCGCGCCTCCGGCGCTGCAAAGTCACCGGCCTTCAACCAATCCGTTCCGCTGGTATCAACTTCGCAGCCGGCGGTCTTTAGCCGATTCGCAAGATCGAGTCTCTTTTCTGGACTGTTGCTCAGCCGCACGGCGTGGCGCCCCGCAACATCGCTGAATGGCCGGAGAGTCCCCAATTCGACAAGAATCGTCCGCCTCGGATCTCGACCCATGGCGATACCGGCCTCGAACAGCACGTTAGGGCGAGCCTGCGGTCCTGGTTTTGTGTCGGGATCATCAGCTCCGCTCGCATGGTGAGCTACGAGATACGCCATCTCATCGGGCGTCATAAGCACCACTATGGCTTGGGCCATGTCGAAGGCCGTGTCGAGTACTTCACCGATGTAGGGACTCGCCGAGCCGGTTGCTGCCAACGCGCGACTCCACTCGATTGGGTTCAAACCAACGGCACGAAGAAATGTGAACATCGATTGACGGGCCGCTTCGTTGCGGCCGTGGACCACGAAGACTCTCTTGGGATCGGCAGAGGGCACCAACTCAGCATATTGGGGACCTAACGCGCTTCAAGGCCCTGGGTTCACGCGTCGCTAGAATCCCGCCGGTAATCACGGAACTGACGGGGCAACGGACCGAAGAATCGGACGAGGTCGACCGGCTCCGACCGAGCTCGCCGCGTGGAGAATCGTTGAAAGTCGGGCTGGGCCGGGTCCATCGCCAGGGAGCACTCAGAGGCGCGGGTCGCCCAGCGACATCGAAGCCTGTGCTCGGTCAGCACCGCACCGAGAGTCTGCGCTCCCTAGATGTCTCTAATGAGGGCCGTCGCCGGACTCTCGCAAAGCCGCCGCGAGTGGTCAGTCGATGGGCCATGGCATCGCCTGGGGCAGCAACGTTCCATGCCGAGGCGGTTAAAACATCCCCACGTCGAGATCGCAGCACTAGATCGAAGGGCGAACCGCCCTTCGATCTAGTGGGCATGCGCGTAACAGGGTGCGCGCAGTTCGGATAGAGTGTTAGAAAGCCCTATGCACTCCGGCAGCTCGAGAGTCAGCTCTGGGACCAGGTCGAACGCCGAGCACAACGCCTACCCAACGCGGATCAGGGACTATGCAAGTTACCGGGGCATCGAGAGACCTCCGAGCGCATCCCGGTAGTCTGATCAAGACCGAGGCACATACTTAGGCCGCAGGTTATGGGCGGTGTGCGGCAACGGTTGGCGGCAATAGGGCAGCGACGTCGGATCGAGATCCGGCTAGCGCACAGGATGAACGGAAATCAGATGATCCTCTCACCGCAAGCCGTTCTTCGAGGAGATAGCAAAGGCAGCTTTGTTCTGGACCTTGGCACCAGGGACTTAACGAATCCAGAAGGCGCTGGCCTAGACCTTCGCGTTGGTGCGGTCCACGAACTTCAAGGTGATTCGTTTCTTGGTATTGAAGAACGCTACACGCCTGAAGCTATCCCGCTTTCACGCGACGCAGATGAATGCTACGAGCTAATGCCGGGTTGCTATTACGTCGCGACAACCATCGAAAAAGTAAGGCCCCCGTCGGACCTGGCGGCTCTCGTCATCGCACGCTCTTCCCTATACAGATCTGGCTTGATCATGTCAGCAGGATTAGTCGCTCCGGGATACGAAGGAGCCATCACGGTCGGGCTTTTCAATGCCGGATCAAAAGTGTTTAGGCTTCAACAGGAGGCGCGTTTCATTCATATCATATTTATGGCGATGTCTGAGGCAGCCAGTCTGTATCGAGGTCAATGGCAGGGTGGTCGGATCGCGGCGCCCGATCCAGAGACGCAGGTATGAGCCATCCTGAAGAATTCCTGTCACCTCAGTTCACCGCGCAAGAACCGGTGGAATTGAGCAGGAGCCGTTTCAGAGAGCTATTTCAACCATCACGTATCGTCATAGCACTGTTGCCTTCGCCTATCCACGAATCGGGATATAACCCCATTACGCTGTGCTTTACGACCTGGGCGTCATACAATCCTCGAATGATGGGCATAGCGATCCAGGACAGCAATTTCTCGCACGGCCTCGTAAAGGAAGGCACGCCGATATCGCTGTCTATTCCAGGGCGTTCGCTCGTGGACGAGACTATTTATTTCGGTACACGGTCCGGCCGGGAATATGACAAGCTCATCACCTCCGGTGTTCACTTAGTCCCTGGGCAGAGCGTTGACGTGCCAGCATTGAAAGGCTCGCTCGGGGCAATCGAATTGGAAACCATTGCAGTGCATCCATCCGGTGACCACGTCATGGTAATCGGAGAGGTAACCGCCATGCTTGGATACGACATGTGTGAGACCCCATTAGTCTCGGTCGGCGCGCGCACACGGGGATTTACAGTCCTTCGTAAGCACGGACAGCACCGCATAGCTGTACCTTCCCAGGAAGCTCGGCCCACCTAGTTCGACATGACACTTTTGGTGCTGGTGGGACCTAGTGGAGTGGGTAAAACCTTGCTCGGCAACCGATTACTCGATGAGCTGCCGGCAGCTTCTTGGGTTCGGACCTACACGACACGTCAAATTCGGCCTGAGGAACAAGCCAGATCGGGACGTGTTTCCCTTTTACCCGAGGAGTTTGACGCAGTATCGTTCGCTGGAGCGTTCGCCTGGCAGACATATCAGTACGGGGAGTCATACGGGACTTCCATGGAGGATATTGCCGTCGCGCCAATCGTGAATTCAATAATCTATATGCTGGATTTTAGCCCGACTGAGATACACCACACGTCCGGCGTTACGGGATTTGTTCATCACCTGTTAATTCTCCCGCCAAGCAAGGAAGCGCTGCTGAGCCGCCTCGTCAACAGCGGGCGCACTGACCGTATTGACGAGGCGCTGAAAAACTTCGAGTACGCAGAAACGCTCGCGAACAGTTCATGGGCGTCCAAAAGCGAGAATTCTGTAATCATAAACGATGATATCGCGATAACTGCCGTCCAAGCACTGAAGATTATCCATGATCGGAAGCTGAGGAGACCTCTGTAATGGCTCTGCCAGATACACTCACCATAAAGGATGCAGTCGCCGCGAGTCTAGATGTAACTCAAGGTGTCGAGCTATCGCCGTACGAGTCCCCAGAGCAGGATGTCAATGAATTCTTGCTTTTCCTGAAGCCATCAGCCTTGGCCGCCCTCGCCGCTGGGAATGATAAGCTGCGGTCCCTTATCGAGCAGAGTTTGGAAAGATTCAACGTCAAACTTGGATCCATTAGACTCCTGTCAGGCAGAGCGCTCCGTGCCTCGAAAGCTATACGTAGACATTACGGCACGATCAACGAAGTTTCCGAGAAGGGTCTCGCCGCTTTCGACAATCAAGCCGAACTTTCTGCGCAAGAGTTGCTGGACCGGACCCCAGGCCTGAAAATACTCGGCGCCCATCAATTTATTGACCGCTTTCCCAATATCACTCCAAGTGAACTCACCGCAATGTTCGATGGCCGTGAAATCCATCGGTTATCGGGCGGTACCTATGGCGTTCGGTTAAATTATTCCGGTGAAGAGATTCTGCTGCTAAATGGATTTCACCCTGAGCAGGTTGAGGAGTTCGAGAACTTATCTGCCTCGATAATGCTGTTGCAGGCGACCTCCAGAACCGGCTGGTCAGTGCTGCGCTCCGACCTAATTGGTGCAACAGACCCCGCGAAAGCCGCGCCGAATTCCCTCCGACAGGCTTTCCTCGCAAACGCTTCGGAACTCGGCTTAGGACCGGTATCTTCGCTACGAAATGGGATCCATATGTCCGCAGGGCCATTAGAAGGAGCGGTTGAGATTTCGCGGTTTCTTTTTGAGACTGAGCCAGGGAGCGTTGGTCGGGGTGTTTTAAGATCTAGCTTGGGCGCCGCTGTAAGTCGTATCGCCGGTCCGGACTTAATCGTGCAGTTGGCAGACAATCCTGTGATCGACTTGGACGATCGTCGCGGTCGTGCATTCGATTTATTCGAGGACATAGACACCTCTATGTTTCTGAATTCTATAAGGCATGGGATCTCGATTGGCTCTGTGGAATCTAACTGATGAGCTATTAGCGATACTCGGCGCCGAGAGCGTGTCGGCTGGGTTCCGTGCGGCCGGCCTTGAGGTTGGAGACGAGCTCTGCTTTACAACGGTCCGAGACTGGTATCGGGCGGGAGGGGAGTCCTACGTATACGTCTTCGACGTCTCGGACAATCAACAGTCGTTTCGGCTACTCCTGAAATCCCTCGTTGGCTCAGTCGGCGGGCTGGAGTACAAATTCAAGGAAGTGCTAGAACGGAGACGACTTCTCGAGCATAGAGGAATTGGGACACCCAAGCTTTACGGCCATCACAAGGCGACGCTCCTCGAGGAATTCGTGCCGTATACCTTAAGGGAGGCACTTTCCCGACCCGGGGATGACATGTTTCGCGCCGCCCTCGATGCTATTCGATTAGGCACGACCCTTGATTCGCTTGGTTTCGCGCCAGTATCCCTTTTTCCCGATTTGAGGTCGCACGGAGCGAACGCGGTGCTCGTTGACTTCGGATCTGACCTTGGGCCGCCTCACGCCTCACCCGGTGGAAGGCTTAAGTCCTACACCGAGGCGATTGAGTTTGTCCATAGCTGCAACGGGTTAACCCTGCCCGAACTAGAGTCATGGGAACGCCGAAAGCTGCAGGTCGACTGACAGGGGGACCGACTGGATGAATGAGGGCAACGGATTTGCGGCGGCTGGCCTCCTCAATGATGAAGAGCTTTTTGAAGCCCTCAATGCCGGGAGGATTTTCCGACGCGGAACCTGGGATCCATCGGGTGTGCAACAATGCAGTTACTTACTCCGCATGGGCCCATACGTCGACTATCCGCAAAACGACTCCAACGGAGGTGTGGCGGAAAAAGGTCATCGAGTCTACACGCGGCATCGGTTAGACCCAGACGCTCAGGTCAAATTGACACCGGGAGATACGGTACTCGTGAGCATTCTGGAGCGTTTCGAAGTAGACCCGGGATATATGGCCTTCACCATTCCGCGCGGTCTACTTTACGCTGAATCGCTTTTGGTTGCGAGTAGTTATGTCGACCCCGGTTTCGGTGATGATTTTTTTGTGCCGATCACAAATGTATCAGACCGGACGGTTCTGCTTCCGGCCGGGTTGCCACTCGCGCGGATTTTTGTGTTCCGGCTCGCACGCGCCGTAAAGGCTCCCTATAAAACTGGCGCTACTTCATCGCTGCGCGAAGAGCTTGAGCACGTAACTGCAACCGAAACCCCCTCGGCCGAAGTGCTGCGTACGCTGAGCAATGACAACCTCCTCAACAAGGTGCGCGGGGGAGTTCCGTCGGGCGATGCTGTGGCCGAAGCACTTGCGCGCGCAATGGCGCCCCGAGCCGACCAGGAACCTGCAGCGGCATCACGCGATTACGGGAGCTTGAGCAAGGCGGAGCTGTTGAGGGCTCTGAAGCAGGATGTCCCCGGTGGAGTCGGTGTTTCCGAACTTATTCGTAGACAAGAACGACGGAATACTCGCCAGACAATAATAACGTCCGCGGTTCTCGCGACCTTGATTTCTAGCATCGTTGTCTTAGCCTCAACTGACTTGAATTTCCTGCATTGGCTGCGCAGTACTCTTTGGACAATTGCGCTGGGCGCCGCGGGAAGTGCGTTAGTGGTGTGGGCCGTCTCGCTCGTTGACAATTACCGCAGACGACGTTGACGCTGCGCTGCATCGGCCGGGTAGAGCCCGAATTACCTAACGCCGCCCCAGCCATCCTGCAGCCATTGCGGTGCGGATTAGTAAATCCACCGCAAACAAATTGTGACCCGGCGTGCTCGCCTGCAACCGTAAACTGGACGAATGGCTCCCGTATCGCACCGCATCGCGCGACCTAGGAGTGCGTGATGCCTGCTGAGCCGATCAAGGTCAATCCCTCGCAGATGCTGCAAGGCGGTGCGTCGGTTGCAGCGACCGCCGAGCGGGCTATATCCAATCCCGGTGCCGCGCCCATTCCTAAGCCCGGCTCTCCGATGGACACCGCAGCTGCCAGCGTCGCCGCCGCCATGGGTACGCAGGTCACTCAGATGACCGCCCAGGTCGCTTCGAAAGGCCCTGCCCTGCAAGCCACCACATCCAGCGGTGTCGCCCAGACCGAAGCCACCGACGAGCAGAACGCCGAGCGTTATCGCGCCGTCCCCGGTACCGGCGGCCTCGACGGCCTCGGCTCCGGGAGAACCACCGGCGGGATCATGGAAGTCAGCGACGGCTGGGACGATCCCCGCGAACCGTTCCGCATCACCGGAGACATGGAAGAAGACGAGTTCGGCCACTTCCACGCCCCCTACGTGCCGCTAGACCCCGGCGGGGCGGCGGGCGGCGGCTCTGGGGCCGGCCGCGCACCTGTCTAGAAATCGTCGAAACCGCCATCGTCCCTCGTACATCGGTCGTCGGCGGCGGCATCGTGTTTGCTTAGGCGTACCACCGAAATTGGCGCAAAGGTGGTGTGCTGCACCACGTTAATGTGGTCCGGTGACCACGCAGAGCTTCGTGCGCCCTGGTGAGCGTGTTCCCGACCCGGAAACCGGCGGCGGCAAGATCAAGCTCGAGGCGCCGATCGTCGCGCCCATCCCCATCCCCCGCAGCATCTGGGGCATCGTGCTGCCCATCGGCCTGCTGGTCGGCATCGTCGGCCTGATCGTCGTGATGTACGCCTCCGGGCAGCGTCAGCTCGCCGGCGGCTTCGGTCTGTTCGGCGGCATGGCCGGCATCAGCGCCATCGGCCTGCTCGTGCGCAACCGCGGCGCCGGACGCAAGATGTCGTTCGGCGAGCTGCTGGGCCGCCGGCGCAAGTGGTTCTCCCGCCTCGACGAGATCCGCGACGAGGTCGACGTGCAACGCCATCGGCAGTGGGCGCATCGCCGCCACTTCCATTGGGACCCAACCGATCTGTTCGGTGTCGCCGGCTCGGAGCGGATGTGGGACCGCGAACCCGGCGAGCCGATGTTCGCAGTCGTGCGCGTCGGTGTCGGCAAAGTCAAGCTGGCCATGACCCTGGAGAAGCCCGAGATCGCGCCGGCCGCCGACCTCGAACCCGCCACCGGGCACGCGTTGCGTAAGTTCCTCAACGCCCAGGAATACGTCGACGACATGCCGAAGGTGATTTGGCTGCAACGGTTTCCGGGGCTGTCCTTCGTCGGCGACCTCGACGAGGCACGCGGCCTGGCCCGGGCGGTGATGTGTCAGCTGGCCGCCTTCCACAGTCCCGCCGATCTGCAGCTGATTGTCGTCAGTTCGGATGTCGAGCAGTGGGACTGGGTGAAGTGGCTGCCCCACGTGCAGCACGACAGCCGCCGCGACGGCTGCGGCGAACGCCGGATGCTCTTCGGCTCCCCCGCCGACCTGGAGGCGTTCTTCGACGAGCAGGTCGACGAGGCCCGGCCGGCGTGGTCGCCCCCGTCCAGCGGCGTCACCGCGGGCCTGACTTCGGCGATGCCGCTGCGGGTGGTCATCGACGACCACTGCGGCAGCCCCGAGGACTGGGCCGGGCTGACCGGCGCATCCGGTTACGCCAGTACATGTTTCATCCGGTTGGCCACCGACGTGCCTCCGCGCCCGTCCATCGCGGCGCCGGGCGGCGCCCGGTTCTGGGTCGGCTTCACCCCCGACACCACCTACCGGCTGCGCGACGGGGTGCTGCGCAAACAGGTCAGCGCCGATCCGCGGCAGCGGGTCGCACAAAACCTGTACGAGGGCGCCGCGGCCAGCGACGAACTCGACGACGCGTTCTACGCCACCGCCGACGCGATGAGCGTCGATGACGCCGAACGCTTCGCCCGCAGCCTGGCCCGCTACCGGGCCCCGGGGTCGGCCAGCGTGACGATCTCCGCCTCCTCGGCCGAGGAACGAACGTTGTTGGACGTGTTGGGAATTCGTGACCCGCGCCGGCTGGACACCGACCGGCTGTGGGCGGCCACCCGCGCGCAGGGCCCGGCGTGGATGCGCTTTCCCGTCGGGGTGTACAGCGACACCGGGGAGGTCGCGGAGTTCAATCTGCGCGAGGGCTCCCAGGGCGGCATGGGCATGCATTCGCTGTTCATCGGGACTACCGGCGCCGGCAAGTCCGAGGGCCTGATCACCGCGGTCGCCGGGGCGTGTCTGACCCATTCGCCGGAGGTGCTCAACATCGTGTTCACCGACTTCAAGCTGAAGTCGGCGGCGGGCATGATCGGGCGCTTCCCGCATGTGGTGGCCGCGGTGAGCAACCTGGCCGAGGAACGCCACCTGGTGGGCCGGCTCTATGACGCCCTGGACGGCGAGATCGACCGGCGCGGCAAGATCATCGCCGACCTGGAGGACTGCCCCGACATCACCACCTACAACCAGCGCCGCCTGGTGGATCCGTCGTTGCCGCCGATCCCGGCGCTGTGGGTGATCACCGACGAGTACAACGAGGTGTTCGCCGACCCGATCTGGGGCCCCAAGTTCCGCAAGCTGTATCTGCGCATCGCGCGGGTGGGCCGCTCGCTGCACGTGTTCCTGCAGCTGGTCGGGCAGACCAAGGACACCCAGAACCTGCGGGATATCAACAAGCTCTTGGGTTTTAGCATCGCGGCACGCACCGGCACCGAGGAGGAGTCGCGCGCGGCGATCGGCTCCAACGCCGCCGCCCACATCGCCTCGGAAGGCGAGGAGGGCACCGCCTATCTGCGGGTGGCGCTGCGCGAACCGCGCAAGTTCCGCTACTTCTACACCTCGGCGGACTTCGTGCCCAAGACCGACGACGCCGGCGTGCTGGCGGCTCCGCAGCGCTCCGGTGCGGAGTTCGCGCCGCGGGTGTTCACCGCCGCCGAGGCGCGCGACGTCGACAACCGGTTGACCGCGCCGCCGGCACCCGAGGTGATCCCGCTGCCGGTGCGCCCGGTCGAGGCGCCGTTCAAACTGGCCACCGCGATCACCGACTCGCTGCAGGCCGCCAAGGAGCGCCCGCCGCGCTCGCTCTGGCTTCCGGTGCTCGGCGACCCAACGCCCGCAGACGAATTGGTGGCTCGCTGGCGCGGCCGGCCCTGGTATGAGGACTACGGCAACAACCCGGGATTGGTGCTGCCGGTGGCGCTGGCCGACTATCCGCGCGGCGCGCGCCAAGAGGTGTACAGCCTCGACATGCTCAACGACAACGCGCTGGTGGTCGCCGCGCCGGGCCGGGGCGCCACCACGGCGGTGATGACGATGGTGACCACCGGTGCGCTGCTGTATCGCCCGGAGCGGGTCCAGTTCTACTGCATCGCGGCCAGCGGCCCGCAGCTGGCGCGGGTCGCCGACCTTCCCCACGTCGCGTCGGTGGTCGCGGTCTCCGACGCCGAGGGCGTGTCGCGGATGGTGTCCACGCTGGAAAACATTGTGCTGGAACGCGATAAGGCGTTCACCACCCGCAACCTGGACATGGGCAAGGTGCGTGCGGCCAAGTTCGGACCCAACCCGGTGGACATCGGGGTGTCCGGCGGTGAGGTGGTGCTCGTCGTCGACGGCTGGAAGAACTTCACCGAGGGCCACACCGCGCTGGTCGATCGGGTGCTGGCGTTGCAGCGGGCCCGCAACTACGGCGTGCGGGTGATCATCACCCACACCAGCTCTTTGTCGGGGCTGCAGTCGGCGGTGCGCGCCGAGACCGGTCAGCGCCTGGAGCTCAAGCTGGTCAACGAGCATGACACCGAGGTCAAGCGTGACCCGCGCGACCCCGAACGCAACCCGGTGCGTGAGGTGCCCGATCTACCCGGTCGCGGGTTGACCCGCGACGGCCATCACCTGATGGTCGGCGCACCGGTGCTGGCGACACCACCGCAGCTCGAGGGCCGCCCGGTCGGGGGCCCGGTCGAGGGTGATGCGCTGAGCGAAATCGTGCGCCGGGTCTCCGGGGTGGACAAGGCGACCACGGTGGTGCGGCTGCCCGAGTCGGTGCCGCTGGCCGACGTGTTCGCGGGCGCGCTGGATCTGCAGCCCGGGATGGTGCCGTTCGGTTTGGCCGAATCCACTTTGGGCACAGCGACGATCGACTTCCACGATCACCCGCACGTGGTGGCCACCGGGCTTGCCGGTTCGGGGCTGACGGCGTGGCTGCGCGCGATGATGAAGGGCATCATGGCGTCCTACCGCAGCCAGGACGCGACGATCATCCTGATCGACCCGCGCCGCACCTCGGTCGGGGTGGTGCCCGAGGACACCTGGCTGGGCGCCTACGCGCAGACCCCGACCGCGGTCACCGCGGTCGTGGACGAACTGTGCGCGATCCTGGAGAAGCGCCGCCCGCCGCCGGGAACCAGCCAGCACGACCTGGCGACCAAGCGGTTCTGGGAGGGCCGCGAGTTCTTCGTCGTAATCGACGGCATCACCTCCTGGTCGCATGCCAACAGCCCGCTGGCCAAACTGATCGCCTACGTCGACGAAGGTGACGACCTGGGGCTGCACATCGTGGCCACCGCCGACATCCGCACGTTCAGCTACCAGTCCCAGGGCGGGGTGCTGGGCCGGATGATGAACATGCAGGCACCGGTGGTGATCATGGACGGCCACCGCTCCTACGGCGCGATCGTGCCCGGGGTGTTCGCGGCGCCGCAGCGGCCCGGCAAGGGCTTGCTGTGGACCCGGCGCGGCACCGACGGTGTGCTGGTCGGGTGGTCGGATCCGCCGGTCATCGCGCGGCGGCGCTGATGATGCTGGTGATGAGCTTTCACAAGTGTTACGGCGAAGAACGAACGCGAACGTTGTCGAGATGCAATCTAGTTGACAAGCTGAAAGTGCTTGTCTAACAATCCGTTATAACGCGTAGTTGGGCGCTCGAATCTAGGTATGGGCATGACGTGGCGTGCGTGACACCCCGCCGAATCAGTTCCCTTGCTCTGGGAGTCCTTGCTCTGGCGGATCGAGAAGGCTCCCACACGGCGTAATGGTGATATTCGCCGAGCCTTAGCCGGTGTCTGGCTTCCCGAACGGCTTGCGGCGCAGCGGTTACGATGCTTTGCCGCCAACCGCCGCCTGCAGACTTCACGGAGTAGCTCAGGTTTGGATCTGGCTTTGTCGACTTGAGCCTGTTAGCGGTTGGCCGAGCGAGGGAATTGGTCCCGCGATGTTGGCGCGCCGCGAGTGGCGAATCAGTCCGACCTCCCATGGCCGAGGTTGCATGCGCCACCGCCAAGTTATTCGCACGGGCCCGCAAAGCGCAACGGAACAAGCGGTGGCCCGGCCTCGTCGGGTCCACCCGGCGTTGTTTCGAGTTCGACCGGTGAGCGCGGCTGCGCTTCGATCCGCGATTGCAGTGCGCTCAGGGCGCCGTCGTATTCCGGCCGGCTCCAGAATCCCGAATGGCCACAGATCGGCGGATATCGTCCCGTGTCAGGTTCAGGGCCCAGTCCTCGGGCGTCAGCAAGACGGCGGTCAAGGGTCGGTCCTACGGGGATCCCGGCCGGTGGGGACAGATCCTCGTCGAAGACCCAGCCGCCGAGAGGATCGGTCATCGACCACAAATCGATCCATCGCGTCGCCAGCGCGCCATCCCCTGAAGCCTTGCCGCGCAGCAGATTCAGCGACTGATAACCGAAGTATGCCGGAAAGTTGCGCGCATACAGCCGGCGCAGCACGCAGCCGAATGTGAGCAGGGCGACGGGCCGGGAAAACAGTGGCCGTTTATCTGCGCCGAGGGCCTCTGGGTCTGGCGCATCGCTGTTCATCAGGAGTGCGGCGGCGGCAATGACAGTCCCTTGACTGTGCGCTGCAATGACTACTTTGGACTTTGTGCTCAGCAGCGATGTCCGCAGCCACAGGTCCGGAACGGCACGTTCGCCGTAGCAGGGGGGTCCCAGGGGGTGAGAAGCCCGCGGCCAGAACGTCACCACATCCCACAGCACGGCGACGTGGCGCCGGGTCTCACGGTCGCGGAACGCACGGTAGGCCAACCCGATTGCGAGGGAGGCGACCAGCGCTGTCAACGCCTGCCCGAACGCCAGGACTGCTGTCCATGCGGAATCATCGTGTCCGCCAAACCATGACGCCAGATCGTGTCGTTCGTGGTTCACCAACGTGGCGATCACGCTGGAAATGACGAACACCACCGTCGCGGCAAGTGCGGCGATGATCAGCCACAATAAGATGCGGGGTCCGCGGTCGGTCAGCGCCGCCCACGCTCGCGTCGAAGCGACCGCCTTGGCGCGAGATATCTCCATCAGCGCCATTGCTTTTCGTCGTTTCCCTGTCGATGTGGTCGACGTGGAGTGTGCGTCGTGGTCGGCCTGCGTCTGCGCCGAGGGTCCGCCGTAGTCGTCCCAGACCTTCGACACCGCGTCGGGCTTGCGTCCGCGCAGCCATGTCATGACGCCCACGCATAACGCGGTACACAGCACTACGACGATGACCACCAGGTTGACCGCGGAACCGATGAAGTAGGTGTCGAACAGTTGCAACGGTGCTGGTCCATTGGCGGCGGCGACGAAATCGCCGAGTACCTTCGACGATGCTTGGGCAGACCCGCTGCCCTCATCGGTTCTCGCGAGTGCGAGCATTGCGTCGGCGGCGGCATGCAGCCGCTGCCCGGCCTGGTGGGTGAACTCGTCGGTGGCTTGCGCTGACTGCACGGGCTCACCGAGTATCCGGGCAACCCAAAAGCCAAGAGCTACCGACATTTCGCCGCTGATAAGCCATGCGAGCAGGGCGACGCACGGAGCGGTCAGGCCTCGCAGCGTGGGCCGAAAGCCGCGCTCAGGCGCCGCCGGGGTCCGCTTGGACAACAACGTCGTGGCCAGCAGTGCCACGAGCAGGACCGCCTGGATCCCGATGACCCACTCGGTGACCGGACCCAGGTAGGGCAGCGACCCGGCACCGAGGATTGCCGTGCCCTGGGGCGCGCGGTCAGCCCAGAGCGCGCCTGCCGCTACCCATCCCAGCGAGGTGAGGCTCACAATCAACGACGACACCCACATCCATCGTGTCACCTGCGACGGTCGGTCGGTTTGATCACCGGGTAGGCCGTCGCCACCTCGCGCGGTCACCTGGTCGCAGAATGTCAACCCCACGCTGGTGATCAGAAATACGAGGTTCACTGCGAGAAGCACGGCAGTCGGCCACCTCGGTGAACCGTCGTCGATGGTTCTCGCGGGTGCCAGCACCAGTGCCGCGGCCAACGAGAACCACACGGTCAGGTGACAGTCACGCAGCCGCGTCACCGATCGGTCACCGTTCCAGAAGCGCGGTTGGGTCAGCGGTGACTTCGAGGGTGAGACGTCGGAGGCGTCCGGTGGCGGCGCACCGATGCGCGGAGTCTGCTTCTGCATCAGCATCAGCACCCCGGCCATTGCCAGCACGGGAGCCGCCGTCGCCGCCAGCCGAATCGCCGCTGGCCAGGATGACAGAAAAGTCAACGGGCCCAACCGTTGCGCGCATTGCGGTAGGCCCGCGCATTGCCAGCCCACGATGTCAACGGCCACCGACACCAGGCTCAGCGACAGCGCCATCGTCAAGGTCAGGCCCAGCAGACGCAACAACCGTACCGACCATCGAGCGCACCGTTTGCGGTCGGTCGCCGGCAGCATCCAGTGCGCCAGATTGACGAAGATGAAGGGCAAGAACAGCAGCCAAAGTGCTCTGGTCGCCGGTCCAGATGTCAACCCGCCCCAGCAGAACGCCTCAGTCTGTCGGCCGGACGGGGCGAATCCAGGCTGCGCCGAGACATCGACTTGGGGTTCGGCCAAAAGCTCTCTGCGCCGATGGAAACCAGCGTCCTGGTCACCGTAGACACATTCGATGAGTTCGGGTGGGTAGGCCAGCAGTGTGGTCGCCGGGGTTCCCGACACCCCGTGCACCTTCAACTCGATCATCTCGGCCGGTCGGTCGCCCTCGGCGAGATCCGCGGTGGCGTTCATGAGACGCGACGGTACTGACGACGGCCGGCCGACGAGTCGCCTTTGACTGGCCGATGACGCCGGCGGCCAAAAACAAGTAGTCGGATACGCATGTGCCCACGCGCCTTCACTGTCATCCTCTGTAGGAGGGGACCGCATCCACTTGCGGGCGAGGGGGCCTCGAAAGTTGCTTAACAGAAGTAACGTTCGGCATCGTCGACTGAATTGCGCGCAAGCCACGATCCTCGCCGTCCGTATCTCAATGCAGAACGGTGACTAACCCATGGCCAAGCCACGCATTCGCCAGGACATTTGGACGCTGTCGCAACAGGACGTCTGGCATCCTGTCATCCGCGCCTATGCACGCGCCGTCGGTGTGCTCCAAGCCCGCGACAAAGACCAGGCGCACAAGAACGACCCGACCAGGTGGGGCTATCAGAGGGCCATCCACTGGGAGGACAGCGCTCCCGCACACGACAACTTCCTCAACAAATGCCAGCACGGCACGTGGTTCTTTCTGCCGTGGCACCGGATGTACCTGTTCCACTACGAGGCGATCCTGCGCGCGGTGATCACGCAGGACGCGACCATCGACGCCGATACGAAGGCGAGCTGGGCGCTGCCGTATTGGAACTACTCCAAGGACGAGCAAACGCTGGCGCTGCCGCCCGCATTTGCCGAACCGAAGCTAGACGGCCAGCGCAACCCGTTGTTCGACGCCACCCGATTCCTCAACAACGGCGAAACCCTCGACCCCAGAGCGGTTCTCATTGACACGGCACTTCGACCCCGCCACTTCCAAACCAGCAACTTCGCACCCGGCTTCGGCGGCTCGAAGACGGCATTCATGCATTACCAGCCCCGCGGTGCCGGCCCGCTGGAAGCGGTCCCGCACGGCTCGGTGCACAACTCGGTCGGGGTGAACATGAGCCAGCTCAACACCGCCCCCGCAGATCCGATCTTCTGGCTCCACCACGCGAACATCGACCGCCTCTGGCAGGTGTGGCTTGGATCGGGGCAGGGCCGGGCCAACACCACCGACCCAGACTGGCTGGGCGGCCAGCAGTTCCACTTCCACGACGCGACAGGCCACGACGTCGTGATGACCGCGTCTCAGGTGCTCGACCCCGCGACACAGCTGAACTACAAATATGACGACATCTCCGCGCCGCTGGGGGAGGAAGCCATGGAACCCGAACCCGACCATCCCGCCCAACTCGTCGGCGCCACCGACAAATCGGTGAAGTTGAGCGGGGACACCGTCGACGTCGGCTTCGGAATCGGCG
This sequence comes from Mycobacterium sp. OAE908, assembly GCF_017872775.1. NCBI lineage: Bacteria > Bacillati > Actinomycetota > Actinomycetes > Mycobacteriales > Mycobacteriaceae > Mycobacterium > Mycobacterium sp. OAE908. The sequence goes on from NZ_JAGGJL010000003.1 coordinate 110,370, forward strand.
CGCCGTCAGGCCCTTTGGAGGCCGAAGCCGAGCCGACCCGGGTCTATCTGCGCCTCGGCGACCTCACCAGCAAAGACACTCCGCACGTGCCCTACGCGGTGTATCTCAACGTCCCCGACGACGACCCCGAGACACCCGACGACCACTACGTCGGCACGGCCTCCACGTTCGGCATCGAAGCGCTTCCCGACCCGCGACACGACCATCCGGAGGGCATGCAACTGGTCTTTGACATCACCGACCTCTACCGCGCCCTGAAAGCGAAGGGGCAGTGGAGCGATCACGTCAGCGTCCGGTTCGTACCGCTATATGTCCGCCCGCCGGCAGTGGAGGTGGAGGCTGATCGACGGGCGCCGGGCGGCCAGCAGCGGCCGGGAAGTGTGGACGTCGGCCAGGTCAGCGTGCACTTTCAATAGCAGCCCGGCCGCCATGACGACCACAGAAAGCCCGTTGCGCGCCGCTGGCCGCGATTTGATCGTGGCCTCGCGCAATGCCCGCTGGCGATATCCCGAGTGGCCGCTGGCCGTGGTCGCTGTCGCGGTGTGGATGGCGCTGTTCGCGCTCTGTGCAGGCGATCTCGCCCAGCACGCCTTACACTTGCCCGGCCACGGCCATGGCGTGCTGCTCCCATCCGGGCCGGAAACACCCATCGCACCACCATCGGTGCCGCATTGGACCCTGATGGTGGTCGCGATGATGCTGCCCACGATCCTGCCCGCAGCACGGTCGATCGCACTGGGCTCGCGCTGGCACCGGCGCCAGCGCGCTCAGGCCCTGTTCGTTGCGGGATACCTCGCACCATGGATCTTGCTGGGGGCCTTGACCATTGGTGTGGCGTCGCAGGTCGGCCACTGGCCGCGGTGGCTGCTGCCGATCGCACTGGTCCTGGCGGCAGTGTGGGAGCTGACGGGCTGGAAGGTGCGGTCGCTGCGCGCATGCCACCGCGTGCGGCCGGTGCCGCCGCAAGGCTGGCGTGCCGACGTCGCCTGCCTGGCGCGCGGACTGACCCACGCGCGATGGTGTATCGGCGCCTGCTGGGCGCTGATGTGCGCGATGCTCGTCGCCGGTCACCTGATCACCTTGTGGCTGATGTTGCCGATGACCGCGGCCATCGTCGCGGAGAAGTTCATGTCGCGGCCCGACCGCATCGTGCGCCCAGTGGCCGCCGCGCTCACGGCGACGGCGATCCTGACCACTTTCACTTAGCCACAACCCGAAACAGACACCGACACAGGGGATAACCACGATGCCGACATGGGCCGTCAAATCAACCGCGCGCGATGGCGCGATCAACCCAGAGGCACAAGGGCTCATCGAGCTGGAGATGGTGCCCCGGCAGTGTCAGCTCGGGGGATACCAGAAGCGCAAGATTCCCAGCGTCTCGGTGCAAAGCGACATCATCGCCTACGCCTCACCCGACTCGACGTACGCGGTGACCAAGCAGCTCTTCGACAATGCGAAGAAATCCATCCTGATCGGCATCTACGACTTCACCGCCGCATACATCAAGCAGCTGGTGCTCGACGCGCTGGCCCGCGGAGTGAAGGTGGCGCTGATGCTCGACATCGACGGGGCGGACGAGAAAAAACTCTTCGCAGATCTGGCCGACATCGGGGTCGACGCCGTCTCGGCGCCATCCTGCGCGAACCCCAACATCCACCTGTTCGCATCCTCACACGAGAAGGTCATCGTCATCGACGACGAATGGACCCTGGTGCAAAGCGGCAACTACAGCGCGAACTCCGTCCCGCTCAACGAACAAGACGGCGTGGCCGGCCCCCACTTTCGCACCGGTAACCGCGACACCGGCCTGGCGGTGCGCTCCAAGCCACTGGCCAAACTGTTCACCGACATCCTGCGCGCGGACATGGCTGCTGCCACCGACGCCGCGGGAGGCCTCGCGCCAGAAGCCGCGCCGCCCCCAGAGGCAATCCTGCTCGAGGCAGCCCCCACCAAGCGGCCGGCAAAGCTGTTCGCTAGCAAGCGCTTCAATCTCAGCGGCCCACTGCGCCTGCAACCGGTGACCAGCCCCGACAACTACATGACGGTAATGCCCCCGCTGCTCGAAGCCGCCACCACCTCGATCGACATCGAGCAGCAATACATCAAGGCCAAGCAACCAGAGGTGCGTGAACTGCTGGGCGCCATCGCCACCGCGCGCGAGGCCAACCCACGCCTGAAAGTACGCATCGTGCTCGGCAGGGTGTTCAGTAGGGGCGATTTGGACGCCGAGCACAAGAACCTGGAAATGCTCGCCGATGACTTCGGGCTCAGGCTGGGCACACACATCCGTTACATCAACACCGACCGATACGTCCACTGCCACAACAAGATGGTCATCGTCGATCGTGCCGCGGTGCTGATCAGCTCCCAGAACTGGTCGGACTTCGCGGTCACCAAGAACAGGGAAGCCGGGCTGTGGGTGCCCGACGCCGACATCGCCGAATACTTCACGCCCATCTTCGAAACCGACTGGAGCACCGCGTTCAAAAGCCCCGATCAGACCTTCACCGGAACCAACGTGACACCGGAGGCCATTGCACCCGAGGCGCTGCGCGGCGGCGGATTCGTCAAAGTCGAACCCGGTGATTACCGAGAAGTCTGACCGCGAGATAAGGAGCACCCCAATGACAACGGCACTGACGGACACCGAAGAGCGCAAAGATGCGCGGGCCTACACCAAGCGGCTGTACGGCAGCGCCTTGGCCGAAAAGGCCTCCGACGCTTTCTGTTTGGCCGTCTACCGGCGACCATCCGGACAGCCCAGTCCCGGCATGCGTGGACTGGCGCTGGAGGCGATGCCAGCCGTGGCGCCCAGCAAGCAGCCGCTTGCCACTGTCGTCGAATTCGATCCGCCCGCCACGCTGAAGGTGCTCGACGACACGCCCGACGCGGCGCGGTCCGCATCCCGCGGCCGCGGCGCGCGGGCCAAAGAGCCGCAGCACATCGACCGCGCGAGCGCGGTCAACCGGGTACGCACCGCCAGCTACCAGGCGATGTCGTCGGTCTACACCGAGATCGAGCGGCTGTCGACCACGACGGTCGGGCTCTCACCAGACTTCCTGGGCTGGCCGCAGATCCAATCGCTGATCACCCAAGTCTGCTGGCTCAACCGCACCATGCGCACCTGGGCGGGGCCCGACGCCCTTGCCGACGTGACAGCCGACCCCGCGGTGACGTCGATCGACATGCCGCGCCAATTGCAGCCCGAAGCGGCCGCCGTCAACCAGGTCGCCATCGGGCTACCCGACTACCTCACCAGAACCGGCCTCACCGGCGCCGGCATCACGGTGGCGGTCATCGACTCCGAAATCGCCGCCAAACATCCCGCGTTGCAGGGACGCGTCGTGCAGCGGCGCAACTACACCACCGAGCCGTGGGGAACGCCGGACTTTCACGGAACGGCCGTCGGCGGCCTCATCGCCGGCGACGACCCCACCAACGGCGGCATCGCCCCCGGCGCAACCATCTACAACTACAAGGTGCTGGCCACCGTCCGCGCGCTGCACGCAGACGACCACGCCGGCGCCCTGGCCATCCAGCAGGCCCTGGAAGACGGTGCGGCCGTGGCGAACTGCTCGTGGGGAGCCGGACCGGTCTCCAAAACCAAGAGCCGAGAAGCCCTCGCCGTCGACAACGCGTGGGCGCTGGGCATGGTAGTGATCAAGAGCGCGGGCAACGACGGACCTCGCGCCTCGACAATGACCACACCCGCCGAAGCCGAAGGGATCATCGTGGTCGGCGGCACCACCCTCGACGGCACCCGGGTCGGCGACTACAGCAGTCGCGGACCGGCGCTACGGCGCACCCGTCCGCACCTTGTGGCACCCGGTGGCGAACTCAACGGGCCCCGACTGGACTGCTGCCTCGTCGGCGGCGGCTTCGGTGATGCCGGCTACGGCACGAGTTACGCCGCTCCGCAAGTGACCGGCGCGGTCGCGCTACTGCTGCAGCAGAACCCCCACCTCACACCGGATCAGGTGCGCGATCAACTGCTGGGCTCGACGAAGAAGCTCAAGGGATTCACCACCAACGAGCAGGGCCGCGGCCTGCTGCAGCTGAAGTAACCAGCCGTGATCAGTCGGGTTGCAGCGTGACCGGCGAGTCAATCGCCTGGATATGGTCATCGCCTGCCAGAGTCTTGATCTGGTCGGGGGTGGCCAGAACCCGTGCCGTCGAGTTGATCCAGGCCCCCGAAAGCACCTTGCCGCCCGCTGTGGAGACCTTGCCCGTCAAGTCCGTCAAGGTGCGGTCGAATTTGGTCTTGGTGGCGTCGATACGCTCGGCTCGCGATCCCTGTGTGGGAATCTGTGGCGGCTCGAGTTGCACCACCACCTCCATCGCCTCGTCGGGTGCGACCGATTCGAGACGCTCCTGCAGCGCAGGGCTGATTTTGCTACCCGACTTACCGGCCATGACCACTCCTTCGGCCCGTCGCCTCACTGAGCCGACAGCCACTCCAACGACTACCAGGATAAGCGCGCGGGGCGGCGCGCGCCGGGCATGCCGCAGACAACCACCTCCGCACGACCGCGCGAGCACAGCCGCCCGTGACCTGCAAAATGTCGGGAAACCCCCTATTTAACGCAGCAGTCAACGTCAATAGCATCGAAGTCGCCGGTTCACCACCAAAGGAGAGGCCATGACGGTCACCACCGCGAAATCCGAGATCACCGCCGCCGAGCACACCAAAGTGATGCAGGCGTTCATGCAATATCCGCTGCATGTCGTGCACTACCTCGCCACCCCGAAGGGGCAAGCGCCGACGGAACGGGAAGTGCTCGAAGCCGCGCTGCAGGTTCGCGCGTTCGACGACGAGGTCCGCGATGTCGTGCAGCGGGCGTTGGACATGCTGCCCGCCATTACCGCGCAGAAGGACAACGTCTCCGGCGAGGTCCGCGAAGCGCTGGATCAACTCGAGGAGGACATCCAGAACAAATCGCTCGACGATGTCATCAAGGTGGTCCAAGCCGCCCGTGCACGGGTGCCACAGCTCGCCGACAACCTCGCGTTCGTGGAGGAGATGTACCAAGACGGCGCCGACACGATCTATTCGCCGTTGTATCCGCCGGCGGAGTTTCTGTACCCGCGTCACTTCGCGTTCGACGCAACCAGCTTTCTCCTCGGCGTCGGCTTGGCCGACGGCCTTGGCGGCGCCATCGCTGGTGGCGGGGGAGCGCTGGTGGCCTCAACCACCGGAACGATCACCGCGATCATCCTGGAAGCCTGAGCCAAACGGCGGTCGCGTGCCGCCCGCGCACTGCTTGCCGCAGCCCGAAACTCACGTAGTCGACTACTCGCGATCATCGCTGCGCCGCGCACGCTACTGACTTCGGCAAGCCCGGCATCCGTAGTGAGCACTTGGCCGAGGAGACACCATGGACTGCGCAGCGCATGCGGCAGACAACCTCAAGCAGATGTTCGTCGACATCGTCCAGAAGAAACGCATCGACGCCGGCGAACGCCCCGCGCTGCGCACCGTGTTCCACAAGGTTCACGGCGCCGCGCGCGGCGTGCTACGGATGCGCCCCGGCATTCCCGAGGATCTGCGTGTGGGTCTGTTCGCCGCCACCGAGGTGCCGGCGTGGGTGCGGTTCTCCTCCGACACGCCGCCGCGTGCACCGGACTTCAAGTCCACGTTGGGAATTGGGGTGAAGCTGTTCGGCGTCTCCGGGCCCATGTCCATCGGCAAGACGAGCGACACCACGATGGATCTGCTGATGCAGAACCACGACGTCTTTTTCGTGGCGACGGCCACCGATATGTGCGAATTCACCCGCGCGGGCGTCGTCGACGGCGACTACGGGCCCTACCTGCAAGCCCACCCAGCGACCGCGGCGATTCTCCGCGACATGGCCAAGCCGGTGGCCAGCGTGCTCGGCACCCCGTATTGGAGCGGGGTCCCGTTTCATCTGGGATCCGACTACGTCGTCAAGTACAAGCTGACTCCGCCCATCGAAGACGCGCCGCTGGCTCAAACACCCAGCGACCGGGACTATCTCGGAGCTGATCTCGCTGCGCGCCTGAAGTCTGGCGAGGCCCGCTTCGCGCTGACCGTACAGATTCAAACCGATCCCGCCACCATGCCCATCGACGATGCGACGGTGCCGTGGAACGAGGCGCAAAGCCAACCGATAGAAGTCGCTGACTTGCTGCTGCCCCGACAGAACATCACCGCTGCCGGTCAGGCTCAGTTCGCCGAAAACCTGGCGTTCAACATCTGGCGGGTACCCGCCGAACACCTGCCGCTTGGCTCGATCGCGCAAGCGCGACGACTGGCCTACGCAGCCTCAGCTGATCAACGGCGCACCGTCAACGGTGTCTCGCTGGACGAACCGTCCTCACCGGACCCGGTTGGGGGCCGCCAACCCGCGGGGGAACCGGCATGATCGTGCGGGCCCGGATCCACCCCGGGATCGGAATCGCCCGGATCGGCGACAGCACAACAGACTTCACCATCGGTCCCGAGGTGATCGGCGCGCCCGCCACCGAAAGTCTGCGGGATGCGAGCGGAGCGCTCAAGCGTCAGGCCGCCCGCTTTCGCGTTTACGGCATCGACGAAACCGGCGCGGTGGTATCGGAGTTGACCTCCGAGACCGCCGAGATCACCTGGACGGTGCATGTCGCCAACCGCAAAGCGGCGTGGTACCGCTTCACCGCGGCACTAGACATCCCCGACGCCGCCACCGCACAGTGCCCGCGGCGCAACCAGAACATCCGCGGATCGGCCCGCCAAAGTCTTGTCATCGACCCAGGACCCAAATCCATCGCCGGCCAATCGCAATCGGGCAAACCGGAATTCAAGCTCGACGGCGGAAAATTCAAGGACGTCGAGGTAGCCCTGGGTGAGCTGCGCACCGATGAGGACGGACGCCTGCTGGTCTTTGGTGCCCACGGCGTCTCGCACTCGGCCAGCGACGCACCACTGTATAACCCGGACGACCCGGACAGCTTCAACAACGCCGACGACTGGTATGACGACACCGCCGACGGCCCCGTCACCGCCGAAGTCGTCATCGACGGGCGCAGGATCCCTGTCGATGACGCGTGGGTCGTCGTCACTCCGCCCAACTATGCGCCCGAGGTCATCAGCTGGCGCACGATGACCGACCTACTCATCGACCTCTACGTCGAAAACGGTTGGCTACCAAAGCCTGACGCAGTGCACTTTCACGCCGACGTGCTACCGGTCCTGTCCCGGTTGTCCAACCTGCAATGGGTCAATGCCGGCTTCGCGTCGATGTTCGGCCGGGGCCGGCCCATGGACTTCGCCGATCCGGCCTTCATCGACCGACTGGCCACTCCGCCGACGGGCGGCAGCGATCCCTACCGCGAGCTTCGCCTGCAGTTGCTCAACGCGTTTCGCCCGCGAGCATCCACTGTCAACGAACCGCGGCTGTGGCCGTGGATCTACGGCGACGCGTTCGGATCCTTCGACGCCGCCTCGCCGCGCAACAGTCTGGCGTTGCCTCCGCTGCAGGCATGGATCCTCGGCGAATGGGCGCACGGCAGATTTGAGCGCGACACCGCACCCAAGCCACTCACCGAGATCGAACAGGCGCCCATCGCCGATCAGCCCGACATTCTCGACCGCGCGGCGCTGACCTACTGCCTAGCCGACGCCTTTCACCCCGGATGCGAACTCACCTGGCCGATGCGCCGGATCAGCCTGTACAGCAGCCCTTTCCGCATCCGGTCACGCCCACCGACCGACCGGGAACGCGACCTCGGGCCGCAGCTGACCCAGACCAATGCCCTCAGCCTGGACGGTCCGCTGTATGCCCAGCCCCCTGGTGGGCTGACCCGGTGGATGGCCCTGCCCTGGCAGGGCGACACCGCATTCTGCCGGTCGGGCTACGAACCCGAATTCGACCCGTACCTGCCGACGTTTTGGCCGGCGCGGGTACCCAACCAGGTGCTGACCGAGCAGAGCTATCAGATCGCCGTCGACCCGACGAAGCCGCGCGAGCAGCGCCTCGCGGCCTACAACAGCCGCGACGCGTGGCTGCGCAAACTCATCAGCGACGGCGCCGGCGTCGCTGAGGTGATGGCTCGCATGATCGACGAATTCGGCAGCCTGGGTGTCATCGAAGCCCGCGAGGGCGTCGCCGATGACCCCGACTTGCCGCCGGTGATGTATGTGGAGAATCTGGCCGCCCACGTCACGGATGCGCTGCGTGCAGCTGGCCTCGCCGCCGAAATCCTCGCGCCCTCACCAGATCCCGTGGTGCGAGCCGGGTGGGGAAGCGAGGAGCAGTTCCACGAATTCCGCAGCGTGCGAATCCGCCACCGATGAACGTCGATGTCGTCGTCGTCGGTGCGGGACCGGCGGGCTGCGCTGCCGCGGCCCGGCTCACCCACGACGGCGCATCAGTTCTGCTCGTCCACCGTGCTGCGGTTAACCTGCGCCGCAGCGAGTCACTGCCCGGCGCCGCCGCTCGCGTACTGGCAGCCGCCGGGCTCACACCTCTGGACGGGCTGACCGCAGGCCGGTGCGGCGGAACGCTATCGGCCTGGGGGAATGGTCATTTGGCGGCATCGGATGCGTTGGGCTCACCCGATGGCGCAGGATGGTTCATCGACCGCCAGGAATTCGACGTGGCCCTGCGGCAGCGCTGCACAGCCATCGGCGTCGCGCTGAGCACTGATCGAGTAATCGCACTGCGCCGCAACCAGACGCGATGGCTTGCCCGCTTCGCACATGGCCCAGATGTCGCGGCTCGCTGGGTAATCGATGCGACGGGCCGGGCGAGTGCGGTAGCGCGGCGGGTCGGGGCGAAGCGCCGCAACGATGCGCCGCTGGTGGCGGTACACGCTGTGAGAGAACTTGAGGCCCACCACTTGCTGCCGACCCGAATTTTCGTCGAAAGCGAGCCCGATGGCTGGTGGTATGTCGGCGCCTCGGCACAGCGCCGCATCGGGGCGGCGTGTGTGCTGCGACCGGCCGACGCACAGTCGCTGCGTGGCCGCGTGGAGTTCGCTGCCCGGCTGGGCGGGCGACAACACCTACAGGGTTGGGCCGGTGAGCCCAAGGCGTGGTCGACACCGCAGGTGTCACCTGCGGGTGGGGCATGGCTGGACCGCGTGTGCGGAGCGGGGTGGATCGCCTGCGGCGACGCGGCCGTCGCGTTCGACCCGCTGTCATCGCAAGGACTGCTGGGCGCGCTCGCCGGCGGTGTCGTTGCGGCACAAGCGATCTGCGCGCACAACACCGGCAACGCGCTCGCGGACATCACCGCACGACACCGCGAGGTGCGCGCCATCTACGAGGCACGCCGCTCGGCTGCATATGCCCGCGAACAGCGGTGGGCGAGCCGCCCGTTCTGGCTTAGCCAGCACGGCGCCGACGAGATGACGAGAAGTGCTTAGACGCTGCCGGTTTCACCGCCGCGGTCGGTGATGATCAGCGGACACACCCCGCACGCGTCGCGTCCGCGCTGATGAAACCAGCGGCATCGCGACCTGATCGAGCACTTCGGCAGCGACGAATCCTCCGAGTCGATTGCTTGTCCGCCGGCCTCGGCCACGGCGGCCTCGATGACGCCGCAACGACTGCCCGTCCACTGCGCGCAGCCCGCCTCGACGCACGTACTGGCGAACCGGAAGCGTTTCTCGGGGCTTCGGCCCTTGGCGGCGACGTCGACGAAGTCCTCGTCGATCCGCATCTGTGGTGTCAGGTAGGCGATTTGGCCGTTGGGCGTGACGAGGCCCAGCAAAATCGCTCCGGGTTTGGCCGGCGCGCTCGGACACAGGTGCACCCTGTTCGTGCCGCCGCAGCAGCTGTCAGACACGGAACTCGTCCAACTCCTCGGGCTCGAGCGGCTTGAGGATCAACCCCAGCCAGCCCGGCGGCCGCAACACCGCTGCCGGCACGCGAGCGCCGAGGTCCAGTGCCGCGATATGAGGCAGCACCGCTTTCTGGATGTCCGCAGCGATCGCGGTGCGCTCCTCGTCGCGCAGGTCCAGTCCGTCAATGTTGACCTCGAAGCGACCCAATCGGTCTTCGGTGGGCGCAGCTTCGCGCGTACGGTCGGCGAGATCTGCCTGTATCGCGGGCAGGCCGACCCTGGCGACGTAGCCGGCGAGCCGCCAGTTGCTCAGCAGGACCGCCTCGTCGTCATGGCCGCCCCCGACGTCGCGGCCGGCCAGGTGCGTCACCACCGCCTGCTGAATGGCGGCATTGATGGTGGCGTGAGCGTCGCGCGACTGCAGACCGTCGATGACGACTTTGAATACCTCAGCCATGGAATTCCCCCGTCTCTTTAGATTGACCTGAGCTGCCTTCATCGTACGAATATCGAGCGAGTTTTATGGGGCGAATTCGCACACCAAAGCCGACAAATTCGTGGGATCAAATGCGGTCGCAGGGAGCACGGGGGTCGTGGAATTTATCGGCGCCGGCGGCCCGTGACCAGCGCATATCACCTGGCTCGGCGATCGGTCAGACTGCGCGTGTGTATCTCATTCGTGTGATATGAATTCGTCTTCCACGGCGGTCGGATAATCGCCTGAATTGTCGCAAATTCCCCATTCTTTGCTGTCGGCGCCGTGCGCGGTTTACGAAATTAAGGTCGGTGGTAGCAGGCGCTGCAGCGGATTTGATAGCGCGGTCGTCGCCGAAGGTCTCGTCGACCTCGGCTCCGCCGGCCAGACGCCCCTTGCCGGTCACCGACGCCCGCCTGCGGTGTTCTTCGTCGCGGCCTTCGCGATAGAACGACTGCTCGAACCGCTTGCCGCGCTGCTGATCCCGAAGCAGAACGTCGCCGATGACCTCTCGGCGTCAATGGGAGCCGCCGCGGACGCGACGACGAACTTCTACCACCCGGGAGCAGCGCACGCACACGCCGCGTACCCACTGGCCGATGCTGCGGATGCCCGCGAAGGCGGCCGCTTCGCAAGGGATGCGGGCAAGCACCGCTCACGTGGCTGTGACACAGAAGAAAGCCCAAGCCAGCCTCGAAGAAGCAGCGGCCGTCAAAGCCGCCTATCAAGACCGCGAATACACACGCACCGTTGCGTTTTGGGCATTTCAACCATCGTCGCAATGCTCGGCTTGGCGTCGCTACATTCATACTTCCTGCAGGCCGGGGATATCATCGGCCACCCGCGGGCTTGAGATCCTCGCCACCGGTCTGATCATCGGGGCGGGGAACCAAACCCCCGCACGATGTCACGATGAAACTCGAGTGCACGGAATGGACTTGCCTTTAGACGCAACGGCCTAGGACTGCTTGGCTACCGCCGGGCGCTGACCGGCCTAATCGTGTGCGAGCGTCACAGCGGCCACCACTGCGATGACGACGACCAGTCCCCACAGCCCACCGTCTTGAGAGACGAAGTTGTCCTCGACGATGCCGATCTGCTTGGCCAAAGAGCGCGCCTCATCGAACTCGCCGCGAGATGCCGCGGAGATCAGACGGCTCACCTCGTCGCTCCTACCGCTCAGAATGCCGCTGAGAATCTCGAGGTCTTTCGTCGCTAGTGCGTTGTGTTTTTCTGTGTAGTCCGAAGGGATCTCGACATGTACCGAAGACCCCTGCGCGACATCGAATTCGCTGACGTGGCTGGCCGGCCCGGAGACGCTGATCGTCAGGAGACCACCGGCAGTATTGGTAGATGACATTTCTGATTCCTTCCTGCCGACGCGGAAATCGGCCGGCCGCGATGAAGCAATGGAGTTGACAACCATGAGTCTGTGGCCGCGCCATCGTGGCGGCACGCGTACACGACTACTCGAATCGCATGTGTCTTGAGTCGGCGATGCCCCCAGCGCAGTGGCCCAACCGATTTCGGCCACCACCCAGTCAGCCGGCCAGCTGATCACACCCCAGGGGATTACCGTCCACGGGATCTGTTAGCAGCGGCGGGCGCAGCAAAAGATCGCGGCAACGGCCGTCGACGTACCACAGACGTGCAGTACAACCCGCCATGGCGGGCGTCGGACAGCAAAGATATCGTGGGCACCCCGCTGGCTTGCAGTGCTGCTGCGACGCGGCGCGCAGTCATGGCAAACGCGCGAAGCTTAACCGTTGTGCACCTGACGCTCTGATCTTGATTGCCCGACACGTCAACGGTTCTCGCGTGTCACGCTCTGCATGGCCCACTAAAGCGCGGCTGCGCTGTGATCACGGATCTGCGCGCGGCGGGTTTGCCGCAACGAGGGAACAGATTAGTTCGGCAAAACCATTCCCCGGGCAACAACTGCGCGTACGCTGCCATCATCCTTGCCACTCTCTGAGTGTTTCCAGGAGTCGGGTGAGGGCTCTTCGCAGCGGGTGGGGAACTCCGCTGCCGCGACGAATGGGGGTTGTGGTGAGTGTCGAGGTGAACAGAACGAGCGGTACGCGGCCGGAGAGTGTGCCTGATGACCGAGCGCTCGACGGCACTGGTCGGCGCCGCGGATCCGATGAGCCCGGCGTCGAGGTGGATCGTCCTGCAACTGTGCCCCACGACGGGCGGACCGTCGAAACCGTTGCCGCCGAAGGGAAACCGGAAAAGGGCCCGGAGCCGTCAGAGACCATCACCGAAGTCGCACCAGAGACCGAACCCGCCAAGCACCCGGAAGTCCAGCCGGAACATCCAGACCACCCCAGCCGTAAGCACCCAGAGGTCGCCCCGCCGCATCCAGGCAAGCCGATACACACCGAGGTCGCGCCTGAGGATCCCGATGAAGACGACCCGGACAGGGTGATCCCCGAAGTCGCCCCTGACGAGCCCGGCCGCCATCATCCCGAGGTCGCCCCGCAGCATCCCGGGCGGCCGACATATCCGGAAGTCAATCCGGACAAGCCGGACAAACCCGAGAAGATCGTCGAAGTCTCCCCGGATCGGCCCGGGCACCATCCGCACCGCCCACCGATTCAAGAGGTGGCGCCCGAACGTCCCGACCGCGAAACCGGACCGGAGACCGTCGTCGAAGTCGCGCCGGAGTCACCCGAACGCGAATAGTCGCATGGCGATAACGGCGCGCCGGTCAGTGGCGACCGAGGACGAGCGCGCGGAATTCCTCGAGATGCTTCGCACTGACGGCATCTTGCACCGCACACCCTCACAGCCGGTGTTGTCGCGCGACGGCTCGTCCGCGCGGTGGATGCTCGACTCGCTGGCCGTCACCCTCACACCTCGAGGCGCGCACCTGGCCAGCAGCTGTCTGCTCGATGTGCTGCAGTCGTTTGAGAGTCGGCAATTGGTGACCTACGGTCTGACCGGCGTGCCTCTGCTGCAGGGCTGCATCCTGGGCGGTGGCGGTCTTTACCGCGGCGCGTTGGTTCGTAAAGAAGCCAAGAAGCACGGGTCTTGCAAGCTGATGGAAGGCAAACTTGATCCCAGCGAACCGGTAGTCATCATCGACGACTCCATCAGCTCAGGTTTCTCCGCGTGGACGTGCGCAGATCGACTGGAGGAAGCGGGTTTTCAAGTCGAGGGAGCGGTGTGCTTGGTCCGCTTCCGCTACGACCTGGGCGTGGCGAAGCTGCAGGCGCGCGGACTACGGGTGGCGGCCGTCTTCGACATCTTCTCCGACTTCATGCGGCACATGGACGGCGAAGAACCGCCGCCCGCCAACCCGACGAAGACCGCCGTGGCGCTCGCCGCCGCGGTTCGCCGCGCCCCCGAGGGCCTGCATCCCGCCGTGCTGGCACGCGAGGCGGTTGCCGAATACCTCAACACCGGCCGCGCGCTGCGGGCACCGGACACCCTGGCCGCGGACTACGACTTCTCCGGTGGCTGCTGGATCAGTCTGCGTCGGCGCACCGACATACACGATCGTTGCGCACGCGACGGGTTCTGGCACTTCCCGGGCGAAGCCAGGGGGACACCGTGCACCGACGTGGTCACCGCCGCTGTGCAGACGGCACAACAACTTTCGGCCAGCCACAGCGATCCGCAGGCGGTCCTGAACGACTGCGCGATCGCGGTCACCTTCTTCGGTGCGCTAGAAGAATGCACCGTCGGGGAACTCGATAACGACCGTTACGGCATCGTGGTGCGCAGCACCGAACGCGACAGCCAGATGGGCGGTGCCCTGCCGCGCATGCCCGGCATCGCCAATGAGTGGCAACAGTTTTGGCACGCCGCGCGGCGCAACGCCCAGTTGTTCGAACTCGAGCCCTACCACCTGTATCGCCACGACGTCGTCAAGGTCGTCGAACCCGGGGTGAGATGGCAGCCGACCGGCGCGCCCGATTCGCCACGACCTGCCTGGCCGCACGACGCCGCGACGGAGCTGGCGCGGCAGGCACGCGCGCACGCGATGAGGGCGACTGGAGCAGGGCAGCCCGTCACATTGCCCGACGACATCTGCGGACTGTTCGTCACCGTCTACGCCAACGGTGCGATCGCGGGCTGCGCAGGGGGATTCAACGGTGACCTCGCAGCGTCGTTGCCGGAGTTCACCGATGCGGCGCTGGCCGATGAACGTTTCGCCGGCCCGGCGGCCGACGCGCAGATCGCGGTAAGCGTCTCACTGCTCGCCAACCAGCACGAGATCGGGGCGGCTGCACCCGAGTGGGTGACCGGACCGTTGCGTTTTGGCGATCAGGCGCTGGCCGTGCGCCAGGGACACCGCCGTGGGTTCCTGCTGCCGTCTGTGGCGATGACCCACAACCTCACCCCGCAGGGCTATGTCAACGAGGTGATCGACAAGGCGGGCATCACCCGGCCCCCGTATTACTGGACGCGTTACGACTGTGCGAGCTGGCTGGCCGATGCCGCCGGAGTGCACCGGATGCAAGCCGGCCTACCTGTCGGTGCTGAAGATGTCGACGCAGCGCGCCTGCGTGAACTTCTTACCAGCTACACCGTAAGGGTGCACGACCCGTCCGGTGACCCCGTCAACCGATACGAGGTGTTCGCCGATCGGCTGCGGACCGGCATGCATCCGGCGCGGTTCGCCTACGGCGCGTGGATCAAGGCGCGTGCCGGTCTGACCGAGCAATGCATCGACGACCTGAACCGGCTGCAGAAGCATGTGGTCGACGGTGGCTGGGTGCAAGTCGATGACCAGCCTGCGACGATCTCTGAGGTGGCGTTCGTCGTCCTGGCACAGCTGGAATCCGGTGTGCCGGTTGATGAGACGATGCTGGAGAACTTGTGGTCGCGCATCGACTGCCACGGCCGATTCGCCACTCACCGCGACACCGACATTGCGGCATATCAGGACTACGCGCCCGGCCAAGCCTTGCTTGCGTTAGCGGTCGCGGCGCAGCGTGGCGTGTGCGCACCGCGCTGCCCTGACATCGACCGCGCCCTGCGCTACTACCGGATGCGCTTCCGGCAGAACCATTCCTGGGGAGCGGTTGCTTGGCTGATGCAAGCCTTCGTGGTGTGGGCCAGTGTGCTCGATGACGTGGTGCTGTGGAAGTTCGCCTACGAAATCGCCGACTGGGCGTTGACATTCCAGTCCGACAAAACCGGTGCCTTCCTCAACGACCACCAACCCGACACACCGGGCGCCACAACCGCTTTGTATCTAGAAGGAATCGCCGCGGTCCGCGCGGCCGCCGACAGCGACGGCGACGGCGAGCGCGAGGCGCGCTACCGGCGCGCTGCACGAGCGGGGGTGCGGTTTCTGGATCGGCTGGTTTATCAAGACCGTGACGCCGCAGTGCTGCCGAATGCGGATTGGGCGCTGGGAGGCGTGCGAAGCTCACTGACCTCCAGCGAGGTGCGCACCGACTACGTTCACCACGCACTTTCGGCGCTGATGGCCCTCGACGGGGTGCTCGCCTCGTGAAACCCATTGCGCTGATCAGTGCGCCGACGCTGGCGTCGCGATTTCCGTCCTTCCAGCTCGCCCTACTCAAACCCACACTCGAGCAAGCCGGGTTCGCCGTCGAATCCATGTCGCTGTTCCTTCGGTTCGCCGAACACATCGGCTGGGAACTCAACGAAGCGTTGGCTGATGTCTACCCGTGCATGGTCGGCGAATGGATATGGGCCAAAGCAGCTTTCGGCGATTCGTCCGACACCGGCGAATACCTCGAAGAGTTCGGCGCCGACCTCGAACACATCGCCAGGCAGGCCGGCGGCACCGTCGCAGACATCGTCGCTGTGCGCGATCACAAGACCGTGAGCTTCATCGACTGGGCGCTGCGTGAGGTCGACTGGAGTGCCTACAGCCTGGTCGGTTTCAGTGTGTGCTTTCAGCAGATGGTGGCCTCCCTCGCGCTGGCCAAGGCCATCAAGGCCCAACATCCCGATCTGCCGATCATCTTCGGCGGCGCCACCTTCGAAGACGACATCGCCATGGAGATCATGGCGCGCAACCCCGAAATCGACTACTTGCATTGCGGCGACGCCGACGCGTCGCTGCCCGAAGTAGTGTCGCGTATCCGGTCCGGAGAACCCATGAAGGGTCTGCGGGGAATGCTGTGGCGTGACGGTGACGAAGTCGTATTCGAAGGCCGTGCAGCCAATTTCAGCGATCTGGACTCTGCGCCGACCCCCGACTTCGACGAGTACTTCCACACGCGGGCCGCCACCGGATACGACCGCCATCCTGGACATCGGCGGGCGATGCTGCCGATCGAGACCGCACGCGGCTGCTGGTACGGGATGAAGAACCACTGTACCTTCTGCGGGCTCAACCGGGCAGGGATCGAATTCCGTTCAATGAAGCCCGAGCGGGTCCTGGTGATGCTCAAAGAGCTGTCCAGTCGCTACGGGGTGCGCGACTTCAACGCCATCGACAATATCCTTGCCCCGGCCTACATCTCGCGCCTGTTCGGACGGCTCGCCAATGCCCACACCGACCTGCGACTGCACTACGAGATCCGCCCCAAGCTTTCCCGCGCACAGCTCGGCGAGCTGCGACGCGGGGGACTGGTCTCCGTGCAGCCCGGCATCGAGAGCTTCGCCACCAACGTGCTCACGGCAATGCGCAAGAACATCACCGGCATGGGCAACCTGGAGCTGTTGAAATGGACCACTTATCACGGCATCAACAACCTCTACAACATCCTCTACGGGTTCCGCGGAGAAACCGAACAGGACTACCGCAGCCAGGCCGCAGTGCTGCGTAAGATCGCGCACCTACAGCCGCCGTATGCGATTGCGCGGGCCCGCCCCGACCGCGGCTCACCGATGTTCGAGCAACCGCAAGAACACGATGTGAGTGGGCTGCGCCCTTCGCGGTGCTACCGCTACATCTATCCGCCGTCCTACGACCTGAATCGGGTGTCGTACTTCTTCGAACACGACACTGTCGGCGGCCTGCCGAAGGAGACCTACGGCGAATGCATACGCCTAGTGGGCCAGTGGAAACGCCTGTGGGCCGATGAGAAGAATCGGCCGTATCTGCGGATGGTGAAAACGTGGGAGTCGGTCAGCATCCACGACGGCCGCGGCGATGAGTACCGCGGCTACCGATTCGATGACGACGATGCTGCACTCTATGAGATGTGCACCGACGCACGCAGTTTCGACGAATTGGCGGCCGGCCTGGATCGCCCAGTCGATTGGCTACAGCAGGCGCTGGGGCGGTTCCTCGACCTGGACTTGGTTATCAGTCTGGATGGCAAGTACCTGGCGCTTGCGCTGCCCGCCAACCCCTATCACTGATCCATTCGGCTCAGGCTAAAGGGTCGGCGTTGATTCCCGGGAGCTGCTCATATACGGCCAGCTGGTCTGCGGTAAAGCAGCAGAAGATGACCTCGCCGATGCCGGGCAAGTTGTCCACCGTCGCTTTCACCGTCGACACCGCCACCTGCGCGGCCTGCTCGAATGGGTAGCCGAAGATGCCCACGCTGATGCAAGGGAAGGCGATGGAGCGGACGTCATGTGCTGCGGCAAGTTCAAGAGACTTCCTGTAGCACGACGCGAGCAGTTCCGGTTCGCCGGCATCGCCTCCCCGCCCATCGGGGGCCAACAGTGTGGATCACGTGGGCGGCGGCAAGGTCATAGCCACCGGTGATCTTCGCTTCACCCGTGCGGCAGCCGTGCAGGCGTCGGCACTCTTCGAGCAGGCCGGGTCCAGCAGCGCGATGAATGGCGCCGTCGACACCACCGCCTCCAAGCAGCGATTCGTTCGCCGCGTTAACGATGGCATCCACTCGCAGTGTGGTGATATCGGCTTGTATCGCCGTAAGAACCGCTGACATGCCCCTATGTTCGTCCATCAGGGGCGCAAAGAAGGCATCCGTCGCGTGGTCGACGTCGGAGCTGCTGGCGTGGTTGCTCATTAGCTCAGGTCACGTCGCGAGTATCCGGCGACGCCCGCGGCGATCAGGGCCGCCGCGATGATTGTGAGCGCTGCGATGGCGTTCCAGTCCGGCGGCGCGGCGGGCACAGCGGCGACGTGGGCGAATGGTGAGAGATTCCGGCGCCGGAGTCGCCGGCCCGGCACTCGCGTATTGGCTGCACCGCACCGGTCACGAGCCGACGTTGATTGAACGGGCGCCGCACTTTCGAACCGGCGGCTACGTGATCGATTTCTGGGGGGTGGGTTACCGCGTTGCACAACGGATGGGGCTGGAGGCGGCCATCCGCGACGCCGGCTATCAGATGCGATCGCTGCGTTCCGTCGGCCCCGATGGCCAGACCCAGGCCAGCCTGAACGTTGAGGGGTTCCGGCGAGCGACCGACGGACAGCTCACCAGCGTGGCGCGCGGCGACCTAGCCGCCATCATCTACGCTGCCATTCAGCGCGACGTCGAAACGATCTTCGACGACAGCATCACGGCGATCAATCAATACCCCGACGGGATCAGCGTGGGCTTCGCCAAGAACAAGACCCGCGACTTCGACCTCGTCATCGGCGCCGACGGACTGCACTCCAACGTGCGTCGGCTGACATTCGGGCCCGAGGCCAACACCGAGCACTACATGGGCTGTCTGGTCGCGGCCGCGGTCGTGGAGGGCTATCGTCCGCGCGACGAACTGGTGTACGTGACCTACAGTCGACCGGGTCGATCAGTTGCACGGTTTTCGCTGCGCGGCGACCGCACCCTGTTTCTGTTCGTGTTCCGCTCCGACCAAGGCTACGACCCAGGCGAGCTTGACGCGCGAAAGGCGCTGCTATGGAACGAATTCGGCGACGCTGGCTGGGAATGTAAGCAGATCCTCGCCGCACTCGACGACGCTGACGACCTCTACTTCGACGCCGTCAGCCAAATCCGCATGGATCACTGGTCAAAGGGCAGGGTGGAGTTGATCGGCGACGCAGCCGCCTGCGTATCCCTGCTGGCAGGCGAGGGCACCGGTCTGGCCGTGACCGCAGCCTACGTGCTGGCCAGCGAACTCCAGAACGCCTGGGGCGATCACGAGCTTGCATTCCAGGCCTATGAGAGTCGAATGCGGCCGTTTATCGAAGGCAAACAGGCCGGTGCCGAGAAGTTCATACCCGTCTTCGCCACAAAGACCGAGCTCGGTATCCGGTTTCGGCATCTGGTGATGCGGGCCATGAAGTTCGCTCCTTTGGGCGATCTGCTGGTGTCCCGCAGCCTGCGCGACGACTTCGAATTGCCGAACTACCCTATGTGACTTAGCTGAACCCCTTGTGGCGCAAGGGCATCACCCCCGCTGCTAGCCTTCGATGTGAGCGACGGTTGGCAGTCGCCGCAGCAGAACTGTTATCTCAGGGCGCAGAGGCCCCTAACTGCGTCGACGGCATCGCGAGAAGTCCGCTCGGCGAAACCGCGCCATTGATCGCATCGCCTAGACCGGTGACCTGTACCGCAGCAGACACATATTCCGTTCGGCTAGGTCCTCACGGTGCAACGCCTCGATGCGCCATTTCCGACGTCACTCTATTTGGCGTTCGGGCAGGAGATGTCGACGTAGACGGTTTCGGACTCGGCGGGCTCCATGAGCCTCGGCGAGCTCGGAAGCGGGACGTTCGGCGTCCCAGACGAGGCGCAGCCCGGCCCGTCCGGCTCTCGTCGATGGGCTGCCCATCCGTGCGCTCTCTGTGCCGCGATAGACGACGCGGTGCCCACGACGGTTCCGGCGTACCGGCCGTCTGTGCTGACCGATGTATCGGCCTGCCTTGGAGTACACCTCGGAGCCTGTGACCTGCAATGGACGGCCATTCTTTGTGTAGAGCTGACTCATGACCCGAGTATGAGCATCGGGTACGCCAAAATGCGGAGCGTGGTGGAGCGAAGGTATCGCTGAGCGCGACTTGCCCAGCTCGTTCAGTCGTAGCTTGTGAGCGCGCGAATCAGCTCCGCGGCTGCGCGCCCGACGTCGGCGACGGCTTGGATGTCGCCGGTACGGATGACCACGATGGCGGCGAGTGCGAAGTAGGCGAGCACCAGAATGACACAGCTGATGATGACCAGTCGCGCGAGCCGCTGGGCGGCGTCGAGCACTGGCCGGTGTGACTCGGCAGTGCCGTTAATCTGTTGCCGGCGCATTGCTCGCTCCTCGCATCCGCAATGGATGTGTCGATCACAAGGCTAAAGCTGCAGGTAGAGGCGAGAAAAGCGTAAGCGTGATAGCACTAGGGCAGTAGCCTGAGGTCGTGACAGGCGAGTTCTACCCGGATCATCTGCTGCCGGTGATTTCCGCGCGCCGCGTCGACTACGGGCGGTTCGCGGAGATTCGCGAAAGCGTGCTGCTGAACCACGGGTACAACACCGCGCGCGCCTACTGGGGCGATTTGGATGACGTGTACTGGTGGGCGCACGCACGTGAGAAGGACGTCCTGGACCTATCGGCCAAAGACGTTCGTCAGTACGTCGCCCTGTTGCGTCGACGCAAGTACAGCGGAAGCACGATCCGTCGTGTCACCGCTCTGCGCAAGTTCTATGACGAGCTCGTGGCTCGCGGTATGAATGAATCGAATCCAGCTGCCGCAGTGGTGATTCGGCGTGCGCGGACGTAGCGGACGCCGATTAGGAGGCCAGCAGCGAGTTCACCTAATCGGGTGTTATCGGATCCCGCACGGAACGCACGACCGTCGAAAACCACGTTCGGTGAGCGAGTTGCACTGCATATCTGGTGATTTGTTGGTGGACGGCTTATGCGACGCGGGGAAGTAGGTGCCAGCTGGCCGATCTGCCGTGACTCTCATCGGATAGGTGAGGCCATCGCCGAGCACTTGCATTACTTCCAGGCAGCAGGAGCGGCTCGAAACCTGGCCGGGTACAGCACCGCTGGCGGCGAGGCTCAGGTGAGTTCTGGGAAACACTTCGTACACGCCACCCGTGTATAGCCGCGACTGAAGAGAAGCATAACCGCCGTCGGGTCTACCTGACGAAGCGGCTGTCGTGACCGTCTCCGGCCAGGTTCCAGGTGCCTATGCGAACGGGCCGGATCCGGATCACGTCGGTGCTCATTCCTGGAGTGGGACGCTCGGAAAGCTCGGCTATGCCGCGTATTTCAAGTTTACGAGCGTTCGAAGCGCCTGATCCACATGCTGCTGCGCTGTCCTCATCGACGATAAGGGTCACCCGCGGATCGTGACGGATGTTGCGGTATTTCTGCGAATCGCGGAGCCGGGGACCACTGATATCGATCCATCCGCCCACGGGGTCGACGACGAACGAGACGGGATGAATCTGCGAGGTATCGTCGGCGCGAAGGCTGACCATTCTGCCTTGCTGACAGACAGCCAACAGCTGCAACTCGGCCTCGGTGAACACGGTGCAATCCATCCCGCATGCGAGGTCAGTCCGCAGTGCTTTCGATGAGCAGCGACATTCCCTGGTGGGCCTGCATCTCGATGGAGAAGCTGTGCAGATCGTCTACGGCTGCAAGAGTTTTGCCGGTAAACATGTCCGACACTGACGCGCCCGGCGGGAGGCTCTCTGAGCGCACTGTCCCAACGACTTCCTCATTGGCGAAGTTGAGGACCGTCAGTTGATGGCGGCCTTGGTCGGCTAGTTCATGCACAAGCACGAGCATGCCGCGATGTGATACCTCCGGAATATCGACCTGACGGCTGGTCGCGATGCCATAGTGAGATCGCACTCGCAACATGGCTTGCAGTTGCCGAAGGAAGCTCGTCTCGTCAGCGAGTTGCTCAGGAATCGACCCGTACAAGCTTCGGCCTCGCGGAATGCCAGCCATCGATTTCGTTGCCGACGGGTTCACCCCCATCAAGTCGTGTGCCGCTCGATGGATCCACCGAGTGTCGCCGCCCTGCAGCAACGAAGCGACATCGGAGGGCGCAAGTGTCAGCATCCCGCACAGATCCCAGCCGGACAGCGCGAAAACGCCGGGCTGCAGGGCATTGAACATTGCCAGCAGAAGATGTGCGCGGCGGATTCGATCAATGTCGTCGATCACATCCAGATCGGTAATTCCAAGCGCGGCCGCGACGATGGTGGCGGAGGTGCAGGCGATGCCGTTCGTCGTGAAAACCAGGTTGTACGGCGCGTTGTCGCCGGTGAGTCTCTCGGTCAGGTCGCGGCGGATCGTTTCGCCCAGTGCTTCCCCGGTCACGTCTTCGCCCTTGTAGGTGTAGATGTCGTCGCGGTGACCGGTGGACCAGTGCACGAGCTCATAGGTGAGTTCGTCGTGATTTTGTAGTGCGTGCACCAGTGAAGCGGGATCGACGCCCAGTTCGAGGGTGGTCCGAAGTGTCAACCGCAGAAATTCCGTATCGCCCGTCGCGAGCGCGTGCTGACAGGCTGGGCGGTTGATGAAGTCGTAGGACAGGTCGGCGCCCGCCTCGCCGATTTCGCGGATGTCATCGATGGTGAGATTGAGTTCCTGGAACGTGAACCCACCGACCTTGCGGACCATGCTGGCGATCAGATGGTTGGCCGCCTCTGACAGTGGGTGGCCTTCCGACCACGCGGTGCTGTCTTCGGCGGCAGTTTTCTCCGCACCGAGGAAGCCGTTCGCATCCAACCGTAACCCGCCAGTACCTAAGTCGGTCAGCGAATGCAGTGCGTCGCCGATGACGAGTCGCATGCCTGCGAACGACGGATCGAGCCAGTTGATGGAGGGCTGGCCGTCCTTGAAGTAGTGCAAGTAAACCCAGCGGCGCTCGACACCGTCGACGCCGACGACCGGACGTGTCACGCTCCAGTTGGTTTCCTTGACGCCTTCGGCATAGAAGATCACCCGCTGGAGTCGCCCGATGATGTACCCGGCCTTGTCCAGCCATTCTTCCGTTGTGGCGTCGATGTTGACCGAGTCGGCATCCGCCGGAACGTCGGGCAACTGAGCCCAGTCGCGTGGATCGATCTCGACCATGTGATAGATGCCGGGGTAGTCGGCGTACTTCAACTCGGCCAGCCGAAAGTCGGCCCCTTTGCCGGTGTGCCCCGGCACGATGTCATCAATGATGGTGCCGCCGTACCAGTTTGCGGTTCCGCACATGTGGCGAAACTCCTCTTCGGTGCCGAACGCAGGGTCAATCTGGGTGCTGATCCTGTCGAAGTGGCCGTCGACGCTCGGTGTCATGTCCCAACCCGAGATGCCTCCCGCACGTTTGACCGGGCCGGTGTGGATGGCCTCAATTCCGATCTCGGAAAAGGCTTTCCACATATTTTCGTCTGCCATCGCTTTGAGAAAAGACTCGTCGGGCCGGGTGATCAGCGACAGCGGATAGGCGGTGAACCACACCGAGGCGGTGTCAACAGCACTGCGCGGGGCGGGCGTGGCGTAGGGGTTCTGCCACATCGAGCCCTGTCCCGAGAACTGTTGGCTGATTTCGTTGGCGTCGGCCAGCATCGATTGCGACAGCAGCCAGGACACATACGCCGGATTGTCTCCGGCCGCGGTGCCGTCCTGAGCTAGTGATCGTCGGACGAACGAGGCTCTGACGCGGGGGCGAAAGCGCAGCGCTCGCGGCCGCGCCGGGTGCAGGTGCTCATCGAAAGTGATTTCGGCCGGCTCGTTGGCTTGATCATCGGCTTCCGACTCTGCCGCCTGAGACATGTAACCCCTTCACGGTGAAGTGCTTCGCTTATGTGTCCTTGGCCCGCACGCGCGCCGCCCCCGGGCCAGGGGCGGTGACGACATTGCCGTACCGGCCGTCGTGCGACGGTTGACCCAACTCGCCCGCGACGAGCAAATCAGCGATCTCCCACGGCCGATGCTCGGCAAGCAGGCGATTCTCCTGCGCCATCCAGTCGTTGATAAAGGCTGTGCTCTCCCCGCGAGACACCAGCCGCCGACGGGCGACGTCATCGTCGGCATATACCCAAATGACTGCGTCCAACCACCTTCGCACCTCCCGACGTGCGACGCCGACTCCCTCGACAAGCACCGCAGTCGTATCGGCGGCGACGGTGATCGCGCCGGGCCGGTCGCGCAGAACCCATCCGGGTGGACGGTAACTGATAGGGAGCCCGTTTTGGTGCAGAGGTTTCAACAGGTACTCAATCAGCGGCTCTGCCCACTCAAAGAACGAATGATGCGAGGCCACGTCGTCGGTATGGATCACATCGGTGTGGGGTTCAACCGCTGCCAGCCCGTTCGCGAGAGTGGTCTTGCCGCAGCCACTGTGACCGTCGATGCCGATGACTATCGGACGCCCGTGGGGGGACCGCTCGAGTAGGTCTGTCCACACATCGAAGTACGAGCGGATATGCCACCGCAATCCTGTCGGGTCGATATCGGGAGCCCGCACGTTGATCGGTGCCCCCCTTTCCCCCTGATCTTGATCACACCCGATAAGCGAGACGTCGGCGACCGGGCCGGAAGTTGTCAACAGATTATGCGATGCGACGCTCACGAACCTCACACAATTGGTGCATTATTTGCCGCCGACGCTGCTCACAGTGTGTCGGGTTCGCGTGGGTT
Organism: Mycobacterium sp. OAE908; assembly: GCF_017872775.1. Taxonomy (NCBI): domain Bacteria; kingdom Bacillati; phylum Actinomycetota; class Actinomycetes; order Mycobacteriales; family Mycobacteriaceae; genus Mycobacterium; species Mycobacterium sp. OAE908. The sequence continues at coordinate 135,069 of NZ_JAGGJL010000003.1, forward strand.
CGCGACATTACGCTCGAATTAAGCGCGCCCTAACCTGGCAGCGCGAAGCGACGGAGTAAAGCTACAAGCAGAAAAGGGTCGCGCCAATGAGAGTGTCGGACACCAGGGTTCATCAACGGTCGGGTTTGCAATTCACTGCCGTTGGGTTCGGCGGTGCGCCTATCGGGAATTTCAACGGCGTCTTCACCGACGACCAAGCGGCTGACATGGTCGTGCAGTCGTGGCGGCAGGGCGTGCGCTACTTCGACACCGCACCCGGGTATGGCAACGGATTAAGTGAATACCGGCTCGGGCATGTACTACGTCGTTTCGACCGTGACGAAATGGTGCTCTCGACAAAGGTCGGCCGGGTGCTGACGCCGACAAGCGCAGCGCCGACGGTCAGCGGCCAGTACCGCGATATCCCGCCCTTCGTCGAGGCATTCGATTACAGCTACGACGGGGTCATGCGTGCAGTCGAGCAAAGCATGCAGCGCATGCTCACCGATCGGTTCGATGTCCTGTTCATTCACGACTGCGATCACTTCACTCACGGACCGTTGCAGCCGGAGTACTTCCGCCAGGCTGTCGTCAGCGCGTTTCCCGCGTTGGAGTCGCTTCGGGATCAAGGTGTCGTCAAGGCGATCGGCTTTGGAGTCAACGAGACCGACGTGATGACAGAGGCGGTCAAGGCCACCGATGCTGATTTGTGCCTGTTGGCCGGCCGGTACACATTGCTGGAGCAAGAGCCGTTGGACGCGCTGCTGCCCATGTGTCAGGAACGGGGCATCGGGATCGTATTGGGCGGCGTGTTCAACAGCGGTGTCTTGGCTACTGGGCCTGTGAGCGGCGCCCGATTCAACTACGGACCGGCGCCGCGTGAAGTACTTGCCAAGGCGGCAAAACTCGAAGAGCTGTGTCAACGGCATGGGGTGCCGCTTGCCGCCGCGGCGATGCAGTTCGCCTACGCCCACCCGGCGATCACCAGCATATGCCTCGGCGCGCGCAATACCGATCAGCAGATGCGCAATGCTGAACTCTTCGAAAGCGCTGTGCCGGAAGAGCTCTGGGCTGAACTACGCCATGCTCAACTGATTCGCCCGGATGCGCCCACACCTGGAGTTAGCTAACATACGACGGGTGACGGCGTGCGGAGCCAGCGTGCGCGCTCGTCTTCGGATGTACCGCCCCAAACTCCGTAGGCCTCCGGGACCTTCATCGCGTGGACGAGACATTGGTGCCTGACGGGGCATTCGGCACACATCGCTTTGGCGCGGCGTTGACGTCGGCGTCGTTCGCCTCCGCGCTCACCTTCCGGGTGAAAGAACGCGTCGGTGTCCTCGCCGCGGCATCGCGCCGAGAGTTGCCAGTCCCGAGCTTCGGCCGTGGTATTGACGCCGCGTGCTGATGGTAACTGCGTTGTCATGAATATTGTTCTGGCTCAGGACCTTTCGGTGCTGGGTAAATCGGCGAGCAGACTCTGGGTATACGCGTGTGTGGGATGGTCGAGGACCCGATCAACTGAGCCGGACTCGACGATGACGCCATCGGACAGCACGACGACCTCCTGGGCGATACTGCGCACCACCGCCAGGTTGTGGGTGATGAATACCAACGACAAGCCTCGTTCATTCTGGAGACGCCGAAGCTGCTCGACGAGCAGCGCTTGTACCGACACATCCAGCGCCGAGGTGATCTCATCGCATACGATGACGTCGGGGTCGACGATCAAGGCACGTCCTACCGCGACGCGTTGCCGTTCGCCGCCCGACAGTTGCTGTGGCATCCGCTCGGCGTACTCCTCCGATAGAGCGACCGTTGCCAGCACCCCGAAGACCTTCTCCGTGCGCTGACGGTGCGACAAGGAGGAGAAGTACCGCAGCGGTTCCTCCAGATTTTCGCGCACTGACATCCGTGGATTCAGTGAGCTGTAAGGGTTTTGGAAAACGTACTGCAATGTCTGACGTTGCGCCTTGGTCCGACGCTGCGGCTGCGTATCCAACCGCGTGCCCGCGAATTCGACCTCCCCTGTCCAGGCTGTGTGCAGACCGACCAACGATCTCGCCAGGGTCGTCTTTCCGGATCCCGATTGCCCGACCACAGCCGTGCAGCGGCCCGCAAGAACTTCGAATGAGACATCGCGCAGCACTTCGCGCGCCCCATATCGCGCCGCCAGCTTGCGTACCGTAACGATGGGCAGGGGACCACCTGACAACGTTGGCACAGGGTTCTTGGCATGATCAGCCGATACCGGCGGCTGTGGGAAATAGCAACGCGCCAAGTGGGATTGACCGCTGTCACCAAGATTGCGTAGCGGCGGAAGTTCCTCGCGGCAGGTCTGCTGTACCGACTCGCAGCGATCCGCGAACAAACAGCCCTGCGGCCACCGGCCCGGCCGGGGAGGCCGACCTTCGATGCCGACCAGAATCTCACTGCGAGCCGAACTCGGCACTGCCTTCAGCAGGCCGACGGTATAGGGGTGACGGGCACCACCGAACATCGACTCGGTGGCTGCGTGCTCGACGACGCGACCCGCATAGAGGACGGCGGTCTGATCGGCGAGCTGGGCCACCACCGCCAAGTCGTGGCTGACGTACACCGAGGTCACCTGATGCTCAGCGGTGAGCTCGCGCACGGTCTCTAGGACACGGCGCTGGGTGGTGACATCCAACCCAGTCGTCGGCTCGTCGAGAACGATGACGCGGGGTCGACAGCTGAATGCCATTGCGATACCGACTCGTTGCTGCTGCCCACCCGACATCTGGTGCGGGTAGCTGTTCAGAAAAGCGTCGGTCGAGGGCAGGCCGACCTCATCCATCAGCTGGTGCACACGCTGCTCGATGGTTTCCCCCGCCGGCAGGGTATCGCGGTGGATGATGATCGCCTCGCGTAGTTGGCGACCCACCGTGAGCGCTGGGTTCAGTCCGCTTACTGGATCCTGGGGAACATAGGCAATCAGCCGGCCGCGCGCGTTCTGCAGATTCCTGCCTTGTAGGCCGAGAATATCGACGCCGTCGATGCACACGCGTCCGCCGGCGATGCGCAGCCCACGACGCGCGAGACCAAGAAGGGCGACGCCGATGGTGCTTTTGCCTGAACCCGACTCACCGACCAAGCCCATTACGTGGCCGGGCGCCACTGCGAAACCGACGTCCTGCACCACGGGTGTCTGGCGCCCCTCGGTGACGACTGTCAGGCCCTCGACGAGTAATCCCGCTTCCGGCGCACCGGCGTCGCGGTCGTCGGTGGCGACCTCGCGCACCCCAGTCATGATGCCGCCATGGTGAGCCCTGTAACGGCCGACGTTTCCTCGGCGCCGCCTTCGCCAAAGGCGACCCGCGCCAATGAATCGGCGAAAACGTTGGTCCCCACGGCGAGGATGGCGAGCAGGATGGCCGGAGCCAGCACTCCCCAGTAGTTGGTGGCCAGACCGAGCCGGTTCTCGTTCACCATGACTCCCCAGGATGGATTCGGTGGTTGTGTGCCGAACCCGAGGAAGTTGATGCCTGCGATGAGAATGATCGAAAAGCTCAGTCGCAAACCAGCTTCCACGGCCAATGGAGTTGTCAGGCTGGGCATGACATGGCGGCGGATCACCGTACGCGGGGGAACACCCCACAGGGCGACCGCCTTGACGAAGTCGCGCTCGCAGATGTCCTGCGCGGCGGCGTACATGACACGCGCCACCTGAGGCGCTTGACACAGCGTGACAGCCACCACCACAAGCCAGGTCTTCGCGCCGATGACGCTCACAATCAGCAGAACAAACACCAGCTGGGGGATCGCGAGCATGACATCGACTGAGCGCATGACCGTCATTTCGGTGTAACTGCCGCGATAGGCCGCCATCACGCCAGCAATGGCACCGAGCAATACCGCTGCCGCGGTAGAGATCGCGGCTAGCGTCAACAGTTGCCAACCGCCGTCGAATAGGCGCGCCAGAACATCGCGCCCAAGCGCGTCGGTGCCAAGAATTCCTGCACCGTTGCCTGGTAACGCATATGGCGGGCCGGAGAACTCCACCGGTGAGCGCGAGGGAAGGAATGGGCCGATGAAGGCGAACCCGACCACAAGCACTGCCAGTGCCAGGCCTATTTTACCGCGGCGAGTTGCCAAGGCGCTCTCCAGTATTCGTCGTACTGCACCTCGCTGCTTGGTCGGCGACTGTTCGGCCGTGTCTAAGTTGAGGGTAGCGGTCATGTCCGTGGTCACCTCGGAAGTCGTTTGCGTGGAGTGACGAGTAGCACTGCGAGGTCGGTCGTGATATTCAATAGGACGTATGCGATGGCCAACAGCACGACCAGGAACTGAATCATCGGCACATCGCGCTCGCTGATTGCCGCAACAAGTGCCAAACCGATTCCCGGGAACTGGAACACTGTCTCGACCAGGGCGATTCCACCGGCCAGATACAGCAGATTCAGGCCCACCACCTGAATGGTTGCGGCCAGTGCATTCGGCAGCGCGTGACCGAACAACAGCCGTGACATGCTGGCACCCTTCAAGGTTGCAACCTCGACGTAGTCGGAGTTGAGCGCCTCGATCAGTGACGCCCGGAACATCCGGAATACATAGGGAGTGACCACGAGGACGAGGGCAAAGACCGGCAGTACCAGCTTCACCGGTTCATTCCAGATGTGTTCACCCTCGGGCAGGATGCTGACCGCAGGAAACCACGCGAATATCGTGACGGCGAAAACCATCACCACGAACACGGCGATCACGAACTCCGGCAACGCGCTTGCCACCAGCGCGCTCACCGACAGCGAGTGATCGATCCACGAGTCGCGGCGTGCGGCTGCCCACATCCCAAGTAGCACACCCAAAATGGTGGAGATGATCGCGGTGAGTGCGATCAGCACCATCGAGTTGGCCAGCCTTGGCCCCACAATGTCCCATACCGGCAGACCCTGGGTGAGTGACTTGCCGAAGTCGCCGCGCGATGCGGATGTCACCCAGTTGAAATAGCCGGTAATGGGCGACTGATCGAGGTGCAGCTCGGCCCGTAGTGCCGCCAGTCGCTCGGGTGTGGCCTGTTGGCCGAGGATCGCGGTGGCGGCGTCACCAGGCAGCACCAATGTCGCGGCGTAGACAATGATCGAGATGACGAAAATCGATATCACCCCGGTGATTGCGCGCGATACCACCAGCGATCGGATCGGGTGGGAACTGCGTCCCGATGGCTTCGCGGTGGCGATTTGGAGCGTCTCAGTCATGGTGGGCCTTTCGCCGAATCAGCGGGTTTCTAGGCCAACCAGAAGTTGGTGAAGTCGTTACCGCTGGGACTGAATCCTGTGGGGAACTCCTTGATTCCGCCCACCTTCTGGGTGCTTGCGTCGATCGTTGGAAAGAAGTACGGGATGATGTTGGCGCCTCGGTCGTAATCGATCTTGACCATCGTGTGGATGAGGTCAGCACGCTTTCCGGCGTCTACTTCGGCGATCGCCTGGTTGTAGAGCGAGTTGTATTCGGGATCGTTGAACTTGCAGGCATTGAAGGGCGCATCGGGGCCCGCCAGTGCTTGACCGGCAGCGACCAGGTACGGCTGCGTGGGCCAGTAGTCCTGGCTGAAGGCCACTTTCAGGTAGGAGTTGGCGAAGTAGTCGGTCGTTGTCTGCTGGACGATGTTGACGTTGACGCCTGCCTTCTTGGCTTGCGTGGCGAAAACCTGTGCGGCGGGGATCATTCCGGGGGCATTGGGGGTTGTCACCAGTTGGATTGTCAGGTCCTGCTGCCCGGCCGCCTTGAGCAGTGACTTCGCCTGGTCGATGTCTTGGTGGCGTTGTGGTAAATCTGTCGGGAAGTCTCTGTCGTATATGCCGAAGACGTCGTTGCCGATCTTTCCCTTGCCGCCGAAGACCTGGTTGAGCATCTCCTGGCGATCCACGATCAACCGCAGCGCCTGGCGCACGCGCAGGTCATCAAATGGCTTTTGGTCGACGCGCATCGTGAACGGTCCCCATCCGCCGGTGCCGGAAACGACTACATGCATGCCGCCGGATTGCAGCGCCGCGACCGAACCTTGGGACAAATAGTTGATGACGTCGACCTGGCCCGACTGCAGTGCGTTGACCTGACTGGTCTCATCGGCGATGTTTGTCGTGACCACCGCGTCCAGATGGGGCAAGTCGGCCTGCCAGTAGTTCGCGTTGCGCACGAACGTGCTCTCGACGCCTGGCGTGAAGCTCTGGAACTTGAACGGGCCTGTGCCGTCAGGTTTTTTGGGGTCGTAGTCGCGCGGGACCATGTTCATGAACACGGTGGTCAAACCCTCCACGAGGATGGCGTAGGGCTTGGTGAAAGCCACCTTCAGCGTGGTGGGATCGACGACTTTGGAATTCGCGATGTCGATCGGTCCCAGGCTGTACAACCCGGGGAACTTGTTGTCGACGATTCGCTTGAGGCTGTAGAGGACGTCATCGGCGGTAAACGGTTTGCCCTGGTGTGTGGTCACGCCGGCGGGGATGATGATGGTCCACTCGGTGCCATCCTTGTTCGGCGTGATTTCCTTGGCCAAGACCAGTTGCGGCTGCCCCTTGTCGTCAAGCCGAGCCAGGGGATCGTACAGTTGCGCGTTGCGCGTGTAATCGGTGTTGGTGAGACCGTTTTGGGCATCGAGGGTGTCGGTGTTGGCGCCGCCTTGCGCGCCGACCCGGAGGGTGCCGCCGCGCTTGGGTTCGCCTGTCGGGCCGCCCTGAGACGATTGGCCGCCTTGACCGCCGCCTGCGCAACCGACGAGGCTGGCCCCGGCGCCCACGACGGCGAGACCCGCGGCTGCCGACCACAGGAACTTCCTACGGTCGAACTGGGCGCCCGCCATGTTGGCCGCGGCTCTAGAAATGTTGTCCTGCATTTTGAAACCCCTTTACGGGTGTGCTCTTGGGTGGGGAGCGGACGATTTGGATCAGGGAGTTTGGCCCGGAAAACGGCATGGCGATATGGCCAGATGGCAACATTGGCTGACTGAGTCGACTGGATTAATAGGCGCTAGACGTCGCTGAGTGGTAGGCGCCCGCGCCGCCCTGCGCAGATTGCGCGGGCACCTTGCGGGCACTCCCGGGCGTTATGAAGTGTCGTCGTTCATCGTGTGAACCCCTACTGGTGCTGCTCGTTGGCGCGATTCTGGCGGTATTCGTCGGCTCGTTCGTCGGTGATGTGCGGCAGCGGCGGGAAATCGAGCCAGCCCGGAACGAATGGGCTGGCGAGGTCGCGATCGGTAGGAATCTCGACCAGTACCGGGGCCTGTGCGTCGAAGGCCCGCTTGAAGGTCGGCTCGAGGTCGGCTGCCGAGTCGACCCGGAATGATTCCAGCCCGAACGACTTTCCGAGATCCTTGAAGCTTGGGCTGTACGGAGTGCCGTCGGGGCGGTTGAACTCGGTGCCGATGATACGGTCGGTGGCGTTGCGCTGACCGCCGCGGATCGAGATATAGCCCGAATTGTCCTGCACGACAAACACCACGGGAATGTCGTGCTGGATGGCGACCCCGATCTCCTGTGCTGTCATCAGGAAGTCGCCATCACCGGTGATGCTGGCCACCTGGCGCTCCGGTGCGGCGAGTTTGGCGCCCAGCGCGGCGGGCACCGGCCATCCCATGGATGAGAAGCCGCCTGTCGTCAGGTGTGTGCGCGGCTCGTAGACCGGGAACGTCTGCTTGACGGCACCTTGGGTATTACCCGAACCGACCAGTACGATGCCGCTTCGGTCCATCACGCGGCGCAGGGCGGCCAGGGGTCGCTGCAGCGTGAACGGGAAGCGGTCGGTGTCGCGGCGGGTCGATAATTCGTTCTCCCACTCCGCTTTCCGTTCGGCGACCTCTGCGAGATAGTCAGTACGGGTCGGCTTGGCTGGCAGTGAGTCGACGATCGCGGCGACGGCGGGTTTAGCGTCGGCGAGGATGCCGACCTCGGCCGGGTAGATCTTGCCGATCTCGTGCGGATCGATATCGATGTGAATGAGCTTGGCCGGCGGGAACGAGAACGACTGCCCCTTGGCGTAGCTGGACGACGACCAGTCGGTGAACCGGCAGCCGATCGAGACGACGACATCGGCGTTGGCGGCCAGGTAATTTCCGTGGATCGTGCCGGTCTGGCCGACGCTTCCGACGAACAGATCGTGATCCTCGGGGAACCCGCTTTTGCCATTCCACGTCGTTGCGACGGGGATGTTGAATCCTTCGGCCAGGGCCCGCACTTCGTCGGTGGCGTCGGCACTGATGGCGCCGCCCCCGATGATGATCATCGGTCGCGCCGCACCGGCCAGCACCGCGATCGCACGCTCAATCGCCTCGGGGTCGGGATATTGCAGGCCCACCGGGAGCCGGCGGGCAAGGTCATGAAAGTTGACTTCGGCGGTCTCTGCGTGCAGATCCCATGGCACTTCGATGTGGGCGGGTCCACGTCGGCCGGTCAGCATGGTGCTGAACGCGCGATGCAGGATGAACGGCAGATCTTCGATACTGTTGGCGACCCAGCTGCGTTTAGAAACCGCTTCTGCGACCTGCGGGAAACCGTTGTCCTTTTGCCTTTCCAGCTCTTGGAGCACACCACGACCGCGCATGTGTCGTGGCGGACCGCCGGTGATAACCAGGACGCTGGTGGAGTCGCTGTAGGCAGTGGCCAGGCCGAGGACGGTGTTGGAGGCGCCCGCGCCGATCGACGTCACCGCGCACATCGGCTTCCCTGAAACTCGGTAGTAGCCATCAGCCAAATGGACCGCGCTCTGTTCGTGATACGTCTGGATGAACGGAATCTTGGATTCGTCCTCGTTGAACGCATCCATCAATCCCCAGATGCCGTGCCCCGGAATGCCTGCCACGTAGGGCACGCCGTATTCCTTGAGAGTGCGGGCGATAACCTGTCCGCCGTTGAGCCTGGGCATGAAGAGTCCTCTCTGTCGTGACGGGCTCGGCTGTTACGTCACGCCGACCGGGTCGGGCAGCGACCTTGTCGATAAGTGTGCCTACAGTGATCCATGTCTCGATAGACTCAATGTGCGCAGTGCAGCAGAATTCCCCTGCACATTCTGGCGCCGATCGAACGGGACGGCCATGGCAATGACAGTCGGGGCGGCGCTCGAGCTGGAAGTGTTCAGCCGTGTTCCGCTGAAAGTGTATGCAGGCGAGAGCAACCTAAGCCGGACCATCCGGTGGGTTCATCCCACCGAAATACCGGATATCGCGCAGTTCCTGAGCGGAGGGGAAATGCTGCTCACCGCCGGGCTTGGCATCGGATCGACCGCCGAGGGCCAGCGCCGGTACCTCACCGAGATCGCCGACGCGCAGGCCGCGGTGCTGATCATCGAACTGAGTGGGCGTGCATTCGACGCGATGCCCCAGGCGCTGATCGCAGCGGCCCGCGAACGCGATTTCCCTCTGGTCGGCTTGGACGGGGAGCTACCGTTCGTTGAGGTCTCCGCCCAGGTACATGAGTCGATCGTTGATCAGCGGGTGCTTGATCTCAGCGCCTACGAGCGCCTCAACGCCACGTTCATGAAGTTGCTGCTGTCGGGCCGTGACCACGTCGAGTTCACCGACGCGCTGTCTGCTGAGGTCGGCTATCCCGTGGTGTTGGAGGACGCGTCGCGGCAGGTGGTCGCATACTCGGGAAGCTCACCAGTGGGCGATGAAGCACTCGGACAGTGGGAACATCACTCCCGCATCGACCACGATCCAGGAACCAACGACACCGGCAACGCGACCGAGGCGCACCACTGCACGAGAAAAGCTGTCGTGCTGCGCGGCGAACGATGGGGGTGGCTGCACGTGTTGCACGGCGGCGATTCAGTCGTCGGCACCGCGGGGTACGCGCTGGACCGCGCGGCCGATGCCATCGCCATTGCGTTGCTCGGCGCAAGGGAGAGTGGCGCAAGGTCGGCACAACGACAGAACTCATTGGTCAGCCGGCTGCTCCTTGGCGATATTTCGGGTGAGGACTTCGTCACCCGGGCACTGCGTATCGGCCGTGACCTTCGCAACCGCGTGCTGGTGGCGGTGTTCGTCTGCAAGGAAGGGCCCGCATCGCACACTAGCGACGAGGCAGTCGAGGACCTTTGCCGAGCACTGCATTTCCCTGCAGTGGTCACCGATCTGGGTGAGCACACATTGGCCATCATGGGTCTGCCACGCGCGAACTCGGAGAAGCAACTCGTCGAGCGTCTGCAGGCGCTCGGTGTGCGTGCCGGTCTCAGTCGGCCCGTCAGTGCCAACCAACTTCCGGCGGCGCTCGAGCAGGCCCGCAGCGCAGCGTCGGTGGCCGCCGCCCGCCCCGACAACGCGGTGCACCGGTTCGACGACCTCGGGGTGCTGCGCTTGTTGGCGTCGTTGGCGGGGGGTCCAGAGTTGAGCCGCTATATCGAGGACGAGCTGGGGCCGCTGCTCAAACACGACGCGGACACGGCCACTCCGCTGCTGCCGACGCTGCGCACCTATCTCACGTGCGACGGCAATAAAACGCAGGCAGCCCAGCTGCTGTTCGTGCAGCGTCGAACCCTGTACTACCGACTGGACCGCATCAGCAACCTGCTCGGACGCTCGTTGGACGACCCGGACACGCGCCAGGCATTGATATTCGCGGTCCGTGGGCACGATCTGCTGCAACGCCAGAGCCGGGGCTGAGGACGCGATTGCACCGACTGTGAACGCCCTGGCTTCAGAACTGCACATTGTGCGCCTGCCGCCCGGTACGAGGTCTCTATACCGTGAAATGTGTCACCCGTCTCACGGGCAGCCCACAATCCTCTAGGCCCCGGGGAGTTAGCCACATGTCGACCGCGGTAGCGGCATTGCAGTCACAGATCATCACCGATCCGCCCGACGTTCTTGACACGGACATCGCGATCATCGGATCCGGAATGGGCGGCGGCAGTTTGGCGTACGCCCTGCGTGACTGCGGGCACGAGGTCCTGATCATCGAACAGGGTGACTTCCTGCCGGTCGAGCGGGAGAACTGGTCCTTCGACGCGGTACACACCCGTGGCCGCTACAAGAACTCCGCGGCTTGGTACGACGCCGCAGCCGGCAAGGAGTTCGTCCCCGGCAACTACCACTACGTGGGCGGTTCGACGAAGCTCTACGGCGCCACCCTGCCGCGTTTCCGGGAGAGCGACTTCGGTGCGATCAAGCACGTCGACGGTGTCTCGCCGGCCTGGCCCATCACCTACGCCGATTTGGAATCCTGCTACGGCCAAGCCGAGCAGATGTTCTGGGTGCACAGCAACAAGGGGGAGGACCCCACCGATCCGTGGCGTTCCACCGACTACCCATTCCCCGGTGTGGCGCACGAGGGCGCGATGGCACGGCTGGCTGACAGCGCCAAAGCTCAGGGCCTGCACCCGTTCGCCTCGCCGCTGGCACTCGACCGCCGCCCAGGGGGCGCCTGCGTGCTGTGCTACACCTGCGATTCGTTCGCCTGCATGGTCGATGCAAAAGGTGATGCCGACGTCGGCGCCGTGCGACCGGCGCTGCGGGCCAAGTCCCGCAATGTGCGTCTGCTGACCAACGCGGCGGTAAGGCGCCTGGACACCGACGCGAGCGGGCGTCTCGTTACCTCCGCGCAAATCGACCACCGGGGACGTCGAATTCAGGTGCGCGCCAAGCGTTTCGTGGTTGCCTGCGGAGCGGTCAACACCGCCGCGTTATTGTTGCGGTCGACATCGCCTCACCATCCGCAGGGACTGGCAAATTCTTCCGATCAGGTGGGCCGCAACTATATGGCGCACGTGACCACGTTCTTCTTGGCGATCGACCCGCGCCGCAAAAACGAAGCGGTGTACCAGAAAACCATCGGTATCAACGACTGGTACACCGCTGGCCCGTCGACTCAGTATCCGCTGGGCAACGTCCAAGGCCTGGGCAAATTACGCGGACCTCAAGCCAAGATGGGTCAGCCGCGGGTCCCGATGCCGATTCTTGACGAAGTCACCAAATACACCCTGGATCTGTTCATCCAAACCGAAGATCTGCCAATGCCCGAAAACCGGGTCACGCTGAACTCGCGCGGTCAGATCACGTTGTCGCGGCGCGAAACCAACCTCGCAGCCCACCACGAGCTCATCAACCGGATGAAGAAAGTGGTCAGAAAAGCCGGATTTCCGGTGGTGCTCACCCGAAGCCTTGGTGTGGAAGCTACCTCGCATCAGTGCGGAACCACACGGATGGGGGACGACCCGGCCACGAGTGTGGTCGATGCCAACCTGCGCGCCCATGATCTGGACAACCTGTGGATCGCCGACAGTTCGGTCTTCGTTTCCTCTGCCGCGGTCAACCCCGCGCTAACCGTTGCCGCGCTCTCGCTGCGGCTGGGCCAATCTGGCGCACTGACCGCCTGACCCACCGCCTCATCCGACGCCATTCGCCGATGCGGATGAGCCACAACCGATCTCACCCGATGGAGGACTAGTCTCGTGACATCCACAAGTGGCGATCCGACGCTTTCACCGCTGTTCGAGCCCATCACTTTGGGGAGCGTCGAGATTCGCAACCGGGTGGTGATGACCGGCCACGGCACCGGGATGGCCAAGGGTTATCTGCCCACCGACCAGCATGTGGCGTACTACCGGGAGCGGGCGATGGGTGGCGTGGGTTTGATCGGGATGGCCTTCCCCCAGATCCATCCGACTTCGCAGGACGTACCCGGTGAACCGCGCGCGTGGCTACCCGAGATAGTTCCGGGCCTGCGCAAAATCACCGATGCCGTGCACGAGCACGGCGCGCGCATCGTGATGCAGCTGGGACATGGTGGGCGTCAAGGGCATTCAACGTTTACCGAGCGCGCACTATGGGGTCCTTCCAACACCCCGTGCCCGTTCAATCTCGAAATGCCCAAGGAGATGGAGATCGAGGACATCGACGAGATCGTCGAGGCGCATGCGATTGGCGCGCGCCACGCCAAACAAGGCGGCATGGACGGCGTCGAAATCCACTCGGGCTACGGCGGATACCTTTTGGCATCGTTCCTCTCGCCGTTCTCCAACCACCGCGGCGACGAGTACGGCGGCTCACTGGAGAACCGGATGCGCATCGTGATGCGGGTCATCGACGCCGTCCGCGCAGAGGTGGGTCCCGACTTCCTCGTCGGCATCAACCTTCAGGGTCACGACTTCAGCCCCGGGGGCCTCGAAGTCGTCGACGCTCAGCAGATCGCTGCGGCCATTGCCGCCACCGGAAAGATCGATTACATCTGCGTCAAGGCCGCCACCTACAACGAGGCCCATCAGAACGTGCCGGATATGCAGCACCCCAAGCGAATCTGGGAGGACCTGGCGGCAGCGGTGAAAGCTGTGGTGGATGTCCCCGTGGTCGCTGTCGGTCGGATCAATGACCCGTTAGACGCCGCCGACGTTCTCGCGCGTGGTCATGCCGACCTTGTCGCCATGACCCGCCAACAGATCGCCGACCCGGAAACCGTCAACAAGACGAAAGAGGGGCGGCTGCAGGAGATTCGCCGCTGTATCGGATGTAATCAGGGATGCATCGACCGCCTCTTCGATGTCACGCACTCGTCGTGTGTGCACAACCCGGCCGCGGGATACGAACAAGAACTCGGCATTGGCACGTTGGTGCAGGCGACGTTCCGCCGTCGCGTCGTGGTGATCGGCGCCGGACCGGCCGGCATGAAAGCCGCAGAGGTCGCTGCGCGGCAGGGTCACGAGGTGATTCTGATCGAACGTCGCGTCCGTACCGGCGGTCAATTGCGCATCGCGGCCAAGATCGCGGGCCGCGGCGAGATCGCCGGCGTCGTCGACCATCTCGACGTGATGATCCAGAAGTACGGCGTCGATGTGCGGCTGGGGTGGGCACCGACCGCCGACGAGGTGCTGGAGTTGAACCCTGACCACATCATCGTGGCCACGGGGTCCGCGCCGGGGCCGGATATCGTCGGAAACCTCGCTCAGGGCATTGCGTTCACCCCCGGCCTTGATCAACACCATGTGTTGTCAGTGTGGGATGTCCTTGACGAGTACGCCGCGGTGGGCAAGCACGTGGTAATCGTCGACGATGGTGAGGGCGGTTGGAAGGGCATCGGCCTTGCCTTGCAGCTTCAGGGCGAGGGTCACGAGGTCGACTACCTCACCCCGCTGCCGTACGTCGGTGCCAAGCTGGGCCCGTTCAGCGCAAACCTTGCAGTGCCACGAATCCATCAGTCCGGCATGACAACTCATCCATTCACCACATTGACGGCAGTCGACGGTGCCGTCGTCCACATCAGCGAGAAAGGTCGCCCAGGCACCCTTACCGGGGTCGACACCGTGGTCTTGGCCGGATGGCACCGTCCCGTCACCGAACTGTATTTCGCGTTGAAGAACAGGGGTGTGCCGGTCGAGCGCGTCGGTGACGCCGTTGCCAGCCGGACGATGATGGAGGCGGTACACGAAGGCGAACGTGCCGCGCGCCGGATTGCTGCGGCGGCAGCCGTGTGACCGTCACGTTATCTCGCGACAAGTCCGAAAAAGCTGGTTCTGCAGCGCTTCTCGTTGTCGTAGCCGCTGTCATGCAACAGCTGGCGGCCGCGTTGGCCGTCACCGTCTTTCCGGCCTTGGGCGCGCTCGGCATCGTGGCGATCAGGTTTCTTGTGGCCAGCTTCACGCTGTGTCTGGTTGTGCGGCCAAGCGTACGGGGACTGACCGCGCGGCATTGGGCCGCCGTCGTGGCATTGGCGTCTGCATTGACGGCGATGAGTCTTCTGTTCTACAACGCCTCCGGGCGCATACCACTGGGCATTGCGGTAACCATTGAAGTTTGTGGGCCGCTGCTCCTATCGGTTTCAGGAAGCCACCGGCGGGTGATGTGGTTGTGGGCGCTACTGGCATTCATCGGCGTCGCGATGCTGGGCATGGCCGGGGGCGAGGTCGGTCGTTTCGATGCCGTGGGCTATCTGTTCGCCGCAGGCGCTGCTGTCGGCTGGGCCGGCTATATCGTGTCGTCGGCGCGCGCGACGGAGCTGTTCCCAAAGGTCGATGCGTTGGCGCTCGCCACCCTGATCGGCGCCGTCGCCACCACACCGTTTGCAGCTCTTAGCGGCACGTTCGGCGCCGCGCGAAGCTGGCCCGTGCTGGGCACCCTGGTGGCCGTCGCGCTGATGAGCTCGGTGATCCCACACTCACTGGAGCAGCTTTCGCTACGGCGCTTGCCGCCAGCGACTTTCGCTATCCTGGCCAGCCTGTCGCCGATGCTCGCCGCTGTGATCGGATGGCTGGTGCTCGGACAGCAGCTGGGCGCCGTGCACTACGCTGCGATCGCACTGGTCACCATCGCCAGCGTTGGTGCGGTCACTCAACCGTCCTGGCGCCGCGACCGTCCGAGCGCCGATCAAATTGACCCCGGTGCCGGCCTAGGTGTGCATCGCCAAGGCCATCTGTTGCACATGATGGGTCTGTCGTCGTCGCCGCTCGGGGCTGAGACTGGAGATACGTCGGAATCGATTGAAACCGCCGACGTTCGAGAGCCCGCAGGGCAAGCGCAAGGAGATACAGACAGTGTCGAAGACACTCAAGGCGCCGACCGCTGAGGGCGGAACGCCCCACAAGAGCAACCCACAGGTCGTGGAGACGGTCGCGAGGGTACTTGAAGACATTCGCACCAACGGTGATGATGCGGTGCGCAAGTATTCGCATCAGTTCGATCGTTGGGCACCGGCGTCTTTCCGCCTCAGCGAGTCGGAGGCCGCCAAGATCGTCGCCGAGCTACCGGACACGGTGATCGAGGATCTGCGGTTCGTACAGGAGCAGGTGCGTAACTTCGCTCAGGCGCAACGTGATTCGATGCATGACGTCGAGATCGAAACACTTCCTGGCGTGCGGCTGGGCCATAAGCATGTGCCCGTGTCCGCTTCGGGCGCCTACGTGCCGGGCGGACGCTACCCGTTGACGGCGTCCGCACACATGACGGTGGTAACGGCGAAAGTCGCTGGGGTCGAGCGGGTTGCGGCCACCACACCCCCCAATGGCGGCGGCGTCCCTCCGATCAGCGTCGCGGCGATGCACTTGGCCGGCGCCGATGAAATCTATGTGCTCGGGGGGGTGCAGGCGATCGGCGCGCTGGCACTTGGCACCGAGTCGATAGCCCCGGTCAACCTGCTCACCGGGCCGGGCAATGCGTACGTCGCTGAGGCCAAGCGCCAACTGTTCGGCGAGGTGGGCATCGATCTGTTCGCCGGTCCGACCGAGGTGCTCATTGTCGCCGATGAGACGGCAGATCCTTTCGTCGTCGCCGCGGATCTGCTGAGCCAGGCCGAGCACGGACCCGATTCACCATGCGTCTTGATCACCACCTCCGAGCAGGTCGGGCGCGAAACCATGGCGGAGGTGGCACGCCAATTGGAGAACTTGCCCACAGCCGATGTTGCGTCTATGTCGTGGCAGAAGTACGGCGAAGTGCATCTGGTCGACTCCGTGGAGCAGGCCTTCACCCTGGCAGACCGCTACGCGAGCGAACATGTGCAGATTCTGACCGCCGAGCCGCGCCGCGCGCTTACCGAAATGCATGACTACGGTGCCTTGTTCCTGGGCGAGAAGACGTGTGTTCCCTTCGGAGACAAGGCGATTGGAACAAATCACGTTCTGCCCACTCTGGGTGCAGCGCGCTACACCGGTGGGCTGTGGGTTGGCAAGTTCCTCAAGACGGTCACCTATCAGGAGATCGACAACCCCGAATCCAGTGCTGAGCTGGGTCGCATCTGCGGTCGAGCCTCCCGGCTCGAGAATTTCGAGGGGCACGCCCGCTCGGCTGATGTGCGTGCTGCCAAGTACGGCGGAAATGCTCTGCGGTGGTCGGACCACGAGTTTGGCGCCACGCAGGGGGCTACGGTGTCGTAGCCCGGCGGGCGATGCGTTTAGTCGACGGCCCGCCAGCGCCACCCCTGGCCCCATGACCCGCGGGCGCGGCGTTTTCCAGCGACACCGGCGGCGAACAGATGTTGAAGGAGATGTTGATGGTCAACGCACCTCGCCCCAGGGTGCCGACGATGCGCGCCGTCGACCACGTGGCGTTCACTGTGCCCGATCTCGTCGAGGCGGTGGATTTCTTCGTCGAGCATTTCGGTGCCGAACTCATCTTCACTGACGGGCCATTCGAAGATCGGGATGGTGAAGGCATGCGCGAACGCCTGAACGTGGACCCCGCGGCCCGGTGCTCTCTTGCGATGATCCGACTGGGCCAGCACCACAACATAGAGCTGTTCCAATACGTTGCACCCCAACAACAATCGACGCCGCCGCGCAACAGCGACGTCGGCGGCCACCACCTGGCGTTCTACGTCGACGACATCGACGCCGGCTATGACTACATCCGCTCCATCCCCGGTGTCACCGTGCAGCAAGGTCCGAACGGGGTCGACGCAGGGGCGCCCGTGGCCGGACAGCGCTGGTTTTACTTCCAAACACCGTGGGGCATGCAAATGGAGCTGACCACATGTTCAGGCGCGGGCTTCTACGACGGCCTGCCCGGCGCCGCGATGGCGCCACCGACTCAAGAGTGGAGATAGATAACCGTGCCTGAAGCACTTGCCGACGCCGCTGCCGTCGCCGTTGCAGACCGAACCGAGCGTGACTCACTAGGGGAGCTCTCGGTTCCGCACAGTGCATACTTCGGAATTCATACC
This sequence comes from Mycobacterium sp. OAE908, assembly GCF_017872775.1. Taxonomy (NCBI): domain Bacteria; kingdom Bacillati; phylum Actinomycetota; class Actinomycetes; order Mycobacteriales; family Mycobacteriaceae; genus Mycobacterium; species Mycobacterium sp. OAE908. The sequence goes on from NZ_JAGGJL010000003.1 coordinate 152,645, forward strand.
GCCCGCGCATTGCAGAACTTTCCGATCTCGGGAATTGCGCTATCGACCTATCCAGAATTTATCGATGCGATCGCTGCGGTGAAGCAGGCCGCCGCGATAACCAATTGCGAACTGGGACTTATCGATCGCCAACGCGCCGATGCGATCGCCGCTGCGTGTGCCGAGATCCGCGCCGGTGCACTGCACGACCAGTTCGTCGTCGACGTGATCCAGGGTGGTGCCGGCACGTCTACCAACATGAACGCCAACGAGGTCATCGCTAACCGCGCGCTGGAGAATCTTGGCGCCGTGCGTGGCGATTACGACCGGTTACACCCCCTGGAACACGTCAACCGCAGTCAGAGCACCAACGATGTTTATCCGACGGCGATCAAAGTCGCTCTGCAGGTGTACATCGCCACGCTGCACTCAACACTGATCGACGTCGCTGCGGCGTTCAGGACGAAGGCGGCAGAGTTCAAGAGCGTGCTGAAGATGGGTCGCACCCAACTGCAGGACGCCGTGCCCATGACACTGGGGCAGGAATTCGGTACCTACGCGATCATGGTCACCGAGGATGCCGAGCGACTGCTCGAGGCGTCTCGCCTGGTCGCGGAAATCAACCTCGGCGGCACCGCGATCGGAACAGGACTCAACGCCCATCCGCGTTACGCCGCGCTGGTGTGCGACAGGCTCAACACCATCACCGGCTTCTCGCTGTCGACGGCGCAGGACCTTGTGGAAGCTACCCAGGACGTCGGGGCATTCGTGCAAGTATCGGGTGTGCTCAAACGCACCGCTCTCAAGCTATCGAAGATCTGCAACGATCTGCGCTTGCTGTCATCAGGGCCGCGGTCGGGGTTCAACGAAATCAACCTTCCCCCCGTACAATCCGGCTCCAGTATCATGCCTGGGAAGGTGAATCCCGTTATTCCTGAAGTCGTCAACCAGGTGGCTTTCGAGGTCGCTGGCCACGACGTCACGATCAGCATGGCGGCCGAAGGCGGCCAGCTTCAGCTCAACGCGTTCGAACCGATCATCGCCCACAGTCTGTTTCAATCCCTGACCCATCTGAACACCGCCTGCCGTACATTGATTGATCGGTGCGTCACCGGCATCACGGCGAACGAAGCGCGACTGCATGATTCGGTGACGAACTCAATCGGGGTGATCACCGCGCTGAGCCCTTACATCGGCTACGCGCCGTCGGCGCGGATCGCCAAGATCGCTCTGCAAACCGGCAGACCGATCCCCGAACTGGTGGTCGAAGACGGCTTGCTGACCGCCGACCAGGTCGCTGATCTGCTGGTGCCGGAATCCTTGGTCAGCCCTCGAGAAATGCTTGCACTGGCGGCCGTTGCTGAGCACGGACCAGAAAAGGATGCCATCGCATGACCAAAGTGCTGTATCTCTACGGAGGTTGGCCCGGCCACAGTCCGTACAACATCGCCGAATGGACCCGCGCGCTCGTCGGCGAACTGGACTTTCATCTTGAGGAGTCGCAGGACATCTTCACACTGGACCGGGACTTGAGTGGCTACGACCTCATCATCCTTGGCTGGAACAACGCGCTGACTACCGAGGATCTGTCGGATTCACAGGAGGATCACCTGCTGGCAGCAGTCGAGGCCGGCACGGGTGTCGCGGCCTGGCATGGAGCTGCCGCCGCTTTCAGGTCGAGCCTGCGGTATCACTTGATGTTGGGAGGTGACTTCCTCGCGCATCCGGCGGGAGAGGGCTATCCCTATCCCTACCAAGTGACCATCGTCAACCGCGATCACCCGGTGAGCCAGGGAGTCAATGACTTTAAGGTCGCGTCCGAGCAGTACTACATGAGCACCGACCCCAATAACACCGTCCTGGCCGAAACCACGTTCACCGGTGAACATTTCGCGTGGTTCGACGGACTGCGCAGCCCGGTGGCATGGGCCCGCCAATGGGGCAAAGGCCGGGTCTTCTACCACTCGATCGGGCATGCTCCCGTGGATCTTGCGGGCGAGGACGTCCGCAGGCTGACCAAACAGGGGATCGCCTGGGCGGCCAGGACTGCGTAGCTGATCAGGTCGCGTCGAAATCGTTGCGAGGTGCGGGCGCAACGCGTCGCCGAGGAATCGATGGTCGTCTTCCCCGGCTAACCCAGACTCGGCGCCGATCAGCGATCCCGGCGCTCGCAACGGCACGGCCCCGCCGGCTAGTGAGATGCTCCGGTGGTCGTAGCCGGAATCGGCGAAGTAGTCGGCGGCGGCCGCGCGATGCTGGCACGCGAGCGCCCACGATGAGCGGATGTGAACAGCGACCTCGCGAAACTTCCGGTCCAGCCAGTCGTCATTGGTTGCCGACGACCCAGGCAGGTCGCGTGAAACACCCGCTGCCGACCGAATTTGATCGCGATCGCGAGCGGATAGTGCGATTCGGCGGCACCGAGGACCATGGACTGGCCGAGCGCCCATACATCGGGGTGCGAAAACCGTGAAAGGTCCAGCGACCGCCGTCAGTCAGGGCTTGTTCGTAACTGCGCTGCAGTACACGGCATCCGAGCCGTCGTCCATGCTCCGAACGCTAGGCGACGGGTCGCGGCGGGTAAGGCTCAGATTGTGAAGAAGCCTCGCGGTCGACTTCACAGTCATGTCCTCCTGTGGTGACTGCCGCCCGGTCATGCGCGCGATGTGTGCAATTCTAACGCAATAGCATGCGCATATTGCGTCTGCCTGTCGCCCGAACCATTCGACCAGAATTCAACTGTGGCTGCAGTCACACGGACTCAGCGGGCCGTGCAGGATCCGCGGTGAAGGGAAAGCAGATGTCGATAACAAACGGTGAGCGGAATCGGCTGTCGGGCGACGACGCCCACCTACGCGTGTTGGGTTACGAGGAGAAGTTCGAACGCAAGATCGGCCTGTGGTCGAACTTCGCGCTCGGCTTCCTGTACCTGTCGCCGTTGGTGGGTGTGCTCTCGATGTTCACGCAGGCGCTCACCACCGCGGGGCCACCTTCGATTCTGTGGCTCGTCATCGCCATGTGCGGACAGCTGCTGGTCGCCATGACATTCGGTGAGATCGTGTCGCAGTTCCCCATAGCAGGTGGGCTCTACCAATGGGCGCGCCGGCTGTGGAATGGGCAGTACGCCTGGATCATGTCGTGGATCTACATTGCGGGCGTCATCATCGGATGTACGACGACAGCGATGTTCAGCGCGGACTTCGTTCTGGCACTGTTCCATTCGGACTCCAACATCTCCTCCACTCCGCTCGAGCGGCTCATTGTCGCCACCGTGGTGATCCTGATCTGCCTGGCACTCAACTCAACTGGGTCCAAGACGCTGGCGACGATCGCAAAGGTGGGCTTGGCCGCGGAACTGGCCGGCATCATCGTGGTGGGGCTGTATCTCTTGTTGTTCGCACGCAAGAACAGCTTCTCCGTTCTCTTCGACACCTTCGGCACCGGCGGTGAAGGCGGATACCTTGGCGCATTCGTCACCGCAGCCATCGTCGGACTGGTGCTGTTCTACGGTTTCGAGGCGTGCGGTGAGGTCGCCGAGGAGACGCCGAACCCGGCCCGCTCGATCCCGCGGTCGATGATGTTGACTGTCGTACTCGGTGGCATCGCTGCGCTGTTCGCGTTCGTGGGCTACATCCTGGCTGCACCGAACCTGCAGGAAATCGTCAACGGTGATGTGGCCAACCCGATCACCGCGATCCTGACTGCCACGTTCGGCATTGTCGGCACCAAGATCTTCCTCGTCGTCGCGCTCACGTCGTTCCTGGCCTGCGTGATGGGGCAGCAAGCGGCAGGCAGTCGGCTGATCTTCTCCTTCGCCCGCGACGACATGTTCCCCGGAAGCGCAGTCTTCAAGAAGATCTCGGCCAACAAGGTGCCGTTCAACGCTCTGCTGATCGTCACCGTCGTTCCGTTCGTGCTGTTCGTGCTGCTGTACTTCCTGCCCGACGCGCTGTTCCGCGTGGCGGCTTTCCAGATTCTTGCCGGTTACTTCGCATTCCAGATGGTGGTGCTCGCTTCGCTGCGGGCAAAAACCAAGGGCTGGAAGCCCGGTGGCACCTGGACACTTGGCAAGTGGGGCTGGCCCGTCGGGGTTGGTGCACTCATCTACGGCGTGCTCTCGATGATCGTGCTGGCGCGTCCCAATGGCGACACCAGCCTGGCGTTCTACGACCGCTGGATCGCGCTGATCGGGTTCCTCATCGTCGCCGGCGTCGGCCTGGCGTACATGTTGATCGCCAAGCCATACCGGCATTCAACGGCACCGGAAGGCGACGCGATCGCCATCGCCAACCTGCTGCGTGAGCATCGGGCGCAACATGACATGGCAACCTACGCCGAAGAGGTGCCGCTGGCCGAACCGACTGCGCCGATAGCGCAGGCCAGGCACGGACGCAGGGACGTCGAGCGGGAAACCGCTACAGCCGCTGAGTAACACGTCACCAGCCCATAGCCGCCGGGGATCAACAGATCCCCGGCGGCTATGCTGCGTTGGAGGCGCGGCGGCTAGCGTTGAGGCGCTGGACCCGTCGTCGTCCGCACAATCAATTCGGTGGCTTTAATTGAGCGTCGGCGTGCCTGACCTGCGATCAGATCCAGCAAGATCTTGGCAGCCGTTCGACCCTTGTCCTCCAACGGCTGGCGCACCGTTGTCAGACCCACGAGATCCGCGAGGGGCGCGTCATCGAAGCCTATGACGGATACCGCCCCAGGCACATCAATGCCCTGCGCTGACAAGGCTTGCAATGCAGCCACGCCGTGGACATCGGAGGTCGCGACGATCGCGGTCGGGGCGAATTCGCTGATGAGTAGCTCGGCTGCGGAGCAGCCACTGTTCATGTCAATGCCCGCGGCTTCGACCAGTGCGACGTCAGCGACACTGACGCCGTGGGCCGCCGTCGCCTGCCGATACCCGGCCAGCCGCTCCCGAAGATAGGTCTCCTTCGACGATTCGACGTCAGACCAGTAGCGAAAGCCGGGCGAAGCGGTGGGGCCGAGACGGTCGGTGATCACGCCGATTCGCTTGTGCCCCAACTCCAGAACGTGGGCCATCTGCTGTGCACCGGCCCCGCGATGATCCACAGTGACATAGGGCAGATTGGCCACGCGCGGCGAGTCGATCGCCACGGCGGGGATCATCCGCGCGCGTACCGCGTCGACGACAGGATGGTCGTCGGCCAAGGCGTGCATCACCACGCCGTCGACAAGACCGCGAAGCACGGCGGATTTGATCGGGCCGTCGGCGCCGGGTTGCGGATCGACCGGCAGCAGGGTCAATGCGACGTCGGCGAGTTCACCGACCTCGACGATGCCCTTCATCAACAACATCGTGGAGGGGTCTACGACCGCCTGCGCCAATGAGCCCGCTACGAGTATCCCGACCGCGCCAATCCGGCCCAGCCGCAAGCTGCTTCCGGCGATATTGGGGCCGGTGTAGCCAAGCCCGGCTGCGATGGCGAAGATGCGATCGCGTTGAGCGGCAGACACGCGTGGTGATCCGCTGTAGGCGTAGGACACCGATGCTTGCGACACCCCGGCTGCGGCGGCGACATCCTTCATTGTCACCATGTCGCCTCTCCGTTCATCCGACGGTCGACTCGAGTGGAGAGCCGACGAGGCCAGCCTCACGCAGGTTAGCCCCGAGGCGAGGTTATTTTCCGCAACCGACGGTTACGCGCTCGGCGGGCGTGGCGAGGCGACGACTCAGGACTTCACTATGAAACCGGCGTCGATGACCAGCGTGGTGGCGGTGATATACCGCCCGGATTCCGTGACCAGATACAGGATTGCGTTGCTGACGTCGCTCGGATCGATCCACGGAACCGGCAGGATGTGCGTGCCGGCGAAGGTACCGACTACATCGTCACGGGTGGGCTTGTCGAGGTCAGGACGGAACAGGCTGTACACGAAGTCGTTGTTAATCATGTGGGTGTCCACGCACGTCGGGTTGACGGAGTTCACGCGAATGCTGTACTGCCCCAACTCGCGTGCTAGTGATGTCATCAATCCCGTCACCCCGTGTTTGGAGGCGGCATACGACGAGATGTTCTCCGCGCCCTTGAGCGCTTCCGTTGAACCGATGAACACGATGCTGCCGCCCTGCTGTTGGCTGATCAGCGTGGGGATCGCAGCTTTGACAGTGTGGAAAACTCCGTTGAGGTTGATGTCGATCATTTCACGCCAGTCCTGGGGGGCGATCTCCCACGTCTTGGCTCCCGAGCAGATCCCGGCGTTGGGAATGACGATGTCAACCCGGCCGAACTGCTCGATTCCGCGGTCGAAAACCGCTTTGACCTGATCGTAGTCGCGAGTGTCGGCGACCTCGGCGACGATGTCGGCGCCGGCCTGCTTGACCAGTCGCACCGTCTCCTGCAGATCTTCCTCGGTGGCGCCCTCGTAGGCCGTCGTGGTTGGTTTGGCGCACAGGTCGACGCCGATGATGCTCGCGCCTTCGCGTGCCAGTGTCAGTGCGTGCGAGCGTCCCTGCCCGCGTGCCACGCCGGTGATGAATGCGACCTTGCCGTCAAGTTGTCCCATGGTGTGTTTCCTAATCCAGAGGCGATCTATGGAAATGGCCGTCGCCCAACACGTGTCGGCCGGGCCGGTGTGAGGCTCGGATGTAGATTTCGAACAGTAAGTGAATCGTATCACCTACTGTGCACCAACACTATACAGCGCACCAGAGATGTCATATATTATTCGAATCACGCGGTTCTGATCAGCTGGTCGAGCCAGTCACCGAGGTGACGCTGGAGGCGCCTGCCGGTCTTATCCGCGTCCGCTGCACGTGCCGCGACGGCAAGGTCACGAGCGTCGAATTCGTCAACCAGCCCGCATTCGCCTATCACCTTGGCGCACCTCTGAAGCTCGACGGTTACCCGACTCTGACCGTCGACGTCGCCTGGGGTGGTATGGCTTATGTGCTGGCTTCGGCGGGCCAGCTGGACCTTCAACTGACGCCGGATGAGGCACGCGACCTTCGTGACCTAGGTCGAAACTCAAAATGACAGCGGCCCAACAGATTCCGCTTACCCATCCGTTCAACCACGAGTTTGCAGGCATCACCCAGACGGAGTTCGTCCGGGGCGCTCTCGCGTCGATGGCGTCCTCACGTCACGGAACGCCGTGATCGTCTCGCCGGGCCGGGTAGATCGATCGCCGTGTGGGACCGCAACCTCGGCGCGACTGGCCGTCCTTCACGCTCAGGGCCTGCCTCATCGGAGTCGGCGAGCGCTCGTGCGCCAGCTGCAATGGTGGGCGCAGCGGAGCGGGCGGAGTCCACCTACACCACTACGCGTCCTCACGGACGATCTGCCGCCGATCATCCCGTGAACGCTCACGATTGATCGTGCACAAGTTGGGCCTAGCCGGCCGAGGTGGGGGATGCGCACACTCTTACCTGTACATCCATTTATCAATGATGCGAAGCGATTTCGATCGCAAGAACGTGACGGGACGGGCCGTTCAAGTATCAGCATTCATGCCGGGTGTGTCGAGCACATTCGTGCGGAACGAAAGCCCCTGGCGCAGTGGGATTCCCCATCTCAATCAGGCTGTCACCACCAACTTCGCCGATGAGACCAGCACTCAACGCCGCAGTGCTTCTGTGAACGCTTGCAGGACATCACGAGTCGGCATTGGAGTAGCATCCCACCTGCACGTGGACGCGACTGGTCGAGGTGCGGCTCCGACAACTGCTCGAATTCGGCTTACCACGCGTAACCCTCGCAGCGATTACCTACCGTGTGGTCGACATGTCCGCGATATCCCGACTCTGGAGAACCGTCGTGCCAAAGGCCTCGATCTGCTGTTCCTCCGTGCCATGAATCGGCTGCAGGACCACGGCGTCGGCACCACTCGCGGCCAGCCGGGCGATCGCCGCCTCACACGCCGAGGTATCGCCACTGACGGTCAGCTGGCTGACGACCTCGAGATCGCAGTCAGCTTGCTGCAAGTTGCCCAATTGCGCAGCGAGGTAAGGTTTTTGAAGTGCGTTCTGCACGATGGGCAAAAGCGCTTCAACACCCCGGCCAGCGTCTTCGGTGTCGAGGTTCGACCAGACGAAGACGGTGATGTGAGCGTCGGGGCCCAGTGTCTTGCGAACCTCGGCTACATATTCCGGCGGGGAGCCTTCGGCAAGGATCACTCCGAATCCCAGCTCGCCGGCGAGTTCGATGCCCTTCGGGCCGCGCACTCCGAGGCTAAGCGGGGGAGCCTGAGCTGGTGGATGCGTCAACGAGACCCCATCGAGGCGCACATGTCGCCCCGAGTAGCTGACCAGATCGCCCCTGAGCAAGTCTCGGACAGTCTGTGACACTTCCGCCAGACACACCATCAAGCTGTCGGGATGCTGTCCGACCTGTCGAAGCCAGGCCGGCATTCCGTGTCCAATACCAGCGTGGAAGCGGCCAGCCGAAAGACGCGCGACTGAAGCGAATTCCATCGCCAGGTACATCGGATTTCGCACGGCGGCGGGTGCGATACCCAGACCCACCACGATGTCGGTCGTTACCGCCAGCGCTGCAGCGGCTTGCGCGATACCGCCTGCCAGAGCGAGGTCTTCGCACACCCACAACTCGTCAAAGCCGGCCTGTTCGGCCGATCGAGCCAGTCGAATGACGTGCTCGGCGGGTCGGCCATCGAGCTTGAAGCCGAGCTTGGGAATCATTGCCCTCCTTGTCCGGTGGCGTCACGTCGAGACCGTCAGTTCTTGCCAACCTACGAGCGGGCGACACGTACGGCCAGACACGAACCGTGTCGTCAATGCACCCAGAACTTCACACGTTGTGCCCTCGTCGAGAACTAGACACCATGGGGCGAAGGAAAACACCCAAGCGCTGTTCCCTGCATTACGACACTGTCGTGACACTTATCGACAGCGGGGGAGCAGAAAAAGGCGGACAGGTCAGTCGGCTACAGGTCTTACACTAATCAACAACACCTTCTGTCCAGGCTCAGCGTGTGTTGGGGAGGAATCAGATGAGCAGTCCGTTGCTGATCAATGCGCCCGCGGTGGGCGTCGCGTCGGCGATCGAAAACGCCGGAACGGCCACGATGGCCGGTACCGGCGCCGGTGCGGCCGCGCCGGTGACGGCGATCCTGCCGCCGGGGGCCGAGGACGCCTCGGCTGCGGCGGCGGCGGCCTTCGGTGCGCGCGGCGCCGAGACGATGGCGATGCTGTCGCAGCTGGTGATGGTGCGCGGGCTGTTCGCCGAAACGGTGGGCACCAGTGCGGCGGCCTACGTGGCCACCGACGCCATCAACGAAGCCACCCTGTCGATCTGATCGGCTGAAGGCGGTATGTCGGGATTCGGGGACGCGGCTGCGGTCGATCCTGCAACCAACCACGTGTTGATGCGCTCGGGGGACCTGGGCGCCAGCCTGCTGGATGCCGCCACGGGCCATGAGTCGATCGCCGACATGCTGCTGGCCGAGATGGCCGCGATGGGGATCAACGTCCACTCGACGGCGTCGGTGTCCTGGCAGGGGCCCGGCGGGCAGATGATGACGATGAGCGCCGACGAGTTCATCCTGTTGTGCGAGACGGCCTCGGCGTGGGCCCGGCTGTCGATGGTGCAGGCTTCCGAAGTGGCGATGGCGCACAGCAGCGCGCTGGAGTCGATGATCCCGGCCGAGGTGGTCGTGACCAACCGCACCACCCAGGCAACGCTGGTGGCCACCAACGCTTTTGGCATCCACACCGGCGAGATCGCCGCGCTGGAGGGCGAGTACCACGCGTTCTGGATCCAGAACGCGACCGCGCGCACCGGCTACGGATCGGTGGTGTCGACGGCGCTGGCCGCGCTGGGCACACCGGCGCCGTTCTCCCCGGACGCCGCCAACCCGTTGGGCCCGGCGATGGGCGTGGCACAGGCTGCCGCGACCGACGGCACGCAGGGCGCGTTGCAGGCCAGCGCGAAAACGATGACGCAGGCCGGCGACGCGACGGTCCAGGGCGGGTCGGGTTCTGAAGGCATGATGTCGTCGATGGTCGGCCAGCTCGGCGGCGTGTTCGGCCAGGTCGGCTCCTCATTCGGTCAGATCAGCCAGGTCGGCGGGCAGCTGCCGCAGATGCTGGGGCAGGCACCGCAGCTGCTGTCGGGCATGCTGGGCCCGCTTACCCAATCGATGACCAGCGCCAACGGGGCGCAGGCCGCGGCGGCGCTGGCGCCCGAGGCAGCGGGAGCGATCGGGCCCGGGCTGGGCGGCGTCGGAGCGCTGGGCTCGCTGGGCGGCGGCGGTGGTGGCGCGCTGAGCAACGCCGCGCTGTCGAGCAGCTTCGTGCGTCCGGCGAGCAGCTTTTCCGCACCCACCTCGCCGACGTTGCCCGGCGGCTGGCAGGGCGGCGGCCCGGCAGCAGAGGCCGGGGCGGCCCGCCCGGCCGGACTGGGCGGCGGCGGGCTGTACGGGGCGCCGCCGGCAGCGTTGGGCCGCGACGGTGAGCAGTCGCGCTCCGAGCAACGCCCGGGACGGGCGATGCAGATCACCGGGCGTCCCAGCAGGGGGGAGCAGCAACGGATCTGAATGAAAATTAGCGTCCAGAGCAGCCCCGCGCGGCTCTTAAACTGAAATCCAGCAGCTACCAACCAATTTCGAGGGAGACACCAGATGACGGAGCCCGGCGGCGGAACGATCAAGGTCAATGCCGCGAATGTTCACAACCTTGCCAACACCATGGACGACGTCTCGCAGCGCATGCAGGATGTGCTCAACCGCTACCAGCACGCCAACGAGGAATCCATCGCCAACCAGACGATGGGCGGCAACGCCGCGATGACCAGCGTGGCCACCGGTGCAGAGATCCACGACGCCCAGACCAAGATCCAGCATCGCTTCCAGCAGGTCAATGACACGCTGCGCCAGGCCGGTTCGCACACCACCAACACCGATCACGACAACTCCAGCCTGTACCAGCAGGTCGCCGGTGCCATCAAGTTCCAGTGAATCTGGACCCCACGAGCTTGCGCTAGTCATCCAATCGAACTGAGAGACAAAGGATTTCACTGATGGACAACGAAACGATCATCGCCAATCTGGCGGGCATGGCCGATCTGGCCTCCGGACACATGAGCTTTTCCCAGGAACTGGAATCGCTGGGGCAGGAAGCGATCAACGCCGTCAACGCCTCCCCGGAGTACTTCACCGGCCCCCAGGGCGCGCCGGCCTACCAGCAGGTGATGAGCCTGATCCACCAGGCCGTGCAGGACGGCCAGGAGGTCATCGCCCGCCACGGCAACGCCATCGACACCGCGGCCGGCAACAGCCAGGCCACCGACGGCGCGATCGGCCAGTCCTTCACGTCGATCTGAGAAGTCGGCAACGTTAGCGTCAACCGTTCAAGAGGGGGCCTGACTTCGGCAGGCCCCCTCTTGTGCGTGTGTTGAGTGAAAGGCATTGGGAGGCAACGGTGTTGCAGACATCGGTCGAGGGCATCTGGGTGCTGCAGGCACTGGTCGGCGTGGAGTCGATGCCAGTGGCGTTGCAGCTCAAGCCCTACATCCCCTCAGCACACGGCGACCTGATCGTGGAGACCACCGCCGGGCGTCAACCGATCGCGCGTACCGCGCAGTACCAGAGTCTGGTCGAGGCCGGGGTGATCGACGAGCGCGGCGCGGTCGACCCGATCGTGGCCGACTGGATGACCGTGCTGGGCCGTCCCGAGCGGGAGGTGGTGCTGCGGATCCGCCGCCCCGATGGACCCGCCACCGAAACCGCCGGGCCCACGGTGGCCGAGCGGGTGATGGTGATCTGCCGGCACCGCCGGTTCCTGGCGATGGCCGCCCGCGACGGCGGCGATATGGTCATCGGCGGTGTGGGTGAGGCCGAAGAGACCGACAAACAGATCGCCCACATGTGCCGGATGTTGTTGCCCGCCTTCGGTGAACACCCACCCGCAGACATCGAGGGTTTCAATGTGCCCAAGGACCTGCTGACCTCGGCGGTGCACGCCGCGGCCGGCAAGGGGCCCGAGGCGATGGCCGCGGCGCTGCGTTCGCTGGGGCTGGGCCCGTGGGAGGTGGAGGTGCTGCAGGCGGCCTCCGGTTTGGACACCTCGGCGATGGCCGTCGTGATCGTCATCGACCACCTGCCCGAGATGCGCCCGCACCCGCGGGTGCTGACCGTCGCCGACACCGAGTACGGGCGGATCAGCCTGTCCACCACGACGGCGGCCGACGGCAGGGAGTGGATGGCCGTCTTTCCCGCCACGCCCACCAGCCTGCGTGATGACCTGGCCGACCTGCTGGCCGTGCCGCAGCTGACATGACCGCTGAGTCGGTGGCGGGCGGAGCGTCGGTGGGGGTGGCGCCGTGGCGCTGAATTTGACGTCGCGCCTGCAGGTCACGGCGCACTACTTCTGGAACCGGCGCAACGCTGCGGCGTTGAGCCATCACGGCGTTCGGCTGGACTACGACCCCGAGCAACGGCGCATCGCCGCGCTGATCCTGGGCTTCGTGCTGACCCTGGTGGCGATCGCGCTGGCGGCGCTGATGGCCTACATCAAACCGGCCGGGCAAGTCGGCACGTCGGCGATCCTGGCCGACCGCGACACCGGCGCCATCTATGTGCTCGTCGACGGCCGGCTGCACCCCGCGCTGAACCTGACCAGTGCGCGGCTGATCTTGGGGCAAAACGCCAACCCGACCTTCGTCAAGGCCGCCGAACTCGACAAATACCCCAAGGCACCGTGGGTCGGAATCGTCGGTGCCCCAACACAAATGCCGCTCCGCACCGGACTGGGCTCCCAGTGGGCGGTGTGCGACACCACGCCCAGCGCCACCGCCACGGCGTCGGCCGGGCGCGCCCCGGTGGTGACCGCGATCGCCGGGCCACTGACGCTGGGGACACGGTCGGCGCCGCTGCAGATGCCCAACGCGATCCTGGCGCGCCACAACGACAAAACGTTCGTCGTGTGGGACGGGCACCGCTCCGACATCGACCTGTCCAACAAATCGGTGGCCCTGGCGCTGGGCGTGGATTCGGCCGCACCCCAACCGGTCACGATGTCCAACGCGCTCTATGACGCCATCCCGGCGACCGATCCGCTGGTGGTGCCGGCCATCGCCGACGCCGGTGCGCCCTCACCGTACAACCTGGGGCCCGGCGTGGTCGTCGGTTCGGTGCTGAGCGTGCACGACGTCGCCCAAGGCGGCGGCGAATCGCTGTACGTGCTGTTGTCCAATGGGGTGCAACGCATTTCGCCGTTCGTGGCGTCGCTGCTGCGGGCGGCCAACTCGTTCGGCGACGTCGCGCCGGTCGCGGTGTCCCCCGACCGGCTGGCACCGGTCCCCGTGGTCGACACGCTGCCGGTGTCCTACTACCCAGCCACCCGGCTGCACCTGGTCGACACCTCCGTGGCCGTCACCACCTGCATGGCGTGGTCGAAGGGCTCCACCGACAAAGCCGCGGTGGTGGCGGTCCTCTCGGGACAGGGGTTACCGATCCCGGCCGAGTCCGACAACCGGCTGATCCATCTGGTCAAGGACGGCCGCAACGACCCCGATTCCGATGAGGCCGATCAGGTTTACATCGCGCCGGGGTCGACCAACCTGGTGATGACGACGAACGCCGATCCGTCCTCGGTCAGCCGCGACTCGCTGTGGTGGATCTCCGATGAGGGGGTGCGCTACGGCATCGCGCTGGAGGATGCGACGCTGCGCCCGCTGGGCATCGCGACGGCCTCGGCGCGCCAGGCACCGTGGGCGATGATCCGCACGTTCGCCCCCGGTGCGGCGTTGTCCAAAGCCGATGCGCTGACCCAGCACGACTCGCTGACCCCGGTGGGTGGGGCCGAGGCGTTACCCACGAAAACGCAGGCGCCGCAATGAGAATGACGCAATCGGTGCCGCCGCAACTGGCGTACATGCTGTGCATGTGCGCCGTTAGGATGACGATATGAGTAACCCGCAACGGGACGACTCCGACGAGTACGCGACCGGCCCGAGCGCACAGCCGGGCGGCGCCCAGAACGTCGAACGGCCCGCGCCCACCGAGGCGTCCGGTGAGGCGCCCCGCCACCTGGCGGGCGCACCGGACCCGGGGGTAACCCGCCCGGTTCCCCCTGCGCCGTGGCCGGATGCACCGGCGCCGTTCCGCCCGGATCCGGCGGGCCCGCCGCCGAACACCGGCGCGCGTCACCTCGAGCAGCCCGCGCGCCATGACCCCGAGGGCCTGTCGGAAAAGACGTCGCTGATCAACCGCGATGAGCTGCTGGCGGGTCCACGCGGCCCGCAAAGTCCTCCGCCGCGTCCGCCCGCCGGCGACTGGGGCAGCGCGCCACCTGGCTGGGGTCCGACGCCCGGCGGGGCGGGCAGCTTCAACTTCGTCGACGACATCCGCAGCACCGAACTGGTGCCCACCCGCAAGATCCCGCCGCAGCGCGGCTGGCGAAAAGCCTTGTACGCCGCGACGTTTCATCTGATCAACCCCGGGCAGTCACCCGACGAGCGCTACCAGGCCGAGCTGGAGGCCAAAGTCCGCTCGCTGCTGCGGGGCCGCTACAAGATCGGCGTGCTGGGCAAGGGCGGCGTCGGCAAGACCACCATCTCGGCGTGCGTAGGGTCGCTGCTGGCCGAGATGCGCCCCGATGACCGGGTGGTGGCCATCGACGCCGACACCGCGTTCGGCAAGCTCGCCAGCCGCATCGACCCCAAGGCGTCGGGGTCCTATTGGGAGCTGGCCGGTGACCGCAACCTGCACACCTTCGCCGATGTGCGCAGCCGCGTCGGCAGCAACGCCTCGGGGCTGTTCGTGCTGGCCGGGGAGATGTCCACCGCGCGCCGGCGGGTGCTCGATCCGTCGGTCTACTCCGCTGCCGTGGCCCAGCTCGACCGCCACTTCACGGTGTCGATCGTGGACTGCGGGTCGACGATGGACGCCCCGGTGACCCGCGCCGCGGTCGCCGACGTGGATGCGCTGATCGTCGTGTCCTCATGCTGGTATGACGGCGCGTCGGCGGCGGGTCAGACCCTGGAGTGGCTGGCCAACAACGGCTACACCGGGCTGCTGCACCGCACCGTGGTCGTCGTCAACAACTCCGACAACCAGGCCAGCAAGCGGGACGTGAAGCTGCTGATCGAACGGTTCGGCAGCCGCGGTCAGAAGGTCATCGAGATGCCCTATGACCGGCATCTGCGCCCGGCCGGGGTGATCGACATCGACAACGAGCTCAACAAGCACACCCGCCGCCGGGTGCTCGAGATCGCCGCCGCGCTGGCCGAGCACTTCACCGCGACCACCGAGCGACCCCGGGAGCGCCGATGACCGCCACCGCCGATCGCGGGGTGGCCGGGCGCGACCTGCGGGCCGACACCGGCGTGCCCGCCTCGAGCCGGGTGTCGCTGCTGGTGGGGGAAAGCCATCAGATCGACCTGTTGCTGCCCGCGGCCGTGCCGCTGGCCAAGCTGGCCGACCCGACCCGCGACGCGATCAACCGGCAGCTGCGCTCGATCGGCGCCGAGGAGCTGCCGCGGCGCAACTTCGTGTTCGCCCGGGCCGCGGGCATGACCATGCTGGCGGGCAACCTGTCGCTCTCGGCGCAGGGCGTCAGCGACGCCGAGCTGCTCGCGTTCGTGCCGGCGGCCTCCGCGCAGCGCTACGAACCCAACATCGAGAACGTGTCGGCGGCGATCGCCAGGTGGGCCAAGAGCCACTTCCCGGCCGTGTCGGCCGGTGACGCCGCCGCGGTGGCGGTGGCGTTGACGACCGTGGCGCTGCTGGTGTCGGGTCTGCTGGTGTGGCGCCATCGCTGGGCCACGGACGGGGGATGGCTGACCCCGGTCATCTTCGGCGCGGCGGGCCTGGTGCTCCTCGCGGTGACGTTGATGGCGGTGCGGATGGCGGCACCGCTGGCGGCCAGGACGGCGGCGTGCTGGTGTGCGGTGGCAGCGCTGGTCGCGGCGGGGGCTTGCGCACCGCCCGGAGCCCACCCGGGCGCGCCGCACGCGTTTCTGGCGGCGGGGGTGGCGTTGGTGGCCACCGCGCTGGTGGCGCGTTTCACCAGCCGCTACTGGGTGGCCGCGGCGGCGGTGATCACCGTGTCGGTGGCGGTGCTGGCGGCCTCGGGCGCCCGGATGTTCTTCACCGTTCCCGGGCAGCGGATCGCCACGGTGATGCTGATCGCGGTGCTGACGGTGTCGCTGGCCGCGCCGGCGATCGGCAGGCAGCTGGCCAAGGTGCCGCGCCAGAGCTTCGACTCGATCACCGGCAAGGACATGTACACCCGGGCGCCGGGTGAGCCGGAGGACACCATCACCCCCGTCGCCGACGCACCGCACGACGTCACGCTGCGCGGCGAGGAGCTCGCCGCGGTGGCCCGCCGGTCCAACCGGGTGCTGACCGGGCTGCTGCTGGGCAACGCGCTGGCGCAGGTCGGGTCGTCGTGGTGTGCCATTCATCCCGGCGTGGGTTCGCAGTGGCCGTTCGTGGTGGTGGTCGCGATCATTGCGGTGATCCTGGTGTTGCGGGCGCGAGCGTTTCGCGACCGCCGCCATGCGATCACGGTGGTCACGGGTGGGGCGGTGTCGCTGTTCGCGATCCCGGTCCACTACGGCGTCGCCGCCGACGCGGCGTCGGTGACCGGGCTGTGGGCGGCGGCGGTGGTGCTCGGCATCGCGGTGTGCGCGCTGCTCGGCGGGACGGTGATCCCGAACCGCAACTTCTCCGAACCGGTCCGCGAACTCGTCGAGTACGTGGAGTACGTGGCGACCACCGCGGTGATCGTGTTCGCGGCGTGGGCGATCGATCTGCTGCACTTCGTCAGGTACCACTGATGCAGATGCGTTCGGCCGCTGCGGGTTTCGGCGCGGCGGTCCTGCTCGGGGCCAACGTGGCCGCACCGCCTGCGGCGTTGGCGATCGCCCCGCCGGTGATCGACCCGGGTGCGCTGCCGCCGCCGGAGACGCCGGGGCCCGTGGAGGAGATGCGCCAGACCGAGGCCTGCATCAACCCGGTGGTGATCGCCGATCCCGACGTCACCCAGCCGGCGCCGGGCAACGTGATGCTGTCGGTGCCGCAGGCCTGGCAGTACTCCACCGGCGCCGGGGTGACGGTGGCGGTCATCGACACCGGGGTGACACCCAACCCGCGCTTCCCGGCGCTGTTCGCCGGCGGCGACTACGTGCAGGGGCTGGCCGGCGGCGGGTTGACCGACTGCGAGAACCACGGCACCGCTGTGGCCAGCATCATCGGCGCCGCGCCGTCCAATCCCGCGGATCGCCCGCCGACCAAGCCGCTGGGTGCCCCGCCGGTCGCGCCGCCGCCCGCTGTGCCGGCCAACCCGGCTCCGACCAGCGCGCCGCCGCCACCCCCGCCGCCGCAGACGATCACGGTGATCGCGCCGCCGCCACCGCCGCCCCCTCCGCCTCCGCCGCCCGAGGGCGACGCGCCTGCCGACGGGGCCGCCGATCCCGCCGCGGCCGCGCCGCTGGTGCCCGGTCCGCCGCCGGGCGGCCCGGACGGCGTGGTAGGGGTGGCGCCCGACGCCGCGTTGATCTCGATCCGGCAGGCGTCGGTGGCGTTCGCCCCGGCACATCCGACACCGGAGGAGCAGTCGCTGCACCGCAAGGCCGGCGACATCCTGTCGCTGGCCAAGGCCATCCGCACCGCCGCCGATCTGGGCGCCAAGGTCATCAACGTGTCGCTGGCGTCGTGCACCAACGCCGCGGCGCCGGTCAACCAGGACCCGCTCGGTGCGGCGGTGCGCTACGCCGCCGTCGACAAGGACGCGGTGATCGTGGCCGCCGCCGGTAACCGCAACGACCCGCTGCAGCCCGACTGCGGGCAAAACCCGGCGTTCAACCCGCTCAACCCCGCCGACCCGCGGGACTGGGCCGGCGTGCGCACCATCGTCAGCCCGGCGTGGTTCTCCGACTACGTGCTCTCGGTGGCCGCGGTCACCCCGGGCGGGCTGCCGATGCCCGACTCCATCAACGGCCCGTGGGTGGGGGTGGCCGCCCCCGGCGCCCGGATCATGGGGCTGTCCAGCGTCAACGGCGCCGCGGTCAACGCCTCACCCGCCAAGGATCCCGGCACCGGCAACGGCATGTGGGGGACTAGTTTCTCGGCGGCCTACGTCTCAGGCGTGGCGGCGCTGGTGCGTGCCAAGTTTCCGAATCTGACTGCGCACCAGGTGATCCGGCGGATCACCGAGACCGCGCACAACCCGGCGCACGGGGTGGACAACCAGGTCGGGCACGGGGTGGTCGATCCGGTCGCCGCGCTGACGTTCGATGTGACGCCCGGCGACCCGAAACCCGCCGAGCATCTGAGCAGCGCCCTGCACGTGCCCCCGCCGCCCCCCGGCCCGGATCTGCGGCCGCGCAACGTGGCGCTGATCGGGGTGGGGGTCGCGTTCGGGGCCGCGCTCATCGTCGCGGCGGTGGCCGGGATCCGCAGGAGGATGTCGTGAAGGCGCGCACCGTGGCGCTGCGCCCGGCGCTGGGCGCCGTGGTGGCCGCCGAGGTCGTGGCGCTGGCCGCGTTCACCGCGCTGCCGCCGGGGCGGTGGGGCTGGTGGCCGGCCGCGGTGATCACCGCGGTGGCGGTCGTGGCGCTGGTGGTCACGGTGCATCGGCGCAACGCGGTGAGTTGGGTTGGCGCCCAAGCACGCTGGCGACGCCAGCGCCGATTCGCCACCCCCGTCGGCGCCGCGGTCGACATCAACCACGGCGGCCACGTCTACGGGGTGCGCACCGCCGGCGAGGAGGCCGTCACGATGCTGCGCATCGACGGGCGGCCCGACAGCCCGACGTTTCTGCGCAGCGCGGCGACCCTGCACACCACCAACACGGTGCCGCTGCGGGTGCTCATCGACCATCTCGAGCAACCGGGCGGCCTTTACCTGGAACTCGACATCGTCAACGACGGCTACCGGGTGGTGCCCCAGAGCGGCTATCCGCCGCTGTACTCCACGCTGCTGGCCGACCGGTCGGCGGCCGGGCAGCGCACCACCCGGCTGATCGTGCGGCTGATCCTGCCCGAGTCGGTGGCCGGCCTGTCCTACCGGCACTCGATCGGCACCGCCGCGGCCGCGGCGTCCGACCGGATCCTCAAAGCCCTGCTGCAGCAGGGGATCCGGGCGGTGCCGTGCAACGCCGAGGAACACGACACGGCGCTGGCCGCGCTGGGCGTCGGGCTGGCGGCGCCACCGCCGCGGCCCGCCGTTGCGATGGCCGACGAGGAGATCGCGCCCGACGTGCTCGAGGAGCCTGACTTTGACGAGCTCGAGGCTGAAGTGTTCGCCGGTGTCGGCGCACGCGCTGAGCCGGCGGCCGACGTCGCTGAGGACAGCGAGGCACGTGCGGTGCGGGTGCGCCCCAAAGCCAGCGTGGGGTGGCGCACCATCAACAGCAGGCCGGGCTATCTGACGACGTATTACTTCTCTGCTGAGGACATCACCACCGAGAGCCTGAACGCGATGTGGGCGCTGCGCAGCGATCACGTGGTGCAGATGACGACGCTACGCAAGCAGCGCGACGGGAAGGTCGCGGTGTCGGCGCTGGTGCGCACCACCGACCCGCAAGCCCCCCAGCAGCCGCCCACGCTGTTCCTCAATCCGCTGCCCGGCGACCAATATTCAGCCGCGCTGGCCGCCGCGCCGACATCACGGCCGCGGCTGAGGCTGCCGCGCCGGGTGCTGAAGGCGCGCGACGAGCTGGCCATCCCGATCGGCGCGACCGGTGTGCTGGTCGGCGCGGCGATCAACGACGACCCCGCCGCACGGCCGCCGATGCAGCGCGACGACCTGGTGATGTGGCCGCTGACCGATCCGCAGCGCGCCACCCGCATCACCATGGACACCTCAGCGTTCTATCTGCGGCAGCTGCTGATCCGCGCCGCGGCGTGCGGGGAGCGCATCGTCATCTACTCCGAGGAGCCGCGCCGCTGGTATTCGCTGGCCCAGCGTCACCTCAGCGTCGTCGAGCCGGGCAGGCACGCCGACTTCGTGCCGACGATCATCGTCAACGACCACTCCCGGATCGTGCCGTCGGCCGGACTGTCCTCGACAGTGATCACGTTGGGCCACAACCCGTCTGAGGCCACCCGGCCCGATGTGTTGTTTCAGCAGACGTCGGAGAACACGGTGCGCATCACCGCAGGCGCGCGCGTCATCGACATCGCGATGGTGGTGTTCCGCCAGGAACAGACGTGGACAGGGTAGGTGGGGCTTCTCGACGGCGTCGTCGTCGCCGTTCTGGCGACACCGCCAATTTATGGTCCCATTAAGTCGGTCAGAATCGCCCATCAACTTCACATGGCGCGCTTCACGAGCATGGCGAAGGCGTAGTCGCCCCCCGCGGCGGCTGTAGTTTCTCAAACTGAGTGTCGTTGTCTCAGTTGAGATGTCATCTCGACGGCATATATGACATAAACGCCGCAGGCCTTCTGCAATGTGGTGGAGGCTCTCCCATGTGCATACCCCACTTCAGACCGAAGGAGTCATTCAAAGCGTGTCAGGGCAAATCGAGAATTGAGCTGCCGAAACTAAGTTGCCCGCCTGCTTGTCGGTGATTCGTCGCATCTGCCGATACAGTTTTTCGGTTTCGACTGGCGCAGACGTTCCCTGGTGCAACTCGGTGCAAAGGGCCTGCCCTAGCTCGATGGTGTCCTGCGAGCTGATCGGGTGACCCATAATTGCGGAGATGTCGATCCCGTACGCGTGAAGCCTGGACAGGAAATCGCTGCCGGGATCGGCGTGCGCAAGGGGTGTAATGAGTGCCCATGTCGCGCTGAATGCAACGCAGACAATTCCGCTGGTAAGCCTCACTGGAAAAGTCCCCTGTCCCCCTGGCAACCCGCCGGGCGACAACTGTAACCCCGTTTCAGACACTCAGAGCAACCAACGAGCAAACCACCGATACACCAGAGCAACCGGCCGCAAGACGGCCATCTAACCAGCGCGCCTCGGTAGTCTGTGACCATGATTGTTGCCAGCGGATCGAAGTTTGCTGGCTACACGATTGTGCGGCTACTTGGATCGGGCGGCATGGGGGATGTCTATCTTGTTGAGCATCCGAGGTTGCCGCGTCACGATGCGTTGAAAATCCTCCCGCGGGCCCTGACCGCTGACATCGAGTTCCGCCAGCGGTTCATCCGGGAAGCGGACCTGGCCGCGACGCTATTTCATCCGCACATCGTCGGTATGCATGACCGCGGCGAGTATGACGACCAACTGTGGATCTCGATGGACTACATCGACGGAACCGACGCCGCTCAGCTGGTGTGCGACCGCTACCCCGCGGGTATGCCGGTCGACGATGTGCTGGCCATCGTCACGGCGTTAGCTGGCGCGCTCGATCATGCCCATGAGCGCCTTCTACTGCACCGCGATGTCAAGCCAGCCAACGTCTTGCTCAGCGAGCCCGATCGCGATGGTCAGCGACGAATCTTTCTGGCGGACTTCGGAATAGCTCGACCGATGATCGATCCGAGTGGACTCACGGCGACCAATCTCACGGTTGGTACCGTCGCCTACGCCGCGCCCGAACAGCTTATGGGTTCGGAACTCGACGGGCGTGCTGACCAGTACGCGCTCGCCGCTACCGCGTATCACCTGCTGACCGGGGCACCGCTGTTTCAGCAGTCCAACCCCGTTGCGGTCATCAGCCAGCACCTCACCCAGGTCCCCCCGCCAGTCAGTGATCGACGACCGGACTTGGCGCGACTCAATTTAGTACTGGCAAAAGCTTTGGCAAAGGACCCCGGCGAGCGGTTCATGCGGTGCCGCGATTTCGCTACGGCATTCCATGAACAAGTCGGTGACCCCATCAGTGAATGGGGCACGGAGGCCGGCATAACATCTGCCTCTCCCATTCCAACGTCCAAGACTCAATTGCGGATCACGACGCCCCCCGCTGCAGCCGGGCAAGTGAATCGTCTCAGGGTTGAATCGACGCCAGGGGGAATCGATCCGCCGGCGTTCAGCAAGAAGCGGAAACAGCGGCCCAAAGTCGTTCTTGCTGCAGCGCTTGCGGTAATCCTCATCGCGGGGATCGGGTTGAGTAGCTGGGTGATTCACCAAAAGGATCGTGTGACGCCAACCACAGCCAATGCCCCGGTCCAACCCGCCGCTGTCCTCGACGGCACGTACCGCCTCGATTACATGCTCGGCCAACAAACGGTCAACGGCTCGCCGAATCCTCCGCCAGAGAAGGAGCCGCAAACCCAAACCGCATATTGGGCCTATCGCCAAGCGTGCACGTCCAAGGGTTGCGTGGCTACCGGAACCGCCCTGGACGACAACCACAAAGCAGCGATCACACCCAACGTTTCAGCCGTTTGGCACTATGCCGATAGTGAGTGGCTGCGCATGCCCGATAGGCAGCGCGTCCAGTACGAGCATTGCTCGGTCGACGGCGACAAAGAAGTCGCCGGCGGGGACACCGAGATGACGACGTGGACAATGACGCCGCAATCGGACGGTACCCTCCGAGGTCTTCGGACCAACACGGTGCTCACCAGCGAGTGCGGCCTACAGGGAGTGGTCAGACAGGATCCCTTTGTGGCAGCGCGGATTGGCGATATTCCACCCGGCGTTACTGTGGCGGACCCGGTCTCCGTGGTCGACCGACCGACAATCAGTTCATCCCCGCCGACGATTTCAGGCCCACTGCTCGACGGTACCTATCGGCTCGATTACGACTTTCTGAGCGCGACGAATAACAAGGGGGTGCCGAATCTCGCCACGAGTAATCGAACGTATTGGTGGGCATTCCGTTCCTCCTGCGCCGCTTCGGGTTGCGTGGCCACCGGCGCCGAACTCGACGACGCCAACTATCAAGAGGCCAGCGGACTTTCAACAGTCCTTCGTTTCGACAATGGTCACTGGCATGATGTGCCGCTCACTTTGCGCATAGAATGCGGCACCAGCCGAGGCTCAACAACCGCGACCATCGACCCCAAGGACCTCTTTACGGTGACCGCAAGTCTGGACTTGGAGCCGCAGCCCGACGGCACGCTCGAAGGGGTAGCAACTCAGAAGATGGAAACGAATGAATGCGCCCTACAGGGGACGGTATTCATCATTCCGGTGTCGGCGACGCGGACAGGCGATGCGCCAGCGAACGCCATCTTGGCCGATCCTGATCTGTTCAACTCCTGACTGATTGCGGGATCCATCCCATACAGCGCCCGCCGCCGCAATGTGTGCAGTTCACGAGCCTTGTCTTCGGAGATCCCGTTGGGGCGCCCCATCGTATCGAGTTCCATCAACGACCCCCTGATCGGCGGGGTTCCTGCGACGATCGCAGCTTACCTAGCCTCGGCGTCGCCGAACCTTGTTGTGCGCCATGACTGCACGCGTTCCAGAATGAGAAGGGTCGAGGAATACCACAGTGATGCGATTCTGGTTCTGCGAACGATCTGATCAGTGATTGCAGATTGCGCCGCCGAAGAATTTCGCGCTGGTGATATGCACGCCGTCGCGCGACCGCCACCGCTGACACATCGGAGGCGTTCGGTCGATTGGTCAAACTCGGGATACTCGACTTGTCAAATACGCGCACAATGCATGTCTTCGAAGCGCACAATTGAAACACGCGCACAAGTCAGTTCTTGTCTTCTATGGACCGTCGCTGTTCGGTCACCGATTAACGCGCATGTGCGTGGGGAGGGGGTTAGGTTGCTGTCTGGAATCGAACCGGGTCCGTCGCGGTCTGCCGCCACATCGAATTGGCGTCCGATTAGGCGCGACGGGTTGCGCTCTAAACGCACAGCCAGATTCATTGCGGGAATCGGCACTGGCGTGGGGCCGGCGTCGACGCCGATTGGTCGAGTCGTTGTTGTTCATCACTGCGATGTCGAGGCGGTTTGGGCCCACTTAAACGGGGCCGTTTCCTTCCTGATGGATCGGCGGTTCCCTCGCTTTATCTTGGGCATCGGATCGACCAGGTTTCGGCAGCAGTATTGCGCGGCGGAGTCACTGCTGCTGATGCGCTGTGCAAGCTGAATGTTTCGAAGGTGTACACGATTCTCTGCCTGCGAAAGCGCGGCTTCGGAGTGTTCTGCGGGGCATTGAAACGCTGTCCATGGAGGCTTTCTCGTGGCGATGAGGACGGGGGAGGTTGGAGATATGAACCGTCCGGTTGAACGCGACCCTGGTGCTGCTGCACGTCTGCGTCGAATGCGTGTGGGTGACGCGGCGCGCTTGGAGTCGCCCGGCTTGCTTGGCCGGCGTCTGCGGTTTCAGGTAGTGCGGCCGCGTGACCATCTCGTGCTCACGGTGAGTGCGGTGGACTGTGAGGTGGTCGTCGACGAGCACGAGGTACCTTGGCTGAAGCCGGTTGAGGGTGAGTCGCAGTCGCGGCTGATTGTGACCTTGCCGCCGCAGCATGTTCTCGAGCAGGTCTACCAGGAGAAGCAAGGAACCGGCCCGAAAGTGGGCCAGCCCGAGGATCCGGATTTGCCTGCCGGCGCGCGGTTTTCGGGGCGGTCGCGGTTGGCATTCACGCTTTCGGAAAGTGACTCCGTCGAGCTCACGGTGAACGGAATTCTCACAGCCATGAGCCGTCTGGCGCTGGCGGTGGCTCCGCTGGCTGAGCCGCGGGTCATCTGGCACCTTTGGGACGTTCTGACCACACCTGCAATTGCCGAGGCGCAAGAGCCGGTCAGCGGAGTGTTCGGCCGGGCGGGTGTGGCCGCTGCGCAGAGCGCTGTTGATCGTGTGCGTGCGACGCGCACTTTGACGGCGGCGGGGCTAGGCGAAAAGGTTGTGGCGCTGGAACCGGTTGCACGGCAGGCGATTGTGGCGATCCCGGCGAGCGAACGAGCGCGAGCCATCGATGGCATCGCGGCCGCCGGACTGCGCCCCGGGGTCGACGTTGGGCGGGTTCCCATCTATATCGGGCGGCCCTCACCGCGGCCGCCGACCCAGAGTGAGACGGCGTTAGAGGTGCCGAGCCGTTTGCAGCTCTCGCCGAGTGAGCGCGGCGCGTGGGCGCATGCGATCGATGTCGATGATGCGCCGGGTGTAGCCGTGGAACTGTGGAACACAAGGCTGGGTGTCCGGGCCGGCAGCACCGATGCCCCGACTGTCGATGAGGTCTCTGCTGATCAGAGGATCGTGCGAGCTGTCTGGACGCGGGACCTTGAGCAGGAGATCGAGTTGCCGTCGTGGATTGAGCTGCCGCCGTGGCCCTTTCGCGCGAGCCTCACACGGACGAACAGGATCGACATCGTCAACCTGTCGACTGGAGACGCCGGGAGCCCGTGGTTGCTGCCGGCGCCGGCGCCGGTTGAGGTCAACAAGCTTGCGTTGACCTCGCTTGGTGCGTTCATGGATGTACGCGGCCATTGGGATGTCAAGGGTGTCCCACTGACCGAGTGGCAACACCGCACGACGCTGGGACGCGACCAGTTCGTCCGGGTGGTGGAGAAGGGGTACTTCTGTCCGTTCGGACATCGAGCCGTGTACATCACCGAAACACGTCGTCGCGCCGATCCGACGTTGCCGGATGGAGGTTTCGCCATCCTGTGGCAGCGGCACTACATAATTCTGCGTGAGCGTGTGCGTTCCTACTCGGACCGTGGCATGCCCGGGGTGCAGGTCACGATCGACCCCAAGGTGACGCCCGACATTAACGACCCGGGACAGGACGCGTTCGTGTTCTGGCCGACGATCGGCACCAAGGAGTTCGCGTTCACGATCACGGTTGTCGACCAGGACGGAAGCGAGCACAAGTACCACGCACCGCTGCTGTTCGTCCTCGAGCGCCGGGCAGAAGCGCCGGACAAGGGGCGGCCGACCAAGCACGAGGTTTATGAGAAGTATGCGCTAACCGACGATGGCCGCCACCACATCACTGGCACGCCCTATGAGCAGCTGGTGCGCCACGATCTCGGTGGCAAGCGCATCGCGATCGCTCCTACAGCGGCGAGCGGTGAGGCGACATATGAGACGCGCACGTTGCGTTTCACCGCCGACCTCGCCGATGACACGTGTACGCCGTCAATGTTGTTCGGCGAGTTTGTGATCCCGGCGGTGGCTGCTGCCACGGGCCGTAAGGATTCGCTGCCGCTGAGTTATGCCGACGCATATGTGCAACACGGCTTCAGCCCGGCCGACAACAAGGGCGAGGTCGTGCTCGTCAACGCCGAGAACGCGCCGCCGGCCGCGTTGACGTTCGACTCGTCGGATAGGTCTGGCGGGTTTCTCAAACCCAGTCAGCACATCGCGGGTATCGCCCGCGGCAGCGGTCCGGTATCCGACGTCGCTGCTGCCACGACGGGGGCGCCGGCCGACCCGTCGGCGCTGTTCGCCGGGATCGGCAAGCTGCTGGGCTTGTTCGAGCTCGCCGACATTCTTGACGACCTCGGGCTCGACGACATTCCCGCCTACACCGCACAGCTGCTGGACATTGTCGGCGCGATAACGGGCGGCATCTCGCGCGCTGCCGATTTCCTCGGGGCGAATCCTGTTGGCGGGCAGCTGGATGCGGCCGGGGCTGGCCTCGATGCGTTGATCCATCAGACTCCCGCGCCGAGTGAGGGCGACTTCGCGGCATTCATCACAGCGACGCTGAGGCCCGCGGTCGAGGCTGGACGCGCGGCGGGCGTGCTGGGCACGTTGGGTAAAGCCGAGGCCGCCATCGTCGAGCGTACGTTGGCCACGGTCGACGCGGTGATCCACCCACCGCCTGGATCGCCGATCGTGCCGGCCGCGCTGCTGGGATCGATCGCTGCCGGTCGCCCGACGGCCAGCGCACTGAATCACGTGCACCTGGAATGGCGTCCGCCGATCAAGCAGTGGCCAGATGGCGCGCCCAGCGACGCGATCTTCCTGCCGCCAAATCCGCGGTCGCTGCTTGTTGCGGTCGACGTGCGCGGCGGCGATCTCGTAGTCGAACCCTCGGTCGAGGTTCTCGCGCAGCTCACCGACTTCAGGCTGCAGCTGCTGCCCGGGCTGCCGCTGCTGCACATCCCGTTCAAACGGCTGTACTTCCGGGCCACAAGCGGGGCTAAGACCGAGATCGACGTCGACCTCGGCGAACTCGAATGGCTCGGTGTGCTCGGCTTCGTCGACAAGCTGCGCGAGCTGATCCCCAGCGATGGCTTCTCTGATCCGCCCAGTGTTTCGGTGGACACCCAAGGAGTCTCAGCCGGGTTCAGCCTGGTTTTGCCGAATGTCGCTGTCGGAGTGTTCAACCTGTCGAACATGTCGATGGCCGCCGACCTGAAGCTGCCGTTCATCGGCGACACCCCGACTGTTGGGTTCTGCTTCTGTTCGCGCGAGCGTCCGTTCACCGTCGCGGTGCTGTTCCTGGGCGGTGGTGGCTTCTTCGGTCTGCGGCTAAGTCCGAAGAAGATGGTGCTGCTCGAGGCTGCTGTCGAGTTCGGTGCGACGCTGGCGCTCGACTTCGGCGTCGCGTCCGGGTCGGTGTCGTGCATGGCCGGTGTGTACCTGCGGCTGCAGGCCGATGACGGGTCGCTGACGGGATATTTGCGGATCCGCGGCGAGGTCGACGTCCTGGGACTCATCTCGGCGTGCATCGAGATGTACATGGGCCTGACCTACGAATTCGGCTCCGGCAAGGTCATCGGCCGCGCCACCATCACCGTCGAGGTCGAAGTGCTGGTTTTCTCCGGGTCGGTGTCGATCTCGGCGGAACGCAAGTTCGCCGGCTCCAAGGGGGACCCGACCTTCGCCGATGCGCTGGGCCCCTACGTCGAGCCCGAGTGCCCCTGGATCAACTACTGCCGAGCATTCGCCGAGGTGTGAGATGCCCCAGTCCGCCGTGTTCACATTGCTGCCGCAGGACGAAACCGCCGACGGCCAGCTGCGTGCCGCGCTGTTCGTGTCGCCGCGCCTCACACCGGACGGCCCCAACCAAACCGTGTCGGACTTCGCGCCATTCGCCAACTGGCCCGACGTCGTGGCGGAGAGTCGGATCGTCGTGGAGAACGCGAACGGGCAGCGCACCGTCGTCGCACCCGACACGACCGACCTGAGCTCGGAGTTGTGGCAGGACTACATCGCCGACCTTCCCGTCACGGGGTGGACGTTTAATGACCTGTCGGACACCGAGATCCGGTCATTTCCCGCCCAGTCGATCCTCGCAGCTGCGCAAGGCCTCTACCACGCGGTGGCCGCCAGCAGCGGCGGCGATCATCCGGATCCGTTGGCCGGCGGGCTGCGCAACCTGGGCGCGGCATATCTGCAGATCACCGGCGAGCGCCCACTGCAGGAACCGACCGGACGCGAAGGGTGGCCCGCTGCGACGCGGGCCGCCGCCTCGGCCGAGCTGCGCCAAGGGATCGACGCGCGGGTCGACCGCGCGATCGCTGAGCGCCGCGAGCGCCGCGGCGAGGCCCCGGGGACACTCGGACACGGCGGACCCGCGCCCGCCTCCGCCGCGCTGGATCCGGCAGCGGCGATAGCCGACAGCTACAACGCGGCACTGGATCTCGCCGAGGCGCGCCGGTTCTACGACCGCCCCGAGGCACGCGACCCAGACGCCGCGACCTACCCGAAGCCCGACCCCAACTACCAGCCGGTGGCACCGCACAACGACAAGCCCGACTTTCACGGTGTGCTCGCGGCGCTGGCCGACCACCCCCAGCTGCTACGTCGCCTCGGCATCATCATCGGATTCGAACTCGACCCCGGATTCGTCGGCGCCGGCGCAGACCTGCGCGCCTACCTGGAGCACGACCTACTCGCCGACAACGCCGTGGTGCTGCAACCATTCACCCGCACCGTCGTGGACTCACCCTATTTCCAGCCGGTCAGCGACACAGGCGACCTGCACCACGGCATGCTGCTGCTCGACGACCCCAACCGCTACCACCTGTCTCAAGTCGATATCGACTCCACCGCGCTGCTGGTCGAACAACGCATCGCCAACGTGTACCCGATCGCGCAGGCGGCACAGGACGACGACCCGGTCGCCACCGACCTGCCCGCCCTGCGATCTACCGGCTTCACGTTGACCCGGTTGAAGCGGGCGCTGGTATTGGAGCAGCGGATCGGTAGGGCCGCAGACAATGCCAGGAACATCGACCTGGGCAATGAGGTCGTCCTGTTCGCCGAGGACCTGGTGCGGGGATATCGCGCCGACGTGCACGATGGCGCCGATTGGCGCTCGCTGATGCACCGCCACGTCTCCTACGTCGATGCGTCCACCGATGCCGAGCGGTTCGCGGTCGACGACGAGGCCTACCTCAAGAGCGCTACACTCACCCAGACACCCGCAGTCGCCGACCCTCCCGCATACCTGCACGAAGCGCTGCTCGGCTGGGACGGATGGTCACTGGCCGTGGCACGCCCAGGTAGCCACATCCCACGGGAGACGCCGGCCGACGGTGATCCGCCGGTCACCGACAGTCCCGGTGACCCGTTCCCCGGCGATTTGAATCTGAGACCGCAGGCATCACTCGTGCCTGGGACGTTGCCTCGGCTCCGGTACGGCACCGCATACCGGATGCGGATGCGTACCGTCGATCTGTCGGGCACCTCGACCGCCTATCCAACGGACGAGCACGCGTCTGGCGCGCAGGCGTTCAAGCGGTTTCAGCCGATCGCCCACCCCGTCGTTGTGCAGCGACACGCGGTCACTGAAGGCGAGTCCACGCTGCGCCTGGTGATCCGCTCCGGGGTATCCGGCGCCCCTGCCGACGCCGGCGCGGCTTTGACACCGGTCGCGCCATCGGCGTATGCCGGCGAGCTCAACACCGCCGTGGCCCGCCAGTTCGGAACCTATCGGCCGGCGTGTGAACGGCATCTCGCGCCGCCCAAGGTGAGCCAAACCGACAGTGAACTCTTGGGCCGCTTCGACACCGACGCGATCGGCGTGGCGGCGGCCGCGGCCGACTACCGGACGGCGTATGCGCGCGCCCGCCGCGAACAGGGCACGTTGCAGGACATCAGGATCCTCTCGGCCACCGACCCCGACGCCGACAGTCCCGCCGACGGGATCCACCTCGTCCCGCCGTTGGCCCGCGACGGCGAGTTCACCGCTGCGCAGCTCGACATGACACTGGCCGCACTGGCGCGCGGTCAGGCTCCAGATCCAGGCTTCGCCGTGGTTCACGACACCGACAACTTGGCGGTGCCTTATCTGCCTGACGTCCTGGCCGCCGGGATCGCGCTGCGGTTCCAGGGTTCGGGCACCGCGTCGGGGTGGAGCCACACCGAGATCCTGCCTCTGGGCGGGGATTGGCCCGACATCGACACCTGGCGGCTCGTGCTGGTCGACGGCCCAAACCCGACGGTGACGACTGCGGACCGAGTGGTGACGGTGGCGCTGCCGCCCGGCGGCGCCGCCCGGGTGCGATCGTCGAGCACGATTGACGCGGCAACGCTGGAGCTTCTTGGTCTGTGGGACTGGATCGCTGACACCGTCGCGCCGGCCGACCGGCCTAATGTGCTTGCCGGCACCCATCAAATGATCACACCGGGCGAGACGATCATCCTCGTTCACGCAACGCAGCGACCACTTGCCCGGCCCGCGTTCAAGACCCTGCGCCCTGCACGCGCCTACGGCGAAACGCACACCGGTTTCCGCAGCATCCTGCACAACCAGTCGGCGACCACAGGTCGCCTCGACGTCGAGGCACGGTGGCGCGAATGGTTCGACGATCCCGCGTCGGGAAGAGCGCCGCACATCGTTTACGGCAAGACCGGGCACGCGTTCGACCTGCCAGTGGTGGCGGGCTCCGACGCTATCGACCTCACAACGGCCGCCGACGCCCGTCATGAGTTCGGCGACACGATCCACCGCGTCGTCAACTACACGCCGCGCGCGACCACACGCTTCCGCGAATACCTACCGCCGCCGCTGGCCTCAAATCCCGCAGCGCTGGCCGTCGTCGGCGCGACAGAGATCATCCATGTCCCGTGTTCTGCTCGCCCTGGCGCACCCCATGTGCACAGCGTGATGCCGACATTCCTGTGGGACGACCTCTCGCAGGATCGATTCGCCGAGCCGTCGACCACCAGACGCCGGCGCAGCGGCCTGCGGGTCTGGCTGGCCCGTCCGTGGTACATCTCCGGGGAGGACGAGATGCTCGGCGTCATCGTTTCCGGCGAGGACGGTGTGCTGCGCAGCACTGATATGCGGCGACAACACATCAGCGTCTGGGGCAAGGACCCCATCCGCCCGACCGGCGAACTGACCGCGCCGCTACCGCGGCCGCGAGACTTCCGCGGCGACGGCCTGCTGGTGCGCGATCGGCTCACGCTGGCCGAGCTCGGCCAGACCCCGCCAGGACGCCACCCCGGCGTCACCGTCGTCGGCCATCCCGTTACGTATTCACCCGAACGCGATATGTGGTTCGCCGACATCGACGTCGATCCCGGCGAGGCGGCGTGGCCGTTCCTACGTTTGGCGCTGACCAGGTTTCAGCCTTGGTCAGTAGAAGGCGCTGAACTGTCGCCGGTCGCGATCGTGGACTTCGTGCAGATCCTCAACGCACGTACCGCCTCGCTCACACGGCCCGACGAGAACACGATCGCCGTGACGGTCTCGGGCATCTCCGATCGACTTCCCGCCGCGGCCATCCTGCCGCCCAACAGCTTCCCGCAGTTTCAACGGCGCGGCGATCTGCGTCGAGGCGTGCGCGCCTGGATCGAGCGTCGAGGACCGCTGGCAACCGACATCGACTGGACACCCGTCGGGGCGCCGACCGAGCTGCGGCGCATCGACGAAGATGAAGTCGCCCGCGTGTGGTCGGCGACCGTCGCACTGCCAGAGCCGATCCCACCCAACTTGCCGGGAACAGACCCCGACGGGGGAGCCTCCGCGTACCGAATTGTCGTCGGCGAATGGGAAACCCTGCCGTACGACGAAATATTCAGCGACGGGGCCCCTGTCGAACGATACGTCTACCTCGACCGCTTCGGGTTATGACATCACCAGCGGACACACCTCTACTCGTGCGGTGCACACCACACGAGAAGACGGCCAGCCCTGTCGCGCCTCGGCTAATCAGAGAGCCGGTCGCCGCCAGCGCGCCGCGCTTCCTACCGATGCACGCAGTGTTGTTGCACCAGCGCCCAATTCGGCTGCGTACTGCTACACACTGCACCACCACCAACCATCGCAAGCCATGGCGCGGGTCGAACTGTCCAGCCCCACTGTGTAATTGAAGCCATCGAGCGAGGAGGCATTCCATGGCCGTGCTGAACTCACCGCGCTTCCAGGGGAGCGTGACGATCGAGCAATGCCTCAACGGGACGCGAACAATGCCGCCCAGCAATGGTGCGTTACCCGAGACCGACCACGACGCAGTAAAGCGCGTGCAGCGCGCTCTCGTCGATTTGGGTTACCTGCTGAGCTTCGATGACGAAGTTGACGGCGCTTACGGCAACCGTACCGCGCAAGCCGTCTCGCGCTTCAAGTTCGACCGCGGCATCTATCCGTCGGACGGCATCGTCGGCCCGAGGACATCGAAGGCGCTCGATGACGAGTTCCCGCCGGGCGCAATGAGTCTGGGCGTGTTCGCTCCCTTCGTGGCCACCCAGCGCATCGATTTCACGGTTGCTGGTCTGCTCGATGAATTGACTGGTCTTGCGGCACTGCCATGGGCCGGTCAGACGGCACTCTTTGCGCTTCAGGAGCTCACCAATCAGAATCTTGCGGGCATTGTTCGCGCCTCCCGGGCGGATGACCTCAAGCCGCACATTCCGGTAGCAGAGCACTTGTTGGTCGATCAGATCGCGGCGCGACTACTCGCTGCGACGCCCGATATACCCGCCTCCGGCGCCAACGCCGAGACCAGAAGATTCGATCAGGCCGGGTGGATGCGCGGCTTCATTATCTATCAAGATGGGTACCTCGATCGCGCCGTCCCCGGCGGCGAACGCCATGTGGGTGCGATGTTGTCCCTTACCCACGAGCTCAACCATGTCCGCAACCGCGTAATCGCAAAAGCATTGAACGCCGAACCGATCACACCTACCGACTACGTCGACGTCGGCAAGGCCAACGCCGCCGGGGCCGGGGGCGAGCCGACGACCTTTACCCGCGCAACCTTCATCGAGGAGGTCGGCTGCCGCCACCTCGCCTGGAAGGTCTATCAAGACCTCGTGGGTAACCACGCCCAAGCGATGCTCGCCAGCGGCGTGATCACCCGCCCTGCAGCGATTGCGGAACTTACGGCGACATTGCTGGCGGGCCAGCTTTTTCGCTCGACGATCAACTTCGCAACGCTCGGGGCAAACCCCAGCATTGCCTACCGCGACAACGGTTACATGAGCAATTTCTTGATGTTCGGTTCGTCGGCGGACCTCAACCGGCAGGCAGCGGTCTGGATGCGGACAGCCAACCGCTTCGATTATCACAACGTGGCAGCCAGGACCGACGAGATCCGCAATACGCTCACCGACGAATTCAACGCAGTCAGCCCCGGATTCGCGACTCCAGGCGTTGCACCCGCGGGCCTGATCGGCGCCTGATCCACATCCCGGCCACGCAGCTCGCGCCCGTTTGCGACCTCATCATCCATAACCGGCCGAAAATGACAGCCAACTGGGTCATCTTCTCGACGTGGCGGCGCCGCTCGATTTCGTAAGTGTCCAACAGCGTCTCTAACAACGGCGGCTACCTTCCACGTCAGGTTGGTGACATCCCGGATACCGGAATTGAGGCCTTGGCCGGCCATGGGCGGCATGAGATGTGCTGCGTCCCCGCACAACAGCACTCGTTCGACCCTCCAGCGCTCGGCCTGCTTAGCGCCATGGGTATAGATGACATGGCGCAGCACTTGCACAGTCTCGGGATAGACATGCTCGGAAAGCATCGCCAGCGCTGCACCTAGCGTGGTGAGCTCCTCGCCGCCGCAAATGTTACGCCGTGACCCACTCGACGACGTCATCGATGTCAGCGCGCTCAGTCCGGAAACTGTTGACGGGATGCGCAGTGTCAGCCAGCCCAAAACTTATGCCGCACACAATATCTCGTTCGCTAGGAACCGAAAAGTGTTCGCGCACGACGTCTGACTGCATCGCGATGGCGGCCTGGGCGATCGTCGCCACACCTAAACTCTGCGCCGCGGCTAGAAACGTCGAGACGTACGCTCCACAGTCGACGAGCCCGTACGGCCCAAGTCGGCTATCCGAGGTAATGACGGCCAAGTGGGGGGCCCCGAACAGTCGGAAATTTTCCAGCATCTGCTCAGCGCGGCGCGCATGGTCATCGCGTCGGATGCCGGCGGCCTCGTAGAGTGCGAAGCCCGCGGCGCGCCGCCGTTCCTGGTACACGCCGACATACTCGCTGGGCTCTGGGACATCGGTCTTCATCGGTCGCGTGCGGGCAGCATGGTGAAGCGCGTTCCTGAAGCGCTCGGTGCCTTCCCCGCTGGTGACGATGACCTGCCAGGCTTGGGAGTTGCACCAGGAGGCGGACCTTTGCGCCATCGTCAGGAGACGGCGCACCGTGTCCGGGGCGAGCTCGTGGGGCAGGAACGCTCGACAGCTGTGCCGTTCGCCCAGGATGCCTTCCAGCACGGCAGCCCGGTCCAGCCCACTCCATTGACTAACGACATTCTCGGTCATCGAGAACTACCCTGCGTTCCAATGGTTTCCGATCCACGCCGCAGCCGCGTTGATCACGTCGTCGGCTTCTGCGGCGCGGCCGGCCATGAAGGCGTGCACGTGTTGCTGTGCCGGCCAGACATCGAATGAGACGTCGACCCCCGCATTCATGAGGCGCTCTGCGAGCCGCTCAGCGTCGGAGAGTAATGCCTCGTGTCCACCCACCGCCACGAAGGTGGGCGGCAAACCGTCGAGGTCGGCGTGAAAAACGTTGGCCTTCGGGTCTGTGGGCGAGCCAGTAGGGCCCAAATACAACGCGGTGAGCTGCTCGGCGAGTTCGCGGGTAATGAAGGCGTCCAGATGCGCATTGGTCCGCATTGATTCACCAGCACATTCCAGATCAACCCACGGCGAGAACGCGCATACGGCGGCGGGCAGCTCACGCAGCGAGTCGCGAAGCCACACCGATGCCATCACCGCGAGCCCTCCGCCCGCTGAGTCACCGCAGATCGCTATGTCACGACCGGCATAGCCCTGTCCAAGGAGCCAGTCGTATCCAGTGATCGTGTCTTCGATCTGGCTCGGGAAGACATGCTCTGGAGTGCGACGGTAATCGATCAGCGCCACCCGGCTTCTCGCAGCCTTAGCGAGATGACCGGCTAATTTGCGGTGGCTGTGAATGCTCTGCAGGGCGAAGCCGCCACCGTGCAGATACAGGATGACCTTGTCCGGCCGGGCGGCTCGCGGCAGGCACCACAGTCCGTCCCGGGAATCGATCTCGACCTCGGCGTAAGTGACGTCGGTGGGTTCGGCGGTGCACTCGTGGATGTCCTCGATCAGGGCGCGCCTAACAGCGAAGGACACGTCAGGATTATCGGCGAAGAGTTGTCGCTTGTCCTCGAAATACTTTCGGAGCGCTTCAGATTCGGAACTCGGCACAGCGATCACCATTTCTTGTCAGGCTTCGGTCGGGGTCAGGTCAGCTCAGGTTCGATGAGTGCGGGACTGGCGGGCGACCCGCCGCACTCGGCTTGGAGCACGGGCATCACCTCCTCGGCGAACATGTGCATCTGGTCTTCTGCCTCCTTGCCGGTCATACCGGCGGCCTCGAAGACCGGGAAGACGTGATAGTCCTCGAATCCGCCCACCTGAAAGTCGGTCATCAGCCCGTCGATGATGCGTTCCTTGCTGCCGTGCAGCGTCACCCCCATCTGCTCGAACAGCGACCCGGTGAGCTGCACACCGTGGGGCAGGTGGATACCGTCGATCAGCGAGGTCGCTACATAGTTCGGGAAGTGGAACAGCCCGTTTCGCTGCTCTGGGGAGACGTCGCCGATGTGGATCCACCTGAGGAAGGCAACGCCGCGCTTAGCGTGTGAGTCCCAGCCGAACTTCACTGGGCCGTGCGAGTTGCGGTCGGGCCAGCCGGCCGCCTCGGCCGCACCGTGGTAGGTCTCAAGCACTTGACGCACCTGATCGGGGCCCGCACCCAGGTGGCAGAGATTGAAGCCGCGCCGCGCGGCTTCGCGCGCGGAGTTCGCGCTCAGCCCGGTCATCCACACCTGCGGATGCGGTTGTTGAAGTGGGTGTGGATACACCGATAATTCGCGCACGTAGCGCTTGCCGTTGCGTGACTCCACAATGTCGGAGACGTCTTTGGCAACATCCGGCTGCGAGAAGTAGGCGCGGGTGATCTCAGATTCCCACCGATTCCACTTCGGTGGGATCGCGTAGAAGTCACCGTGGTAGGAGAACGAGTCCTCGGTCCAGGCTTTCATGATGATTTCCAGTGCCTCGTCGAAATAGGCCTGAGCGCGGTCCGGATCAAGGTCAGAGGAGCCGTATACCTGCCCGAAAACCTCGGTCTCGCGCGGCCCGCCGCCTTTTCCGACGCCGAACTCCAGCCGTCCCCCGCTTAACACGTCGAGCATCGCGGCTTGCTCGGCGAGGGCGATCGGGTGGTGTCGAGCAAGGATGTTTGCCATCTGACCGATTCGGATCCGTTTGGTGCGCATGGCGATTGCGGCACCCACGACGATGGGGGCAGGAGAGAACTCGGCGCCCTCTGGCTGAAAATGATGCTCGGTCATGAAGTAGTAGTGGAACCCGAGTTCCTCTGCGAGGACCGCCTGCTCCACTTGCTGCATAACCGTTCGCTGGGCGGCGCGGTGACCAGCAGCCAAGTCGCCCACCGCATACGTCACGTCACCCGCCTCATCGGCTCTGGCAATCGGCAGGTCGGTCCCGCCGTTGTGTATGCATGAGAACTCGATCATTGGGGTCCTTTCCGAAGGTGACTTCCGAGCCGGAAGGCTGGATGCGATCTATGGATGTGCGCTCCGCGGACCGGTGCCGACGCGGGCCGCCGGGTTATGGGGTGCCTGTCATGGCCGGGCCGGCGGCCTGGCGGATGGCCATAACGACGGTCTTGGGTTCGGTGAAGAATTCGCGGGAGAAGTTGCCGCCCTCACGACCCCACCCCGAATCGCCCATGCCGCCGAAAGGTGCGCGTAGATCGCGGACGAAGAAGCAGTTCGTCCAGACCGTGCCCGCCCGCAGGGCCGCCGAGACGCGGTGCGCGCGCGAGAGGTTGTCGGTGAACACCATCGCATTGAGGCCGTAGGGGGAGTCGTTGGCCAGTCGGACCGCTTCGGCCTCGGAGTCGAACGCCGTGACCGTCACGACGGGGCCGAAGATCTCCTCCCGCTGCAGTCGACTGTCGGCCGGGACGTCGGTGACCACAGTGGGCCGTACTGTCCAGCCGGCACCTCGCCCACCGGTGACCACCGTCCCGCCAGGGTCGTCGAGGTAGCCGCAGACCTTGCGCCAGTGTTCCTCCGATGCGAGCGGCCCCACCTGGGTCGCAGCGTCGCGCGGGTCGCCGAGTACCAGGTGCTCTGCAGCGGCGACGAATCGTGTTGTGAATTCATCGATTACGCTGCGCTCGACGTAGAGCCGCGAACCAGCCAGGCAGACCTGCCCAGCATTGGTGAAGATCGCGCGAACCGACCACTCCACCGCCGTGTCCAAGTCGGCGTCGGCGAAGACGAGGTTGGCACCCTTACCACCCATTTCGAGGCTGACCGGGGTGAGGTTTCGCGCAGCAGCGGCGGTGATAGCCCGCCCGGTGCCGGACTCGCCGGTGAACGTGATCCGATCCACACGCGGGTCGGTGGTCAAAGCCTCGCCGGCCGAACCGGGCCCGTATCCGTGCACTACGTTGAAAACGCCTGCCGGGATCCCGGCCTCCAGGGCGAGGCGTGCCAGGATCGTCCCGCTGATGGGGGCGTCCTCGGCGGGCTTGAGCACGACGGTATTGCCCCAGGCGAGTGCCGGTGCGACCTTCCAGGACTCCAGCATCATGGGGAAGTTCCAGGGCGCGATCGCAGCGACCACTCCCGCGGGCTCGAAGCGCGCGTAGGCGTGGTGTCCGGTGTCGCTCGGATAGGCATCCGATGCGGCGAGCCGGGCGTGGTCGGCGAAGAACCGGAAGTTCTGTGCGGTGCGCGGCACGTCCTTGCCCCTGGCATCGGCGACCGGCTTTCCCATGTCGTGAGAGTCTGCGAGGGCGAGTTCCTCACCGTGCTCGTCGATCAGATCGGCGAGCCGATGCAGCAGTGCGCCACGCTGGGCGTGGCCCATTCGCGGCCAGGGGCCTTCGTCGAACGCGCGGCGGGCCGCCGTTACGGCAAGGTCCGCATCGCCGGTACCGCCCAGGGCGACCTCGGCCCAGGGCTGTTGAGTCCATGGGTCCACGGAGGCGAACCGGCCGCCGTCCACAGATTCGCGCTCTTCGCCGTCGATGACGTGTCCAGCCGTGATCATGAGCGCGTCTCCGCCAGCTCTACGGCGACGTCGATGATCATGTCTTCCTGGCCGCCTACCAGACCCAGATCACCACAGCGCCTGAGGATTTCGTGGGCAGGCACCTTGTAGCGTTCTGCCGCAGTCTCGGCGTGCAGCAGGAAGGATGAGTAGACGCCGACCCAGCCCTGCACGATGGCGTTGCGGTCCATACTCGGCCAGCGGTTCAGGTACGGCCTCACGACGTCCTCAGCTGCGTGCAGGAGACCCATGACATCCAGTCCGGTGTCCACCCCGAGACGGTCGAACACCGCAGCCAACACCTCGGTCGGCGAGTTGCCCGCGCCGGCGCCGAGCGCGCACAGGGATCCGTCGATGTAGCGGACTCCAACCTCATGAGCGATCACCGAGTTGGCGACACCGAAGCTGAGGTTCTGATGCCCGTGATAGCCGACCCACGCCTCGTCGCCGACTTCGGCCAGCAGTGCTTCGAAGCGGGCTTTCGCCTCGTGCATCAGAAGTGCGCCTGCCGAGTCCGTGACGTAAGGGACCTGGCAGCCCGCGTCGACCATGATCCGTGCCTGCTTGGCGAGATCTTCTGGCGACGACCGGTGCGCCATCATCAGAAATCCCGCAGTCTCCATGCCCAGGTCCCGCGCCGCTGCGAAGTGCTGAGGCGAGACATCTGCCTCGGTGCAGTGTGTCGCGATGCGCACCATGTCGGCACCGGCGTCGCGGGCGCGCTTGAGGTGCTTCACGGTTCCGATTCCCGGTACCAGCAGCACGGCGATCTTGGCCTGGGTGGCCTCCTCGCGGGCAGCAGCGATCAAGTTGAGTTCATCGGTGTGAGAGAACCCGTAGTTGAACGAGGACCCACCCAGCCCGTCCCCATGCGCCACCTCGATGACCTCGACCCCCGCGGCGTCGAGCGCTCGTACGGTGTCGCGAATCTCGGTCTCGGCGAACTGATGGGCCACGGCGTGACTGCCGTCGCGCAAGGTCGTGTCCACGATGCGCACGTCACGGCTCAGGTCCGGCCTCATGCGGCCTTCTCCAACTTCACCCTCGCCATCAACTCGCCCACACGGGCGGCCGCGGCGGTCATGATGTCCAGATTGCCGGCGTAGGGCGGCAGGTAGTCGCCGTTGCCCTTCACCTCGAGCAGCAGCGCCACGCGAGCGTGCCCTCCCCAGGACTGGCGCGGCTCGTCGAACTGGGGTTCGGCTCGCAGCGTGTACCCCGGCACGTACTGCTGAACGTCGGCCACCATTTCGTGAACCGAGGCCGCAATCGCCGCTCTGTCCGCTTCGGCGGCGATCATGCAGAACACGGTGTCCCGCATGATCATTGGCGGCTCCACCGGGTTGAGGATGATGATCGCTTTACCCCGCTCCGCGCCGCCGACATCGGCGACCGCTTGCCCGGTGATCTCGGTGAACTCGTCGATATTTGCTCGGGTGCCAGGACCCGCGCTTCGCGACGCCACCGAGGCGACGATCTCGGCGTACGGCACCGGAGTAACACGGGAGACGGCGCGGACCATCGGGATGGTGGCCTGCCCGCCGCAGGTGATCATTGAGACGTTCGGTGCAGCGATGTGGTCGGATAGGTTGACCGGCGGGCACACCATGGGTCCTAGGTGTGCGGGGGTGAGATCCACCGCCTGAATGCTCGCCTCGGCGTAGCGAGGGGCGTTGTCCTGGTGTGCCTTTGCCGACGTCGCCTCGAACACGATCTCGGGCAGCGGGTCCTGCCGCAGCAACCAGTCGACCCCTTCCGCACTCGCGTCGATACCCTGCGCCCGCGCTCGCGCCAAGCCCTCCGACTCCACGACTCCGACGACGTACCGCACCTCCAGTGAGCCGCTTCGCTGCAGCTTGGCCAGCAGATCCGTCCCGATGTTGCCCGGCCCGACGATGGCCGCCGGTACCTTGCCTGTCTTCATGGCACGAGTGTCGCTGCCAGGTGCGGACGCTCCTAGCGCGCCGTATCTGTCAGCGAAACGCGATAAGCAACCAGCCACTTTTCGCCGTACGACCCCGCGTTCGGCGTAGTCAGCGCGGCTGCTGCCGGATTCTCGAACGAAGCAATAACCTGACCTCATGACGAGGGCGGTAGCGAGTTCGAAGGCGGACGACAAGCGCCGGCGATTGGTAGAGGCGGGGCTTGAGCTGATGGAAGACCTGCCCTACGCCGACATCACCGTCGCCCTGGTCGCCGAGAAGGCAGGAATGGCTCGAAGCCTTGTCTTCTACTACTTCGAGGACAAGGAGGCGCTCTTCCGCAGCGTCGTCCACGACTTCCTCGACCGGGTCCGCCGGCTCTTCGAGGTGAACGATCTCTCCGATGTGGCGGATCCGAAGGTGTGGCTGCGCCGCGAGGTGGACATCTTCCTCGACTTCATGACTGATCACCCCCAGGCCATGGCGACCATCATGAGTCAGGGGTGGGAAATTGTGCCGGACGACACAGGGTCCACGATGATGGACTTCACTGCGGGCCGCGTGCAGCAAGCTTTCGGCCTTCCTCCGCAGGACGAGCTCATGGATGCCGCCTTGCACAGCTGGGCCTATCACTGCGTGGACCTCGCGATCCGAACGCAGAAGTCGTCCCTGCAGTCGGAGCGAGCAGTCATCGCCGCCCTACTCGTCGATCAACTGGAAGCGGTGTTGCGCACCCTCGACACCGCTGAGCGAGCGGTTTGAACCGCTAAGTTTGACCGCGAGTCAAAAAGTTCTTGACTCGCGGTCAAATTCTGTGTCATCGTCCTCTAGAGACAGGCCGCTAGCGTCGGCGGGCTCGTGGACGAGGAGGTCCCAGTGAAGTTCGGCGTCTTCTACAACCCGATGGTGCCCAAGGCGCCCGGCCGGGACGACTGGGAGCCCGGACAGGAGCGCAAGGTCCTGACCGACATGCTCGAACAGATCCGGTTCGCGGATAGCCTCGGTTTCGACTACGCATTCCTCGGCGAACACCACTTCATGCCCGAGTACGCCCACAACTCGGCCACCGAGGTGATCCTCGGCGCGCTCGCCGAGTCGACCAGCCGGATCCGGATCGCCACCGGGATCGTGCACGCCTCGCACAACGACCCCATCCGCACCGCAGAGCGCATTGCCACGCTGGACCAACTCTCGGGCGGCCGTGTCGAATTCGGGTTCGGCCCAGGCACGACTTCTGAAATCGGACACTGGCTCAAAGGCGACATCTCCCGCAAGCAGGAGCGATCCGACGCCTCCGCACAGATCTCGATCGACGTGCTCTGTTCGACCGGCGTGTGGCCGGGTGTAGACAACGAGTTCTTCCGATTCCCGGCGGGAAACGTTGTACCGAAATCTTTCCAGTCACCCCATCCACCCCTGTGGACGTCGACCGCGGTGCCGAATATGGCACCAGGGGTCGCGGCACGCGGACTAGGACAGCTCATGCTGACCCTGGCGGGGCCCGAGGCCGTCGCCAAGGAGGTCCAGTTGTATTGGGACACATTGCGATCGGGCGCCGTGACGCCGATGGGCAGGGGAATCAACCCCGCCGTCTTCACTTTCACCCTGGGACTGCTGGCGCCGACCGACGCACTGGCCGTCGAGCGCGCCCGCGAAGGCCTCGAGTACTACGGCTTCGGACTCACCGGCGGCGCCATGGCCCGCATCGGCGACCCCTCTCACCACCTCTGGAATTCATTCCAGGATTTCAAAGCGGGTCGCGGCGATATCCGTCCAGACTCCGGCTTGCCGTCCTATTTGATTGAACTGGGCAACAACTTCGCCGACCTCCCCGGAACGATGATGTGCGGACCGGAACGCGCTCGCGAGTTCGCCCGGCAGATCGAGGCGACGCACGCCGACGGTCTACTCCTCAGCCAACAGTTCGGGTGGACGCAGCACGAGCACCAGATGGAATCACTCGAGATCTGGGCGACCGAAGTAATTCCCGAGTTCCGCGAGCGCGAGGCGGAACATCAGGCATGGCGTAAGCAGCAACTGGACGGGATCGACCTCCCGATCGTGAGTTCACTGTGACCGGGCCTGCACCCGATCCGAACACCGTGCTCGGGCGCGCTGTCGGATTGCTGGACGCATTCGAGGCCGGCGACGGTGCACTGACCCTCGCGGAGATCCACGCCCGAACCCGCATGCCGAAACCAACCGCCTACCGGCTGCTGAATCAACTTGCGGGATGGGGACTCGTCGAACGTCATCACGACGGCTATCGACTCGGGATGCGGTTATTCGAACTGGGGCAACTCGTCCCCCAGCACCACCGCATCGGGCCGACAGTGGGCCCGGTCCTGCGTCGACTCCAGAAGAGCACCGGGCTGACGGTGCACCTCGCCGTCCTCGACGCGACCGACATCGTCTACCTCGAGAAACTCGCCGCACCCGGTGAACCGCCGATTGCGTCACGTGTGGGCGGTCGGCTACCCGCCCATTGCACGGCGGTCGGTAAGGCGGTCCTCGCGCACACGCCATCAGACTCCGTCCGCGCGGTACTGACGCGGGGACTGCACAGGAGATCACCCAGAACCGTTGTCGTTCCCGGGCTGTTCCTCGGTCAGCTCGAGGCCGTGCGGCGGTCCGGGTTCGCCCGAGACGACGAGGAGTGCGCAGTCGGGATCAGCTGCGTCGCCGCCCCAGTCTTCGACCGAAACCGACGGCCCATAGCTGCGCTCTCCGTCACGGCCAGGACCCATGACATCTGGCACGGACGAGCGGTCCACGCAGTCCAATCGGCCGCAGCCGAAGCCACTCGTCAACTGACGTGACCGCAGGGAGGAAGACATTGACAGAACGTTTCGCCAATAAGGTCGCCCTCGTCTCCGGCGCCGCACGCGGTCAGGGCCGAAACCAGGCTGTCCGGCTGGCGGCGGAGGGCGCGGACATCATCGCGTTCGACGTGGCCGGACCGGTGCCGGCACAAGGAACCCCCGCGGCAAGCCCGGAGGATCTCGCCGAGACCGTTCGGCTAGTCGAGAAGTTCGACCGGCGAATAGTCGCCACCGTGGCGGACGTCCGAGATGCCGACGCGGTAGCCGACCTCGTCGACCGCGGCGCCCGAGAA
The DNA here is from genome assembly GCF_017872775.1 of Mycobacterium sp. OAE908. Classification (NCBI taxonomy): domain Bacteria; kingdom Bacillati; phylum Actinomycetota; class Actinomycetes; order Mycobacteriales; family Mycobacteriaceae; genus Mycobacterium; species Mycobacterium sp. OAE908. Next base: position 195,947 of record NZ_JAGGJL010000003.1, read on the forward strand.
TTCGGCGGGCTGGACGTGGTCGTGGCGAACGCGGGAATCTCGGGACTTCCGGGACCTGCCGCGCACATCACCCCGGACAACTGGGCCGCGGTCATCGACACCAACCTCACCGGCGCCTTCCACACCATCCGGCCGGCAATTCCACACCTGGTCGACCGCGGCGGGGGCGCGATCGTCATCATGAGTTCGTCCATCGGCCTGAAGTCTGTGCCCAACATGGCGGCCTACGGCGCCGCGAAAGCCGGTCTCACCGGTCTGATGCGGACCCTGGCGCTCGAGCTTGCCGAGTACAGCATTCGCGTCAACACGATCAACCCCACCACGGTGGCGACCCCGATGGTGCTGAACCCGGTCAGCTACAAGCTGTTCCGTCCGGACCTCGACGATCCGACCGAGGCGGATGTCTTGCCGGTTTTCCAAGCATTGAACGCTCTTCCCGTCCCCTACCTCGTGGCCGACGACGTAACCAACGCTGTTCTCTTCCTCGCTTCTGACGAGGGCCGCTACATCACCGGGGTCGCCATGCCAGTCGACGCCGGATATTCCGTGAAGTGACCGAATTGTCCTGTGCCAGAGAGGAAACCCCGTCCTCGGCTGCCGTGTCCGCCGACGGCGATCACTCCTTCGTCGATGGGGCAGCCGAGGCAATGCACCAGTTCCGTTCGGCAATGAGCGAACTCGTGGCAGGCGTGGCGGCGATCACCGTGAGTGAAGACGGTATGGCGCGCGGAATGCTCGCAACGTCCATCAGCTCCTACTCGGATCGACCACCATCGATTCTGGTGTCATTGGCGCACACGTCACGCACCCGCGATCCTCTGCTTAGGACCGACACGTTCGGCGTCCACCTGCTCGGACGTGAACAGACCGATGTGGCCGTGGCACTCGCCGGAAGCTCTGACGACAAGTTCACCACCTTGAGCTGGGGCTGGGATCGCGGTGTGCCCCAGTTGCATTCGGCGCTGGGTTACCTGCGGTGTCGCCGCAGCGCCTCGTTTGAGCATCACGATCACACAATCGTGATCGGCGACGTCGAGTTCGTGGAAATCGGCGCCAGCGCCCCTATGGTCTACTTCCGGCGAACGCTGGACTGGCATCTCGAACAAGCTTCCCCACAACGCCTTCGACGAACCTGAAAGCGGAGTCCACCGTGTACTTGCACGTCGACATGGCCGCCACCCCGGCGGCCGTTCAGCTTCGCGACCGAGAGAACCTCGGCGAACTGTCGATTCGGGTCACCGGTGAACCAGATATGGACCGGCTGCGCGCCGCCCTCGCCGCATGGGGGCGTCTCGACGACGATCACCACGCGTACATCCGAGTCGATGCCCTACGCACCCTGGCTGGTGAAAGTGCCCGAAATGCGGACTGGCGAACGGCTTTCGACGACATGATCGCCTACGCCCGCTCCCACGGCTGGGTCGACCAAGGCGGCGCAGTTCGCGCGCATATCGACACGGAAGTCTCGTCAGATCGGCAATCGAAGGGGGACGACGATGACCATCGACGCAAACATCCGTAGCTCGACGGTACAGGGCGCGGCGCCCGCCACCGTGTGGTTTGGGCCGACCGGCGACGTCACTGAAAGTCGAATCTGCGACGAGAGTCGTTTCAGACGCATCCGCGCCAGCGATCTGCGCGACGCCGCGAGGAAGTCGGCACGATACCGCGAAACCGTGCCGGGACCGCAAGCGGTGCTCATCGATATCGACGTCATCCTGGACGACGACGCTGGTGAGGCCCTGCGCACATACGACGGAATCGATTCTCGGGCTCGCGCGAATCTCAGCAGCACACTGCACTACGTTGGTACCCCGACGGGTCTGGCCGGCCTGCTCTGCGACATTCGTTCCCTCGGCATCGCCGATGGCGTGGTTTTGGTTCCCGTTCAGGTGCGACCAGGCCCCGACGGTGCCGACCAGTTGGCATTGGAGCGCCGTCATGAGTCGCCCGACGTGCGGATGTAGTGAAATACGGCTGCGCCCCTGTTAGCTGCCTTGACCTTGCGCAGAATCGCATGCACGCGAGATTTCACCGTCCCTTCTGACAAGATAATTCGCGCGCCGATTTACTTGTTCGTGTCGGCGTGCGCAAATCAGCTCGATGACCTCGATCTGTCTGCGCGTGAGAATGGCGTAGTTCGATGAACGCGGTGCAATCACGTGCGTTGCGCGTGGACCCTGGCGTTGACCGTCGGATGGGGCCACTGAGCCGTTCCCAGTTTGATGCGTCCCAGCCCGCGGCGCCTCAACCATGAAGCCGGCATCAAATCCAGGCGGTTCAATGACATCTGGACCGTCTCACGCTCGTGTCATTTTTGCGAAGATCTGAAACCGCTGGTAGTCGGATGTTCCTTGTGAGCCTTGCGCTTTCAGGATTCGATCCACTCAGCCGCCACGGTCGTTCGCTCACACTTACAGCATCGCGGGCGCCAACTTCTCCACTTGCGCCACTGAGGTGTTATCGACCCCGTATCAGTTGCAGCGTCGTATATAGACCCACTGAGCACTTCGCCTATTGGACCGAACCGGACGCCGCTCCCTGCCTCACCTGCCGGCGAGCCAGGGGACGATATCTTGACGACGTCGACAGTCGCCTGATCGCTACAGAGGCCTGGATCGTTTGCGGCATCAAGAAGCCTTCGATGAGACCGCGGAGATGGTCGTATTCCTCATGAAACACATACGCGTCGAGCCATGTCGTGCACGACTGTACTAGATGCGGCCTAAGCGGGATGCGCCTCGCAGCAACCAGTTTGAGGAGTTGGCGAATCGCCGCAAACGCGTCGCCGGCGCCGACCGCGACGAAGGCGTAATTGCATTCACCGATACTCATGTGTGGTCTAGCAACATCGATGAGCGCCCATGCCAGGTTGGTTTCTTGTTCGTGCCTCACATCAAGGACCGCTTCGCCTCTAGCTCACCGCGTGGGGGTGGCGGGTCGCGGGTCCCTCATGTGTAGGCGGCACTCTGACCAGTTCCCACGGACATACCATCCGCGAAGTGCCCATGCTTGTCCTCACTTGAACGAGCACTGTTCCCACGTCAGTCACAGTGCCGACGCGAGTACCCTCGCGGACCTCGTCGCCTATCGAGAATCCCATCTTGCTGCCCTCCAAACATTCCCAAGGCTTCTACCGAGCGCAGCGCGCTACGCAGATCGTCACGGCCATCGCCGCCCGTAATCGATTCGTGGAACGGCTAATTCACCGCGTGTGTGCCAGCACAGGGTGTCCCTGCCGTCGCGCCAGTAGACCTTGTATCTAATCGCGTCAGTGTCAACGATGATTCCGCTGCCGCGTCGATAACTCATTCGCGACAGAACGGTATCGCCGATCACTGGAAGGCGCGGATTGCGTCCGACAATCATGACTGACTGCTATCTGGTCGGTGCCTGATCTCGACAACGAAGCGATGCCCAACGTGATCGACCACATCCCAGGAATAGGGGCCGCGCATCTGCGTCATGCCCAGAGTGTGGGCGGCACGGCGAGCATCTTCCTCCGACCGGATGTTTGCCAGCCGTTGACCGTCACTTCTGATGAGGATCCACATCGCTATAGCCTTACATCGTCTAGGGGATCCCCTCGCCGGCCCGCACCGAGTGCCGACGAAAGCCCGCCGCCAATAGACGCCGCGAAATCTCGAAACTCATGACCGTGCCGACTGGAGCTCATCTTTAGCGCTATATTCGTTGTCACCGTTTACATTTCCTTTCAAAGTGATGTGTATTGCCGATCCGGCCGTCAGGTTGATACCCGCCGTCGATCGACTGCTGCTGATCGGTCGTCGCACTCCGTCGCGCTGCGGATGCCCTCAGCTACACGACTGTCCCCAGAGTGCTCAAAGCCAGTTTCCGATCGACGCCTCGTCTGCTTGCTGGCGTTCGTCGCACGATGACCGACTCACCAATCCGTCAAAGGTGAGCGGCTTGGTCAGTGTCGCAGCCTGCATAGCCACACCTGCGGCTCAATACCGTGTACACCCACACGCGACGCAGCCCAATATCGGCACACGCGCAGATCGTGATCGCACGGCGAACGGCGTCCTCTTTCCGTTTCCCAACCAAGCTTTTCACGCAGGTTTGCTTCTGCCGTTCGGGCGGCGCATCGCGCTGGCCAAGGACGGCTCGGCGTCCCGTGGCCGCGGTGGTCATAACTGACGACTCGCACCGCACCGCTGTAACGGCGGGCCAGATAGGAGATGTGGCGCGTCCGCGACCCTCGGGACAGGCAAAGCCCGCGCAGGAAAGTAACGGTGCACCGCGCAGCGGCGTCGCCATGATCGGTGTAAGCCAGCCGTACGCCGTCGCCAGCGGTAACGGAGCTCTGACACACGCGGCGCTGGGCAGCGGTGTCGGGGCCCGCAACGGTCGCCAGTGCTTGCGCGGCGCTCACGTCGCACCCGCGCGGCCGTGATCTTCCAATGATTCCTGTCGAGTTCGGACCGTTCGCCGAAGAGTGTCCGAACCTCGGGAGCGTATAGCGACCCTGAAACACTGCAAACTTCACTTGGACCTCCTTGTCCAGGGTTCACCGCCGCTACGCGGCCTGTCCTTGACGATGACACAGAATTTGACCGTGAGTCAAGACTTTTTTGACTCATAGTCAAAAATTCTTAGGAACTCGTCAACTAGCTCGCTCGGCGGCGTGGAGGGTGGTGAAGACGGCCTCGAGTTGGTCGACTAGGAGGGCGGCGATGACTGCTCGCTCCGACTGCAGGGACGACTTCTGCGTTCGGATCGCGAGGTCCACGCAGTGATAGGCCCAGCTGTGCAAGGCGGCGTCCAGCAGCTCGTCCTGGGCAGGCAAGCCGAATGCCTGCTGCACGCGGCCCGCGGTGAAGTCCATCATCGTGGAGCCCGCGCTGTCTGGCTCTACCTGCCACCCCTGACTCACAATGGTCGCCATGGCCTGCGGATGAGCTGTCATGAAGTCGAGAAAGATGTCCACCTCACGGCGCAGCCACACCGTCGGAGCTGCCACGTCCGACAGATCGTTCACCTCGAACAGCTGGCGCACCCGGTCGAGGAAGTCGCGCACGACGGTACGGAACAACGCCTCCTTATCGGTGAAGTAGTAGAAGACGAGGCTGCGCGCCACCCCTGCCTTCTCGGCGACCATCGCGACGGTGATCTCGGCATAGGGCTGTTCCTCCATCAGCTCAATCCCTGCTTCAATCAGCCGCCGATGCTTGTCGTTGCCCTTTGAAGTCGCTCCTGACCTCGTCATGGGGCTTGTCCCGGCAAAGATCAGCTCCCGTCGCGGGATGTCAGCCCGAGCGAACGGGCGATCAATAGTCGCTGTATCTCGGAGGTGCCTTCGACCACGGTGAGGATCCGCGCGTCCTGATGGGCGCGTGCGGCAATGCCGCCGCCCACGACGCCCCGTGCGCCGCCCAGCTGTGTCGCGATCGCCGCGGCTTCGTTGGCCGCCTCCGAGGAGACGAGTTTGGCGGTCGCCGCCTCTCGCTCGATCGGCAGGCCGCGATCACGTTTCCACGCCGCGTCGTAGGTCAGCAGGCGAGCCACGGAGGCGAGTGAGACGAGGTCGGCCAGCCGAAAGCCGGTGTTCTGGAAGTCGGTCAGCGGCCGACCGAACACCTCGCGGTGTCCGACGAGTTCGAGTGCGTGGCGAAGACAGCCTCGCGTCACGCCGGTTCCGACCGCCGCGATGGCTATCCGGGCCCAGGTGACGAACGACAACGCGGCGCGCAGCCCCTGTCCTGGTCGACCCAGCGCCGCCAATTCTGGGACTCGGACCTCGTCGAGGTAGACCGGGTGGGTGTCGGCGGACCGCCACCCCAGTTTGTCGTAGTCGCTGCCGACGGTAACGCCTTTCGCGTCGAGGGGGACCAGGAACGTGGAGATCTCGTTACGTCCGTCCGGGTTCTCGCCGGTGACCGCGAAAACGATCACGTACCGGGAGAAGGGCGTTCCGGAGTTGCTGATGAACTCCTTCGATCCTGAGATGATCCAGTCGGAGCCGTCGCGCCAGGCCTGGGTGTGCAGGTTGCGCGTGTCCGATCCACCGGACGACTCGGTCAACCCAAAGGCGATGAACGCGTCACCTCGGGCTGCTTCCGGCATAACCTCGGCTAGAAGGTCCGGCCGATCGGCGGCGAGATGGGCCAGCAGGGCGACGCTCATCGCTTGTACGTGGATCGTCGCCGCGAACGAGACGTCCACGGCGGCTGCCTCCTCGACGGTGACGCACAGCGTCCGCAGGTCAGCATTCGAGCCGCCATATTCGGAGGGCGCCAGAAGCCCGAAGACGCCGAGCTTGCCGGCTTCACGACACAGGTCCGGGTCGAAGGTACGTTCGGCCGCGCGCTGGGCAGCACCGGGCTCGACGACCTCGCGCGCGAATGTCCGCACCACCGCTTGCCAATCACAGTGATCCGAGTCGAGCGCCCAGGGCAGGCTGTGTCCGCCGTCGAGAAAAGACTGCACTTCATGCTGGTCGATGCCCACGTTTGGTTCTCCCTGGCTAGGCTCGATGCTGCAACCTGGTGTGCGTGAATAGGCGGGCGTTTTCGCAGCCCGCCTGGACTCCGGCAGTGGGATCTGATCACGCTAGAGATCCTGAACCGCTGGCATCACCTGCTCGGCGAAGTTACGCAGGTACTCCGCGGACTCGGCGAAACTCATGCCGGCCTTCGTCGCCACCAGATGCAGCTCACTGGGTGCGCCCTCGGAGTAGGTGCCGCGCAACTCCGCGATGGCCTGCTCCGGGGTCTGAAACACCCGCTCCCACCCCGGCATCTCTTCCGGCGTCTGGGGGACTGCGTCCATGAACACCTCGCTGTAGGGGTGAATGCCCTGGCGCCGATAGTTGAAGCTGTGGAACAGGCCCTCCCGGTGTTTCGCCCACGCCCGCTCCGGATCGTCGGTGACGAAGCACGTTCCGAAGGTGTTGATCCGCGCGTAGTTCGGGTCGCGCCCGTTGCGAACGCAACACTCGCGCCAACTCGACAACCAGTTCTGCCACACCTCGCTGCCAGGGGTGAGGTTCAGGATCATTCCGCCAACCGCACCCACGTCGAGTCCACGACTGGCCACCCGATCCATGGCCTTCTCGGAAAACGCCGCGACTACCCATAGCGGCAGCGGAGTTTGCAGCGGCTTAGGGTTCAGCCAGACGCCCTCGAGATCCCACCGCTTACCGTGGAAATCGAACGGCTCCGGATCGCGCCAGCACCGCTGCATGATGTCGATACCCTCCTCAAGGAGGCTGGGTCGTAACCGGGGGTTCACCCCGAACATGGCGAATTCCATGTCGAACGTCTGACCGCCCTGACCGAGGCCGACGTCCAGCCGTCCGCCCGACAAGATGTCGATCACCGCGAGTTGCTCGGCCAGCATCACCGGGTGGTAGAAGGGCATCTGGATGATGTTGGTCCCGATTCGGATGCTGTTCGTGTGGTGGACCGCGGCGGTCAGCGTCACCGGCAGGCCGGGGTTGAAGCCGTCCGGATCCCCGTGGTGTTCGGCCAGGCTGATGGAGTGATAGCCGAGCCCTTCGACCTCTTGCATGTGTTCGAAGGCCGCGCCGTAGAACTCCGGCCACGGTTGATACCAATCCTCGCGCGGCGGATTCCGCAAGTCGTAGATGACTCCGAACTTCAAGAGGACCTCCTCGTCCCGGATTTCGCCGCCTTGGCGACCTCGTCCGATCGAGCATTGCCCAGAATTAGACCACGAGTCAAGAAATTTCTTGACTCGTGGTCAAACTTGGGGTTTTCATTGTCTTGGGACGTCAGATGGGGCGCGGCGTCCGGAACCGAACACGACATGAGGAGGCGCATCGGTGAATGGTCATGCTCGGCAGGACTGCACCTACGCCGACGTGATCGCGGAGGCGCTTCAACGCCACGGCGACCGGGTCGCCTTCGTTGCCGGCGAGCGACAGATGACCTACTCGCATGCCGCGGACGTGACCGGGCGACTGATCCGAGCGCTGGCCGACCACGGTGTCGGCAGGGGAGGCGGGGTCGTAGCACTCGGTCCTAACTCACCCGAGATTTGGCTCCTGCAGGCGGCGTGCTATCTGATGGGAGCCCGGTTCACCGGGTTGCACGCCCTAGGTTCGCGCGACGATCACGTGCACGTCATCGAGGATTCCGAGGCGACGGTCCTGGTGGTGAGTCCTTCCCACGCCGAGACTGGCGCAGAGCTCATCAGCCGCTGCAGCGCCGCGGAGCACCTGTTCACCCTCGGGCCTGCGTCTGTCGGCCGAGATCTCACCAGCCTGATCGAACGGCTTGAACCCGCGCCCCTGACTGGACACGGTGTCGAAGCCGAGGACATCGCATGGCTGCAATACACCGGCGGCACGACCGGCGTGCCGAAGGGCGTCATGCTGTCGCAGCGGGCAATGGTCCAGCAGGTGCAGTCATGGCTGGCCTCCGCCGGGATGCCCCACTATCCGCGCTATCTGGCGGCCTCACCGATCACCCATGCGGCAGTGTTGCCGCTGCTGCCGACTCTCGTGCGGGGCGGCACCGTGATCCTGCAGGAGTCGTTCTCACCCGCGGCGTACGCCTCGGCGATCGACGAGCACCGCGTGAATTACACGCTCGCCGTCCCGACGATGCTCTACGAACTGCTCCGCCACCTGGAAACGGCGACCTACGACCTGTCGAGCCTGGAGACGCTGGCCTACGGCGCGGCGCCAATGGCACCCGCCCGCGTGGTCGAGGCGCGGAAGCGGTTGGGTCCGGTGTTACTTCAGGGCTATGCGCAGACTGAAAGCGGCGGGGTGATGATGACATTGCGCCAGCACGAGCAGGACGGTGCCGCGCTGGAGCGGCTGAAGGGCTCCTGCGGACGCCCTGCGGTCGGCTTCGTCTGCGCCGTGCTGGACGACGCCGGAGAACCGGTGCCCGATGGAGAAATCGGCGAGATCTGCACGCGCTCAGCGGCGGTCATGTCCGGCTACTGGAAGCAACCTGCGCTCACCGAACAGGCGTTGGCCGGCGGTTGGTTGCACACGGGGGACGTCGGCTACCGCGACGCCGACGGCTTCTACTACGTCGTGGATCGACTCAAAGATCTCGTCATCTCGGGCGGGTTCAATGTCTACCCGAAGGAAGTCGAGGATGTCCTGACCAGCCACCCGGCGGTTGTATCGGCGGCGGTAATCGGTGTGCCGCACCCGAAGTGGGGAGAGCAGGTCACGGCCTACGTCGTGCCACGCGTCAGCGGTGTCGACGTCGACGACCTGATCGCCCTTGTTCGGCGACGCAAGGGGCCACACTACGCGCCCAAGGTGATTCATCTGACCGATGAGCTGCCGAAGACATCGGTCGGAAAGATCGACAAAAAGGCACTGCGTGCGGCGCATTGCGAAACGCGACGTGCGCCAGATTGATTGAGCGCCGCGGCGCCGTTTCAGCGCTGCCCGGAGGCGCGTAGCGCAGCGAGCGATTCTCCGCCGGCGAACCAGTGCTCGGGTTCACACTCGGTGAGTACGACCCTGATCGACTCGCGGCGGGCGCCGATCGCCTGCACGGCGGCGGCGGTGAGGGTCTTGCCCAGCGCGTCGAGTTGTTCGGGTGTGCGGCCCTTGGCCAGGGTCACTTGAATGAGCGGCATGTCGTCGTCCTCTCCATGATTTCCAACCTGATGTACGCGGCCGTTGCGACGGCTATCGGCAACCCAGTTCGACTGAGCCCAAGCGGTCCACCGACGCCACCACCACGTCGCCCGGCGCCACTGGAACAGCCGCGGTGAGCCCGCCGGAGAGCACGACGTCGCCGGCGCGCAAGCCGCCGCCCGCTGCAGCGAGCTGCCGGACCAACCACGCGGTGGCGGCAGCGGGGTGCCCGAGCGACGCCGCGCCCGAGGCGGTCGCGGCGACCTTGCCGTTTTTCTCCAGAACGACCCCGACCAGTCGCAGGTCGATTCCAGTCGGAGGGACTGGCGCACCGACCACGAATCTGGCTGCCGAAGTGTTGTCGGCGACGACGTCGGCCATGGTGAAGTCGTAGCCTGCGTACCGGGAATCGAGCACTTCGATGCCGACAGCCACCCCAGCACTCGCTGCGAGCACGTCGACGGCGCTGACGTGCTCACCTGCCAGGTCACGACCCAGAACGAAGACGATCTCGGGCTCGCAACGCGGCTGGATGTGTCGGGAGGTGTCCAGCGGCTCACCCACATCAAGCATCGCCGTAGCCGCGAGGAACCCGTAGACAGGGGAGTCCACACCTACCTGAGCCTGTTTGGCCCGCGAGGTCACACCGAGCTTCCAGCCGACGATCGGCCCTGCCCCGCAACGCAATTCGTCTTGAACCCGGTAGGCGGTCGCGAGGTCCAGTTCAGGATGGTCATCGGTGAGGCGTGTAATCGACGTGCGGTCTGCGGCCGCCTTGGTCAGCCGAGCTGCCAACTCACGGACGTTGGTCTGTGTGGTCATTCCGACACCGCCAAGGTGACCGGCCCCAGCCGGTCGAACTCGGCCCGGAAAACGTCGCCGGGGGCCATCGGGACCGCCGCGTGAAGTGCGCCGGTCATCACCAGGTGTCCGGCCTCGAGGGCGATTCCGTTCGCCCCCAGCACGTTTGCGAGCCATGCAACCACTGCCACGGGATCGCCGAGCGCCGCGGCGCCCGCCCCGGTATCGATCAACTCACCATTGCGGGTCAGCGACATGCCGATCAGTCTGGCCTCGGTGTCGCGCAACGCGACGATCCTGCTCGACACCGCGGCCGCCCCGTTCGAGGCCAGGTCGGCTACGGTGTCGGCGAGCTGGACTCGCCAATCGGCGATCCGCGAGTCGACGATCTCGATGCCTGCCACCGCGCCGGCGATCGCGGCCCTGGCCTGAGTGAGGGTGACGCCGGGGCCGGCCAGCCGCTCGCCGAGGACAAACACGATCTCACCTTCGACCCTGGGGGCGATGAGCCGGCTGAGCGACACTGTGTCGCCGTCGCGGTACAGCGTGGACGCCATGACCGGGCCGTAGTCGGGCGAGCTGACGCCGATCATGCGCTGCATTGGCTCCGACGTCAGGCCAACTTTATAGCCGACGATGGAATCCCCTTCTGCGATAAGGAGATCGACGAGTTCCTTTTGTACGGCGTATCCGTCGCTCATGCGGAGGTCCGGTTCGGCGTCGGTGAACGGCGCTATCGCTGTTCGGGTCTGGCGAGCGTCGTAGAGCGCTTGAGCCTTGGCGCGCGCATCTGTCGGGTCCACAATCTATTCTCCTAGTTGAGGTCGCGGTTATCGTCGCGCAGGATTCTGGCTAAGTCAGGGCACGCGTTTCCCTCAGCGGAACGAGACGCATCGCCGCAGTCCCGAAGGCACCCCTGCTCGCCGCCGAGCCGATGAATCCTGCCGCACGGATCGCACCGAATATGCAGCGGTGCAATGATGTTCAACACATCATCGGCTACTCGGGCGGTACAGCGCAGTAACACCGTGCGTATTCTCAACTGGTGCTGCACGTCCAGTCGAAAACGGGAGCAGTCAAAGTGCGGTCGCCGACGAGGACGCGTCTATACACCTCGGCGGCCTGCTCCGGTGCGAAGGTCTCGTCTGATCCATCTGGCACGTGGACTGATCCACGGTGCACCAGATCGAGGAAGGTGGCGATGTCGGCAGCGGAGCGCTCCGTGCGTGCGTTGACGAAGGCGCCTACCAGGGTCAGGCCCTTGAGGAAGACCTCACCGTAGGGGATGGTCAGGTCGACGTTCATGCCCGTGGATAGAACGACGGTGCCTAGTGGCGCAGTCGCGTGGATGGCGGTTGCAAGGCCGTTGGGCGAGCCCGAGAGATCCACTGCGTATTGCGATCCGCCAATAGAGGCCATGATCTCGGCGAACTCGGGGCTTGCCGGGGCCACTGCACACGTGGCGCCGGCGGAAAGCGCTCTACTTCGACGGTTCTCGTCGAGTTCGACTGCAATGATGGGATGGGCGCCATAGCTTGCGGCGATCTGCGTCGCCAGCGTCCCGATCGGCCCCTGGCCGACGATGGTGATCGAGTCTCCCAGACGAACGCCCGACAGCCACAAGGTATGTGCGGCACTGCGTCCCAGGTTGAAATAGACCGCCTGCCGCAATGAGACGCCGTCGGGAATCTCGAACGTGAGGTCCTCTGCGACCAGCGTGTGGGATGCGTGAGCACCAAAGAGCGGAGAGCCCACAACTCGATCTCCGGGTCGAAACCGGGTCACGCCTGCACCCACCGAGTTCACCGTGCCGGCCAGGCTGTAACCGGGCACGAACGGGAACGTTGTACCCAGCACAACGTGGGACTGGTCGCTGCCCAGCCATTCCCTTTCGGTTCCCGGGCTGACCACAGAGTATGCGACGTCGATGAGCACCTGTGCGGGGCCGGGTTCAGGTATTTCAGTGGTTTCAACGCTGACGATCCCCGCATCTGTCCAGACGATGGAACGCGAAGCCATCCGATTACCGTGCGGTGGGGACGAGGGCACGGTCTTTCCAGCCGTCGAGCAGCTTGGCCTGGTTGTCGAGTGCCGGTGTGCCGTAGACGAAGTAGGTCTCTGCCGGTAGGGCGGCGCCGCCAATGGCTAGGCCGGTGTCGAAGTCGGCAAGGTCCCACGTGACCGTCTCGTAGTCGGGCTCAAATTGCAGAATGCCGGAATTGCCGAAGAGCTCGATGCGATTCCCGCCGGGTTCGAAGACATAAAGGAAGGCACCTTGGGTGATGCCATGTACGTCGGGTCCGGCCTCGATCTGGATGCCGTACTCGCGGCAGAGCTCGGCGGCATCGGTGTTGTGTTGCGGGACGCCGTACCAGAATGCGAGGTGGTGCAGCCTGCCCTTGGCTCCGGTCTGATCGCGCATGATCGCCATTTCGTGGCCGAGCACGTTGACACTCATCCAGGCGCCGATTTCGGTGCCGCCGCTGGCTCCGTCGATGACGCGTTCGCGAGTTTCGAACCCCAGCGTCTGCTCGAACAGTTCCTTCTGGGCCGTCACGTCGGAGGCCATCAGATTGATGTGATCGAGACGTCGAGGCGGCAATCCCTGCAGTGGGCGCTTGGATTTACGGGTAAGTATGCGGCTGCGCAGATCGTCTGGGGCGGTGTACTTCTCGATGTCCCACACCAGCTCCATCGGGTGCCCGTCGGGGCTCTGGAACGCGAATGTGCGACCCACTCCGAGGTCGCCTTTCGTCCAGCCGTGACCGAGCCCAGCCGCGTCGAGGGCAGCCGCGCGCCGTTCAAGGGCTTCAGATGAGGTGGCACGCCATCCGACGACGCCAAGACCGGGCTGGTCGCGTTCGGTGAGCTTGAGGCTGTGGTGGTAGGGATCTTCGTAGCAGCGCAGATAGACCGAGCCGCGATCGCGGCCTGTCTCGCGCATGCCGAGAAGCTGGGTGAAGAACCACAAACTGCCGTCAAGGTCGGGGGTGTAGAGCTCGGCATGTGCCATGTGAGCCAACTCGAAGCGCGGGTTTGCGGTCATCGGAGAGCCTTTCGGTGGTGTTGGTGGGTGGAGATGGTGGGTTTGAGGGGCGGATTGTGCCTGGTGTCCGTGCAGGCGTGTCAGCGGAACAATCCGATGAATTCGGTGCCTTCGGGCAGACCGTCACGAGCGATGTCGCGCGCGATGAGGTCTTGGCTGTCGAAGCCGAGGCTTTCGAGCACAGACGTCGTCTCTGATCCCGGCCGACCGGCCGGTCGAGTCGCACGCGCGGGTGTGCGGCTGAGGCGCGCGGATGGGCCCGCCATTCGGATCCGGCCCTCACCGGGGTGTTCGCGGTCGATGACCAAGCCTCGAGCCAGTGCCACCGGATCATCCATCAGGTCGGACTGGTCGACCAGAACATGCGCCCCCACTCCCGCAGCGACGAGCCGATCGACCCACTGTCTAGCGGGAGCCGATCTGAACAGCTTGGCGAGCTGGTCTTCGTCGAGTCCTGCAAGGTCCGGGACGGCGTCCAAACCGTTTGGCGCACATAGGTAGAACCAATCATCGGAGCCGGCGTAGAGCCGGTCCCAAGGACCCCATCCCTTCGCCTGCGGCCCCGCGGGCTCATCCCACACCCGGCCGGGGAAGGCGACCATGAACGGAATCTGCAGAAACGTTGCGCTGTGGGTCAAAGAGGACTGGACATGCTGCGCCTCACCGCCGCGCATCCGGTGATACAGCGCCAGGAGCGCACCGAACGCGGCCAGATTGGCTGACCCATAGTCGTTGAGGGGGTAGGGCGACATGACGGGTTCACCGTCGCCGCCCACTCGGAGCTGGATTCCCGTCGGACCCTGCCCCAGCTGTTCGCGCCCCCGCCAACCTCCGCGATAGCCCTCGTGTCCGAAAGCGCTGATCGAAACGTACACGACACCGGGGTTGTATTCGCGTACTGCCGCCTCGCCGATACCCATGCGATCGGCGACTCCGCGCGTGAAGTTTTGCACGATGACATCGACGTCGTTGCTCAGCTTACGGAAGACCTCCATCCCCTCGGAGGTCTTGAGATCCAACATGATTGACCTCTTGCCGCTGTTGGTATACAGGTGCATCGCCAGCTGGCGATCCACGAGGCTGTGGACCTTGACGACTTCAGCGCCGTACTCGGCAAGGATGCGTGCGACCGTCGGACCGGCGAGCACTTGGGCAACGTCCAACACGTGGAAGCCGGCGAGCGCCTGCTTCGGATCGTCGACGGCGACGGATGGCAGCGGTGAGGATTCGTCCTGTGGGGTCGTGAGTTCGGCGAGGATCGCCTCCCGGTCGGCATCTAGGGGCCTTCGGGGGAACGAGACCTGCCACGGCGTCCTCGACATCCTGATCGGGAATCCCGCCTGCGCGGTGGGCCCATACTCGTAATCGTCTAAATCGATCACCGCGCCCGAATCACGGGCGTGGGTGTCGATGGTCAGCCACTCCTCGACAGACTGACACAGCGCGGCCGAGGCGCCGCTCTCCTCATTGATTGCGATCTCCCACTCCCGCGCGGGGCGGCTGGCCAAAAGGCGGGCATAGCGTTCCCTCGCTCGGACCTGCAGGTCGGGATCGGTGAGCATGCGATCGGCGTCACCCATGCCGTCATCGATGTACTCCTGCGGCAAGAACGCGTCAGCGAACCAGCGAAGATGCTTGTCCTGGAATAGGCACAGCTCAAGCCATTTGCCGTCTGCGCAGCGATAGTGACCCAACTGGGGATGTTGGAGCCCGACCTTCGGAGCTGTCGGCGCAGGCCTGGGCCGCTCGGTCTTCATCACGTTGGCCCCGATGAGTTCGAACGTCGCGTCGAAAAGCGGCACCTCGACGCGCTGTCCACGACCGGTCCGCTCTCGCACGATCAGCGCCGCCACGATGGAATGCGCGGCGACGAATGCCCCGTAGGACGACGCCAACGGCAGGGCGTCGAAAATCGGCTCGCCGCTTCGGTCGCCGACGTAGTTCATCGGGATGCAGCCCGGGAACAGGTAGAGACCCGCCGCCGCCTCCACCACGCCTTCCCAGCCTGGAAGCCCCGCGCGGGGATCATCGGCAGAAAAGCCGGGCATGGAGCAGTAGATCAATCTCGAGTGCGCGGAGATCATCGCTTCCGGGCCCAGGCCGAGTCGATCCATGACGCCAGGGCGAAAGCTTTCAAGCACGATGTCAGCGCGCGCGACGAGCTGCTGTGCGGTGGTCCGATCCGCACTTGATTTCAGGTCTAAGACAATGCTGCGCTTGCCGCGTTGCAACATCGCGTTAGCGGGATGAACCCACCGTGGCCCACTGGGCGGGTCGACCCGGATGACGTCGGCGCCTGCGTCGGCGAACCACGCCGCCACCAGCGGTGCGGCAAGCCATTGGCCGAAGTCCACTACGCGCAGACCCTCAAGTGGGCGGCCTAGGTCAGGTCGATTCGGTGGTTGTCGGGTGGCAGAAGACATCGTCGCTGCGACCTCCTTGTCCGCAGGTTCGCCACGCCAGGGGTGGCCTGTTCTGAGGACCATGACACAGAATTTGACCGCGAGTCAAGACAAAGTTGACTGGCGGTCAAATCGTTGCCGCTATGCCTGCGGGTACGCATGGGAGGGCGCGATGAAGGCGTCTACCGCACCCGTTTCGCTGACAGAAACGCCGCACTAGGGGGCCTGCCGTTTGGCGGCGACACTCGTGCGGTGAACAGAGACAGGGTCTCGTTGGCGTTCGTTGCCGGCAAGGTGGGACGCCTACCCGTCGGGAAGCGAAATCGCTACATCGCTGGCCTGATTGCGGCGTCGCCGGCTCAGGCGGTCCTACTTGCTGTGGACGCGCTGATCCGATTCGGATCCACGGTTCCGCGCGCGAAAACTCCGCCGCAAATGTGACTGACGACGCAGAAAACTGCGCAGGACATACCGAGACCACGAGGGGTGAAACGCCATGCGACGTAGCGTGTGCAGCCAGTTGAGATCTCCCGCTGGCACAGTTGGTGTCGGCGCGATCGCACCGGTTTTCAATCTCGTGACATCGCCTGCTGCCACCGGTGGGGCGCAGTATCAATGGCCGACAGCGGCAATTGGTGCGGTTTCGTGATCTCACGGATTGAGGAGTCCGGGCGCGGCCAACAGATGTGGTCGAACGCCGTCGTACTGAAGCCGCTCCGTACGGTCGGGCAGTTCATCGCGTTCGCGTTGGAAACCTTGGTCACTCTTTTCACGACTCGGCTCGCCGTGATCGAGCTGCTGCAGCAGATCTGGTTCGTAGCGCGGGTGTCCATGTTCCCCGCGCTCATGGTGTCGATTCCATTCGTTGTCTTGAATGTCTTCACTTTCAACGTTCTACTTATCGAGTTCGGTGCGGCTGACTTCTCGGGTACGGGTGCCGCGCTCGGCGCAGTGAATCAGATCGGACCCATAGTCACCGTCCTTGTGGTGGCCGGCGCCGGAGCGACGGCGATGTGCGCCGATCTCGGAGCGCGCACGATCCGTGAGGAACTGGATGCGTTGCGAGTCATGGGAATCGATCCGATCCAAGCGCTTGTCGTTCCCCGCGTACTGGCCGCGACGGTCGTGGCTCTGCTGCTGTCATCGCTCGTCACGGTGGCCGGCCTCATCGGCGGATTCTTCTTCGCTGTCTTTTTCCAACACGTGACCCCGGGCGCCTTCGTGACTGGATTGACGTTCATCACGGGGCTGACGGACGTGGTCGTCTCGATGGTCAAGGCCACCGTCTTTGGTCTGGTCGCCGGGCTCGTTGCTTGTTTTCAGGGGATCAATGTCGACGGTGGCCCAGCTGGCGTCGGTAACGCAGTGAACGAAACTGTCGTGTTCTCCTTCATCGTGCTCTTCATCATCAACGTCGTGATCACGGCGGTCGGATTCGAGGTCGCCAAATGAGCGTGAACGTTCTTGCGGGCCAGCGGTTTCCGCGCGTGGTGCGCGCAGCGCGGACAACCGTGGCGGCGTGGCGGCAGATCGGTGATCAAACCCGGTTCTACGGCACTGCGCTACGAGGTCTCCGAGACGTAGCTATCCACTACAAAGGGGAGTTGCTGCGCCAGGTCGCGGCGATCAGT
Organism: Mycobacterium sp. OAE908; assembly: GCF_017872775.1. NCBI lineage: Bacteria > Bacillati > Actinomycetota > Actinomycetes > Mycobacteriales > Mycobacteriaceae > Mycobacterium > Mycobacterium sp. OAE908. The sequence goes on from NZ_JAGGJL010000003.1 coordinate 213,422, forward strand.
CTGGGTACCGGATCTCTGGCCGTCATTGGTGGCACGGTCGCTGTGGTTGCCTTCCTGACCATATCGACCGGTGGGTCGTTGGCTAGCCAGGGTTACAACCAGCTATCTCAAGTCGGGACCGAGGCGTTGGCCGGATTCGTCTCTGCGTTCGTGAACACCCGCTTGGTAGCGCCCGTGACAGCGGCGGTCGCTTTCGCAGCCACTATTGGGGCGGGCGCGACCGCCCAGTTGGGCGCAATGCGGATCAATGAGGAGATCGACGCTCTGGAAGTCATGGGCATCCGGTCGGTGGCCTATTTGGTCTCCACGCGCGTCGCCGCCGGCTTGATCGTCGTAGTTCCCTTGTACTGCGTGGCTCTCATCATGGGCTACCTCTCGGGACAAGTCATCACCACCGCGTTCTACGGCCAATCCGGAGGCGTGTATCAGCACTACTTCAACACGTTCCTGATCCCCGCCGATCTGATCCGCTCCTTCATCGTGACCGCCGTCGAGGTCGTGGTCATCATGCTCGTCCACACCTACTACGGATACAACGCATCCGGCGGACCGGCCGGGGTCGGCGAAGCGGTGGGACGTGCCACCCGCGCGTCACTCGTGGCGGCGACCATCGTGATCCTGTTCGTGACACTGGCGATCTTCGGTCAAACCGGCAACTTCAATTACGCGGGATGAGCGAGATGTCCGCATCCAATTCGAAGCCGAGAATCTCGTCGGGCTGGTTAGCGCTGTTGGTGGTTGTGGCGTTGATCGGTGTCATGGCGGTTGCCATTGGTGCGTTCAACGGAAGCTTTACCCGCGGTGTGCCGGTGACCCTGACGTCCAAACGCAGCGGATTGGTGATGGAGCCGTATTCGAAGGTCAAGATGCGCGGCGTGCAGGTCGGCCACGTCGTCACCGTCAACGGCGGTCTTGACCAGATCAGTCTTCGACTTGAGATCGACCCTGACCAAATCAAATACATTCCAGCCAATGTCGAGGCCCGGATCAGCGCCACGTCGCTCTTCGGCGCTAAGTTCGTCGAACTCATCTATCCCAAGAATCCCTCCACCCAACCGTTGGCCAACGGGGCGGTACTGAGGTCCGAGAACGTCACCGTCGAGGCGAACACGGTGTTTGAGAACCTCGTTGAACTTCTCAAGCAAATCGACGTGTCGAAGCTGAACGCCGTGCTGTCGGCGATCGCCGACGGAGTAAACGGGCGCGGAGAGCGGCTGGGGGAGGCGATCTCCGACGCCAATGAGGTGCTGCTGGCGCTCAACTCGCGCTCCGACACGATCCGCGATGACTGGCGAGCGCTCAAGGAGGTGAGCGATGTCTACAGCGCGGCCGCTGATGACATTCTGAAAACCCTTGACGCGGCGGCTACCTCCGGCAAGACGGTCACCGACAAAGCGCCGCAACTGGATTCGTTGTTGCTCAATGTTGCCGGGTTTTCCCGTAGCGGCGTGAGGCTTCTGGGGCCGACGAAGGACAACCTTGTGGCGACGATCAATGCGTTGCAGTCCACGACGAGCCTGCTGATGAAATACAACCCGGCGCTCACATGCACCCTCGTCGGCGCGAAGAAGGTCGTCGACGACGGATACGCCTTGGGTGGCAACGGTAAGTCGTTCATCATGGACGCGGGCTTGCTGTTGGGTGATGACCCCTACCGGTACCCCGACAACCTGCCGGTCAACAACGCCAAGGGCGGTGCCGGCGGCAAGCCGAGTTGCGGCTCACTACCTGACGTGGCCGACAACTGGCCCGTGCGAGCGCTGGTCACTGACACGGGCTTCGGGACCGGGTTGGACCTACGACCGAATCCAGGAATCGGTTTCCCGGGCATCGCCAACTACTTCCCGGTCACGAAGGCCATCCCCGAACCACCGAGAATCCGCTACCCAGGCCCGCCCGCGCCCGGACCCGTTCCCTACCCCGGTGCACCGCCCTACGGCGCACCTCAGTACGGACCGGACGGCAGCCCGCTATACCCCGGCGTCCCGCCGGCGCCACCTCCCACTCCATGACCTTCGCTCACGCTGCGCTCGAGCTCGCCCTAATCAGTCCGAAGGAGTACTACGTTGCACCACAAGCTATCCGGGCTGCTGCTGAGAATCGGGGCCTTTTTAGCGGTGAGTCTGTTCGGAGCCTTCGTGCTCGTTGCAGTATTTGCACAGCTCCGCTTTCAAGACGAACGTTTCTACAACGCGGTCTTCACCTCGGTCAGCGGGCTGGGTAATGGCGACTTCGTTCGCATCGCCGGCGTCGAGGTCGGCAAGGTAAAGAAAATCGTTGTGCGAGGCGATGGTTCAGTCTCCGTCACGTTCGGAACCGACGACTCGGTCGTCCTCACCGAGGGCACCAGGGCGGTCATCCGTTACGACAACCTCATCGGTGGTCGCTACATGGCGATCGAAGAAGGCACCGGAGGCGTAAAGAAACTTCCGGTCGGTGGCACCATTCCGGTCGAAAGAACGGCTCCTGCACTCGATCTCGACGCGCTCATCGGCGGATTCCGGCCACTGTTCCGCGCGCTGCAACCCGATCAGGTCAATGCCTTGACAAGTCAACTGGTCGCGGCTTTCCAAGGCCAAGGCGCAACCATCGGGTCAGTCCTCACTCAGACTGCCGCACTTACCAACACACTGGCGGACCGAGACGAACTCATCGGCCAGGTGATCGTCAACCTCAACACCGTGCTCGGGTCATTCGGTCACCGCGCTGACCAATTCGGCACGGCAATCGATTCGTTGTCGGACCTGGTGCACGGCCTGGAAGCCCGCAAACAGGACCTGAGCAACGGCGTGGCCTACGCCAATGCAGCAGCCGGCTCCATCGCCGATCTGCTCACCCAGGCCCGGCCGCCGCTGCAGACCACGATCAACGAAGCCGACCGCACTTCCTCGGCGATACTCGGCGAGAAAGACTACTTCGACAACTTGCTCAACACGCTTCCCGACGCCTACCGGATGCTCAATCGTCAAGCCCTCTACGGCGACTTCTTCAGTTTTTACCTCTGCGACCTCCTTTTGAAGGTGAACGGAAAGGGCGGACAACCGGTGTACATCAAGGTGGCCGGCCAGGACTCGGGGAGGTGCACTCCACGATGAAGCCGCTCAGTGACCGCAAACTCGTGATGATCGGTGTCGTCGGTATCGCAGTGATCGGATTGCTCAGTGCCGGTGCCCTGAATTTCAACAAGCTGCCGCTGATCAATTCCGGCACAACGTATTCGGCGTATTTCGCCGAGCTCGGCGGCCTCACGTCGGGGGCGCCGGTGCAGGTGTCGGGCTTCAAATCCGGACAAGTCACCGACATCCAACTACGGCCCGAGGGTGTCCTGGTCACGTTCAGAATATCGGGAGATATCCGCCTCGGGGAGAACAGCGAGGCCGCCATCAAGACCATCAGCCTGCTCGGCAACAAGGTCGTCGACGTGACCCCACGCGGCGCAGGGCAACTACACGAACCCATTCCGCTCACGCGCACCGTATCGCCGTACCAACTGCCCGATGCCGTCGGTGATCTCACCACCACGATCAGCGGCCTGGACACCAAGGGCCTGTCAGCCTCCTTATCCACGCTGAGCGACACCCTGCGCGATACGCCCCCACAGCTCAAACTCGCCGTGGACGGGATAGCGCGCTTCTCCCAGACGATCAATCAACGCGACGACCAACTCCGCGGTCTACTCGAGAACGCCCGCACAGCCACCACCGTGCTGGCCGACCGCACCGACACCATCGTCCGATTGATTCACGACACCAACGCTCTGCTAACCCAACTCCGCAGCCAGAGCGCAGCCCTCGATGAGATATCGGGAAACATTTCCGCACTCGCGCAACAGATCCGCGGATTCATCGGTGACAACCGCACGACGTTGAAACCGGCGCTCGACAAATTGAACGAGGTCCTCACGATCGTCGACAACCGACGCGACCAACTCAAGCAATCCATCACCGGATTCCGCAATTACGTAATGGGGCTGGGCGAAGCGGTGTCCTCGGGCCCCTTCTTCAAGGCCTATCTCGCCAATCTGCTGCCCGGCCAGTTTCTGCAGCCGTTCATCGACGCGGCCTTCTCCGACCTCGGTCTGGACCCCAACACCTTGTCGCCTTCCCAGCGCACCGACCCACAGGTAGGACAACCCGGCACCCCGCCATTGCCGGTGCCCTTCCCTCGTACCGGTCAAGCTGGCGATCCGCGAATGACGCTGCCCGATGCCATCACCGGAAATCCGGCCGACCAGCAATGCGGCCCACCCGGCATTCCCCTGCCAGGACCGGGCTGCTACCCCTACCGCGAGCCGCAACCGGCACCGGCGCCGGGCGGTCCACCGCCTGGACCTCCTGCCGAGCTGCCCCCGGGGCCGCCTGAGACAGCCCTGCCGACGCCCAGCCCGGTATTCGTTCCTGCTCCCGGCGAGCCGGTACCCCACAGCACGGATGGAAATCGATGAGACCACAGCGATATGCCCGTATCGGCCTCGCGGCGATCCTGGTGGTGATACTGGCCGCGGCGAGCTACGTATTGATCGGCACAGTCCACCAAATCGGCCGCACCCACATTGTCGCCTACTTCGCCAACAGCAACGGAGTTTTCGTGGGCGACGATGTACGCATCAGGGGCGTCAACGTCGGCACCATAGACAAGATTCAGCCCGAACCCGACCGCGTCAAAATCTCGTTCTGGATCGACGACTCCATCAAAGTCCCAGCCGACGTCAAGGCGGTGATCCTGTCGCCCACGCTGGTGACGGCCAGGGCCATCCAACTGACGCCCCCATACCGCAGCGGTCCCGCGCTGAAGGACAACGCGGTCATCGACGAGAACCGAACCGCTGTCCCGATGGAATGGGACGATTTCCGCGGCCAGCTGCAACGCCTCTCGGACACGCTCAAACCCACAGAGCCCGGCGGCGTGAGTACTCTCGGCGAGTTCGTCAGCACAACCGCCAACAACCTGCGCGGCCAAGGTCCGGCCATCCACGACGCGATCATCAAACTGTCCCAAACGGTTTCGGCGCTCGGCGACCACAGCGCCGACACCTTCACCAGTGTCAAGAACCTCGCGACCCTCGTCACCGCCCTGCAGGACAGCACTGATCTGATCCGACAGCTGAACCAGAATCTCGCCTCAGTCAGCGGCCTGCTCGCCGACGATCCAGACGAGGTCGGCAATGCCGTCAACGACCTCAACGACGTCGTAGCCGATGTCAGCGCATTCGTAAACGAGAATCGCGACGCGCTCGGAACCACCACCGACAAACTCGCGTCAGTATCGACCGCACTCAACGAGAAGCTCGGCGACCTCAAACAGCTGCTGCACGCCGGCCCCACGGTGCTCTCAAATGCCGTCAACGTCTATCAACCGGCCCAAGGCACCCTCAGCGGGGCGTTGGCCATGAACAACTTCAGCAACCCAATCACGTTTCTATGCGGCGCCATTGAGGCGGCGTCGCGCCAAGGCGCCGAACAGTCGTCGAAGCTGTGCGTGCAATACCTTGCGCCCATCATCAAGAACCGGCAGTACAACTTTCTCCCGTTCGGACTCAACCCCTTCGTCGGAGCCAGCGCACGGCCCAACGAAATCACCTACAGCGAGGATCGTTTGCGCCCGGACTTCATACCGCCGCAGACCCCTGCACCGACAGCGGCACCCGCTGACAGCTCGTCGCAAACACCCATGGGCGCAGGACCTGTACTACCGGCAGAAGCCGAACCCGCGCCGGGCGACCCGCCGACCACCCAGAGCACTGACCCAGCCACCGGGTTGCCCGGACTCATGCTGCCGCCCGGAGGTGGATCGTGAACGTACGTTGCTGGCGGACAGCACGCCGAACCGTGGCCACGGTCGGGCTGATCCTCGTGCTGACATCAGGCTGCGGGTGGCGGGGGATGAACTCGCTGCCGTTACCGGGCACACAAGGCGACGAAAGAGGTTCATTCACCATCCAGGCTCAAATGCCCGACGTCAACAACATTCAACAGAACTCGCGCGTCCGCGTCGGCGACGTCAACGTCGGTACCGTCACGAAGATCGAGCGTCAAGACTGGCACGCACTGCTGACGATCAAACTCAACGGCGACGTCGAGCTTCCCGAAAATTCGACGATCTCGATCGGGCAGACCAGTTTGCTGGGCTCGCTGCACATAGAACTGTCACCGCCCAAGGACGCGGCGCCACACGGCAGGCTACACAACGGCTCGTTGATTCCACTGTCCGCCGGCGGTGCCTACCCGTCCACCGAGCAAACGCTGGCATCGGCGTCGCTACTGCTCAACGGTGGTGGCCTCGGGCGCGTCGAGGACATCACCCGGGCATTGACCACCGCCTTCGGGGGCCGCGAAAACGATGTGCGCAGCCTGCTGACACAGCTCGACGTGTTCACCAGCAGAGTCAACGAACAGACCGACGACATCATCGCAGCCACCGACAGCCTCAACCGCCTGACAGGCAAGTTCGCAGCTCAAAAGCCGATCGTCGACAAGGCGCTCGACACCATCCCCGCCGCGCTGAAAGTGGTCAACGAACAACGCGACAATCTGATCGAGGCCGTCGACCAACTCGGGAAATTCAGTGCCCTGGCAGCGGATTCGGTAGACCAGACAAAAGGGAATCTCGTCCAGGAACTGCGGGATCTAGGACCGGTACTGCAGTCTTTGGCCAATGCTGGTCCGGCCTTGACTCACTCGTTGAGTGTCTTGACAACCTTCCCGCTGGTCAAGGACACACTGTCGAACTACTTCCGCGGTGACTACGCCAACATCACTGTCATCGCGGACTTGACGTTGAGTCGTATCGACATGAGCCTGCTCACCGGCACCCGCTTCGAAGGAAAACTAACCGAGGCCGAATTGCGCTGGGGTCGAACCATCGGACAGCTCCCCAGCCCGTACACGTCGAGCAACCCGCTGCTTGCGCCCTACCGGACCGATCAAGGACCCTAGACATGCATCTGACCAAACGGGTCCAACGCCAACTCGCGTTCTTCGCGGCGATCACACTCATCGCCGGCGGCGTAATGGCTTTCAAGTTCATCGGGCTTCCCGCACTGCTGTTCGGCGCCGGACGATACGAGGTGACGGTAAACCTGCCTGCCGCGGCGGGGCTGTACGCCAGCGGCAATGTCACATACCGCGGAACCGAGGTGGGCAGAATCGCAACAGTTCGCCTCAGTCCGACCGGAGTGGACGCCGTACTCTCCTTGGACTCCGACGTCAAAATTCCGGCCGACCTGCAAGCTCAGGTGCATAGCACGAATGCGATCGGTGAGCAGTTCATCGAATTAGTGCCTCAAAGCGGGGCAGGCCCGATGCTGAAGAACGGTGATGTGATCCCCGTCGATCGCACTACCGTGCCTGCCGACATCAACTCACTGCTCGACACCACCAACGCAGGCCTGCAAGCGATCCCACACGGCGAACTCAAAACCGCGATCGACGAGGCGTACACCGCGGTCGGCGGGCTCGGTCCCGAACTCTCCCGAATCGTCAAGGGGACTTCGGATCTGGCGATAGATGCACGTACGAATCTCGACGCTTTGACGACGGTGGTCGACCAATCGAAGCCGCTCCTCGACACACAGACCGACACGGCCGACTCGATCCAGGCTTGGGCCTCCCACCTAGCCACGGTCACCGGATCTCTCGCACGTAACGACAACGCCGTCCGAGGCCTCCTCGACAATGGGCCGGCGGCCGCCGATGCCGCCCGCCAGCTTCTCGATCGACTCCAACCCAGCCTGCCAATCGTGCTGGCCAACTTGACCAGCCTCACCAACGTCGCGGTCGTGTACCGAAACAACCTCGAGCAGCTACTTGTGCTCGTCACCCCGGCGATGGAAATGCTGCAAGGGTCCGGTTTGGCCAACCGCGACGCACCGCCCGCCTACCGCGGTACATACCTGTCCTTCAATCTCAATGTGAATCTGCCGCCGCCGTGTACGACGGGATACCTTCCGGCCCAACAGATGCGGTCGATGAGCGAGGTTGACTACCCGGAGCGGCCCGCAGGCGACCGTTACTGCCGAATCCCGCAGGACTCGATGTTCAATGTGCGCGGCGTGCGGAACCTTCCATGTGAGACCCGTCCGGGCAAGCGAGCACCGACCGTCGAGATGTGCGAGAGCGACGAGCAGTACGTCCCGCTGAACGACGGATTCAATTGGAAGGGCGATCCGAACGCCACGTTATCGGGGCAGCCGGTACCGCCCACGCTCCCCGGCATCCCACCGATACCGGCGGGGCCGGCGGAACCGCCACCGGCGCCGATAGCCGTTGCTCAGTACGACCCGGCCACCGGCACTTACACCGGCCCAGACGGACGCCAGTACACGCAAGCAAATCTCGCCGGAACAGCCAAATCACCCGGCACATGGCAAGACCTCCTCGTACCGCCGAAAGGACACTGACCACTGATGGCCGTCATTCGAAACGCGCCAGGGAACACGCTGGCCGCGCCAACCGGGCCACATGACCTTCCGGCAGATCAGCCGCGCGCCGGCGACGCCGCCGAGAGCATCCCGGCAGCCGACGATGACGCCCCCGATGTCGAGCCGAGCGATGAAGCGAGGAACACGACCGCCTCCGCCTCTGAAGACCGGCCGACATTTCGGAGCAGCTGGACCGTACGTAAACAGCTCATCGCGGCGGGCGTGGCAATCGTGATCGCGCTGTCCTGTCTGGTCGGGTGGCTGGGGTACCAGGCAACCGAATCGCGGCGGGCGGCCGCACAGACGGCCCAATTCATCGAGGTCGCCCGACAAGGAGCGCTCAACCTCACCACAATCGACTGGCAGCACGCCGATGCCGACGTCGAGCGCATCCTGGCGTCAGCATCAGGAACGTTCTACGACGACTTCGCGCGCCGATCGCAGCCCTTCATCGAAGTCGTCAAGCAAACCAAATCCAAGTCGGTCGGAACAATTTCTGAGGCCGGCCTCGAGTCCACATCCGGTGACCAAGCGCAGATTCTCGTCGCAGTGAACGTCAAGACGACGCTTCAAGGGTCGCCTGAGGCGGCGCCCCGCTCGTGGCGGATGCGGATCACGGTGAAGAAACAAGGAGATGAGATGAAAGTCTCGAACGTGGAGTTCGTTCCATGACCGGCCACGACTCCGACCCGACCGGAGTTGTCGACCCGGCGGCGGATGTCGATCCCGGCGAAGTGTCGACTGACGGGCCGCAAAGCACGAACGCCGCAGCGCTCGACGAGGTTAATCAGCCGCGGCGCCGTCTATCGCGACTGGCCGGCTATGCAGCGCTATCGATATTGAGCCTGGCCCTGACCGGTGCAGCCGGATACTTCAAATATCAGCACGCCGTCGCGGCAGAGACTGAACGAGTTCGCGCGCAATCAGTGCAGATAGCAACCGAAGCCACGATTGACTTGCTTTCCTACACCCCCGACACTGCCGAAACGAAGCTAAACGCCGCAAGTGACCGTCTCACCGGCTCCTTTCGCGACTCCTATCTCTCACTCGTCCACGACGTCGTGATACCCGGAGCCAAACAGAAGCGAATCTCCGCCAACGCCACCGTGCCCGCCGGCTCGTCGGTGTCGGCATCGGCCGACAAGGCGAAGGTCATGGTCTTCGTGAACCAGACGGTGACGGTCGGCAACGACGGCCCCACCGATACCGCCTCGGTCGTCGAAATAAGCCTCGAAAAGGTCGACGGGCATTGGCTTATCTCGGGATTCGAGCCGCGATGACCCATCAACGAACCCACTCACGGTGCGGCCGTGCGGCAATGCTGCTGTCGCTAATGCTGGCGGGCAGTCAAGCTGCCATACCCACCGCTGCGGCCGATAACAACCGATTGAACAACAGTGTCGCAACGAACATCTACACGATTCACCGGCAACAACACTGTGCCGATGACGTCACAGTCAACCCGACACTGCGTCTCGCTGCCGAGTGGCACACCAACGACGTACTCAACAACCGGACACTCGACGGCGACCTGGGATCAGACGGCTCCACCGCGCAGGATCGCGCAGCCGCGGCGGGATACGCCGGTGCGGTCGCCGAGACGGTCGCCATCAATCCCGCCCTGGCCATCAGTGGAATCGAATTGTTGAACCAGTGGTATTCGAACCCGGCCTATCTCACGATCATGCGCGACTGCTCCTACCACCAGGTGGGGGTCTGGTCGGCGAACAGTCTCGACCGCACCGTTGTCGTCGCAGTGTACGGGCGCCCCCGGTGAACGGACCGGGCGCGACAGCAGATGAGATGCGCCCACGACTCGATCAGTTCGAACGCGACGTCATGACGCACATGCGGCTCTGGACGCCACACGGCGTGCGCTACGACGAGGACATCTTCCCGGCATTTGGCATGCGCGTGAACGAGTTCCACCGACGGTTCGCACAGATCATCTGTTCATGGGACGCCTCAATCTCCATCGAAGGCAGAGGTCGGGATGTAGGTAACGAGGCTCGACGTCACCCAGAGCACTACGGGGAGGAACCGTGAGCACAATGCGGATCGGGCTCCTGCGGGCGGTGCTCGTCGTAGTGTCGATGGCATCTCTGTCGTTCGCAATCGGTGAGTCGAGAGCCTCCACCGCGGAACGACTGATGGTTCCGTCGGCCGCGATGGGTCGCGATATCCCGGTCGACTTCCTCACCGGGGGACCGCATGCGGTGTTCCTGCTGGATGCGTTCAATGCTGGAGACCAGGTCAGCAACTGGGTAACGCAGGGCGACGCAATGAACACCCTTGCGGGCAGGGGCATCTCAGTTGTCGCACCTGCTGGCGGCGCATACAGCATGTACACCGACTGGGAGCAGGACAGCAGTAAGCAATGGGAAACATTCCTCGCACACGAACTGCCCGACTGGCTTGCAGCGCATAAGGGACTCGCGGCGGACGGCAACGCCGTTGTCGGAACCGCGCAGGGCGGATACGCAGCACTCGCGCTCACAGCATTTCACCCCGACCGCTTCCGCTACGCGGGATCGATGTCGGGCTTCCTGAGCCCATCGCAGACCGCTCTCAATGGAGCAATCACTGCAGGGATGCAACGATACGGCGGCGTCGATACGCAGGCGATGTGGGGCGCCGCGCAACTGGGGCGGTGGAAGTGGCACGACCCAAACTTCCACGCCGGCCTGCTTGTCAACAACAAGACACGCCTCTGGATCTTCAGTCCCGGAACATCGACGGCCTCTGACCCTGCGGCGATGATCGGCTACGCCGACCAAGCGCAAGGAAGTAATCGAACGTTCTACGCGCACTACCGATCGGTCGGTGGCACAAACGGACACTTCGACTTTCCGGCCATAGGCGAACACGGATGGTCAACCTGGGCACCCCAACTCAAGGCGATGGCGAATGACCTTGTCGCTTCGATTCGGTAGTTATGAATACAGGCACTGACCGAGCGGCGGCCACGCACGAAAGACCCAAGTGCCGCAGTCTTGGATGCGATCGGAGGTCACCGTTGAACTGTTTCGGGTGCTGGCAGATCTGGCACGTTCAGTCGGCGGGAACGCGCCTTGGAATCATCGGTGCGGCAGCGGTTCTGATATTGGCGCTGGCGATGGTGCCGGAATCGGCCACCGCGAATGCTGTACCTGCACCGGAAGTCGAGTACACCTACAACGTGATCGTGCGGCGGCACTTCGACTTTCCCAACAATGACGCCCTCGCCTACGGTTTCGAACTGTGCGACAAGGCGACTCGAGGGGTCCCGTACGCCGATCTGATGGCCGACACCAAGCGCGACGTCACGCCCAGCGATGAGCAATCAGCCAACTACGTCGTCTCGTACGCGATTGGCATCCTGTGTCCCGCCCAGATCTGGCAGCTGCGAAACACGGCTGCAGGCTATCGTCCCCCTCCATGACCGCCGAAAAGTCCTCATACGCCGCAGATTTCGTCGGCGATCATCTGTTGCCCGTCGGCGCTGACCCAGTCGGAGCCTCTCCGAGGCCCGTTGAATTAAGGAACGCTTAGACCACATGTTCGGTAACCCGTCGTTCGATTTTTACAAACTCTCCGAGGAACACGACGAACTGCGCGCGGTGCTGCGCGATCTCTGCCACAAAGAGATCGCACCCTACTCAGCCGACGTCGATGAGAAGGCGCGCTACACCGATGAGGCGCTGGCGGCGCTGAACTCGTCGGGTTTCTCGGCGATCCACATCCCCGAGGAATACGGAGGACAGGGCGGCGACTCGATCACCGCCTGCATCGTCATCGAAGAGGTGGCACGGGTGTGCGCCTCGTCGTCGCTGATCCCGATCTGTAACAAGCTCGGCACGATGGGCCTGCTGATGAACGGCTCCGAGGAGCTCAAGAAGCAGGTGCTGCCGTCCATCGGTGCGGGGGAGGCCACCGCGTCGTACGCGTTGAGTGAGCGCGAGGCGGGCAGTGACGCGGCGTCGATGCGGACCCGTGCGAAGGCCGACGGTGAGGACTGGGTGCTCAACGGATCGAAGTGCTGGATCTCCAACGGCGGTCACTCGCAGTGGTACACGGTCATGGCGGTGACCGATCCCGACAAGGGAGCCACCGGTATCTCGGCGTTCGTGGTGCACAAGGACGATCCCGGCTTCACGGTGGGACCGAAAGAGCGCAAGCTCGGCATCAAGGGTTCGCCGACCACCGATCTGTACTTCGAGGACTGCCGGATTCCGGGTGATCGCATCATCGGCGACCCGGGTACCGGGTTCAAGACCGCGCTCGCGACGCTGGATCACACCCGGCCCACGATCGGTGCACAGGCCGTCGGCATCGCGCAGGGCGCGCTCGAGGCGTCGATCGCTTACACCAAGGAGCGCAAGCAGTTCGGCAAGTCGATCAGCGACTTCCAGAACACCCAGTTCATGCTCGCCGACATGGCGATGAAGATCGAAGCCGCGCGGCTCATGGTGTACTCCGCCGCGGCGCGCGCCGAACGCGGTGAGCCCAACTTGGGCTTCATCTCGTCGGCGTCGAAGTGCTTCGCCTCCGATATGGCCATGGAAGTCACCACCAACGCCGTCCAGCTGTTCGGCGGCTACGGCTACACCGCGGACTTCCCGGTCGAGCGATTCATGCGCGACGCCAAGATCACCCAAATCTACGAGGGCACCAACCAGATCCAGCGCATCGTCATGTCACGCGCGTTGATGCGCTGACATCTGAGCCCGATTCATTGTCGTGCAGATCAGCAGTCGTCATATCCGAAAGCACTTCACAGAGGAAGAGCCCTCACAAAAAAACTGAACGAACAGATCGTCACAAATAGATCGCATGGTGCATGCCCTCGTGACCATGCCACGCACAGAAAGTAAGAGAAACCGCCCCATGACTGAAGTGAACCGTCGATCCCTTGCCGGCCGTACCCTCATCATCTCCGGTGGCAGCCGGGGAATCGGCGAGGCGATTGCAGTTCGCGCCGCGAGAGACGGCGCCAACATAGCGTTGATCGCGAAGACCGCCAGCCCGCACCCCAAACTTCCCGGCACGATCTACTCCGCCGCAAAAGCCATCGAGGCAGAGGGCGGGAACGCCCTTCCGATCGTCGGAGACGTGCGCGACGATCAAGCGGTGGAAGCGGCCGTGGCCGCCACGGTCGAGCAGTTCGGCGGCATCGACATCGTCGTCAACAACGCGAGTGCGCTCGACATCACTCACACCGAGCAGATCGACATGAAGAAGTACGACCTCATGCAGGACATCAACGCGCGCGGAGCGTTCCTACTCTCGAAAGTAGCCATTCCCCACCTGCGCAAGTCCTCGAACGCACATATTCTCACCTTATCGCCGCCAATCACATTGGAAAATAAGCATTTCGAGCGCATTGGAACGGCGTATACAATCTCGAAATTCGCGATGACGCTAGTCACGATCGGTCTTGCAGCAGAGTTGAGTCGCGACGCTATCGCAGTCAACTCGCTCTGGCCTCGTACCACCATTGACACTGCCGCCGTCCGCAACATTCTCGGCAAGGAACTGGTGGCCAGAAGTCGCAGCGCGACCATCATGAGCGATGCTGCACACCTCATCTTGACGTCGACCTTCCATGACGGAACCGGTCGCTGTCACATCGACGACGAGGTACTCAGCTCTGCTGGACTGTCCGACTTCGCGGCATATCAGAACGGACTGAATGACAGCGAACTAGAGCTCGATTTTTGGATGGAAGCAGCGGCGCGATGAGCAGCAGGCCCTCGGCAGGGCCGGGGGTTACAAGCTGATAGGAATCACGTTGTGGCACAGTGCAATCGGTGTAGGTATGTACCGATAGCTGACAGTGTCAGACTCAAGCGACAGCGGTATCCGTACTGCGTCCTGGACAAGACGAACATCCTCATGGATAAGCGCAACCGCGCCAGCGTCACAATGACAATACCGATGGTTCAATCCCTCTCGACGCCGCCGCCCGTCAACCCAAAAACGATAAGTGCTATACCGAAGTCGGCGGCCCGACGTCGATGACGTATATCCCGTCGCGGGTGTTTTCATAGACGGCGCCAGTCACCGGATCGATGACGACCGCGCCAGCCGGAGAGCCGGGGAGACCTAATGGTGGTCGACCCAGCGGGGGTGATCACGACGACATCGGTGCCGCCGGCGTCGCCATACATTGATAAGTAAGCCGTGCCGGTAGCCGGGTCGACGATGACTGGAAAAGCCGGGTAGCCATTCAGGTTGGTGGTGCTCGTCCCGCTGGGCGTGATCGTCGTGAGCTGATAGGTGTATGCCAAGGTGACGGGATCTTGACTGTACCTGGACACATGAAGGCTGCCGGTGACGGTGTTGGGCCTGCGGTAGGACCCCATGTCAGGAACTATCTTGCTGGCCAGTCTGGAGCCATTGCACCGCCCTTCTTCAGCAAGAACAAGGGAAAACCCTGTATCGCCCAACCCGTGGCAAATATAGCGTCGGCGTCAAAACCGCATCTAAGCGGCGGTCGACACGGGGGGTTTTCGATGACAATTTCACACGCAAGAAATGCTCGGCATCGCGCCTCGCGCCACGCCGGGGGCGCCCGCTACGTCGGCCGGGTCGGTGCGCTGGCCGCAGCCCTAGGAATCGGGCTAGCGGTGGCCACCACACCGGGCCTGGCAGTGGCTACCGAAGGTGACTCCACTTCTCCGTCCAGCACTGGCACCACCGACACCTCCGCTAACGTCACCGAACCCGCCTTCAGCCCGGCCCAGGGGAGTTCGGCTGCGGCGTCGACACCATCGAGTAGCACCACGTCCGACAGCCAGCCCAACGACACGGCCCGAGACGCCGTGCCCGGCGGTGGCAACACGTCCACAGCTACGATCCAGCGCGACAGCGGAGCGCCGTCGGTGACAATCAGCGCGCAGACGATCACCAGCAGCGACATCCCCACTGCCAGCGTCAGCTCCGATGGCCTGGCCCCGCCATCCCCCACAGTGTCCACACCGGTGCCTGCCGCGTCGACGACTATCCCCTCTGCCACTGACCTGGATGAGCCAGAACTGAAGACGCCGCCGCCTACGTCTTCGTTGCCATCCGTCGCACCGCCGAAGGTCACCGACGTATACGACCCTGTCGAGATCGTGAAACCTGTTGGTGCGGTGCGCATCCCCGCTGCCAAAGAAGCCCAGATCGAGCAGACCCCAAGCGCAAACACCCCTGATCCCGCTCCGTCGATCTCGCCGCGAAACCTGCCCTCCGGCCAGATGTCTTACACCAATTCGTCGGACGTGCAAAACACGACTCTGTCGGAGACTCCGGCCTCGCCCGATCCCGTCGCTGCGTTGGTGAGTGTTCCGGCGATGTTCATCAACACCGTGATCAGCGCTATCACCTCGTACTTTGAGTCGATTGTTGGCCCGGGCGCTCCGTTTGACAATGCGCTGCTGTGGGGGCTGATGGGGTGGGCGCGCCGGCAGACGCCTGAGCAGCAAGACGCCAATGCAGGTGTCCTTGCACGAACGGCAGTCCCGACCTTGGCGCTGGCGGGCGCGCCTACGGGTCCGAACATTTTCGGAATGACAGTCGAGGACGCCGTAGCCCGAGACGACATCGACCTTCTGGCCGGGAATTTCGTCCGCAGCACGTTGATCAGCCAGACACCTGCCGTTGCGGTCCCCCCGGACCCGGTCGTCGCGACGTACGCGGACAGGTTGACAGTCGATCTACCGCCTACCGTTCACACCTATCGCATCGAATTTGACAGGCAAACCCACGCAATTACAAGCATCCAGCCGCTGTCCTTTGACGAGGATCTCGTCCATGACCAACCATATTTCTACAACCCGTCGACGCAGAATTACGACCCCGTCAGGCCTTTCGAATACATCGCGTCGACCAGCGATTTACCGATCACGACCGCGGACGATACCGACGCCGACGGCGTACCAAATGAATCCGACCCCGACTACAAACCGCCTACGGATCCCGGAGGCGGCGACGGGGGCAACGGAACTCCAGGTGACGGCACCGGTCAAGGCCCCGCCCCCGGTAACGCCGAAGACTCTGACACTGAGAAGGGGATCGAGGCATTCAACAACGTTCTCGGCCTCGTACCCGTGTTGGGAGAGATTGCGAGTGCAGTCACGCTCGTCTACGACACTGCACAGTTGGGCGCAGCGCTGGGGAATTGTGTCGGTGGGGCCGGCTGCGACCAGGTAAGCGACGAATTCGGCGACATCGCTGGAGATCTCATCGGTCTGCTTCCGTTCGGCAGGTTTGTCAGCCCGGCGGCCAGCACGCTCGTCGGGTCGGCGGCAGGGGTAGCCGTCGATGTCATCAGTAAAGGGTTCGGGCGGTTCTTGTGACGATCGGTAGCACATTCGAAATCACGCGGCATGCTAGCGACTTCAAGGCAGCCCACCCGGTCATCCGGTTAACCGGCCGTTCGAATTTCGATGCGCATCCGGTCTCTTCCTGGCAAAACGCCGTGCACGGTCAGCAAATAGGTGGAGGCTGTCTACCTCCCCGTATATCTGGATAGGCAAATCATGACCTTAAGTCGTAGGCTTTCTGCAGGCGTACTCATCCCTGTCGGAGTTGCAGTCGCGACCCTCACAGTGTCGTGCGGCGGCGAACGAGCGAAATCACCGAACTCATCGTTCGTGGCCGACACGACTTCAACCGTCTCGCTGTCAACATCGAGGACAGCCGCGCCGGAACTGAACGGTTCCTACAAAGTGACCGGCGAGACTACAGGGATCAGCACGTGGGCAGTCACCCCCTGCGGCGAAGGATGCGCAGACATAGCGGTGAAGTCAGAAACCGCCGACGAGTTTGGTGACACGCTCGCACTGCCATTTACCGGACAGGCCCACCTCACGAACGACATGTGGTCAATGGCCGTCATCCGGACCGACGGGTACAGCTGTGACGACGGCACCTATGCCGCAGTCGATGCCATCTATTCATGGAACACCACATCCCTCAAAGGATCCTGGGACGCCACACTCCACGGACCGGGGTGCGGCGAGCCTGCCGGGTCGGGAACCGGCCCACCCGAATCCTTCACCTTGGTGAGGGTGAGTTAACGAACTGTGTGATCCCGGGTCGGGCAGCGCGATTGGGGCGGCGATGGTTCGGCAAACCACATACAGCCCGCAAGTGCTGCGACGTTTAGGTCTGGCTGTGTAGCAGGGGCCGGGCGGAAATGTCCGCCAACCCAAATGACCTGTTCAAGATCAGAATTTGCGGCGCTGCCTCTACATGGCACAGATTGCTGCTGTTTCCCCATGTCAACGGCTACCCGCTGGCTATACTGCGTTTCAGTAGCGGGTTGCTTGGGGGATCCTGGTCTGCCCGCCCACCGCAAGCCATCTGTGCTTCCACCTGCTGAAGAGGACACCAGCCTATGGCCCGTCCTAGCACTGTGCCGCCAAGCATGGTGGAGCGAGAACCGGAGGCGCGCGCCGTATCGGACCTCCTCAACGATGCCTGCGAGGGGCCGGCGGCATTGGTTATCGAGGGTGAGGCAGGCATCGGCAAGACCACGTTGTTGCTCGATGCTGCCGATCAGGCCGTCGAGCGGGGCTTTCGGGTGCTGTCGGCGCGGGGCTCGCCAGCGGAGGTCAGTTATGCCTACGCGGCGGTCGCGGACTTGTTGAGCGGCGTGGATGAGGCGCTGGTGGCTGAGTTGACCGCTGTGCAGCGCATCGCGCTGGACCGGGCCCGGTCGGGTGAGGTTCTCGTCGGAGGTCCGGCCACCGACGAACGGGTGGTCGCAGCCGCATTTCTTGCGGTGATCGAGCGGATCAGCACAGGTACAGCGGTGTTGCTGGCGATCGATGACGCGCAGTGGCTGGACGCTTCCAGTAGGGCGGTGGTGCGCTTCGCCGTCCGGCGGCTGTCTGGCGCGGTGGGGATGCTGGTGACCTCACGTAGTGGTGAGTCGAGCACGACGGATGTGGTGTCGTGGTTACAGTTGCCTCGCCCCGACACCGTGACCCGGCTGCGAATGTCACCGTTGACCCTGGGCGGCCTACACACCATGGTCTCTGCCCGCTTGGGACGAGTGCTACCTCGGCCGATGATGATGCGAATCCACGAGATCTCCGGCGGCAACCCGCTTTACGCATCAGAGCTGGCGCGCGCCGTGGCCGACGGCGACAGCATCGATCGCCAGTTGCCCGACACGTTGGCCGCGCTGGTACGCGCTCGGGTGCAGGACGTTGACGTCGAGACGGCGCAACTGCTGTTGGCCGCGGCCTGTACGCCGGCGCCCACGGTGGTGTTGGTCGCCATGGCGACCGCAACTCCTGCGCAGCGGGTGGTCGAGTTGTTGGAGCGCAGCGAAACCGCGCGCATCGTCGTCATCAACGGCACTCAGATCCGGTTCACTCACCCTTTGCTGGCCACCGGTGTATACACCCACGCCACCCCCGCGCGCCGCAGAGCCATGCACCGCGCGCTGGCCGGCATCGACGAACGCCCCGAGGTCAAAGCACGCCATCTGGCGCTCGCCGCCACCAGTGCCGACGCGGCCACGCTGGAGGCGCTAGACGCCGCGGCGGACGTGACCAACGCGCAGGGCGCATTTGCAGCGGCAGCCGAGCTCACCGAGATGGCGATTAACATCGGCGGCGACAACCCACTTCGGCGAATCCAAGCGGCCCAACGGCACCTTCGCTCGGGCAATCTAGTCCGCGCCGACATGATGCTTGACACGCGCACTGTCGACCAACTCAGCGGACCGATGCGGGCCATGGCCCTCGGCACCCGCGCCGGCATGCGCATCTACACAAGCAGCTTCAGCGAGGCTGCCACGTTGCTCGAACAGGCCTATGAGCAAATCGCCGAGATCCCGTCCATGGCGGCGCCCCTCCTGGTCTTCCTCTCCTACGCGCAACTCAGCGCTGGCCGATGTGCGGCAGCACTGGCCACCGCCAGCGAAGGCTTGCGGCGCGCCGAAACCCTAGACATCCCATCACTGACCAGTCAGGCCCTGGCCGCGCATGCCAATGCACTGTTTTTCAACGGGCAGGGCGTGAACGACGCCGAACTTCAGCGCGCTCTCGCGCTCCAGGACCCGGATTCCGACGTCGTCATCCCGCTCGGCGCCGACGCGATTAGCGCCATGCTTCTGGCATGGGCCGGTCGCGTCGACGAAGCGCAGCCGCACATGAATGCCGTCCGCCAGCGATGCCTCGACCGCGGAGCTGACACCGAGATGCTGTGGGTCGAGATCCACAGCACCATGCTGAACTGGTGGCGCGGCGACCTCAATGCGGCTCACCAGTCTGCCGAAGAGGCGGTGCAACGCGCACAGCAGCTCGGCGGCGACTCGATCCTGACGATGGCGCTCACCTCGCGGGCGTGGGTTGCCGCCCTCACCGGGCGTATCGACGATGCGCGCGCCGCCGGAGCGCAGGCCATGCAAGCAGCCCATCGGTGCGGCGACTCAGAAGCGGCGCTGCGCCCCATCGAGTGCCGGGCCTATCTGGAGAACTTTGTCGGCAACTACGCTCAAGCGCTGAACATCCTGCAGCCACGACTCCGCAGTTTCACCGACCTGCCCAACACCGAATTCAGCACTGCGGCTTTCATTCCCATCGCGGTGGAGGCGATGATCGCGCTCGGGCAAACCGACGACGCCGAGCCGCTCATCGAGAGCCTTGAAAACAACGGCACGCGACTTGACCGCCCCTGGATGCTCGCGATAGGCGCTCGCTGCCGAGCCATGGCGCATGCGCATTGTGGCGACCTTGCCGCCGCCGAGCAGTCCGCGCACCGGGCGATGACCTATCACCAGCGGCTGCCGATGCCGTTCGAAACCGCAACCACCCAAGTACTTCTCGGCCAAATCCAGCGGCGCCGCCGTCACAAGCCGGCCGCCGCGGCGACGCTAGGGGAGGCGCTGCGCACGTTCGAGGACATTGGTGCGCCGCTGTGGGCCGAGCGCGCCCGCGCCGAACTCGCCCGGCTCAGCGGAACCAATGACGACCCGCAGTCCGGGCTCACGCCCGCCGAGCAGCGCATCGCTCAGCGCGCGGCTGCGGGGCTGTCCAACAAGGAGATCGCCACCGAGCAGTTCCTGGCACTCAAGACCGTCGAAATGATCCTCAGCAACGTGTACCGCAAACTCGGCATCCGTTCCCGCACGCAACTGCATGCCCGCCTCGACCCCGCCAACTCCAGGGATATCCCTGGTTCGCCCCCCGCCCAGGAGCAGTAGCGTCGCGGGGATGAGTGCACCGGATCGGCCGCAGCGGTGTTTTCTCGCAGAGTGGTATCGACCCGCTGTAGTCAATCGCGACATCGACGAGGTGGCCGCCGCCCTTGGTGATACCGTCGCCCGCCTTCACAGCGAGGGGTATCCGATCCGGTTGCTGGCGGCGGTGGCCGCGTCCACCGACCAAGTGCTTTACGGCGTGTTCGCCGCCGAATCAGCCGATACCGTCACAAGAGCTTGCCGGGGGGCCGGCTGGCCAGCCGACCGCATCAGCAGCGACATTCGAGCCCGCATCCTCCGATAACGCCACCGCCGTCGACGGGTGCGGAAATCATGGCCGCGGCCACGCGGGAGTCACAACGCTGGTGTCCCAGTGGTGATGAGGTTTGGCAATAAGCCCGGCCCACGGTCGATCAAACGGCGCCGATATCACGTCCGCGGGGCCGGGCTCCTGGGTGAGCGCCGGGAACCCGAGCCGGATTCCAGGGTTTTCCCTGTGTCGCTGGGGTCCGCACCGAATCTAGCGTGACACGAGTGAGCAACCGTCGGGGTACCTGACGAGAGGGGCCGTCAATGAAAGTCACTCATTGGACGGCAGGCACTGCTGGCGTCGGTGGTGTCCGCGAGCCAGAACCACGGTCGGCATACGGGGCGGCGTCTGACACCGCCGGTGCGGGCATGAGGCCATCGACCACGATTGCGGCAGTTGCCGCAGCAGTGATCTTGATCGCCTGTTGGGCAGGTGCCGCGATAGCCGGCTACCCAGACGGATCTGGCGGCCAGAATATCTGGTGTGCTGACCAGCCCCACGGGCTGTCATGCGACGGGGACCGCGCGATCGAAAAGCCGGTTCACTTGGGCGAGAAACCATTGCCTCGGCTGCTTCGATGACAGTCGCCGTTGACCCGTTTGCGAACCAGGTGGCACTCAGTGCGGCGGTGCAGTATCCGCATTTGGATTCCGGCGCAGTGCCGGGAGAGAAGGAGCGCGAATGGGCTACGACATGAGCGTGGTCGCCAGTGCGTTCTCCCTCTCGCCGCGTAGATCTCGAAAGCTGTTTATCCGCAACGTATTTGCCATCAGAATGATGAAACTCGGGGGAATGTTCACATGAATCATCGCTGGAAAAGTTTGACGGCGGTTGTCGTCGCGACCTCACTCACGGCGGCCAGCTGCTCGTCGAACGGCCCACACAGTGCCAAACCCGAGCCTTCGGACACCAGAACGCCAACCGCGGAACCCTCGGTGCTCCACATCAAAGACAAGGGCGTGACCGGAAAAGGTGGAACGGTCTATGTACTGCAGGCTTCTGCTTTCGATGCCCTGGATCCGGCCAACGCATACACGACCGACTCCACGGAGGTGGGTCGGCTCATCTACCGGACGTTGACGTTCATCAAGGACACGCCAGGGGAGGAACCATCGATTCAACCGGACCTGGCCGAAACGCTGGGCACTCCCAGCGACGGCGGGCGGACATGGACATACCGGCTGCGGGCGGGCCTGAAGTACGAAGACGGCCGCCCAATCACCGCGCAGGACATCAAATACGGGGTCATGCGCTCCTTCGATCGTGACGTGTTCCCCCTCGGTGCGACGTGGATGCCTGACCTCCTCGAGAACCCAACAGGTTTCGAAAGCCCCTATGCCACACCCGAAAAGGACCTCAGTTCCGTCGAGACTCCCGACGACCGGACGTTGATCTTCCATTTCAGCGGAACCCAACCCGACGCCGACTGGATTATGGCTATGGCCTATACCGCGCCCGTGCCCAAGGATAAGGACACGAAGCAGGCCTACGACAATCGTCCCATCGCGTCCGGGCCGTACAAGATCGAGAACTATCAACCTGGCACATCGCTCGCGCTGGTACGTAACGAGAATTGGGATCCGGCAACCGATCCCAACCGACCCGCCTATCCCGATCGCTTCCAGTTTGAGCTCAATGCGGACAAGGGTGCGGCCAGCGAGCGACTCATCAAGAGCGACGGCAATGACGCCTTCGCAGTCCCGCTGGACGGAATAATGCAGGTGAGCGACTTCGCCAGAGCGCAGGAGCCTGCACTCAAGCCCCGGTTCGTCAACGGGCCGGGCCCATGTGTCGAGTACATCACGATGAACACGCAAACAATCAAGGACCCCGATGTCCGGCACGCGATCGCACTGGCCATCGACCGGCAGGGCATCCAGTCCGCATACGGTGGCGATGTCTATGGCTCCGTCGCCGACTCAGTAATTCCGCCGGACGTTCCCGGTTACGTGGCAGCAGATCTCGCGCTGAAACCCGGCGGCGATCCAGACGGAGCGAAGAAGTTGCTCGAAGGTAAGTCGGTGCCACCCCTGCACATGGCCGTGAGCGATTCCTTGAGTTCCGCCTACAGCAAGGAGATCACCCAGATCAAGGCCAACCTCGAGGCGATCGGCCTCAAAGTCGCCGTCGACCCCCATCCCGACGAGGAGCTTTCCACCCTCCTCGCCGGTGTCGACGGGTGGGACATCGACCCGTCCCAAGTGTGGTGTTTCGATTGGCCCACCGCGGCGGCGGTGGTCTTGCCCCTGATGGGGCCCAACGAGGACGGCACCAGCTGGGGGTCGAGCAACCCGGGGAAATACTTCGAACCGAAATTGTCCGGCCAACTGCAGGACCTCAGGTCCTCGACAGAGGATCCGGCTGCGACCGCCAAGAAGTTCGTCGACATCGCCAACGAAATACAGACCACTGCATGGCCATTCCTGCCAACACTGCATCAAAACGACCCTGAGGTGGTCGGGGCGAACGTGACCAACGTCGGCATTTCGCCGTACTTGAGCCAGGTCGACCTCAACACCCTCGCAGTGAAAAAATGACCACCACTGCCGATTTGCCGGCCGCAACGGCACCAGGTCTTGATCGCGCGAAGATTGACATCCGCGATTCGCGGGACTCGCCACGTCGTCAATCACCCTGGCGAGTCCAGCGTTCCGAGTCGACCGTTTGCAGAGTCGGCTGTTTGGTAACGAATTCCGCACCCGGCACCCGGCACTGCGCACGATCCCAAATCTGTTGGTGCACAACGCGGTTGCCAAGGCCTAGGCTTGGCCCGACGACTGCTCGGTCGGCGGCAGGAACGCGCAGATCAGCGATGTTCTCCGCGGAGACCTTTCGACCGGTGAAGCACAGGCAAGCGTCTAACGAAACAGCAGCGAATGCGCTAGCGCAGCATCGCTATCGAGTTGTCGGGCAAGGTCATTCGTTCCGACCGTCCTGCACCGAGCCTACGAACGATCGTCTGACCGGGGGGAAGCAAAGCCATGAGTGGTAACCATGGTCAACCAGAACCAACCATTGTGCGGCCTGTTTTTCGGCTGGTCTGGATACCTGTGGTCGGTATCGTGCTGTCAGTAGGCGTGGCGGGTTGCGGCGGGTTGCATGCGCCGGGCGCGTCGGCTCCGTCCAAGGAGGCGGCACCGAGGCCGTCGACCCCGCCCGTTGATGCCGCTGCGGCCTTCACGCAGTACGAAAGAGCCGCGAAGCCTTTCGACTGCTCATCCGCCTATATCGCGATGGGTGAGGCGTTCGAGAAATCCAACTACGACGCCGTGAAGGAAAATGGCCGCAAGCAGCGTCCCGTAATCGCGACGTGGTCCGCTGAACTGGGCAAGATCGCCTTTCCGCTTGCGGTGGAACCGATCGTCGATCAGATGCGCGAAAACACCGCCTCCGAGTTGGCGGCACTGACTAACCTGGCACCGACTGACGTCACCGACATCGAGAGCATCGTGAGGCTGACATACGAGGTCGAGGTTGCCGATTCGTCGGTGACGGTGGAAAGCGATGATCTGCGCGCGGCTCTAGGCCACCCCATGCCCTCAACCACAATCGCCGCCGATCAACTCGATTTGGCGCACCTCAAGTACTTTCAGATCGCCGACCCGCTGTCTACAGAGTGGACAGCGGCGCTGGAGGCCAACGACCTCAGCGCGGCCAAGGCCGTCAATGCCACCGACGAAGAAGCCGCTCAGGCTTACCTCGACCGACTCGACAACATCGCCTGGCCACCGGGATTCGACGACCAGGTCACCGCCCTGCGCGAGAGCCTGCAAGACATCATCGACTTCGACCGCCATCAGGTCGACGTAGCCACCGCAGCGCAAATCGTCAAGGCGCCGGAATCGGGACAAGCCGTCGCTCAAGCAAAGAGTGCACTCTGGGACGCCCTGATAAAGGCCTACCACGAATCGGATCCTCTCACGGCGTGTCCGGGGTGAGCGTCAACTGCTGTGGCAACCTCCAACAGGTTTGCAGAGCTGTTCCTCGCCGGAGATATTCTCCGCCGGGGAACTGTTCGACGGGGGAATGAGATGCGAAGTGGCTTCTGCAAGATCTGCATGCCCGCGCTTGGTATCGCCGTCGCGACGAGCGTCGCCGGCTGCGGAGGCACTGCGGCCCCGGGAGGGGTATCGAGCCCGACGGGCCCACCGGTCGATCCCAATGTCGCCTTCGAGCAATACATGGAAGCAACAAAACCCTTTCAGTGCTCGAAGGCCTACCTCGAGATGTTCGAGGCATTCCACGACAAGCACTACGGCATCATGAAAGACAGGGCCCGCCAGCACCGCGACGTGGTGGCGGCGTGGGATGCCCAGCTGAGCAAGATCGCCTTTCCTGTTGCGGCACAACCGATCGTCGGCAAAATACGGGAGTTCATCGCCACCGAGCTGCCCGGGCTGAATGAATTGGTAGAGGCCGACGACAAAGACACCCGCCGAATGTGGACTGTGATGCTCCAGGTCCAGGTCGACGACTCGTCGGCGACGTTGGAAGGCGATCACCTACGCGAGACACTCGGCCACCCCGAAGCCCCAGCCTGGGTGGCAGCCGATCAACTCGATCTGGCTCACCTCACGTTCTATAAAGAAATCGACCCGGTGGCGGCCAAATGGCAGGTGGCACTGGCCGCCAAGGACCTGGACGGGGCGAAGGCCGCCCAAGCGATGGAGATAGATGCGCTCCAGCGCTACATCGACAAGCTCGACACCATCTCCTGGCCCCCGGGAACATTCGAGGGCCAGGCCAATACCCTGCGCAAACACCTCCTCGGAATGATCGAATTCGACCGCCATCAGGTCGATGTGGCCACCACCGCGCAAATAGTTCGGACTCCCGAAGAGGGTGCGCCCGAAATGGCCGCCGCCAATGACGCCCAGCAAGAGCTGTGGAACGTCCTGGCGCGGACCGGCGCAGTCTCGAGTCCAGTGAAGTGCAGCTAGGAGGGGACGCCACTCACCGTAGGACCGCGATTCGGCGGTCCGGATTGGGCCGGCCCGATGCGATCAGCGGTGAGCCGTGTGCAGTCACTTGAGGGTCGTCGCGATCGCTGCACGACGCACCTGCCCGCTCAAGCCACGGGCATCAGACAACTGTTTGCTAGCCGGATCGCCCTGCGCTCTTGAAACCGGATAGCAAATACCCGATCAGCTGCTGGTAGGTGGGAAATGCCAGGGTTTTCCCTCATTCGGCTTGGGCCGTTCGTCGTTAACGTTTGCAACGAACACAACAGTTGCCCAACAGGCAGCCGTGAGTAGCCGAGGGGCAATACATGAACGGTAACCACCGGGCAGAACATGACATCAGCAAGGCCGGAATCGTAATCGCCGGGGCGCTCACCGCCGGCGCGCTGTTGCTCGCGGGGGTCGGCGCGGCCATCGCTACGCCAGGAATCGCTCACGCAGCGCCGCCAGGCGGCGGTTCCGGTGGCAGCAGCGGCGGTGGCACCGGGACTGGGGGTCCTGGAGGCGGTGGCAGCGGCGGTGGCGACCCTGGGCCTGGCGGCCCCTCAGGCGGCGGTCCGGGTGGACCTGGCAGCCCTGGCGGCGGTCCTGGAGGCAGCGGTGCGGTGGGGGTGGGTAACCGGCCCGCTCTGAATTACCCGGCCCCGCTGGTGAGTTTGGGGCAGACGGTCGGTGACGCTGTGTTCGACCACAACCCGATGCTCAACAGGACGCCGTTGGGCGGGATCTACCATGGGCTGCTGGGCGCGTCGGGCACCCCGCAAGACACCGACGGGATCCTCGAGCCCGGCGAGGCCTATCAGGGCGCCTACCGCGGCGTGCTCAATCATGTGCTGCCGCCCACGACCTCGGCCAACCGGCGCAACCTCACCTCGGTCACCGACAGTGCCGGCGTCGCCTGCGTCACCGGCGTCACCATCTGCAAATGAAGGACATACAGGTGGTGTACCAGTACCGAATTGTCGGGCGGCAGATGGTGACCGGTACCCGCGCACTGGCCACCGCTCGGCGAACAGGCGCCGCACAGACGGCCAGACAGAAGCATGAATCAGTCACACCGGCGGTTTGTGCAGCCGACAAGTGGAGCGCTGCGTCAGGGGTAAACCTCACGCCGTGTCATCGGCTGGCCGATAGTTCATGACGTACGGCAGATCGTTGACGTGTCCGAACGCGGGGCGGAGGTGCGGGGAGTCGGGCTCGGCGAAACTGCTGAGCCCGAACAACTCTTGCCCCGGGGGAAGGGGCAGCGGCCGGGGTCAGGAACCATCAGATTCCTGGCCCTCGGCCGCTCCGATCGGGGCAGCCCGACCGATTGCTGGACCGCCCGGCCAATCGCGTTCAGTCCGCCGTTGAGCAGTCGCGCACATGCTCACCGACGAATAACGACGAGTGCCAACGACTCTCGTCCAAGAAGTGAGTGAGGACACGATGGGTAATCCTGGCGTAGCAACTAACGGACTTCGCGGCCTATCGACGCGGGGGCGAGCGATGCGACTTGCTTTCGGCAAGATCTGGGTACCGATGGTCGGTATCGCCGTCGTGACGAGTGTGGCAGGCTGCGGCGGCAACGATGCGCCAACCGCGCCAAGCGTGTCGAGTGTCGCGGCCCCAAGTCCGTCGAGTGTGGCGGTGGATGTCGATGCCGCATTCGCGCAGTTCCTGAAGGCCGTGAAACCGTTCTGGTGCGCGACCGGATTCTCCGGCTTCGGCCCACTGGCTGACGCCGGCGCCGTCGACACCATAAAAGCTGGCGTCGACGAGTACCGCGTCGTGATGATGACGTGGGACGACGACCTTGCGAGAATCGCCGTTCCCCCTGCGGCACAACTGATCGTGTACAAGCTCCGTGAACTCAACGCCGCTGAATTGGCTGACATGGATGCGTTGACCGCGGCTGCCGAGAAGAATGACAAGAAACAGATGAAACGACTAATAGGGCTCTTGAACCTCGACGACGCGATAGTGAGCTTGGAAACCGACCGTCTGATCGCCGCACTCGGTCACCCTGAGCCCCAGGCCGGAATGGCCTTCGCTCAGTTGGAGGTGGCGGAGCACACGTTCTTCAAGGACATCGCTCCGGTGAATGACAAGTTCCAAGCGGCACTGTCGGTCAACGACCTGAACGCGGCGAAGGCCGCCAAAGCCATCGAACAAGATGCGGCGCAGCGCTTCATCGACCGAATCGACACCATCGACTGGCCCGCCCATTTCGAGGGCCAGGTGAATGTTCTGCGCGATAACCTCCGCCAGATGATTGAATTCGATCGCCGTCAGGTCGACGTCGCCACCACGGCGCAGATCGTGTACGGGGAAGAGGGTGCGTCCCTTAAACCAGCCGTAGACGACGCAGTGGGCACGGTGCAGAACGGTCTGAACAAGCTTCGCGCCGAGTCGGCGCCCGAGCTGGCGTGCTGACGCCGGAGGACGGCCACAGCGGATCCGACCCGGCGCCGTAGATAGCGGCGCAGACGCTCTGCCGAGGGCTGGGCGGACGTGCATTCCGGACTGCGTGACCGCATGCTCCCGCTACCGCAGTCGGACCGCACATGCGTCGGCCCTTTGCGTTGGACCGTCAATTTGCCGCAGCGGCAATTGCCTGCGCGGCGTCAGCTGAACTCAGCGCACCAGGAGTGCATCGGGTGTCTCCCAGCGCACTCCATTGAAGCGGCCGAAATCGCTGTCGTAACTGACGATTCCGGCACGGTGCTCCAGCGCCAAGGCGGCCAAATGGGCGTCGTTGACGAGGTTGCCGCCCGTCCCGACATGCGAAAGCAAACCGCTGAGCAATTCGGAATGACGCGGCGTGGGGCCGATCACGACCGCTCCCGGAGCGGTGCACCACTCGTCGACTTGCCGCATGGCATCCGCGGTTCGCAGCGGAGTGGGAAACAGCCCGACTTTTGTCGTCAGCCGGATAAACGCTAGTAGCGGCACCCACGCAAGGCCGACGGTGTCAGCGCCCGACAGTGCGCCGTCGAGCCAGCGTCTGCTGGCGTTGTGGTGCTCGGCGGCCGAATTGACCGCATACAGCAGCACGTTGGCGTCGACGATTTTCATGCGCCGCGGCGCTGTCGCCGCAACAGTTCCTCGTCTTCGAGGTCACCGGCCAACTGCAGGGCGCGGTCGAGGTTCACCGAGGGAACGCCCAGATCAGCCGAGCGGGTGACGAAGGGCGTAGGGGAGGGGCGGCCTTGCGCCCCGTCGCGGATGGCGTCGTTGAGTGCTTGCTTGAAGGAGACGCCTCGCTCCCGCATGCGCCGCTGCACGACAGCCAAGGTGTCATCGTCGAGAGTCACCGTCGTGCGCACGTTGACAGCATAGCATCAAAATAGGTGATGCTCTGCTGTCACTAGTTCGCAGGAGTCGCCAGCGCGGCGGCACGAATAACGCTTAACGAGACGCGTTAAGGCACCGCCCAAAGGTAGGCATCGACGATCCCTGATTCGGCCATCGCGGTGAGTGCACGATCATGACAGGCGCGACCGATGTCGGTGTGCCGCCTCGACTGTCTGCAAAGGGCCACCGGAGCTCGCCGATTCGGATTCGGCAATTTTCGACCGCGAGCTCAACCCCGCGCCCGCTTCCTCGATGGATGCCGAACCAAGACTCGCCGATCTCTCGATCACCAACCCATCGCGCGGGTGGTCCGTGAGCGACATGGCATGGATTTGGCTCTCGCCAACGGCGCAGAATGTCGTACCTGGCATTGGCAGGTGCGCTACATTTTCGACGACGCGCCACAGGTCGTGACGGTCTATCCGCGCAGGGGGAAGCGATGCGGGGGCCCCCTGAACACACCGGACCCGGTCACGAATCCGTCGAGACAATCAATACAGAGGTGCGCGCGCAGGCCCCACGGAGCGGCCTGAGTGCGGAGTCTTTGGTGCGACGCCTGCGCGCTGGCGTGCACTTTTTGATCGACTACCGCTGGGTGTTGCTGAGTATCGCCGGCGCGCTCGCCTTCATCTTTGGTTGCATCGGCTACGCGCAGTTCCTCAACCACCAGTACCTCCTCAAGGCCTACGACGCGCCCCCCGACCTGGCCGACGTCGTGTACCGCAGCTTGATGCTCTTCCTGCCGGCGACGGCGCCAGACAAGACAAGACTGCCGATCTGGTTGGACATCGCACGGTTCCTTGCGCCCGCGGTGGCCGGTTACGCAGCACTTGCAGGCCTGGCCTCGCTGTTCCGAGACCGATTTCAACAAATTCGCGTCCCGTTGATGCGTGGCCACGTGGTGGTGTGTGGCCTCGGCTACGTCGGCACCGTGTTCCTGCGGCACCTTCGAGAACCCCACGGAAGACGTAAGTCTCACGTGAAAGTCGTCGCCGTGGAGATGGATCCGACCAACCCGCACATCGAGTTGTGTCGCAGTTTGAAGATCCCGGTCATCGTCGGTGACGCGCAACTGGAACGGACGCTGCGTGCCGCCGGGGTGCGCCGCGCGGCCCGGCTTGTCGCGGTGTGCGCTGACGATGCGGTCAACACCGAAATCGTTGCCGTCGGCCGACGACTGGCCAGCGACCGTCGTAGCGGTGAGTTGCAGTGTCTTGCCCGCATCGGCGACCCGGAGCTTTGCGCACTGCTGCGCATTCAGGAAGCCAACCTGCCCGCCAAGCGTTCGGCGCCAGTGCTCGACTTCTTCAACACCGAGGAGATCGGAGCGCGGCTGTGGCTCGACAACTTCCCCGTTGGCCCACCCGGCTCGCATCCACATCTGCTCATCAGTCGGCTCGACGCGCTCGGAAACTGGCTTGTCAAACATGCCGCCCGCGAGTGGTACGACACCCGAACCGACGACACCCCGCTATGGGTCACCGTCATCGATGATCACGCCGAGGACCGCAAGCAGGCTTTGGTGAACGAGTTTCCGGCGCTGGAGTATGTGTGCCGCTTCGTATGCATCTCGATTCTGGATCGTGAAGTACAGCAGCTGCCCGAACTCCATACCAGCGCCGGAGCACCACCGATGACCAGCGCCTACGTGACGGCATACCGCGACGAAGACGCGCTTGAGGCGGCCCTGTCCTTGCGCCACGCGCTCGACGCGGGCATCCCGCTTGTGGTGGCGCTGTCACGCGCCCACGGGGTCGCGCGACTGATCGAAGACGCCAGAGCCAGCGGCGCGCTCAGGAGCATCGACGTGTTCCCTACGCTGGAGAACGTGTGCACGACCGAGTTCGTACAGGGCGGCTCCTTCGAGCTGATCGCGGTCGCCGTCCACAATCGCTGGCGCGAGGAGCAGCTCGCCGAAAACAAGCCGGCGCCCCTGTGGGAAGAACTCGACGAGTCGCGCAGGGACTCCAGTCGCGCGCAGGCCCGTGACATCCCGGTCAAGTTGCACATGATCGGTTGCGTGATTGCACCGCTACGGGACTGGGGGGCATCGGATTTCACGTTCGACCCCGAGGAGGTCGAGAAACTGGCAATCGAGGAGCACGACCGTTGGATCGATGAACGCGTTCAGGCGGGTTGGCGCGCTGGGCCAAAAGATCCGGACAAGAAGCTCACCGAGTACCTCATCCCGTTCAACGAGCTTCCCGACCACATCGCCGAATATGACCGGATGTTCGTGCGATCGATTCCGCAGATCTTGGCCAACGCCGGCTTCCAAGTCCTACGCCTGGAGAAGACCGAGCCTGCCGAGCTCGCGTGATCCCGCGCCACCTCGGTAAACGTCCTGCTTCACGCAGCGTTGACCGCCGCATCCTTCTCCGCAGTTAGGCGCCGTTCCACACCCCGCTTCGGTGCCTTTGGCCGAGTCGACGCCGTGAGCGCGGCCGCCAGCGTCGCGGCCGCCAGGAGTGGACTGGCCCGCTCCACTGCGCGACCCGTACCGCGCCTTCTCAGTTTGGTGCTGCATCAAAGTGATTAATCCCGCCGCTCTGAGTGACAAACTGAGCTGGTTGCCACAGCGCGACCGCTGCTGCTGGATCGACGAAGATTTCCGGGGGCGAGACATGGCGGAGTTGGCACAGCCCATTGAATCTCTGGGCCCCACGCCTGCCGCGCCCATCGCCTACGACGCATTCCTGTCCTACGCCCACCGCGACAAGCAAGTCACCACCGCGATTCAGAAGGGGCTGCACCGCATCGGCTGCAGGTTCGGTCGTTTACGGGCTCTACGAGTGTTTCGCGACGACACCAACTTGGAGGCCGCACCCGACCTGTGGGCGAGAATCACTGCAGCCCTTGATTCTTCGCGCTTCATGATTGTCGTCCTGTCCCCGCAGGCGGCCGCGTCGAAGTGGGTCGACAAAGAACTCGCATATTGGCTCGAATACCGCGGCCACGACAAGCTGATGCTGGTGCTAGCCGAGGGCCATCTGAACTGGGATGTCGAGCATGGACGGTTCGACGACTCGTCGGACGCTGCTCCACCGGCGCTGAAGGTGCCCGGATCACTGAGAGCCGAGCCGTTGTACATCGATGTCAGCGGCGATTCACCGTGGGATCTGCGTTCGCTGAGCTTCCGTGACAAAGTAACCGCGCTCGCTGCCCCGATTCACGGCAAGCCCAAAGATCAGTTGGAAGGCGATGATCAACGGGAGCGACGGCGGTTCCGCCGCCTGCGCGCCGCGGCGGTCGCGGGGCTGGTCATGCTCACGGTGACTTCGGTCGTGTTCGCCGTCGTCGCTGTCGCGCAGCGACAACAAGCAGAACAACACCTGCACGAGGCAATCGCCGCCAAACTCAATGCTGAGGGATCAGCCATCCTTGCCGGCGTCGCTCCCGGCGGCGACGCGCGCGGCCTCCAGGAACTGTTGGCAGCCAACGCGATCGTGCCCAACCCCGTGTCGATTCTGAACGCGCAGATCAACCGATTCACCACGCAGAAGATCGTCGACATTTCATCGGTGCCGTTGGATCTGGCGTACAGCCCGGATGGAAGCCGCGTGGCCACCGCAGCGGTCGATGGGACGGTGCGCCAGTGGGACACGGTGACCGGTAAACCAATCGGTTCGCCGATCAAGGCGCACAACGGCCCGGCGACATCTGTGGCGTTCAGGAGCGAGCACACCATCGTTTCTGCGGGTGCTGACGGGGCGCTGCGGCTATGGAATGCCGACACCGGCGAGGCGCGCAACCAAAGCCCGTCGAATGTGGGTCAGCTTACGAGCGTCGCGGTCAGCCCCGACGGCTCCACGATCTTCACGGGCGGCCTCGACGGCAATCTGAGGTCCTGGGATGCGCGCACCGGCCAACTCCGCGGCACCAGGCAGGTGTTCGTACCCAAGAACCCTGGGGACGCTGCCCCGCCTGTGACCGACGTGGCATTCGACCGTAGCGGCAAGGTTCTGGCCGTGAGTTCAATGGGCGCAACGATTATCAGCGACGCCGTGACCGGTGCGCCCCGTACGCCGCTAATGCTGATGCCGCTCAACAACGGTTTACCGACGAGGGTATGGCAAAGCGCCATCAGCCCCGATGGGCATGCAATGGTGGAAGCCGGCGGCTTTCTGCAGTGGTCGAACGCAGACACCGGCTCCGCCATCCGCGCGATGCCCGCCGGCAATGTCCTCCTTAACTACTTCGGGGTCGCGTTCAGTCCCGACGGCCATCGCATCGTTACCGGCCGCAGCGACGGAGCTGTGCAAGTGTGGGACACAGACACCGGTGTGCAGGTTGGTCCCACCTTGACCGGACACACGAGCGAGGTGCACGGGGTGGCATTCAACCCCGACGGCCGACAAATCGCCACCGCCAGCGCAGATGGGACGCTTCGACTGTGGAACGCCACGGTCGGCTACCCGATGAAGGGCCCTGACCGCGCTGCTACGAACGTCATGTTCAGCCCCGACGGCCACCGCGTCGCGATTTCCGGCGACACCACTGTCCAGCGGTGGGACGTTGGTTCTGGCCAGCCGCTACCGCCGCTGGCACCTAGCGGCGGTCCCGGGGTGTACTTCCGCTACGTCGACGGCGGCCGGATCGTCACCGCGACACGCGGCGGCACACTGCAGGTGTGGGATGCCGACACCGCGCAGCCTCTCCAGCAGCCCGTACAGACCAAGGGCCAAGAAGTTGACGGACTTGGCATCCCGTTCGTGTTCAGTCGTGACGGGAACATGGTCGCCTCTGGTCAGACATCGACTGGCGCCGTGCAGCTCTGGGACGTCAGGACCGGTCGTGCCCTCGGCAAACCGATGACCGCTGACAAACAGATCTTCTCTGTAGATTTCAGCCCCGATGCGCGTCGAATCGTCGCGGGTTACGCCGATGGCGTGCGGCTGTGGAAACTCGATACCGCTCAGGTCGATGGACCTGTCATGACCACCGCGAGCCCGTTCCCGATCGCCACCGTGGCATTCAGCCGGGACGGCAAGGTCATCGCCGCTGTTCACGAGAACGGCGTCATCGACCTTTGGGACGCCGACACGCGAAAGCCGTTGCCGCACAGTCCCTTGCTGGGTCACACCAGCGTTGTCTTCGGCGTGGCATTTGGCGTCGGAGACCAACTCGCAACGGGCGGGATCGACGCCAGTCTGCGGTTGTGGGAGACCTCCACCGGGAAACCGGCGGCGGCTCCGCTCACCACCCCCGACGGCATAGCGGGAGTGGCATTGAGCCCCGATGGCCGCCTGGTCGCTGCGTCAAATGTGGACGGAACGGTGCGGCTCTGGCCTGCCGTCGCCGATCCCGCACAGCTGTGCGACAAGCTGACCAGCAACATGAGTCGCAAACAGTGGCGGGACTGGGTGTCGCCCGACATCGGGTATATCCCCGCGTGCCCGGGACTGCCCATCGCTCCTGACTGACCTCGAGAGCGCTTGTCATCGGATGCACCGGGCTCATCATCGCTGCTCGCAGAGCGGCGCTACCGACTATCCGCCCATCGC
Organism: Mycobacterium sp. OAE908; assembly: GCF_017872775.1. Taxonomy (NCBI): domain Bacteria; kingdom Bacillati; phylum Actinomycetota; class Actinomycetes; order Mycobacteriales; family Mycobacteriaceae; genus Mycobacterium; species Mycobacterium sp. OAE908. The sequence continues at coordinate 248,133 of NZ_JAGGJL010000003.1, forward strand.
GTCCCCGTCGGTTCTGACCGCGGTTTGCTTGGCTTCTCCGTTGGTGCGGCGGCGGCCACGTTGAATGGACTGAACCAGTTTGTCGATTTCGGCCTCGAGGTCGTCACCGCAGAGCTGGACCGCGTGAAGCGTGGCCAGTGCGGCGATCGACTCCGGCAGCTCGGCTGCCGATGGGCTCGTCGCTTCATCCACCAGGGTGGGCACGACCACAGCCTCGCTGCGTTGGAGTCCCGCTTCTACCTCCCTACGCACCCAGTCGTTCGGATCGTCGATGCGCCGGCGGCCGTCCACCTGCTCGAGCCAATTGGGTCCGATCAGCACCAGCATGGCGCTGCATCCGCGAATCGCCTCGGCGATGCGGGCCGGAAAGGTTTCACCGTATTCGATAGACGACTTGTCCATGAAGACGCTGGACGCACCGAAACGGTTGACTAATTCGCGTTTGATGTCGCGGGCGTGCCATGCGCTCTGGCTGCGCCGGTAGCTGAGGAAGAACGCCGGCGGCGTTTGCGGGGGTAGCAGGTCACCCAGTGCCCGTTCGAGAGCCTGGCGTTGACGCCGTTCCATGAATGAGTCGACCGCGATGACGCCGGCTGTTGCCGTCGCCAACCCCATCAGCGGGTAGGCGACGGACACGATCAGCCCGGCGTTGAAGGCAAGCTGTGCGCCGACCAGGAAGAGCAGAACGGTGCCCAGCGCGGCACCGAAACTGTAGAGCGCGCCGTTGCGAGCACCGATGAGCGCCGGGATGGCGATCACGAGCAGGACCAGCGCGATGTCTACCGGCGGGGCTGCCGAGTTGAGAGGCACGCCGGCGAGCAGCGTCCACAGTGCGTTGGCCTGAACCTCGACGCCGGCCATCGGCGCCGAGGAGATCGGGGTAACGAAGACGTCGTTAACCGGATCCGTGGTGCCGATGAGGACAGCTTTGCCGGCAAAGGCGCTCGCCGGAACGGTGCCAGCCATCACATCGACGAACGAGTAGTGCGGGAAAGTGCCGGGTCCGCCCCGATAGTCGATCCATTTGTGCGTGAAGGGCTGCACCGAATGGCCGCTGAGCAGCTCCGCGGCGCGAACGGGCAGCGTGGGCAGCTGTACCGGCGCAAACATCATCTTGCGCAACACGCCGTCTGGGTCGGTGTCGACGGCGGCGCTTGCCGGTATGGCACCCCGGGCATTAACTACGCCGGCGGGCACGGGGATGGGCCCTTGATCGCCCTCATGGGTGGCCAGAATGACAGGTCCATCGCGTGCGATCGCATCAAGCAGCATCTGGTCGTCGGGCGGGTGAGAGCGACCGATGAACTGGGTGTCAATGGCGATGAGTCGCGGGGACGCAGGGTGGATTCGGTCCAGGACTTGGGCGTAGGCGGCACGTGCGATCGGTGGCTGCACGTTCAGCGCGGTCAGCGTTTTCTGGTCGATGGCGATAATTGCGATCCCGTCGCCGGGAGACTGTGGCCCGCGTATCGAGAAGCGGGTGTCAACACTGGCCCGTTCGAGGTTTGCCAGGGCGCTCAGCCAATAGAGCACGATCATCACGGCGGCGACGACGCCCGCGACCGCCGCAACTAGGGCCTCGCGCTGCGTGAATCGACGGAGCCGCCGTCGGCTGGCGGTCGTCACGCTGGCCTGACGTTCGACGGCCGGAAGGCATCATCGCTGAGGCGGCCCGGCTCCCGGGGCCAGTATCTATCGGGCGACCCGCTGGGCTGCGCGCGCCTCGTAATCACCTGTGGCAGCTTGAAGCACGTACTCGTCAGACTTGCATCAGCAAGGAGAGTCAGCCTGGACGACCGCAGGTTCATCTCATCCCGGCGCCGCGACCGTGAGCATGTCCTCGCCGTTGATGGCGGCTGGACCGTCCGCCTGTTGGCTCAGTCCGGCCGATGCCCTGGCGTCAGCTGTCACGTAACAGGTTGTCGGGCCATTGGCGCGGAGGTAGGCGATCGCCGAGGGCGGCAACGGGACACCGATAGTCCGCGTCGCACCAGCGGCTACGACCAAATCCGAGCGCCCACTGAACGCCCCCGGGCTTGAGAGTATGACGACTCCCGTGCACTGCGATGACAGATGACACGCCAAGGTCACTGGTACATACCCATCCGGGTCGGCGGTGACAGTGCCGGTGGGGACCACGGTCACGGCGTACTGACTAGGTGCCGGCCCGGCGCCGCCGTAGCCGCCCGCGTTTTGGCAAAACGTTCCACATCCGAGCCGGTCCCCACCCGGGTCGGCCGTCGCGCTCGGCGGCCCGATACCCAGACACGCCAATGCTGCACAAGCGAGAGGGAAAACGAACCGGCTCACAACTCTGCGCCCTGCAGACCACCGTCCATCTCGCAGTATCGTGCCGCTTCGCCACCCTTGATCATTCGTCTGGATCGGTTTACGCGAAGCACATCCCATCTCCGCGATATGGGCTCCCCCGATGTTTCGCATAGCAACTACTTTCCGATACGAAAATATTTTGTAAAGCGACCATAGATCGTGAGCGGTGGGAAAACCTGGTGTTCGACTACTCGATATCAGTAAACAGAGGTCTCACAGGTTCGCGGGCGTGGTCATCGCATGCAGCGTGGCGGCCGGCAGCCTCAACTGGCGAAGTGTTGGCCGTGGCCAACGCAGATCCAAAGAGGAAGTGACACTTTGTATTTCGCAGAGGACACAGCGCACCTCGACGCGGGACTCGTCAGTTCCGCCAGGCAATTTCGAAGTGCGCCAGACGTTTCGCGGAATGTGCTCCGGAAGGGCGGCTATCCGCCGCAGTCGGCGCTATTGAGCTTGTTGCCGTTGACTACCTTGCAGAATGGGAACCCGTTGTCCCCGTTCGCAACGCTTAGGAGCACGCCCTGGCCCCCGTCGACGAGCGTGATCGTCACATAGCTGCCGCGCTCGGCGTTGCCGCCGCTGGTGATGTTGCCGTACGCGGTGTGGTCGGGCTGAGGTGGCGGGGGCTGGACACCGCTGATTTGGAAGTTCACCGACCCCCCGTTGTAGGTTTCGCTGCCCGATCCGTCGGCGTTGACGATCAAGCTCTCCCCATGGGCTACCCATTGGCCCACGAACGGACCGAGTCCTGGCACATCTGCCTGTGCCAGTGGGGCACAGGCGACGCCTATCGCTATCGCGGTTGGGAGCAGCGGCATTATGTTCATCGCGCACCTTTCTCGACCTTGAATCGACGCCATGGCACTAAATTCGCCGAGCTATCCCCACGGTGCGGTTCAGCAACACGATAGGTGCGGCGGTCAGGCCCCGCCGTCGAATCGCCATACCGGGCTGCGGTGGATTCGGATGCCGCTACGGCGTGGCGAACTCCGCGTATAGCGAGCCTGTGGCCGGAACGCGGGTCACCGACCGGGCTGCGGTGGTCGGGACTGAACGCCACCCCGAAAACTGCGGCCATGTGTCCGTACAGCGGGCGGCCCACGGCCTGGCCGCTGTCTAATGGCGACATGCCTAGCAAGCTTTAAGCTTGAGCCCGTGAATGGCGGTGCACACGCGCAAGACCCGGCGAGGGCGCTCGGCCCGCTGCGCGGGCACGCCGGCGAATCCGGTCACGCGAGCTTCACGATCAAAGACGTGGGTGCTGCCTGCGGGTTGCCCGGGCCCGTCATCGCGCAGCTCGTCCCGCGGACCTGGGTGGACGGCGTGGGCTGGATGTACACCGGCGAGCAGGTGGCGGCGTCGATCGTGTTGGGCGAGAATCTGCGGCGCTTCCTGGCCTGGACCAAGGCGGGCGTGTACGTGCGGTGTGAGACCTGCGGCGCCGAACCTGCCGACGCTGTCGACGCTGCAGGCTGGGTGCTGCGCGATGATGCTGAGCCGCAGGGGTTTTGCCCGGAACACCGCCCCCAGGAGCCCAGCCAGCGGCATCGCTGAATTAGCGTCGGTCACGTAGTCGAGAAGCCATTACGGTTGAGTCATGGCTGCGAATGACGCTCTGGCCGAACGGTATCGGGCGCCGGTCACCGCGTTCGCCGGCTGGACCCGCGATGACGCGGGGCGCCGCGTGCCGCTGGAGTCGGCGCCGCACGTCGGCGGCTACGCGCCGCCTGGCACCGGGAAGACCCGCAAGTGGTTGTCGCAGGCGGCCGTGTTGTGGCCGGGTCCGGCGCTGGTGTCCTCGAGCAAGGACGACCTGATGCAGATGGTGGCCTCAAGGCGGCCGGGTCCGGCTGCGCTGCTGGATCTTCGGCCGATCAGCGCACCCTACTATCCGAAAGACTTTGTCGCCCACCGCTTCGACCCGACTGCGTTGATCACGACACTCGACGATGCCAGTGCCGCCGCTCAGAGCCTGCTGTCCACCTCGGCGGTCGCGTTGTCGGGCACGGCATTTCGCACCGGCAGCGACACGGGACCATGGGACCAGCTGGCGCTGGCACCTTTGACATGTCTGCTGTATGCGGCCAGCCCGCAGGCGACCGGGTTGGGCATGGAGTGGACTTTGGAGGCGTCGGAAAACGTCGACAGTCCTGCTGGCGGCGGCGGATATCAGATCAGCACTGCACCCGGATGGGCGCAGGCCGCGGCATGGAGCCAAGACCATCTGTTGCAGGCGCGGGTGCGCTCGGTGCTGGACATGGAACCCAAGCAACGGGACTCGGTGAAAATGACCGTGACCAAGGTGCTCACCGCCTGGCTGCTGACTGCACGCCGTGACAGGCCCCTCCCTGCGTTGGACTTGTCGTTCTTCGACGACCCAGCGGCCACGCTGTATCTGTTGACGCCAGCCGACGGCACGGTCGCCGCACAGGCGATCGTGTTGATGGATGCAGTGATCAACCGGCAGCGCACCAAGGTCGCACAGTGGGAGGAGTTCACCCGCATCGGGCTGTTCCTCGATGAGATCACCAATACGCCGATCCCGCGGCTGCCCCAGTACCTGGCTGAGTCCCGCGGCCTTGGCTGCTCGATCTGCTTTGCCGCGCAAGCCGGTTCGCAACTCGACGCCGTCTACGGACCGCTGCAGGGCAAGGCGATCCGCGACGTGACTCCGGCGTCGCTGGTGATGTACGGCTGCCACGAACGCGACGTGATGGAGTCCGCGGCGCTGTGGGCCGGTAAGACAACCCGCAGCCATCAGTCCTATTCCGCCAGCGGCGACGACAAAACCACCGGCCGTCAGTTCGGCAACGTGCTGGAGACCGCAGAACTGTTGCCCCGCAACACTTCAGAGGCGCGGCTGATTCCCCGTGGACAGCCGGGACAGATGGTCGAGCTCATCGACTTCGATGAATTCGTGGTGTATCTCGACGAGCTGCGGGCTGCGTGGCGACGCCGCCGCGGTGGTAGTGAGCCGGCACACCCAGCGCTAAATATTCGTCAAATGCACTAGCACCGCGAATGGGTGGTCGGCATACTCGTTGGGCTTGCACGGCCCTAATGAGGCAGGCACCTGCAGCGGACGGCGGCATCGGATCAACGGATGGCGGAACGCATCCTCGGAAGCAACCGGACCACGCCGCTGTCGCGCATCGCGACGTCGCGTAGCGCATCAGCAAGGCAGGATGCGACAGGCAGCGCTTCATTGGGGTCGCAAATACGCAGAAGTGCCTGCAGCCGCGACGGTACGACCAATCCCCAGGGTCGCGCGGCAACCCGTTCGGTCACCAGTTTGAAGAACGGACGGATGGCGGGTGAGCTCATGAAGTCCACATCCGCGAGGTCGATCACGAACGGCTCACCCGAGGACACCAGCTGGTCGATGGAAGCCTCGAACTGCTTGGAGTTGGAAGCATCCAACTCCCCGATGACCGCCATGACGATCGCCTGTCGTCGCGATTGAACCTTCCACCACGCGATGCGGCCGTCGACGATGTAGCCGTTGCGCAGCGGCAGCAGGTGGACTTGATGAAGGGTACGAATAGGAACCACGAAGAAACCTCGATGAATGGAAGCAATAGAGAAATAGGAAAGACACGCGAAACGAAGGCAATCGGTAGCAATGACAACTGCCGTGTCGCGTCGGCTGCGAACTCAACCTGAACCAAGCCTAACCCGGAGAGCTGAACGGTGCATGAGAATTACAGGCCGCGAGATGAGCGCAATAGGCTTGCTTACAAAAAGCGTTTCCTGCCGCGCTGCCTTTCGGTTCAAAGTGGGGTGCTCATCACGGCCTTGTGTCTGCTCAGTCGTAGAGGACCGCGTTGCCCTTGCGTCTGATCTCATCGAGCCCCGCTCGGAATGCCTCCAGGTATTCGGGCGAGTGCCCTACCCAGTCCGTCATCTCTCCCACGATCTTCACAGGACCGGCGCTGCGATAGGAATGCGTCGGATTGCCCGGAAACTTCTTATCAGTCACATTCGGATCATCCTCGATATGCCCCTGCGGCTCAACGATGTACACCCGGCATCGGCCCTTGCCGACAGCCATTTCGGCCGCCAGCACCGCCCCGTCCAACACCTTCGTCATGTACACGTAGTTTGAGATGTGCTCAGCCCGGTAATTCGACGCATAACCGGGCGTCAGAAAATCCCCCACCTGTAGGTCGGCCTTCGTGCCGTGGAAGTACGACCCGGATTCGTGCACTACGAAGCGTTCTGGTGTGTCGGCCATGTCTGCCATCGAAACCCTCCATTCGTGTTGGTGCCGAGCGATTGTGCGGCACGGTCGGGGCCTTGCCGCAAGACCCCCTGTGCGCCGTATGATGAGCATGGGAACGATCCCGTGGACGACGGCGCGCAGGCACCTTCGCGAACATCAGCGCAGGCGAGCACACCCTGCAGCTTGACAGCGCAGGCCGCCAGCGCAGGCGACTCGCTTCAGTGGAGATGCAACACAACGCTTTTGGGCTGAGATAGGCCTTCATCGGCGCCAAGCCGTCGCGGACCGCACCTTCTGAAATGGCAACACTTCTGAAACGGCAACACTATGGATAGTGTGCTGGCCTTTTCCTTGCCACTGCTGAACGCGTTCATAGTCACTCGCGAGACGGCCGAAGCACTCTCCGATTTCTCCTGGTGCGGCGAGGTCTACGGGGCTTGGCTTGGCCTCGTATACCTCCGGCGCGCCCACCACAGCGATTCCGGCGTCCATCTTGTGTGAGCCATCCCGAATCAGCGAAACCTTCAGTTGGTAGAAATGAATGCCGTTTGCGTCCTCAGGATTGGCCAGCTGCAGCGCGAACTCGAACCGGTCGGTCCCGTTTGGCGCAATCTCCTGTGCAACGTCTACCGCAATCTTGTCGTGCGGACGGGGATCCCGAGGCAGCACTGCGTTGTATGCCTGACTAACTGCTATAGGACCCGCGCCCGGCCAGCATTGCGGCAGGTGCGCGTAGTCAAGGACTTCGAGTTCGGCGCCCGTCATTACCGATACTTGGTCTCCGATGTTGCGCAGAGTCACCCGAATCTTCGGCGGAATCATCTCGTACACACCGCCCGGTTTCAGTGGCCCTTCAGCGTCCGCGCCGGGCACGACGTCCAAGCTGACGATCTCCACTTTGGTTTCTGGCCGGTTGAACCACCAGGCGAGTCCGGCAGATAACACGGCAAGGCACACGGGCACTACGACCGCGAAGATCAGCTTCTCGCGAGATAGCCATCGACCACTGCTCTGGGACTGATCGGTTCGGTTATCCATGGTTCCTCCGACCGTCGGACGGTTCCGTCGATGCCAATCGTCAAGCGTTGATAAAGGCCTGGCTAGAGTAGGCGACTACTCGACTCCTTCCATCGGCGTGGGACGCCTCCAAAGTGGTAGCCGAAGACCGATGCAGCGATCGCTAACCGACACTGCGCCGTACCGATAGCGAATTTCCAATACTTTGCAAATCCCGGTAAACGGTCACATCTACGGTGCCGGCGCGACCAGGCCAGGCCCCACAACCAGCTCAGCGTCGTCGACGTCATCTGCTGCCCGCAAAAATAGTGTCCTGTCGCATGTTTGACCCACCTTAAGCTCGATGCATGCAGCTGGTGGCCCCTGACCGGTTCGACGAGGTGCGCCGAGAATGGATCGCCTATCACCAGGGCTGGTCGACCATTCAGCGGCGTCGCGCCGAGCAGTTGGGTCGCGTCGTCCGCAAGCGCCAGCGCGTGCGCACCTCAGCGGTACCTGACCCGCACGACGACACCCTGATCGCTCCGCTGTGGCTGCGGGCGTCCAAATCACCTGGCGCACAGGTGGAATTGTGCGCGGCGCTGCTGGCTGCGGTCGTCGCGCCGATCGGTTGGCCGGCTGGCTTCGCGGCGTACCAGGTGATCGTGCGGCTGATTCCCCAGACGCTGCGCGCGTTCCCGATCGCGGCGATGCTGTGGGTCGGTGCTGCGCTGGGCCTGGTCGGGCTGCTGCTCTACGCGTTGTGCTATGACCCCGCAGGCTCATTGGGTCAGATCGCCGTGTTGCCGTGGCTGTGCCTGCAGGTGAGTGTCGTCCCGGTGGTCGCCGGCATCTATGGAATCGTCAACGGCTGGTTGGCCATTGCCGGCTCCGAACAATGGTGGCCCCTGACACCCGCCAAGCGCGCACTGACAGCCGCAGACGCCGCCGCCGTTCTCGGCGGCTACGACCTCACCGGCCCCGGCGTCATCGCCGCCACACCGCTCAACGAGCCGGGGGAGAGGACGCTGCCATGACGCATACGTCTTGTTTATCAATGCGATTCGGTGCGGTCGTGGTGTCAGACCGCGAGGTTAGGTTGCGGGCATGAGGATCTTCTTCGCTTTTCTGGTCATGGGCACGATCGCTTTCGCCGTAGCGCTGATCGCCGTGGCCGAGGCGCTCGTGGCGGCGCTGCCCTACCTCGCCGTCGCCTTGGTCGCAGTGCTGGTGCTGCGGCTGCTCGAGCGGAACCGGCGCACACCGCCGACACCGGTGCGCCCCGCGGCGGTGCCGCCGCCCGGATGGATCCTGGTGCCGGTGCAGATGGTGCCGATCGAGGCCCCGCGGCCGCCGGTCATCGACATCGACGTCCTCGACGAGAACGGCACCCGCCGTGAGTGAGCACACGCTCGCCACGCCCGAGGCCCAGGAGTGGGTGAATCAACTGTTCACCGAAACGCCGCTTCCGGTACACGCGAGCACCGGTCGCCATGCCGGTGACGACGAACTGCCGGACGGCAACGACGAGTCACCGCCCAGCGAGCCGCCAGTGGAACTCGATGTCGAACCCGCCGCCGCGCCCGTGGACGCCGACGCCGGCGCCAAACGCGTCGGGCTGTGGCTGTGCGCGGGGGTTGTCGTGGTGGCGGTGGTGATGATCGTCGCATTCGCCGTGTTCGGCGGCGGGCCCGACCCTGAACCCAGTCCACAACACCGGGGAATCGCTGTGCCGCCGGGGTTTTCGGCTGCCCCCACAACCAGCGCACTATCGGCGCCACTGGCGGAGGCCGCAGTGCCGTTCACCGCGGCCACCGCCGGCTGCGGGCCCGGTTCGACCTCACCACAAGCGCTCACCGACACCAGCACCGACTCGGCGTGGGTGTGCGCCCGCGGCAGCCAGGAAAGCTTCCTGGACGGCCAGGTGCTGCATGTGCGCTTCACCTGCGAGCAGTCCCGGCCCGAGTCCGCGTGCAGCTACATGCTCACCTCCGTGTCGGTCACACCCGGTTGGGTCGCCAAAACCGTCGGCGGCAAGGACCAGTGGCTGGCGCACCGGGTGGTGACCCGGCTGCAGTTCAACTTCTTCAACGGCAACCAGCTGGCCGCCGATCCGTTCTTCGTCGACACCAACAGCGTGCACGGTCCGGTGACCGCCACCCTGCCCACCCGGGTGCTGGCGTCGCGTGTCGACGTGCTCGTCCTGCACACCGGCCGCCCGCCGGCCTCACCGCTACCGACGACAACAGAGGACCAGAGCGCGACCGACATGCCCCCTCCGACTGAAAGCGCCAGTGACGCTGCGGCGTTCACCGATCCGGTGGATGCGACGTTCGCGATGAGCCAACTGCAGTTCCTGGGTCATGCGCCCAGCTGAACGGGCCATGTCGGCGACGTGGCGCCACCGTCTCGACACCGGCCGGCACCGCGCCCGCACCGCCGCGGTGGTCGCTCTGGTGGTGTGCGCGGCGCTCGGCGCGTGCGCGGCGGCCAAGGTGTTCCTCACCGCCCCGCACCCCGACGACGCCGACGTGGCCGCGATCGCCACCAGGGTCGCCAACCAGCGTGCCGCCGCCGGCGAGTTCGCCGCGGATTTCGTGTGGGCGGTGCTGACGACGCCGAGCGCGAAAAGCGCTGCCCTGCAACGTTACCTCACCCTGCCCGACTCAGGCGCGACGACGCCGGCGGCGACCACCGGATCGCTGCCCGCGGCCGTCATCACCACACCCAAGGTGTGGTCGGTCGTCCCGGCCGGCTCGACCGGGGATGTCGGCGAATACTCCGTCACCATCGAGGTGCAGCAGCGGCCCTACGCCTCCGCGGAGGCGACACGCGCGTTTTACCGTGTGCCCGTGGCGATCTGGAACTACCAGCCGCGCGCCATGGACATGCCGACGCCCATCAGCGACCCCGGCCCCGGCGCCGATGTGAAGATCGGCTACACCCATCCGCTGGATCCCGCGAGCCCGGTCTATGCGGTGGTCAGCGGATTTATCACCACCTACCTGACCGCCACCAGCGGGCTGGATCGCTACGTGATGGCCGACTCCTGGATCAAACCGGTCGGCGGCTACCACAGCGCGGTGCTCACCACCGCCGCAACCGACGTCGCGATCCCCGCCACCGCCCCTGCGGGAACCCGAATCCATGTGCGCGCCAGCGTATCTGCGCAAACTTCGCAGTTCGCGGTGCTGAACTTCAGCTTCCCGCTGACCGCCGAAAATAGCGGCGGAACTTGGATGATCGCCGACATAGACTTGATCCCACAGACCAGCGACGAGACCACCGCCACACCGGTAGGCGCTCCGCACAGCTGAAAGGTGTCGCAGGATGGGGTATCTGGCTGAAGGGTTGTTCACCTCGGGCACGTCGATCGCTTACATGATCGAAGGGCTGCTCGCCGCCGTCGCCCTGGTGGCCGGCACCATGACCACCCTGGGCAAGACGTCGAAAGAAGGTGCCGGCGCCGGAATGACCCACCAGTTCCTCGTCATCGGGCTGTCGGTCACCATCTTCTTATCCGCGGGCATCGCCGCACTGATCACCCACGAGTTCCAGAGCCACGGCGTGACCAACCACGTCAACGTCCCCAACCCCTGGGGCCAGTGATGGTCGACGAGTCACCGGCCAAAGTCTGGTCCGACCAACGTGATCTGCCGATCTATCTTGGCGACGCCGGCGACGGCTTCCGGCTGCCGTTCAAGGAGCGCTGGCGCCTGCCCGACGCGTGCGCGGCGCTGATCGGCTTCATCGTCACCGGTGCCGCAGTCACGCTCAACCTCGACAGTGGGCGGGCGCTGCTGATCCTCGCCGTGGGTGTTGCCATCACCGCCGCCGCGGTGTGGCTGCTGTCGAAGCTGCCCGCTTCGCGGCCGTCGATCCGCACCCGCGTCGCGTGGTTTCTCGCCGATCTTCGGCCCCGGGTGTCGTGCTCGCATCCGCCGAATGACGCTGCCCGCCGATGAGTTCGGCCCGGTATGACTGCCCGCGCGCCGCGGTCGGCAACCTGCGGTTCACCGATACCGGGGTGTACGCCGACTATCTGTTGTCGGGACTGCCGTTCATCTTCATGGCCAAAGACGCCCAAGACCGGGTCGCCGATGTGCATGCCGAGCTGCTGCGGGCCCTGCCGTCGGGCGCCATGCTCAGCGGGCTGACCACCGACGTGTCCACCCGCAACATCGCCCGGCGGATGCTGTTCGCCCACCCCGACCTGCACCCCGCGCAGGTCGCCGCCGGGGCGGCGCTTCCCGCGCACACCCGCGACTGGGTCGCGCACTGCCGGACGTGGGAATCGGCGTTGGGCCGCAGGGGATCACGCCGCCGCATCTACTGGCTGAGCCTGCCCCTGGACTACGGCCTGAGCGGGGCAACCGCGACCGGAACCTGGCAGCGGCGGCTGACCTCGGTCGTTGGCCGGGACAAGGACAGCGCCGAGTCGCTGCACCGGTACCGGGAGCTCGCGGCGGGCATGGTGGGCGCGCTGCCGCCGTCGCTGTTCGCCAAACCGGCCAGCGCCGAACAGATCTGGTGGCACTGGAACTACACCGCCAGTCGTCACGTCTGGCGCCATCCGCTGCCGAGCACACCCTATGACATGGATGCGCGGCTGCCGGGGTCGGCGTTCACCCCGGTGTGGACGGACCCCTCCGGCGCGGGCGCCCGGGGCCGGCGCTGGCGTGCCGCGCGCAGCGACGCCGAGGTGTTCCTGCGCACCTACCGCGATCCCGACGACGGCATCCCCGACTCGTATCAAGCGTTTCTGGGCATCGAGTCGTTTCCCGACACCGGTGTGCGCTGGCCGCAGTCGACGCTGTTCAAGGTGCTCGATGACCTGAGCACACCGAGCGCCACGGTGGACTGGACGATCCACGTGACCTTCGACTCCGCCGACGTGGCGGTGGCGACCGCGCACAACGTGATCCTCAACATCAAAGACCAGGCCCGCCAGATCGGCCGCCACGCCCACAGCGACGACGAGCTGGTCCGAAAGCTGGCGTCCGGCAAGCAACTTGCCTCCGCGCTCAAACGCGGCGCCGAGCGCGGGGTGAACGCCGCCGTGCTGGTGGCCGCGGCGGCGCCCGATCCGCAGACCGTCGACACCGCGATCAGCGAAGTGATCCGGCGCTACCGCAGGCAGGGTTTGGATCTGCGGCGGCGCCGCGGCAGCCAGCAGACGTGGTGGCGCGCATTCAACCCCGGCACGGAAAGCTCTGCGGCGCTGCATGAGATCCGCAATCCGACGACCACAGCGGCGTTCGGGAAGTTCGTTCCGCTGCTGGCCACCGGGCTGGGCAACAACACCGGTGTGCCGCTGGGGGAGACGATCACCAGCCCGGGCCTGCGCGAGGTCGTGCTGCTGGATCTGCTCAACGCGCCCGCTCGTGACAATCCGGGCAACCTGGTGATCGGCGGCTCGCCGGGACGCGGTAAGAGCCAGTGCGCGAAGAACTTGATCCTGTCGTGGCTGCGGATCGGTGCGGGGGTGCATCTCATCGACCCGACCGAGGCGCGCGAGCACGAACACGCGCTGAGCATGTTCGACGACGACCGCAAGATCGTCATCGACGCCAGACGGCCGCGGTTCACCCTTGACGGGCTGCGCATCTTCCCGTTCGCGCAAGCCGCCGAACGCACGGTGGATCATCTGTTGCCGCAGATGGGCTTTTCCCCGGTCAGCCCGCAGGCCGCGCGGCTGAAGGGGCTGCTGGCCCCAGAGTCGCGGCACGCCAACGGAATCGGCACCACCAACGGACTGATCACCTTGCTGCGTGACCGCACGCGGCCCGACCGTGTCGGCGTCGACGACGACCTGCTGGTGGCCCTGGAAGGGTTGCGCGCCGAGCGGCTACTGGCGCCGATGTTCGACGACACCGCCCCGCCGCCGGATCTGTCACGGCAGCTGGTGATCTGGAACTTCGGCGGGCTGAAGCTGCCGACGGTCACCGAGGAATACCAGGCCCATCTGCACCACCAAAGCACCCCGAGCCAGCGCGCGGCCCAAGCGCTCTACGGGATGGCCGCCGAGTTGGCGCAGTCGACGTTCTTTTCCCGCGACACCGCACCCGATGTCTTCGTGGTGGAGGAGTGCGCGGCCTGGACGCACTCCCCGGGCGGGCAGCGCTGCGCCAACACCCTGATCCGCCAGGGCCGCAAGGCGTGGACACAGTTCGTCGGGATCAGCCAGGCGCCGCGCCACGACTTCGGTGTGCTCGAGGACCACTTCATCGAGCAACGAATCTGCCTGGGGTTCAAGGAATCCGCGATCGCCGAGGACACTCTGCGCTGGTGTGGCCGCGATCTGGAGCGTCACCCCAAGCTGCTGGCCGACTACGTCACCAACACCAGCCCCGCTCAGATCATGGCCTACGGCGACGACACCATCGATCACCGCCACGGCCGGGTGATTCCCGGCCGCCAGGGCGAGGCGTGGATGCTCGACGAGTTCGGCGGGTGGGGCAAAATCCGGCTGTTCTCCGCCCCGACATCGGAATTGGCGCAGCTCTACGACACCAACCCCTACCGCAGGCGGATGCGCACCGGGACCACACCGTGACGGTGCGCGTGGCGTATTGGCTGGCGCGCCACCCCCGCGTCCGACGCAACATGCGTATTTTCATTGTACTGCAGGTGCTTTCGGCGATCGCCGTGTGCACCGCGCCGACGGCCGGCGCGTCCACCAACGCCGTGGTGCTCAACTGGACGGGTCTGCACGACAGCTACGGGGTCCCCGTTGGCGACTACTACCTGTCGCTGGCCTCGGTGCGCGACCAGCTCATCGCCGCCGGGCCCCAGGGATCGGCGTGGGATCCCGCGACGTGGGGTGCGTGGATGGTGCACGGCTGGGACGTGCTGTTGACCAGCGTGGCCGCCGCCAGCATGCTGACCGCCGAGGCGGGCTTCTTCGTCGGGGTCATCACGCTGGCGCTGTGGGTGATGCGGGTGACGATCTCGACGTATTGGCTGACGGTGATCGGCGAGGTCGCCAGGGCGATCACCGCCGCGGTCATCAACGTCACCACCCGCTGGGGGCTGATCGCCGTCGCCGTGCCGGTCGGGGTGTTCCTCGGGGTGCTGGCCGTGCGGCGCGGTGAAGCGGGCCGGGGCGCGACGTTGATTCTGACCGCCCTGACCATGCCGGCGCTGGCGGTGACGGTGTTCTCCGATCCGGCCGGGATGATGTACGGGCCCGACGGGCTGCTGGCCTTCGGCCGGCGCGTCGGGTTCTCCACGGCCGAGGCAGCCACCCACAACGGGCCCGTCAGCGGCGGCGGGTTCACGGGCCAGGTCGACACCCTGACGGCCGGCCTGATCACCCACGCGGTGCGGGAACCGTTGCAGGTCTTCAACTTCGGTCACGTCGTCGACCGCGTCGGCGGCTGCGGGGCGCAGTGGTCGGCGGCGGTGCGGGCCGGGGCCTCCGATGGGCCGATCACCGCGATGGCGCGCTGCGGGGACGGCGCGGCGGTGCGCTACGCGCAGCACCTCGACGGCACCAACGTGTGGACGGGGCTGGTGCTGGTGGTCGCCGCGCTGCTGTTCGGGTGGTTCATGGTGTCGGCGGGCGCCTCGGTGTTCATGGCGTCGCTGCGCGCGCTGTACACCACCGTCAAGTTGGTGCCCAGCCTGCTGGCCGGCGCGATCTCCGGCCCGCCGCAGCGCCACGCCCAGGCGGTGGTGTGGCAGTTCTTCAAGCATGGCCTCGAGGTGACGGTGTTCATCGTGTTCGTCAGCGTGATCGGGCTGGCGATCGAACGCCTCATCGCCGCGCCGCTGCCCGCCGAGCTCGGCGGCGCCAATCCGTTCGCCCACGTCGTGATGATGGGTGCGGCGTCGCTGGCGGCGCTGTATCTGCTGCGCCATATCCGGGCCGATTTGGCCGGGCGCCCGGCCGGGCCGGGGCTGCTGGTGCGCGGAGGCCAGCTCGTCGGCGGTCTGGCGATGAGTGCGGCGGTGGGCGGGGTCAGCTCGGCCGCCGTCGGTGGTGCCCGCGGTCTGCGCGACAAGCTGGGATCGGGCGGCAAGGCGCCGTGGGAGCTGGCCGACGAGATCGCGGACAAGACGCCGCAGGAGGTGCTGGGCGAACCGCTGGACGGCTTCGATCCGGTTGCCAGCGGCGTCGACACGGTGTCGACGGGGCCCGGTGGCGGTGACCGAGCTGCGGGCGCACCGGGTTGGGGTGCTGCGGGTTCGGGGGACGGTGCTTCGGGTGTCGATCCGGTTGGCGGGGGCGATCCGGTGGGCGGTGAGGGTCAGTCGGGTGGGAGTGCCGGTGCCCGTGAGGCGGCCCCGGCGTTTCCCGGCGAGGGGGGACTGGACTGTGGAGTGCAGGCCTTCGGGCCTGCGGTCGGGCACAGCGAGGCGGTCGCGGTCGAGCCCATCGCCGAGGGGGCGAGCACCGGTGTAGGCGAGGACATTCCACTGCCGCAGGAACCCCCCGCCGACGAGGAGCCGCCACCGCCACCGGGCGAGGCCGGCTCGGCGGCGACTACCGTCGATCCCATCACCGGCAGCAGCTAGCGAAAGGGCCGCCCAGAAGTGAATTCGCCGACCGAACACCGCCGAGCGTTCGACGCGGCCATCACCCGCTTCCAGGGCGGCGACCGCGAAGGCGCGCTGGCCACGTTCACCAGGATCACCGCCGAGAATCCGGCGATGTCGGACGCCTGGATGGGTCGGCTCGCGTGTGGGGACCACAGCCTGCCCGCGCTGGCCGGTGCCCATGAGAACTCTCGCGCCCTGTACCGCGAGAGCCGCCGCATCGGTCTGGAGGACGGCGCATTGCAGGCGACCGTCGCCGCCCCGCTCTACGTTCCGCTGGTTGCGTGGTCACGCGGGACGATCGCGCTGGCGTATGCCAGCGCGTTGATCACCGCGCGGCGCTACGCCGAGGCCGAGGCGGTGCTGAGCGACGCGGCGTTGGTGGAAGACACCCAGGCCGCGCAGCTGCGCCAGTTCGTGCTAGCCGCGCTGTATCACCTCACCGCCCGCTGGACCGACGTGCGTACCGTCACCGAGGTCGCTCCGCCGCGGACCGCCACCTACACCAACCGCGAGATCACCGCGGCGACTACCGCTTTGCGCGCGGCCGCGCTGGCCAGCCTCGGTGCGCTGGCGCCTGCGTTGGAGCTTGCCGAGACGATCGACACGCCCAACCAGTTGATCACCGCCGACACCGCGCTGACGAAGGGCTGGTGTCTGCGTGAGCTGGGCCGAGAAGACGAGGCGCAGGCCGCATTTCGCACCGCGGTCGTCGACGGCGAGCTGATCCGCCAGGCCCGTGACGCGCTGGACAATCCGCACTACCGCATCGTGGTGACCGATCCGGAGTCGATCGCCAGTCGCACCGACAAATGGGATCCCACCACCCAAATCAATCCCGACCAGCGCGCCGAGGCCGAACTCGCCTCCCACCGCCAGGAAGTCTTGACGTTGGCGCAGGGCCGCATCGAGGAGCTCGTCGGGCTCGAGGCCGCCAAGGAGCAGATCGCGGTGTGGCGCACCGAGATTCAGATCGAGCAGCTGATGGCCGCCCAGGGCCAGCCCGTCGAGTCGGCCAACGAGAACCACATGGTGTTCCTCGGCCCGCCGGGCACCGCCAAGACGACCTTCGCCCGAGTGGTCGGGGAGGTGCTGTTCGGGCTGGGCAAGATCGCGCGCCCCGACGTCAAGGAGGTCACCGAAGAGGACATCGTCGTCGGCTACGTGTCGCAGACCGCCACCCGGATGAAGGAAGTGTGCGAAGAAGCCCGCGGCGGCGTGCTTTTCATCGACGAGGCCTACCGGCTGGTGCCCAAGACCGAAGGCCACTCCTTCGGGCTGGATGCGATCAACACCCTGCTGAAATACATGGAGGACTTCCGCGACGAACTCGTGGTGATCGTGGCCGGCTATCCCGAGGAGATGCAGGCCTTCCTAAAGGCCAATGTCGGTCTGGCGTCACGGTTTCACTTCACGTTGACGTTCACCAGTTACGCGCCCGAGGAGATCGTGGCGATCGGGCAGCAGATGGCCGCGAAGGAACGGCTGGTGGTCAGCCCGCAGGCGTGGTCATTGTTACGTGACGAGGCCGCGCGGCTGCGCGGAATGCGTTCTGGCAGCGGCACATTGCTCGACGTTGCGGGCAACGGGCGTTACGCCCGCAAGGTCGTGGCCGCCTGCAAGCGCGAACGCGCCCGACGCCTGCACAAGCTGGCTCCCGCACCCCAGCAGCTCGAGGAACTGGTGCGCACCGATCCGACCGTCTTGAATGTGCACGTCGATGACATGGCGCGGGCGCTGGCGGAGTCCGGTCCGGCGATGGACTGAGAGACGGGGCAGCTTGCGGGTCGTTCCACGCTAGCCATTGTGCCCGCCGATCTCAGACCTCTCCTCGGCTCGATGTCGGCTGTGAGGAACCTGTCGATTGTGGCTACCCGCGTTCGGGTATTCGGCCCTGACAGGAATCACCGGGCGCAGGAGATGCACTGATGTTGGTACAAGGACTAGTCCGGTGAGAGCCGGTCCAGTCGGTTTCATCGCTGAGCCCGCCTGATGTCATCACGGTTGCTCGGGGCCGACGCACTTGCCGCCATCCGGTTAGCAGTGGCTGCGGCAGCGGGGGTGGCGGTTGCACTACTAGTCGGTTTTGTCGTCGAGGTGAGGTACGCACCGGTAGCAGGCTGGATCACGGCCTCGGCGGTCTATCTGGTTTGGACCTGGACTGCCGTCGGGCGGATGACACCGGAGCAAACCGCGTCGCATGCGACGGGCGAAGACCCCACTCGAGCCGCCACGGGCACGATCATGGTCGTGGCGAGCATCGCGAGCCTGGCCGGCGTCGGCTACGTGTTGCTGGCTGGGTCCGCCCACGGCGGCGAAGCCGAGGCAGCGGCGGCCGTCGGGATCGCCAGTGTCATAGCGGCATGGCTGATCGTGCACACGGTATTCACCTTGCGCTATGCCCGGCTCTACTACCTAAGGCCCGCCGGCGGAATCGATTTCAACGAGGACGAGCCGCCTGCCTATGTCGACTTCGCTTATCTCGCGTTCACCATCGGCATGACCTATCAAGTCTCCGATACCGATCTGCAAAGCCGCGCCATGCGCGCGACAGCGCTGCGGCAGGCGCTGCTGTCATACATGCTCGGCGCCGTGGTCCTGGCGACCACGATCAATTTGATCGCGGGACTGGGCACACGCTGATCTAGTCCCACGCAGGCTACGCCGCTGCGGCCTGCTCCGCCGTATAAGCCCGCGACCGTGCTGACTTGCTTGATCGACGGACGTCCATGTACGTGAAATCAGCTGTCCAACAACGCTTTTCGAACCAGGCGCAGACTGTGATGCGGAAAGCGTCGCGAAGCGCGCCGTATCACGGCGAGCGCGTCGTCTCGTGCGCTCGTGATCGTCGGATCGCATGATCCGGAAGGACAGTGCGTTTAAAGTGCCGCGCAGCCAGCAGAACCGGCGGATGTTCGGTCAGTCCCTGTGTGGCCAGCGCATCGATCAGGGTGTCGACGATTCCGGAGAAGTTGACAGAGTCCAGTTTCCTACCACGCTGCAGCCGATGGCCGCCGGTACATCAGGAATGGGTGGTCCACCAGGCGTACAACTGCTCTAGCGTGGGTCTTGGCGCCTCGCCTTGAGTGACATTTAGCAGCAGTTCGCCGTCATTGGTCCACGCGACAAGCGGCTGACCGTTTCGGGTGCCGCAGAACACTGTTCCGACCATCACCGTGGGATCCGCGGTATGGCGCCAGGGGCCTGGGGACTGAATGCGACCCGGGCAGATCACGGTGACCGAGCTCGACACGGTCGCATTGAACGCTGCGCGCAGCGCTTGCGGATCGCGGGCCAGGGTGAAGGTCGCGGAGGACGGACCGTCAGGCTCGATGTTCTCGCCGCAAGCCACAACTGCGACGGCGCCGTCTGATGTCGCTGCGGGGTGGCAGCGGCCAGGTGGGTACCCAGCGGGCAACACTTGCAGGAGTCGGGTTTGAGCTTCGCTGTTGACCGGCGCCGCCGAGGACGTGGACGGTCCTGCGGTTGGACTGCTCGGTGCGGGCGAAGGCCGCATCGCCCAGATCGCAAGGCCGGCGACGACGGTAATGACTGCTGTGGCCACCGCTCCGATGAGTAGCCGTCGCGCTGGAATTCGGTGGGCCGGTTTGGGATTGATCACGGGTAGGCCAAGCTGGTCGAGCAGACCGTGCTCTTGGCGATCACCGGGCGAGGGCGCCGGCGGTGGCGGGGTCAGTGAGGTCGGTCGGTCTTCTGCCCTGTGGCGAGGCGCCCGGCGGGCGCTCGAAGTGTCCGCGTCGGATGGCAGAGGTGCTGCCGACGCGGGCGCGGTACCCCGGATCGCCTCAGCTGCTGCGTTGGTGAATTCCCGCGCCGACGCGAAGCGCTTTGCGGGGTCTTTGGCGAGGGCTTTGGCGATCACCTGATCCAGTTGCGTTGGCGCCCAGGGTAAGTGATCGGATACTCGCGGCGGCGCCGCATCGAGGTGCGCTCGGGCCGTGGCTGACTCGCCTCTGGCCTGATAGAACGGCTGCTTGCCGGTGAGGAGCCGAAACAGTGTGCAGCCAAGGGAATACAGGTCAGCCCGACCGTCGACGGGGTCACCGGCGATGACCTCGGGGGCGGCGTAGGCCAGTGTCGCGGTGAGGAGTCCGTTGACGGGTGTATCGCTGTCGCCGATGGTTCGCGCTACGCCGAAGTCACTGAGCAGGACGTGTTCGTTGTTGCCGAAGTCATTGGCGAGAAGGAAATTTGCGGGTTTCACGTCGTGGTGAACCACGTTGCGGTCGTGTGCGTAGTCGAGCGCCTTGGCGACCTCCCGGACGATGTGAACGGCCCGGATCGGGGTCATCGTCCCGTCACGCAGCGCTCGCTCAGCGTCGGTGCCCTCGACTGCATGGCGATCCACAGTTGGCCGGCGTCCGTCTCGCCGCGGCCGTAAACCGACACGATGTTGGGGTGGAACAGCATCGAGGCGATGTCGGCCTCCCGCAGGAAGCGTTCCCTGAAGCCGGGATCGCGCGAGAGCTCCGCGCTGAGCAACTTCAGCGCGTCGCGCCGCGGATGGGCCGGATGCTTGGCCAGGTACACCACGCCCATGCCGCCCGTGCCGAGCGCCCGTTCGATGCGGTATCCCGCGACCACGGAGCCGACGCCAAGAGGCATGGCCCCAGCATTACCTATCGGTGACGTCAATTGCCAACGATGCGCGCGGTGTCGTGGGTGGCTGGATCGGCGGGTCGCGCGACCGCGCCGAGGCCGTCAGCCAACTAGGGCTGCGGGCGTGGTGCCGATTGCGCCGACACCTCAACCCGCCGCACCAGAATCTCGGTGGCGGCGAGCAGTCCCAGCCGCACGAAGTTGCCCCGATGCCAGCGTGAAATCAACTGGCTTCGGTGTTCCTTGGCGGTTTTCCCACGCAGCAGCGGCACATTGATCGACGCGATCAGATACGCACTCACACCGAGAGCAGCGCTGAGCGTCGCGCTTGCCGCGGTGATTTTGCGCCGATCACCGCCGGCGCGCCACGACTTTGCGAGCACAGCTGCAGTTCCGCCGACCGCTACCGGTCCGATGGGGGCGAAGTAGCGGACAGGGCTGCCGACGCCGAAGATTCCGCCCTGCCGATCGGCGCTCGCGATCAACTCCGGAACACCCACGACGGCTTCATAGGCATTGCCGAAGAACCATGCGGCGCGCCCGAACCGCGCGATCGTGGCGGCCGCCGGGAATTCCGTGCCGTCCTCCGTCATGACCGAGAGGATACGACCGCTGTTGCGTTATTTGTATGCGTCAGTAGTTGCACAGTGAGTCGGCGTGGTCGGCACCGACGATCGGATTGCCTGAGAAGGAGAACACGACCTGATCGGGTGGGGAGTGGTGTGCGGGGTCGTAGATGGCGACTTCGTCGTAGCCCCCCGGGCTGGGTTCGATCTTGGCTTCGACGCCGTGCACCCGCGCGAGGTCAGTCACGACGTCGGGGTTGCTGACATGACCGCCGTCCCATCGGATGGAGCGCGCAAACGCCGGCTGCACCACATCGATGCAGTGTCGTTGTGCGTCGGCTCTGGGGTCATGTGTCACTGCTTTCACCAACACGATGGTGCCGATCACCGCCGACGCCAACCCAACGATCAGGCAGCTCGCCGTGCTCACTCCGCTGTACAGACCTGACGGGCTGAGGCGCTCGCGGAACTTCCAGCCCTGCTGGGCGTAGAACACGAGTCCCGGCCGGAACGCGAGGATGATGAAAAGGGCCGCCACGATGTACATGACGATGGCCAGGCCGAGCACGATCGCAACAGTAGCTGTTCAGCGGATCGGCGCCAGCCTGGATCGTTGTGAGAAGCAAGGATTAGGGCGAACCGCGGGCCTGCTCGGTCGGCGGGACAGCGGCGCTATGGCCTCAGTGCATCGATCGCCAGAGGCGTCGCAGCGAGTTGCGGTGTGCGCTATCAGACTTGGTTGTGCGGTGTTGCCCTCGTTCGTCGCTGGAGAACCGGCGACCAAGCGTCCATTCCTCACTGCGGGTGGGTTCGCTGTTGACGAGCCAGCGAATCTGAGCGTCTGCCAATCCTGCTAGGTTGCCCCCGCCGTCATGGCTGGCCAGCACGACATTTCCGCGGAGCAGCGGCACAGTATGTGCATCGAATCGTGTTGTAGCCAAAAATAACTCGGTAGCTGTGCGATTGACCGACCGGTGGATGCCGCGCAGCGCCGGCGTCAGCCAGAAGTCGATTGTGCGGTCGGTGCTGGTGAGAGATTCCAGGCAGTCTTCCTGGACGAGGTCGGCTATGTCGGAAACGCTGTCGAGCTCGACCTGGTAGAGGTCGCCGTTCTCGCAGGCGTGAAGCGTCTGGAACAAGGTGGGCTTCCGATCGTGGTGCGCTAGAGGTGATTCTACGGATCACCGCGGTGCCAGCGATGCGCTTTGTCGACGAGGTCCGCTGAACGCTCAATACGTCCCACGGTGCGGAAAGCACTGACTCATCTCTCGAAGACGCGGTGTGGCCGGGACCAGGCTGTGCGGATCGTCCCGGGCCAATTTTGCCGCAGAGACCTCTCCGCTCGATGACTTACGCTGGGTAAATGCACCCTCAGCAGGGCGGCGGAATGAGCCCGCCTCAGCAGCCGTGGGCATCGCCGCCTCAACAGCCGGTCGGCGGTCCGCTACAACCGCCTTCGTTTTCGTGGCTGGCGCTGGTCGCCGCGGTGATAGCGGTAGCCGCACTGGTGGTTGGAATCATCGGCCTGTTCCGGCCAACTTCCGGTTCTGCACCTGCATCAGGGCCAGTATCGACGGCGGCGCCGACATCATCCGCGGACACTTCGGCAGCCGATCGCGCGCTGTGTAATGCCATCGCGCCATTAATGGGGGATTACGACCGGATCTCCAACGATTGGCTGGCAACCGGCGCGACAGGAACTCCGGCGCGCGATGCGGCCCTGCCAAAGTATCGTTCGGATACCCAAGACTGGGCACGCAGTAGTCAGAACGCTCTCGACGACCACCCCGACGCAAGTCAGTTTTTCAGGCGAACATTGCAGCGCTTCATCGACGACCGAATTCTTTTGGTGCACAACATGGAGCCCGGGCCCTCGAAACCTCCCGACGACGAAGCGTGGGGTGACAGCATGACAGCTTATGGCGGGCCGTTGTTGGTGTGCGGAAAGCTGGGCATTACTTGGTAGCGACGACCGCCCCAGCGGGCATGCCAACGCGCAAGTACTCGGCGATGATCGTCGGGGGCCTCTGGCCGCTGACTGATCCCGAAACCTTTCACGCCGCTTCGGAAGTTCAACACAGCGAGGGTGTCAAGCGACTTCAGGCAGCCGACTCAATCCGAGGCGATGCGAGGCAAGTCGCAAACGAACAGTCCGGGCAGTTTGTCGATGGGTTTTGCAACTGGTGCTATGACTTCGCCGCCACCTGCACCGAGCAGGCCGACAAGTATTTCGCGATGGCTCGGACATCCGAGGAGGCGGGACGGCTGCTCTACGGATTGCGTGCGGACCTCGATGAAATCGATCAGAAGGCTCATGAGGAGATCGGCCGCCTTGAGCAACAGCCGCATGGGCTCGGCCAATCCTTATTGATCTGGTCGCAGATCGAGCAGGTCTTGGCGACTGCGCGGGCTGAGGCTATGACCAAATCAGCAACAGCGACAGCGGCGATGCAGAGCCTGGCACCCCAAGTTGCAGGCCTTGGCGCACAGTCGAACTCAGGTAAGGGCGGCGCGGGCGCGGATTCGCAACAGCCGGGTACCAGTGATCCAGTGGACCCTCAGCTTCGTCAGTTCGTGAACGAGGGTCGCGGTATGGGCGGCGGACGCGGCCCAGGCGGGATGCCGCTCACACCGCCGCCATCGAACGGCGACGACGGAGCCAATACACGTCCAACCTCGCACGAAGGACAGGGCCTATCGTCGGGACCACCTTCAGATGCGAAAGGCGGCTCGCCAGACAGCAAGGGCGGCAGTCACCCCGGCTCTGCCGGGCTCAACGGCCCGGCAGGAGGCGATGAAACATCCGCACCCGGTGGTGACGGGGAAACGCCGATACCCACCCATGTGCAAGGTGGAGACCTGAATGCGCCGCCGCCCCCGAGAGTTCCGCCCCCGCTTTCCCGCAACGCGCCGAGCGTGCCGGCCTCGCCTATCAGCAGTCCGTCCGGTGGCGGCATGCAGTTGCCTTCCGCGCCAAGCGGTATGAGTGGCGGTCTGCCCACACAGGGGTTGACGTCGCCGATGTCTGGAGGCCTGCCGACCAACGCCGCCGGCGGTATGGCGCCACCTCCAACACCAGCAGCAGAACTTTCTCGCGGTTTCAACGCCGGGTTTGGGGCCTCGGGGGGGCCGGCGGCTCCGCTGATGCCGCCGGTTCAAAGCCCGCCGCCCACAGCGGGTGGCGGTGCACCCAGTGGTGGATTCGCTTCCGGACCCGCGCCGGTGTCAGCGGCTTCTGGTGCTCCTGCGGTCACTGGGCCGCCGACCCCTGTGGCGGCACCGACATCGCCTCCGGCTGTCCCCGGCGGAGCCGGCGTTCCCGCCGGTCCGGTCGGTCCGCTACCGCCGTTCGGATCGGACATCCCAAGCGCGCCAGCACCTTCGGGCGCCGTCAGCCCAGCGGCCGGCGGCGCGAGTGGAAGCCCTGCGGCCAGCGGTATTTCGTCGTCGTCGGCTCCGGTCGCCCCCCTTCCCCCGGGTGTGGTCGGGTCAGGTGTCGGGGCCTCTGCGGGTGCCGCGAGCGAGGGTATCCGCTCGTCACTTCCCGATCCGCTGCTCGAGTCGGCCGAGCAGATCGTGTATCAGCTGCTGCACGCCTCGCGGCTGTACCTGTTCCTGGACTGGTGCGTCGGGATGTTCCGGACCCGCTCGGGAGTCGAAACGATCATCGTGAGCAGCGAAGGCACCGGCTATATCCCGCAGGGTGTCTTCGTGCCGCGTGCGGCCCGGATGTTGTTCTCTGATCCCACACTGGGTCCGCGGTTCGCCTCGCGCTGGTTCAGTTGGGCCAATCCGGCAGAGACCATGGTGGCGTTCGCGGAGCTGGTGACGACCAACAATCCCAACGTTGAATTATGGGCGCTGGCGGTTTCCACTGACCACGGTGGCTCGTCGGCACCGGCCCGTGAAGCCGGGGTCCCGCATTTCGCCGAGTGTTCAGTCAACTCGGCAGCGGCCATCCGCGACGACGCCCCCGCGATGGCCCTCGACAGCCAGCATCTGCACCGGCTGGAAACCCTCGACCACGCCGAATACACGCGGCTGATCGGTCTGGGAGACGGCCGCCGCCCCGATCAGTCCGAGGCGTGGCGCACGACAGTGACCGCTGCCGATACTACGATGCGCCGGGCGGGGGAACTCCTGGACTTCGTTGTGCCACCAGTGGTTCGGGAAGTCATCGACCTGCTGGGCAAGGGCGTGCGGGTGCCCCCTGACTGTTGGGTGAACCTTCAGTCGGCCATGCTGGAGGCGGTGGGCACGGGTGCGGCGCTGCGTCCCGGCCGGATGCCCGGCGATATGCCCGCCTCCGCGCATGCGCGCTCCTATCACGATTTGGCGCGCCTAATGGAGATGCTGCTGCTGTGGAACCTCGATGAGACCGATAACGAGATCAAGTATCCCGAACTTGCTTATCTGGCAAGACAAATCGAGTTATCTGCGGCTACGGAGTGAACCCAGCCGTGGCAGATATGCCGGGACGGTGGAGGGATGCGCAAGATTCAGGCAGGTTTAGTCACCGCAGGGTTTGTCTTCGTGGTCACCGAGTGGCTGATCGTGAGCCACACGATCACTTGGTTGTTGACAGCGGTGCTGCCGCAATGACAGAACTGTTCGGAACCTTTGACCTCGTCATCAGCACCGGGCCAGAGAATGTCGGAGGCGTCAACTCCTACGGCGGAGACCGGGGATAGCACTGTGGAACACGACAATTCGCGATGGGTGACGGCCGCGCAGCAGCAAGCGCAGAAACCTGTCGCCGGGCACGGCTGGCGACGGTGGCTCTGGCAGGCCACGCGCATCAATGTCGGCCCGTCCCCAGACGAGTTGCACTACAGCGCGCTCTACGGCCGGGTCCGGCGGCCCGCACCTGACGGGCACCAGATCGGCGTTATCGGATTGAAGGGCGGCGTCGGGCGGACCACAGTGACCGCCGCGCTGGGGTCCGCTTTGAGTCAGATTCGACGTGACCGAATCCTAGCTATCGATGTCGACCCAAGCGCCGGGAACCTGGCTGACCGCACCGCGCGCCAATCCCCAGCAACCGTCGAACACCTGCTGCACGACGCGAATGTGGTGCGCTACCACGACATCCGCGCCTACACCCAGATGACGGGCGCTGGTTTGGAGGTGCTGGCCGCCCCCGACTACGGGAGCGCCCGCCGAGAATTCGGCGCCGAGGATTGGCACGCAATCACCCGCATCGTCGGCCCCTACTACAACCTCATCCTGGCCGACGTCGGCAAAGGCCTGCACAACCCGGCCACGCGTGCGGTGCTGTCGACGATCTCCAGCGCTGTGATCGTCTGCAGCGCCACCGCCGACGGGGCACGGCAGGCCGCAGTCACGATGAACTGGTTGGGGCAGAACGGATATCACCATCTGGCCCGACGATCCTGTGTGGTGATCAGCCACCTGGTGCCCGTCAAGCCCCAGATCGATGTCACCGATCTGGGCCGCCAATACGAGCAGCTCGTGGGCCACGGCCGCGTGGTGCTCATCCCGTGGGAGGCGCACATCGCAGCCGGCAACGAGATCCATATGGACCTGGTGAGTCGTCGGTTCCGGCGCGCGATCACCGAGCTGGCCGCCGCACTCTCCGACGACTTCTCAACGCCCGCCGGCCCTGTCGCGGTCGCGTCAACCGCGCCCCCACACCGCCAGCAGGCGGGCTATGCCGGCGCGACAGCGCCGGCCGATCACGGAATCGATGCCAGCGAGGCAGTCGCGCTTTACCTCAAACACAGCCCCGGGAAGAACGACGCAGAATTCGACGCACACTACGGGCCAGACCGAGCCGAGACCGCCAGAGCAATGGTCCGGTCACTTCTCCACGAAGCAATGCGGGTGGAGCCTGACTGGAACCGGCTGACCCTCGGGCAGGCTGGCGACTACGTCAAGGCTGTGATGCACCAGCGTCATCCCGAGCTATCCGACCAAGCGCTCACTCCGATTAGCAACTCCTACACCTATTCGATGCGCTGACGCTGACCCATCGCGCCGCGCTTAGTGTGCTATCGCGGCGGCGGCCGATCCGATAGGGGCAGCGTCGATGGTGATTTTTCGAGATGCCTCAGCCCCGCTGGACCGTGTTCGAACCGCCAGCGCTGATCTCCGGCGAGCCGGCATGGTAAGTGACAACGTTTTTGAGCCCGCCAACATCGATTGCATCGACCGAATCGACTGTGACGTGATGTATGACGCCATCAACCGAGATGCGGTTGCAATGGCCGATGACGGTGACCGTTTCTTCGCGGCCGTCGATGGTGAGGTGTCCGTCGTTGCACGCGATGGTTTTGGTTTCAGCGTTGCCGTCGATGGTCAGACTGCCGCCACTCGGCATCTGTGTGACAGCCGAGCCTGCAATTACTTGCCAAGCAACGGCGGCTAGTGCCAGGGCACCCAGACAGCTGGCAAGGATGACGCCCGAGGCTCGTAGCGGCTGCTTCCGCCTCCGGCGGCGGATGGCGAGACCGACGGCTAGCGCACCGCCGAGCACCACAGCGATCAGCAAGCCCTGCAACGCCATGATCATGAACCAGTTGACGTCGTGGCCGCCGTCTGCGGCAAGACATTGGAAGTTGACGCTGGTGCCCGACTGGCTCGGCTTGTAGCTGTAGTGCGAGGTGTTGAGCATCAGTCGATTTGGCGCACCGCAGACGAAGCGGCTCGTCCATAAGGCGCTCGCGGGAATCGCTGCGGTCAAAGTTGCCGAACCACCGAGGCCGACCGCGATGGGCACACCCATCGCCGCGGCGACAGCCCCGAAGCCATCGCCAGGGCTATCGAGCCCTAGTCGCGAGCGCCGGTTCGCATTTTGCGGGCGTACGAGCGAATCGGCAGAAATGTCAAACGGCAGTGGAGACGCAAACCCATTCTGATAGTTGATGTTTGGAGGCAGCTCTTGTCCGTGGTAGACCACCTTCCCGTTGACCTTCATCGTCACGCCGGGACGAATGCCGGCGCGTTCGAGGGCTTCTCTGACGGACGTATCGGACTCGGCGGCGGCCCGCATGAAAGCGTCGGCAAGGCGCGTGGCGTCGTGAGTTTGGGAGCCACCCGACTGCGTCATTTCGGGTAGCGCGGGTGTTCCGGCGCGCTCATCCTCACGGTAGGGATAGTTCGCCGAATGATCGCTGTTCGCGGCCGCTTTCACCTCGCGCAGTTGTCGTTCCAGCTCGGCGATGCGTGCCTCGGGGTCGTCCTGCTCCATGGTCGCGTCCGGCTCCTAACAGGGAAGGGGGAGGCCGGTGAACATGTCGGTGCCGCAATTCCTGGGCGGAGGTGGAGGCGCAGGAGCCGAGACCGCGGGCGCAGTCGGTGCATCTGCAGGCCCTGGCGGAGGAGGCAGTGGTGTGTTGGGAGGGCCGCCCTGAGGCAGTGGCCGGGCGTAGGCAGTATCGGCGTCAAAGTCACCGAAGTGACTCAATGGGCCGGCCTGCGCGGTCCCGCTGCTCAGCTCTGCGCCAGCAAAGGCAACGCCTCCTGAAAGGAGTACTCCGGCAGTGATTCTCATCAGTGTGCGGGTGGTTTTGTTCATGGTCTGTTCCTCTCCTCGGATGTTCATGAGTCGCCGCGTCGGGTCGTCATATGGAACGGGTGCGGCGGCTGGACTATGCGTTCGATCGGGAAGTTCACCGACGTTTCGCAGCGCCGGTGACGATCCGCCGCTTACTAGAGGCACCACGGATAGCAGCGATCGCTCGGTCGGGGGATTGTCTCCGTCCCAAACGTTGGACTCCGGCGGCGGAGGAATGTTCTTGGCCTCTAGCCGGTTGCCGGAGCGGGCCAGCTCGACGACCTCGAGAGGGATTGGGGCGATGAGGAGCTCGGCCGCTGCGTCGTGTTCGTTCTCCATGCGAGCAGCCTGTCGCCGGGAGCGGCGACCGTCATCAGGATCGGCACCCTGATCTTTTGTGTTAGGGTCCCGTCTCGGCGAGCAGCGTCGGCAGTTGCCGGCGCGATCGGATCGCGAGCTTGCGGAACACGCGGTGCAGATGGGCTTCGATGGTCTTCTCGATCACGAACAACGTCTGCGCGATCTCGCGGTTGGCGAGGCCCATGGCCGCCAGGTCGGCCACACCCTGACGTTCCTGATCGGCCTCTCGCGGTAGGTTGCTGACATGCGCAGTGTCCGTGACACACCGACACGGAGCCGATCAGCCCAGTTCCTCACGGCGTCTGCGGCGCTGGCGGCCACGGCCATGCTGGTGGCCTCCTGCAGCACCGCGATCAACGGCGAGGCTGTCAAGGCCGCAGGCGGCCCCCCGCCCGGGCAGATCGACGTCGCGCTACTCGACGTCGGCAATTACCCGACCAAACCGCGGCCAATGGGCACCGCCGGAAACCCCGAACTCGGCGCCATCGTCGAAGGCCAACGAATGGCCAACTACGTCACCGGCCCCTGGGAAGTCGACCCGGCCCTCATCCGCGGCTCCGCCAACGGCGCCCTGGTCATCAAGAACGCCGGCGCAGTGAAATTTGTGCTCCCTGAATCCCTGGCCGCCCCTGCCGCCCGACACAACTTCATCACCGGGTACTACACCGCGCGAGAAGACACCGACCACAAGGAGCTCGACAACGCGGTCCTTCGTTTCGCCGACCCCGCCTCAGCAGCCGACGCCGCCAAGGAAATCAGCGACGCCGCCGCCGCCGAACCCGTCGTGAATCCGCCGGTAACACCAGTGCCAATACCCGGCCACCCCGAGACCGCCGGCTTCAATCAGACGTTCACCGAATCCGCCAAGAATCTGCAGTGGACCCAGGTACGGGCGTTCACCGCTCATGGGCCCTTCGTCTTGGTGATGTCCGCCCAGGCCACCGACAACCTCGACACCGCGGTCGGGCTGATCGCCAAGGCCCTTGACCTGCAGGTGCCGCTGATCGACCAATTCACACCCACCGACCCGGCCAAACTCGCCGAACTGCCCATCGACCCGACCGGGCTACTGGCCCGCACCGTGCCGATCAGCCCCGCCGCGGCCAGCGTCAACCAGCTCGCGGTGTACCAACGACGCGGAGCCCTGCAGCTTCAAACCGACCCCACCCGCAGCTCCAAGCTGTTCAACGACACGGACATGAACCAGATGGCCAACGCCGCAACCTCCGTCTATGAAGCCCGCGACGCCCAAGCGGCCCAACGGATTACCGACGGATTCTTCGCAGAAGCGTCGGCGACCGGCAAGCCGGCCGCGCCGGTCAAGCAGATGCCCAACAGCCGCTGCCTGGACATCTCCCAGGGCAAGGTCGCCAGCTTCTACTGTCTGACAACCGCCGATCGCTACGCCATCGAAGCCCAAGCCGCCCAACTGCATGACGCGCAACAGAAGACCGCGGCCCAGTACGCGCTGCTGATGGCCCGATGACCCCATCACTTCGATTACCCGACTGCTCGGCATGGCCGGGGCCCTGTGAGGTCGGGCGGCCATGGCGCTAGACGTCGGAAGCGTGTTCGCCGGCTACACCATCGAGGGAAAAGTTGGTTCCGGCGGCATGGGCGTCGTCTACCGTGCCCGTCACCCCAACTTGCCGCGCAGTGTGGCCATCAAGGTCCTCTCGGAGGAGCTTTCTGGTGACGACGAGATCCGGCGCCGATTCCTCAACGAAGCCGAGCTTGCGAGCAGCCTCGAACATCCCGGCATCGTCACTGTCCACGATCGCGGCGAAACCGATGGGCGGCTATGGATCTCGATGCAGTACGTCGACGGCAGCGACGCCGAGAAGGAAATCAAGAACGGCCGGATGACCCCGCAACGCGCAGTGCGCATCATCGGCGAAGTGGCCGCCGCCCTGGATTACGCGCACCGCCGCCACATCCTGCACCGCGACGTCAAGCCTGCCAACTTCCTGCTCAGCGCCGACGACGAGCGAATCTATTTGGCCGACTTCGGCATTGCCCGCGTGCGCAATCCCAGCGCTGCCCGGCTCACCCAGGCCGGCAACGTGATCGCCAGTCTGCCCTACACCTCGCCGGAAAGCCTCAAACCAACCGCCGCCGTCGATCACCGCTCTGACATCTACTCGCTGGGCGGCGCGCTGTATCACCTGCTGACCGGCAAGATACCGTTCTTCCGTTCCGCCGAAGGTGGCCCCGGCGGCCTAGCCGCCGCCCACCTGTTCGAGCCACCGCCACGAGTCAC
Source organism: Mycobacterium sp. OAE908 (assembly GCF_017872775.1). Taxonomy (NCBI): domain Bacteria; kingdom Bacillati; phylum Actinomycetota; class Actinomycetes; order Mycobacteriales; family Mycobacteriaceae; genus Mycobacterium; species Mycobacterium sp. OAE908. The sequence goes on from NZ_JAGGJL010000003.1 coordinate 279,545, forward strand.
CGAACAAGCTCCCACACTGCCGGCAGCCATCGACGCCGTCGTCGCCAAAGCGATGGCTAAAGACCCCAACGAGCGCTACGAAACCGCCCGCGACCTCGCCGCCGCGGCAACACAAGCCCTAGCCGCGGCACCCGACCCGCCGACCCGTACCCAGCCGTGGCAACCCCCGCCGCGCCCTCAGCCGAACCCGGCGACCGCCCAGATCACGTACCCGACTGGGCATTTCAACAGACCCGGCCCCGCTCCGGCACCGTTTAGCCCGCCCACCTTCACGCCGCCGCCCACGAAATCCCGTCGGCTGCGCCGCCGCACGGTGATCATCGCCGCTGTGCTGCTGGCCATCGCCACGGTGGCCGCCGGGGCAATGGTCCTGTGGCTCGGGGGCCCGGGCCAGCCGACGTACCGGGCGCAAACCTTCACTCACGTTCATGGCAACACGGAGATCACCGCAGCGCCGATGCGGGTCGCCGCGCTGGGACCCGGTGACGCTGACGCGGTGCTGTCCCTCGGCGTGCAACCCGTCGCGCTCACCGCCGCGAGCGGACAACTCCCCAGCTGGCAGAAGTCAGCGGTCACCGGCAACCCCACGGTGCTCTCGGTGATCGACACCGCTGCGGTGGCTGCGGCCAAACCCGATCTCATCATCGCCACCGGCGGACTGACCGACGACACCTACGGCAAGCTCGCCGCGATCGCCAAAACCGTCACCCGGCCAACAGAACACGCCACTGAGGGCTGGACCTGGCAGAACCAGCTCACCTGGATCGGCCGCATCCTGGGCCGTCAGCCCAAGGCAGAAGAGCTGCTCAACTCGGTGCGCTCACGGCAAGGCGACCTGAGCAACCAGAACCCCAGCTTCAACGGCAAATCCGTTGAGGCAGTCACGCTTTCCGACACCGGCGTGTCCGAAGTACTCACCCCGTCCTTCGCGAGCGATTACCTGGAGTCGTTGGGGTTCCGCTACAACGCCGGTCTCGTCCGCAACCCCGTCGCCGCCGGTAGCACCCAGCCCATCGCCGACCTCAACCAGATCTACCAAATCCAAACTGACACACTGCTCGTCATCCGCAGCGACTCTGCAGCCGGCCAGGGCGGCTACGCCGGACTACCCAAACCCCTCGCCAGCTACTCGGGGCACATGGTGATCATCGACGACCCCAACACTGTCGCCGCCCTCATGGATGAACCCGGTGGCTACCTCGCCACGAAATATCTCGATGACCAAGTAGTCAGCCAGCTCGCGGCGCCGTAGCGGCCGCGCTGCTCAGGATCGTATTGGTCCGTGGTCACCCTGGTGGGTTCCTTCGCTGCGCAGAGGTAAATATCAGGCAAATGCCCCATATACCGGTGACGGGTCTGTCGTGCACATTACGAGACGTAGCACACGACCAGTGGCACAGCGAAATTGAGCGAAGGAGTGACAACATGAACCTCAGGACTACGGTCGCAAGGACCCTGCTGTCTACCGGCGTGGCGATCACCGGTATTGGACTGGCATCAGGTACTGCGCAAGCCGATCCGCACTGGTTTCACTGGTGCCCAGGGCAGTCGAGGCCGGTATCGGACGATCGTCCGATTGACTGGGACTGGAGTGTCTGCCACGCCTTTTACCTGCAAAGCAGCGGCAACGGCTACCAGCCGGCGGATCTAATCGACGAGTCGGGACGTGTCTATCCCGCCGCTCCCGCGGTTCCCCCGGCCACACCGTGCATGCCGTTCATCGGCCCCCTGCCCTGCGGGCTCTAGGCCGCGGCAACGGGTGCAGGCACCAATGAGTGTCAAAGAGTGTGTCGGCTCGGCTCGACCAGGCGAGGGCGCTACCGGCACACTGGATCTTTCGAGAAGGCGAGAAGGGTAGCCGCTTTCCCAGGGTTGAGCTGGTGCTGCGCATTCCTGGTGTGGAGATGCTGAGCATCGGGTGTCCCGTTGCCCGCGGCCTGGGTTGGGGGCGGGTCCCGCGCGACAGTTCGGATCGGTTTGCATGGCGCGTCGGAACGCTGGATTGGCAGGAACCACCCGCATATTGGGTTTCGGCCGCGGATTGGCTGACACTCGTCGAGAGACTTTCGGCTTGACCCGAAACTCGAAGACAGAGCCAGGTGACAAGGCCGCTACAAGACCGCCATGTGCAGCGTGCCGGCCAGTGTCGGTCACACGTCAGGCATGATCTCGACCGGGTTTTCGCTGAAAGGTTCAATGACAATCCCCGTGCCTTTCAACAGCTCAATTGAGCGGATGGTGTCCATCACCGCCGCTACGTCTCCGGAAAGGATCATGTACCCGGCGCGGTTCATCCGCTCGAAGCACTCCTTCATCGACTCCACGCTACGAAAAACCGGAAAGTATCGAACACCGTCGCGTTCAAGCAAAAAGGGCTTTTGCTTGCCGTCTCTTGTGTCGCCAAAAGGGGTGGAGTAGAACACCTTGGCGTCGTCGGCGGCTGGTTGAGACTGCTTCTTCTTTTGGAATAGACCCACGGTGTCTCCTTTGTGGCGGGCGTGTCGGCTCAGTCGACAACGTGATCGGCCGCGGCGTACCACTTGTCGCTGTCGCCGCGCTGGAAATCCTCGGCGGCGGCCTGGAACAGCGGGGCGTCATCGTGGCGATCGGTGATTCGGGCCAACCAGCCTGCAAGCGCAGCAGGGTCGGCGCCTCGATCGACACGATCCGTGATGGCGTCGAGCTGTCCTCGGCTCAACGTCGAACGCCTCGCCGGCGCGCTACCCAACGGTTGGCTGTATTCGTCGCCCGAGAGAACGAGCGTTGCTGTGGGAGAGCCGATGTCGACGTATCGGTGACATGGGTGGGCGCTGGTTCTCAGCGCCGCCAGGCCCTCGCTGAGTTCGGCAGCAGCCTCGGCGCGGTCCAGCCGCCGCGTAACACACCTTTCGGCGAAACCGATGTCGGCCAATCCCGATTGCAAGACGAATCGGTGCGTCACTCCGTCACGGTCGAGCGGCGCTGACACTCGTCGTTGGGCCTCGGTGAGCGCCGCCCCAAAGGTATCCAACCCGACGGTGTCGGCGGCCAACAACACCACCTCGTCGGACTCGAAGCCGGAAACGACTTCTACCCGGATGGTGTTCATGCGTCTGGAACTGCTCGCCTGGGCGGTCAAATCACCTGCTCTATATTCCTTGCGGTGCTTCATATTTCAGCTGTACCCACGTTGTGTCGAGCAGGGCCGGACGGTACCCATCCGGCGGCGGTGTCAGACTCACTCCCATAACTCGCCGTAGTACTTGGGACAGATGCAGTGGCGGTTGTCGATGGGCGGATCGATGATCTCGGCCGCCAGTTGTGACAGCCGCTGCTCGATGTCAAGCGCTGCTTGCACTGTGGGCTCGGTGACCTCGAACGGGTTATCTGCGTCGTGCAGCGAAATCCTCAGTCGCCCTGCATAAGCCCATGCAAAGGCTTTGTGCCCGGCGATATGCACGTGGGCCGGTTGGGCGAGGGTGGGGAAGCGGTCGATGCGCGCCGGGAAGGCCGCGTACTGCGTGACAGTGTATCGGGTACCTGGTTGTGGACGTGGCGCGTCCGGGGGGATTGTGGTGGGCGTGATACCAAGGACGGTGAACAGGTTGCGCAGTGCGGGCTCGGTCTCTGCACGCAGCACGACGCGCAGGTTGTCGCCGTCGTTGGCATGGCCGCCGACGGCGCGGCAGAACCGGAAGTACCGCAGGCGCAATGCCCAGTCGTGAAGCTCTGTGGCTGAGTGGGTTTCGTAGAGCCAACTGCGCCACCGCTCGTCATCGGACACCGTTCAATGGTAAAGGCCGTCGCAGCACATCCTGGACACCAATTCGGCACCCTGCAATCATCGGACGCGCAGTGTGCGCAGCGGGCGGCAAACCCCGCAGACCACGGTGGTGACTCTGCAAGGGAGGCCAATGGTTGAGGTTCCGGTGACGGGCGCGATAGCGCAGTACCGCGGGAAGCGGTTTCGGATCGTATTCAGCGGTGACGACTGGGTCGCATTGCGCGCAAAACCGGGGCCCGAGGTGCCCGACGGATTCCAGTCCGGTGAGTCCTCTGTGGGACTGGGTCATTACGAACCCTGGGTGAAAGTCCCCAGGACTGCCCTCGACGGTGTTGTTGCTGTCCGTGTCAGCGGAACACTCGGTGGACACACTGTGTCCCTTCAGCACCAGTTGCCAGACGGTCGAGTCGTGGTCTGGTTTATTGGTTCTCCCGCCGTGGCGCGCGAAATCGGATTGGCGGGCGACCAGCACATGGGGTGGACCGGCGTCATCGACCCTGAAGAGTTGAAAGACATTCGTGTCGAGGAAATCCGCCGTGACTGAGTGGCCGGCGCCGCAGAAGATACTCACGCTCGGAGGGTCGCTACGGTAGGCGCCACGGCCACCGAGATCACCGTGCGCGGTTCTGGTGAGAGCCAGTGTCGATGCGCGCTTCCTTGCCGGCGGTGTGCCGAGAAACGCTGTACGGCTACGGCTTTGAGCGCACGGCCCGACCGCGCGACTCCTGCCCCCCGACATGATCGCCGCGGCGACCCCAGCAAGACACCCGGTGCCGCTTCAGCCGTGTCAACCACGCATCATCGCTGCGGCTACTCGCATCGCAGTGTTTCCAGATTGCGTTGTGCGCATAGCGCATCGATGAGTTCGGGTGACCCGCTGACCCGTGTCGCGTGTAGGTCGGCGTCGGTGTAAACCAGCCACGACTTATCGGCAGGCCAAAAGTTGTTGGGCGTGAACCGGGTTCCCGGTTGGGCGCGCACCAGCGCTGGCAGCTGGTGCAGATCTCCAGCGTCGATGGTGGCGCCGCTTTCGCGTCCGACGAACGCAACCACGCCGTAATAAAAGCTGCAGTCGGCGAGGGCCTCCGAAGTCGTGTGACTGCTGAGAACATCGACCAGCCCCTCGAGGCTCTCAGCGTCCAGCGAGCCCTCAGTCGGGGGGACGATGCGCACCGGCCAGCTTGACTCCTCGGTGGGCCGAACAAGCGGCAAAGAGTTGGCCGGCATCACGGCAGGGTCGTGCCAGTCGGTCTGCGGAGTGAACCGCGGCTGGGGCCATTCGCCGTCGACGGCCCAGAACCCGAAACCGTCGCGGCGGCCAAGCTCGGACCACGTCACACGCCGCCACGGGGACGGCGGCTTCTCGGCGAACCCCAGGCCCCCGCCGGTCGTGACGGTGGTCTCGTCGAGGTTCACCCCGCCGACGACGGCCGATTCTTGCAGGCCGGCGGCAATGGCTTGCTGATGCAGCTGGTGATGGGTCAGCCCCGATGGCAGATCGTCGCGTTCGTATATCGCGTTGAGCACCCACGCCGCCGCCAGCCACGATCCGGCGGGATCAAATCCGGTGCACCCCGTCGCCCCATACAGCGGCGGCCAGGTGTCGCACAGCCAACTACTCTGCTGTGCCGACTCATCGGCATCGAGTCTGCGCATTACCACCCTGCTTCCTTTGGGGTTGAACCTCGTTGGCGGCCAACCATTTTCCCGCGGTCAGGACTGCCCAACTACCGCGGCACACGGCAGGCGCGCAGTCCTCAGCGGCCGTCCTTCATGAGGGTGAGGAAGAATTCCCAAATCTCGTGGAAGCCATTGTGCGCTCCCGACTGCTGCGCGGTCGCGCGGGCCCGCTCGAGGACCTCCCGGAAGGTGTCGGCGTCGGTGCCGTGGACGGCCGCCCAGTGATCGAGGTCGGTCAGCGTTCGGTTCATCCACCACTCGAAAGCGCGTTGAACTACCGCATCGCCGTTATGGGCGCCGTTCATGTAGCCCTGGTAGACCGTTTGGCGATCCTCATATGCCACATCGTTTTCGGTCACGCTGTACCTCCTGGTTGTCAGTGGATGGGGCCGGCGTTGCCGGCCATGAGCCACGCGGCCGCGAGCATCGCGACTTGGACTGCGCAGCCCAGCAGTGGCGCCCAGAACCCGACTTTGCGGGTGGCGAGCAGATAGATGCCGGCACCACTGAAGATCGCCCCGGCCGGGGCGCTCAGTGCCACGGTGAGCATCGCGTAATCGATCCACTTTTCCGGCCCGCAATCCTGGTAGGCGCAGTTGTCGATACTCATCGGCAACGCGATGAAGCTGATGAAAGCCACGCCCCACAGCGCGATCTGACCCGCGAACAGCACCACGCTCAGCGTGTTGTCGACCATCCGTGAGACGCGGCGCGCACCGGTTGGGGGTAGTGGGTCATGGGCCGCGCGCTGCGGGCTGCGGCCGGCCACGGATCGATGATCGGTCATGACGAGTATCCCGTCAGATAGACACCGGTGTCGTCGGTGCTGCGGGCTGTGCGAAACGCCCAGGGCTCGCCTGCGAGCGGCAGCGACTGCTGGCGACGTGATGCAGCGATCGTCATGTGCTGGTCACCGTAGTCAAGCAGTACAGCCGCGCGGGTTGGGGAAAGGCCAAAGACTTTGTCGCCGTGGGACATAGTGCCTTGTCGGTGCTGCCGTCAATCCGCTTAACGACCCTGATCAACTTGGCCCCGGCTGATCGGTCCGCGCATTCGACGACGTCGAACACTGTGTACACCGAGTCGGCCCGAAAACACGCGCCCTGCGCCAGAACCGGGATGAAGCACATCGTCGTATGGACCTTCGTGAGGTAGACGTAGACGGTGTCGCTGATGGGCTTGTCTGGGCATTGTGCGGAACCGGACAGGGCGGCCAGTTCGAAGTTGGCTTGCGGGTCGGCGCAGTCGATGGGCTTCAGCGTGCCCGAGCGCTTGAGGTTTTCTGCGGCGAGGCAGTCGCCGACGTCGATGCGATTTGGGCTCGAGATCGATTGGGAGGCAGTGGATACGCGCCCAACGGCGCCCAGCATCGTGATGAGAACCACGACCGCGCCGGCCACTATCAACCCGGTACCGGCCCTGCTTCGTGGTGGCGACAGGGGGTCGTAGTGAGGTGACTGCTGTGGGTCGGGGTGGGCACGGTGATGGTGCGGGCTCGAAGGCCAGGCCCCCGGATGTGCGTGCGGTGCCGGTGGCGCCGTATTGGTCCGCGACCCTGTTCGCTGGGCAATACCGATGATGAGCATGACGATTCCGGTGATGGGCAGCGAGAGATAACCGACTAGGTAGGCGAATGACATTTCAGTTGCCCTTCTGGCCGGTGAGTTTGTCTGCTGCGGCAGGCAGCACTTGGAGGCCAGTCAGGATGGTCTCGACGTCACGCTGGTAGGTGGGGTTGCCCGGTTGGGTGGTCTGCATCGTCGCGGTGACCAGGTAGGTGTGCCCGCCGGTCCTGGTCACCACCTGCAGTGCGGAGATCGGGCGGGCCGGGGTCGCCGGGCCCATCGCCGCGGCAACGTAGGTGACCGCCTCGGCCGGCAGCCCGCACAGGGTGCCCGCCTTCACTGCCATGTCTTGCGCGCCGGCCATTTTCACCACGTTGTCGCGCGTCTGGTCGAAGATCACCTGGGGATCGGCGTCAGGGGTGTGTTCCAGGGTGACCACGACGTTGGGGGCGAACTGGTTGGCGACAAGATCCCTGTTCGCCGAGGCGAATCGTAGGATTTCGCTGTCGAGTTTGGTGAAACGCTCCCAGCCCGCGGGCTGCGGGATCCGCAGCTGCGGTTCGGCGTCGTTTCGGCTCTCGATGTCGAGCATGGGCGCGTCGACGTGGTGACACGCGCCGGCATCGCCGACCCCGACGACGCGGCCGCGGGCTGTCGCTGGAAGTGTCTTGCCGTCGAGTAACTCCTCGGGTGAGGCCGGCTCGTCACTGCCGCACGCGGCCAGTGACGCTGCCACGGCGATCAGCGCGACACTGCGAACAGTCGCTCGCACAACGCTATTGGGTGTTAACACTGTGGGATCCTTTCGCCGATTCGCGCCGACTGATATCGCCGCGGAGAGGTGTGAGGTGGGCATGGGTGGGGCGGCGCATCTGTTGCCGGCGCTTCTACCGCCGGGTGGCGGCACTGATGCTGTCGGCATGCTCGACGAGCGAGCGCAGTTGCCGTAGCGCAGATGTTCGGGCACGGCGCCCCTCCCTCGGGATGTGGACCGCGGCCCACATGCCCTCGACACCGGGCGTCTCCAGGGCGTCTTTGGCGCACTGCCAGCGGCGCGGGCACCCGCGGCACAGGCTCTTGAGTTCGGGGTCTTCGCCGCCTTCGAGCCAACGATCGGGATCGGCCACGCAGGGCGAGGGCAGATTCACGCGAGAGTTCAGGGGCCTGATGAGGTGCGCTGCGGTCATCGCCGGTCCTTCCATTCCAGTTACTCGATGCTATCGAAATGCTGTCGTTAGAGCTACAATAAACGAAAGCGCTCCGAAAGCAAGTCGCAATCCTTCGATCCCGTAGCGCGCGGTCCGCGCCCAGAGGGCTAAATGCAGGTTGAGCTGGCAAAAAGCCGTAGAAAGCAACTTAAAATATCGGCCGCACTCGGCATCTACGGCGCGGCGCAGAGCGGATCCGATAGCGGCTTCATTGTCGATCTCGATACCGGTTGCTATCATTAGCTCCTACGACGGGCGCCATTGAAGCGATAGCACTACAGCAGCATGCGGACACAGAGAAGCGGAGCGCAATGACCCACGCGTACACCGGCCCGACCACCAACGAACACGGCCAAGCCGAGGCGCCGGCGTTGTCCATCACGGTGGGGGACACGCCGCCCTACACCGTGGAGGTCGTCGATGCGCCGATCACTGTGGGGCGTGGGTTGGAAGCGACCATGCGCATCCAAGACCCACGAGTGTCGGAGAGGCATCTGCTCATCGAGTGCGATGGCGTCAATTGGGCGTTGCGAGATGACGGCAGCACCAACGGGACCTACCTCGACGGCGCGCTGATCACCGCGCACTGGGTCACCGACGGCCTCACCGTTCACCTCGGCGACGCCAACGGCATCCCGGTGACTTTCACCCACCAACGGCGCAACCCCAACGACCCCGGGCTCGCGCGGGCCGGTCGTGCTTTCGCCGTCCGCCGCGAAGAAATGGGCTTCTCGCAACGAAAGTTGTCCGACGACAATGTGATCGGCCAAAGCAATCTGGTCGCCTTTGAGAAAGGCCGCAGCTGGCCCCGCAACAGCACTCTGGCCAAACTGGAGCAGGCTGTCGGCTGGCCGGCCGGGACCCTTGCCCGTATCCGCCGCGGCGGACCTATCCCCACAGAATCGGCGGAGACTGCCACCGAAGTGCTCACCGACAGTGTGCGCGTCTCGGTGTTCCTTGACGCGATCAGGCTGCACCTCGACGACATCAAGGGGCGGGTTTCGGCACTGCCACCGCAGACCGCGCCCACGTTCGGCGCCCAGGCCGCCGAACTGCTCACCAAGCTGCGTCAAGTGCAAGCCACCGCCCACGAGGCTGCAGCAGGCTCGAAAGGTCCGGGGATCGCACTGCTGCTCAGCGATATCCGGCGCACCTACAACGATCTGGTCGTCCGTGCGGCCGGCGCGCCGGGTGCCCGGCTGAGCCACCGGCTCTACGCCGCGCGGCATCGCGCCGAGCTCACCGTCGAGGAAACCGCCAACGCAGCTGGCCTTGGCGCCCAAACGGTCGCCGACGTTGAAGCCGACCGGCCAGTGTCGCCCGGTGATATGGCAGCGCTGGAATCGTTGATCGCCCAACTCGCACAACACTGACCGCATCGAGGGGACCCGGCGGCGCTACGGCGTCTGTGAGACGTTCCGCATACCGGGGCAGTGTCGAGCCGCTCGCTCAGCTGCGCGGTATCTCTTCGAACTTGACCGCGGAGCCGTCGCGCAACACCTTGACTGCCAGATTGCCGGCCAAGGCCGCAGAAACCTCTCCCCGTAGGACGAATGCCACTGTGTCATAGGGGAATACCACGCGACCGGTGTTTCGACGATGGCCGCGTCAACGCTCATCAGGCGCCCAACCGCCAGGTTTCCTGCGCAATTGAAGGCTTATCTCGTGATCTTGTCGACAGTAAGCCCGGCTCAGTTAGGGGCTGGTGTCTCGATTACTGATGTGGTCCGCGCCTTCGAGGGCGAGGACATCTACGGGCGACTGCGAGGAGAGACTGTGGCCGCGACAGAGTCCTCAGTTCCGGGTTCTGAAAAGCCGCCTGGGACGCTGTCTTTCGCCACCGACTGTAGTGGCGTCGTACTTCCTCGGATTGGCCGCTACGTGATGGATGTTGCTATCGGCAACCAGAACCGTGAAGCCCATTTTGAGGTTGGGGCCTCAGGCGGTCTAATACCCGTTTGGCACGCATCTCTCTACGGAAAACCTTCTACCACTTACGGTTGAGCCATTCGACGTTCCATGTTCTCCAGCTTCGCATCCAGCTCGCGCAGTGATTCGGTGAGTGCCGTCAGCCCTTCGGCTAGGAGCTTGGTTGTCGGGTTCTCCGTTGACCGCGCAACCTCCCGGAACTTGTTGCCAGCGGTCGAGGCCCAGGGCGCTGCTTTGCTCATAGACGGCGACTGTAGCTTCGGACACCGACATGGGCTGCGGGCGTTGCTTCGCGGTGTCCCACCGCAGGGCTAGCGTTCTGCTCATGAAGATCAGCAGCCACGGCGGTGCCAACACCGACCAATATTGGCTTCAGATCGCGGCACACACCAGCGCACGTAAGCCAGCGGAGCCCCGTGGCCCTGCAACTCCAAGTGGCGGCCCTCCTCGGTAACGGCGACATCGAGGCGTCCGTAACGAAGTTCGACGGCACAGCCTTGAGCACATGGGCGGTCGCAATCATCACTACTTAAGCTCGCCTGCTGAAGGTGTCCATGCAGTTCGCAGACGAGCAATACGACCTTGAGAAGGACAGAAACGCCACCGAACAAGCACCTGTGTCACTCACAGTGAACGAATCATGGGTACGCCGGCTCAGTGACGTCGTCAGTCTTCACATAGGCAAAACCGACATGCGCACTAACGCATTTCACCAAGTGATTCCTGACGTGCTCGACGTCGCCGAAGTCCAGGTCGGCTTCCGTGATGAATGGCAGCGTCGCGGACCTAGTCGTCGATCAGCGGGAGACGACGAGCGATGACGATCGCGCTCGATTGGACGGCTTCATTGACGCGCTGCGCAGTCACACCGGGCTTTAGCCACGACTCGTCCGGTCCGCCGTAAGTGTTCGGCCCGCCACCAGGGGAGCGGGTGGCGGGCCGAATATCGGATAGGACGCGGCTGCAGACGCTAGTTCAAATTCGTTGCCCCCTGGCCCGCCACCGGCGAAGCTGCGCGCCGGGGGTCCGGTAGAGACTCTGGGCGGAGCGGGCCCCAGATTTTTGCGCAGCCCAACGAGTTGTACTTTTCGGCCGCAGGGCGAATCTTGTCTTGCGCGGCCTGAAGGTTCGCCGCCGTCTTTGGACTGTCGTAGTACTCCTGAAGTGCATCACGGATCTGGTTCACTTGGGCTGCGCAAGCTTGCTGGTATGAGTCTCCGCCGGGGGGGATGTTCGGAAAGGCGTTCGCTGTTCCGGCTGCGCCGAGGATTAGCCCGAACCCCACGGCCGCCAGCAGAATCGGACGAGCCGCTCGCATTGCGACGGCGGCTGCCGTCCTTTTAAGGGTGCGGGTTGAGTGGTCGCGCATGGTGTCGTTGTTGATCTTCATGATGTTCTCCTTTGGTTTGCTCGTAGCCCCTTGTGGGCTGCGTTCAACACCTAGGAGCAACCAGGCACCCCAACTCCCACACTTTTTTGTGGAAAGAAATTCGCGCCGAGGTTCGGCCCGCCACCGTGGGGAATCTGGAGTGGCGGATTGAACCACCGCTGGGCTTACCTGGCGGATAGGAAACCCTTCCTGTTTGAAAGTGGAGTCTGGCTTTCCGGTGATTACGAACCCCCTGTGTGATCGCGAAAATTCTTGAGTACCAGCGGCCCAGCTCGGGCACCGCGACCACATATCAGGAGAAGAAATGACAGGCAGGATCGCGCGTTCGACCCGGTTACGTCGCCTAGCGCCCGCCGTCCTCATCGCTGCGGCCGCCTTCGGGGCCGTAGCGGGCGTCTCGACGGAGGCAGCTGGTGTTGCCTCGGCGAGGCCGAACCAATGTGAAGACGGGCAGTGCCCTCCGCCGCATCCGCCGAACGAATCCACTCACCCCGCGGGGTCGTCCCCGGGGCAGGGGTACATCGCACCGCAGCCCCCCGACGAAACTCAAACGTTCGTGTGTGGCCCCCCCGGCTATCCCTGCGAAACGATCACACCTTACTCAGATCACCCTTGGTCTTACGGTCGTGATTGACCGCGGAACTCGCCGCTATTAGCAGGCGGGACAGGCCAATCTGATCGACGTCGGTCAGATCGGCCCGGCACCGTGGGGATCTAGGTGACGGACCGTGCAATTTCGAGCCTAACGAGTGCCTCCGCCAGGCGGACGCACCAATTTGATTTGCTCGCGCAGGATGACAACCTTATCGGCCGTCAGTTCTCGAACATGTGCCGCGAGCTTTATCAACTCGTCCGTGAGCGCGCGCTGCGCACGGTCACGGCGTGCAGAGTTGATGATACGCAAGCAGTCGAGGCAATCCATGCGACGCCACCACAGGCCAGTCGCGGGGTCCTCGTACTCAGTGTCACGATCCTCGACTGGTGATACCTGCGTCCGCAAACACGCTGTGGGGGGCGGAAATTGGCGTGCACCGCATGGGCCGGGGCGTGACACGATCGACCCCGTGTACATACCAGCAGCGCCAACAGACCGTCCCCGTAGCCAGCGCGGATCAGTACACTGGCCGGCTGCGCTCTGCTTCGGCGCGATCACCGGCGGCGCGTTATGGGGCGTGCTGGCCGGGCTGTTGCTGGGAACACCGCTCGTCGACGAACTTCGCCCGAACACGAAATGGCTCATAGTGGCGGCGGTTTCATCAGCGCCCCTAGCGCTCGGCGGCCTCACGGCCGCCCTCGCGGCGTCGGTTCGTGTCCGCAGCGTGGGTGTCGGCTCGATCGTTTGCGGCGTGAGCGGCTGGATGATGCTGGCGTGGGTGGGCGTGCAGTCGAGCTTGGGCGGGTGAACAGGGTGTCGGAGCAGCAAGCCCCTGCCGTCTGGCAGAGACTGAACCAACCCTGCGGGTCACCGCTGATGCTCGCCGGTTTCAGCGCCGGCATCTTGTCGTCGTGCACGTACTGGTTTTTGTACTACTGGCTGTTTGCCCCCGTTGGCCCGATCGCGATCGCAGCAGTCCTCGGTCTGGCAGCACAGTCTCGGCGGTATCGCCGCCCTCTCAAGCATCTCGCTCACGGTGCGCTGCTGGCGTGGCTGTTCTCTGCGGTGTTCGTGATTGCCGCGGCAACAGTCGCGTTCGACTAGATCCCATGCCAAAGACACTGCCAGGCTGTGGATCCCGCACCCGTGGCGGCGACGGCGACGCGGGGGCTTCTGATTCTTGATGACTGCGCAAGCCGCGGGTAAGAAAATCAGTGCCACCGATGTGCGGGTCATGAAGGGCCAACCGAGCAATCACGATGTCGGGTTTTACGGGCCAACCGGAATGAACTTTTGGCGTACAGACGCTATCTGCGCCGGCATTAGGCTCAAAACTGTGGCCATATCCAATCCGACCAGGACTGCGACGTTTCCGCGTGTAGAGAGCCCGGGCTGCGCACGCCGCGATGACGAGGCGACGCTGACGGTCAAAGACGTCGCAGATGCATGCGGCCTGCCGCAGCCCGTAATCGCCCAACTGGTCCCACGCCAGTGGGTAGACGGAGCGGGTTGGATGTACACGCGCCAAGACTTGGACTTCGCGGTCGAGATCGGCGGTGAGCTACGCAAACAGGCCTGGGACCATGTGATGACGTCCTGGCCGGCAATCCCAACGAGTAACGCTTAACTACAAAGGGTTTCGGAATCAGATATGGCGCGCTTCGTTCTGAGCAGTGTCGATTACGACCAGATGGGCGGGGGAGTGTTTCCTGCCGTCGAAGAGCTGCAACGACAGCTTCCGGTGACGGCCAAACTGATGCGGCAGATCCCCGGACCGGATCGTCCCGACTACTTTGTCGGCCGACTCGACCAACCAATCAAGTACCACCCCCCGTAGACGGCTTCAACTGGGGCCGGTCCCTTCCTCAGTTCGTCGCCGAGGACGCTGCCGGTCGGTTCGTGTGGATCTACGCGATCATCGTTGCCAGCCTCATGGCCGGCACGCAGCTCCATGCCGGCATGAAGGGGTTTCCGGTACGGGTGGCATATGTCATCGACCACACCCTCGGCCGCGACGCGCAGCTCGACTTCGCCAAATGCGATTACATCTCCTACGGCATCATCAGCGACCCCGATGAACCCGCGCCGCCTCCGCCGCCGCCGAACATCCGACAATGAGCCACGGTCGGCAGCGGCTGCCTGCGTGGCCAGGACTCTGCACAACCGAATCAGCCTCAACGCCAGCGACGGGAGGACACGGTGATGTTCAGGCAATCGGTGCTCGTACTCGCGATTCCTGTCAACCTCGCCATGCTGGCGTGGATGATCTTCGGCCCGGGGATGTTCACAACGCTGGCATGGACGGCTCAGGTCACCTTGCTGGCCAGCCCCATATTCCTGACCTGCCTGACGATCACCACTGTGCTGATCTTCCGTCAGCGTCGCAGACCGGTGCGGCTCAGCTCCGGGCAGGCATGGGCGCAGATCGCTTGCTGGGCAGCGATGTTCACTTACGGTGCGGCGCTCGGCGACACAGATGCGATGGGCACCTACGAGTCACCGCTGATGAAGCTGTTCGGCGGAGGCGAGATGCTCAAGCAGTTCAGCGCGCTGCTGTGGTGGATATCGCTGTTTGGCGGTGTCATCGCATGGACGGTTCTGCTCGCCAAATTGCTAAACCAGCCTTATGTGCGCGCACGCCCACCGCAATCGCGGCCACCACGGCAACCGCCGCAGCAGTACCCGCCACCGTGGCAACCGCCGCTGCAGTACCCGCCACCGTGGCAGCCGCCGCCGCAGCACCCGCGATAGCCACCGCAGCCACCACGCCTCGATTCAGCTCTCGGCGAGAGCGGCCAGGTCGTGGTCACCGCGCTCGCGCAACACCGCGACCACATCTGCGCGCCTGCAGCCCAGACTCGCGGCCAGCGCCGAGCCAGGGTTGCGCACGGTGTCACCGACTAGCTGTCGTAGCCGATCAACCCCGGAACCTCCGGGATCGACCCGCAGCACGTTCAGTGAGGTGTCGTCAAGCGAGAAGACCAGAACAAGGGTGTCGGCAATGTCAGCGCCGAGCGCTTTTACCCGAGCGCGAATTGACCCGATGCTGGGCCCGTTGGTTGACGACAGCCGCCAGATCACCGGGACTGGGCCGTGCGGGGTGCTGTACAGGCGCCGCTGACCCGGGCTAACGCCCAGCGCGTCGGCCACCGCGGGATGGATCGGCTGTCCCGACCCTCTCAGCATGTCGGCGTTGACGGTCATCGCCAACCGTATTTCGTTGTCGCCGTTGCGAAAAGCCCCACGTACCGAATGAAGCGGGGGGACCGCAGGCAGTGCATCGGCGGCGGTTCGGCGTCGAACCGTGGCGCCTTCGGTGATGAAGGCAAGGCTGCCGGTGAGCTGAGTTCGGATGGACCCTTCGGCCACGTCGGGAAAGTGCGACAACATGTCTTGGACCAGATCCTCGATCCCGACCGTCCCGCCGGCGGCGTCGATGCGGGCGCCCAGTTCCTCTGCAATACCGGCGTAGGCATCGATTCCCCAGATGCGCAGACCCCAGGTGGCGCGACTGGCGCGGACGAACCTTTTGTCGGCGTACAACGCTTCCCGAATTGTTTTCAATGTTGTGGGACTGGCATCGATCTCGGCGAAGATCTCCTCGGGGGTCGCGGGCGCACCACGAACATGCAGGATCGCTTCGGCCTTGCTGGCGGCGGACTCGCCCCACCGCACCCACACGTCATCACCGAAGCAGCGCCAGTCGGTGCGCGAACGAATGTAGGTGCCGGCGACGTCGAGTGACATCCCTTCCACAATCAGCGCGTGCAGCAACGATTCGGTCGACGGTGCGGGATCGCGGTCAAAAACCGCGTCGACGGCGACCGAAACCTGTTGGGCTCCACCGGTTGTGGCGTTCTCAAACCATCCGTCGCGCCGCACATACGGTCCCGCCAGGTGCAGCAGCACCCTGGCGGCCTCGCTGGGCGGGTCAAGGTCGAGGCGACGCAACTCGGCGTCGACGACATCGCCGGGTACGTAGGGGCCGAGCCGGCGGCCAAGTTCGACGGCGAGCCCGGTGACCTCCTGATGGGCCGGATCAGCGAGTAACTCCGCGAACCTGGCCATTGATCGAGGGTGGTGTCGGTTCACCCAGGCTTTGGTGACACCGAGGCGCCGCGCGACCATCAGTTGCGAGAGCGGCGGGTGCGCCCACAGCCGAGACGCCACCATCACGCGGTCCCGCTCGTCGAGCTCATCGAGAAGGCGCTGGACCGCGGCGGGCGCCCCCACGGGCTCGATCGTTGCGACCGACTGTTGCTTCGCCACGGCGTCTCTGGCCGCCGTCAGCAGGGCGCGGACCGTGGCCACGCCCGCCGCGGGCCGGCCGAGCAGAGAATTCACCGTCTGCCCGGAGATGTCTGACCAGCATGCGAACTCACCTGCGAACGCCTTGATTGTGCGGCGTGGCATGTGCGCGTACGGAATCGCCAGGCCCGCGACGGTATCCAGACCGGCGATGAGTTCTCTCAGCGGGGTGTGCGCCGTCGCCGGCACCATCAGTTTATCTACGCGTGTCATATCGTTACCACCCGTCGTTATACCTAACGACGAGCGCTATTTCAGAACGCAATCCCGACGATGAGTAGCCCGAGCGGCAAGTAGAGCAAGCCAAGCACTGCGCCCCCCGCGCCGATGACCTTGACGCCGGTCGACGTGGGTATCGCGGATGGGACGCTTTTGCCGCACCGAATGGGCGCTAGTGAGTGCCGAATTGCGGAACGGGGGAGCGGGTCCGGCATGCGGTTCGGCGGAGATGTCGTCGTGGAGTATCACGACCGCGCGGGTCAGGCCGAGCTCGTCCAATCCAGCGCCGTACCCAGCGAGCAGACGCTTTGGTGGATGCGTTCGAGCGCGGCGCCGTGGCGATATATCGCCGACTATGCGAGGCTCGATCGTCGATGAAACGCACTGCGCCGTGGGCCGCTCCTGCCGTTCCGGATATCCGCGCGGCGCTACGTCAAGCTTTTGTCGACATGATCGCCCGCTACTCGGTGGTGCTGCAGGACGATCCGGACAAGAAGCGGATGCGCAATCCAGCGCAACTTCGCAAGCGAAACAAGTTGGTGCGCGAGCTGGCTACGTCGCTTGATGAGATTCGGGAAGAAGTGCAGGCTCTCGATCGGGCAAAGCTGTTCTGGGTAGCTCGCGACATGGTGCCCGTCGCTGTTACCGCCGGGTCCACACTGCCGGAGTGGACACCCGATCTCGTTCTTCCCGCCGACGCCGGATTCCTGTGTTGGGCCAAACCGGCCGGCACCATCCCGTTCGCTGGGCACGAAAAGGTGCCGTGGGACGCAGCCTGGTGGTGGCGGCGTGGCGACGGCATCCTGCAAATCCAGGTGGGCTCGCGGCTCACGCAACGCCAAGACATCTTTGCGTCATACGGTGTGTCGGCACCGTTATGGTCTGGCACAACGCTGTTGGTCAATCCAAGCGCGCCGCGCACCGCTGAAGTCGAAGGCAGTCCGGACGCCTCAGAGTGCGTCAGCATCCTCGGCGCGACCTGGCTGTTGATGGATCAACGGACCGTGGCCGAAACACGAACCCTCGAGACGCGAATTGTAGGCAGCGGGGCGCCGAGTGATCTCGAGCCCTCGCCAGTATCAATGGTGGTGCTGCGCAAGCAGTTATCCCACCCACGGGAGGAGTCGGTAACCGGATCTGGGCGCACGTATCGGTCGCGATGGACGGTCGAACCGCACTGGCGTCAACAGGCGTGTGGTCCTCAATGGTCACAACGCAAACCGGTGTACATCACCGAGTACACAAAAGGTCCGCCCGATGCACCGGTCAAGACAGACAAAGTTCATGTGTGGAGACGGTAGCCGCCTGATAGGCCAAGTTCCGACGACGCGCGCGGTTGAAGCGTGGCGGTGCTCGGTGTCCTGGCCTGGGCCGTCTCTTTCACCGGCGGTACCGGTTGAGGCGCATCGGGCCCCTGACCACCGTTGTCGATTCAGCAACAACGATCACCGTAAAGGCGTTTGCTCGCGCAAGTAACACCCAGCGCACTTTCGGGAAGACGTTTGCTGCATCCACCGGACTGCTACCGTCCGGGAATCAGGCAGCAGTCTGCGGAATCCAACTCATTAACTTGTGACCTCATCAAAGGACACCCCCTTATGGGCACGCATCGAATCACCAAACTCGTTCCCGCAGCCATGACCGCCGCCGTCATGTTCCTCGCCCCGGTCGGCGCGGCTATCGCGACGTCGGGGGTCGCTTATGCGGGTCCCCCCGGCGAGGGAGGCGGCGGAACCTGCGGTCCCGGCAATCCCGGCTGCCCCGGTAGCGGCCCGGGCGGCACTGGCGCTCCCGGCACAACGGTGAGCGGTATCGCCCAAAGCTCACCGGGAGCCCTCGCGGGAACCCGACCAGGCCAGGATGTAAAGGCTACGACGCCGGGAGCCGGTAAAGGCAAGCCCTAGTTGTGTGGTGGCCTCGAACCGATCTCGGAGGAGATGGCGCTATCGATCGCCACAATCAAGACTCACCTGCACGACATCTTCGAAAGACCGATACACGCTAAGGGAGCCGAGTTGGTGCGCGTGCTGCTGGCAATCCAACCGTAGCGTAGCTGCGACGCGCAAAAACGAAGGTCTGCGCGACAAATGCTTGCGGGACAGCTCCTCAGACTGCGGGACGATTACGAGGCCAGCCGTGGTCGGAGATATCACCGGGCGCGAGGCCTAGCGACGGCCAATTGTTCGCGTTCGTTAGGCGCTTTGCGTTTGTTGGATCAATCGTCGTAGACGATGCGGTCGCGTCGCGTTGTCGGTTGCCGCGGGTTAGCGTGATGGGGTCCCTGATCACCTCTTCTTGGCTTTCATGGATTAGTGCCGCCCGCTTGCGGGATGGCTGACTGTCGCATTGCCGGTTCGGGGGTGTGCAGGGACCGGCTCGACGGCCGTGCGCCTGACAGCCACCGGTGGTGATCATCCGGGGCCTGAGCTTGCCCCTTTGCTGCCGTCTGCGGACTGGCTTTCTGAGTGCATGCCGGCACCGGGTGACCCACCGGACCTAACGCCGTCAATACGGAAGCGAGGTAACGCGCATGGCGGTGGTCGGCATCGACGCGCACAAGCACAGCCACACCCTGGTCGCCGTTGACAGCGGCGGCGCGAAGCTGGGGGAGAAGACGGTCGAAGCGACCAGCGCAGGCCACACGGAGGCATTGCGTTGGGCGCTAGGCAAGTTCGGCCCCGATCTGCTGTGGGCCGTGGAGGACAACCGCTCGGTGACCGGCTTGCTCGAGCGCGAGCTGATGGCGGCCTTCCAGCGGCTCGTACGCGTCCCACCGCAGCTGATGGCGCGCAGCCGCGGGCCCGCCCGCGCGTGGGGCAAGTCGGATCCCATCGACGCGATCGCCGTGGCGCGAGCGGTGTTGAGGGAACCAGATTTACCGGTGGCCTTTCACGATCAGGCGTCGTGGGAGTTGAAGCTTCTGGTCGATCGTCGCGACGACCTGGTCGGCCAGCGAGTCGAGGCTATGAATCGTCTCTTCGGGCGCCTTCATCAGCTGAGTCCCGAGCGACCGAAACCAGTCAAACTGCAGTGGGCGACTCGTCGGCGGGCACTCCACGATTGGCTACTGGAGCAACCGGGACTATTGGCCGAGCTTTCCCGTCAAGAGGTGGCCGATATCGGCTACTTCAGCGAAAGCATTGAGGGCCTCACCAAACAGATCGCGATTCGTGTCCACGAGCTCGGCTCCACGCTGCTGTCACTGCCGGGCTGTGCGGAATTGATTGCGGCCAAGCTCATCTCGGAGACCGCCAATGTGGACCGCTTCCGCAACGAGGCGGCGTTCGCACGCTACACGGGAATCGCTCCCGTGCCGATGTGGTCGGGCTCGAAAGAGGGCCGCTTGCGCTTGGCGCGATCCGGAAACCGCCAGTGCAACAGCGCTATTCATCGCATAGCCGTCGTACAGATACGATTGGACGGCCCCGGAAGGGCGTACTACCAACGCCGACGCGCCGATGGGGACTCCGGCATGGGAGCGCTGCGCTGCTTGAAACGCCGACTCTGCAGAATCGTCTACAACCGGTTACGCGCCGATTACGCGCGCCGCACAGGGCCTGTCGTCGACGCGGCTGAACCCCTTACTGGTGTGAAAAGCAACATGCCCGCATGGCAGGCGTCCATGGACCTCGCTGCGTCACTGGAGACCGAAGACCGGATCGAAGACGAACCTGCAGACCACGATGATGACGAACTGCCGCCGACAGACGACGAATAGACGGCGATCGTCTCTGAGTCGTGGCCCTGAGCGTGGTCAGTACTTGGGTGACGACGTCGTTCAGCTAGTGCTCGAACACCGCAGTGAACGATCGAGCTTGCTCTGGCCCTTCGGCTGCGACTGCGGTTGGCCATGAGTGCGGGCTGGCGGGGGCAGCCATGGAAGCGGTCCTAAGGTAGGCGGGGTAACCGTGAAAGCGAGGCGGCACAACGGACAATGCCAACCGCAACTCGGTGCACGGTACCCGCGCACCGACCGGCCACCTGTTCAAAGTAAGGGCCGGGGCCTGACGGCCGGTGAGCAGTGGCCACTGGCAGGAAAGACCCCGGGCACCGCGATACTAGCGCCTACAAGCCTCTGCGCGGGCCCGTTCAGCAAACAGATGGAACGGTCCAGTTTGAGGCGCTGATGTGACTGCGACCGGCGTGTCCGACGTTCGACGGACACGAACGCCAGCGACAGCACGTACGCGATAAGGGAGGTCTTTGTCGCGGGTCAGTCGCCGGTCGGCGTTGCACCCCATGGGTTTTGAGGATTGCTGCCTGAGGCGGCGTAGCGATTCCCGCAGGGCAGGGATGTGCGGCGCCGCTTGTCTCACCTGGGAGAAACTATTTCTGGTGCAGGTGATTCGATATGCAGGGCAACGGTCTGCGGAGGCTGTCTTTTGACTCTCTATCGGTATCGCGGTGGCCTTGTGCTGGTTCTGCATTCCTGCGGGGAGTCTGTCTGCTGTGATGGGTATATGGCAGCAACGACCGTCGACGAAGTGCTTTCACGTATGCGAGCAATCGCCTCAGACCTGTCGGCGGGAGACGGTGCGGGTGTGTTCAATCGCGTCTACTTGCGTGTCACCGAAATGATGGCGGACCGCTTGGCACGCGGCGGCGAGTTTCACGACGACGCATTCATCACCGACCTTGATGTGCGATTCGCCGCGCACTGGTTCGAGGCTTTTGACGCTACGAAGGACAAACCCAAGGCCTGGGCGCCGCTGTTCGACGCTCGGGCAGAGCAGGGGATATTGCCAATACAGTTCGCGCTTGCCGGGATGAACGCCCACATCGAAAACGATCTGCCGCTGGCAGTGGTGGCAACGTGCGTGGCGCGAGGCCGCACCCCGGGCAGCCCCGGTGTTCACGATGACTTCGACAAAGTCAACGAGTTGCTCGCCAGCGTTGAGGCGGAGATCCGACGTTCATTTCGCTCCGAGTTAGAAATGTCCGTCGATGACAGCCTCGAGTCGATCGCACACATGGTCACCTCGTGGGACATCGAGAAAGCGCGAGACTTCGCGTGGCTGACCGCCCAGATCCTGTGGGAGCTCCGAGGAGCCGGGCCTTTGTTTGAGGCGTATAAGGCGACGCTGGCCCATACGGTCGGAATGGGCTCACGGCTGTTGCTCACCCCTTTACGCAAATAACTACTGTACGAAGGCATTTAACGTGCTCCGCGTGATCGACTGTGGCGTCCTTCGGGCGGGGGCGTAGCGGCATGCTGGTTCAACGAATGTGCTTTACATGGCCCGCAGCTCACGACTTGTCGGCCGAGACATCCGAGTGGCAAGACGTGTGTCAAGCGTGACGCTCGGCGTGTCGAGCAGAGATGCTCTGCGGGTCTGACTCGAAGGTCGAGGTTAGTGGCCGTGTGATGTCGGGCGGAGACTGCTCGGACATGCCCCGAGGGCGGCACTGCCAGTGGCTGACGATGCCCCTTTCGAAATGGGCTCCAGGTGGAGTCGCCCTGCTACGACACAGGTAGTCCGCTAAGCGCGTGTTTGGCCGTGATCGGAAGATCATTAGTAGACATGAGCCCATTGCCTGCCGCCGCGCGTGAACCCCGCTATCGGGCTGCTGCAGGTCGATTTGCTCGCGATGACCGTCTGCGGCTGAGGAAACCGCCACCGCCGGCAAGCCGCTGGCAACGGCCTGCGGTCACCGTCAGGCGGGCACTCAACCGGCTATTCGGGTGGAGCGGCTGGCCGAGGCTCGCTGCGGTCGCGACGGCTCTGACAGCCGTCGCCGCCCTGTGGTTCTCGGCAAAATCGTTGGGATCGACCGAAAAGCAGTACAACCTCTCCGAGCAGGGGCAGGTCACTGAGCGGTTCACCAGAGCGGTTGAACAACTCGGGTCGGACAAAGTCGACATCCGGCTGGGCGGCATCTACTCGTTAGAACGCCTCGCCCGAGACTCGCGCGAAGACCGAAGTGTGATCTTGGAAGTGCTCAGCGCCTACATTCGCACCCGCGCCGGACCGGGGAAGGACTGTACTGCTTCTTCCACCCCGGCGCCCGACGTGCAAGCCGCGCTGACCGTGATCGGGCGACGTGAGCGCGGGGGATCGCAATTCGAAAAGATCGACCTGCAGAACACGTGCTTGGCGAACGTGATACTGACGGGGGCTTACCTCGACGGGGCGCTACTGAACGCGGCCTATCTGGTCGGTGCCTGGTTGCCGTCCGCAAGCCTGGTCAATGCCGGCCTGCAGCTCGCGAACTTGAACGGGGCGAAGTTCACTGATGCCAATCTGACCGGCTCTGACTTGAGGATGACCAATCTGTACTACGCGCTCCTAGACCACACAAATCTGAGCCGCGCCAACCTATATGCCGCAGACCTTTCCAACGCGAACATGGCGGCCGCCAATCTAGCGGGTGCGAATTTGGTAGATGTCTTCTACGACTCCACGACGCAGTGGCCCCTGAGATTCAGACCACCGCCGAGCCGGCCTCATAAGGATCAAATCTGAGTCGGCCATCAGAGCATTCAGCTGCGTCAGAACATTCAGCCTGGATCGCAGCTATTGCCGCATCCAAGCATCTGCCTTTGGTGACGCAGGATGACACCTCCGACGCTCGCGAGGGCGTCGGCCATTGCAGTGATCCGGCTGTGAGCATCGAGATAGTTTGGGCAACAGGGGATCTCGATCCAAGTTTTAGGCATGTGATAGCACCATATCATTACGTCACTGTGACGTAATGATATGGTGGAGTGCCGCGCAACCGAAGGAGACGATGGGATTGTTTGTCGATATTGATGCTGTTGTCGCTGAAATCGCCGGTTGCACCATGCTCGATGAAGCTGCCCAGCGACTGGGCCAGTCCGTAAAAACGGTGTTGGGAGTTGACTGTATCGAGGTTGTCACGGCGGCGGGCACGGTGATGATTTCAAACCGACACGTCAACGGCCGTCGCGAAATTGAAATCGGCTATATCTAGTTTCGTTGTCGCCCAACATATTTCAAGAACCGATAACTTATCTTATGTCAAGCTCGACGTGACAATCGCTGTCCGACAGGGCATTTCATTTCCCAAACGGTGTTCTCAGTTGTCCTTCCTCGGTTGGCACCACCGAAGACGGGGTGCAAGCCAGCGCTCGACGCGTTAGCGCTCACCTTCGGCGACCGCCGCCTCGGTGGCCGAAACCTACTGATGAAAACCGCCGGAAACACCGTTAACGAGATAGTCCCGAATTGGAAGCGGTGCGCGTGCGCGGCAATAACGCAGCGGGTTAATGCATCGGATGAATCCAGCACGGCCGGGGCACTGTGGTGAGGAACAAGTCCCGATGGTGGTTCACCCTGGACGCCGCTCCCCCGCCGGGGGACTGACGCCCCCGTCCGCGACAGGCAGCTTGGACGGTGTCGTGCCGACTCTTGCAGTCCTCGCTGGGCCTCGACTATAAGTGCCGCAACGATTTCGACGATGTGGCCGTACATGACTATTCGCGTCGGTTGAGCCCTCCTGTGGCTAGGAGCTCCCCCGATGGCAGGGCCGCGAGCGACGAATTGCACTGAACCCCGCATATGCCGAGGCAGCTGGTGGATCAGCACGGTCATGCCGAGTGCGACGTCGAGATTGCGACGGCGACCGCTCGGCCTACACCCGAGGATCCCCAGCCTGGCTCCGCACAACTCGTTACTTAACGCGGTCGACCGTGTCAGCCGTTGTGCCCCGCTGTGCCGTCGCTGCCGGATTGGCCGTTGTCGCCGGCGATGCCGTTAGTGCCGTTAGACCCTGTTGCGCCAGTGCCTCCGATCAGGCCGCCTGCGCCGCCGGCGCCCCCGGAACCGCCGCTACCACCGGCACCTCCTGCTCCGCCAGCTCCGCCAAGACCCGCGGCGCCACCGATACCGCCAGTGCCCTTCCCGCCGTTTTCGAACACCCGCCCAGCGTCGCCGCCATTGCCACCGTTGCCACCGTTGGCACCGGTGCCGCCCGTACCGCCTGTGCCGCCGGCACCGCCGGCGCCTCCGGTGCCGGCGAGGACGCCGCCGCGGCCACCCTGGCCGCCCGGCGCCCCGTTTGTGCCGGCGCCACCGGGCGCACCGCTACCTCCGTTACCGCCAGCGCCGCCATTGCCGCCGACAGCGTCGGTTCCTTGAGCGACGCCGCCCGTTCCGCCGTTGCCACCGTTGGCGCCTGTCCCGCCGTTCCCGCCAGCGCCGCCGGTTCCGCCGCGGCCTGTGCCATCGGTCGTGATGCCTGTGCCGCCGAAACCGCCGTTTCCACCGGAAGCGCCCGCGCCTCCGTTGCCACCAGCGCCGCCGACACCACCGACGCCCTCGCCGACGTCGGAACTGCCTGTGCCGCCCGCACCGCCGTTTCCGCCCGGAGCGCCCACGCCTCCGGCCCCACCGGCACCCCCAGCTCCACCGGTCGCGTGGCCAGAAAAAGTGGACCCGACCCCGCCTCCACCGCCGTCGCCGCCGATCTGTCCAGGACCTCCGGCAGTCCCGGGATCGCCTTGACCCCCGGTGATGTCGCCGAAGTCATGTGCGGCGCTGGCACCGTGATCGCCTGTCGGGGCTTTGCCATTTGTCACGTTCTCGACGGGATTGACTCCATCGGCGCCTCGGGCGCCGTTGCCGCCGACCCCGCCGG
Source organism: Mycobacterium sp. OAE908 (assembly GCF_017872775.1). Taxonomy (NCBI): domain Bacteria; kingdom Bacillati; phylum Actinomycetota; class Actinomycetes; order Mycobacteriales; family Mycobacteriaceae; genus Mycobacterium; species Mycobacterium sp. OAE908. The sequence continues at coordinate 304,800 of NZ_JAGGJL010000003.1, forward strand.
CCCCGCCGTTGCCTAGGAGTCCAGCGTTGCCGCCGTTACCACCAGCGCCCGCGGCGCTCGTTGCGGTGGCGTTCGCTCCGGCGCCGCCAGCGCCGCCGTTGCCGATCAAGCCCGCGTTGCCGCCGTGGCCGCCGGCCCCGTTGTTCACTCCGGCGACGCCGACCCCGCCGGTGCCGCCGTTTCCGAATAGCAGTCCGCCGTTGCCGCCGCGCTGTCCGGGTGCCCCCTGATAACCGTTGCCGATCAACAGTCCCGCATCCGGGTGATCGGCCGTGCCGTTGCTGATGAACAGTCCGATCAGCGCTGTGAGGGGATCGGTCGGCTGCGCGGCTGTCACGGTAACGGCGGCAGTCGACCTAGGCCGGTCCGGGGTGGACAACGCCGACCCGAACAAACTGGGACAGAACAGCTCCGCGCACGGGGTTGCCGACGCGGGCGCCAGTGGCAGCGGTGAATCCACCGAGACCAGCCGTAGCGCCGGCGGTGCCGACGCCACCGGCGCACCGTGGGGGGCCGCCAACCAGAAGCTTGCTCCCGCTATGGCGATACCAGCTGTCAAGGAGTGGCGAACGATAGCGGTCATCATCGGTCCTTAGCTACGTGACGATTCGCTGACTCTTAATATCACATCATTTGTATGTGGGCCAAGCGTTTTCGATGACCTTTCCAACGCAATCAATATTTGCTAGACGGTAAATTACGGATCGATTCAGCGAGCTCACAGGAAACATCCGGCTTGGTGGGCAACTCGTCAACGATCCGACCAACTGCCGAATCGGACCTACCAGCGCGTGACATCTGCTCTGCACCAGTGCATCGGAGTTCGACATCTCCCAGCCCACAGGCGATCATCGCGACAAGAGCCGCGCTGGATCCCAGAACCTAGCACCGCCTCGAACACCTCCTGACTTCCCCCGCGCCGCGATCCGCCGGAATGACTAATTAGCTTGTGCGGCAACGCTAAACGTCTGTATGTGCATCTATCGACATCAGCACCGTGACACGCCTGGAATTGGTATTCGGTCCGACAGTGGGAGGCGCACCCTAGTTAGCAACGGCCCCGGCGGTGGCTTCACCGGGATGCCTCTCCCCCTTTGGGGGACTGACGCGGGGACCGTATTGCGCACCGTACCAATCCCGCCGCGACGCGGCTTCAACATGTCTGGCCTTCACCGACCAATTGCCGCTTCTCGATCCGCCTTAAATTGAGGAGCGCACGCTACTCGATCTTGCCGCAGAATTGGTGCGTGCCTCTTGATCTGATCTTCGTGGCTGGCCCCGACGCCGGTAGCCATCCCTTCCGCGCAATCGGGTACATGGCGGTGCCGATCGCGTTGGTCACTATCACCGTCGTCATCCTCGTGATGCGGTCGCGCAACACCGGGAAGCCTGGACAGCCTCCGCCTGGATGGCCGCCCTACCAGGTGCCCTACCAGGGAGGGCAGTATCCGCCGACGGGGTGGCATGGACCGACCGGATACCCGCCAGCCGGGTGGCAGTTCGATCAGCGGCCGCCGTACCCGCCGCCCGAGACGGGCTGGCCTCAAAACCACGGCGCTGCACCTCCTCCCCCGCCACCGCAGTGGAATTCGCCGCCTCAGCGAGGAGAGCACAATGGGCCGCCGCCATGGCCGGACCCACGCAAGTAGACGTCTGCGTTACCCCTCGCCGCCGCCGCGATGCCTACTCGGCGTGCGGCGATCCGTAGGGGGTCGCCGTAGGCGAGATCCGAGATCGACTCCGTTCGAGTAAACCGGGTCGGCTTGGACACGACCAGAATGACGGAGGACGACCGCACCTTCCTTATTCATCACACATTGATCACACGAATCTTTGATCCCGACGCGTCGCACGCGTACTCGGGCGATCGGCCCCGGTCCGGACGCGGATATTGACCACGCCGGGGTGTCACTCAGGGCAGGCGACAGATTTCTCCTGTGCGCAGGCGGACTTTCTAGCGGAACTTGAGGCGACGACCAGTCTTATTCAAGAACAGGGCGACCCTTTGGCGGTCGGCGCTGGATTCCCAAGTCTCGCTATGTGATTGGCTGTGTAAAGTCGATCAAGAAATCCTGCAGGTCGGCGGCAGCTGCTGAGCCGTTATGGCTTTGCGCCCCCTTTTAGCTGCGTCGACTGGCGCTGCTACGATTTTGCAAGGGTTGCTCGAGAAGTGGCTTCCCGGCGCTCATTTGGCGCAGCTCTGCAACTCCTTGTAAGGCGAGGTGCCAGCGTTCGCATTGTGGGTGGAATCTTCGAAGGACAAAGGCACCTTGCAATCCGCGCCTTGACTGATCAGGTAGTTGACGACCTGGATGTCCTGGTCGGTGCCAACCCAAAGGTCGCGCTGGGCGATCCAGAATAGCAAGGTGCCGATGAATGTCCCGCCTGCGACGCCGGCCGTGTAGCCCTTCGGCGTCAGGTCCGTATGGAATTGCTGCGGAAACGCGGAGTTCGTGAGCTTGCTCATGAGGGAGCTGTCTTCTAGTTCGTCGTCGACCTTGAAGCCGTTGGCTTGGAAGATTTTGACCAGCTCGACGGGGTCCCCGTTTTGGGGGACGCCTTGGAATCCGTAGAGAATGGCACTTGCACCTTTGTAGAGAGTCGTCGCCTTCTTACCCGACTTAAGGTACAGCGCAACGATTCTGGTGTCGCGGTTGACGATCGCATCGTGGTATCCCTGGTCGGACCAGGCGCCGGTGAGCTGAACGACCTGGGCGCGGGCAGCGTTGCTCTCGGCGGGACTCACCGTTGGCGTGGCCGGTGTGGGGCTCGGCACGGCATCTTGTGCTGGAGTTGGCGTCCGCAGGTGCACGGTGATGACGGCTACGACGACCAGAACCACCACTGCCGCGGCGATAAGCGCTACCGTCACCGGCTTACGCTGACGGCGCCACCACCGCACGGCCGGCTGAGGCCGCGGGAGTCGTGGAGAAACGCTCGGCATGTCTTCGGGTGATCGCCCGGTGAGGTCCAGCATGCCCACGCACGCATCGGCCAGCTTATCCAGATGCGCGGCAAAGGGTTTGGTGATCGCGTCCAGCCAGTGCGGTTGATTGAGATAGAATTCGAGGGACTGTTGCGGCTTGACATCCTCAATACGTAACGGAAGCAGCCCCTTGCCCAGATTAGCCGCGCGCTCGACTTCGCGTCGGACCTGCGGCGAGTCGTTGGCGTGCCCGCTGAACACCAACACAAGGATCTGGGCTCCGCGGATCGCCTCGTCGATCGCAGCGGCCCAATCCTGTCCTGGCCTGATGTCGCGGGGCGCGATCCAGCAACGAATCCTCCTGGCCTCAAGGGCCGCGCAGGCCGCATCGGCGGCGGCCTTGTCCAACGAGGAATGACTGATGAACACGTCATGCGCCATAGCGGATACCGCCCGCCCTTAGTGGCGCCGTATTCGCCTGCGCCGCTCGAGAATTGATTCCCCGGCCCTTCACTTGGCGCAGTCCTGCATCATCGGAATCAGCTGATCGTATGGATTGGTGCCTGTTACCTTATTGGTTCTTTCTCTGCCGTTGTAGTTGAGGAATGACAGGGGCACCTTGCAATCCGCGCCTTGACTGATCAAATAGTTGATCACCTGAATGTCTTGGTCGGTAGGACCCATCCAGACGCCCCGCTGGACAATCCAGAACAGCAGGGAGCCAACGAATTTTCCATCCTGATAGCCACCCGTGTAGCCCCTCGGCGCCTGTTCCGAGCCGAACATCAACGGTAAGAAATCGTTAGTGAGCTTGCCCAGGAGAAAGCTGTCTTGCAGTTCGTCGTCGACCTTGAAGCCGTTGGCTTGGAAGGTCTTCACCAAGTCAACGGCATCGCCGTCCTGGGAGACCCCCTGAAATCCGTAGACGATCGCACTTGTGCCCTGTTCCAGGGTGGTCGCCTTCAGGCCTGACTTGAGGTACAGCGCCACGATGTTGGTGTCGCGGCCGACGATCGCGTCCACGAACCCCTGATCGGACCAAGACCCGGTGAGCTGAACGACCTGGGCGCGGGCCGCGTTGCTCTCCGCAGGACTGACCGGGGTGGGTTAGCCAAGAGACGGACCAGTAGCGGCCGCCCCGGGACTCGACGGGGATCGGTGTGTTGGATCTGGTCGGAGCAGGTGAACGGTGATGCCGGCAACGGCGAGCAGAATCGCTACCGCGGCGATAAGCGCCAGCGTCACCGGCTTGCGTTGACGGCGCCACCTCCGCACGGCCCGGTCGGTGCCAGCGCTCCGCGGAGAAATACCTGGCATCGTTTGTGGCGATCGCCCGGTGACCGCCAGCATGCCTTCGCACGCATCGGCCAGCTTATCCAGATGCGCGGCAAAGGGTTTGGTGATCGCGTCCAGCCAGTGCGGTTCGTTGAGGTAGTACTCGAGGGACTGTTGCGGCTTGACATCCTCGATGCGCAGCGGAAGCAGTCCCTTGCCCAGATTGGCCGCGCGCTCGACTTCGCGTCGGACCTGCGGCGACTCGTTGGCGTGCCCGCTGAACACCAACACAAGGATCTGGGCTCCGCGGATCGCATCGACGATCGCAGCTGCCCAATCTTGACCTGGCCTGATGTCGCGGGGTGCGATCCAGCAGCGAATGCCCCTGGCCTCAAGGGCCGCGCAGACGGCATCGGCGGCGACCTTGTCCAACGAGGAATGACAGATGAACACGTCATGGGCCATCGCCGATACCGCTTCCACGTTGTGGCACCACATTCGGATACGCCGCTGGATGACCGGCTGGTCGTTTGTTCACTTTGCACACTTTTGCATCATCGTGAGCAGCGGCTGATATGGACTCGTGTCGTCTAGCATGTTCTTGTTGAATTCCAAAAAGGACAGTGGCACTTTGCAATCCGCGCCTTGGCTCGTCAAGTAGTCGATGACCTGGGTGTCTTGGTCGGTGGGCCCCGACCCGGCCGCCCGCTGGACGATCCAGAACAGCAAAGAGCCGACGAATGTTCCATCCTGATATCCGCCCGTGTAGCCCTTCGGCGTCAGGGGCGTATCGAATGGCAACGGAAAGACGTCGATCAGCTTGTGCATCAGAACGTTGTCTTGCAGCTGGTCGTCGAGCTGGAAACCGTTGGCTTGGAAGGTTTTGACCAGATCGACTGGGTCGCCGTTCTGGGGCACGCCTTGGAATCCGTAGAGGATGGCACTCGCGCCTTGGTGAAGGGTCGTTGCCTTCATGCCCGACTTGAGGTACAGCGCGACGATGGTGGTGTCGCGGTTGATGATGGCGTCGGTGAAGCCTTGGTCGGACCATGAGCCCGTGAGCTGAACGATCTGTGCGCGCGGGTCGGAGTTCCCGGCTGGGGCGACGGCTGGGACGGGCGCGGCGACCGAGGGAACAGGGGCTGGGGCGGTTGGGGTGGGACTCGGTGCGGCGTCGTGTGTTGGAACGGGTGTCAGCAGGTGCACGGTGATGCCGGCAGCGACGACCACAGCCACCACTGCCGCGGCGATAAGCGCTACCGTCACCGGCTTGCGTTGACGGCGCCACCACGGCATGGCCAGTCGGTCGTCGGCCGGCCGAGGTGAAATAGTTGGCATATCTTGGGGTGATCGCCCGGTGAGGTCCAGCATGCCCACGCACGCATCGGCCAGCTTATCCAGATGCGCGGCAAAGGGTTTGGTGATCGCGTCCAGCCAGTGCGGTTCGTTGAGGTAGTACTCGAGGGACTGT
>NZ_JAGGJL010000004.1:0-76740 GCF_017872775.1 Mycobacterium sp. OAE908
CCAGCAGCGAATGCCCCTGGCCTCAAGGGCCGCGCAGACGGCATCGGCGGCGACCTTGTCCAACGAGGAATGACAGATGAACACGTCATGGGCCACTGGTTGCCCCACTCTCACCTCGTGGCGCAGAAGATCTACCGGCGGCAGATCGCCCGGTAAGCACCGGCGCGATCACCGCTGTCCGCACGCAGGCGGAAGAACCGCTGAGCCAACCGCCGCCAGGATGACGGCAAACCTCATGTCTGCATCTGTCCGTATGCGTTCAGCAGCTGCATGACCTGCCAGAGCCACCACACAAACACGACCAGCACCAGCCAGCGTTGGATACGTTGGGCTAAAGAGATTTCGTGCTGGGTGTGAGTGATGTTGCCGTGCTCATCGACGGCCACGGTGTACACCTTGGGTTTCTTGCGCAGTCCCCACCACCAGAACGGCAAGTAGATACCGCAGGTCATAAGGGTAAATAGCAGGTGTAGGACGATATACGCCGGGTGCGCGTAATCCATGCCCGTCCAAACCACGGCCGAGAACTGGCCACGCTGTTTAATTTTCGGGCCGCGTGCGCCCAAGCTGACCCTCCCATTAGGGCCGACTGTTCCGGTGTAGCTGGTGGGCTGGGTAACAAACGCCAGTTCTTGGGTCAGGATTCGAGCGCGTTCGGCGTCGCTGAGCCGCTGGGGACCCGCCCGCAGCTGAGCGGCCGTCGAGGCGACGGGTGGGGGCGGTAGCGATGCTATGTACTGAGGGTGATCCTCTGGGGGGTACCACTTTTTGTCCGACGCCTGCCACCAATCGCGCCCCTGTGGTCCGTCAGTCATGGTGGCCCACCGTGCTGAGGGATCTCCGATTTATCGCGACGCACGGCTCGGCGCGGACTGCTCCAGACGTGAATATCGACAGTGGTGCGAGGCATAGGGCGCCCCCACCGGACATCCCGAACGCTGCGAGTCCGACTTTCATGCGCTCATCCGCCGTGCTGCGTACGATGGCCCAATCTCTCTACGTCAGCGTCAATTTTTGCACGGTGTCGCGTTGCCGACACGGTTATCGGCAAACCCGGTGCCTGCCCTGCAACATTCCCGTGGAGTGATTAGAGCTCGCCGGTGAAGTCGGCGGTGAGCCAGCGGTCGGGGTGGCGTGGAAGAGGATTTCCGCTAGCGGTTTGAGTCGCTGCCCGAGCCGACACGGCGACTTCTGCTCATCGCGGCGGCCGACGCGGCCCAGGCGGACGGACTCGCCAGATTCGACGCCCGCGTGTGCGCTACGGCTGGTGGTACCGGGGGCACCACCAGCCGGGCAGGTACTCGACGTAGTTCGATGGGGCGAGTTGGCCGGGTGCGACGTGAATGACGTCGCGGACATCAATCGGCTGTTGCGGTGTCCCCCAGGGAGATTCGGGCTGATAGCTCTGGCGCGGGTCAGGAACGAATACGCCCGGTACGAGTTCACTGGTGCCGTAGGGGCCGAGATCCCCTGGTTTGACGGTCGTGATCTTGGCGATGTCCAGCGGGTACTGCGCCGGGGGCGGCGGGTCGTGCATCGTCAGCGAGTTGTCCTGGTAGGGGTAGTACAGGTCGGGCCCAATCTGCGTGTATCCAGAGGGCGCCTTCTGCCCCTCGGGGACGTGAATGATCTTGGTGACGTCAATCCAGTAGCGCGGATCCTTGCCGTGCGGCGGGTCGGCCAGCGGTGGGGCTTGCGGCACGTCCCCGTGCCCGTAGTTCAGTGCGCGGACCTGTGCGGCGACATCACCGGCTTGCTGCCGGGCCGCGCTCACGACCTCGTTGGCCTGCGCCACCTGAGAGCGCAGCGCGGCGAGGATTGTCCGTTGCGCTGCGGGCGTCTGGGCTGTCTCCGCAGCTTGTGCGATCGTGCGTGTTTGTGCGGCGATCGCGTCCAGGTGGCTTGCGCCTATCTCAGTCGCCATCGCCGCAGCGCTGAGCTGCGTCTGCAACGCGGCGTCGGTTCCACTGGCATTCATCAGGATCTGGGATTGGGTGGTGACAAAGTCACGATGCCGATTGATCAAGTCACCGGACAACTCCGCCGCGCGCTCCCCTGCGTCGGCGACCGATCGCCCCGCGGCTTGAAGCGACGCACCCGCCTGCGGCACCGATTCGGGCGACGACGCGAACAAGGAGCGTGCGCGATCGACCACAGCCTGGACTTCGGCAGCTGCCTGCGCAACGGACACCCATCAAGTATCCCTTAGGGTCCGCCGTGGTCGCGACAGGAAATGGCGGCCGTGGGGTCTGAACTTGTGCATGAACCGGCCGTCAGCCTCGAATATTGTGAAATGAGATCGGCATCCTCGCTTTATGGAACAGGCCCGCGATGAGTCGGGATAGCTGACGGCAGTAGATGTCAAGAGCGGCAGCTCAATTCGTCGTATGCGAAAGAAGGGTCAATGAGCGACAGCCCCGCAGCCACTCCGGCGGTTGGCGGCGCAGCCCGTGGTGTCGCACGGTTCTACTGGTGCTGGCTGGTTTTCGCTACCACGGTGTCGGTGCTCGGCAACATCACTCACGCACTTCTGGTCGCGCCGAGCGGCTTTCGACTGCTCGCAGCTGTGGCTTCCGTCGTGCCGCCGGCCTTCGTATTGGGGTCCACACATTCGGTTGCCCTGAGCTTACGGACCCGCCGTTTCGCCGTGGCCTACGTGATGGGGCTGTTGATGACGATCGGCATCGCGGCATGCGCGTTCTTTCTCTCCTTCGATGCGCTGCGCGCGCTCGCGGTGATCCTCGGGTGGCCGCCAGACAGAGCGTGGCTGTTTCCGGTCGCGATCGACGTATCGATTGCCCAGGCGACCTTCGGGCTGCTGTCACTGACGCCCGAACCAACGCATTCGGCACACCCACCGCCAACGTGTGTCGAAGATCAGCCTGCCGTGGTGGCGCCGGGACCGCGAGCGCGAAAACAACTGCCACGCAACCGCGCCGCGGTGAGTGCAGGTCGACTCACGGAGGCGTCCACCGCAGTTTCAGTACAACCATCAGATGCGACGAACGATGTGGTGGCGAATGTCAACGACACTCGCAATCAGCCGGCAGAGCCGACCGAGGCCACGCGTTGGAAGCACACCGCACACCAACTTGTCCGCAACGGGACGACATCCAAAGACCCGGAGACCGTCGCCGCGATACTCGCCGAACACGCAGCCGGCACTGCCCCAGGCACCATCAGCCGTCGGCGCGGCGTGCACCACAGCACAGTGGGACGCATCCTGGCCGGCGCCGCCGACCTCACGCGCTAGCCGTACTGCACACGATCATCGGTGTAGGCGTTTGGCGTTTGCCCGGCCGGTCACCGGGGATCTCGACATGGGGCTTGGCCCAGTTCCCGATGTTTACTGCGGAGAGTGCTAGCGAGAGCCCGGAAGTTCCACAGGTTGGAGGCCAGCGCCGATAAATCCGCCATACGTGATACCGAGGGCTTCCGATCGATGTGGAAACCGCGTCAGGTATGGGTGTTTGCACCAGCGTCGGTCGCGCCGCGCAAGAGCCGCTTTGTCGGTCGTCAGCTGTATCTCGGCTGCTGAACAATCGAGTCAGCACTAGGGAGCCCGACTCGAAATGACGACCAACGGTTAGATCATGGGGACACGCCGGTCTGGGCAGCGATTCCGGCGGTGTCTGCAACGTCGCCGGCGGTGTGGTCGAGCCAGCTCCCAGCTCCTCCGACACCGCATCTGCTGGCATCGCTCAACGACCACCGGAAGTGCACTAGAGCCGTTAACCCGACAGTCCCGGAAACGGGACCCTGACCTCTGTCGCGAGGAGTGCGCATCTGACTGCCGGCGTCAGCTCTGGCTGCTACCACTCCCGCTGTACCGGGAGTATTACGGCTGACGGGTGCGCGGCGTCGTGGTAGACGTACTGGTCGGCAGCGTGCAGTCTCGTCGCGGTGGCGCGTGGCTCGCCGGTGCCGGGGTTGCGGGCGTAACGAGGAAACGCGCCGCTGGACACCTGGGTGCGAATGCGGTGTCCCCTCTTGAAGCGGTAGGCAGTCGGCCAGAGCTGCACGGTCGCGCAGGTGAGCTTGTCGGCGCCGGCGAGGCTCACCATGCCGTCACAGACGTTGAACGACCGACCCCGAGTGTCCACATCGCACAGGCGGACGAAGACATCGGCGTAAGGCCGGCTGGAGCGGAACCAAATCTCCGCGCCGATCTCACCAATGACCTCGACGTCGTTGGGAAGGGCGGCCGTCGTGAAGGTGAGCACATCGTCGCGGGCTTCGAGCGCGGCGTTGTTCATCCGCCCTGCCTTAACGATCATCCGGATACCACCGACCGCGGGCGTCGGATGGCTCGGGTCGTAGTGGAATCGAGTGGGTATCGCGTCGTCCGGCGGCTGCTCGCTCAGGCCGCCGCCGGGTTGCAGGTGAAAGCGTTGCGCGGCGTAACCTTCCGGCGGCCAGGACTCGAAGTCACGCCAGGCTTCCTGGCCCATCACATAGAGACGCACCGGGGCGCGGTCAGGTGGTTGCTCACCGTGGGCGTGCGCGAGCCCGAAGCCGAGTGTCTCGGCGGCTCCGGTGGCTAGCACTCCCTGGGAGATGTGCGCCCACGGTCCCACCGTGAGTCGTGCGGGATTGCCTGCCGACCGCAGCGTCCGATAATCGCGGAGCTGTCCAGGGAGGAAGATGTCGTACCAACCGGCGACCGAGCTGACCGGAACGGTCACGTGCCGGACCCGGCTGGTGTGGTCGATCCCCTCCCAGCGAGGCGAATTCCTGTCGTGCTTCAGGATGTCCTGGATATACGTGGATTGTCGTCCGAGAGCGGCGACGTCGGCCTTGCCGAGCGGGAGCGTCTTCAGCGCTCGGGCTGTCTTCGGGTAGTGGAGCAGCATGTCGCGCATCTGCCGCAGCATCGCACCGCGGCGCTCCTGCTCCGCGATCATCACGCCCCACCCGAAGGATGTCTCCAGCGAGAACCCATCGGCGCGCAGGCACTCTAAGGTGAGTGCGGACTCGGTGACCTGCGGGATCATCGCCTTGACTTGAGGCGGCAGGCGGTCGGCCACCGCCCATTGCACGTACCCGAGGTAGCTCACCCCGCACAGCACGATCGAACCTCCGAACCACGGCTGCTCGATGATCCACTCAAGAGTCGCCAAGCCGTCCTCACGCTCCTGCCGAAAGGCGTCGAAGTCGCCACCGGAGCCAAATGTCCCACGCGTGCTCTGCATCAGCACCTGGTAGCCGCGCTCGGCCAGCGGTCGCGAAATAGCCGCCGCCAATGGCCCCTTCCGCCCGTACGGAGTGCGCACGAGTGCAGTCGGCAAGGAGTCGCCGCCCGATCGCGGCACTAGCCGGTCGGCCAGGAGTTCGACGCCGTCGCGCATCGGCACCCGCAGGTTCTTCTCGATAACGATGTCCCGGGTTATCGGCGGGCCCAACCGCAGCAGACGCTGGGTGAAGCGGCTCATGAAGTTCATGCTCGCCCTCGCCTCGAACACACGGGGCAGGAGACGACGCGGATTGGCCCTGGTTTCAAGCACTTTCGTACTACTCAGCCGTGGGGGATTTTGAACGGGAGCACCGCGCCGGCGTCGATCACGGAGGTCGTGCCGGTGACATAGCGACTTTCGTCAGAGGCCAGGTACACGACGGCCGCGGTGATGTCGGTTTCGTCCAGCCATGGCACGCGTAGAGCATTCATGCCCGTCATGATTTGGGCGGCCTGATCGCGGGTAGCGCCGTCAAGCCCAGTGAAGAGCTTCCATGATTGCGGGTTGGCCACCATCGGGGTGTCGACCGTACCTGGATGCACGGAGTTCACCCGGATGCCATGGGGTGCGAGCTCGACGGCCAGCGTGCGCATCAGCCCCGTGACGCCGTGTTTTGCGGCGACGTAGTGCGCTTCGTTGGGGTAGGCAATCAACCCTGCGACAGAACTGATGAGGATGATCGATCCACCACGGCCGCGGGCGACCATTTGTGGTGCTGCAGCTTTGACCGTCTTCCACACTCCTGTGAGGTTGATATCGATCATGGTCTGCCAGGTGTGCTCGTCGAGGTCCAAGGCCGGAGCGAATGATCCAATGCCGGCGTTGGCGATCACGATGTCGATGCCACCGAGGGCGCTGTCGCCCTGCTGCACCGCCGCCTGCAAGGCCGCTAGGTCGCGTACGTCCGCGACCACAGGAACGATTCGTCGGCCCAGCGCCTCAACGAGTTTCACAGTTTGGGCCAAGTCGTCCTCGGTGGCGCCAGGGTAGGGCACGGTCTCGACATCACGGCAGATATCCACCGCGATGATGTCGGCACCCTCCTCTGCCAGCCCCACGGCGTGCGCACGGCCTTGGCCCCGTGCCGCGCCAGTGATCAGCGCCACCTTTCCGGCGACCCGGGTCATCTATGACCTCCTTGTCATCTCTGTGCGCCGCCGCGGCGGCCCGTGATTGTCAGACCGCCCCCGAAACCGGTTGCGCCGCAGCGCCGTGACCCAAATCAGCGAGCAGATGGCGAACAAAGAAGTCGCGCGCCGCGCTGCTTGACTGCTCGAACACGTCCCCCTCGTAGGCATCGAAATGTCCGCCCGGAATGAACCGCAAGTCCTTCGGCTCATGTGCGGATTCATATGCAGCGCAAGCAAACTCGGTGGGTGCGAGCCGGTCTGCGACGGCGACGATCATCAGTAGCGGGACTGGACTGATGCGGGCGAGGAAGTCGGCAGGCTCAAACGATTGGAAAGCTTCCAGTGAACGCAAGGTGACTTCGTTGCGCCATGAAGGGGCCCGCTCGGCGGCCACCCTAGTGAAGAACGCGTAGCCGTCGGGCGACGGGATCACCGCTGCAGACATGGGATTCTCGTCAACCACCGGCACCATCGCGGGGGCTTCGCCGCGCGCGCGGGCCTGCCGATCGTAGGCCAAGCCCTGCCAGGTCGCTTCCCAGAAGTCACAGCGCACGAGCGCCTGAAAGTTGCGATGCCCAGAAATCATCGGGACTTGACCGCACACCGCCTTGACGCGCTTGTCAATGGCTGCCACCACGAAGGCCAGCCCGCCGCCGAAGCTCGAACCCCACACACCGATGCGGCCTGGATCGACTTCTGGGCGTGACTGAGCGAAGGTGATCGCGTCCTGCATCGCTCGTGCCTGCTGCCAGGGGTCGATTTCCTGGCGCGGAGTGCCGGCATACGCGTCGCTGGCGCCGAATCCCGGGTGGTCGTAGGCCACACAGGCCAGCCCAGCGGCCTGGAACACCCGAGCGAATTCGTCGAGATGCATTTCTTTGACCCCGCTGAAGCCGTGAACGAGGACTATGCAGGGTGCCGGCCCCCGGTTCTCGGGGGCAAAAAACCACCCGCGCAGTGTGACTCCGGCCGACTCGAACTCAATATCGTGATGCATTACATAAATGTAACGTTGCGCACGGCATATGTCTAGTGTTGATACGGCCCGCAACGCTTACCAGCTCATGCCACGACTCTTGGCCAGATTCTCGAGCGGCAGCATTCAGATGTAAGGACCAGACGGCCACCAAGATTCGGGGAGTGACCCCCGACCACCATCGTGCTGACGTCGCGATGTAGGTGTCAGCAAGATTCGCCGCGCAGCTTCGCGGTTTGGCCGTTACACCGATATCTGAGCATCGTCGAAGACGTTGGCGACCTGTTCGCGCAAGATATTGCGGCGGATTTTCCCGGTCGCGGTTTTAGGCAACTCCTGCATGAGTACCACGGCCCGCGGGCGCTTGAAAGCTGCGAGTTCCTCGCGGCACCAAGCGATCAGCGCATCGGCATCGATGGCGCCGTCACGCTGGGCGACCACGCACGCGACCGGCTTTTCCAGTCCTGCGGGGTCCAGAGCGCCGACGACAGCCGCTTCAGCGACGTCGGGGTGCCTCAATAGTCGCTCTTCAACCTCGGCCGGCGATACCCAAATCCCGCCGGCTTTGAGCATGTCGCCGCTGCGGCCCAGGCAACTGTAGGACCCGTCGCGGTTCCGCACGTACGCGTCGCCTGTTCGCAGCCAATCACCCTGGAACACCTGGCGAGTCGTATCGGCACGACACCAGTACCCGGTCGCGATGGAGGCGCCTTTCAGGTACAGGATGCCTGGCTGCTCAGGGGACTCGATCACGACACCCTCGTCGTCGCGCAGCTGGACGTCGTAACCGGGTACGGGCACACCCGATGAGCCAGGGGTGACCTGTCCGGGTCTGTTCGAAAGGAAGATGTGCAATGCCTCCGTCGAGCCGATGCCGTCGAGAACATCAATACCGAATCGCGCACGCATGCTCTGATACAGCACCGCCGGAAGCGCCTCTCCCGCCGAAATGCCCAGGCGAACGCCGCTGAATGTGTCATCGGGCAGGTCGCTGGCCAGCATCGAGGAGTAGAACGTCGGCACAGCGAAGAACAGGGTCGGTCGCGTGGTGCGGATGCAGTCGGCGATGCCGGCGGGCGTCGGTCGCTCTCGCCTGAGGATGGTCGTAGCCCCGACCGACAGCGGCAAGAAGCACGAATTGCCGATTCCGTACGCGAAGAACAGTTTGGCGACCGACAAACACCGGTCTTGTGGTCGGATCGCGAGAACTCCGGCGCCGTAATTCTCGGCAACCGAACGAATGTTGTAGTGGCGATGCATCGCCGCCTTCGGCGTGCCTGTGGTGCCCGAGGTGTACAACCACAGCGCCGGTGAATCCCCCCACGTGCCGTACGCCGTCGTTATGGGTTCGGCGCTTGTAAGGACGTCCCACTCGTGGACGGCTACACCTGCCGGCAGGTCGACCGGTGGGGCTGCATCAAACACCACGTCGGAGACCTCTGGTGCGCTAGCCACCGCAGCGGACGCCTCAGCGGCAAATTCGGTCGACGCACAGAACACTTTCGCGCGCGAATCGGCGAGCAGCTTGCCCAGTTCGTTACCGGTCAGCATCGTCGACACCGGCACCGGGACGGCACCCAGATACATGGCGGCCAGGATGGCGGTGAGCAGTTCGACGTCGTCGGCCATGCAGAGCACTACCCGCTCTTCGGCGCGGACGCCGAGCCGCTGTAATCCCCCGGCGACCCGGTGCACTGTGTCGGCCAGATCCCGATACGTCAAGGTGACTTGCGAGGTGATTACCGCCGTGCGGGAACCACGACCTTCGCGGAGATGGCGGTCGACGAGATAATCGGCCGCATTGAACACCGTGTGCGGCGACGGCGTTCGCACTGTGCACTCCATCAGCCCGCCTCTTCCCGAGTGATGACGATTCGTGGCCATCTCCGACTAAACGCAGTCATGCGACGGATCGGGATGTGACCATCGTCGCGAGGCAGCGCTGTAATCGGTCCGTGCAGCACGGATGGAGCGTATCAATATGTACTACAAAACACTAGAGATCCGCAGACGATCTGTACACCTTGATTTCGATCGAGACAGACAGGTCGTACGGGAAATGACAGCTGGAGGTTCGCAATGACCGCAGCCGCTGAGTCGATGTGTCATCCCCCGTTCGCACTCTGCCGTGGGCGGCCGTTGGGTGTCGACGTTCAGTTCTGCGGCGGCGGTAGCAGCATCGACTGCCAGGTCTGCTCGGTTGGCGCGTTTCCTGCCAGGTCGGTTCGGGTGTGCACCTGTCCGTCAGGCCCGATGTATGAGCCGGTCGCCGGATCGTAGGGCGCCACGGCTAGCGGCGGTAATGGCGATGCAGGGGGTGAGTTCTGCGGCGGTGATTGCGGAATGTCCTGCCCCGAGAGGGTGGCGTTGGGGTCGCCCTTCCAGTTGGTGCCGTCGTTGAGGGGCACGTAGGTCTCGTCGCTTTCGCACATCTTGACCGTTGGCGCCCGCTTACCCGGAACCGTTGCGCAAGGGGCGTTGCGGGCGCCGCGCACCGCAACCAGATTCGAGTCCTGCGGAACCCGGCAGTACAGATCGCCGGCAGCCACGTCGGGATAGTCTTCGAACGTCGGGTTGCGGCGTTGCTGAGCGGGTAGGAATCCAGTCGTACATGGCGGCGGCAGATTCAAATTCAGGTTGAAGTCCAACTGTGCGCCGCGGTAGTCCTGTTTGGTGTTACGCCCAGCAACTACGGCACCCTGGTATTCGGAGACGAGTTGCGGGTACAGCACAAGGATCTGCTCGATGTTGGGCTGATAGGCGATGCCCACTTGGCCGATGCTGACGAAGTTGGCCAACAGTATCGGCACCGTGGGCTGAACCCGTTCGAAGACGTGCTGAATCTCGGCGGCCGAATTGGGGCCGGTCTGCAGAAGCCCTGCGACCGCGGAGTCGTTGGTGCGCAGTTGATCTGTGATGGTGGCCAGATGCGCCGCCCAGGCGTGGATGGCGTCGGCGGTGTCGGCCTGCGAATCCAGCACTGGCGCAGACTGATCGATCAGTGTAGTGATCGCATCAAGGTTGGTGCGTGCGTCGATGGCCAGGGTTGTCGAGCCTTTGACCAGACGTGACAGGTCTGGGCCCAATCCGGCGAAAGCGGTATAACTTTCGTCGACGACGGTCTTGAGATCGGTCCGGGGGATGGCCTGCAGTCCGCGGTTGGTGGCCGCGATGATGCCGTTGACATCGGGCGGCACCGATGCGTGGCTAATCGGGATGACATCGCCGTTTTTCAGCGACGCGGACGTTGCACTTCTTGGGGTCAGCGCGACGTATTGCTCACCGAGTGAGCTCACACTGTGCACCTGGGCGTCCAGATCCGAGGGGATCGATATGTCTGAGCGCAGCGAAAGAACCGCTACCACACCGCCTTTGGACAGGTGAATATCGGTGACCCGCCCCACTTCAGTTCCGCGGTAAGTGACGTTGGCGCTCCTATACAACCCACCGGATGACGGAAGCTCGACTGTGACGGTGTAGCGCCCAACGCCGAAAAGCGTCGCCGGCAACCGCATGTAGCCGAAGACCATGATGGCGCCGGCGACCAGCGCCACTACGGCACAGATCGCCAACTGAATCTTGGTCCGATTGTCGAGATGCATTGTCAGCGCCCCTGGTCGGTGCGATAGGGAGCGATCAGCGGGTTTCCCGCGGTGTAGGGGCTCGGGGTCTGCCCTATCGTGCGGCCCCACTGCATCTCCAACTCAGTGAGGTTGCCTTGCCAGCGAGTACCGGTGAAGAACGCGGTGTCGAGCCGGCTCAGTGTCAGGTCCAAGACCAGAGTCAAGTTGGCGTAGTCACCGCGAAACGCGTTGCGGATGTCTTCTTTGATCCATGGGAACGTCGTCAGCCAGCTCAGTGAGCGGGTAAGTGCCGGGCCCGCGTTGGCGAGGGACTCCAACACGGGTCCGAGATCCTTGAGCTCCTGGATGAGGTTGTCCTTCGTCTGGGCAGCGACGTCAGCAGTCAACGCACTGAACTTGCCGAACCTGTCCAACGCGTCGGCCAGGGCATCGCGCTGGTCCTTGAGGATCTGCAGCGCATCGGGAATCGTCCGGAATGCCTCATCGAGTGTGGGTTTCTCCGCCGCGAACTGGCCGGCCAGATTGTTGAGGCTGTCGGTGGCAGCGATGACGTCGCCGGTTTGGGCGTTGACACGGCTGATGAACTGGTCGAGCTGACCGATCAGGCTCTTGAGGTCCTGCTCTCGTCCGGCGAATGCGGTGCTGAATTCTTTGGTGATCGTTTGAATTTGCCCCACTCCCCCGCCGTTGAACAGAAGCGAAAGCGCGGCCAGTGTTTGTTCGGTGGTCGGATAGACGCCGGCCGATGCCAGCGGTATCAGCGACCCATTGTGCAGGCGGCCCTCAGGTGCGGCACCGGTGGGCGGGGCCAGTTCGACGTGCGGTGAGCCGAAGATCGACGTTTGCCCGATGGTCGCAGTCGCATTGGCGGGCAGGTTCACATCGCCGTTGAGAGTCATCGTGATCAAACCGTGCCAACCCTGGCGCTCGATCTTGGTGACCGTGCCGACGTTGACATCACCAACCCGTACGCGCGAGTTACGCTCCAGGGTGGTGACATCGGGCAGTTGCGCCTGAACTTCGAACGCGCCAGCACCGCGACCTTCCGTACCCGGCATCGGCAGCGAGTTCAGTCCTTGCCACCCGCAACCGGATGTGCACGACACGGTGAGTGCCGCGATGACCACGATCGTCGCGCGCCGCAGTGGCATTATTCTCACGGACCGACCCCTGGGGGAACCATCATGCCCGGCAGCCCTGCGGCGGGATCGGCCGCTTGCGCAGACTCCGCAGGTAACGGCGGATCCGTCGGCGGTGACGCTGTCCCGGTGGGCGCCTCCTGGGATGGCAGTGCGGCTGGAGGCTGGGGCGCAACATAATCAGGTCGCATCCAATCCTCGCTGTAGGTGATCTCGTTGGGACGCGCCTGCGCCCCGACGAAGAAGTTCTGTCCGATGGGCAGGAAGTTGTATTGGCGGTTCTTGACGATCGGCGCCAGGTACTGCACGCACAACTTCGCTGACTGCTCGGCGCCTAACCGCGAGGCGGCTTGTATTGCGCCGCAAATGAACTGGATCGGATTGGCGAAGTTGGTCAACTCCAGCGCTCCGGACAGCGACGCCTGTGCCGGTTGGTAGGTGTTGGACAGGTTCTGGGCGACCGTTGGCAGACTGTGCAGGAACTGCTTGATGTCGTCGAGGCTGTCGGCCAGGGCGCCAGTGACCCCAGCGGCCTTATCGCTGGTGGTGCCGATTGTTTCGCGGGTGTCGGCCAGGAAGCTGCGCACGTCGCCGACTGCAGTGTTGAGGTCGTCGATGGCGCGGCCGATCTCGTTCGGGTCGTTGGCCAGCAGCGCGCTCATCGCGGCGAAGTTGCGGTTGAGCTGCACCATCAGGTCACTACTTGACTGCAGCGCAGCGACGAGCACCGAAAGGTTCTTCACGCTACCGAATGCGTCTGCACTGTGGTCACCGAGCGCTGAGAATGCTTGCGACAGTTTGATTAACGTGTCGCGGATGTTCGCGCCTTGGCCGCGCAGGTTGTCTGCAGCAGTGCTGATAAATGCGCCCAGTGTGCTCACACCACCCGGCTGGGTGGGTTGCAGCGTCGCGGTGACCTTGTCGAGTTGCTTGCGTAGGTCGTCCCATTCCACCGGCACCGCGGTGCGGTCCTCAGGAATCACCGCGCCCTCCCCCAGAGTCGGACCGCCGGTGTAAACAGGGGTCAGCTGGATGGCTCGCGCGGTAACCAGTGTCGGAGCCAAGATCACAGCCTTCGCATCTACAGGCACGTGGTAGGCATCATCGATCCAGAACGAAATCTTGGCGCGCATCGGCTGGGGTTCGATCCTGTCGATCGCCCCCACCGGAACACCGAGAATGCGGACCTCGTCGCCAACGAAAACCCCGTTGCTGTTGTCGAAATAGGCGACGAGGTGGGTTCTTTTGGCTTCCTGCCACATGGTGCGCGCGACCACCACGACTCCGGCGACGAGTGTGACTACCAGGGCGAGTGCCAGTGCGATGCGAGCGCGGCCTGCGCTGACCATCATCACCCCTGCCCCGGCTGAGAGGGTGCTGTTTCGTTGGGTGCCGGAACACGGACGGGCGACGGTGTCGGCTCGGATGTCGAGGCGAGGTTTGGCGGCGGCAGAGCTGGCGGCCCGGGCGGCGGACCGCCGGGCGGCGGAGCAGGCGGCGGCTCGCGGTACGGGTAGCGGGGATCGCCAGGGTTACCGGTAATCGCGTCGGGCAGTGTGAGATTGGGTTCGCCGCCCTGCCCCGTGCGCGGGTAAGGCACCGGCAGGGCCGGAGTTCCGCGTTGCCCCGTCTGGGGGTCCGACAGTTGCGACGGCGCTAGCACGTTCGGATCGAGACCCAGGTCGGAGAACGCGGAGTCGATGAAGGGTTGCAGGAACTGACCCGGAATCAGGTTGGCGACGTACGCCTTGAAGAACGGCCCCGAAGCCAGCGATTCGCCGAGCCGCATTATCACTTGCGGCGCAAGCTTGAGCGCTTCTTGGACCTTTTGCTTACGGTTGTCGACGATCGTCAACACGCCGTTGAGTTTGTCCAGGGCGGGTCGCAATGATTCGCGGTTGTCGGCGACCAATCCCGACAACTGCCGCGCCATCGCAGAGAGGTGTCCTGAGATTTGATCGAGGGCGTTGCGCTGGATGAGCAGTTGCGACAGTAATGCGTTGGTGTCAGAAATCAGACTGACCACCTGATCGGTGCGCCGAGCCAGCACGGCGGTTGTTTTGTTCGCGTTGGTGAGCAGGGAACGAAGCTGGGTATCGCGTGCATCGAGGGTTTGGGAGAACCGGGCCACACTGTCTACCGCAGCTTTGAGATCCGGTGGAGTGTCCTGGAAGGTCTGGGCCAAGACTTGTAGCGACTGTGACACATGCTCGGTATCGAGGTCGTTGATCGTCGACGCCAAATCGCCTAGCGCATCGGGCAGTTGGTAGGGCGATGTGGTGCGTTCGATCGGAATCGTTTCGGTGAGCCGGCCGTCCCCGCGAGGCAGGATGTCGAGGATCTTGGCTCCCAGCACGCTTTTAGTTTTGATCTGCGCCTCGGTGCGTTGCCCGAGATGAATGTCGTCGTGGATGGTGAATTTCACCAGCACACGCGGCCCGTCCAGCTCGATGCTGGAGACTTTGCCGACGCGGAATCCCGATACCTGAACGGCGGCGCCCGAGCGCAGGCCTCCGGCGTCGGCGAAGTAGGCCGCGTAGTGGTCGTCTTGGTTGACGAACGGCAGTTTGTCGTATTGCAGTGCCGCGACGCTGATGGCGGTCATGACGCTGATGCCGATGGCGCCGAGGATGAAGGGATTGCGGTCAGCGAGCGGTTTCATTTCGGTGCGCACCTTCCGGTGGTCTGACCGGCGACCTTGACATAAACCGGTTGGCCACCCTTGCCGTTGAGCTTGAGCACCGCGTCACACAGATAGAAGCTGAAGAAATCGCCGTAGATGCCCTGTCGTGCCAGTGCGCGGTAGGCATCGGGCAGGGTGTTGATCAAATCGTCGAAGTAGTCGTGGTCGGCGACGACGATTCCGGCGGCGCGGTCGGTTTCCGTAACGACCTTCTGCGCCGGCGGGCGTGCCTGGGTGAGGAAGTCGGCAAGCTCGGCCGACGCGTTATCGGTGTGGGCGACGGCGTTGGCGATATCGGCTTTGCGTGCGGCAAGCCCCTTGACCAGTTCCGACAGCGACGTGACCGACTTGTCGAACTGGTCGCTTTGGTCAGCGATCGACCCGAGCACAGTGTTGAGGTTGGTGATGACTTGGCCGATCAGCTCATCACGGTCGGCAAGCGTGCTAGCAACCGAGGAGGTCTGGGCCAAAAAGGAACTGATCGTAGTGCCCTGCCCCTGAAAAGCAGCGATCAGCTGACCAGTTAACGCGTTGACCTGTTGAGGATCCAGCGCCTTAAACAGTGGCTTGAAGCCTCCGATCAGCTGGTCGAGATCCAGCGCCGGCTGGGTGCGCGCGAGCGGGATGGCCTGCCCCGGCTGCAGAGGCTTGCCGGATTCTGCGCCCTCCTCCAACGCTAGGTACCGATTGCCGTATGGGTCTTGCCAGCGGATCGCTGCGCGTGTCGCGTCGGTGAGCATGACGGAGTCTTCTACCGAGAATTGAACAGTCACAACAGCGTTGGGTGCGATGCTCATTTTCTGCACCTTGCCGACTTCGACGCCGGCGATTCGTACGAAGTTACCCTGCTTTAACCCTGAGCCATCGGCGAATTCCGCCCGGTAGACCATCTCGTCCTGAAATCGCAGCTGCGCGAATACCATAACTAAAGCAAAGAGCGCGACCAGGCAAACCGCAGCGAAGATCGACAGACGCCAGATCGCACCCGCCAAGTTTTCTTTCATGGCTGCTGTCCTTTATGTTGGCCTGTCACGGTGCTGGCGGTCCTGGTGGCGGTGGTGGTGGCGGGGGCACACCGGGGTAGAGCGGCGTCCCGTCGGGTGCGTAGAGCTTTGCGCCCTGTGGTGGGGCGCCCGGATAGGGCATCGGCCCGATCGCTGGGCCCGGCAGGCATTGCCGGATGCTGGCCTGTTGGGGCACCGCCCGGGTGGCTGGCAGGAAGTCAGCCCAGCAGGGGTGGCCGATCCCGGGGTTGGTGCGGATGTCGGTGCCCGTCCCCCACCCCGTATTGGTGACCAACTGACGCACCGGGAAGTTCTTGCTGGCGTCGGGAAGCGAGCCGCAGCCGGGCTTGCCGCCGGGGCCACCCTTCGCAGCGATGACGGGCAGATTGTCCGGATATTGGTAGGGATCGTCGCCGAGCAGGAAGGTGGAATCGGTGACAAGGGTCCGCCCGTTGCCACCCAAGGTGTCGTGCCCCCCGTTGTCGATGAAGTCTTTGGCGCCCAACAGCAGACAGGTGTATTCGGGGTTGTACTTCATCAGCAGGCTGGTAGTGGGCGCTGCGGCATTGACGGCGTTGATGAGGTTGTCCCTGTTGGGTGCCAGCAGGTTGATGCCGGCATCCGAGAAGCCAATGGTGTTGAGCAGCAACGCATCCAGATCGGTAGCGTGGCGGGTGATGGTGGTTGCCGTGACGCTGGCCGATTTCAAGGACGCCAGGATGTTTGGGGCCGCACCCCCGTAGGCGTCGGAGAACCCCTTCAATGACCGCCAGTCGGCGGCGATTTGGTCCATGCGTGGATTGATCGCGAGCAGCAGCTGGTTGGCGGAGGTGGTGGCTTCACCGATGCGCTGACCCTGGCCGCGCACACCGTCTGCCAATGCGCTCAGGGTGGCGTTGAGCTTGGCGACGTCGATCTGCTTGAGCACCCCGACCAGGTTTTCGAAGACGGTGTTCACTTCTGTGCTGACGTTTCGTGAGTGCAGCACCGCTCCAGCGGCTAACGGCTGCGGACTCGGATCGGCTGGCGAGATGAGGTCAACGTACTTGGCGCCGAATGCGGTGGTCGCGTTGATCTCGGCAACGACATTGGCCGGGATGTATTTCATTTGGTCGGGCGAGATTTCGAGCGTGAGGCGCACTGGCCCGTCGCCGCCGCTGATGGCGCCGACCTGTCCGATGTCGATGCCCCGCATCTTGACTTTGGCGCCGGTCTCCATCACCAGACCTGCGCGTTCTGAGGTCAGGGTCACCGAGTCGGCGCGACTGAATTCGCCGAAGAAGAAACCCGAGCAGACGACCACGAATCCCGTGAGGGCGACAGTAAGTATCAGCGTCCACCACGCTGGGTGCAGACGTCGTCGGTCCCTGCTGGTGTCCATCGGGCTAGCCGGCGTACTGGAAGTTGCCCGACTGCCCGTAGACAGCCAGCGAAAGGAGAACGACGACGAACGAGGCGCTGATCAGCGAGGTGCGCACCGCGCGGCCGACAGCCTCCCCGACACCGGCTGGGCCGCCGGAGGCGTTGAAGCCGTAGTAGGTGTGCACGAGCATGATGACGATCGCCATGGTGACGGCGATAAAGAATGACCAGACCAGATCACTGGGATTCAGGAAGGTGTTGAAGTAGTGGTCGTAGACACCGGTCGACTGGCCGTAGACCGCGGTGGTGCCGAATCGCGCGGCGACGAAGGAGCACAGCACCGCGACGCAGTACAGCGGGATCACCACCAGCACCCCGGCAATGACTCTGCTGGAGGCAAGATAGGCAAGGGATCGAATGCCCATCACTTCCAGTGCGTCGATCTCCTCGTTGATCCGCATCGCGCCTAGTTGCGCGGTCGCGCCGGCACCGATGGTGGCGGCCAAAGCGATGCCGGCCGTAAGGGGCGCGATCAATCGGACATTGAAGTACGCCGACGCGAAACCGGTCAGCGCTTCCACGCCCACGTCCGCGAAAGTGTTGTAGCCACGTACGGCGATCAGAACCCCGGTCGACATTGTCAGAAATCCAACGACAGCAATTGTGCCGCCGATGATCGCCAACGCACCTGTGCCCAAACTCATTTGAGCGATCAAGCGCACGACCTCAGTGCGGTACCGGGCGAACGCCACACCGATACCACTCATGGTGTCGACGTAGAACTGCGTCTGGTGGCCAACGCGGATCCATCCCGCCGCCCAGGTGTTCACCATGCGGCGAAGCCTGGCGTGGGGCTTGCTGGGCGCGCCGGCGGTCATAGGGTGGCCTTCACTCCGACAGCGCTGGCGATCACGTTGATGATGAACAGCGCGACAAAGGAATACACCACTGTTTCGTTGACGGCGTTGCCCACTCCGGCGGGCCCGCCTCCCACCGAAGTGCCCTTGTAGCAAGCGATCAAGCCGGCTGCCAATCCGAACAGGGCGGCTTTCAACAGTCCAATCACGACGTCGGCCAGGCCGGTAACCAATGTCAGGCTGGCCACGAAGGCGCCCGGAGTGATGTGCTGAACGAACACCGAGAAGAGGAAGGCACCGGCCAGGCCCACCATCACCACCAGTGCCGACATCAACAGTGCCACAACGGTGGCGGCCAGAACACGCGGGACTACCAACGCCTGAACGGGGTTGATCCCCATCACCCGCAGCGCGTCGAGCTCGTCGCGGATGGTGCGCGCGCCGAGATCGGCACACATTGCGGTGGCTCCGGCCCCGGCCACCACCAGGACCGTCACAATCGGCCCGATCGAGCTCACGATGCCGAATGCTGCTCCGGCGCCAGACAAATCGCCCGCCCCGAACTGGACGAACAGCACATTGAAGGTGAACACCAACAGAACCGCGTAGGGAATCGTCAGCATCAATGTCGGCACCAGCGAAACCCGCGCGACGAACCACGACTGCAGCAAGAACTCCCGCCAAGCGAACGGGGGCCGCGGTATCGCGATCAGCGTGTCCAAAGCCATGAAAAAAAAGCCGCCGACAGCGTTGACGGGCTTGGCCATCGGGTAGGACGAAATCCTGGCCAGTGCATGGCGCCGTACGGGTGCAGGAGTGGCGACGCTGTTCGGTGAAACGTCGTCGACGGGTGCGTTTGTCTGCGACACGACGCTTAGGTGGTTGCGAAGTGGGTTAGACGCGACACTGTGGCCGAGGCCCCTCCGCGCGGCACGGTGTGTTGCATGACATAAAACTAGCGAGTCGTCATCTAATTGTCTAGTAGTTAGCCGCAGCATCTCGTTTGGCGGGCGTCGTCTGTGATCTTCAGGCACATATCGTACGAATGATTTGCCGTCGATTAGCCCACTTTGGCCGATCGAATCAGCCGTCGTTGGGTGCGGTTGTGGTCCCTAGCGCATACTCGTCGGTTCATACGACAACATATCTGTCTATAGCTCGACTAATCGTCATACATATGATCGGTGTTTGCCGCTGATCGCGTGACACGTGCACCGCGCTTATCCGTCGCTCTATGCCGGGGGAGCTACTGGGTGCAGTACCAGCGAGCTAGCGTGCCGTCCATGTGGGATGGCGCTTGTCGACAAACGCACCCACACCCTCGCGCGCGTCTTGGGTGGCGAAGACTTCGTCCATCACATCGTCGCTGACGCACCAGGCGTTGGCTTCGTCTCTGAGCCCGAGCGCGGTGCGCCCAACTCTCAGCGAGGCCGCCACGGCCAGCGGCGCAGCCGCAGCGATCTGCTGCGCCAGCAAGAGTGTTGCGGGCATGACGTCATCGGGATCGACAACTTGGTTGATTAGTCCATACTGTAAGGCTTCTGCTGCGTCAATCGGCTTGCCAGTCAACAGCATTCGGAAGGCGATCTTGGGCGGCACGTCGACCGGCAGCCGGATCGCCCCGCCGCCGCCGGCCATCAGCCCCACGGTGACCTCAGGTAGGCCGAACATCGCTCGATTGGACGCGAC
Organism: Mycobacterium sp. OAE908; assembly: GCF_017872775.1. Taxonomy (NCBI): domain Bacteria; kingdom Bacillati; phylum Actinomycetota; class Actinomycetes; order Mycobacteriales; family Mycobacteriaceae; genus Mycobacterium; species Mycobacterium sp. OAE908. Next base: position 19,659 of record NZ_JAGGJL010000004.1, read on the forward strand.
GGCCATTTCACAGGCCAGCACCAACTCCAGTCCGCCGGCAAGCGCGTGCCCGTTGATCGCCGCGACGACAGGCTTGGTCCGTCGGTAACGGACAAAGCCGCCGAAACCGCCGCGATGCGCAGCGATCTTCGGGCCGTCACCGGCAGCGAAGGCGGTCAGATCGGCGCCGGCGCAAAAGGCCGGCCCGGTGCCGGTCAGTATCGCTACCCGTGCTTTGGTGTCGGCTTCGAACTGCTGCAGCGCCGCGTACATCGCGTCGCATACTTCGAGGTTTACGGCGTTGCGCTCAGCGGGCCGGTCCAAAGTGATGGTGGCGATCGCCGCGTCACGTTCGTAGCGCACGGGGGATGTCATGGAATGCTCCTGATCTCGAGGGAAGTGAGCGTTACGACGGTTCGTGAAATGCGGCGCCGACCGCCGCGCCGGGCCCGAATTGGGCATCGATCGCGTCGGCGACGTCGTCGGGGATCGCGATGGTGGTGGCGCCCAGGTTCTCGGTGAGATGGTCCAGACTGCGAGTGCCGGGTATCGGCACCGCACCACGGCGGATCAGCCACGCCAGTGCCAGCTGAGCGGTAGTGCAGCCCAACGACTTTGCGATGGGGGTTAAGGCGGCGTATCGCTGGGCGTTACGGCCAAGGTTGTTCGGGTTGAAGCGGTCGTTGCGGGAACGGAAGTCGTTTGTCGGCACCTCGGTGAGATGCCCGCCGAGAAATCCACTGTCGGTGAGGAATCCCGAGCCCAGCGGTCCCCACGCGACGATTCCAGCGCCGGTGTTGCGGCAAGCCCGGATCAGGTCGCGTTCGGCGGCGCGATGCCACAGTGAGTACTCGCACTGCAGGGCGGCGATCCTGTGTACCGAGTGGGCGCGGCGCAGCTGCTCTGCCGTGACATTGCTCAAGCCCAGGTGGCGCACTTTGCCGATCCTCACCTGTTCGGCCATCGCGCCGACTGTCTCCTCGATCGGCACCTCGGGGTCGGGAAAATGCAGGTACCACAGGTCGACGTGGTCCACGCCGAGTCTGCTCAGGCTGGCATCGATCGCAGCGGCCGCATGTGCCGGACTGGCATCCACGAACAACTTCATCCGGTAGCCGACGTCGACGCGTCGGCCCTGATCGGGTCCGACGTAGCCGAATTTGGTGGCGAGGGTTACCTCGTCACGTCGGCCAGCTACGGCGCGGGCGACCAACCGTTCGCCCTCGCCGCGGCCGTACGCGTCGGCCGTGTCGAGGAAGGTGGCGCCGCGGTCGATTGCCGCGCCGATCAACCTGAGCGCGTCGTCATCAGTGACGTCGCCGTAGACCCCGGGTGACAACCCCATCGTGCCAACGCCGATGGGTGAAACCTCCAGCCCGTCACCGAGTTGCACTGGTGTCGTTGTCGGCGCGACAGTTTCGCCCATACCGCCACTCATTGCACTTGCGTTCCTCTCGTCGGGAAATCGACACAGTCGCAAGTTGGCGACCGAACATCCAAATTTCGACGGAAATAGACCTCATGTTCCCTGGGGAACGAGACTGTCCAGCAGCGACGGTGGGCCCTGAATTGCGGTGCGCTGCATGTGGTGTAGCACCGCGCGAATGCCGCCGAGTTCCTCGCCGCCGCCAGCCCGGCCCGGGCCGCCGTGAACGGTGTGCGGGAGCGGCGATCCGTGGCCGGTGGATTCTGCGGCGTCGTCGCGGTTGAGGACCAGCAGCCGACCGTGCCACGGCGCCGCCCCGACCACCACGTCGCGCACAAAGCCGGGGTCGTGGCTGACCAGCGAGCCGGCCAGGCTGCCTGCACCGCGGGCGGCAAGTTCGATCGCATCCGAGGTCAACCCGTACGGGATGAGCGTGGTGACCGGGCCGAAGGCTTCGACCTCGTGCGGTGTGCGGGCATCAGGGTCGGCGCAGCGCAGCAACATCGGCGACAGAAACGCGCCGCGGTCGGCGTCGGCGTCGACCAGATCGACGCGGTCGGGGTCACCATAGACGAGCTCGCAGTCGCCGGCCAGCTTCGTCACCGCGCGGCGCACCTCGTCACGCTGCGCGAGGCTCACCAAAGCGCCCATGTCAACGTCGTCGCGGGCGGGGTTGCCGACACGGACGGCCGCAAGGCGCGCACACAGTGCCTCGGTGACGGGCTCGAACAGCCGCTGCGGCACCAGAGCGCGACGGATGGCGGTGCATTTCTGACCCGCTTTGACCGTCATCTCGGTGATGAGTTGTTCGACGTAAAGGTCGAACTCGGGAGTCCCAGGCACCGCGTCATGGCCCAGGATCGAGCAGTTCAGCGAGTCGGCTTCGGCGTTGAACCGCACGGCATTTCGCACCACCGCGGGGTGCGCGCGCAGTGTCGCGGCGGTGGCCGCCGAGCCAGTCACCGAGAGCAGGTCCTGGCCGGTGAGATGGTCGATGAGATTTCCAGGTGGTGCGCAGACGAGTTGCAGCGCCCCCTCGGGGAGTAGCCCCGCCTCGATGATTCGGCGTACCACCAGTTCGGTCAGGTAGGCCGTCTGCGCCGCCGGCTTGACAACGCTCGGCACGCCGGCCAGAAATGCCGGGGCGAACTTCTCCAGCATGCCCCATACCGGGAAGTTGAACGCGTTGATCTGCACGGCCGCCCCGGTCAGTGGGGTGTAGATGTGCTGCACCCCAAAGGTTTCCGACTTGCCGATCCATTCGATCTTTCCGTCGAGCAGCGGGCCGCATCTCGGCAGTTCCCGGGCACCCTTGCCGGCATAAACGAACAGCACCCCAATGCCGCCGTCGACGTCGACACCCGAATCACGTTTTGTCGCACCCGTTCTGGTGGACAGCGAGTAAAACTCCTCGCTGTAGCCGGTGAGATGTTTGCCGAGGCCTTTGAGGATCGCCGCCCGCTCGGCGAAGTCGAGCTTGCCCAGAGCGGGGGCACCGACATCTCGCGCGTAGGCGAGCACGTCCGCGAAATCCGGGGCCTCCGTGGCGATGCGGGCGATCTCGTCGCCGGTTGCGGCGTCGTGCAGGGCACGGCCGTCGTCGGCCGGGGTGTGCCAGCGACCGAGCAGGAAGCTTTGCAGTGGTGCGCTCATGGGACTCCTTGTCTTCGCGGGAGGTTGTCCTACAGGTTTCAACCGATTCGGCGTAGCTCGGCGCTGTGGCGTCGCGACAACTCGAGGTAGGTGTTGACTGCGTAGTCGAGCCAGCGCGAGTCCATTCCCAAGGGGCGCAGGCGCACCGGCACTCCGACTGCCAGTGCGCCGCTTGGCACTTCGAAACCTTCGGGCACCAGCGCCGCCGCGCCGACAACCCCTCCGGTGCGCACGATGGCGTGGTTGAGTGTGATCGACCCTGAGCCGATGAGGCAGCGCGACTCGACCGTGCAACCCTCCAGGTGGGTGTTGTGGCCGATCACGCAGTCGTCACCGATCGCGGTGGGCCGCTCGGGAATGGTGTGCAGCACGGTGCCGTCTTGAATCGACGTCCGCGCGCCAACGGTGATCTCGCCATGGTCGGCGCGTAGCACCGCCCCCGGCCAGACCGAGGCCTTCGATCCGAGGCGGACCCGCCCGATGACGACGCCCTCCGGGTGGACGAACGCATCGGGGGCGATGTCGGGCGCGTCTGCGCCGAGCGCATAGATGGCCATGTCCGTCTTCCGCTCACCAGGTGTAGAAGCCGCGCCCGGCCTTGCGGCCGAGGTCGCCCGCGGTGACTTTGTCGAGCAGGATCTGCGGCGGATCGAACCGGGGCCCGTAGGCCTTGGCGAGATTGGTGGCGATGTCGAGCCGCACATCGAGCCCGACGAGATCGGTCAGCCGAAGCGGTCCCATCGGATGCCGATAGCCCAGTTCCATTGCCCGGTCGATGTCTTCGGCGCTGGCCACACCGTCTTGCAACATGCGCATGGCCTCGAGTCCGATCGCCACCCCGAGGCGGCTCGTGGCAAACCCGGGTGCATCGGCTACCACGATCTGTTCTTTGCCGATGTGTGCTACCGCTTGCTGGGCGGCCAAAAGCGCAGCGTCGCTGGTGTGCTCGCCACGCACGATCTCGACCAGCGGCATCGACCAAACCGGGTTGAAGAAGTGCAGCCCAATGAACGCCTGCGGGGTGCTGAGGGCATCGGCCAGCGTGCCGATGGCGATGCCGCTTGTGTTGGTAGCCAGCAGCGCTGGTTGGTGCTTTTCAACTTCGGCGAGCACAGGACGTTTGAGGTCGGCGCGCTCGGGCACCGCCTCGACTGCGAGGTCCAGCGCGTCTGGCAGGTCGGCGATCGCGGCGACCCAGCGCAACCGGCTGCTCAACGCATCACGCGTGGCGGCGGAAAGTTTCCCCCGCTCATGCGCCGCGACGGCCTGGTCCTCGATCACCTGCTGCGCTAGTCGGCCGCGGTCCCGGTCAGGTTCGACGACGGTGACCTCGCTGCCGGCTGCCGCGAACACGTAGGCGATGCCGACACCCATCGTTCCGGCGCCGATGACGCCGACTGTGCCAACCATCAGGAGTTAGGTCCTTCCTTCTACCGGTGGCTCGGTCTAAATATCGAGTCCTGCAAACACTTTCGCTGCGTTGCTGCTAAAGACGCCTTCCAGCACCGACTTCGGCAGACCGAGCTGAGCCAGCGCGTCAGCGTTGTTTCTGATGCCGGGCACACCGGGCCAGTCGGTACCGAAGATCCACTTGCCCGCGAGGCGAACCAAATCGACGTTGGCGTAATACTGCGTGAGCTTTAGCGGCGGCAGCCCTGACAGGTCGAGCCACACGTTGGTTTTGGCCAGTGCGAGGAACGCCGCGGTCTCATACCACCAACCCCGGCCGCCGTGCGCGAAGACGAAGTTCACTTCCGGGAAGTCCTCGATGACGTCGAGCAGCAGTTGTGGGTCGCCGCAGCTGGAGCGCGATCCGGGGAAGCTGGACACGCCGGAGTGCACGATCACCGGTATCCCCCGCTCAGTGCAGATGTGATAGATCGGCCGCACGTCGGGGTGTGCCGGAGAGAACGCCCCGTGGACCGGATGCAGTTTGACTGCTACGGCGCCGAGTTCGAGTTGGCGCTCCAGTTCACCTGCGATTGGGTAGTGAAGATGCGGGTTGACGTTCGCCACCAGTCGGAAGCGCTCTGGGTTGTGGTCCCGAATCGCCAGCAGGTCATCGATGGCTTGGATGCCGGTTGCGCGCGGACTGTATTCACAGAAGAGCAGCGCCCGGTCAACGCCCTGGGATTCCAGCAGCGCATCGAAGCGAGCCGGTATGGGGTCTCCGTCGCTGTCGAACACATCGCGCCAGCCCGGCGCGCCGAATCGGTTCGCCCAGTCCAGCCACGCCGGCTTGACCGTCGAAAGCCGGGGGACGTGCATATGCGCGTCGACCAACGCCATACGCTCACGCTGGCTTGGCATAGCTCTGTACGAATTCGGTGTCCACGCCGATCGGCCCGGTGTTGGCCGAACCGCCTGGGGCGCCGAGGCTTTCCTCTCTACCTGGCAACGTCTCGGTGAAGAACCGCAATGCGTCGCCGATGAACTTCTGCTGTTCCTCGGGCACTCGCCGATCCTGTGTGATCGCCTGCACCGGGCATACAGGTTCGCAGTTGCCGCAGTCGATGCATTCGAGCGGATTGATGTAGAGCTTGCGCTCGCCTTCGTAGATGCAGTCGACGGGGCACTCCTCCATGCAAGAGCGGTCCGTCACGTCGATGCACGACTCGCCGATGACGTAGGGCATCGCCGGACTCCTTCCTGGTTCAGGCCGGTATCGCTGCCGGCACCGTGTCGGTGGAATGTCCTGGAAACACGGGTTGTTCGGGATCGGTGTAGTGCGCGGCGTTGTTGACGGCGGTGGCAGCCTCTCCGAAACCGACGGCGATCAGGCGCACCTTGCCGGGGTAATCGTTGATGTCGCCGGCCGCGAAGATGCCTGGAATGGTGGTCTGCATCGTTGAATCGACAACGATGTGGCGCCGGTTGCGAATCTCGATGCCCCACTCCAGCAGCGGCCCCAAGTTGGCCGTGAAGCCCAGGGCGGCGACGATGCGCTGGCAGCTCACGTCTCGCACTGTGCCGTCATCAGTGGCGATCTCGACACCGTCGATTGCTCCGTCGCCGTGGATCTTTCGGATCTCGGCGTTGGTGAGAACCTCTACGTCCGAGGCCGCTACCGCAGCCACCGTGGCCGGGTGCGCACGGAAGCTGTCTCGCCTGTGCACCAGGGTGATAGAGCGTGCGATCGGTCCCAGCGCCTGAGCCCAGTCGAAGGCGCTGTCGCCGCCGCCTGCAATCACCACATCGGTGTCGGCGTAGTCATCGAGGCGGCGCACGAAGTAGGCCAACCCGTCGCCATCGAATGTCTGCGCTGCGGGCAGCGGGCGCGGTGTGAAGTTCCCGATGCCGCCGGTGATGATGATCGAGCGGGCGTGCACCGTCACTCCCGCCGAGCTGGTGACCGTGAATGTGTCTGGTCCGTCGCCGTTGTCGTTGCGCTGCAGGTGCTGTGCGTGCTGCCCGAGTAGATACACGGGTTCGTAGGGCGCCGCCTGGTCGAGGAGTCGCTCGACGAGTTCGCGTCCACGGATGGCGGGGAAGCCAGCAATGTCAAGGATGTGCTTCTCGGGATACATCGCGCTGATCTGGCCTCCCGGTTCAGGCAGGGAGTCCATCACCGCAACCGACATGGCACGAAAGCCCGCATAGTAGGCGGCGAACAGACCAGCGGGCCCGGCGCCGATGATCAATGCATCGACATTGACCGCGGAAGGAGTTGCTGCGGTGGACATTCCACTCTCCTGCTCTACGGGTTGACAAGAATTGATTGGTGGTGCTGCCGGTGTGCGCACAAGTCGCACACCGGCAGCCGCGTTCTCGAGGTCTCAGGCCAGGTGAACGTAGTCGTAGTCGAACGGCTTACCGTTGATTCCCTGCACGGGCGGGGCCACCCAGCTCGCGATCTTGCCGGGTTCATAGACCGGCTGCATCAGCGATCGCACGAACGTCAGGTCCTCATCGGTGGGCAGCCAGCTGCTTTCGGCCTGCTTCCACGTGTCCGCGTCCAGGAGGGTTCCCGTCGGGCTGATGTGGTAATCGGCGTAGACGCCAACCTCCCGATTGAAACCAACATGGGGAAGCCGGAATACGAAATCGACGCCGTTGTCAGCCAGGACCTTGTTCCACCGTTTGACCCCGCTTTGGCAGTCGCTGATGTACTCGCCGCGCAGATCGAGGTTCAGCGCCAGCAGCGCGGACAGTTCGTCCTTGCGCCATGTGCCGTCGGCGTTGGGGGTGTCCAAGAATGCACTGTCGTTGACCAGCTGATGGTCGTCGCTGCGGCGCTCCTCTTGCCAGCGGCCCTTCAGGCCGGCGGTGAAGTAATTCGCGGCGTTGGTGGAGGTTTCGCTGCCGAACAGGTCCAGTGACACGCTGTAGTGGAAGTTGATGTACTTCTGGATGATCTCCAGCGGGATGCCGCCGCGAGCCGCGATGTCTAGAGTGTCGTGCTCGCAGATCAGCTCGGCGCTGCGCATCACGACGCGATCGACGCCGGTGGTGCCCACGAACATGTGGTGGGCTTCTTCTTTCAGCATGAACTCGCAGGTGCGCGACAGCGGGTCGAATGCACTTTCCTTCAGCGTGCCCAGCTGGTATTTGCCGTCGCGGTCGGTGAAGTACGTGAACATGTAGAACGCCAACCAGTCGGCGGTCTTCTCGTTGAACGCACCGAGGATGCGTGGCGAGTCCGGGCTGCCCGAGTTGCGGTAGAGCAGCGCCTCTGCCTCCTCACGGCCCTCCTTGCCGAAGTAGGCGTGCAGCAGATACACCATCGCCCACAGGTGCCGGCCCTCTTCGACGTTGACCTGAAACAGGTTTCGCAGGTCATACAGCGACGGTGCGGTCAGCCCGAGCAGCCGCTGCTGTTCCACGGAGGCGGGTTCGGTGTCGCCCTGCACAACGATCAAGCGCTGTAGGTCGGCCCGGTGCTCACCGGGCACCTGCTGCCATACGGGCTGTCCCTTGTTCTCGCCGAACGCGATGCGCCGATCCGGCTTGGGCTCAGCCAGGAAGATGCCCCAGCGGTAGTCGGGGACGTTGACGTGGTCGAAGTGTGCCCACCCTTCGCGCCCGACGGCGACAGCGGTGCGCAAGTACACGCCGTGGGTTTCCAGGGTGGGGCCCATTTCGCCCCACCAGTTGAGGAACTTGGGCTGCCAACCCTCCAATGCTCGTTGCAGCCGGCGATCCGAGGACAGGTCTACGTTGTTGGGGATCTTGTCTTCGTAGTTGATCGATGTCGTCATGGTGGCTAGACCCGCTTCCTGTCGAAAGTTGCCGATTTACCTGTGCCGTATCGCCTCAAGGCGCCCTCCGGCCCAGATGCATTGGGGCGAATGAAGATCCAGTTCTGCCAGGCCGAAAGGCGGCCGAAGATCTTTGTCTCGAGCGTTTCGGGTCCGACGAAGCGGTGGTTGGCCTCCATGCCGGTGCAGGCATCCGGCGAGAGTGCCGCGCGACCCTCGATGACGAGACGGATTTCGTCTTCCCAGTCGATGTCGTCCGGTGCATCCGTCACCAGCCCAAGCTCGTTGGCCTCCGAGGGAGTCAACGAGTTTCCGATCTCCTTGTCGCGCAACCAATTGACATGGTCATCGTGGCCGTAGAACCTCGACTCGAGGCGCGTCAGGCCGTTGCCCATCGGGAACGCGCCGAAGTTGGCGGCCGTTAGGCGCATGCTGGCCCGCTCATCACTGTCCTCATCCTCCGGCGGAGGACCATCGAGGATGTATTGACGGTCGCAGGCAAGCGCAAGCTCGACCAGCATCCCGGAAAAGCAGCTACCGGGCAGGATTTCGGCGATCAGGGTTCGGCTGGTGACGTCAAAGCGCTTGAGAACCCGTTTGTAGTAGAGCAGGACCTCATTGGCCAGCCAGTCCTGATCAGCGTTATCCAGCAGCAACCGCTCGTAGCCGTCGACGACGTCGGCCTGTCCCGCTGTACGCACGATCCAGGTGCCGATCGTGGTCTCGTTGGTACGCAGGCGAAGGATCAGATCGTCGAGCTCGCGGGTGACCGCCAGCGGCCAGAAGGCGCTCCCCTGTGTGGCGGCGGCGGCCATGTCGGCCGGCGCGGCAGCTTGCGGCGTGCGCACGGTGATCGTGACTGCGCCATTAGAGCGGTCGAATTCGGCCGTGACGTAGTCATAGACAATGCTGTCGGAGCCGATGACGTGGTTCAGCTGTGTCAGCTCGACGCCACTGACACCCGACGGGCGGTGCGATCGGGCGGCGAATTCAGCGGCACGCTCGCGCACCGCTTGCTCGAACTGACGTGGCGCAGCCAGCTCGTCGACCAGTCCCCACTGCACCGCAGTCTTGCCGCGCACACCGTCGGAGCGCGTTGCGAACACATCGGCGCGGTCTTTGCGCACGTGCCGCTTATCGACCACTCGGGTCAGTCCGCCGGTGCCCGGTAACACGCCCAGCAGTGGAACCTCGGGCAGTGAGACCGCCGAGGAGTTGTCGTCGATGAGCACAATGTGGTCGCAGGCCAGTGCCAGCTCGTATCCGCCGCCTGCGCAGGCGCCGTTGACCGCGGCCAGATAGGTTTGGCCGGAATGCGCTGTGGCGTCTTCAATTCCGTTGCGGGTTTCATTGGTGAACTTGCAGAAGTTCACCTTCCATTCGTGCGGCGAGGCGGCCAGCATGCGGATGTTGGCGCCGGCGCAAAACACCTTCTCCTTGCCGCTGGTCACGATGACCGTCTTGACCTCGGGGTGCTCGAACCGCAACCGCTGCGTCGCGTCGTACAGCTCGATGTCCACGCCCAGGTCATAGGAGTTCAGCTTCAGTTCGTAGCCCGGGACAAGACCGCCGTCTTCGTCGACGTCGAGAACCAGCCATGCCACCTCGCCGTCGAGGCGCAGCTTCCAGTGCCGGTAGCGGTCGGGATGGGTGTCGAACGACACCTCACGTGACCGGCCGGCGACGCCGACGGGCGGTGCGGCGACCTCCTGCGCTTCATCGGTGGCGACGGCCATGACTGCTCCTCCCAGAGATCGAACTTCCGTTGCCGATCAATATACGACAGTACAACGTCGATCCGCAATAGTTTTGTAGATTGTTGTGCTTGGATGGCACCGTTCACGTCCCGTCGGCTACCCCATATGGACGTCCTTTAGGCCCATTTACCCGGTCTTTCCTCTTTAGGCAGCGACATGTCGGAGGGGTGGCCATCGCGTCATCGAGATACGTTACTGCGGCCTTCCTACAAAGTCCTGTAGAAAAAGCTTTCCGAATTCTCTTCCAACGGGGCTGTGGCCTCGGTACGTTGCTCGCTGTCGCGTCACCGCTTGCAAAGGAGCCATCGATGTCTTCGTCTGTTCGCCCCGGCTTCGGGTCCGGCATGGCACTCCTCGGTGCCAGCGCGCTTGTCGCCTCCTCGGTGGCGTGCCTTGGCCGATTACCGGCCGAACGCGCGCTCATTCACGAGATCCATGCCATGCCAACGGCTTTAGCCGTTGCGCTACAGACTGGCCCGGAGTCGACGGGGCGTGTCTGGGATAACCCACAAGGTGGGCTGTTGTTCTGGCGGCAACCGGTCGAGTCAGCATCCGCCATTTCAGGCGGAATACCTAATGGGCCGGCCCCCACACCGACCGGGTTCGCCGCCGCACAACCGGCCGTTAGCGGGCCTGTGGCGGCGCCGTCTGCGATGACAACTGCCGAGGCCACAGTCCCTTCCCTCCTGGGTCAGGCGATTTCGAACACCGTGGAGTACCTCGTCGCAACGCCCGCGCGGCTGCTCAATGTGCTGCAAGCCGGGTTGGAGGACCCGAGCAAGATTCCGGGTCTGCTCAGCTACCTGGTGTACATCGTCGTCAATCCCAACGAGAACCCCGTCCCTGGCGTCCCAACATCATTGGTTGCAGGCATCGTCGGACCAGTTTTCACTGCCCTCACGAAGCTCTTCCCCGCGCCACTGGGTGGCGACTCCGGGATCATCTTCACCGGCGCGACCGCAGCTGGTAATGCCGTCACCAGTCTTCTGAAGTTCTTGCCGCCGCCGATTGTCCCGAAGTCGACCCCATTGACAAGCACAACAGATCAATCGACTGCGACCACGGAACCGTCTGTCGAGCTCGACCCCGGCCCCGGGCTGCCCCCGAGCGCCAAAGTCGGAACCAATTCACTTGGGACGCTTCATACGTCAGCGAGTGCACCGAAAAGTGGTACGGACCAGACGAACTCATCAGAGGGTGCGGGCCAGCAGTCGACAGGGCAGACATCCTTAGCCGCCGCGGAGGTTGCGGTGCTACCCGCGAAGCCCACTGAGCAAGACCGGCCACGGGAGTCGGCAGTCGACCGGATTACGAGCAACGCCGCGCTCCCGTCCGCCCCCACTGAACCGGGGACACCTCCCGCCGCGGAAATGTCGAGCACCGTAGTCAAAAAGCACGAAACGGACGGCGGTGGAAGCCCCACACACCACGGTGCAACTCCGGGCGCAGACACGCAGTCCACTTCCGACCAGCACGATGCCGCGGCGTCATCACACTGACTCGAGGGAGCGAGAAATCCGGTCGGCAAGGGCTCTTCGGTGGAGGAACACTGTGGCGCGACTGCTCGTACTCAACCACGAACCGCGTCGATCCACTCCTCGAGTAGGTGAAGGTCGATATCGCGGGGCAATTTCGTCTCAGTGACGGCGACGCCGTCTGCGCGGCACGGCGCGGTCAGGGGGATCTGCGACACCGGGGCCAACGCCAGCCGCGAATCAGTTGAGACGGCTACCGCTTGGTGAAATCGGGCGATGTTGGCAAGAGCTGATAGAGGCTCAGGATTTTCGGAGTTTGGTTCAAGAACATAGATAACGTCGGCGCCTGCGGCGAGGAATTCTTTGGTTACTTCCGTCAACGTCGCCGCGCCGCCCGAGAATGACGTCGCCGAGGGCAGGCAGGCCAGGAGCGCGACCCGCTCGCCCATTGAGGACCGGAGCCGGCGCGTTGCTTCCAGTGCAACTTGGAGGTGCTCGCAGGACTGCAGATTCAATCCGGGCTCGGTAAGCGCTTCAGGAATCGTGACCTGAACACCGTCAGGTGACACAGCATCGACCAGGTCGCGTAAGCCGTTCGCTAATTGGGTGGGATCGAATATGAAGTCCTCCCAGTCCCGTTCGTTGATACGTGCGGCGAATTGGCCGGCGAGAGGAATGGCGATTCCGCGTCCGTCGCTGCGGCCTTGAGCGAGTGCTTTCACCCGTGCCCGTGGCGGCAGGCCAGTGTCCATGTCGTCTCCAATCGTGCCGCATCTCCGAACTTCGCCACGTGACTGCCTACGGGCGCATCAGTGGTTCGAGCACCGCTCCATCGGGCCAGGACCCGAACCGGGCCAGGATCTCTTCGTCGGGCTTTCGTTGCGACCACTGCGCAACGAACTCGTCATAGGGCCTGCCGCGACGCAGCCGCGCAGCGATCAGCTGCTCACGCTGCCGCGCGGTGGCCTCGGTGTCGAGCTGGCCGTGACCATCGAGCACCACGCCGTACACGTCGCGCGCGGCCTGCTCGGACACCAGGTTCTTGGTGACGTCGACTACCACCGCATTAGGGTCACGATCCATCGGGTCGCCGTAACCTGTTCCGCCAGTGGACAATCCGATGATGACGGTCTCGCCGTTGGCGACTGGGTGAATCGCGCTGCCATAGTTGCCCGCCCGGGGGCGACCGCCGAACGATCCGTTCAGCAAGCCGTCGAGGGTCAGCTCCCCCGCCTGCGCACTGGCCAGGGCCTCGGTGACATTGACGTCCTCGAGCACAATGCCTGGGACCGTGGGTTGTGAATAGCCGCCGAACAGCGGCTGCGGCGTCTGCACCCGCGAATTGTCGGCGATGGCCATGGCGAACAGCATCGGCACGTGATGGCCGACCCATAACTGGGCGGTGCCCACACCGCCGCGGTACTTGCCTGCACCGCCGGAATCACGCCAATGCGACGAGAGCGGAATGAGCATCGGAAATTCGTTTTCCATGCTCTCCACGTCGGGCGCCCGCCCGAATGCACACCAGGGGAACCCGTAGGCATCCATGCCGTCGGAGGTGGCGCGTGCGCCCTGACCCTCGGTGTTTATCGGATAGGCGATCATGTCGGCGAAGTTGGCGCCCCACTGGCTGATGCCGGCCAGCACAGTCGCGTTGCCACCGTTGCCCTGGCTGGCGGCCACCTGTGTCCAATCCTCCGAACCGTACCGAGCCCTGCTGACGCAGTTAGCGATCGCGCTCATTGCGCCGGTGGCAGCCATCACCGCGTTGGAAGTCGCCGCGCGCGCATCCGGGGACAGCATCGAATTGGGCGGGAAGAGGAAGTCGATCGGCGCGAACGTCGCCGAACTGATCGGGAGGTCGTGGAAGACGTACTCATAGATGTAGTTGGCCAGATGTCCGATCACCGCTTGCGGATGGGCGTTGTAGCTCGACGGGTTCTCCGGACTGGTTCCGGTGAAGTCGAGGGTGATGGAGTCGCCCTTCTTGGTGAACGTCATCGAACAGTTACGCATCAGCCCGGACTCGAGGCCCGCGGCATCGGAGAACGTCACGCACCGGTAGGTGCCGTCTGCCCAGCCCGCGATACGCGCCCGAGCTCCGGCCTCTGCCTCGTCGAGCATCCGGCGGAACAGGCCGGTGACGAAATCCTTGCCCTCGCGGTCGAACATCTCCAGCAGTCGGACCCGTACCCGGTCGGCGGTGGTGGCCCTGGCGCGCATGTCCACGGTGACATTGGCCTCCGCGCGAATCCCGAACGCGGCGAACATTTCCAGTACGTCCTCGCTGATCTGGAAGTTCTGACCTACCCGCATCGGCGGCAGGTTCATCCCCTCCTCGAACCTCGACGTAGCCGACAGTGGCATCCCCCCAGGCTCGATCGCCCCGGTTTCGGTGGTGTGCGACAGTGCCGCCGTCCATGCCACCAGCTCGCCCTCAAAGAACACCGGCATGATCGCGACCTGGTCGGGGTTGTGGATTCCGCCGTAAAGGGCGTCGTTGGTGTACCAGATGTCTCCGTCGTTGATCCCGGGGTTGGCCGAGTGCCGGGCCAGGATGTACTTGATGACGATGGGCGGGATGACGGCGTGCAGATAGGTGCCGGCGGAGGCGTTGACGAGATCCCCCTGCGCGTTGAACATCGCCACGATCGAGTCGCCGGCCACGCCCATCGACGAACGGGAGGACCGCATGAATACCTCGTAGCCCTCGTCGAGAATATCGGCGGTGCGCTGCACCGCGATCTCATAGCCACCGGGGGCCAGATTCTGGGCGCAACGCCGCTCGTACTCGCTGGCCGGCGTCACCTTCAATGCCGCCAACTTTTCTTCCAGTGATGGGTAACTCATTGCGTCAGCTCCATTTCCGTCCGTTCGGTGACGAGCTCGCCGCTTTGATGGCCAATGTCCTCCAGCAGTCCCAGGCCATGCTCGTCGATGCGCAGTTGATCTCCAGGCGGAACCACGACGGTGGAGAACTCCATCTCCACGATCGCCGGCCCGGCCACGATGTTTCCGGGCTGCAGACCGTCGAACGAGAACACATCGGTGTCGACAGACTTCTCGGTCTGCGGCCAGTAGGCGACCCGGCTGCCCGTGCGGGCCGCCGAGGGGTCGGGCGGCGCCAGCGCATAGACGGGCAAATCCATTTTCTCGGTGATGACGGTGGCCTTGAGCACGATTCCGTCGATGTACACCCCGCCTGGTTTGTTGACCACGAACGGCGAGAAGGTCTCGGCGAACTCCTTTTCGAACGCGTCATAGACTTCCTGAGCATCGCCGTCGCTGTCGATCGTGATCTTCGGTGAAGCAACGCGTTTCACCTGAACCAGACCGCCGTACAGCATGTCGAGTTCGACGCTGAAAATGATCTCCCGCTCGGCGAGCCCCTCGGCCTCGAGATCTCGTTGGGCCTTGTCCAGCAACGCATTCACTCGGGTGTTGAACGCATCTCGGTCCAGCACGATTTCCTGGGTGACCGGCGCCATGAACTGCATGCGTCCGCTCTCTTCGTAAACGTGCATGATGTCCATCACCGAGCTGCCCAGCGCCGAGAACACCGGTGCCTGCGGGAAGATCACCGCCTGAGGCACCTCGGCTCGAAAGCCCGCCACATGGGTCGGCCCGCCACCGCCGAAGGCGAACAACGCGAAGTCCTCGGGGTGATAGCCGCGCAGATGCACCTCCCGCTTGATCGCCGATGCCATGTTCTCCTCGACGATGCGGCGGATCAGCGCAGCCGCCTGCTCCACCGAAACACCCAGTGGTTCAGCGATTTTCAACCGGATTGCCTCCACGGCTTTGTCCCTGTTGAGCGGCATCTTCCCGCCGAAATAGCTATCCGGTGCGATGTAGCCCAAAACGACGTCGGCGTCGGTGACGGTGGGCTCGGTGCCACCCAGGTCGTAGCAGACCGGCCCCGGATATGAACCGGCGCTGCGTGGCCCGACCTCGAGCCGGCCGCCGAGCAGCTCGTTGATCCAGGCGATCGAGCCACCACCGGCGCCCATCGTGGTGGTCTGCAGCATGGAGATGCCCACCATCCAGCGGTCGATGATCGGCCGGAACTCATAAGAACGCACCGACGCATCGACCACCATGCCTGTGTCGAAACTGGTACCGCCGACGTCGGCGGCGATCACGTTGCGGTAACCCAGCGCCTTGCCGATGTGGAAGCAGCCCATCAATCCCGACACAGGGCCACCGTTGAACGTGCGACTGGCGGTGGTCTTGAAGATCTCCGCGCTGCCACCAGTGTTGTGGGTGAGCAGGAACGTGCCGCGGTAGCCGTGGTTGCGCAGCTGATCCCACGTCGTCTCCAGCTCGAATTTGATGCTGGTCTGCAAGTAGGCGTCCAGAACGGCCGTCATGGTCCGCTCGTACTCGCCGACCTTGCCGACCACCTCATGAGAGAGGACCACTGGCAGATAGCCGACGTGGTAGCCCTTGTACTCCTCGCGAATGATCTTGCGCACCAACCGTTCATGCACCGGATTCTGAAACGACCACAGCAGCGACACGGCGATGGCGCGAGCCCCGTTGTCGACGAGATGGCGGAGTTTCGTGCGTACATCGTCCTCATCGAGTGGGCGGATGACGGCACCGGCGGAATCGATGCGTTCACGCACGCCGACGATCATGTCGCGCTCGATCAGCGGTGTGGGCTTGTGCTGCACGGCGAGATTGCGGCGCTCACCGATGCGCGTCCCGTCGGTCCACTGCGCGCCGCGGCCGATGAGGATCGCGTCTTCATGGCCCTCGGTCGCGATCAGGCCCAGCCGGGGGCCTTTGCGCTCGATGAGTCGGTTCATCGCCACCGTCGTCGAGTAGCGCACGATATCGACTTGGGGCAGAACCTCATCCAACGGCAGCCCAAGCTGCTGGGCGCCGGCCTGAAGTACATCGAGGAATCCGACTGACAGGTCGTACGGTGTCGTCGGTGACTTGGCGACCACGCGCCTGTCGTCCCATGTCAGGACGAGGTCGGTGAACGTGCCACCGACGTCGATGTCGATCGCCTTCACCGCGCCACCTGCAGCTTTCCTTCGTCGTTGATGTGTGCCTCACCAGATGCCAGCCGTTGCTTGAGGGAGTCGACATCCAGTTCGGTGTCTCGGGTCAGGGGGTGCCCGGGCGGTAGGTACTCAGACTCGACTTGTCGTCCGCAACTGGGGCAATAGAATTCGATGATCCGAATCCAGTCGCCGTCCGGGGCGAACGTGTACTCGCCGTCAAGGCGTTTGGGGTGAATCTCGGCGGGATCTCGTTCGGCGACCAGCAGTCCGCGCTTGTAGTCGCCGCGGGCATCACCGAGATCGTGGCCACAGTCATGACACCGCCACCGTTCCGTGTCCAGGTCGACGTCGAGGTATTCCGCGAAGCGCAGCAACGCCATGTCAGAGCGCCTTTCTGGTCAGCAGTGCATCACCGTGTTGATCGGAGGCCAGTGTCCAGCCATCGGTCACCAGCCAGGTGTAGGAATCACCGTCCACGAGCAGCGGACCCTGCATCTCGCGGTTGACCGCATCGTCACCGCTGTGAACGGGCAGCTGACCGTCGGCGCCGTACATCGACGCTCGTCTCGGCGGTGCTGAGGTGTGCGTATTTTCTTGCAGCACGGGAGCTTTGAGTCGGGGCAGGGGGAAGCTGGCCGACAGCCGCACCAGTGTCGCGGTTCCGGCGAGCTTGTCGGCGAGCTTCGTTGGATGCTCGGAGACGTCGCGGACCGACGCCGAGCCCGAGCGCAGCTCCCACGACAGAGTAGCCAAATCGGGATCGAATCCCTCACCACGCAGATCGCGGCGGGCTTGAGCGGCCAGCTCATCGGAGATGGTGCCGATCACATCGTCGTCGACGACCGCGGACTCGTAGACGTGGACCACATCCGAGATCGCCGACCCGAAGGCCGAATAGACGTTTCCGTAGCGGAAGAATCGAGCCGTGCGCGCCCCCAGTCGCTCGGCGACCGATGTCACGAACAGCGGTCCGTTGCCGCCGTACGCGTAGATCGTGGCCTCGGCGGGATCCCAGCCTGCCTCTTGTGCCGTCTCGCGAGCCAACTGTGCGACCGCATCCCAAGCCGCGTCGATGACCGCGGCGGCCGCGGCCTCTGCGTCTAGTCCCAGCGGATCGCCAATATGCTTGGCCAGCGCCGCCCGCGCTCGCTCAACATCTAGCGTGCGTCGCCCGCCCAGAAACGCTGTGGGGGAGACGAAGCCGGCGACCACGAATGCGTCGGTGAGGGTGGCTTTGCGGCCGCCGAGTCCGTAACAGGCCGGACCAGGGGCTGCTCCCATGCTCTCCGGGCCAAGTGTGACCGTGCCGTCGGTGACTGCGGCGACGCTGCCGCCGCCAAGGGCGATCGAGCGCAGCAACGGCAGGTCGAGCTTGAGCGGTATGTCGAACAGGTCACCGGAGGCCTCGGACACCACGGCGCCCTCGAACACGGCGCTGGCCTTGGCCGTGGTGCCGCCGACGTCGATGGCGATCACCTTCTTGTCGGCGTGTTTGCCGGCGGCCTGCGCGCACGCGTAAGTGCCGAAGAGCGGGCCGGACTCGATGGTGTCGAACGCCTTGGTCTTGCCGATGCGCGCCACGCCACCGTTGATGTGACCGATCAGCACATTTCCTGTCCAGCCATGCTGGTCGCGCACCTGCTCCTCGGCGCGGTAGAGCGTGGTCGCCAGCGACGGATGCACATAGGCGTTGATCAGCGATGCGATCGTGCGAGTGCTAGCGTCGGGCCGCAGCACCACCTCGCTGCCGCCGAGGGCCGGAATGGAACCCAAGAAGTGGTCGGGGTAGTCCGACGCGATCATGTCGATAAGCTCGAGCTCTGCAGCGTTGTCGGGGAAGGCATCGCGCAGACTGACGTTGATCCGACGAATCCCCCTGTCTAGCAAGGCCTTAATCGCTTTGCGAACATCGCTCTCGCTGGCGTTGACGTCGATGCCCGTGATGTCTTCGGCGGCGATGAGCGTGCCGAGGACGGTGGCCGCGGCGGAAGCGTCGTAGAGATCATGCTCATGTCCAGCAGACACCAGCAGCCCCAGCTTCGGCCCGCTGCGCTGTGCGAGCACGTTGGACGTGATGGTCGACGACCACCGGATGACGGTGACGTCTTGCAGAAACGAACGCAGGTCCTGGTAGTCCAGTGCGGCGCGCGCGGACTCCAGGATGTCGATGAACGCGACGGTCATGTCGTGCGGGGTGGTCTCGACCTTGAGTGAAAGCACCCGATCGTTGCCGCTGACCAGGCCGTCGGTCATGGTGCCGCCGGTGTCGATGTCGACGTTGTACATCGGTGTTGGCTCCCCTATCAGCAATGAACCAACACCGCAGCGGGTTGGCCCTCGTCACCATCTGTGTCGTGATGTGAGCCTGCCCACCGCGGCGGGCGGGTTCAATGGGAGGGGGCCGATCAGGCGCTGACGGTCGATATCTGTGCGCTCAGAGTGGAATCGGGACTCGTGCGCGCCCTGCCTCAGTTGCGCTGATTGCGGAATTCGCTTGGTGTGCAACCGAATTCAGCGCGAAAGAGGCGGGCGAACACCGTCGCATTCGGGATGCCGTGCGACGCCGCGACTTGGGCGAGTGTGTGCTGCCGGCGGCGGGGGTCGTGCAGGTCGCGACGGATTGCATGTAGTCGGATGTCGCGCAGCGCATCCATCACGGTGGTGCCGGTGCCTTCGAATGCCGCGTGCAGCCGACGCACCGACACGCACGCCGCCGCCGCGATCCTCATCGGGTCGAGCTGCGGGTCGCGGTGGTGGGTATCCATGAACGCCAGCGACGCCTCGCGCAGCAGGGCGTTGGGATCGTCACACCGGTGACTGTGTCCCAGCACGCTGCCGATCATCGTTTGCAGCAGGTCGGCCACGGTGCCGCCGACCGCGGCCGCCGCTGCGGCGTCGTCGAATTCAGGCGCGCGGGCGGCGAGATCGCGCAGGAAGTGGGACACGAGCGCCGGCAGCCCCGATGAGCTGTCCAGCCTGCGCGCGGTGATGGTGGCCAGCTCGACATCGGACTTGCCGACGGTGTCCTTGGACACCAGGAAGACCTGCCAGTCGAAGCGCTCCTCCATGATCAGTGTGAACGGGCGCGCGCTGTCGTAGATGACCATGTCGCCACCGGAAAGGACGGCCTCGCGCCCGTCCTGCACCAGAATCGAGGTGCCGCGCATCGGCATGCCGAGCTGGACGGTATGAGGGTCGCCGCGCTTGACGTCCGCCTCCGAGCGCATATACACGTGATCGCCGCCGATGACGTTGCGCATGCCGACGTCGCCGAATCGGGCGCACCGCATCACCGCGCGCGGGTGAGCGTCGTGGCGCGGATCGATGGCGACCGGGAAGATCTCGCGACAGACCGTGTCCCGCCAGAACTCCAAACGCTCGCGGTCAGGCTTGGATCGTGTGTCGAAGAGATCGCCCATGGTCCTTTGCCATCCTTGTCCGATGCCGCACCGTATCAGCGGCGGCCCCTAATCGGTCACCTTGATGACGAGCGCGGAACCGACGTCGCCGGCGGCGCATCCGGTGAACAGTCCGACGCCGCCGCCGCGCTGCCGCAGCGCAGCGATCAATTCGACGACCGACCGCATGCCGGTCGGCGCCTGCGGATGACCGAACACCAGACTGCAGCCGAAGGTGTTCATCCGGTCCACCGGGAAGCCGGTCTGCGTCGAGAAGTAGAGGTCGTTGACCGCGAACGGGTTGTGAGTGGTCACCAAATCGACGTCAGAAATCGACAAACCCGCCGCCGCGAGAGCCCGATGAGCCGCTGGGACGGGCGCTTTCGGCATCCGCGCCGCCTCAACCCGCGCCTCTCCGAAACCGAGCAACTCGACGATGCCTTCGCCCCGGGAGAGCTCCCGCGCCCGAGCCGCATCGGCGACGATGGCGCCGGCGGTGCCGTCAGCGGGGTGGGTCTGGGTTCCGTAGCTGTGCAGGCCGTCCGGTGTGGCCGGGCGCAACTGTCCCAATGTCTCGCGGGTGGAAAGCTGCACTCCCTCGTCTTCGGTAAGTTTGATCGTCGAGCGGCGACGCTCGATCACAACCGGAACCAGGTGAGTGAAATCGGCAGGGCGATCGGCATACTGAGTGTGCCGAAGGGCCGTGAGGTCGTCGAGGGCGGCGCGCTCGATGCCTTCCTCGCGCGCGACCGCTTCGGCGGTGGCGAGCATCGACTGGCCGGTTCCGGGGTCGCGGGCGAACGAGTCCAGCACCCAGTGTTCGGTGCCCGGAGCGCCGCCAGTGGCACCTGGCTGCGGGTAGACGAGAAGAGGACCGTTGCTCGTGCGGTCGGTTAGCACCACCAACGTGGTTGTCGTATCACCAGATTCGACCTGTCGAGCCGCGGTGCGCAACGCCAACGCTGAGGTGGCGCACGCCTGGCTGACCATCGGGCCCGCGATGCCGGATGCCCCGATCGCGGTAGCCAGGCTCGGGGCACCGTAGAAGATGTCAGGTTGCGGGACGGTCCAACCCAGCACCAGGGAATCGAGCACCGCCGGATCCAGTCCCCGCCCGTCGAGGGCCGCACTCGTGACGGCGGCGGCGACTTCGAGACTGCTCACCTCGGCCAAGGTGCCGCCCCACTTCGCGAACGGTGACGTCCATGCTGCCCCAAGGGGGATTGCTGCGCCCATCGAGAACTCGCTCCCTTAATCTACATTTCTGTTGACTATCTTGACGGTATTGTAGAGTATTGTTGGCGTCCGGCACCACACACGACGGGATAAGAGATGCCTGATCACCTCTTCGCACGCCCCGCCATCACCGCAGAACAGCGGGCAGACGGCAGCGTCGTCATCGCGTCCGAACAGCCGCTGCAGAACTATCCGGTCAGCGTGCTGCACTCGTTCCACGCTGGTAGCGCCCGTCATCCGGACCGGGTACTGGTCGCCGAGAAAGTCAATGGCGCCTGGTCGACATGCACGTGGGCACAGGCCCGAGCCCGCGTCGACGCGGTGGCGCAGGGCCTGCTCGATCGCGGTATCGCCGGGCGGCCGGTGCTGATCCTCTCGCACAACAGCGTGGCGCACCTGCTCGTCACGCTGGCCGCCTATACGATCGGCAGCCCGGTCGTGCCGGCCAGCGTCGCCTACTCGCTTCAGAGCAGCGATCACGCGAAATTGCGTCACATCGTGGAGGTGTGCGATCCGGCCGCGGTCTTTGCCGAAGACACCGGCTACGCGCGTGCTTTGGATGCGATCGGCGCGGGCCGGTTGCTGCTCAGCGCCGACACCGCCGACGCCGGCCTCATCCCCCTCACCGACATCGAAACACCGCCGACCTCAGCGGTTACCGACCATGCGGCGGCCATCGCCGAAGACACCATCGCCAAGATCATGTTCACCTCGGGATCCACCGGCATGCCCAAGGGTGTGATCAATACCCACGGCATGCTCTCGGCCAACCAGCAGCAGGTGCGCCAGGTCTGGCCGTTCGTCGTCACCGAAGCGCCGACGCTGCTGGACTGGCTGCCGTGGAGCCACACCTTCGGTGCCAACCACAATGTCAACATGGTGCTCGTCAACGGCGGCACTCTCTGGATCGACACCGGTCGGCCGACGCCCGGTCTGATCGGACGCACGGTCGACAACCTGGCTGACGTCGCGCCCACCGTTTACTTCAACGTTCCGGCCGGCTACGCCGCACTCGTGCCGATTCTTGAGAACGACGCGGTGGCCGCGAAGCGGTTCTTCTCCCGGCTGCGAATCGCGTTCTTCGCCGCCGCGGCCCTGCCTCAGCAACTCTGGGATCGCATCGAAGCGCTTGCCGCCCAACATGGTTCGACCATGCGGATGACAACCGCGTGGGGTATGACGGAAACCGCACCGGCGGCGACCGCAGCCCATTTCGCGGTCACCCGCAGCG
Organism: Mycobacterium sp. OAE908; assembly: GCF_017872775.1. Lineage (NCBI taxonomy): Bacteria > Bacillati > Actinomycetota > Actinomycetes > Mycobacteriales > Mycobacteriaceae > Mycobacterium > Mycobacterium sp. OAE908. The sequence continues at coordinate 42,027 of NZ_JAGGJL010000004.1, forward strand.
ACTCGATTGGCGTGCCGCTGCCCGGCGTACAGCTCAAGCTGGTGCCGACCGGCACCAAACAAGAACTGTTGCTGCGCGGACCCAACGTCACCCCCGGCTATTTCGGCCGCCCGGATCTTCAGGAAAGCACCTTTGATGACGAGGGCTTCTTGCGCACCGGCGATGCGGTGTCGCTTGTCGACCCGGCCGACCCGAACAAGGGCCTGATCTTCGACGGCCGAATCGCCGAGAACTTCAAGCTCTCGACCGGCACCTTCGTCACCGTCGGCACCGTGCGGCCCCAGCTACTCTCGGCCTGCGGAGGCCTGCTGCAGGACGCCGTCATCTGCGGTGAGGGCGGCGAGTTCCTGTCGGCCCTGGTGTGGCTGCACGCCGATCACGCCGACCGGATTGACGCGAACGGTGTGCCCGACGACGACCTGCGAGATGACATCATCGCCGGACTCAACCGGTTGGCAGCCCAGGGCGGCGGCTCCTCTCAGCGCGTCGAACGGGTGCTGATCCTCACTGCCCCACCGGATCTGGACGCTGGCGAAGTCACCGACAAGGGCTACATCAATCAGCGCAGAGTTCGCGAGTGCCGCGCCGATCTGGTCGGCGAGCTGACAGCCGACGTGGCCTCCACCCGCACCGTATGCCGTGTGGCCACCCCAGCCGCCGCGGCCAGCTGATAGCCCTGTCCCCCGAATAGACCTGGCCCGTAGATCAAGGAGGATCAACATGACCAAGCGACTGGACGTCGAGTTCACCTCGGAAGGCACCACATGCCGAGCGTGGCTGTACCTGCCAACATCTCGACAACGCGCTCCAGTGATCGTGATGGCCCACGGCTTCGGCGGAATCCGGGAAATGCGCCTCGACGCCTTCGCTGAACGCTTTTGTGACGCCGGGTACGCGTGTTTGGTTTTCGACTACCGCCACTTCGGTGCCAGCGACGGGCAACCCCGCCAACTACTCGACATCAACCGTCAACTCGCCGACTGGTCGGCGGCGATCGCGTTCGCACGCACCCGTCCCGATGTCGATACCAGCCGGATCATATTGTGGGGCAGTTCGTTTAGCGGCGGCCACGTAATCACCACCGCCTCCCGGGAACCGGACATCACCGCGGCCATCGCGCAGTGCCCGTTCTCCGACGGGATCGCATCCGTGCTGGCAATGGACCGCTGGACCGGGCTGAAGGTCTTCGCCCGCGGGGTGGCCGACGCACTGGCTGGCGTAGTGGGCAAGGGGCCCATTCTGCTGCCCATCGTCGGTACTCCCGGTTCAACAGCCGTGATGACCGCACCCGACGCACAGCCGGCGATGCTGCGGATGGTCCCGCCGGGCGCGTCGTGGCGAAACGAGGTCGCCGCGCGGGTGGCCTTGCAGGTAGTGCGCTACCGGCCCGGCCGCAACGCGAAGAACGTGCCGTGCCCGCTGCTGCTGTGCGTGTGCAGCGGCGACAGCGTCGCCCCGGCCGCCATCACCAGCCGCGAAGGGCGAAAAGCCCCTCAGGGTGAGATACAGCTCTATCCCGAGGGGCATTTCGACATCTACGACGGCGAGCCGTTCGAACGTGTCATCGTCGACGAGATCGACTTCCTGCACCGGCATGTTCCTGTCGGTGCGGAGTCGTCGAGCTAGGACGGCTGATTGAGACGGAGGAGCGATCCAGTCACTGATGTTCGGCGGCAAATTCGCTCCAGCGGCGCCGCGCAGGTTCACGCCACTTTGTGTGCTTCTTTTCGAACAGCGTCGTCGCCGCGGTGCCGCTCCAGTGCGGGGGCAGCAGCAGCCGGGGCAGCTGTGGATCCAAGAAAGGGAACCGGCGCCATTCGTGGACCAGCCGGATCTGCGCGACAAATATGTCGTCGGCTGATCGAGGGTCTGCACCTGAGAAGTCCTCGATGAACTCCTCGTAGTGCCGCTCGACCTCAGCGAGATCCCATGCGGCCGAGACCATCTCTTGCTGACTGCCCAGCGCACCGTATTCGGCGACAAAGGACAACGCTTTGTCCGACAGCTCGAGGTCGTCGAGGATGGCCTTGGCTTCGGACGCGGCCGCTGTGCGCGGTGAGATCCACACACCCGGCATCGGGGAGCCGAATCCCACCCAATTGAATTGTGTGCGGACCTTGTGTCGCAATGCGCGCATCGATTCTGGGATGGAGATCAGTACGACCAGCCATCGACCGTCCCAGGACTGTTCTCCGGAACCGAACGTATAAATCCGGTGCGCGCCCTCCTCTAATAGCCGCCGGCCAGCGTCGGTGAGCGTCCACCGCACGCGACGACCAACACGATCCGACGTCAGCCACCCTTCTGCGGCGGTGCGTGCCAGCGCCTGACGCGCAGAACCCTCCTCGATTCCCACCAGCCCGAGCGAATGCACCAGTGTTGCGGTCCACACCTGCTGGCCAAATGGCAGCACGAATTCACCGAGGATTGTCATCAGCAGCGAGCGGGCGCTTCCCTCCCCCACCTCGCGGCGACGGCTCAGTGCGGGTGTGGCTCCCGCTGGCTCGCCACCACGATCCGGCGCTACTGCCACCTCGAAGCCTCCCTTGTCGTCGTGCTCCTCAACACAATGAGTGTCTCACTGGTCAGCGGAAAGGCGCTCCTCGCCGCGTCTGCGGTTCACGAACGCGCTCATGCGCTCGACTTTCTCCGCATCCTCGAATAGCACCGCTTGCGCCAGCAGATCGACGTGTGGATGAGCCGCCTCAGGTGAGTCGACGGCCATCTTGGTCAGCCGCAGCGCCCGCGGCGAGCTCTTGAGCATCCGGTCGATAGCGCGGTCGGCAGTAACGAACAATTCGTCAGGTTCACAGACGTCGAGTACCAGGCCGCAGGCAAGGGCCTGCTGCGCGTCGAGCGTGCGTCCGGCCAGCAGTATTTGTTTGGCCACACTCTCGCCAAGCAATCGCACCAGTCGGAAGGTGGCGCCGGCCCCGGCAAGGATGCCCAGCGCAGGCTCGGGCTGCCCAAACTTCGCTCGCGTGCTGGCTATCCGGACATCACAGGCGTAGGCCAGTTCAGCTCCGCCACCCAGTGCCCAACCATCGATCGCGGCGACAGTCGGCATAGGCAGTGCCCGGATGCGCTCGAATAGCCTTAGATTGATACCGGCCAGTGCATCGTCGCTGCCACGCTGCAGAAGCTGGCCGATGTCTGCGCCACCGGCGAACACGCCGTCGCGACCGCCTGTGAGCACCAGCACTTTCGGCTCGGATTCCAGTTCTGCGCAGAGCTCATGGAGTTGCGCGACCATGGCCGCATCGATCGCGTTGCGCTCGGCCGGCCGGTTCAGTGTGGCCCAGGTCCGGTCGGCTCGTCGCTCGACGAGAACCGTCGATGAATCCGCATCAGCCATGTCGCTCCCGTCATTGACTGCAATTACTCTACATGATTTTGATGTTACGACACTGTATTGTAGATTAACCGTCGCCGCCGACTGGCCGCGCGCACTCCGCAGATCCTCAGGAGGAATACATGGACTTGTCGGGCAAGGTGGCCATCGTCACCGGTAGCGGCCAGGGGCTCGGCCTGGCCTATGCGACCGAGTTAGCGCGCAACGGTGCGAGCGTGGTGATCAACGACGTCAACGCCGAAACCGCCAGGCGCGCTGTCGCAGCGATCACCGACGCCGGCGGCACCGCGGTCGCCGAGGTTGCCGCCGTGGGCAGCGCAGAGACAGCACAGGCCCTCGTCGACCGCGCCGCCAACGAATTCGGCCGTCTCGATGTGCTCGTCAACAACGCCGGCATCCTGCGCGACACAACGGTGTGGAAGATGACCGACGACGACTTCGACGCAGTGCTCACCACACACCTGCGTGGCACCTTCACTTGCACCCGCGCAGCTGTGATCCACATGCGCGAGCAGGGCACCGGCGGCAGGATCATCTGCATCGGATCCCCGACAGGACAGGTCGGCAACTTCGGTCAAACCAACTACGCGGCCGCCAAAGCCGGCATCGTCGGAATGGTCCGCACGTGGGCGATGGAACTGGCACGCGCCGACATCAGGGTCAACGCGGTCATCCCGGTGGCCATCACCGAGATGACCGCCACCGTGCCCGCGCTCAAACCGTTTTTCGATCAACTCGCCGCCGGCGAGCCCCTAGACGCCCACACCCGGCAGCAGTTGGGCTTCGGATCGGCCGAAGATGCTGCGGGCCTGGTGGCGTTTCTGGCCTCCGACGCGTCATCGTCGATCACCGGCCAGGCGATCGGCATCGGCGGGGATCGGCTCGCACTGTGGAGCCATCCGGCCGAGGTGGTCGTCGAGTTCGCCGACGGCACCGGCTGGTCACCCGACGCAATCGTAGACATCTGGCCGGAAAAGTTCGCCGCGGCACAGCAGCGAGTCGGCCAAGACATCACTGCCATTTCGAAATAGGCGCAACAACAACGTCTTTGAGAGCCGACGGGAGACCAACCACAAATGACCACGACGACGATTGCCGAATTGGGCACGCTCGAGGGGCAGCAGTTGCCGCCCAGCGATTGGATCGAGGTCTCCCAGGAGCGGGTCCAGCTGTTCGCCGATGCCACCGACGACCATCAGTGGATCCACGTGGACCCGGTGCGCGCGGCCGCGGAGAGCCCGTTCGGCGGCCCGATCGCGCACGGCTACTTGACGCTGTCCTTGCTGATTCCGCTGTGGACACAGCTGCTCACGATCACCGATGCGAAACTCGCAGTGAACTACGGGCTGAACAAAGTCCGGTTCCCAGCCCCGGTGCCGGTGGGCAGCAAAATACGTCTGACCGCGACCATCGCCAAGGTCGAGCCGGTCAGTGGCGGCGCGCAGGTCAGCGTCGGAGCCGTCGTCGAAGCCGAAGGTGCTGACAAGCCGGTCTGTATCGCCGAGCCCGTATTCCGCTATGCCGGCAGTGGACATTGACCGCAACAGCAGCAGAGGACCTCGACTCGATTCGCGAGCTCGCTCGTAATGTCGCGGCCGCCAAGATCGCTCCGCACGCCGCCGATGTGGACGCGCGCGGCCGATTCCCCGAAGAAGGGTATCGCGCCCTGGTCGAAACACAGCTGCACGCCGCGCTCATTCCCGAGGCGTACGGTGGGCCCGGTGCCGACGCCTTGACCACCGCCGTCATCGCCGAGGAGATCGCCCGTGTGTGCGCGACGACGCAACAGGTCGCGGCGGCTAATGACTTGTTCGCCTGGCCATTGCTGCTCGCAGGCACGGAAGATCAACGCCAGAAATGGCTTCCGCCCATCGCTGCGGGCCAGAAGCTGGGCGCGTTCGCACTGTCTGAACCCGACGCCGGAAGCGACATTCGTTCGATGACAACGCGTGCGGTCGCCACCACCGACGGATGGCGACTTCACGGAACAAAGCGGTGGATCACCAACGGCGGAGTTGCCGACTGCTACATCTTATTCGCAAGAACCGTCAACAACAGTCACGACCAAGGTATTTCAGCGTTTATCCTCGACGCCGCCGATGATGGCCTCGCGTTCGGCGCTCCCGAACGCAAGATCGGGTTGAAGGGCTCGCCGACCACAGAGATCTACTTGGATAACGTGTTCATACCGGCTGACAGGATGATCGGAGAACCGGGCCGAGGGTTGCACATCGCACTGGCTACCCTCGACCGAACCCGCGTCGGCATCGCCGCGCAGGCAGTCGGCATCGCGCAGGGCGCACTCGACGCGGCGGCAGACTACATGCGGGTGCGCCACCAGTTCGGCTCACCCCTAGCAGACTTTCAGGGACTACAGTTCGTGCTCGCAGATATGGCCGTCGCGGTCCGCGCCGCGCGGCTGCTTGCTCACGCAGCTGCCGGTGAGGTCGAAAGCGGCAGTGCGACCCTGGGTTTCGCTGGCGCCACAGCCAAGCTCTTTGCCACCGACACTGCTATGAAAGTCACTACAGACGCGGTGCAGATCCTCGGCGGTGCCGGCTGCGTCATGGACTTCCCCGTTGAACGCATGATGCGTGACGCGAAGATCACCCAAGTTTACGAAGGCACCAACCAGATCCAGCGCATCGTCATCGCGCGCGAGATCCTCACAGCAGCACCCTAATGACGGCAGGGTTGGGCCCGGCTTTCGCCCGTGTTGATATGCAAGGAGCATCTCATGGTTGACGCCGTGATCTGCGAGCCGCTACGCACCGCGGTAGGTCGGTTCGGTGGGGTCTTCAAAGACGTCGCGGCTGAAACCCTTGCATCACAGGTGATCTCAGAGGTCGTCGCCCGCAGCGGCATCGACGGAACCCACGTTGACGACGTGATCCTCGGGCAGGCCTCTCCCAACGGCGAGGCACCCGCAATCGGACGCATCGCGGCCCTCAACGCCGGTTTGGGCGTCACCGTCGCGGGCATGCAGGTCGACCGGCGATGCGGTGCAGGGCTGCAAGCAGTCATCCAGGCCTGCATGCAAGTATCCACCGGCGCAAGCGAGCTCGTGCTCGCCGGCGGTGTCGAGTCGATGAGCCAGACCGAGTTTTACGCCACCACCTTGCGGTGGGGTGTCAAGAGCGACGGTGTGATCCTTTCTGATCGGCTGGCCCGTGCTCGCGTCACCGCTGGCGGCCTCAACCATCCGGTGCCGGGCGGCATGATCGAGACTGCCGAGAACCTGCGCGCCGAATATGCGATCAGTCGATCCGATCAGGATGCGTTGGCGCTTCAGTCGCATCAGCGCGCCGTGGCGGCCCAGCAGGCCGGCCGATTCACCGACGAGATCGTCCCTGTGCCAGTGCCTCAGCGTGGCGATAATCCGCTCCTCGTGGCCACCGATGAACATCCGCGCGCCGACACGACATTGCGGTCTTTGGCACAACTGCCCCCGATCCGCGCCAAGATCGATCCCGACGCCACTGTGACGGCAGGCAACTCGAGCGGACAAAACGACGGAGCCGCTATCTGCATCGTCACCACCGAAGAGAAGGCCCGATCGCTAGGCTTGCGTCCGCTTGCCAAGCTGGCTAGCTGGGCAGTCGCCGGTGTGCCTCCGAAGACCATGGGTATCGGCCCAGTGCCGGCCAGCCACCGGGCACTCGGCAGGCTTGACCTGACCCTGGCCGATATGGACGTCATCGAACTCAACGAGGCGTTCGCCGCACAAGCGCTTGCGGTGCTTCGGGAATGGAACATCGAACCCGACGACCAGAGACTCAACCCGAACGGCTCAGGGATCTCGCTGGGCCACCCCGTCGGGGCGACCGGTGCGCGGATCCTGACCACACTCATCCACGAGATGCAGCGCCGAGGCGCCCGCTACGGGCTGGAGACAATGTGCATCGGCGGCGGCCAGGGTCTGGTCGCCGTCTTCGAAAGCCTTTGAGCTGCCGCGAGATCTGTCTGGGCGTCTCGTCTACAACTCGCGGATATTTTACAGGAATAAAGACGGTCGTCGATACATTGTAGAATAATGCAGCTAGTCGCATCTCCGCATACTCCTGCACGACCACGGAATCCGCGACGACGTTGCGCAACCATGCGGTACAGCAACAGTAAGGAGAGTTAGCGATGGGCACTGCAGAATTGGTGCGTGCGGCAGTATTTCGGGGCGTGGACACGCCGATGACCGTGGAGCAGGTGACATTGGATCCACCTGGGCCAACCGAGATTCGGGTTCGAATGGTGGCTGTGGGATTGTGCCACACCGACTTACATGCACTTCGCGGAGAACTACCGCTGGGCATGACGCCGATGGTTCTCGGACATGAGGGCTCGGGAATCGTCGAGGAAGTCGGCACCGAGGTCCACGGCATCGTCGAAGGCGACCATGTGGCGCTGACGTGGTCGCCGGCATGCGGACGCTGTTTGCCGTGTGCGCAGGGAAACCACCACCGCTGTGTGGAAGGTGCGCGAATCGCCACGGGAACACAACTGGACGGCACCTTCCGTCGTCACGATGACACCGGAGAAATAGTCGGCGGAATGTGTATGGTCGGCGCCTTCGCGGAAAAGACGGTCGTGGATCAAGCAAGCGCGGTGGTGGTGGATCCGGAACTACCGTTCGATGCTGTTGCGCTAGCTGCTTGCAGCGTGACGGGCGGCTTCGGCGCAGGAATGAACGCGGTTCGGATCCGTCCCGGTGACGCGGTGCTCGTGGTTGGAGTCGGCGGGACCGGCATGAGCGTCATCCAAGCTGCCCGCCTGTCCGGTGCCAGGCAGGTCATTGCCGCAGACATCCACGAATGGAAGCTGCAGGAAGCCAAACGATTCGGAGCAACCGACACAATTGTGGTCGATACACCCGGTCAATTGGCCGGACGCGTGTTTGGGCTGACGGCGACCGGAGTGGATCACTCATTCGTCTGCATTGGCGACGCCGATGCACTGGCACAAGCCGCGCGGGCCACCAAGGTGGGCGGCAACACGGTGGTCACCGCACTCAATCCGCCATCCTTCAGCGCCATTCCCCTGTCCCCCCTGGAGCTAATTGCCGGCCAAAAGACGTTGATCGGGTCCTCCTATGGCTCCATCAGCCAACGGGTCGGCATCCCAGAGACGCTGCGGCACTACAAGAACGGCTCCCTGCAAATCCCCGAGCTGGTAAGCCGGACATACCAACTCGACGATATCGTCGCCGGCTTCGAGGACCTCGCGGCCGGTAAGAACATCCGCGGCCTGATCCGCTTCGACTGAACCGGCCAGCGTGGCCGTGCACACCCAGATAGGAACTGCGTGTGCACGGCCGACCTCGCTGACCGTCAACACATCGATCGATCCGCTCACCAGGCGCCGCCGGCGTCAGCATCATCTGCCATGTCCGTCCTCCGGTCGGACGCGCTGCAAACAGGAAGCCGCTAATGACACAAACCCGCGGGCCGATTCGCACGCCCTTCCCCACCAGATCGTCGCGATCGGGACGTCGGTGGGCCGGGGTCCTTTACCGATGGCTCGAGGGCTGCGTGCTAGTCATTCCTGACCCCGTCGGAGCGCGTAGTCACACAACGCTGATCTGCTCGGTGACAGGCGACGCCGTCATCGTCAGTAACTAGTACTAAATTCTGGCTGCTCTCAACTATCCTGTCACGTATGTCGGCGGTCGCTCTCACGCGGTGTTAGCGACGCCGACCGACCTACTAGCGCCGACTCGTGAGAGGCACCGAGGACATGGGTCCGGTTAGGACATCGTGAAGCTTGACTCCGACGACGCGCTATCCGACGGAATCCGTGGCAATCGCGCACAGCTGACGAGATTCGTCGGGCGCCGCCATGAACTCACCGATGCGCGTTATCGCCTCGAGCGCTCTCGATTGGTGACGCTCACTGGGGTGGGTGGGGTCGGTAAGACGAGGCTGGCCCTTCGGTTAGCTGAGGATGTGCGGCGCGCCTTCCCGGACGGCGTCTTTGTCGTCGAACTTGCCGAAGTGCAAGATCCTGCCCTGCTCGGTTATGCGGTCGCCGAAGCCGTGGGTGCCCGTGAACCAACGGCGCGCTGGCGGCTGACGACATTGACCGACCACCTCGCGGCTAAGAAGGTCCTTCTCGTACTGGACAACTGCGAGCACCTCGTGCAGGCCTGCGGCGTCCTCGTGGATGCGCTGTTGCGCTCTTGCCCAGGACTACGAGTGCTAGCAACGAGCCGCCAACGCCTCGGCATTGGCGGCGAAACCGTCGTCACGGTACCGCCCTTGTCGACTCCACTGGCGTCGCAGCGCGCCACGGCCGAATCGCTCACCCAATACGACGCCGTCAACCTGTTCCTCGACCGGGCCGAGGCTGCCGCACCCGACTTCGAGTTAACCGACGACAACAGCTCTGAGCTTGCCCGCCTCATCGGGCTTCTCGACGGCATTCCCCTGGCGATCGAGCTGGCCGCGGTTCGGCTGCGTGCCCTCACGCTGGACCAAATTCTCGACCGCATGGACGACCGCTACCGACTGTTGACCGGAGGCAGCCGGTCGGCGCCGTCGCGCCAGCAGACGTTGCGCGCGTCGATCGACTGGACCTACGAGCTGTGTTCACCGGAGGAACAACTGATATGGGCGCGGCTGTCGGTGTTTGCCGGTTCGTTTGAGCTTGACGCCGCCGAGGGGATTTGCAGCGGCGACGGGATCGACCGCGATTCCGTCGTAGACCTGCTGACAGCGATGATCGACAAGTCCATCGTGACTCGTGATCACCGACCCGGATCCGACCGCCGGTTCGTGCTGCTGGAGACGATCCGCCAGTACGGCGACGAGAAACTGGACAACGCCGGGGAGCGTGACACGTGGCGTCGACGACATCGCGATTGGTATGCCGACCTCGCTGCCCGCACCGAACGCGAATGGATCGGCCCGCATCAACACCATTGCATCAACCGTCTACACCGGGAGCACGCTAATGTGCGTAGCGCCCTTGACTTCTGCGCCGCAAACGGGGAGTCGCAAATCGGACTTCGAATCGTATGGTCTCTCGAAATGCATTGGCTGGCACATGGATTGCTCAGCGAGGCCAGACACTGGCTGGACCAACTGATCACCGATGCGCCCGGGCCCTCCGTGGACCGCGCCCGCGCCCTGCGATTAAATGCATGGCTGGCCATAATGCAGGGCGACCATCACTTGGCCGATGCACGCCTCGACGGCGCCGAGGCTGAAGCACGCGCCACCGGGGACGTGGCGGCGCGTGCGTTCATCACGCTGACACGTGGGCAACTTGCGATGTTTCGCGGGGAGCTCGACTGTGCCAGCGAATACTTGACGGCCGCAGTCACCGCATTTCAGGACTGCGGGCACCCACTCGGCGAGGTCTACGCGGCGTTCGAGGCCGGCCTTGCCGCCGGCCTGGCCGGCAACGCCGCTCATGCGCAAACGTGGTATCACCGCTGCCTGGAACTCACAAAACCGTTGGGAGAAGAGTACTTTCGATCATGGTCAATGTGGGCGTACGCCGTCGACTTGTGGTTGCAGGGTGACCACGACAGAGCCCTCGAGGTGGAACAGGAAAGCCTGCGCCTGAAACGCTCGCTTGACGATCCGATCGGGATCGCGGTCTGTCTGGAAGCCCTGGCCTGGATCGCAGCAGCGGACGGTGAGGTCGAACGCTCAGCGACCCTATTAGGCGCCGCCGAGGCGATCTGGCGGCCGATTGGAATGTCGTTGGCGGCCATTCCGCCGTTATGGGCATATCGGCAGAGATGCGAAGACGACGCCAGGCGCAACGCCAGCGACTCCGAATTTCAGATTGCCTTCGCCTCGGGAATGGGACTGCAGGCCGAAGATGCCATCGCCTACGCCCTGGGCGAGGTCGCTCGCCGTCCTCCGCGATCACCTGCCCATCGCGACACGGCCCTGACCAATCGGCAGCTGCAACTCAGCGAGTTGATCGCACAGGGGCTCAGTAACCGGGAGATCGCCGACAAGCTCGTCATCTCGGTTCGCACAGTGGAGTCTCATGTCGACCACATCCTGAGCCGACTCGGATTCGGCAGCCGCACCCAGATCGCCGCCTGGTGCGCAGGACGCCGGATTGCCCGCGACGATAGCCCGCGCGAGCTGCACCGATAGAGCCGCACAATAGCGGCCATCACTCACACCAATGCCTGCTGCGGCCTAGCGCAATAATCGCCGTCGATAGCGGCACTCAGGGAAAACTATTTCCGCTCAGGGCATTTCGTCGCCGACACTGAACCGAAGGGCTCGGCGACGGAGGGCAGTGAAGTGAATTTGCAGCGAGTTCGCGATGATTGAAGGTCAGGCCAAACTGGTCGTGGCCGACAAGTCGCACGTCGCGGACGGCGTAGTCAGCCTCACACTTCGCCACCCGGACGGCGACCCCTTGCCGGGATGGGATCCGGGAGCCCATATCGATGTGCACCTGGCTGCTGGAATGACGCGGCAGTATTCACTATGCGGCGACCCCCTAGAGCGGCGGTACTATCGCATCGCAGTGCTGCGTGAAGCGGCTGGTCGCGGTGGCTCGGCCTACGTTCATGATCGCCTGCAGGCCGGTTCTCATATCGCGATAGGGCTCCCTCGCAACCACTTTGCGTTGGTGCCCGCTGACCGCTATCTGTTCATCGTCGGTGGAATCGGCATCACACCGATACTGCCGATGGTCGCCGCTGCGCAGGCCGCCGGAGCTCAGTGGCGGCTGATCTACGGCGGACGGACCCGCGACAGCATGGCCTTCCTGGACGAGCTCGCCCGATACGGCGACAAGGTGACCCTGGTCCCCCAAGACGAACAGGGCCACATCGATCTGGAGCGGTGCTTGTCCACCCTGGCAATCGACACCCGGGTGTACTGCTGTGGGCGCGAATCGTTGTTGGCCGCCGTGGAGTCAAGCCTTCGCCCTCATGCCGGCCGGCTGCATATGGAGCGCTTCGCACCCAAGTCGACCCGAGACACCGGGTCCGATACCGAGTTCGAAGTCGAACTCGCACGGACCGGGGCCTCCTTTACCGTGCCACCGAGCATCACCGTGCTGGAAGCTGTTGAGAAGGTGGGCGTTTCAGTGCCGTCGTCCTGCCGTGAGGGCACGTGCGGAACCTGCGAGACCTCCGTGCTCGCCGGCACCCCAGACCATCGAGACTCGCTGCTCACCGACGACGAACATGCGACCGGCGCGTTGATGCTTATCTGCGTATCTCGTTCTCTGACCCCAAAGTTGGTACTGGATCTATGACCTCAGACGCTACTAGCGATGCGTGCCAATACACGTTGTTTCTGTCGGACTCTGATGTCGCCACAGTGCTGGACTGGACTGCTGCGGTCAAAGCGCTGCGCGAGGCATACGCCGCAGATATCACCCCTGAAGCGGTGCCGCCGCGTGCGATGGCTCGCGGCGACGGCGTATGGCTGCGCTCGATGACGGCGGTGTCGGCACGCGGCGGCCACCTGGGCGCAAAACTGATCTCGGCCTCGCCCAAGACACGACGAGTGAGCTATTTGGTGGCACTGTTCGAAGATCAGACGATGGCGCTAGACGCACTCATCGACGGAAACCGGATTACCGGGATACGCACGGCCGCAACGTCGGCGATGGCCGCCGAAGCTCTTGCGCCGGCGCGACCGGTTTCGGTGGCCGTGCTGGGAACAGGGTTCGAGGCGCGCAATCACATCCGTGCATTGGGCGCGGTGTGCACGATCGCCACCGCGCGGGTATACAGCCCAACTCCGGCGAATCGCCAACGCTTCGCAGAAGAGGTGCGAGCCGAGAGCGGGCTCGACATCACCGCCGCGGAATCCGCGCAGGTGGCGGTGACGGGAGCCGACGTGATCATTTGCGCCGCCCGCTCCCACGATGAATCCCCGGTGCTGCACGCCGAATGGTTAAGTCCTGCAGCCACTGTCGTCTCGGTCGGATCCACCCTGCCGGAACAGCGCGAACTAGATGTCGAAGTGTTTCGTCGCGCTGGGCTGATTGTCGCCGATGTGCCTGAAGAGGCCGCCCACGACACGGGCGACCTACTCGCGGCGGCAGCGGCCGGCATCGACGTCAGCGCCAAGCTCGCCTCGCTGGGCGATCTCATCGGCGGCGCGGTCAGGGTCCGGCAGGACCCGCAGTCCATCGTTGTCTACAAGTCGGTGGGCTCAGCATTGCAAGACATAGTCGTGGCCGAACAAATCCTCGCATCAGCGCGGCGCCGCGGCTTGGGCACCCGGTATCCGAACACCATCGTGCCGATCACGAAATAACCTCTCTCCGAAGGGATGCCCCCATGGCCGACTACACGAAGCGTGACGCCCGCGCCTGGGCACGCGAACACCTGATCGGGTGTTCGGGAGTCACCCACCCCTCATTCAGTCTGGATTTGGCGAAGGTCAATGACAAGGGCATTGCCCACGACATCGATCTGCTGATGGAGTTGGGCTTTCAATACACCTTGCTGGTATCGGAAGTGGCGATCACCCCTGACGAGTACGCTCGATTCACCGCCGTGTCCCGTGAGACGGCCGGCGACAAACTCGGGTTGTTCTTCCACGCGGCGTTCGACACTCTCGCCGAGAACATCGAAGCAGTCCGACTCGCCGAGAGGGCCGGCGCCGACCTCGCCCTGCTGGCATATCCCGCACAGTTCTGGCCGACCACAGAGCAGGAAATCTACGACTACACGAAGGCCTTCTGCGAGGCCACCAACCTCGGGGTGATGCTTTTTCCCATTCCGCTGTGGGGTTTCGAGCGAGTACACCCCGCGGGCATGTCGGTCGACTCGGTCCGCCACATCCTGGACACCATTCCCAACATCGTGGCCATCAAGTCCGAGCAGGGCTATCCGCTGCCTGCGGGCATCTGCGAGATGTACCACCATTTCCGCGATGAGGTCGTCATCAGCTGCCCGATCGAATCGGACGCGATCCCGCTGATGAGCCTGATGGACCTGCAGTTCTCGGGAACCAGCAACACCCAGTGGATGGGCGACTACTACCCCCGCGCATTCGCGCTCGCCCGCCAGGGCGATTGGCCGGCGGCGATGGAGCTCTACTGGCAGGTTCACCCTGCCCGATTGGCCAATAGTGCTGGCGCCCAGAGCTATATCTCGGGCACCAACGTGATACACCGCAGTCTGTGGAAATACCAGGACTGGCTCGCCGGGTTCAACGGCGGTCCGCTCCGAGGCCCTGTGCAGCGCGTGCCCGACCGTCTGATGGGCATGCTGCGGCGCGGCCTGCACGACTCTGGTCTTCCGGTGACCGACGATCCTGACAGCGAGTACCTGATCGGCAGAAACCCCGCGTGACTGAAGCGGAGTTCCCCACCCAGTTGTACATAGCGGGTCAGTGGCGCGCGGCCGCTGACGATGCGATGATGCAGGTCATCGATCCTGCCACCGAGCAAGTGATCACCACGGTGGCCAGTGCGACGGTGGACGATGCGATTGCGGCAGTCGATGCAGCCTCCGCGGCTGCTTCCGGGTGGGCCGCCACCGCCCCCCGAGAGCGTGGCGAAATCCTCCGCCGTGCTTTTGAACTCATGGGACAGCGGTCCGAATCGCTGGCGCGGCTGATCGTGCTGGAAAGCGGTAAAGCACTGGCCGAAGCCCGGGCGGAAGTGGGCTATGCCGCCGAGTTCCTGCGGTGGTATTCCGAGGAATCGGTGCGCATCCTCGGTGATCTCGGCACGGCGCCGGGCGGCACCAACCGCATCCTCACGCTGCGCCAGCCGATTGGAGTGTCGGTTTTCGTCACCCCGTGGAACTTCCCGGCGGCGATGGCGACCCGTAAGATCGGGCCCGCGTTGGCCGCGGGGTGCACCACCGTGCTAAAGCCGGCTCCCGAAACTCCGCTTACCGCATTGGTTTTGGCAGGTCTGTTCGAGGAGGCGGGTCTGCCCGCCGGCGTGCTCAACGTGCTTCCCACGCTGCACGCCGGCTGGGTCGTGGACGCCATGCTGGCCGACCCGCGCGTGCGCAAACTGTCGTTCACCGGCTCCACGCAAGTCGGCCGCCTTCTGCTTGCCCAGGCATCGCGGCATGTTGTGAAGTGTTCGATGGAACTTGGCGGCAACGCACCATTCATTGTGTGTGACGACGCTGACCTTGACCTCGCGGTGTCCAGCGCCGTGACAGCCAAGCTGCGCAACGGCGGCGAATCGTGCACCGCCGCCAACCGGTTTTACGTGCAGGAGTCCGTCGCCGACCAGTTCGCCAAGCGGTTCGCCGAGGCGATGGCAGAAGTGCGACTTGGGCCGGGGTGCGAAGACGGCGTCGAGTTGGGCCCGCTGATCAATGCTTCTGCACGGGCCAAGGTTTCCAAACTCGTCGGGGATGCGCTGGACGATGGCGCGCAACTCCTCATCGGTGGTCGCGCCCCCGAGCGGCCCGGATACTTTTATGAGCCGACGGTGCTCACCGGCGTCGCTGCGCACTCACGCATCGTGCACGAAGAAATCTTCGGGCCCGTGGCGCCAATCGTGGCGTTCACCAACATCGATGAGGTCATAGCGCTGGCTAACGCGACCGACTACGGCCTGGTGTCCTTCATTCACTCGGGTGATCTCGCCACGTCGTTGAGTATCGCTGAGCGTCTCGAGTCGGGCATGGTGGGAATCAACCGCGGGGTGGTGTCGGATCCCGCCGCACCGTTCGGCGGTTGGAAGCAGAGCGGGCTTGGCCGCGAAGGCGGACACGACGGGCTGCTCGAATACCTGGAGACCAAGTACATCGCCGCGACCTGGTAGCACGCACAACGGGAACCTCGTCAAACGCAAGTTAACCCGAGGCCCTCTGAAACACCTGTCATGACAGCGGCGTTCGGTACCGACTCAGAGTCGGTGCTAGATCGCCGTGGTTCGGTGGCGGCGTCGTGGAGCAGGCGGCGAAGCCATCGGTGACCTGGATCCGCGTTGTTGACCGGGTGCCACCACATCGATTCGATCAGCGGCGGCGTGTCGAGCGGGATCGAAAGAATACGCAGCGACGCCGCGTCTTGGAAGCGCTCAGCCAGCCGTCGCGGTAGCAGCGCCACACGGCGGGTACCGGTGAGCAGGAACGGCGTGGCGACGAACCCGTCGACAACAGTGGCGCTGCGGTCAAAACCCAGGATGGCGAGTTGACGATCAGCGTAGGTGAAAGTGCGCTCACTGTCGAAGGTGCTGATTCGCGGACATCCGCGCACCGCCTCCAGTGACACGTCGGTGCCGATCTGATCGTTGCCCGCCCAGGCCGCCAGCGCCCACACGTCGCGGAACAGTTCTGCATGCGGGTAGCCGTCGACGAATCCTGTTGGCAGTAAAGCGATGTCCACGCCGCGCATCCGGGTTTCCAGATCATCGACGGTGTGCACGCCGACGTTCTCAAATCGCAACCGAACGTTCGGAGCGTACTTCTCTGCCAGGTTGAGCAACCGACTACCGAGTATGACCTGAGCGTAATCTGAAGCAATCAACCGAAACTCGCGATCCGATTGAGCTGCCTCAAACTCCGGCTGATTGTCGAATGTGTGCTGTACGGCGCGCACCGCGACCTCTACCTGCGAGCGCAGAGTCAGCGCCAGAGGTGTTAGCACATACCGAAGTCCCTGCCGCTCGAGCAGCTGATCGTTGAAGTGTCGGCGAAGCTTGCCCAGTGAGGCACTCATCGCCGGCTGGCTCACACACAGCCGCTCGGCGGCCCGGGTGACGTTGCGCTCCCGCAGCAGCGCATCCAGTGCGGGCAGCAGGTTCAGGTCGATGTTCTGCAGGTTTCTGCCCATCATGAAAACCTCCGCGAGCTCAAATAGTGGAGATGGCACCGCCATCGATGACCAACGTCTGGCCCGTCACATAGGCGGCACCCGGGCTGGCCAGGAACGCCACCACCGTCGCCACGTCCTCCGGCGTCCCGCCACGGCCCAGCGGTATCCGATCGGGGCCAGCGCCGAGCATCTGTTCGTGAGCGTGGCGTGTCAACGGGCCGGAGGGCGTGTCAGACCCCAAAATCTGGGCGCTGCTGGCGAAGAAGTCGCTGTAGATGAGGCCGGGCGCGACGGCGTTGACTCGGATGTTCATCGGCGCAAGTTCCACGGCGACCTGACGGGTAAGACCGATGATCGCCGCTTTGCTTGCGGCATAGGCCGTTCCGCCACCTCCGGCAATATAGCCCGCGACAGACGATAGGTTTACGATGGCGCCGCCATTGTTGGCCATCGCCGGCACGGCGGCGCGGATGAACATGAATGTCGCGGTGACGTTGACGCCCATCACCTTGGTCCACAGATTGTCGCTCGTTTCCATGCACGGGGCGTTGGTGTCGAAGATTCCTGCATTGTTGACGAGGACGTCAAGGCTGCCGAAGAGATGCAATGCCGTCTGCACGGCGTCGAAAGCAACGGCGGGCTCCGAAACGTCACCAGTGATCGCTTCGGCGCGACCGCCCTCATTCTCGATGAGTTTCTTTGTCTCCGTTGCTCGTTCACCGTCGTAATCAACGATGAGAACCGCCGTTTCGCGGGCCGCGAACTCCAGTGCGATCGCACGACCCATTCCGCTGCCTGCTCCGGTGACGATTGCCGCCTGCTCCGTGTTACCCATGATTGGTCATGGCTCCTTTGTGGTTGACGGGCGCCCATTGTGTGCCTCGGGGCCGAAAGGTGTTGCCAGCCAGGCTGAGATGGTCTCGGGCACCTGCCAGGACAGCGCCTCCAAGCCGAGGGCGTCCAGCTGTATGCGGTGGCCCAGGCGTAGCGATTCCACCTCGAGTCGCTCACCGTTTCGGGTTAGCAGCTTGCGGACCTTCACGCCGGTGAACTCATTGACGATCGTGGTTTCGGACAGCACTTCGGTGTGGGGCTCGTCGAGTGGATGCACGATCTGTTCTCCGCAGGTCAGAAGATGATGCGTAGATGGGGCGTATCCAGCACGGTTTGATGGAGCCGCACGCGCCGGTGGGCCAATAGCCATGAATCACCGTTGGGTACCAAGACGTCATCGCGGTCGGCGGTAATCAGCACCGCGGGGTCGGACTGACGCGAAAAGCTGACGAGCTCCTTGGCCGACACCCTCACAACGCCCTCACCCGGCGTCTGCGTGGCCCGGATATTGGTGAGAAACCGGTTAACGCGCTGAAGCGGGTTTTCTCCCCAGGCGTATTCGAAGAGACCCGGGTCGTGGCGGCGGAACCAATATTCCAGCGACGACCTCGTCTCGATGGCCACGAATCCCTTGTCGGCGTACGCGCCGCGTGTCGGGTCATCGCGGGTAATCGGGATTGGTACCTCGTAACGGAAGTCATCGGTGATGCACCGAGCCCAGTCGGAATAACGCCATTGGTCAAGAAGTTCGGCCTCATCTATGAGGAATTTCGAAATGGCCCAAAGGGTTTCGGCGCTTACCCACGTGTCAGCTGTGCGTTCTGTTGTTGTCATAGCGACGTGCTCCTCAGACTGACTGGGCGGACGGGTTGCCATCTCGCATGAGTTCATGCCAGCGGCGGTGCAGGGCGAGCAAGCCGACCTCGGAGTGATCGGCCGCGTACACTTTGCCCGGCCACGGCGATTGCAGGGGCGGGTCTCCAAGAACCGCCTCATACACCAACTCCTGCTGGCGGCTGATCGACCCACGGTTCGTTTCGGCCATGCCGACCCAGTTCTGTAGGTCATCCGTTTCGAACAGGCCGCCGAATCCAAGCGTGCGCACGACCGCCGCGTGGCTTTGCCGTTTCCATTCCTCGGGAGCGTCTTTGGGGACCAGCGACCACATGGTGAGCTCCGTGCGGTCTGCGCTGATCGGCTGCCATTGGCGCACATGGAGCGAGCGGATCGGCGGCTGGTTTGGCTCGGGCGGGCTGAGCGCCGCGAGAAACGAAAAGTTGGGGAACACATTGCCGTGGGCGACGGCCAGTCCGCTGTTTACCGCCAGCTGATCGTCGCTGAGGTTGGAAGCAAACAGGCCCCACAATTCGGGCGGATAGCCGAGAAGGGTGGGCTTTTCGAACTCGATCGGCAGCTTTTGGATGCGGATGCAGTGCCCGTTGCCTGCGTCGACGCAGTAGACGAAGTTGCCCGACGCGAGCGGGCCCAACTTGGCTGTTTCTTCGGGGTTGCCGAACACGCCTAGCTCGACTGCGCTGTGGTGGGTGGTGCCGACGTGGTAAGCGTCTCCGCCGTAATTCTCGGCACCGACCTTCCAGTTGGAGCGCAGGATGCCGCGCGTTGGCGCCCCGACCACCTCCATGGGAGCCTTGCCGAAGTACGCCTTCAGATACCAGCCCAGGTCGCCGAGGTAGTCCTGCAGGGACGGTGCATCCGGGTTGAAAGTCGCGAAGATCAGTCCGGCGAAAGAGTCGACCCGAGCGCCCGCGAGACCGTGCGCCTTTCGGTCGAACTGCGCGGGATACACGGCGCGCAGCTCTGGAACGCCGCGCAGCTCACCCTTGTTCGAGAAAGTCCAGCCGTGGTAGCTGCAGCGGAAATGCGAGGTGTTGCCCAAGTCCGCGCGGCACAGCTGCCCGCCGCGGTGCGTACAGGTATTGAGGAAGACCCGCGGCTGACCTGCTTCGTCCCGTGTGACGATGACCGCCTCGGCACCCATCGTGCGGGTGACATAGTCACCCTTTTGCTCGAGCTCGCTCTCATGGGCAACGAACAGCCAGGAGGTCTTGAAGATCTTCTCGAGCTCGTCGTCGAAAATCGCAGGGTCCCAAAAACCATGCCTGTCGATCGCCTCGACTGTCGATGACTCCGGTGTCATTGGTCCCTCCTCGCCCGGCAACGCCGGCTGCTGACTGGTGTTGGGGCGGTTCGTGGCCGCCGTTTGGTTCGGACTGGCGTGTGACCGTGCTCGCGCTCGGTGTGGCTGTGTGACTGCGCTCTCAACCTTCGTCGCACGCCGTCACGCAGACGACCGGGATAACACTGAAGTCACTACGTATTTCTGCCGTACGTAGTCGCCGCCGTGAATGCCAAAGGCAACTCGGCACGACAAGTACCGAACGCCCAACCGGCAGGGTGGAACGTCAGACAGCCGCGGCGGCCTCAGCGATGGCCGCCTTGGCCAGCGAATTCGTCGGCGACCCAATCGGCGACGAAGTTGCGGACGTGCGGAAAATGGTCGAGCCCGATGTGCTCGGCGCCGCCCTCGTCGGGGTGAATATCCGCAGCTGTCGCTTCGGGGTTGCAACGGCCTGTTCGTAGGATCGGTGCGCGTATTCGACCGGTATCTGCCGGTCGTTGCTGCCGTGGCAAATGAGAAACGGGATGGTGATCTTCTCGACCACCCCGTCGAGGTGTACCCGTCGGCATAAGCGATGAAGCGGTCGAGGTCGTCGAACCCCCAGACCCACAGCACGTGATCCCAGTAGTGCGGGACGGGCCGTTCACCCTCACGCTGTAGCCGTCGGCGTTGAACCGCGCCCCAGTTGTGGTTCGCGCCCCAGGCGACAACCAAGGAAAGTCGCTTTTCGAACGCGGCAGCGCGCGGCGCGTAGTAACCGCCCAGCGACCACCCCGCCAGGCCTATGCGCAACGCGTCGACGTCGTCGCGGGATTCCAGGTAGTCGACGCACGCTGCGGCCCAACCCTCGGTTTCGATGCGCGCGGTCAGCCCGCCCACCCTCAGCGCCTCACCGCTGCCGGGTGCGTCGACCATCAGTGTGGACACGCCGCGGGCGGCCAATTCGACCGAGATGCCCGAGGCGTATTGGTGTTCCTTGGTGCTGTCCAGCCCGTTCCACATGATGAGCACTGGAGTGGGCCGCCGATCGACGGCGGGCGCTTTAGTGAAGTACGTGGGCAGCGTGGTGTCTTCGAACGGAAACTCTACCCGAGTTGTTCGAGGGTCGAGATGCTCAAATGCCTTCTGTTGCAGCCGAAGTACTCGCGATAGCTGTCGAGGCGGGTGGGCTCGGCCGCACTTTGCATGCGCTCAGCGTTACAGAGATTCGTGGATGCGCGGGCGTACAGCTGACCGGCGGTGCGGAAGTGGCCCTGCCTTTCGGCGTCCTCAGCTTGTTCGACCAATCTGTCGGTCAGCGCCGTCCACGCCGCAAGCAGCTGCGTGGTTCCCTCGTCGGCGCCTTTGGTCGCGGCGGCGCGGATCGGCCGGCAAGCCCGATCTACTTCGTAGATGAGCCCACCGCAGTTGAGCACACCCGCAGCGGCGTAACTCCAGATGTAATTACCCGGGAAGTACTCGAACATCGATGCCTTTCGAGCGAAAAAAAGCTTTGTCACTGGTGGTCTCGAGTGTTCTGTCGTTCGGCCGCGATTGCGCCATTCCGACTACACCATTCCCACATCGATCGACACGGGGTGGAATTGGCGGGTGTGGGTTAGTGATGGTGAGAGTTGGACAGGACGGCAACTCATATTGGCGGGGCGATAAACAGACCCTTGTCGGGGTCGTTGAACGTCTTTTGCGCGACCAATTCATCGATCGGATTAGCGGTGCCCCACTGGTCGGAGACCTCGGGGTTAGAGAAGTCGTAGAGATGCGGATGCCAGGTGTCCTCGTCGATCAGCTCGAGCTCCGTGGTGTATTCGACGGTGTTGCCATGCGGATCCAGGAAGTAAGAGAACGTGTTGTCGCCGGCCTGATGCCGGCCCGGCCCCCAAACCTTCTCGACGCCGGCGCGTAGGAGCCGGCCGGTTCCGCGCATGTATTCGTCGATTCCACGCATCTCGAAGGAGGCGTGATGCAGTGATGCGTGCGGGCAGCGGCAGATCGCCACACTGTGATGTTGCGCGTTGATCCGCATGAACCACATCATGTCGCCCATCCTGGGGTGGGTGAGGGTGTCGGTGAGCCGGAAGCCGAGATGGCGTTCGTAGAAGCTGCGCGTCGCGTCCGGATCGGCTGAGTTGATGACCACGTGTGACAGGCGCACCGGAATCGACTCTCCCGCTTCGATCTTTCGATGCGTCCGCGTTTGAACGTCGCTACTGACCTCGATGGTGCGGCCCTCGTTGTCGAAGAATCGAAAGCCATATCCGCCCCCTGGCGTCTGCAAGACGTCCGGTTCGCTGATCAGTTGCACGCCCGCCGTGGCCAGCCGTGTGGCGAGGCTGTCGACATCAGCGGGGCTGGCGGCGCCGAAGGCGATCAGGTCGATCCGCTTGTCGTTTGACTGGCGCAACCGGATGACGTACTGCTCGGGTGAGCCTTCGGCGGCGAGGAAGGCGATGTCAGTACCGGTGTGCTCTTCTTTCAATCCCCATGTGCTGGTGTAAAACTCGCGCTGGCGGCCCAGATCGGGGACTGCCAGATCGACATGGCGCAGATGGGTGAGGAGGCGGTCGGACATGGAACTCTTCTCCTTGAGTTACTTGACAGCGATGGGGGCTGTCGGGGCGCCCACTGCTCCGGTGACAGGCAAAGGGGCTGCGGTGAGCCAGAACTCGTAGACGCCGTCTTCCGCGCAGTCGGCACCCAGAGCATCGAGATCCCACAGCTCACCGATGAACAGACCCATGTGCGGGATTACGACTTGGTGAAGTGGTTGGAAGGCGTTGTCGAATTCGTTGGGACGCACCTCAAATCCCCAGGTGTCGGTTGCGATCCCGGCTATCTCGGTCTTGTGTAGCCAGCCGGCTGTGGTGAATGAAAGGCCCGGGGCAGGACCACCGGCGTAGTCGCCCCAGCCGTCGCGGCGCACTCGCGTCAATTGCCCTGTGCGCACCAACAACAGGTCGCCGCGACCAACCCTCGAGTTTTCTCCCTGAGCGTCGATTGTGGATTGCAGGTGCTCAACGGTAATGGCAAAGCCGTCGGGCAGCTCGCCGTCCGAGCTCAGTGCCCGACCGACGTCAAGCAGAACGCCGCGGCCTGCGATCAGGCCGGCGGTCGTCTCGATGCCGGTGACCTTGTCACCCTCGCTCGTCACGACGTCGCCGGCGCGACGACCGTTATACGCATAGCCGTGATCGAAGATATGCCCCAGCCCGTCCCACTGCGTCGACGCCTGCAGCGGCATGAACACCACATCGTCTGCGCCGCCAATGCCGTGGGGCAATCCCTGTGTGGCACGTTCTGCGTCATAGCCGGTGTCGAGCATGGTGTGCACTGGATTACAGCGTCTGCGCCAACCTTTTTGGGGTCCGTTGTTATCAAACGTCTGGGCTAGGGAGAAGCTGATGCCGCGGCGCACCAAGCCCGCCCCCTCACGACGTTTGGTGGCATCGATGAAGTTCAGTGTTCCCAGGACGTCGTCTGTGCCCCACCGCCCCCAGTTAGAACAACGTTTGGCCGCTTCCGCGACGGCTGCCTCGGGATCGGTGCGGTCCAACGCCGAGACGACCGAGGGCTGTTGCGTCATATCGCATTCCTTACTCACGATGCTGCAACTGTCGGCCCGAACAGCCCTTTCTGAGAAGCCGAAGTTGGTGATGCCCGATATCACTGGCACGGATTCGGCTGTTTTGTACGGCCGAATTCAATAGCGCGAACGGCGACTACTGGTGGGGGTGATGCTCCGCATCACCATCACGAATTTTCCGATCGCGGCCCAGACACATAATCGTGGAAAGACGCGTATGTCCGTTGACAAGAGGAGTGAGGATGAGGTTCGCTCGGCATCTGACGACTGACGGCCCAAAGCTGGCCGTGCTCGACGATGCGGGCGTACTCGTCGACCTACCGACTGATGCCGTCTTGCCGCAATTACTTTCGCACGACGGAAAGCTGACGGACATGGCCGATCGAGCTCTACGTAGCAGAACCTCGGTTACCGAGTTCGACCAGGCAAAGCTGCTGGCTCCGCTAGACCCGCCGACGATTCGCGACTTTTCCACCTTCCCCGAGCACACGGCGGGAATAGTCAAGGCAATTGATCCGGACGCCGGTGTGCCTCCGGAGTTTTGGGAGATTCCGACCTTTTACTTCTCAAACCCGTACGCGATCGTGGGTCCCTACGACGACGTACCAATTCCTCCGGGTTGCAAGGAATTCGACTATGAACTTGAAGTGGCGGCGGTGGTCGGCAAGGCGGGTCGCGACCTCACTGCGGAAGACGGCGAAAGCCACATCGCCGGTTTTGTTGTCCTCAACGACTTCTCGGCGCGCGACATCCAATTTCATGAAATGCGTTTGCGGCTGGGGCCGGCGAAGGGCAAGGACACCGCGACTGCTCTCGGCACGTTGTTCGTCACTGCGGATGAACTTCAAGACCGCCGCGCCGGACCTTCTTATCGCCTCGGCATGCGGGTCCACGTCAACGGACGTCTCCTGGGGCAGGATTCGCTGCAGAACATGGCGTGGAGCTTCGGCGCATTGGCGGCCTACGCCTCACGAGGAACCTGGATCCGGCCCGGTGACCTTCTAGGGTCAGGAACTTGCCAAAGTGGTTGCCTGGCCGAGATGTGGGGCCGACACGGTAGGGACTACCACCGCCCGCTGCAGCCTGGCGACGAGATCGTCACCGAGGTGGAACTCCTCGGCCAGACACGAAACCGGGTAGTCACCGGCCAAGTCGCCCGCCCCGTCCGCCCCTGGCCTCAGCGGTGAGCGGCACTTCGGCGGAGCCAGCGCGGCCGTCGCGTTGATTGCCGGGCTTGTCGCTATTCCATAGGATGACTGACGAGCGGTTTCCAGGCAGACCTCCGGCCTGTCGCGCCGAGCTGTGAGCAGGGAGTGTCGATGTCGAACGCAGCAAAGACACCCGCTCGGCGCGGACGGCCCCGCAGGGTTGACCGTGCCCGCATCATCGAAGCCGCAAGGGCGCTCGATCCGGACACCCTTACGATGCAAGCGGTGGCGGACGAAATCGGGGTCGACCGCAAAACCCTGCACTATCACGTCAGTGATCGAACTACGTTGTTGCAGATGGTTGCAGCCGACACCTTCCGTCGGGCTGTGGCAAACCGGGCGCTCACTCAGGCGTCCGACTGGCGAGAGGCGCTTCAATCCTTCGGCGACGTCACCCGTCAGGCAGTTATCGCCGCCGGAGCCTGGGCAAGTTACGTCAACTTCGAGTCCACGGAGGATCTGGAAGCGGCCCAGCCGGCCGAGGCTGTCGTTAAGGCTCTTATCAAGGCGGGGATTAGTGAGCTGCAGGCTGGACGTGTTGTGGCGACGGTCGCCGTACTTGCATTTGCTTCAGCGCGTGACCACGCGGCATCAAACGGTGGGCAGCATCCGCAGGATGCGGTTCTCGCCGAAGCCCTCAAACATGCTCCGCTCGACGAGTTTGCACTTCTCCGGCGCCTCATCGGAGGGCGCTTCCCGTCGTTGGGAAGTGAGGAGCAGTTTCAATTTGAGTTACAGCTTCTGATACTTGGGGTCGAACGCCTGCTCGAAATGGCTCAGGCCTAACCTTCGCAGCAATGCCACGTGTTTTGGCAAGCCACACCAACGAGTCGGGGTTGATACCACCGGAGATCAGCCGTCGCTTTGAATGTTCACACGCCGGCCAACCTGCTAACGGAGGTCAGCTGCGACGGCGTCCTCGCCGATCAAGACTCGAAACGCACCGCGCACGAGTCCATTTGCAATCTGGCGAGCAGCATCCTCGGGCATTACACACCCGGCAGCAGTCGCAGCGTCCCCCGTGGGCAAATCTCCAACCTCGACGCCCGAGTTTCTTGCGATGTCGGTGAGAACCGCGCCGGGAATGATCTCGGTCACCGTGACGGTGGTGTCCCGTAGCTCAGCATGCAGAGCATCAGTGAACAGTTTCACAGCGCTCTTGCTCGCGCAGTAGGCGGCTTGGCCGGGTGATGGCATGAGCGCGCCCGCGCTGATCACGTTCACGAGAGCGGCTGCGGGACGCGACAACAGTTGTGGGAGGAAGGCTTTCGTCATATAGACCGTGCCCCAGTAGTTCACCGCCATCACCTCCGCCATCTCTTCGGTCGACAGATCCAACACCGGCGCGAAACGATGAATGATTCCGGCAACGTTGATGAGCCCGTCGACCCGACCATGCTCTCTCCGAACTTGGTCGGACAACGCAGCAACCCCGCGCTCGCTGGAGACGTCGGTCGAATGGAGGGATAGTCGGTCGACGGATGACTTCGCCTTCCCCTTCAGGTTCGTCAGCGCGACGCCGTCGCAATCTACCGCCGCGACTCGGCCTCCCCTACGAAGGAGTTCGAGTACGACTTCGCGGCCGATACCGTGTCCCGCTCCGCTAACGACGAAGAGGTTTCCTGCAACATCCATCCCTAACCCCATTCAAATGTGCCCAGGACCCGGCTTTCAGACCCTTCGAACCAAGATCTGGGCTTCTCACCGTGTCTGAACCTTCAACCGGACCTAACGCACCTCTATTTTTTCCCGCCGCGGTGATAATATAGCGTCGTAAAGAGGGTCCTGCAAGACGGACCAACCGCTGCGCGAAAGAACCTGTAGCTCAGCGTTTTTCCCGTTGCGTGAAGTTGTCCGTTCCAACCCACCGCCTGCGGGCACAGTCAATGCCCACCTTCGCCGCACAGCCCACTTTTCGCAACTTCTGAAGGGATCCGATGTTCAACTTCGCAGTTAACCTCGTCACCGACGCCCGCGGGATGCCCATCCGGCGACCGCGGCATAGCTACACCCGGTACATCATCTGGCTGACGGTCCTGAGCACGGCCCTTGCGTGCATAGGCGGCGCACTTTCAGGAGTGGCGTTACCGAACCAAGTTCAAGATATCGTTGGCGCGCAGTGGTTTACGGGGGCTGACGCCAAAGTGGATCATCAACAGTTGGAGCTCTTGCAGCAGAAGGTCGACGCAGGCGCGGCCTCGCCGACCTCAGAGGAGCATCGGCAACTCGAACTCCTGGACGGCTTCAATAGCGAACGTGCACAGGCTCTTACACTGATCAGTTTCATAGGCGCGGCCCTCGTCACGGTGATCGGCCCGCTGGTGGGGATTCTCGCTGACTCCACGCGAAGTCGGCTCGGTCGCCGCGCCCCATGGATTGTTTCGGGCACGTTGACAGCCGCTTTCTTGTTGGTCGCCTTGCGCTTCGCTTCATCGATTGCAGCGCTCGCGGTTGTTCACACGCTTATGCTGGTCGGAGCCAACGCCGCCCTGACAGCGTTGAACGCGACACTGGCCGACCGGGTTACCGAGGAGAAGAGAGCGCACGCCTCTGCATTCAGCGGGTTCGGCACTTTCCTCGGGAGTCTTCTGGGGGGCCTGTCCGCTGGGCTGCTCTTCACGGCGCTCGGGCTGGACTTCTATTATCTGCTCGCGATCGTTGTCGCGGTGAGCGGGCTACTGTTTGTCGCCCTCGCGCCAGACGACTCGTCTCGCCACAAGATCGTCCCTCAGCTGAGTTGCAGATCCGTGTTCCAGGGTCTCACCGAGGCTCTCCGACTCCGAAACTTCCGGTGGCTCTTCGTATCCCGCGCCCTATTGATGCTCGGATTCTCGGTCCCTGCCGCTCTCAACTTCTTCATGCTGCAGAGTTACGTAGAACCGGCCCTCAGCCAGGCCGAAGCGACCGCAATGGCGCCAGTAGTAGCGCTGATTGGCACTCCGTTAACGCTTCTCGCCCTGTTGATTGTCGGTGTCGCCTCAGACCGTCTTCGCCGGCGGAAGCCCTTTGTCGTTCTCGCCTCCGTGATCATGGCCCTCTCCATGACCGTTCCCATCGCCGTGCCGAGCGTAGTGGGAATTCTGATCCAAACTGCGCTGTCGTTCATAGCTTTTGGCGTGTACTTGCCGGCAAGCCAAGCGCTTTTCATCGAGTGTCTTCCGGACACGCTCAATGCTGGACGCGATCTCGGGATAGCCGGCTTGGCGTCAAACATTGGCAATGCGCTTGGGCCCGTGTTCGCAGGCGGCATCGTCGTCGCCGCCGGCGGATATAGCGGAGTGTGGATCGCCGGGGCTGGCATCGCGATACTGTCCGGCGTGGCGCTGCTGGGACTCCGAAACCTTGCGTAAAACCGCGACGCAGGCGGCAGAACACTCTGATCTTCAGGCTCGGTTGACACCAGCGGCTGCGCCCAGAATACTTTTTCCCGAGACGGGGAAAATACGTGGCTACCCGGGCGCAACCTCACGCGATTGCCATCGCTCGCCACACCGGACTCAGCACTGAATGGAGAATGGTGACGACCCATCCACGAGACTCGACCGCAGAACTCCGGCGGGTCGATGATTTGATCGCGGGCATGACGCTAGAGCAGAAGGTTGCTCAGCTACAGTGCACCATTCTTCTGGATGGCAACCTCGAAGCCGGATTAGCGGAATTCCCTTACGGCGTTGGAGCTCTCGGCACGATAAGCACCGGGCAATCGGTGGTGACCGATGCAGACCGCTATGACGAGCTTCAGGACGTGATACGAGCTAAAACTGGCATTGGAATTCCGCCACTACTCCATGGGGAAGCGGTATCCGGGTGGACGGGCCATGACGGCACGATATTCCCATCAGCGATCGGGCTGGGCGCGACATGGAAGCCCGAGACGATTCGCTCGATCAGCTCGATGGCGCGGGATCAAATGCTTGCCGTCGGTGTGCGGCAGGCCCTTTCGCCAGTAATGGATGTCGCACGAGACCCGAGGTGGGGCCGGGTGGGCGAAACCTACGGTGAGGACCCTACCCTATGCGCGGCAATGAGTGTTTCTTTCGTAAAGGGCCTGCAGGGACCACAACTCAAGGAAGGTGTCGCCGCCACGGCCA
Source organism: Mycobacterium sp. OAE908 (assembly GCF_017872775.1). Taxonomy (NCBI): domain Bacteria; kingdom Bacillati; phylum Actinomycetota; class Actinomycetes; order Mycobacteriales; family Mycobacteriaceae; genus Mycobacterium; species Mycobacterium sp. OAE908. Next base: position 70,950 of record NZ_JAGGJL010000004.1, read on the forward strand.
AGCACTTCCTCGGGTTCGGCTTCTCCGCCGGCGGGCTCAATATGGCATCAAATCCTATCCCCCGACGGGAATTACGCGAGGTCTACGCCAAACCATTCCAGGCGGCCATCACAGAAGCGGGCCTAGCAGCGGTGATGAACTCGTACGGGTCAATAGACGGGGAGTTGATCGTCACTTCACCGCAGATACTTCATGATCTGCTGAGGGTGGAAATGGGCTTCGAGGGCCCGGTCGTGTCGGATTACATGTCTGTGAAACTTGCCGTAGAACTCAATGTCGCCTCCGATTCGGCCACCGCAGGCCTGCAAGCCCTCGATGCTGGGCTCGATGTTGAGTTGCCAACTCCTTACGGATACGGGCAGAGCATGATCGACGCAGTGCGACAGGGCCAGATCGACGAGCTCATCATCGACCGATCGCTGCGCCGTTGGCTGGCGCTGAAGAATCAACTGGGTCTGCTTGACGAGCACCGTGCTGTACGTGAGCTCATTCCTCATTGCTATTCCGCCGAATCCACGGCGGCGCTGGGACTAACCGCGGCGCGCGAATCGATCGTGCTGCTGAAGAATGAGGGAGTACTCCCCCTGGTCCGACGCCAGCAGAAGATCGCAGTCATCGGACCGCACGCAGACTCACTTCGCCTATTCTTTAGCTGTTACACCAAACCCGCTTCGATCGAACTGACCGTCGGTGGAACCATGTCGGAGCTTGCCGGCATGCTCGACGTACCCGGGATCGCGGGCAAAGATGCACCCAAGAGCCCGCTGTTCGAGGGTAGTAACGTCCGCACCGAAGCTCCTCAAGTAGAGGACGCGCTGCGAGAGATCTATGGGCACAAGACCAAATCAATTCTCGACGCCATTGAGTCGAAGTGTCCGTCCGCTGACGTCAGCTATCACAAGGGATGCGCCATTGCAGGCACCGATCGATCGGGTTTTGATGCTGCCTTTACTGCAGCGCTAGAAGCAGACGTGGTGATCGTGGCCGTCGGCGGGAAGTACGGCTGGGGAAGTTCATGTACCACCGGAGAAGGCATTGACTGCGCCGACGTCGGCCTTCCAGGGGTGCAGGAAGAGTTGGCGACGTTGATCGCCTCGACAGGTACACCTGCCGTTCTGGTCCATATGGACACCAAACCTCTTTCCAGCGAGACTATTTCGGCGCGGTACGCTGCGATCCTCGAATACTGGTTCCCGGGTGAGGCCGGCGGTGAGCCGTTGGCTGACGTTCTGTTCGGCGATTACAACCCCGCCGGACGGTTACCGATAACGGCCGTACGGCACAGCGGGCAGATCCCGCTTTACGCGGCGCACCGCAGGAGCGATGCAGATAGCAGCAGCGACACCATGATTCTCAACCGTTACGTCGACACCATGACGTCGCCATTGTTCGTCTTCGGCGAAGGGCGCAGTTACACCACCTTCGCGTATTCGAACCTGAACCTCACCGAGATCGTGCCCGCCGACGGTCAGGTGCATCTGTCATGCGATGTCACCAACACCGGAGACCGCGATGGTGACGAAGTCGTTCAAGTGTATGTCCGAGACGAACTGGCCAGCATGGTTCGCCCTACACAAGAACTCGCAGGATTCAAACGGGTCCACATCGCTGCGGGTGATTCGAAGACAATCCAATTCTCAATGCGCGCTGACCAGTTCGCGTTCCTCGACGTCGAGATGCGGTGGGTCGTCGAGGCAGGGGACATGACTGTGCGGGTCGGTTCCTCATCCACCGACATCCGGCTCACAGGAACATTCACGATTCAGAACACGAAGTTCATTGACGGAAAGACGCGAGGGTTCTTCGCCCATTCGGCTGTGGCGCAGCCGTGAGTATTGCCACCGCAGGCCGTTCACACGGTCACAACTCTTGATAACCGCCGGAAACAAAGACTGGACCCAAAATGACACGTTACAAAGTTCGCGGCGCCAAACGTTCTACTACGGTGCATAACTCGCCAATGCCGACGCATCCAATCTCCACACCGGGCACTGCCTTTGCAGCGATGGCGGCCCAAGTGCAACAAGGACGAGTCACGGCGGAAGCGGCCGCCAAGCAGTTGGTCGCTGAACTCAGCGATCACGAAATTCTATGGACCCTCGACGGTGATTCGACACAAGCCGCAGGTCTGCTCGAGATGAGTCGCCGCTACAACGGCACCCCAATCGCTGCCGGACGCAATGATCGACTGGGGATTCCCGGTATCCGCTTCGCTGACGGTCCGCGGGGGATAGTTCCCGGCAGCTGCACCGCCTTCCCTGTCCCCCTTGCTCGCGCTGCGTCGTGGGACATCGAGTTGGAGCGGCGTATCGGGGAAGCGATCGGCGCCGAAGCGCGCGCTCAAGGCGCCAACCTTTTCGCCGGCGTGTGCGTTAACGTCCCACCGTTTCCCGGGTGGGGCCGTTCGCAAGAATCCTACGGTGAGGATCCAGTGCTGACCGGTGCCATGGGCGCAGCCTTGGTCGAAGGCGTCCGACCGTGGGTTATGGCGTGTCTCAAGCATTTTGCGCTGAACTCGATGGAAGAGGCTCGGTTCACCGTCGACGTAAGCGTCTCCGAGAAAACACTCCACGAGGCATACCTGCCACACTTCCGTCGAGGAATCGAAGCGGGCGCCGATGCAGTGATGAGTTCCTATAATTCGGTCAACGGTGCCCCGGCGGGGCAGAACGCCCATCTGCTGACAACCGTGCTCCGGACCCTGTGGGGCTTCTCCGGATTCGTCATGACCGATTTCGTCTGGGGCCTACGCGATCCCGTCGGGTCGCTGGCAGCCGGGCAGGATCTCGAAATGCCCCTTCGTCAACAGCGGGCCCGAGAACTGCCGAGTGCATTAAGGGACGGCCGACTTGCTCGTGCTGACGCCGTCCGATCTGCCGAACGCATCATCGGTGCCCAATTACGTCTGGCAGCCAGGGCGCTTCCCGATCCCGACCCCGCAGTTGTCGCGTGCCCAGCACACCGGTCACTAGCCCGAGAAGCGGCCGCACGCGGGGCCGTACTGCTGAAGAACTCGGTCGTAGACGGGCGGCCGACGCTGCCGCTAACGCTTCAGGAGACCGACATTATCGCCGTTGTTGGCCCTCTTGCAGATACGGCGAATCTCGGTGACCACGGCTCATCGGATGTGCGACCACCATCTACATCCTCAGTGCTACAGGGCCTTCGAGAGCGGTTCGGCATCCGCGTGGTCCATGTCGATGAACCTGCCTCCGCGACAGCGACCGTGGCTTCGGCCTACACCGCGATCGTTGTAGTCGGTCTGGGGCCCGAGGACGAAGGTGAGGCAATCGTTACTTCCGATCCGGATGGCTTCTCGGTATTCGGTGGCATATTCAAGCGGCGATGGGTAGGCAGAATTGCAGCGTCCTGCATGAGGTATCTATCACGAGGTCTTGCGCTAGGTGGCGATCGTCGGGATCTTCATCTTTCTTCCGCCGATGTTGCACTCATCGAAGAAGTCGCTGCGCTCAACAAACGAACGGTTGTCGTCGTCATCGGCGGCGGGACGATCATGCCGGATCCCTGGGATGAGTCCGTTGCGGCGATTCTGTACGCGTGGTACCCCGGCATGGAGGGCGGACGGGCGATCGCCGATATTGTGGCTGGAGACGCAGAACCATCGGGCCGGCTCCCTATGGCGATTCCGCGGCACCGGTCCGACCTCCCGCAGGTGGATTGGCATGCTGCGTCAGTGCGATATCCGCGCTGGTTCGGTCAGCAACTGCTCGACCGTTCCCAGACACCCGCCGCATACCCGCTAGGGTTCGGCTTGGGCTACTCATCATTTGAAATCGAAGACGTGACAGTCGAATCGGTGCACGACGAGGACATCAGAGTGTCCACCACACTCGCCAATGTCGGTCAGCGTGCTGGACGACACGTCGTCCAAATCTACGCATGCCGAAACGCCCCCGGCGTGCCGCCCACTCGCGTCTTGATCGGTTTCGGCTGTGCAGAACTTGCCGCAGCACAACGGAGCAAGATTGAAGTCGCGGCAAGTCTGCGCCCCTTGCAGCACTGGACTGATTCGGGCTTCCATCTACCCGATGGAGAGTGGACCATCGAAGCGTCCGCGTTCGCCGGCGATTCCCGAGCAGCGCGAACCAGTGTGAAGTTCGGTTCCTACGAGCGCTGATTGTCAACGCTGGCGAACTCACCTGCCAACGTTGGGCCGCAGTGCGCGACGATATCGACCTCGAAGAACCCGGTTCCGCGACAACTCCATCGCCCGCTCTGCCGGCTTTGATCGAATTACGCAGCAGTGGTGAGGGTTTCGTCGTTGACACCCGGTACGTTGTTCTTGGCCTTACGGCCCTCAGACAAGGAACGATGCTGGCCGCACTCATCACCAGGAGTTCGGCACGCACTTTGGGAGCATTCTCCGAACTCCGACTCGTCGCGCCGCTCCAACCCGTCGAGCTGCTGCGCCATCGAGGCGCCAACCTACGTCCCGCACTGTGCATCCGCGGCTGCCCACGCCCTCTTCAGGACCTTCAACCGTGTCAGGAGTACTTCGCGGTGATCCCGGCCCGAAATCCATCGACAACCCCATTTCCCATGCCTGACCATAGCCACCATTTCGCGGGTGTTCTTATCTGAGGCACCCAGGGTGTTCTGCGGGCAGTCTTTGTGAGTATAGGAACATATTGACTGATTAGTTAGATGCTGCTTGAATGCGACAGTCGGCCGGGGACCGTCGGTAATCAAGAGCTCCAGAGAATCAGGTGACGTGTGAAGACTTCGATCTGCGAGATGCTCGACATCGAATTTCCCTTGCTGGCGTTCAGCCACTGCCGCGACGTAGTAGCCGCGGTGACCAAAGCGGGCGGCTTCGGTGTGCTCGGAGCGTCCTCGCACAGTCCTGAAGACCTCGAGCACGAATTGGCTTGGATCGACGACCAGGTCGGCGGAAGGCCCTACGGTGTCGACATCATCTGCCCGGAGAAGTTCGAGGGCAAGGGACTGGATCTTACTGGTGAACAAATCACCGCAATGGTGCCCGCCGAGCACCGAGAGTACGTCGGCAAGCTGCTGTCCGAACACGGAGTGAGCCTCGACGAGATCGGGACTGAGCCCTTCCAGATCTTTCGAGAAGTAACGGACACCGTCGGCGAGCAACTGCTGGACGTGTCCTTTCGCCATCCCATCAAGCTGATCGCCAATGCGCTCGGTGTTCCGCCGCAATTCATGATCGACCGCGCGAAGGCCGAGTGCGTGCCCGTCGCCGCCCTGGTCGGAGCGAAGGAGCACGCCATCAAGCAGGTGCACGCCGGTGTGGACATACTGGTGGTCCAGGGCACCGAAGCCGGCGGCCACTGCGGCGAGGTCACCACGATGGTCCTCGTCCCCGAAGTCATCGAGGCCATCCGACCGATCCGCGATGTTCCGGTGCTGGCAGCGGGAGGCATCGTCACGGGACGTCAAGTGGCCGCCTCCATCGCTTTGGGTGCGGCGGGCGCCTGGACCGGCTCCGTCTGGCTGACCACCGAGGAGGCCGAAACCGCCCCCCACACCGTGCAGAAGATGCTGGCCGCCTCGTCACGCGACACCATCCGGTCGGAAGGCCGTACCGGAAAGCCGTCACGGCAATTGAAATCGGCATGGACGGACGCGTGGACGATCGAGGCGAATGGGCCGGGTGCGCTACCGATGCCGTTGCAGTCGATCGTTTCCGAAATCGTGTTGCGTCGGCTCGACGTTCTCGCCGAGAAGGGCAACAAGGGAGCGCAGGAATTAGCCACCTATTGGGTAGGTCAAGGCGTGGGACTGATGAACAAGGTCAGGCCGG
>NZ_JAGGJL010000005.1:0-35207 GCF_017872775.1 Mycobacterium sp. OAE908
ACCGGCTTGGGCAGGAACTGGCCTTCTCAACCACCCTGCAGTAACCGAAATGCTCCTGCGCATAACAGAACACGAACTCGGCCTGGAGTCGGGAGCTCTCGATTAACCGGCCGCCGGTTAGAGCACGGCAGTTGTCCTAAAACGGAAAAGTCTCGGTTGGTGCCTGCAATGTCATCGAGGTCTTGCGGATTAGCATTGCGGCCCCCATCTCCTCGACGGGCAGCAGATGCAGTGGCGCGAAGTCGCTGGCGCCGGTGAGGCGCAAAGATCCTTCGCCCAACCAGACTTCGCCACCTTCCGGTGTCAACGTGGAGGGAATGAATTCCCGGATTGCTGCTGGCTGCCCGGCGATGGCCGAGGGAATGATTCGTAGATTCAACGCGGAGACTTCTGCGCCCTCCGTCATCGCCACCCGTTGCTGCGGTCGGAACTGTGCAAACGCTAACGGCACGCTGGCAGGCCGAGCGAGTTCAGCGGTGATAATCCCCAGTACGTCGTCACAGTTGTCGTCGAGGCGAATGGTTGCCAGCTGTTTAGGCCATCCCAGCCATTCTCGTCCGGCGACCATCGCCGGCTCGTTGGTCACGTAAATATGAACGATGTAGCGATAGCGGCGGCCGTCAAGGCGACACGAAATCGACTGGAACACTTCCCGATACGGGCCGGCTGGACTCACGCCGTAGGACAAGAATGCTAAGGTGCATTTGGGGCGTTCCTCGAGCGTCAGCATCGATGGCACGACTCGAGCAGCCATCTGCGCGTCGGTGCGGTAAGTGAATGACAGCATGTCCACGTCGCTGAAGTGGCAAGTGGAAGGCATAGGGTACGCAGGGGTGTGTACTGGTACGACCGCTGCGGTCCTGCAATCCAATTGACCCCGAATTTCCATGACTTCCTTGTCGATGGTCGTCACCGCAGTCGCCACCTTTCGTTCACGCAAACTGGTAGTAGGCCTGCGTGCCGCATGCCTAAACGCCTGGGCATCACATCGGCCGTCGGGCGCCGAATGATGATGTTATCATAATAACTAGTTAGTTTTTAACAGCGCATGGCAATATTGGCGGTATGCATGTACAGCGAACGAGGTGATTGTGATCTCGCGACCAAGATCCAGCGCCAATCCGGCCGCATCGGCCACCCGCCGCACAACAACTAGACGCGTGTACGCATTCATCGCCGCGCTATCCATCGCGGCGATAGCCGCAGTGCTGGCGGTGGTTTGGGTCATCATTGCGCCACCCGTGGGCGCAGAGCCTACCGACTGTAATGGTCCGTCCTGCACGGCTGGCATCACCGGGGGTGTGGCGCTTGGGGCTCCATGCGACAACACCACCTATTACGTGTTCGGCACGACCTCGTGGGGGCGGCTCGTATTCTGCGGATCGCCAAGGCGGTACGCGCCGAGATACTTTCGCGCACCGTCGATGGCGGGGGTCAAGAATCTGGGCGATACCTGTGTCGGCTTTGAGAACCAGGTCGCTCAGGCGCCTGACGGCATGTTCCTGACGTGCATTGCGCAAGGCGGCGCAACCACGTGGGTTCGCGGCGACGCCTGACGGCCCATTACGTCGAGGAGGACCGGCGTCACCAGTGGCGCAGAGAGCAAAGAGCTCCCTTTGGGCCGGCATTGGTGAAGACGACGGTACCGTCGATAGCAAGCGCACAGTGAAAGTTGTGATCAGAGTTCGCTAATGGGACCAACCCCACAACCATCGCCCATTGATTCGGATCGGCCAACATCACGTCGAGCACCCAGTGCTTGTCGGGGCCGACATCGGCTTCGACCTTCGGGCTGAACTCGTAAGGGTTGTGGCTGTATGCGGCGAAGGTCGGCGGATCGGTGTCGCGGTAGTAGATCTCGGCATGCACCGGTGATTCCGCCCAGAGGACGTACTTGACGTGATGGAGCGCGTCGTCAGCGCTTGACGCGGCCGTGGGTGCCTCGATGCCGATCGACACGAGCAACGTCAAGATCCCACCCAGGGCGCGGCCGCGACAGGGTAACGCCATCTACTGTATAACCGCCTTAGATCGGGTCGAACGACGAAATTAGCCAGGCGCCATGGACTTTCACCAGAGTCACCCGCACACTGCTGGCGGCAAGCACCGGCTCGGGCTTGTCCTTGCTGGCGGTGCTCTGGTTGACGAAGACAAGCACGACGGCGGAGTCAGATTGGAGTTCGGCAACCGCGGCGCGAACGACATTCGCAGTGGTCTTGATGCCCTTCTGCTGGGCGGCAGGGGTCACGATCTTCGTCGTGAAATCGTCGTAGTACGCCAGGAAGTCACCGGTCAGATGCGTCTTGGCGTTGGCTAAATCGCGGTCCAGGCTGTCGGGGGAGTACGAAAGGAGGACTACGGTGCCTTCCGAGGCCGCCCTGATCGCCTCGCGTGCGGCCACATCGTTGGTCTGCTGATCCGGACGGTACTGAAAATAGTAGATGGCTGACGTCCCGCCAACAGAGGCAATCACTAACAACGCCAAAAGAATCAGGCGCCATCGTATCCGGACGCGGCGCATCTTCCTCGAGATCCGGCCCGGCTCTCTTTCAGCGGTTGATGTTGTATCGCGGGACTCACTCTGGGGCGCAACGGCTTTGACATCAGCGTCGACGGTCATGGCACAAACTCCACTTTCGAAATCTTGAGCTGGCCTGCGTCGCGTGTCATCGTCACGGCAAGTCGCCATTCGCGCGGCTGATCCTTCGCGCCCGCGGCGTTGGTCACCTCAGAAGTCGCCGCGACAAGGACGACTGCGGAGGAGTCGGTCATTGACTCGACCGCAGTTGCCTTGACAGTGGCATGTGTAACCACTTTTGAGTCTTTGGCGACCTGGATGAAGTCGTTCGTGTTGGTCTCGAAGTCCTTCCTGAAATCGCCTGTCGAGTTGTCGATTATCCGCTGCACATCGTCTCTGGCCTTATTGAAGTCAAGCGACATCAGCGTCACGACACCCTGCCGTGCCGCCACGGCGAACTCCGCGCTCTGCTGTCGCAGATGCGCGGAATCACTGTGATTCCATAGCATTAGCCCACTCGCCGTGAGGGAGGCGAGCATGAGGATGGCAGCCGCCACGGCACCCAACGCTTTCCCAGTCGGTCGGCGCAGGTATCGACGCCACCGGCGCACACTCCCGTCGGGGGGCGTTTCGGCATCGGCCATGTCGGGCGCACTCGGCACATCATCGGTCTCGTCAATCTCGACCGCTGAGGTTGGTCGGTCGTGTACCGACGAGCGTCGATGCCGCAGCGTCGAGATCATGATGAGGTGCGTTGGGCCGGTACTGTGCTCGGCTGGGCCCAATCATGCGTCATTGCCATGAAACCTCCGTCGACGAGGACGTTGGAGCCAGTCATAAAGGATGCGTCGTCTGAAACTAAAAAGGCCACCACTGATGCGATTTCGTCAACATTGCCCAAACGCCCCACTCGGTCTATCAGGCTGCGCATGATCGGCTGGTGCGACAGCTCGGTGGTCGCCATTGGTGTATCGATGATCCCCGGCGACAGGGACATGAGTCGGGCGCCACGCTGCCACCAGGCCGCCGCGGTGCGGCGAGCGAGCCGGACGATCCCCAGCTTTGACAACGCGTAGGCGCGGGCGGTATCTGACAACTCGACGCCCGCGGCGCGCAGTCGTCCAGAAAGGTCGGGCGCGAGCGGATCGTCGAGGGCCGCAAGAACCGCGCCTGATACCGAAAGAAGGTGGCCGCCAACCGACCCGAACAGAACAGCTGCGGTCCCCTCGACCACAGCGCTGTCGAAGGCCGCGAGCAGGCGGGCGCTGCCAGTGAGGTTTACGTCCAGTATGCGCTCGCCGTCAGCCATATGCGGTGACAGACCAGCCGTCACAACAAGCGCGCCGAGCCGCTCGACCTTCGACGCGAGTGCTTCGCAAGCCGCGACGTCGGTCACGTCGCAGGTAAGGCTTTCCGCGCCAGACCCCAGAGACGCTGCTGTCCGCTCAGCGGCCACCTGGGAGAGATCGGCAGCGATTAGTCGCCGCGCCCCCTTGATTCGCCCAGCCACCGCCGCGCCCATGCCGGAGCCCGCACCGACGACGACATCAACGAGACCGTCGGTCACGTAAAGCACCAACCTTCGAACTTGGTCGCATCGCCCATCAGCCGCCCCCCACTTCCGTCTTTACCCGACTGGTAACCGGCGGCGGCTTCCGCAAGTTCGGGACCCCATCGCCCTCTTCGGCGATCGGCAACTTCGATTCATGGATCTCGGCCCAGTGGGAATGGTTGAGTTGGTGTAGCGCGAAGCAGGCATTGAGAGCGTTGTAGAAGCCCATGTTGTCCACCGACTGATTGACCGATTCCTTGATCAGTAGAGATGTGATTGTCGGTACGCGCGCGATGCGGCGTGCGAACTCGAGGGTCCGGTCGGCGAGTTCGTCGGCGGGGAACACCTTGCTCACCATGCCAAGGGCATGTGCCTCATCGACGCTCAACGCGTCACCGGTGAGGAGGAGTTCCTTGGCGCGGCGAGGCCCCAACTCCCAGGGGTGCGCGAAGTACTCGACACCGCACATCCCGAGCCGGCTCCCGACGATGTCTGCGAATTCGGTGTCATCGGCCGCCACGATGAGGTCGCAGGCCCACATGAGCATGAGACCCGCCGCGTACACCGTGCCGTGCACTTGCGCGATCGTGATCTTGCGAAGGTTTCGCCACCGACGGGTGTTGTCGAAGAAGTAGTGCCACTCCTGGAGCATTCGTTGCTCCGCCCCCGACCGGGTTGCCCCATTGATCCGCATGGTCGGATGCTGGTGCGGACCAGGGTGATGTTCCCGGACTGCCACTTCAGAGCCAATATCATGGCCAGACGAGAACATCGGTCCAACTCCGCCGAGAATGACGACCCTGACACGGTCATCTGCCTCGGCGCGAAGAAACGCGTCGTGAAGCTCAACAAGAAGTCCGCGGTTCTGGGCATTGCGGGCTTCGGGCCGATTGAGCATGATCCGCGCGATGCGGCCGTCATCGAGCGTCTCGTAGGCGACGTAATCGCCGTTTGCCACTGGGCCTCCTCGTCACGACACCGCGCACTTCAGGGATTCCATGCGGGTGCACACTATGTCTATGACTTCCTAGACCAGAATCTAGGATGCCTTAGGCTAACAATTCATTGTGCCGAACGCTAGTGGCTCTTACAGGCGCTGCTATTGCGCGCGAAAAGTCAAACCCTCCCGGGTACCTCAGCGCACCGTCACCCCCGCGGCCAACGCGATCGCGACGCCGTGGCCAATCGGACCGCGACGGTCGACCAGCGCTGCGCTGCCGGCCGCAATTCCACTGCCGCTGTGGTGCCGCCTGCTCGCCGGCGAGTACGCCGTTGCGTTTGCCGATCGGCGATCCGCACCGCCGACACGATGACCGCATCTGCCATGAAACTGTTCTTCCTAGTTCCAAGGACCTGCCTGGCCGACCTCCGTCGCTGGCTGCGCGATGATCGGTTGCACACCTGAAATTGCTCGCCCCCAACGTATCTGGCTGCGCTGGCGGCTCCATGCTCTTTGAAAACTCGTCGTAGACAGTTGCGGGATGACGAGCAAGCCTTGGCGCATCGGTTTGTCACAGCGCACAGATCGCCACCAGGCAAGTACCACTGCTAACCCGATCAACTAGCGGTCAAGAGTTCGGACGAACCTGTGAGCCGGGCCGAAGTTAACATATTGACCGATTAGTTAGAAGCTGATTCAATGCGACAGGTCGGCGCGACCGCCGGGCGGGAGGAGGACGATGTGGTCAGGCGGAATACGGGCTGGTACTCGGTACGGGGGCACTCGCAACTCGCCGGGGCCGAAAGATGATCAGACAAGGTGGAATTGGCCGTAAGGCCGACGCTGCCGCGGCGGCTGACGGCCGGAACCCGGCTCGGTCGTGATGCGCAACAGGGCGGCTGATCGATGGTGGGCTGGCTTGCCGCTGGTTCGCGATGCCGGGAGGCCGTTCCTGGCTATCGGCGGGCTGTTCGCTATGTCGGCCGATGCGGTGAAGTTCCTTATGCGCAAGCCATTTCAAGGACGAGAGTTGCTTGAGCAGTCCTGGTTCGTGGCGCGCGTTTCGATGGTGCCCACACTGCTGGTCGCGATCCCGTTCACCGTGCTGGTGAGCTTCACACTGAATATCCTCCTCCGCGAGCTCGGCGCCGCCGATTTGAGCGGCGCCGGCGCCGCGTTCGGCGCCGTCACCCAGGTCGGCCCATTGGTGACGGTGTTGATCGTTGCCGGCGCTGGAGCGACTGCGATGTGCGCCGACCTCGGTTCGCGCACCATTCGCGAGGAGATCGACGCGATGGAAGTCCTGGGCATCAACCCGGTACAGAGGCTGGTGACGCCCCGAATGTTGGCCTCTGGCCTGGTGGCACTGCTGCTGAACAGCCTGGTGGTTATCATCGGCATCCTCGGCGGCTACGCCTTCTCCGTCTTCATCCAAGACGTCAACCCCGGCGCCTTCGCCGCCGGCATCACGCTGCTGACGGGAATCGGTGAGGTGATCATCTCTTGCGTCAAGGCGGCGTTGTTTGGTGTGATCGCCGGACTGGTCGCGTGTTATCGCGGACTGACCATCACCGGTGGTGGCGCCAAAGCTGTCGGCAACGCGGTCAATGAGACGGTCGTGTACGCGTTTATGGCGTTGTTCGTGGTCAATGTCGTGGTCACAGCTATCGGCATTCGGATGACGGTCAGATGACGTGACCGGCGCAACCTTGAAAGCGGCGTACCCGCGGGTGTACCGGAGCGTCCGTCGGCTCAACAAGCCCGTCGACACTTTGGTCCGGGTCGGTGACCACACCGTGTTCTACGGCCGGGCGCTGGCGGGCGTACCACACGCTGCCAGGCATTATCGGCGGGAAACCATCCGCTTGATCGCCGAAATCAGCATGGGCGCTGGCACATTGGCGATGATCGGCGGCACGATAGTCATCGTCGGATTCCTGACGCTGGCGGCGGGCGGCACACTTGCCGTCCAGGGCTACAGCTCGCTGGGCAACATCGGCATCGAGGCGCTGACCGGGTTCATCGCGGCTTTCATCAATGTCCGCATCTCGGCACCCATTGTCGCCGGTATCGGGCTCGCGGCGACATTTGGCGCCGGCGTGACTGCACAGCTTGGTGCCATGCGCATCAACGAAGAGATCGATGCGTTGGAATCGATGGCGATCCGGCCGATTTCATATCTCGTCAGCACGCGCCTCATTGCGGGGATGATCGCGATCACACCCCTGTACGCGATCGCCGTCATCCTCTCTTTCGTTGCGAGTCGATCGGTGACCGTGGTGATCTTCGGACAGTCGCCGGGCCTCTACGATCACTATTTCTCGACGTTTCTGAACCCCATAGACCTGCTGTGGTCGTTCCTGCAGGCGATTCTGACGGCGATCACAATCCTCCTGATCCACACATATTTTGGGTACTTCGCGGCGGGCGGGCCCTCCGGGGTCGGGGTCGCAGTGGGTAACGCGGTACGCACTTCCTTGGTGGTCGTGGTTTCGGTGACCCTAGCCGTCTCGCTTTCGGTGTACGGCGCCAACGGAAATTTCAATTTGGCGGGGTAGGGAGCACAGGATGCCGCAGTATGTTGGTCGCCTGCTAGCCGGCTTGGCCACCGTTGCCCTCATTGCGGGCTTGATTGTCATCTCCGCCGGCTTGTTTTCGGGCAGCTTTACTTCCAGCGTGCCGGTCACGGTGATATCGCAACGCGTCGGGTTGGTGATGGATCCGGACGCCAAGGTGAAGATGCGCGGCGTTCAGGTCGGAAAGGTCGACAGGATAGAGCAACTGCCCAACGGCAGAGCCGCCCTTCATCTCGCGCTGGAACCCACGCAGCTCCAGTACATTCCGGCCAACGTGCTCGTCGATATCACGGCGCCGACGGTCTTCGGTGCCAAGTTCGTTCAACTGGTGGCGCCTGAGCACCCAGCCCCGCAACGCATGCACTCCGGGCAGGTCGTCGATGCTAACAGCGTCACCGTCGAGACCAACACGTTGTTCGAGCAGCTCGAGTCGGTGTTGTCGAAGATCGAGCCCACAAAACTGAACGAAACACTCGGCACACTGGCGAGAGCGCTGAGCGGGCGCGGACAACAGATCGGTCAAACAGTGGCCGACTTCGACCACGTTCTTGCGACGCTGGACCCAAGCCTGCCGAGCCTGCGCCATGACATCTCCGTAATGCCAGAAGTACTGCAAGCCTATGCAGATGCGGCACCTGACCTGGTCTCCATGTTTGATGCCACGACTAGGATCGGCCAGACGCTGGTTGACGAGCAGAACAACCTCGACGCGGTGTTGCTCAGCGCAATCGGGTTGGCCGACAATGGCAATGATGTGATCGGGAGCAACCGTCAGCCGGTAACCGATGTGTTGGGCCTCTTGGTTCCGACCACCGATCTGCTCAGCGAGTATGCCCCAGGGCTGAACTGCTCGGCTCTCGGAATGATCAAGTTCGCCGGAATGCCACTGGCTGTGCCGGGCGCTTACGTGTCGACGGGCTTGGTCCTCGCTCCTGAACGCTACCGCTATCCGGGTCATTTGCCGAAGGTCGCGGCGACCGGTGGGCCGCGTTGCGCGGAGATGAAACTGCCGGAGGTGCCGCCCAACTGGCAGCCGCCGTACCTCGTCACCGACACCGGTGCGAACCCCGCGCAGTATGGCAATCAGGGAATCCTTTTGAACGCTGACGGACTCAAACAACTGCTTTACGGCCCCATTGATGGCCCCCCGCGCAACGTTGCGCAGATTGGGCAACCCGGATGAGGCGGGCGGGCCGGGCAACCTTTCTCAAGGTCGCCGTCTTCGGAACGGTGATGGTGTTCCTTACGTCATTGCTATTCATGGTCTTCGGCCAGTACAGGGTGGCCGACACCGCCGGATACTCGGCGATCTTCACCGATGTGTCGGGCCTCAAGGGTGGCGACTCAGTGCGAGTAGCCGGCATCCGGGTGGGGACCGTGCAGCGCGTTGAGCTGCGGCCTGACAAAACGGTCCTCGTCCGATTCGACGCAGACGACAAGATCGTGCTCACCACCGGCACCAAGGCCGCCGTGCGCTACCTCAACCTGGTAGGCGACCGGTACCTCGAACTCGTCGATGGTCCAGGATCAACCAAGGTGTTGCCCACCGGGTCGCAGATCCCTGCAGACCGCACGGTGCCCGCGCTGGACCTGGACCTCTTGTTGGGCGGGCTCAAACCGGTAATCCAGGGCTTGAATCCGCAAGACGTCAACGCGCTCACGAGCGCCCTGATCCAGGTCTTTCAGGGCCAGGGACCGACGTTGGGATCACTCTTCGCCAGAACATCCTCGTTCGCAAACACGCTGGCCGACAACAGCCAAACGGTAAAGGCCCTCATCGACAACCTGAGATCGGTGGTGGCCACACTAGCCAAGGACGGCGACAAGTTCTCCTCCTCAATCGACAAGCTAGAACAGTTGCTCACCGGTCTGGCTGACGACCGCGACGAGATAGGGACGGCGATCCAATCGCTGGACACCGGCACGGCATCGTTGGCAGATCTGTTGGCCGCCGCCAGGCCCCCGCTTGCGGGCACGGTGGACCAACTCGGCCGGCTGGCGCCCATCCTGGATAAGGACAAGGATTTGATCAACGAAGCACTTGTCAAGGCGCCAGAAAACTATCGGAAGATGACCCGGCTGGGCTCGTACGGCAGCTTCTTGAACTATTACCTATGCGGCATGAGCATCCGCGTTAGTGACCTGCAGGGGCGGACCGCGGTATTTCCGTGGATCAAGCAAGAAGGCGGGAGGTGTTCGGACCAGTAATGCTGAAATACCGTGGCAATAAACTCATTCGGGCCGGCCTTCTTGGACTGATCCTGATCGTTTTGGTGATCACCGTCGGCCTGCAGCCCGAGCGCCTCATTTCGTTGGCGACGGCTCAGCGGTACCAAGCATTGTTCAAAGAGGCCGGCGGACTGGCCAAAGGCAATGACGTGATGGTGTCAGGCATCAAGGTGGGAACAGTGTCGGACGTGTCCTTACGACACGGCGATGCGTTGGTGACCTTCACCCTTCCCAGCAGCATCGTGCTCGGCTCGGAAACCACCGCCCACATCCGGACCGGTACCCTGCTGGGCCAACGGGTACTGACTCTTCAATCGGCTGGCGCTGACAGGCTGCGCCGTGGCGACATAATTCCCGTCTCCCGTACCTCGTCGCCGTACTCGCTGACCGAAGCGGTCAGCGATCTCACCACAAACACCACCCGCACCGACACTCAAGCCGTCAACCAGGCGCTGGACACGCTGTCTACGACTATCGATTCCGTTTCACCGCAACTGGGCCCGACGTTCGACGGTTTGACGCGAATCTCGCGATCGCTCAACGAGCGCGATCAGGGGCTCACCGATCTGCTCCGGACCGCTAGCGACGTCACCGGCATCTTGGCCGAGCGCAGCCAGCAAGTCAACACGCTGATACTCAACGCCAATGATCTACTGTCGGTGCTGGAGGCTCGCAGGCAGGCAATCGTCGACGTGCTAACCCAAGTTTCGACTCTCTCACAACAGCTTTCCGGCTTGGTGCACGATAACGAGGCCGACCTGGAACCAGCGCTGCAGAAACTCAACTCTGTGACGGCGATGCTGGAGCACAACCGTGACAACATCGCAAAAGCCCTGCCTGGCTTAGCGAAATACCAGACGACCCAGGCTGAAGCCGTGTCCAGCGGGTTCTTCTACCAGACCTATATCCCGAATATGAGTGCGGCCGTGCTGCAGCCTTTCCTGGATTATGCCTTCGGTTTCCGCCGTGGAACAGACGCCGGGCAACCGCCGGATAACGCCGGGCCGCGCGCGGAGATCCCCTTCCCTTACAACGGGATTCCGCAACAAGATGACCGCCCAGCGTCCGATCATTCCGGGGGCCAGCCATGATCTCGCGCAGAACGACAGCCGCCGTGCTCGCCGTTGCCCTATCGGCGTTTGTCGTCGGCGGAGTGACCGTGATAACTCGGCAGGCGTACTTCACACCAAAGACCATCAACGCCTACTTCACGTCCGCGACGGGAATCTATGCCGGCGACGAGGTACGGGTGTCTGGTGTGAAAGTCGGCACTGTCGAATCCATTCAACCCCAAGGGGATAAAACGGAGTTGACACTAGCCGTCGACCGCGACGTTCCGATTCCTGCTGACGCGAAAGCCGTCATTGTGGCCCAAAATGTCGTCGCGGCGCGCTACGTCCAACTCGCACCGGCGTATCACACGAGTGGTCCCCTGCTGGCCGATGGCGCCGTTATCCCCGTGGAACGGACCGCCGTACCGGTCGAGTGGGACGAGGTGAAGGCCCAGCTGATGCGGTTGGCCACCGACCTGGGACCGACTGGTCAGGCATCCACCACGTCAGTGGGCCGGTTTATCGATAGTGCTGCCAACGCATTGGATGGCAACGGCGAGAAGCTGCGCCAAACGCTGGCTCAACTGTCGGGTGTCGGAAGGATCCTGGCCGACGGCAGCGGCAGCATTGCCGACATCATCACCAACCTGCAGACGTTCGTTACCGCGCTACGAGACAGCAACACCTCGATCGTGCAGTTCCAGGATCGGCTGGCCACGCTGGCCAGCGTCATAGACGACAGCAGGTCGAGTCTCGACGCGGCATTAAAGGACCTGTCGGTGGCGGTAGGCGACATCCAGCGGTTCATCGCGCAGAGCCGCAACCACACCGCCGAACAGATCCAGCGGCTCGGCAACGCCACCCAAAACCTCGTGGATCACCAGAAGAGCCTCGAACAAGTGCTTCACGTGGCACCGAACGCAGCGTCAAACGCTTACAACTATTACAACCCGAACAGCGGGGCTCCCGCAGGCGCGCTCGCCTTCGCTCACTTCCAAAACCCAGTGCAATTCCTCTGCTCAACGATCGGGGCGATTGAGAACACGACGGCGCCGGAAACGGCGAAGCTGTGTGCGCAGTATCTCGGTCCTGCATTGCGATTGCTCAACTTCAACCATCTGCCGTTTGCGCAGGCTCCGTTCCTGGCCCCATCGCCGGCGCCGGACAAGATCATCTACAGCGAAGATCGTCTGGCGCCCGGCGGCGACGGGCCGAAGCCGGGGTCGCCCGAGCAGCCGCCAGCGGTGTCGGCGTACACGGGCCTGCCCGGAGCCGATCCGGCGGGACCGCCGCCGCCACCCCCACCGGCACGCATCCCCGGGGTAGCGACACCGCTCCCGCCGCCCACAGATGCCACCGGCTTTACACCCGACCAGCTCAGCCCGGCCGATGCGGCGCACCTGCCGCCGGATCCGCCACGACCAGCGCCGCCGAGCCTGCCAGAGATGCTCCTGCCTGCGGAAAGGCCGACACCATGACGCGGGTCAGCAGGACGCGCCAGTGGTTGATCATTGGCGTTGCGGCGACGTTCAGTGCGGCTGGGTGTGCGTTTCACGGCGTGAATTCATTACCGCTGCCGGGAGCGGTGGGGCGCGGGCCGAACGCGAAGGTTTATCACGTCGAGATCGCCAATGTAGGCACACTGGAACCGAATTCGCCCGTGATGATCGACGACGTGGTCATCGGCAGCGTCGGCGCGATGGAGGTGAACGGTTGGCACGCCGACGTCGAGGTCTCCGTGAGACCTGACGCAGTCGTGCCGGCCAACGCTGTCGCCACGGTCGGGCAGACCAGCCTGCTTGGGTCAATGCATTTGGAGCTGAATCCGCCGTTGGGTCAGCTCCCGCAGGGGCAGCTCGCATCGGGCGCCACGATTCCGCTTGTCAGGTCGTCGAGCTACCCCTCTACCGAGCAGACATTGGCCTCCCTGTCGGCGGTGGTCAACGGCGGCGGGCTCGGGCAGATCGGCGAAGTCATCCACAACTTCAGCGCCGCGCTATCGGGGCATGAGGACCAGCTCCGTGATCTGCTGATCCGGCTGAATGATTTCGTCGGCATACTCGACGAACAGCACGACGACATCATCGCGTCGATTCAGGAGTTGAACAGGCTCGCCTCCACATTCGCCGCGCAGCGCGACACGATTACCCGAGCGCTGCAACGGATCCCGTCGGCACTTGATGTTCTGGTGCGGGAGCGGCCGAAGATCACGACGGCGTTGCAGAAGTTGGGAACATTCAGCGACACCGCAACTCAGCTCGTCAACAACACCCAGCAGGATCTAGTGCACAACCTGCAGAATCTGGAGCCGACGCTCAAGGCACTCGCCGATGTCGGCCCGGACCTGGACAAGGCCATTGCGGCGTTGCCGACGTTTCCTTTTCCGCAGGCCTTGATCGACCGGGGTGTGAAGGGCGATTACATGAATCTCTTTGCTGTCTTCGACCTCACGGTTCCGCGGCTGAAGCGGACGTTGTTCCTGGGCACGCGCTGGGGTCAGCCGGGGGCGCCGCTGGTGCCGGCGCCGGGCGACCCCTGGTATTTGAACTATAGCTACGACCCGCTGAGCGCCGGACTTACCGCGCCGGGCGCGGGCGCGCCACCGGCAGAGTCTGCCCCGAGCGCGGCTGCGACGACCCAGCCCGCAGAAGCAGTGCCTATGCCGCGTTACGCCGGTCCGATCCTGCCCGCGGTGCCGTCGCCGGAAGCGGACGCGGTGGCGCCGCCGACGTCCCCAGGTGCGTATCCCTTCGCTGGACCGTACGGGGACCAAACACCCACGGCGCCGGCGCGCTCTGAGAGTGGACGCTGATGTTGACGCGGCTTGTGCGAATCCAGTTGAGCATCTTTACTATTGCCTCCGTCGTCGGGGTGCTGGTCACGGCATTCGCCTATCTGCAGGCACCCACGTTGCTCGGCATCGGCAGGATCACCGTCACCCTCGAGCTGCCGACCACCGGAGGGCTCTACCGGTTCTCCAATGTGACCTACCGTGGCGCACAGATAGGGAAGGTCACCTCCATCGACTTAACACCCGGCGGCGCACGAGCCACGCTTTCGCTCAACACGTCACCGAAGGTTCCAGCGGACCTGCAGGCAAAGGTCCGCAGCGTTTCGGCGGTCGGTGAGCAATTCGTCGATCTGCAACCGCGCATCAACTCTGGACCGTACCTCGTGGATGGATCGGTCATTCCCATGCGGGACACCACCATTCCACAAGACGTCGGTCCAATGCTCGATCAGGTGAGCGCCATGATCAACAGCATCCCCAAGGACCGGCTGGCTGACCTACTTGATGAGTCGCACAAAGGCCTGAACGGTGCGGGCTACGACCTGGGATCGCTGTTCGACTCGTCGGCCAAGCTGTCCGGCGCGATCAACTCTGTCGCCGACCAAACCCGTGGCCTTGTCGACGATTCCGGGCCGCTGTTGGATTCACAGGCCGCGTCTGCCGACTCGATCAGGATATGGGCCCACAGCCTCGCGAACATCACCCAGACGGTGGCCGACCGTGACCAACAGGTACGCACCATTCTCCACACCGCCGACGGCGCCGCGAATGAGGCCTCTGCGCTTCTCGAACAAGTCAAACCCACACTGCCGGTGCTGCTCGCCAACCTGAGCAGCCTCGGCCAAGTTCTCGTCACCTACCACGCCTCGGTCGAGCAGCTGCTGGTTCTCATGCCACCGACCGTTTCGTCATATCTGTCCTTCGGGCCAGAGGGCAACGCAACCGGAATCACCCTGGGCGACTTCGCCCTGTCGATCTCGGATCCCCCCGCATGCACCGTCGGATTTCTGCCCCCGTCGCAGTGGCGATCACCAGCCGACACCACCACGGTTGACACGCCCGACGGCTTGTACTGCAAGCTGCCGCAGGATTCCCCGCTGGCCGTGCGCGGCGCTCGCAATTACCCGTGCATCGCAAACCCCGGTAAGCGTGCGCCGACGGTCGAAATATGCGACAGCGACAAACCATTCGAACCACTGGCCATGCGTCAGCATGTGCTCGGACCGATGCCATTCGATCCGAAGTTGGTCACGCAGGGCGTTCCTCCCGACGACCGCGTGGATTTCAACGACCGCATCTTCGGACCGGTCGAGGGAACCCCAATGCCGCCGGCGGCGCCTTCCGAAACGTCAGCGGCACCTGCCGAAGCGCCGCCGGCACCGGGCCCAGTGGATGCGCCACCCTCGGGTAACTCCGTCAACGGCGCCGCCATTCCGCCACCGGACGATGGGGGACCGGCCACGGCCCCGAGTGCATTCGCCGACAACGAATCCCGACCCGGGCCATCGGTGGCGATCGCGTCGTACAACCCGCAGACGGGCTTGTATGTCACACCCGACGGGAACGCTTATCGGCGTGGCGATCTCGTGGTGCCCGGCCACTCGAAGACGTGGAAAGACATGCTCCCGACATAGGAGACCATGGTGAAGATCATGACGCTGAAGGTTGTGCTGCTGGCAGCGGCGTTGGCGCTCGCACCGGTCGCCAAGGCTGAGATGTTTCCCGGAAACTATGAGCTTCGTACGGACTGGGACCCAACACATTCCTGGGTGTGGCAGGTCACGGCATGCGGCGTGGGATGTGTCTACATCAGCGCCATCCCGCGACCCAACGGAGGTGCTGCGCCCTACTACGGAAGCGCGGACCTGGCCGAAGGCCAGTACAGGTGGGACGTCGACGTGCACACCGGGCTGGTCTGCTTCGGTCATGCCCTCCCGACCCACAACACCTACACCTGGGATCCTGCTTCATTAACTGGTTCTGTGAGTGTGGCTTTCGATGTTGGTTGCAGCGGTGAGCCAGCTGGAAGTTTCACATACTCGTTCGCGCTTGCACGGTTGTAGATCGGCGACGCAAGGATCAATCTAATTGACTAATTAGTTTTGTGCTGGTTGAATCGCAGTAAGCCGCCGCTGTCGAACGGGCCACCGCACGGTTCGACAGCGGCGGGCCGCTTATACCTCCAGGAAGAACCCCCAAAAGCCGCTCGTCAGCTACCTACCAGACGATCCGAAACGGAGGAAAGCAACTATGGGCGAGACCGCATTTCACCCGGAGTTGCGTAGAGTCGCGCGGTTCGCGCCGAGAAGCTGGGTCACACCGAGAACATTGCGGCTGATGAGGATTCTTGCTGGGCTTGCTGAACCACGCGGAATCAAGGACATCGAGGTTCATACCGTCGATCGGCATGTGAGCGTCAGGATGCACACACCGGCCACCCTCAGTCGGCCAGCACCGGCCTTACTGTGGCTCCACGGTGGCGGATATGTGATGGGATCTGCCCGACAGGAGGACAAGACGTGTCGAGCACTCAGTCAGCGGTTGGGCATCAGCGTGGCCGCAGTCGACTACCGGCTCGGACCCGAACACTCATATCCTGCCGGGCTCGAGGACAGTTACACCGCTCTGAGATGGCTTTCGAAACAACCCAATGTTGATGCCGAGCGGGTGGCGGTCGGCGGCAACAGTGGGGGCGGCGGATTGGCGGCCGCCCTCGCAATCCTGGCACGCGACCGTGGTGAGATACCGCTTGCCGCGCAGATCTTGAAGTATCCAATGCTCGACGACCGAACTGTCGCACATCGAGAAAACAAGCGGCGTTACCGGCTGTGGAACGAGCGGAACAATCGATTCGGGTGGGCGTCGTATCTCGGCGACGCCAACCCCGAGGACGCTGTTCCGGCCCGACGGCACGACCTCGCCGGACTGGCGCCGGCATGGATCGGCGTAGGCACACTCGATCTTTTCTACGACGAGAACGCTGCATATGCCAAGCGGCTCAGCGACGCCGGTGTGCCCTGCCGGCTTGAGGTGGTGCCGGGAGCCTTCCACGCCTTCGACGACTGCGTCCCACGCGCCAGTATCTCTCGTGGGTTCTTCGATAGTCAGTGCGCGATGCTCCGCGAGACGTTCCAGCCCACGACTTCGTGAAATCTCTCTTGCGCCATGCTCTAAGCGACCTTGCGCATGGTGAACGGCATCCTGATCACTAGCCATCTATTGACGCCACATGCCCCGCTCGGGCCGACCGTTCGATCTTCGCCCGCGAACTGGATTGCCTCAGATTGGCGCATCAGCACCGAACCGTCTTCGGCCACCCCCCAAAACCGAATCGTCTGGCGTCCCGGTGCCGACGTGCCATCGGCGCACGGCTCCCAATTCGGAATGTCTCGACGAACCTCCCAGGCGCCGCCAAAATAGATCAGTCGCTCGGTCCAACCCGCGTCACTGGTCACCGTGCCTTCGCAGGAAGTGGGACCGCTACACGTCGAAGTGACGGTCCACGTACTCGTGACCGTCGCTTCATCACGATATGAGTCACGCGTCATCGCCCACTCGCCCATCGAGCGCGCGATAAACGTCCCGTTGATCGGCATTTCATCCGTAATCGCCTGGGCGGACGGGGCAGAGACCGTCACCAGTGTCGGTGCGAGTAGTGCGGCGACAAACCACCGTGAGCGCATCAGATTCTCCTACAGGAGCGTCGACTGCCAAAGGCCGCCGTTCCCAACGGTTGTCAGACAGTATCACTCATATATTGATTGTTTAGTTAGAAACTGATTGAATCGCGGTAGACCCCGCCGCGGGTGCCCGCGACAGACAAGGAGGGTGTGATGGCCAACAGCGTGAACCAGGATCCGCCGCCAGAGGTGTTACGCCGGATGTTCGAAATCATGACCGAGATCAAGCAGACCGACGACCGGTTCCGCGTCCTGCTGTCGAGCGGCCAGATCAGGTGCACCTATTACTCACCCCGAGGCCAGGAGGTGATTTCGGCCGCTTTCGGCGCGGTTCTCCGGCTCGACGACTATGTCGTGACCACTTATCGTGGTCTGCACGATCATCTGGCGAAGGGAGTGTCCCAGCGCGAGCTGTGGGCTGAGTTCCTCGGCCGCAGCACCGGGACGTGCAAGGGTAAGGGCGGCCCCATGCACATCACGGACCCCAAGACAGGCCTGATGGTCACCACGGGGATCGTGGGCAGCGGAATCCCAATTGCGAACGGCTTGGCGCTGGCGTCGACCCTGAAGGGCACCGATCAGGTGACCATTGTGAACTTCGGCGATGGCGCGTCGAATATCGGAGCGTTCCACGAGGCGCTCAACCTGGCGGCAGTTTGGAAGCTGCCAGTCGTGTTCGTGTGCCAGAACAACCGCTACGCCGAGCACACGCGCTACGAGGACGGCACGAGCGTCGCGCGCATTTCCGATCGCGCCGCGTCATACGGAATGCCCGGTGAGACGGTCGACGGCAACGACGGCCCCCAAATGTATGGTGCGGCCCTGCGTGCTGTGACACGCGCTCGCACGGGCGGTGGTCCAACGCTGGTCGAGGCGCTCACTTACCGGTTCTGGGGCCACATCTTCGGTCCCGACGACATGGCCTACATGCCTACCGAAGAGCGTGCCGCCGCCATGGCGAATGATCCCGTTCCGCGCTTCCGGGCCCTCCTCGTCGAGCAGGGCACCGCCACCGAGGAGGAGTTGGCTGCGATCGAGGCCTCCGTCGAGAAACGCATCGACGACGCCGTCGACTTCGCATTGGCGAGCCCACCCCCAGATATGAATGAGCTACTGGTCGACGTCTATACGGAAGCGGTGACGGCATGAGCACAGGCAAAAAAGAAATGCTCACTCTGCCAACGGTTTTCGCCATCAACCAGGCCTTGGACTTAGCGATGGAGAAGGACCCCACAGTATTCTTGCTCGGCGAGGACATATCAGACCCGACCGGCGGCGGGGTATACAAGGCGACGCAGGGCCTGTCCTCGAAGCACGGCGAACACCGCGTTCGCGCGACCCCGATATCCGAACAGGCGATCCTCGGAGCCGCCATCGGCGCCGCGGTGGCCGGCATGCGGCCCGTCGCCGAGATCATGATGATGGACTTCTTGACCGTCTGCATGGACCAGCTCGTCAACCACGCCGCCAAACTGCGCTACATGTCGGGTGGACAGACCGGGGTTCCGCTGACCGTGCGGTGCTCAGCCGGCGCCGGCCTTCAGTTCGGTGCTCAGCACTCGACCATGCTCGAATCGTGGCTGATCCATGTTCCCGGTCTCAAGGTCGCCATTCCCAGCTGCGCCGCCGACGCCAAGGGTCTGCTCAGCGCCTGCATCTTCGATGACGACCCGTGTGTCCACATCGAACAAACGGTGAACTACTTTGTGCCCGGTCTGGTTCCCTCCGGCGAGCATGTGATCCCGCTGGGCAAGGCCGACATCAAGCGACCCGGCGCGGACGTGTCGCTGATCAGTTACGGCAATGAAGTCAACCTCTGCCTGCAGGCGGCCGAGAATCTGAAGGCAGAAGGTGTTGACGCCGAGGTCGTCGACCTGCGCACCTTGGTGCCCCTCGACGAGCGGGCGGTCCTGGAGTCGGTGGCCAAGACCAAGCGCGCGGTGGTCGTGCACCAGGCGGTGCGACGCGGCGGCTTCGGAGCTGAGCTCAGCGCGCTCATCACGGAGAACCTGATGGGTGAGCTGCAGGCACCTCCGGTACGGGTGGCATCACCCAATTCCCCTGTGCCGTACGCGATGGAGCTCGAGCAGGCCTTCGTGCCGCAGGTGGACTCGATCATCGATGGCGTAAGGCGGGTACTGAAGTAACCATGGCAACACCGATCAACATCCCGAAGCTCGGAATGGCCATGACAGAGGGAGAACTCGCCTCCTGGATTGCCGCGGACGGCTCCACCGTAGAAGCCGGCGACATCATCTACACCGTCGCGACTGACAAGGTCGAAAATGACGTAGAAGCGCCCGTCAGCGGAACACTACGCCACATCGGCATCGAGGGGGAAACGTACGCCGTCGGCGAAACCATCGGCGAGATCGAATAACACAGTGCGCGATCACACCCGCGTTGTGTTGCGGCTGCATCTGCATCACTCGAGCGACTAACCGCAGCGGGAAAAGGGAGACGGCGATGTCGATTGCCAGTCGGCAGAAGGCACAGAACTGCCCCGGCGCGATGGCGTTGGCTGACGAACGCCAAACGCTCACCTGGGCTCAGCTCGACGACGTGCTGAACCGTGCAGCTAACGCGTTGCTCGACATGGATCTCGGTCGGGACAAGCGCGTGGCTGTCTATGCGGAGAACTCCGCGGAAACCGTGATCGCGCACCTCGCCGCCATCACAGTCGGCGTTTCAACTGTGCCCGTAAACTTTCACCTCACAGCCGCCGAAGTCGCCTACATTCTTCGGGACTCCGGCGCTGCGGCGCTATTCGTCGGCCCTGAGAACGCCGAGACCGGAGTCAAGGCAGCCACCGACGTCGGGGTTGCAGCGGTCATCGGTTGGCGGTGCGACGCCGAGCCGCCACTTGTCCGATGGGATGACTGGCTGGGTGATGCGGCGTCGACCGAACCTCCGAGCGACATGCCACCAAAACCATTCCTGCACTATACATCCGGGACGACAGGGCGGCCCAAAGCCACTGAGACGCCCCCGCAATCGTTTCCCGGCGGAACCAGCGTGGCAGAGCATTTCGACAGACTCGTCTCGCCTGCCGCTGACGGCCCAGCGCTCGTGGTGAGCCCGCTCTATCACACCGGCACACTGGGATTCGTGCGAGTGCTGGGCACCGGGACGCCACTGGTGGTGTTGGGCCGATTCGACGCCGAACGCACACTGTGGGCGATCGACACCTTCGGTGTGGCGACGACGATGATGGTGCCGACGCACTTTCAGCGCCTGTTGAAGCTGCCGACCGAGATCCGCAACAAATACGACACGTCGACACTGCAGCAGGTGGCCCACACCGGCGCGGCATGCCCGGTCGACGTCAAGCGCCGGATGATCGAGTGGTTGGGACCCGTCTTGGTCGAGGCGTACGGCGCGACGGAATCGGGCACCACCAATGCCATCACATCGCAGGAATGGCTTGAGCACCCTGGTTCGGTCGGCAAAACGCTGCCGCCGTTCGAGCTGCTCGTCGTCGACGACGACGGCCGCGAGCTGGGCCCAAAAGAGGTGGGGCAGCTGTATTTCCGCGATACCACGGGTCGTGGAATCGTCTATGCGAACGACCCCGACAAGACGCGTGCGGCCCATCTCGCACCGGGTGTCTTCACGCTGGGGGAGATGGGTTACCACGACGAGGACGGCTACCTGTACATCACCGATCGCGTGTCGGACATGGTCGTCAGTGGCGGCGTGAACATCTATCCAGCCGAAACGGAGCTCGTGCTACTGGAGCATCCCGCAGTAGGAGACGTGGCGGTGATCGGCGTGCCGAATCCTGAGATGGGAGAGGAGCTCAAGGCGCTGATTGTCCCGTCCAATCTGGATGACCCTCCGGCCACCGAAGAACTCGACCGTTACTGCCGAGAACGACTAGCCGGATACAAACGCCCCCGCTCGTACGACATCGTCGATGACATCGGACGAAACAGCATGGGCAAGGTCAACAAAAGACTGCTGCGGGCGCCGTACTGGCCAACCGACCGCACCATCGGCTGACGCTCGCTTTCACTCCGTACGGCGCACCCCGATCTTGCGGACGACGACGTCCCCGGCCGCCTTGACCTGACACGCCAACCTATATCCAACACCGCCGCCCGGCAGCGTTCGGCGGATCCCATCGAGCCCCTCGTGCTCCCACGGCTCGACCGGCGACAGGTGCTCTTCACCTTCGACGACGCGCAGCACGCAGGTCTTGCACGTTCCCGCACCGCGGCAGATGGTGGGCCACCAGAGATCGTTGCGCCACGCTGCCTCGATGATCGTTTCGCCGGCCGCGATGTCGAAGCTGATATCAGACGGTTGCACGCGGACGGTCGCCATGTCGATCACAGTCCTAAAACGTCGCGACAAATTAACTAATCAATGATTATAATCTGAAACCGGATGACTTGACTCGATTTCGGCGAGGAGCGTGTTACATGAGGATTCGCCACGCGTTCACCGGTTACGTGTACGAGGACATGGGGAATGGGCTGGTGAAGGTGACGGACCCGGCTACCGGCAACGACGGGATGTTCGACACGGAGGGGACGTGGCAGTCGGGCGAGCTCACCTACGCCGACTGTCACATGTGCCGCGCCGTTGGGGGACCCAAGGGCGCTGACCTCAGCATGCTCGGCAGCTCCCCGCCTACCCAGGACTCGGCGCACCGCGAAGCAGACGTCACGAGCTGAGCATCGAATCCAGCGTGACACCTCGACCACTCGAGAGAGGACGACAACCGTGACCGACATGAAGGTCAATGCCACTGACGGGCCCCCACCGGGGCAAGCCCGCGCGAAGGGGCCATCGATCCAGGAGCTTCTCGACGACGAAACCCTTGACGTGCCATGGGTATTGCGACAGGAGCGCTATGAATTCATGGGAGATGAGGATCTGCCGGCCGATCGCTATTTCTCACAAGAGTTCTTCGAGCGCGAGGTGGACAAGCTCTGGCCCAAGGTGTGGCAGCTCGCCTGCTTCGAGCAGGACATCCCCAACGTCGGCGACACGATCGTGTACGACATCGTCGATTGGAGCTTTCTGATCGTTCGGGTAGCACCCGACCGCATCAAAGCGTTTTACAACGCCTGCCTACACCGCGGGCGTCAGCTGCGCACCAACGATTGCGCGGCCGCGCGCCTTCCCGAGCTGCGGTGCCCCTTCCATGGCCTCGCATGGCACATCGATGGCTCGTTCAAGGAGGTTCCACCGTCGATCGCGTTCGACTTCCCCCACATCGATCCGCCCAAGTTCGGGCTGCCGGAGGTGCAGTGTGAGACGTGGGACGGCATCGTCTTCATCAACATGGACCCGAATGCCGAGCCGCTGCGGGACTTCCTCGGGGACCTGACCAAGCACTTCGAGCGGTGGCCGTTCAACGATCGCTGGAAAGCAGCCCATGTCGCCAAGGTGATGCACGCGAACTGGAAAGTGACGTTGGAAGCATTCCTCGAGTCGATGCACGTCATCACCACTCACCCGCAGATGAATGCCGGGCTCCTTGGCGGTGACGGGTCCAACTGTGAATACGACGTGTACGAGAACTTCTCCAGATCGATCATGGCGCCGCCGATGCCGAACCCCAACCTGCCGTACGAGGTGACTGAGCAGGAGCTAATAGCGGAGATGTTCAACCGAGGCGGTGTGCAGACCGAGGGCGGATATCAGCCCCAGGGAGATGCGCCCGAGCTTCCCGACGGCATGACGGCCAGGGGGCTCCTTGCGGAGGTGGGCAGGCAGCAGGGCAATGGTGCCGGAGGCGGCGCTGTCACAGTGGCAGGTTCCCCGATGACGGTCGTCGAGGCAACCTCATCAATCTGGTACAACGTCTTCCCGAACTGGTTTCCATGGTCGGGGCCGATCTTCTACCGGTTCCGCCCGTACGGTCATGACCCAGACAAGTGCATCATGGAATGCATCTTCATGGTGGCACTGCCGGCGGGCACAGAGCGACCGCCCGCTGCGGCCATTCACTGGCTGAGCGAGGACGAAGACTGGACTGCCGCACCCGAACTCGGTGCGCTGGCCGAAATCTTCAACCAGGACACCGCCAACATCCCGCAAATCCAGCGAGGGCTGAAGTCGCTCGCGCACGGAAAGCCGACCAAGGGCATCACCCTGGCGAACTACCAGGATGTGCGAATCCGCCACTTTCACAAGCTCATCGACAAGTACCTCGACGCCTGAGAAACCGAAACTGGAGAACTGCCATGCCCCTTGCGATCACTGCTGAGCACAACCACCTAGCCGATTCGGTGCGGGCGCTGGTCGAGCGGGTAGCGCCGTCGGAGGTGCTCCACGCGGCGCTGGAGAAACCCATCGACGTCCCGCCGTCATACTGGCGAGCCGCCGCGGAACAAGGCCTGCACGGATTACACCTGTCGGAATCCGTTGGGGGACAGGGATTTGGGATCCTGGAATTGGCGATAGTCATCGCCGAGTTCGGGCGCGGCGCCGTGCCGGGACCCTTTGTCCCCTCAGTGATCGCCAGCGCGCTGATATCGGCCCACGATGCGCGGGCACAGATCCTCGGCGACCTGGCATCCGGCACGGTGATCGGCGCATATGCCTTGCAGTCGTCGCTGACGGCGACGCGCCAGGGCGACGCCCTGGTGATCAGCGGGGAGGCGCGCTCGGTTCTCGCCGCTGATCAGGCGTCGCTGCTGGTGTTGCCGGTCGCCGGGCTGGATTCGCAGGGCGATGGCACCACATGGGTGGCGCTCGACGCTGATCAATGGCAGGTCGAACCGGTCAAGAGCGTGGACCTGCTACGGCCGGTGGCGCACGTGCGGGCGAGCGGAATCGAGGTGAGCCCCGAGCGAGTGCTGACGAACCTCAGCGTGACGTCAGCGAGAGCGCTGGTCTCTACGCTGCTGTCGGCGGAAGCCGTCGGCGTGGCACGTTGGGCGACCGACACCGCGTCGGAGTATGCGAAGATCCGCGAGCAGTTCGGTCGGCCGATCGGGCAGTTTCAGGCGATCAAGCACAAGTGTGCGGAGATGGCCGCGGATACCGAACGCGCCACCGCAGTTGTGTGGGATGCCGCCCGCGCCATCGACGAAGCGTTCGAAAAGGGTTGGGATGCCCAAGGTATCCACGCCGATTTCGCCGCAGCGGTCGCCGCGACGTTGGCGCCCGCGGCAGCGCAACACTGCACGCAGGATTGTATTCAGGTGCACGGCGGTATTGGCTTCACCTGGGAGCATGACTGCAACGTTTACTACCGGCGCATGCTGGGAATCAACGCCGCGTTCGGGCGCGCTGCCGACTATCCGCAGCGTGTCGTCGACACAGCGACGT
Organism: Mycobacterium sp. OAE908; assembly: GCF_017872775.1. Classification (NCBI taxonomy): domain Bacteria; kingdom Bacillati; phylum Actinomycetota; class Actinomycetes; order Mycobacteriales; family Mycobacteriaceae; genus Mycobacterium; species Mycobacterium sp. OAE908. The sequence continues at coordinate 24,626 of NZ_JAGGJL010000005.1, forward strand.
CGAGCGGTGTACGCAAGCTCGACGTCGATCTCGGTCCGGAGACCGACGAGCTGCGGGCGGCGATTCGCGCCGAAGTCGCTGCGCTGAAGGCGATTCCGCACGAGCAGCGCACCGAGGCGATCGCAGAGGCCGGCTGGGTGCAGCCGCACTTGCCGAAGCCGTGGGGGCGTGGTGCCAGTCCGGTGGAGCAGATCGTCATCGCTCAGGAGTTTGACGCGGGCGGCGTAGAACGTCCTCAGGTGGGTGGTGTTGCTTCTTTTGTTACGCCGTCGATTGTGGCCTTCGGCACGGACGAACAGAAGCAACACTTCCTCCCCCCGACCTTTCGCGGTGAAATGGTGTGGTGCCAGCTGTTTTCCGAGCCGGGCGCGGGATCAGACCTGGCTGGCTTGACAAGCAAGGCTGTCAAGGTCGACGGCGGCTGGCGGATCACGGGGCAGAAGATCTGGACCAGCTGGGCGCAGAACTCGCAGTGGGGAGCGCTGTTGGCTCGTACGGATCCGGCGGCACCGAAGCATAAAGGCATCACGTACTTCCTGTTCGATATGTCCAGCGACGGCGTCGATGTGCGGCCGCTACGGCAACTCAACGGCGAGTCGGAGTTCAATACCGTGTTCCTCGATGATGTGTTTGTGCCGGATGAGCTGGTGCTGGGCGAGGTCAATCGGGGCTGGGAGGTCACCCGCAACACGCTGATGAACGAACGGGTCGCCATCGGCAGCCACGAGGTGCCGAACCAGGGAAGCCTCGCCGACCTGGTGAATTTCGTTGGTGACGGACACCTCGACCCGGTTGACGTGAACCGGGCAGGCCGGCTGATTGCCGAGGCCTACGCGTCGAAGGTGCTCAACCTCAGATCGACGCTGCTGACCCTGGGCGGCTTCGATCCGATGCCGGCGGCCGCCATCGGCAAGCTGTCGATGCGCGTGGCACAGGACTACAACGAGTTCGTCGTGTCCACCTTCGGCGTCGACGCCGCAATCGGCGATGACGAGCAACCACAAGGACTTTGGGCGAAGAGGTTGCTTACCAGTCGTGCAGCGACAATCTATGGAGGAACGTCGCAGGTGCAGCTGAACGTCATCGGCGAGCGGCTGCTGGGACTGCCGCGTGACCCGTAGGTCTGGTTCCCAAGTGGGGTGGACGAGGGGCATGCCGCGCACGGATATTGATCGATTCGTTAGTTGCTGCAGCGCGTCGGGTACACTCGTGCCACCTAATCTGCGGAAGGGGTCCCTGAGCGTGGCAAGAAAGGGGACGAGACGTATCGGCCGGCCGCCGGCAGCGGTGGCGGCCGAGACTCGGCAGCGCATCGTTGAGGCCACCGAGAAGTGCTTTGGTCTGTACGGTTACGACAAGACGACCATCAAAGACATCGCCGATGAAGCCGGACTCACGACGGGCGCGCTGTATCACTATTTCGATTCCAAACAGGATCTATTTGCCGCGGTTTTCGCCGGATGTAGAGATCAGCTCGTCGGAAGTTTCATCAAGGCGGCGGAGACCGCCGACACCGCGGTGGGCAAGCTGTGCGCGATCCTCGACCGCGCCGTCCAGATGAATATCGAGGATGAACACATCGCCCGATTCATCTCGGCGGCTGACATCGAGATCGGCCGCCATCCGGAGTTGGCGGAGCTGTTGCGCGACCTACCGAAGGAACCGGACGTCCTATCATTCTACAAAGGAATTGTGCGCCAAGGCATCAAGCGCGGTGAGTTGTCGCCCGATACCGACGTGCAGGGCCTTGTCGACATGATCAACGCCGTAACGCTGGGGTTCTCTCAGTTCGCCGCCTACCATTCGAACGTCCGCGCGCACAAACGGGCGATCGAAACATTCAAACTGCTGCTTCAGGGCCAGCTTTTCCAGCCAGCGGCAGGTCGCTCCACCGCTCGACGTCGCCGCACCGGCTGACCTGGATGACTGCCGGCCTCATTGGGCCGCACCCCTGTATCGAGTTCGAACGTATCAAGCGCGGACGTAACTGGGCTCCATCACCAGGCGAAGCTGCCGACCCCAGGCCGAATTTCCTTGGCGTTCAGTGGATTAATCCGCACATGCGACGCCCATTCATGGGGGCGCCATCACATTTCACAGCGTGTTGTGGTCTTCTTCGAAGAACCTCTTGACTGTGATCTAGGACGCCCTAGACTAGGGTCTAGGAAAAATTAGAGAAACGTCGACCGAATACGTTGACGTCCGCTACACCGGCCAAGGAGGCACAACATGGCAGAGGCGACGACGTACTCCGGCGGTCGCGTCATCTACGACGCGGACTCGCATCTGATGGAGACTAAAAATTGGCTTCACGACTACGCCGATCCGGATGTGCGTCCGCTCCTGGGACCGCTCAATCTCAGCGCCTTTCCCGATCCGGCACTTGTGCCGGAGTACACGCCCGACTACTACGAGAAGGGCTGGAGCCCCGAGAAGGCAAAAGAAGCCGAAGAGCACCTGTGGGAACGCAAACTCTGGGGCGCCTATGGTGCGGTCGACCCAAGCGAGCGCCAGGTGGCTCTTGACAAGTTTGGGTTCAAGAAGCAGATCGTGTTCGCCACGTTCTGCTGGGGCCAGTTCGACACGCTCGCATACGCCCCGACCGTGACGGAGCGCGATCCGAAATTGGTCTACGGTGGCGCCCGGGCACACAACAGGGGGGTCGCCGAATTCTGCCGCGGTGACAACCGGATGATCGCTACGGGGATGGTGCCGCTGGATGTCCCCGAGCTCGCCATCGAGATGACTGACGAGTTGCTCAATGACGGCTGTCGCGCGATTGTCATCCCGACCGGCGTCATGGAGGAACGTAGCTGGTCGCATCCGGACTACGACCCAGTCTGGGCGCGGATGAGCGAGGCGAAGGTTCCCATCGTCCTTCACGTGGGCACTGGGAACTTCCAGTTGCCAAAGGGCTTGTACAACACGGGAAAGCCGCTCGTTTATATGATGGCGGGCCGAGGTATCGACACGGGCAACGAGTCCGGTTGGGTGATGCAAGACTTACTCACTACCGACCTCACGGTCCGGTGGTTTCTTGCGGCGTTGATCAACGATGGCGTGTTCGCCCGTCACGAAAACCTCACGTGCGTCGTCACGGAGTACCAGTTCGATTGGGTGCCGTGGTTCGGTGAGCGGCTGGACAGCATCTACGAAATGTCGACGATGTGGGCACCGGATCAGTACTCGATGCCGATGAAGCCCTCGGAGTACTTCGTCGAACGGGTCAAGCACGCACCATTGGTCAGCGGTGTCAGGGCCGAGGGTTCCGAGGTTGCCGAGAAGGGAGAAGCCCTAGATCTCGGTGCGGTGATCAACAAGACACCAAATGGAGAGCGGCTGTTCCTTTTTTCCTCTGACTTTCCGCACGCCGAGGGTGGCGGTGACCCGCTCGGTGATCTGCAATCCTCGTTGCGGTCGCTGGGCGACCGGGCACCTGACGTCATGAAGCGCATCCTGGAAGACAACTTCGTCGACGTCTACGGAGGGTGATCCTGTCGCCCACCACGTGACATCCGTCTGCGGCTTGGGCGGCCCGGCGGATACCAGCCGCTGTCCTGGCGCATACCTCATATTGAAAGGCTCTTGATGTTTCTAGTTCCCATGGATGAGTCGCTATTTCACCAGGACGGTCGCTCGATGGCGATGGCCGCTCACAGCGACCATCGGTTCTACGACCGATATTGGATCGGTGTCTACGATCCGGCGGGCGGGCGTGCGTTGATCACTGGAATGGGTGTCTACAAGAACAACAATGCCATCGACGCGTTTGTCGCGGTGCAGCAGAACGACATTCAGTACAACGTCCGCTTGGCGCGGCCGTTGCACCCCCAGTGGGAACAACGGATCGGCCCACTTCGGCACGACATCGATGAAGGGCTGAAGCAACTGCACCTTGTCCTAGAGCCGGGTGAGTATCCGATCTCATGCGATCTCGTATGGACCGGCACGACACCGCCTTTCGAGGAAAAGCGGCACTACTCGACCGCATCTACCCGGATTGTTCAGGACTATATGCGCTACGACCAGGCCGGTGTCGTCAACGGGACCATGACAATCGACGGCGAAACAATCGAAGTCGACAACTGGCGCGGCGCCCGTGATCACGCATGGGGCGTGCGACCCGGTGTCGGTGGGTTCGAGCCGAATGCCGGTCCGGATAACAACATGGGGGCCAGAGGCTTCCTCTACCAATGGTGCTGCTGGGGTAACGATCGGATCGCCGGATACGTCCAGATCCACCAGGACGGTGAAGGGCGGCGGCTGCACAACGACGGCCTCATCAGGTACGTCGGTCGCGACGACGAACCGCCCCTTGAGTTGGTGCACGGTGAGGTCTCGGTTGAGTTCGTTCCGGGCACGCGGGTGTACAGCAAGGCCGGAATCGAATTCACCACCCACGACGGCAGCCAGTGGAATCTCGAGGTTCGGCCGCTATGCACAGCGTGGGCGATGAATGGCACTGGCTACACCGGATACAACGACCTGAAGGGTCACGGCTGGCACCGTCCGCTGACCGTGGAGTGGGACACCTACGACATCTCGAACCTGAGATATGCGACGTTGCTGCCGTCGGGTGAGCGGGTACCGAGCTTCCACCGCGAACAGCCATGCTTCACCTCACTCAACGGAGATGAGGGAATCGGACACTTCACGATCATTCCTATGGCGCCACTGCCTAAGTACGGCTTCATGGATGACCTCGAGTCTTGGACCGCCGACGAATGAACGCCCTCACCGAATCCCAGTCGCCTGAGGAATTGCGGGCGTGGATCGAGGCCGTCGCCGATGTTGCGGTACTCGACATGCAGCGGGGGGCAGGCGGCGGCTCTCGGGAGGCATGGCGCGTCGATGCGAAGTCGGCGACCGGGGAGCGCAGGACGCTGTTTGTCCGCCGCGATGCAGGTGTTGGGCCCGTTTCGGGGTCACCTCTGACTCTGGCGCGGGAGGCGGCCGTCGTTCGTGCGGTGGCCAAGCGCGGCATTCCGGCCTCCCGGATCGTCGCGGTCGACGACGAGGCCGATGTCGTTCTCGCGGACTTCATCGACGGCGCAGGATCCCCAGAGGACGTCGCCGATCTTATCGGCTCGGAAAGACAGAACTACGTCATCTACAACTTTGTGGACACCATGGCTCGGGTGCACGGACTGGATCCCGAAGACCTCCGACACGAGTTGCCAGCGTTGCCCGTACCGACGACGGCAGAAGAGCACGCCACGCTCGAACTCGACCAGTGGGAAGGCTTGTATGCGGAAAAGGCCACCGCGCCGGACCCCATCCTGGCCGCGACGTTCACCTGGCTGCGCCGCAACGCGCCGACCGCAGTGCAGCGGACCGTCCTGGTCCATGGTGACTGCGGGCCCGGAAATTTCCTGTTCGATCCAGAGACGGATCGGGTGACTGCTCTGCTCGACTGGGAGTTTGCCCATTTCGGCGATCCTGCAGACGATCTCGCGTGGTGGGCGTTCCGCGATAACGGGACATTCCCGGACTACGAGCAGGCGCTGCGGCGGTGGGCAGCCAAGACCGGATTGTCCGTCGACCGGAAAGCGATCACCTACTACGGTGTCTTCGTTCTCGCTCGCGTCACCGTGTGCGCGGTCCGCGGACTCGCCAATGCCGGTGCCACGATTGACAACTCGGTGTGGCACGTGCTGTTGCCAATGATGCATGCTGCGTTAGCACACCTACTTGCCGACATCCACGCGGTCGATCACGACTCGACGTGTCCGGACCTCGGTGAGTCTCCCCGGAACGAGTTCGACCGCATACTTGCCACCCTGGGTCGCGATCTCGTGTCCACCATCACCCCTGACCTGAAGAATCCCGATGCCCTCAAGCGGGCCCGCGGAGACGCCCTGCTCATCGCCTACCTAAGCCAGGCGCATCCCTTGGAGGCTGCCATCGATCAGGCCACCGTAGAAGACCTCACATCGGTGCTGCCCTCGCGACCGGGGTCGGCAACCGAAGGTCTACAGGCCCTTGAGATACAGATCCGCGAATCGGGCGCTTTGTCTGACGAGGTGCTTCGTGTCTTGTGCCGATCTGCGGACCGAGAGATGTTGCCCTGGCACCGACTTGGACTGGGTGCGCTGGGTGGGGACAAAGCCTATCCGGCCGCGTACGCGCCCAATGCTGGGAGCTAGCTCGCCCGCGCGCGTAGCGAATTGCGAAATGACTAGCGAAGTGCAGTCCGGACGGCAACGGCCGGGAATCGGTGTGCCTGCACCTGCGCGGAATGAAAAACGGTTGGCTGCTGAAGATTTCGTTGCAGCCACTCTGACCTCGGTCGGTCGCTGCCCCGCGCGACTGGAATACGTAGAACTGGTTTTTTCGACAGCCGAGGGTCAATGGAAGTGGTGTTTCCCACGTCCGCCCGCGGGCAAGCCCGAAATCTGCGGATCGATCGCACTGACCCTCGGCCGCTACGGACCCCAAGCCCGTTTGGTGAAAGCGGATGGTCTCGGGCCCTCGTTGCCAAGCGCCGAGGCGCTGCCCGCGATCCTGGCCGGCGCCAACGTCATGATTGCCCATGGATTGGTACGCAGGGGCAGCTGGTAGTGATTTCGTCTAACGCCAAACTCGACCTGGAGGCTGGAGGGACTGTGCGGATCGGTGTGCTCGGACTGAACATGCTGGCCACCGACGCTCAGCATGCAGTTGCGCTCCTCGACGAGGCCGAACATCTGGGATTCGACTCTGTCTGGGCCGCTGATCACGTCGTCATGCCCGCGTCCTACAAGTCGATTCATCCGTATGGCAATGCGCCGTACGTTCCACCGACCGTCCCCTTCCCTGAGCCGTTGACGTGGCTCGCGTTCGCCGCAGGCGTCACCGAACGGATCCGCCTCTGCACCGGAGTCCTTGTGCTCTCACAGCGCAACCCGGTCGTGTTGGCGAAAACCGCCGCAACACTGGACGTGTTGTCGAATGGCCGCCTCACGTTGGGTGTGGGGCTCGGCTGGAATAAGGAGGAAAAGCTCGCGACCGGTCTCGTCCCAGTCGGAATCGGCGCCCGCACAGAAGAATACGTTCATGCGATGCGCCAGCTATGGACAAACCAGCCGGCGACTTTCGACGGCACCCATTGCTCCTTCAACGAAGTCCACTGTCTGCCCGCTCCAGCGCAACGGTCCGTGCCAATTGTCATTGGAGGGCACACGCTAAAGGCCGCCGCTCGCGCAGGACGTGTAGGCGATGGCTTCTTCGCCTGGGACGTCGGTCCGGAATCACTACCGCCGCTGATCGCCGAGGTCCGCAGGTCCGCGCGTGCGTGCGGACGCGACCCCAACGCGATCGAACTGTCTGCTGGTGGGACCGACATCAAACCTGCCGATCTGGAGCGCTACGCCGAACTGGGTGTTACTCGGGTTGTACTGCCGGTGATCACGAGCCTAGGCGAGCTTGCCGAGGAGTATAAATGTCGCTCATGAGCGCGAACCGGAAGACAACACCTGCACCGAGACGGGCAACACTAGTCGGAGAGCGAAGGAATGCGCGCGGCGAGATCCTCGTGGCGGCCGCGCGTCTTTTCAGCGCCAGCGGCGTAGCAGGCACCACTATGGAAGAGATCGCTGCGGCGGCGGGCGTCCGGAGTCCATCGCTGTACTACTACTTCGAGAACAAAGAAACGATAGTCAGCGAACTGTCCTTGTATGCGGTCGAAGAATCAGCAGTATTCGCCACATCACTATCTGAGGAAGCCGGCTCTGCGATTGAGCGACTTCGACAGCTGCTGACCGCGCACATCGAGCGCTTGGTCACCGCACCGTTCGACCTCTGGTTTCTGGTCACCGCGGGGGGCAGGCCTGGGGACCCCATTCCTGGCTTCGAGAAGGTGAGCGCCGCATACTCGTCGTGGGTCTCTCGGGTCCAGTCACTGATTGCCGAGGCCGCAAAAAAGCGCGAAATCCCCTCCTGTGACGTTGAACTGGCGGCACAGCTCATCTTTGGATGCATCGAAGGGGTGTTGGAGTGGCGCCATCACGGACATGTTGTCGACGCAGAAACGCCTGTCGAGTTCGCGATTCGAGGTCTCGGCTGGGCTCCGGTGGCCAGCGCACATAGAGCACAAGAAAACTCAGGCCGCACTGCTCAGCGCACAGGCCGTCAACGCCGCGCCAAGGAGCAGTGACATCTATTGGACTACAACATGATCCGTACGGTTAGACCCATACCGCGGAGGGTGCGGAAGCTCATAGCAACACCGATGCGGAGCTACATCGTCGCGCTTACCGCATGCCTGACAGCATGCATCCTGCCTGCACCGCTTGCATTCGCCGAATCTCCCCTGCGGTCGGCCCGGACACTTCGCCTTCCGTCGTAGTCCCGGCTGCCGCCTCGGGTACCATTGGCGCCCGGATGGACTGCTGGCGCCGATGACCAAGGCGGTGCATCAATCCTCTTGCGTCTTCCCGCCTTTCCTCTGCGGCTTTCCGTGCGCGAGCGAGTATCAGATGGATAAGGTTGCCTCGACGACCGTCATCGGAAAACCTGCCACTGTGACAGCGCCGCCTCCGGCACCATTGCCCTGCCGCTGGGACGGGTCCAACTGTGAATACGACGTGTACGAGTTCTCCAGATCGATCATGGCGCCGCCGATGCCGAACCCCAACCTGCCGTACGAGGTGACTGAGCAGAGCCGCCTCGATTGAACATCTCCGCTATTAGCACCAAGACGGCGCCGACAAGGCCGCGATGACATTGCGGGGCGCGGAAGACAGGACGCGGTCAATTTGGCCAAGCCGCAGGCGCGCCTACTGCTGCTCGCCACATACTGGGACGGCCTGGAGATACCCGTGGCGCTGTGTTTGAAGGAGATAACCGTCCTCCCATCGCTCATGTACGGCCGCTGCGGCGCCGCGCGCGAATTCGATGTCGCAGGCGCGCTATTGGCTTCCAACCCTGAGATCGCGCGAACGATGATCACCCATCGGTTTCCGCTTGACGGCGCAGTTGAAGCGTTCGCCGCTGCGGCGAATCGGGAACCAGATGCTGCAATCAAGGTCGTAGTCGAGCCCTGAGCGCCAGCTGCGCAATGGCCGGCAGTGGCTTGCCTCGGGCTAGCCGTCCGAAAGAGCAAGCAAGAGGAGGAAGCAGCCCCAAAACTTCTCGACGACGGCTGCCACCGAATCGTCGATGGCTGCCAGTTCGGAAGTGGACTCGATGCTTACAAGTTCTTCCATTCCGGTTGGCGCTTAAGCGCGAACGCTGTCATGCCCTCGATCGCGTCGGCGCTGTTCATCAGCTCGTCGACAACATCGGGCGGAGCAGTGACCGCGTCGATCGTGTGGGCGATTCCCTGCGTCTGCTCCATCAGCGTCAGTGACAGCCGTACCGATGTCGGCGAAGCGCCGAGAATCTCGGCCGCCAACTCACGGGCGGACGCCAGCGCTTGGCCCTCGCGAGCCATCCGGTTGACCACACCGAGGTTTCGGGCTTCCGCTGCTCCAATGCGTCGGCCCGTCAGGATCAGTTCGTTGGCCACCTTCGGGGGTATCGATCGCGGCAACCGGACGGCCCCACCGGCGCCTGCGATCAGGCCCACTTTGACCTCGCTCAGCGCGAACATCGCTGACTCGTCGGCTACCACGAGATGGCAGGCCAACGCGATCTCGAACCCGCCACCCATCGCGAACCCGTTGACGGCGGCGATCACCGGTTTGTGCATGTTCCGCCGACTCGTCAGACCGCCAAATCCGTTGAGCGGCATGCACACCGGCTTACCACTGGCACCGTAAACCAGGTCATTGCCGGCACAGAACGCCTTCGCCCCTTCGCCGGTGATGATAGCGACCCACAACTCGCGATCTGCGAAGAACGCATCGAAGACGCTGTCTAGCTCCTCGTTTGCCGGGGGGTGCAGGCAGTTGCGTACGTCGGGTCGGTTGATGGTGATCTCGAGCAGATGCCCGTCGCGGTTGACCTTGATGAACTCGTAATCATCGCCCAATACGGGTGTCCGCTTGGGCAGTAGCGCTGCCGCCGCACGTTCCGAGCGTGTCGTTCGGTTGCCATACCCGAAGGGCGTGACGTACACGCGTTCGCCGATGGGCTGCTCTGCGTTTTCCAGCAGTGACATCAACTCATCGTCACCGGAGGCAACCTGGGAAAGGAACCGTCCCCCACCCGCGTCGAGTCGGCCGACCACGATGCCGGTCTTCTGCCCGCCGCGGCCATGCACCACGGTGTAGGTCTCAATGGTGGCCCAACCGCTGGGATGCGCGACATGGGGTGGGCTATCGAGGCCATTAATTTCGCGCTGCAGTTCGTCGCTGTTGTCAGACTTCAACTTGGTAGGCCTCGTACTGTAGACGCCCACCGAGGTCTTCGAAAGGACCCCACCGTTGGCCGATACCAATGCGTAACTTCCCGGCTGGGCGCGTACCCGTCCGACCGCTTCGGCTATCGCATGCATCGAGTAGTTGTTGCCTGGACCGCCGAAGAACGGCAACCCGCCGGCGAGGGTAAGGCCGCGCGGGTCGTCCGGCGAGATCCCCAGTGTTTCAGCGATATTGGAGACTGCGATCGGGAAGCACGAGTAGAAGTCGAAGAAGTCGACGTCATCGAGTCCCAAGCCGGC
>NZ_JAGGJL010000006.1:0-2011 GCF_017872775.1 Mycobacterium sp. OAE908
GCGGGTGTGTTGTTTGAGAACTCAATAGTGTGTTTGGTGGTTTTTGTTTGTTGTTGTTTTTGCCGCCCTTCTTTTCCCGTTTGGGGGGTGGTTTTTTGATGCCAGTTTTGGTGTCTTTGTTTGTTAGGTCAGGCTTGTTCTGATTCGAATTCACCTGCCTGTTGGTGGGTTGTTTTTGTTTGGAGAGTTTGATTCTGGCTCAGGACGAACGCTGGCGGCGTGCTTAACACATGCAAGTCGAACGGAAAGGCCCTTTCGGGGGTGCTCGAGTGGCGAACGGGTGAGTAACACGTGGGTGATCTGCCCTGCACTTTGGGATAAGCCTGGGAAACTGGGTCTAATACCGAATACACCTTGCTGGTTGCATGACCTGGTGAGGGAAAGCTTTTGCGGTGTGGGATGGGCCCGCGGCCTATCAGCTTGTTGGTGGGGTGATGGCCTACCAAGGCGACGACGGGTAGCCGGCCTGAGAGGGTGACCGGCCACACTGGGACTGAGATACGGCCCAGACTCCTACGGGAGGCAGCAGTGGGGAATATTGCACAATGGGCGCAAGCCTGATGCAGCGACGCCGCGTGAGGGATGACGGCCTTCGGGTTGTAAACCTCTTTCAGCATCGACGAAGCGCAAGTGACGGTAGATGCAGAAGAAGGACCGGCCAACTACGTGCCAGCAGCCGCGGTAATACGTAGGGTCCGAGCGTTGTCCGGAATTACTGGGCGTAAAGAGCTCGTAGGTGGTTTGTCGCGTTGTCCGTGAAAACTCACAGCTCAACTGTGGGCGTGCGGGCGATACGGGCAGACTGGAGTACTGCAGGGGAGACTGGAATTCCTGGTGTAGCGGTGGAATGCGCAGATATCAGGAGGAACACCGGTGGCGAAGGCGGGTCTCTGGGCAGTAACTGACGCTGAGGAGCGAAAGCGTGGGGAGCGAACAGGATTAGATACCCTGGTAGTCCACGCCGTAAACGGTGGGTACTAGGTGTGGGTTTCCTTCCTTGGGATCCGTGCCGTAGCTAACGCATTAAGTACCCCGCCTGGGGAGTACGGCCGCAAGGCTAAAACTCAAAGAAATTGACGGGGGCCCGCACAAGCGGCGGAGCATGTGGATTAATTCGATGCAACGCGAAGAACCTTACCTGGGTTTGACATGCACAGGACGCTGGTAGAGATATCAGTTCCCTTGTGGCCTGTGTGCAGGTGGTGCATGGCTGTCGTCAGCTCGTGTCGTGAGATGTTGGGTTAAGTCCCGCAACGAGCGCAACCCTTGTCTCATGTTGCCAGCGCGTTATGGCGGGGACTCGTGAGAGACTGCCGGGGTCAACTCGGAGGAAGGTGGGGATGACGTCAAGTCATCATGCCCCTTATGTCCAGGGCTTCACACATGCTACAATGGCCGGTACAAAGGGCTGCGATGCCGTGAGGTGGAGCGAATCCTTTCAAAGCCGGTCTCAGTTCGGATCGGGGTCTGCAACTCGACCCCGTGAAGTCGGAGTCGCTAGTAATCGCAGATCAGCAACGCTGCGGTGAATACGTTCCCGGGCCTTGTACACACCGCCCGTCACGTCATGAAAGTCGGTAACACCCGAAGCCGGTGGCCTAACCCCTTGTGGGAGGGAGCCGTCGAAGGTGGGATCGGCGATTGGGACGAAGTCGTAACAAGGTAGCCGTACCGGAAGGTGCGGCTGGATCACCTCCTTTCTAAGGAGCACCACGAGACTCAAGCCGGCCCGCATATTGCGGATCACCGCGTCTTGGGCGATTCGATGGATGGGCCGCACCTGTAGTGGGTGTGGTTCTGGTGCACGACAAACGTTGAGCCGCAACGGGATTCAGCTTCGGTTGGATTTGCGGTGAGGGAATCGCCAGACACACTATTGGGCTTTGAGACAACAAGCCCGCTATCTCTTCGTCCCGAGTGTGGGAAACCGGGGATAGGACTGGTTGTCGCCCTGCTTTGGTGGTGGGGTGTGGTGTTTGATTTGTGGATAGTGGTTGCGAGCATCTAGCAG
>NZ_JAGGJL010000006.1:2107-5025 GCF_017872775.1 Mycobacterium sp. OAE908
CACTGCCTGCTGTCGCAGGATCCCCGAGTAGCAGCGGGCCCGTGGAATCTGCTGTGAATCTGCCGGGACCACCCGGTAAGCCTGAATACTTCCCAGTGACCGATAGCGGATTAGTACCGTGAGGGAATGGTGAAAAGTACCCCGGGAGGGGAGTGAAAGAGTACCTGAAACCGTGCGCTTACAATCCGTCAGAGCCTTCGATTTATCGTGGGGTGATGGCGTGCCTTTTGAAGAATGAGCCTGCGAGTCAGGGACATGTCGCGAGGTTAACCCGGGTGGGGTAGCCGCAGCGAAAGCGAGTCTGAATAGGGCGTATCCAATCCGTAGGGGTTGGTGTAGTGGTGTGTTCTGGACCCGAAGCGGAGTGATCTACCCATGGCCAGGGTGAAGCAGCAGTAAGATGTTGTGGAGGCCCGAACCCACTTAGGTTGAAGACTGAGGGGATGAGTTGTGGGTAGGGGTGAAAGGCCAATCAAACTCCGTGATAGCTGGTTCTCCCCGAAATGCATTTAGGTGCAGCGTTGCGTGTTTTTTACCGGAGGTAGAGCTACTGGATGGCCGATGGGCCCTACTAGGTTACTGACGTCAGCCAAACTCCGAATGCCGGTAAATGAAAGCGTGGCAGTGAGACGGCGGGGGATAAGCTCCGTGCGTCGAGAGGGAAACAGCCCAGATCGCCGGCTAAGGCCCCTAAGCGTGTGCTAAGTGGAAAAGGATGTGCAGTCGCGAAGACAACCAGGAGGTTGGCTTAGAAGCAGCCACCCTTGAAAGAGTGCGTAATAGCTCACTGGTCAAGTGATTGTGCGCCGATAATGTAGCGGGGCTCAAGCACACCGCCGAAGCCGCGGCAATAGTCCGTATGGATTGTTGGGTAGGGGAGCGTCCTGCATCCGGTGAAGCAGCCGAGTAATCGAGTTGTGGAGGGTGTGGGAGTGAGAATGCAGGCATGAGTAGCGATAAGGCAAGTGAGAACCTTGCCCGCCGAAAGACCAAGGGTTCCTGGGCCAGGCCAGTCCGCCCAGGGTGAGTCGGGACCTAAGGCGAGGCCGACAGGCGTAGTCGATGGACAACGGGTTGATATTCCCGTACCCGTGTATGTGCGCCCCTGACGAATCCATTCTGCTAACCACCCAAACGGTGGACCACCAATCCCTTCGGGGTGCGGGGTTTGCCTGCTGCGTGGGACCCGGATGGGTAGTAGTCAAGCGATGGGGTGACGCAGGAAGGTAGCCGTACCAGTCAGTGGTAATACTGGGGCAAGCCCGTAGGACGACATCTAGGTAAATCCGGGTGTCATGAAGTCCGAGAGGTGATGCATAGCCGAGTGAGGTGAATTCGGTGATCCTATGCTGCCGAGAAAAGCCTCTAGCGAGCACAGACACGGCCCGTACCCCAAACCAACACAGGTGGTCAGGTAGAGAATACCGAGGCGTACGAGTGAACTATGGTTAAGGAACTCGGCAAAATACCCCCGTAACTTCGGGAGAAGGGGGACCCCTTACCGTCAACACCTTCGCGGTGGGTAGCGGTGGGGGGTGGCACAAACCAGTGAGAAGCGACTGTTTACTAAAAACACAGGTCCGTGCGAAGTCGCAAGACGATGTATACGGACTGACGCCTGCCCGGTGCTGGAAGGTTAAGAGGACCGGTTAACCCTTTCGGGGGTGAAGCTGAGAATTTAAGCCCCAGTAAACGGCGGTGGTAACTATAACCATCCTAAGGTAGCGAAATTCCTTGTCGGGTAAGTTCCGACCTGCACGAATGGCGTAACGACTTCTCAACTGTCTCAACCATAGACTCGGCGAAATTGCACTACGAGTAAAGATGCTCGTTACGCGCGGCAGGACGAAAAGACCCCGGGACCTTCACTACAACTTGGTATTGGTGCTCGATACGGTTTGTGTAGGATAGGTGGGAGACTATGAAGCAGTCACGCCAGTGATTGTGGAGTCATTGTTGAAATACCACTCTGATCGTATTGGGCCTCTAACCTCGAACCGTCTATCCGGTTCAGGAACAGTGCCTGGTGGGTAGTTTAACTGGGGCGGTTGCCTCCTAAAATGTAACGGAGGCGCCCAAAGGTTCCCTCAACCTGGACGGCAATCAGGTGTTGAGTGTAAGTGCACAAGGGAGCTTGACTGCGAGACGTACATGTCAAGCAGGGACGAAAGTCGGGACTAGTGATCCGGCACCCCCGAGTGGAAGGGGTGTCGCTCAACGGATAAAAGGTACCCCGGGGATAACAGGCTGATCTTCCCCAAGAGTCCATATCGACGGGATGGTTTGGCACCTCGATGTCGGCTCGTCGCATCCTGGGGCTGGAGCAGGTCCCAAGGGTTGGGCTGTTCGCCCATTAAAGCGGCACGCGAGCTGGGTTTAGAACGTCGTGAGACAGTTCGGTCTCTATCCGCCGCGCGCGTCAGAAGCTTGAGGAAACCTGTCCCTAGTACGAGAGGACCGGGACGGACGAACCTCTGGTCCACCAGTTGTCCCACCAGGGGCACCGCTGGATAGCCACGTTCGGACAGGATAACCGCTGAAAGCATCTAAGCGGGAAACCCCCTCCAAGACCAGGCTTCTCACCCATTTCAGTGGGATAAGGCCCCCCGCAGACCACGGGATCGATAGACCAGACCTACACGCACAGCAATGTGTTCAGGGAACTGGCACTAACCGGCCGAAAACTTACACACAAACTCGCAACCACACACATATCCACGAATGCACAACAAGCATTCACACCCCACCACCAATAACACTTCCCCACCACACGTGGGGACACTCAAAAAGTGAATAGAGTTACGGCGGTCAATAGCGGCAGGGAAACGCCCGGACCCATCCCGAACCCGGAAGCTAAGCCTGCCAGCGCCGATGATACTACCCAACCCGGGTGGAAAAGTAGGACACCGCCGAACACA
>NZ_JAGGJL010000007.1:0-1156 GCF_017872775.1 Mycobacterium sp. OAE908
GACTTCGAGGGCGTGCCGGACGGCGCTGACCGCTGCCGGTCCCTCGGCTAAGTCCGGACGCTGCAGCAGGCTTCGATCTCGCAGGTCGGCCTGACCGTGCAGGAACACCCACTTTGCCTCGTCCACGCCGATTCGCTGGGCCGACTCGACCGACATCAGCAGTACGGCGGCACCCTGGTTCACTTGGTCTCTGGCGACGAGGAAACGCGGGTAGGGATCGGCGATCATCCGGTTGCGCTCCGTGACCGCGGTGAGTTCTTCGGCGGTGCGCACCTCGGGAGCGGCCGAGAGTGGGTTTGCGGCTGCCACTTTGGTGAAAGGCGCGAAGAGCGCGCCCATGGCGGCTGAATACTTGTCCCGACTCTCTCCTCGTGGCGCACGACGCGCGTTTTCCAGCAACGCATACTGGGCGGGTGCGCCCGTCAGCCCATGGGCTACGAGTTCCGTGCCGACCAAGCCGGCCAGTCCAAATCCGCGGTCCTCGTAGCGGCCCGCGGGATCGTCCGGGTCATCGGAGAAGTCGGGCTTGTTATCCGACTTTGCAAGATGACGGATCGTGGATATCGCCTCAGCCCCGGCCAGCAGCACGACGTCGGCGTTACCGACTAGTATTTCGCGACTGAACTCGGTGACCAGGTGCTGCGGCGACTGTCCACCGGCGATCTCGAGGACCGCCCGCTTGGCAGCCGCCCCGAGTCGATTGCCCACCGAGACCGGGTATTTCGTGGACTTGCCGAGGGGCGCCGGCGCGCCGGGCGTCGAATCCTCGACCTGGCGGGTGCACGCGATCGTGTCGATCGTTGCGATGACGGTCGCCGAATCCGCGCCGGTGTCCGTGACCGCCGCACGCGCGGCCGCGACCGCCAGGTCGATCGGCGACAGGCCACGATAATCAGCGTCGTCGATCCGTTCGGCGGCTTGCCCGACGCCGACCACCACAGGCGTCCGCGGATCGATGGAGGCGATGTCTGCTGTCAACGATATTCAGCCCTGCACAGAACCTGCGAGGCGGTCCACCGCATCCAGGTAGTCCTCGATCATGTCCCGCACCACCTCACGGGCCGGCCTGACCTTGTTCATCAGTCCCACGCCTTGACCTACCCAATAGGTGGCTAATTCCTGCGCTCCCTTGTTGCCCTTCTCGGCGAGAACGTCG